>CBDCGP010000015.1:0-11610 GCA_965216655.1 Acidimicrobiales bacterium
GCTGGGCAGCTTGCCCATCGTCTTGATACCGCCGATGTTGCGATCGAGCTTCTCCAGCTCGCGGCTGTACCGGAGTGCCTCTTTCTTCGGCATCTCCTCGAAGTCTCCGGCGGCCTGCATGCGCTCGTAGTCGAGCAGCTTGCCGACACGCTTGGAGATGGTCTGGTAGTTGGTGAGCATGCCACCGAGCCAGCGCTGATCGACGAAGGGCATGCCGACCGACTGGGCGTGACGGCGAATCGATTCCTGGGCCTGCTTCTTCGTGCCGACGAAGAGCACGGTGCCGCCGTTGGCCACCTCGTCTCGGACGAAGGTGTAGGCGGTCTCGATCCGGGAGAGCGTCTCCTCCAGATCGATGATGTAGACCCCGTTGCGGTCTCCGTGGATGAACCGCTTCATCTTGGGGTTCCAGCGGCGGGTCTGATGACCGAAATGCACGCCGGCTTCAAGCATCTGCTTCATGGTGACAACTGCAGTCACGTTTGTTTCCTCCGGTTAGTGTGGGCCGATCTCTGCTCCGCCACAGGCGGAGACCGTAGGATTCCGGATCGACCGAAACGATTGATTGTCGGGTACTCGGTTGGCCCGTCGCTCGACGGACCTCGGGCCGAATGGCCCTCGTGAACTATATCGCCACCGGAGCCGACCGCCTCGGGTCAGTGCGGACCCGAACCCGTCGACACCAGGCGCACCGACCAGGAGATTCCCATGTATGCGAGCGGGTCGACGTAGACGCCACGGACCCGTGCGGTCAGGTGGAAACCGGGCGCCGCGGCGGCGATTCGTTGGCCACCGATCACCGTGTCGCCCACCGAGACGTCGATGCGGTCGAGATAGGCGTAGGTCGACCGCAGGTCGGGGCTGTGGGCGATGACGACGAACCGGTCACCACCGACGAATCCGGCGAAGGCGACCTGCCCGGCGGCCACCGCAACGACGGCCTGACCGGCCCGGGTGGCGTACTCGAGACCCCGGTTCCCGGGGCCGTACGGCCCACTCGGTGGGCGGAAGTGGTCGACGATCGGCGCATCGACGGGATGCTGCCAGTGAGCGGGGTCGGTTTGGGCTGCGAGCGCGTCGGCTCGGGCGGCACCGCCGGGCATCAGAGCCATCACGAGAACGGTGGCCGCAGTGACAAGGAAACGGGCCATGACGGCCTCCTCCATCCTACGAAAGGGTGAATCGAGGGGCCCGTGAACCCGAGCGGCCGTCGGCCGGCGCGCTCAGCCTAGCGGCTAGCCCTCAGGCCGGCTCGCGCTCGCCCTGCTCGAGGCGAGAACGAAGGCCGAAGACGGCCTTCGTATGGATCTGGCAGACCCGGCTCTCGGTCACGCCGAGAACCTTGCCGATCTCGGCCAGCGTCATGTTCTCGTAGTAGTAGAGCGTGAGTACGATCTTCTCCCGCTCGCTCATCGTGTTGATGGCCCGGGCGAGCAGCTGGCGGGATTCGGAACGCTCGTAGGTCATACCCGGGCCGTCGCGCCGGTCGGCGAGCGTGTCCCCGAAGGTCAGCGACTCGGTTCCGCCGGCGGAGAGCATCTCGTCGAGTGCGACCATGCCGAGCGACCCGATCTGCTTGTACACGCCGTTCAGCTGATCCGACGAAAGATCCAGCTCTTCGGCGATCTCGGAATCCGTTGGCGGACGATGCAGTTTTGCCTCGAGCTTGGTCATCGCCCGTTCGACCGCCTTGGCCTTCGACCGGACGGATCGGGGGACCCAGTCGATCGATCGGAGCTCGTCGAGGATGGCGCCCTTGATGCGCGAGACCGCGTAGGTCTCGAACTTGAAGCCCCGCTCGGGGTCGAACTTGGTGATGGCGTCGATGAGTCCGAACATGCCGTAGCTGATCAGGTCGGCCTGGTCCACCGTCTGTGGCAGCCCGGCCGCAATCCTGCCGGCCACGTATTTGACCAGAGGCGCGTAGTAGACGATCAGCTCGTCTCGGTCCTGTTGCTTCTCGGTCGTCTTGAATCGCGCCCAGACGGTTTCGAGATCACTATCTGTTTCTATTGCCACGGTGCCCGCCATGGAGAGTTGGTTCTCAGTTCTTGGCCGAGAAGCGCTCGGGCGTTGGCCCCAGCCTCCTCGTACCCACTCTCCGTCGGCGTTCCACCACAGAACGTGAGAATTTGGGTCAGATTCTCTACCCGGGTGTGTCAGGTGGCGGGCACGTGCCCCTGAACTACTGTCTCCATCGGTCGGCGCGTCGAGTTCAGAGGATTTCTCGAACCCGAGCAGGCGAAGATAACGGACCTTTGCGGCGGAAGTCACGGCCAAGGAGGGTAGCGGGCGGCCGCGCCGACGAGACGGATGGCGGGGGCCCGAACCCTAGATGACGTATTTCAAGCGGTGCGACCACTCCCAGGCAATCCGCCCTCCCTCCCGGTTGTCGTTCGCAGGCCAAAACAACCACTTGTGGCCGATAGCACCCGCGAACGCGCAAGGGACCGGTAGCGACCATGAGGTTTCGTGGGTCTACGACCCATTGGCGGGACGTAGACCGACAAAAGCTGCGATGCGGGGGGCTGAGCCGGCCAGGAGACGTTGAACGACCTCGCCGCCCTTTGGAACAGATCTAGAAGTCGTCGTAGACGCCGGTTCGGGCTCCGGTGATGGCGTAACTGGCGGTGGCCAGATCGGTGGTTGCCGAGGACACGTCGAGGGTGCCCGCCACCCAGACCGCTCCCCAGCTCTCCTCGATCGTCAAGCCGTCGGCCTTGTGGACTGACACGAGGACCGTCTGATGGGGTGGCGGCGGCGGGACGTGGATGCAAGCGCCGAAGTAGGGGACGAGCAGGAACTCGGTGACGACGTCATCCTCGTAGGTCAGCGGCGCCACGAATCCGGCCAGCTGGATCTTCGTACCGTCGAGCTGGTCGTTGACCGCCGCACCGTCGTACTGATCCTGCATCTCCTCATAGATCGCCTCGGCTTCCGGCGAGTCGTCGGCGATGGCGGCCAACTGGTCGGCATACTGGGCGGCGATGTCCTCGCCGGAAAAGCCGGGCGCAACCAGATGGTCCCACTCGACCAGTTCGTACTCAGCCGTCAGCGCCTGGTTGTCCGATGAAGCGGCCTGGTCACGCTCGGCTCCCAACGCCCGACTCCACTCTTCGAGAGAGGCCCCGTATTCGAGGCCGTCAGCGCCTTCGGTCGACACCTCGGCGCTTCGCGATCCACACGCCACCGCGATCAGGGCGAGGCTGATCAGCAGGGCCAGAGGCAGGACGAACCGCCGCTGTCGGGATTCTCGGTCGCCGTTCGGCGGGTACCTGTCGTTCGGCATCGATCTACACCTTTACCGTCAGTCCGTCCTGTAGAGATCGGCGGTAGGCGACAAAACCTGGAATCAGCCCCACCAACACCGCGCCAAGGATAACACCGACGAGGATGAGCGCCTGCGTCGGGTCGAGCGGAGTCAGTGCCAAGTCGAGGCCGAAACGGCGAGCCACGATCGGGCGGCCGACGGCCAACAGGCCATACAGCAGTCCGATGCCGGCGAGGCAGCCGGCGGTGACGACCAGAAGCGTTTCCAGCACGATCAACAACACGATATGAGCCGCCCGTGCTCCGATGGCCCGCAGTACTGCGATCTCCCGTCGACGCTCGTTCAACGTCGAGAGGATCGTGGTCAGCATGCCCAGGAATCCGGCCACGAGAACGAAGCCGGAGATCACGAACAGCACCTGTTCGACGGCCGAGATGGTGCGCCAGAACTCGGCCAACGTGGCACCGGGAATGATCGCCGACATCGGTTCGCCCTGATACTCGTTGATCTCCCGTTGCACCCGAAACGTGAGCGCTTTGTTCTCCAATCCCACCATGAAGGCGGTTATCGAGGTCGGCGTCAGGTCGAACTTGAGGGCCTGCTCGGCATCGAGTGTCACGGCCGAGCGGGCTCCGTCCTGCCAGTCGACGTGGATGGCCTCGATCCCCGCCAAGCTGACATGCACGGTGCGGTCGACCGGCGTCCCGGTCTTGTCGAGAACACCAACGACGGTAAAGGGTTTGTCATCGTGATTGGCGAAGTCGGCGGATACCAGTCCGTGGGCGATGATGATCTCGTCGCCCACCTCGTAGCCGAGATCGCGAGCCACATCGGCTCCGACCACGGCGTCGTACACGCCGTCGAATCGGGCGCCGCTGGCGAAGGCCAGTGACCGGTTGTTGCCGTAACCGTAGAGGTCGAAATAGTCCGCGGTGGTGCCCATGACCCGGAAGCCGCGGTGCGAATCGCCGAGGGAGATCGGGATCGTCCACGCAACCTCGTCCATATCGGCGATGGTCTCGTACGTCTCCCAGCTGACGTTGTTGGTGGCGTTGCCGATGCGGAACACGCTGTACAGCAACAGGTTGGTCGGTCCGCTCCTCGCTCCGACGATGAGGTCGGTCTGGGAGACGGCGTTGAGAAAGCTTCCTCGAGCTTCCTTGCGGATCTTGTCGACTCCCAGCAGCAGCGTCACGCTGATGGCAATCGAGATCACGGTCAGCAGGAGGCTGGTTCGTCGAAAACGTGCGCTCTTCAGCGCGAGGCGGAGCAGCTTCACGGCCCGCCGTCGCCTCCTCCCAACTCCATCAAGCGGGTGAAACGTGTGGCCAGTCGGGAGTCGTGGCTGACGAAAACGAGGGTGCACCCCTGAGCCTCCACCTCCCGGAACAACAGGTCGAGGAATCGGTTGCGGTTGTCGGCGTCGAGCGCCGACGTGGGTTCGTCGGCGATGACGATCTCCGGTCCACCGATGAGCGCCCGGGCCACGGCAACCCGTTGTTGCTGGCCGACACTCAGTTCGGACACCGGTTCCCCATGACGGTCGTCGGACAGGTTCAGCGCCCGGAGTAGATTCCGGGCGGCGGCCTCGACCTCGGCGGAACCGGAGCGGTCGGCGGTACGAGCGGTCTTGCGTTGCGAGAACGCGCACGACAGCGTGACGTTCTCCAGCATCGACAGGTAAGGCAACAGGTTGAACTGTTGGAACACCACCCCGAGATGGTCGGCTCGAAACTGGTCGCGCCGACCTGCCGACAACGATCCCAGATCGGTGCCCAGCAGCTCGATCGTGCCGGAGTGGGGAGTGTGGATGCCGGCCAGAAGGTTCAAAAGGGTGGTTTTGCCGCTGCCGCTTGCCCCTCGCACGAACAGGTGCTCACCGGACCGCAGCTGCAACTCGTCGATCCGGATGATGTCACGGGTCTGGCCCGGCCAGCGGAACCTGACCTGGTCGAGCGCGATGACGGTTCGGTGCGGGACGGTCACGTCACCCGAGGTCGAGCACCGCGGCCGATGGTGAGAGTTCCGCCGACGACTGCCCCGAATCCGAAGCCCACTGGACGTCCAGGTCCTCAATGCTGGGAAACTCGGCGAAGAGCGCGGAGGCGTCGAGTTGCCGGATCTCGGCCGGATTTTCACAGGTCAGGAGCCACGAGGCTGTTATCTCGGCATGGTTTCCTTCGAATTCGAGCTCCGTCGCCGCATCGCCGGATTGGCTGCAACCGGCTTCCGGATTGACGACCATGACCCCAGGTGCGGTCAGCGCGTCTGTGCGATCGGCGGCGATCGAACGATCCGCTTCGGACGCCGGCTCGTACTCGAAGCCGAAAATGTTGAACGTGGGACTGACCAAGTCGATGACCATATCACCGTCGCTCCAGGCAATCGAAAGCTCGGCAGCTCCGTGCTCGTGAGCTCCGAGCCCACCTTCGGCCCCATCGTGATCATCGTGGCTGCTGTCGTGTTCGCCGGAATCGTTGTGGTCGCCGCCATCGTCGTGGTCGCCGCCATCGTCGTGGTCCGCCCCGCTGTCGGTCTCGCTGTCGTGATCGTCGTGGTCGGCTGCCTCGTCGTGGTCACCGGGCTCGTCATCGCTACGGCCTGCGTCATCGACTGCAGTGACTTCGTTGTCTCCGGTGCCACAGGCGTACAGGACGGAGGAGAGTGCAACGACGCCGGCCAGCGCCAGGCGTGATGGTGAAGAGATCATGTTCGGCAGTCTAGACGTGAACAAGAATGATTCCCATTATCAGCTGGACGTTTATTCGCTAGAGGTCGCGCCAGATAACCACCGAACCAGCGAGCTCGACCTCCCCGGCCTCGACCAGCGCATGCACCGCCGAGAGCACGCTCATCGGTGACCGTCCGGTGAGCACCGACAGCGACTCGACCGAGATCGCCCCGGCCCGAACCTCCCGCCGTATGACCTCGGCGACATCGGGGACCAGCGATGCCTGGGCCGGGTCGTCCGAAGGATTCTGCAGCGGCAGCTCCGGGTAGCCCGTTGGACGGTCCGATGCCGACCAGCCGAGCGCAACGAGCACATCAGCGGCATCACGAGCCGGAATGGCACCCTCCACGATGAGACTGTTGGTGCCGTCGGCGGCCGGGCTCAACACCGAGCCGGGCACCGACAGCACCGCCTTACCCCGCTCCGCACTCTCCTCGGCGGTGAGCAGCGCTCCTCCCCTGCCGTGCGACTCGACGATGACCGAGGCATCGGCCAGCGATGCGATGAGCCGGTTGCGTGCCGGGAACCGCCACCGGGCCGGACCGATACCGGCAGGGCACTCGCTGATGAGCAGACCGCTGCTCATCACCTCATGCCACAGCGCCTTGTTTCGTATCGGATACACCACATCGAGTCCGGTACCGACCACGCCGATCACCGCTCCTCCCCCGTCGAGCGCTCCGCGATGGGCCGCCGCGTCGATGCCGAGCGCCAATCCGCTGATGACGGTGACCCCGGCGTCGGCAAGATCGAGCGCCATTCGGTGGGCGACGTTGCGACCGACCGACGTGCACCGCCGGGTTCCGACCACTGCAACCGCCGGCCGTGTGTTCAACAATCCGAGGTCACCGGCGCAGAACAGCAGGAGGGGCGGCTCCGGCTCGTCGACAAAGGGCCACGCCGCATCCTCGGGATGGATGATCGTCCAACCCCGCTCGAACTGTTCCGGCAACAGACGTTCCACATCGAGGCGTGCGATCTCCGACTTCCACTCCTTGAAATGCTGCTCCTTGATACCGGGCGGCGCCTCCTCCAGGGGAGCGGGATACTCGCCGGCCCGCAGCCGGGCGACGACCTCGACCGGCTCATGGCGGGAGAGCAACCACCGGATGCGGGCCGGACCCATACCGGAGAGGTGGAGTAGGCAGACTCTGGCCTGCATGTCGACCAGGCGATCGGCTTCCGACAACCGGGGATTCATGACGCCACCCCCAAGACGGTTCGGGGCTCCGAGCGCAATGCAAGCGCCGCCTGGATCATGTCGACGGAGATCTCGCGACCCTCGCCGTTCAGATCGGCGATCGTGCGGGCCACCGTGCGAACTCGGCGCAATCCCCTGCCGGTCAACTCACCGGCCTCGAGGACTTTGCGCAGCAGCTGCCGGGCCGGAGCAGCGAGTGGGGCCACCTCATCGAGCCGCTGTGCCGGCAGGTCGGCGTTGCAGCGTACTCCTCGTTCCTCCGCTCTCCGGCGGGCATCGGCCACCCGGGCCGCCACCGAGGCCGAGGGCTCCTCACCCGAGCCGTCGAGGAGCACCGACGCCGCCGGCGGTTGCACCTCCACCCGCAGATCGAATCGATCGAGCAGCGGGCCGGACAGCCTGCGGGAGTACCGGGCCCGGGCGGCATCACTGCACCGGCAGTGGCCATCCTGGGCTCCGTCACCGCACGGACAGGGATTCATGGCCGCCACCAGCAGAAATCGAGCAGGCAACGACACGGCACGGGCGGCCCGGGAGATCCTGATCACCCCCTCCTCCAGCGGCTGGCGAAGCGCGTCGAGGATCGGAACCGAGAACTCTCCGAGCTCGTCGAGAAACAGCACCCCGTTGTGGGCGCAACTGATCTCCCCCGGCCGCATCGCCGCCGAACCGCCGCCCAGCATCGCTACCGCGGACGAACCCTGATGAGGCGCTCGGAACGGCGGCCGCTCGACGAGCCCTCCGGACGGGATGGTCAACCCGGCCGCGGAATGAACCCTGGTGGTGAGCAACGCCTGCGATGCCTCCAGGTCGGGCAACAGCCCGACGAGACGACTGGCCAGCATCGTCTTGCCGGCACCCGGCGGCCCGATCATCAAGAGGTGGTGGCCTCCGGCCGCGCTGATCTCCAGCGCCCATCGGGCCAACGGCTGGCCTCTCACATCGGCCAGATCGCCACGGTTGGAGCAGCCGGACGAGGCGGCGGCCGGTTCCACCAACGGAGGCAGCGGCGCCTCGTCGGCGAGCGCACCCACGATCTCGCCGAGGGTGGCCGCACCTCGAACCTGACCGGGCCGGACGACGGCAGCCTGCTCCGCCCCACATCGGGGCACGAAGATCTCCTCGGCCTCGACGGCATCGGCGAGGGAGACGAGCCCGGCGACCGGCCGAATCGATCCGTCGAGCCCCAGTTCGCCGACGGCCCCGAAGTGGCGGAGGGCGCCGGCCTCGATCTGACCCGACGCGGCCAGCACCCCGAGTGCAATCGGCAGGTCGAGCGCTGCTCCCTGCTTGCGGATCCCGGTGGGGGCCAGGTTGATCGTGACGCGGCGATCAGGCCATGTGAGCCCGGACGACAGCACGGCGGCCCTGACCCGGTCGCGGGACTCACGACACGACGCGTCGGGCAGACCGACAAGGGTGTAGCCGGGCAGGCCGTTGCTGACGTGGACCTCGACGGTGACGGGATGGCCGTCGACGCCTTGAACGACAGCCGTGGAAACGGTGGCGAGCATGATGAATCGCTCCCTGCATCAGGAGGTGACAAAGAGGAGCGAATGCTGCCTGAACCTCGGCGATCACAACTGCCGAGTGCTGGTCACAACCCTACGTGGGGGCTGTGACAACGAAGCCGCTGGGGCGCGCTTACAGTCCCTCGCGGGTGAACCGGACGACGGCGTCGATCTCGTCGTCGGAGAGTTTTCCGGCGAACGCCGGCATCTGGTTGCGGCCATCGGCGATGACGGCGAACTGGTCGGCCGGGTCCGCATACTTGGCGGCGACCGTGCCCTCGTTGAGCTTGGTACCGGTGCCGCCCTGACCCGGACGCTCCGTGGCAACCGACGCAGTTGCGGGCGTACACCTCTCGGCCCTGAACGAGCACCGGATCGTTCGACGAGACCTCCGGAACGTCCCCGACGCACGCCGAGAACAGGCCGGCGGCGACCATCACCAACGCCCGCAACGAGCAGCATCCGAGCTCCCGCGACGACGGGTCTCAGATCCGGTGGTGGTGGTCGATCGGTCTGTGGGCGGTGCCATACTGCTCCCATGGGATTCGATCCGCACCGAAAGCATAAGGCGTCGCGGTTCGACTACATCTTCGTGGCCGCCGCATTTGTCGGTGGTCATCGGTCTCGTCGCCTGGGCCCTCGCGGGCTAGGTCGAGCCGGAGCGATCGAGATGCCGTCACGAAACCGGGCTCGGGAAGCGGCCAAGGCCGCGGCCGTCCGACCCGCCGTCGCCCGAATCGGGCGGGAAGAACAAGAAGCGCAAACGCAAGGCGTCGAAGACGAAACAGGCGCGCTCGGACAAGGACACGAAGCCGGCGAAGCGACCTCGCACCGGGCCGATGCTCGACCCGTCGGCGGCCGACGACGCCGAGACGAGGTTCGTCCAGCCCTACGAGGCGACGAAGACCTATGTGTGTCCCGGCTGCGGCCGCGACATTTTGCCCGGGTGTGGGTCACCTGGTGGCGGTTCCTCCCGACGAACCCGACCTTCGGCGTCACTGGCATCGTGGCTGCTGGACCAACCGCCACACCCGCTACTGAGTCCTACTGAGTCACCACGCGAATCTAGAAACAGCCGTGCCGTCACCCGGACGTGACCTCTCGCATCGACGTCGACGACGTCGAATCGGAGATCGGTGGCGTAGCCCGACATCGAGCGGTTGCGACGGTTGGCGGCGAGCCAATTCGAGGCCAGCCGCCGCAGTCGACGCTGCTTGGAGTGGTTGACCGCGTCGAACCCCCGAGCCGTATCGCCCGCTCGAGCGTGCCTTGACCTCGACGAACACGACGAGCCCTTCGGTGCCGGCCACAAGATCGAGTTCTCCCTGTTTGCAACGCCAGTTGCGGTCGAGGATCTCGTAGCCGGCCTCGGCGTACCACCTGGCGGCGGCGTCTTCGCCCAGACGGCCCAATTCCTGATTGTGTGTTGCCAACGTGTGATCCCTACCGACAGGACCACCGACAGTCTCGACGTGATGTCAGAGCTCGCGTTCGGGGAGCTCCTCGATCGTGACCCCCCTGGTGGTGGAGATCGTGACCCGTTTGAGAAACCGGGATTGGCGATAGGTGTCCCACACCCAGGCGTCTGTCAGCTCGAACTCGAGCATCTCGGCGCCCGGAGGCGCTCAGCCGTTCGACCTCGTTGGCCAGGTAGGCACGCCGGTCGGTTTCCACGACGTAGCGGAACATGGCCACCACGTCGCGATACTCCCGGAACAGGGAGAGTTCGGCCTCGGATTCGTAGCGTTCGAGATCTTCGCTACTCAACGGTCAGTACCTCTGCCATTGCCGGATGCCGGAAGGGCGCAAACTAGCGATCGCGCTTTTCCTTCACCTTGGCGGCCTTGCCGACCCGATCCCGGAGATAGTAGAGCTTGGCCCGACGCACGTCGCCGCGGGTGACCAGTTCGATCTTGTCGATGATCGGTGAATGCAGGGGGAAGATGCGCTCGACGCCGACGCCGAAGCTGAGTTTACGAACCGTGAAGCTCTAGCGGATCCCGTCGCCCCGGCGGCCGATGACCACACCCTGGAAGACCTGGATGCGCTCGCGGTTACCCTCGACGACCTTCACGTGCACCTTGACGGTGTCGCCAGGCCCGAACTCGGGAACTTCATCGCGGAGCTGGGCTTGTTCAACAACTTGGGTCGTGTTCATCGTGGGTTACTGTGTACGAAAGCTTCGGAAGGTCGCCGGATTGGAGTCGGCGCGTCCTCGGTCGCTGCGGTGATCAGGCAGCGCCTATCAAGCCTAGCTTTGCCCGTCGAAACTCCAACCCGCCTCACGAGGGCCCAGCCGTTTCGCCCCACCACATGTCGGGTACAGCTATGGCCATGAGCACACATGACCCCGACGACAGACGGACCATCGAGCGGCACCGTGGCGGTTGTTCTGGCCAACGATTTCGAGGATTCGGAATTCACCGAACCACGGGACGCACTGATCGAGGCAGGCTACGAGGTCGAGATCATCGGATCCGACTCGGACATGGTCACCGGCAAGAAAGGGACGGAGGTCGCCATCGACCGGGTGGCGTCCGATGTTGATCCGGATGACTATGCGGCCCTTCTGATCCCGGGCGGCTTCTCCCCCGACCGGCTGAGGACCGACGGCGCGGTCGTCTCTCTCGTCGCCGACCTCGTCAACCGGCCGATCCCGACGGCAGCCATCTGCCACGCGCCGAGCCTTCTGATCGAGGCCGCAGTGGTGGACGGTCGGGCCATGACGAGCTACCAGTCGATTCGGACCGACCTCGTGAACGCGGGCGCCACCGTCACCGACGACGAGGTCGTGGTCGACGGTCACCTGATCACGTCACGCCATCCCGGCGACCTCCCTGCATTCATCGAGGCGTTCCTCGGAGCGCTTCGGAGCGAGGCCAGCCTTTCCCGCGGA
>CBDCGP010000016.1:0-261266 GCA_965216655.1 Acidimicrobiales bacterium
GCCTCTTCCGTCTCGAAACGACACGTGGTCGGCCATGTAGACGTGGTCGATGCCGGCCTGGAACAGGTCATCAAGGATGCGATGCTTCTCGCTTCGGGATCTGGTCCAGAGGCCGACCGGCGTGGCGTAGCCGATGCGCAACGAGTTTTCGGCCCGTTCGGTCATGGCCGGAAACCGTAGCAGCTGGAGCCAACCGCGATTATCTCTGCCTAACGTTTGTTAGGTGAGCGAAAGTTGCGCTAGAGTCGACGTCAATGTCGACCATCGTCTCTCCAGCGGAAGGATCCGACGCCACCTCGGGCCGGGAACGAATCCTCGTCGCCGCCGCAACGCGGTTCCTCGACGCCGGCTATGTGGAGACGTCGCTTCGGGAGCTGGCGGCCGACGTCGGCATGAAGGCCGGTTCGATGTACTACCACTTCGAGTCCAAGGACGCACTCCTCACCGCAATCCTGGAGCGGGGCATGACCTTCATGGTGGAGGCGTTCACCGAGGCACGGTCGTCGACCGCGGCATCCGAACCGCGCGAACGTCTGGCGGCCCACGTCGCCGCCCACCTGCATGCGCTCCACGACAACCGGGCGTTCACCGCCGGTCACGTCACCCTCTTCCGAACCGCCCCCGAACCCGTGAGGGCCGACGTCCTACCTTTGCGCGACGCCTATGAGTCGCGCTGGACGGAGCTGCTGTCCGAGCTGCTCCCGGGTCGCTCAGCCGACGACATCACCATGCTCCGGCTCAGCCTCTTCGGGTCGATGAACGCGTCCATCGAGTGGCTCGACACCGGCCGTGGTACGGTCGATCGATTCGCCCGACTCGTCGCCGACCAGTTCTGGTGCGGCGTGGCCGCCGGAGAACCGATCACGACCTCAGGGGAGGCCACACGTTGAGACCGATCGAGTCCGCCATCGACACGGGTTCGGCCCAGTATCAGGCCAACGTCGAGGCCTATCGAAAGCACATCGAAATCCTCGACGAACGTATGCAGTGGGCCATCAGCCATCGTCACCGGCATCGGCCTGGTCCACGGTGTTCCCTACGTGTTCATCGCCAACGACGCCACGGTGAAGGGCGGATCGCTCGTTCCCATGGCCATCAAGAAACACGTCCGAGCCCAGGACATCGCCGCCGAGAACGATCTCGGTGTGATCTACCTGGTCGACTCGGGCGGCGCCTTCCTCCCGCTGCAGGACGAGATCTTCCCCGACAAGGACCACTTCGGCGGCTCGTTCTACCGCCAGGCCCGGCTCTCGGCCCAAGGTCTGCCCCAACTCTCGGTGGTGCTCGGTGGCTGCACGGCGGGCGGCGCCTACGTGCCGGCGCTGAGCGACGAGGTGATCATGGTGGAGGGCATCGGAGGGATCTTCCTCGGCGGGCCGCCGATCGTGAAGGCGGCGCTCGGGGAGATCGTCGACCCCCGACGAGCTGGGCGGCGCCGAGGTGCACACCCGGATCTCCGGGGTCAGCGACTACATGGCGGCCACCGAGGCCGAGGCCTACGGGCGGCTGCGGGAGATCTGCGAGACGACGAACCAGCGGTCGATCGACGATCGGGCCGGGTGGATCGACTGGACGGAGCCCGAACCCCCTGCGTACGACCCGGCGGAGCTCTACGGCATCGTGTCGGCCGACGACCGGATTCCCTTCGACGCCACCGAGATCATCGCCCGTATCGTCGACGGCTCCCGTTTCGCCCCGTTCAAGCCGGAGTGGGGTTCTTCGATCATCTGCGGGTTCACCCGGATCTGGGGTCACCTCGTCGGCGTCGTCGCCAACAATGGCATCATCTTCTCCGAATCGGCGCTCAAGGCCACCCATTTCATCGAGCTCTGCGAGCAGCGCCGCATCCCGCTGGTGTTCCTGCAGAACACGTCGGGCTACATGGTCGGCTCCGACTCCGAGCGCGACGGCATCGCCAAGCACGGGGCCAAGATGGTCTCGGCCGTGGCCAACGCCACCGTGCCGAAATACACGGTTCTGATCGGCGGATCCTACGGGGCGGGCAACTACGGCATGTGCGGCCGGGGGTTCAACCCCCGTCTGTTGTTCGCCTGGCCCAACTCCCGGATCGCCACCATGGCGGCCGACACCGCCGAGACCGTGCTGACCGACATCCGGCTCGGCGGGCTGAAGGGGGCGGAGACCACCGAGGAGGAGATCGCCGAGATCCGGGCCGGTATCCGTCACCAGTACGAAACCCAGTCCGACCCGTATCATGCCACCTCCCGGCTGTGGGATGACGGTCTGATCGACCCGGCCAAGACCCGCGACGTGCTGGGCTTGTCGCTTGCTGTGGCCGCTCGCCAGGACGAACCGGCTCCGGGCCCGGCGCTGGTCTACCGGATGTAGGGGAGAAGGGATGACCAACGACACCAACTCCGACGTGAACCAAGACCTCTCGGCGGTGAAGCTGCTCGTCGCCAACCGGGGTGAGATCGCCCGTCGGGTGATGCGGACCGCCAAACGACTCGGGATGTCGACTGTGGCCGTCCATGCCGAGCCCGACGCCGAGGCTCCGTTCGTGGCCGAAGCCGACGAGGCCGTGTTGATCGGCCCGGCAGATCTCGCCCAGTCCTATCTGTCGATCGAGCGAATCCTGGCGGCCGCCGCCGAGACCGGAGCCACTGCGGTTCATCCCGGCTACGGATTCCTGTCGGAGAACGCCGACTTCGCCCGAGCGGTGATCGATGCCGGGCTCACCTGGGTCGGCCCCCATCCGGGGGCGATCGACGCGATGGGCGGCAAGATCGAGGCCCGTCGAATTGCCGATGGGGCCGGGGTACCCATCATCCCAGGATTCGATGCCTCCCAGGATGAAAGCGACCTGGCACGCGCCGCCGATGAGATCGGCTACCCGGTCCTGATCAAGGCCGCCGCCGGGGGAGGGGGCAAGGGCATCCGGATCGCTCAGCAGCCCGCCGAGTTCGCCGCGGCCCTGAGTGAGGCCCGCTCGGAGGCCGAGCGCTCGTTCGGCAACGGTGACATGATCGTGGAGCGGTACGTGACCCGCCCCCGCCATGTCGAGGTGCAGGTCGTTGGCGACAAGCACGGCTCGGTCATCGATCTCGGTACACGGGAGTGTTCGGTGCAGCGCCGTTACCAGAAGCTGTTCGAGGAGGCACCGGCCCCGAACCTGCCGGACGCCACCCGCCAGGGCCTGCGGGATCGGGCCCGGGCGCTGGCCGATGCCATCGACTACGACTCGGCCGGCACCGTCGAGTTCATCGTCGACGACGACACCGGCGACTTTTTCTTCCTCGAGATGAACACCCGGTTGCAGGTCGAACACCCGGTGACCGAACTCGTCACGGGGCTCGATCTGGTCGAGCTCCAGATCCGCTCGGCCCTCGGTCAACCGCTGCCGATCAGCCAGAACGACGTACGGCTGAGCGGCCATGCGGTCGAAGCCCGCATAAACGCCGAGGATCCGGCACACGACTTCGCTCCCCAGATCGGAACGGTCTCGAATCTCGTCGTGCCCGACGGGGTGCGCTGGGACTCGGCGATCGAACCTGGATCGACGATCAGCCCCCACTACGACTCGATGGTGGCGAAGCTCATCGTCGGCGGCGCCGACCGTACCGAGGCTCTGGCCCGGCTGCGAGCGGCGCTCGACGGCCTTGTTGTCGGGGGGCTCACGTCCAACACCGGCTTCCATCGATGGCTGGCCGATCAGCCGCCGCTCGTCGCCGGTCGGATCACCACCCGATTCCTCGACGAAACCACCATTCCGGCCGTCGGCGTGGAACGGATCGACGCCGCGGCGCAGGCGGCCGCCGACCGTCTCCTGCAACACCGGGCGGCGGCCCGGCCCTCGGGTCCGTGGAGTGAGCTGAGCGGGTTCAGCCTCACCCCTCGATCCTCCACTCAGTCGGTGGCATTGCAGCACCACTCCGGCGAGTTGGTGGAGGTGGCGTTGACCGGTTTGTCACCCGACCGGTCAACGGTGATCGACATCACATCGACCAGCGTCGGTGCCGCACCGTCGGTCGCTGTCAACATCGACGGCGCCACCCATACGTTCACCCCGGTCTCACGTTCGCAACGCTGGGCCCCGGACGGTGCCGACGCCGGGAGCTCAGCCGGTGCAATCGCCGCCCCCTTCCCGGCCGTGGTGGCCGAGATTCGGGTGAAACCGGGCGACACGGTGGACGGCGGCGATGTCGTCATCGTCATCGAGGCCATGAAGATGTTGCACTCCCTCAGTGCCTCGGGCGCCGGCACGGTCGACGAGATCCGCGTCGCCGTCGGCGACCAGGTCGAATCGAAACAGATCCTCATCACGTTCCAAATCGACGAAGCAGCCGACGACGGCTGAACCGCATCCGCCCCAAGGAGAACAGACCATGACCGCAACCGTTTCCTCGCTGCGACACCGCAACGCCTATATGACCGATGAGCTCCAGGCCATCTACGACCAGACCGTCGACTTCGTGACCAAGGAGGTCGTGCCCAACGGCGAGGTGTGGGAGGAGGAGGGCAAGGTTCCCCGTGACGTCCTGCGCAAGATGGGTGACCTGGGCATGCTCGCCCTCCGGGTTCCGGAGGAACACGGCGGGTTGGGCATGGGCATGCTGGCCTCGGCTGCGTTCTCCGAGGCGCTGGGGGCCTCGACGTTCGCCGGCTTCGACGTGACCGTGCTGGTCCACACCGACATGGCCGGCCCCCACCTCGTCAACTCAGGATCACCCGAACAGCTCGAGCAGTGGATGCCGGGTGTGCTGTCGGGTGAGACGATCCTGTCGATCGGCGTGACCGAACCGGACGCCGGCTCGGATGTGGCCGGCATCCGCACCTCGGCGGTGCGCGACGGCGACGGTTGGCGCATCAACGGCACCAAGACGTTCATCACCAACGCCGTCTACGGCGACATGACGATCGTGGCGGCCAAGACCGACCCCGACAACAAGTACGGCATCACCATGTTCCTCGTGCCGGCCGACGCCGAGGGTTTCACCGTGGCCAAGAAGCTCGACAAGCACGGCTGGCGCTGCTCGGACACCGCCGAACTCGTGCTCGACGACGTGTTCGTTCCCGATGATCAGGTGCTCGGCACGGTTCACCGCGGCTTCTACGAGACGATGAAGAACTTCCAGAACGAGCGCATGGTGCTGGTCGGCATGGGCGTTGGTGCGGCCCAGGCCGCCATCGATCTCACCAACGGCTACACCCAGGACCGCAAGGCGTTCGGGGGCACGTTGTTCGACCTCGGCGCCATCCGCCAGCGCATGGCCATGAACCAGGCCAAGGTCGACGCCGTACGGGCCTCCATGTACCATGCCGCCTGGCTCGGCGACCAGGGGGTCGACAACGTCAAGGAGATGTCCGGGGTGAAGGCGTTCGGGGCCGAGGTCGTCAACCAGGTGATGTATGACTGCGTGCAGTTCCACGGCGGTATCGGCTACATGCGGGAGTCGGCCATCGAGCGGATGTACCGTGACGCCCGCATCCTGCCCATCGGCGGCGGTGCCACCGAGGTCATGCTCGAGGAAGTGGCCAAGCGCTCGTATGTGAGCTGACCGGGATTGATCAACTCGACGGTGCTCAGGTGCGCAGGTGCTCAGCCCAGCGCCGACTTGTAGGCGGCAAGCGTACGCTCCCTGGCCGCTTTATGGTCGACGATTGGTTCCGGATAGGTCTCACCGAGGGTGAGGCCGGCTGCCGCCAGTTCGAGCGGGCCGAGTTTCGACGGCTCGTGGATGGCGTCGTCGTCGAGCGCCGCCAGTTCGGGCACCCAGCGCCGGATGTAGGTGCCGTCGGGGTCGAACTTCTCCGACTGTGACGTCGGATTGAAAATGCGGAAGTACGGGGCGGCGTCGGGGCCGGTGCCCGCCACCCACTGCCAGTTGCCGCCGTTTTGCGCCGGTTCACCGTCGACCAGTAGGCGCCGGAAGTGCCGTTCGCCCTCCCGCCAGTCGATCAGCAGGTCCTTGACCAGGAAGCTGCCGCAGACCATTCGGACCCGGTTGTGCATCCACCCGGTCTGGGCCAGTTGCCGCATGCCGGCGTCGACCAGTGGGTAGCCGGTGCGGCCCTCCTTCCACGCCTCCAGTTCGTCGGGGGCCGATCGCCAGCGGATCCGCTCGTAGTCGGGTCGGAGCGCTTCGTAGGGGAGCCGGGGCTGTTCGGCCAGGGTGTGGGCCCACCAGTCCCGCCAGGCGAGTTGGCGCACGAACGCCGCCCGCCCCGGTGAATGGGTGCCGACGACATCGAGAACGGCCCGGGCGGCCAGCGTGCCGAATCGGAGATCGGCCGACAGGCGTGACGTGCCCTCGACGCCGGGGATGTCGTGGGTGTCGGGATACTCGTCGACACGGTCGAGCCACTCGTTGAGGCGGTCCCAGGCCGCCTTCTCCCCGGCCGCCTGGTACAGGTCGACGTCAGGGTCGGCTTTCGGTGGATCGATGCTCGTGGCCACCACGATCTCAACGTCGCCCGGCTCGGGCCAGGGAGTCATCGCGGTGTCTTTCCAGCGCCGATGGAAGGGGCTGAACACCTGAGACAGCCCTCCGGCCTTCGTGAGCACGGAGCCGGGTTCGTGGACGACGTTGCCGTGGTGGGTCTCGACGACGACGGACGAACTCCTCGTGGCAACTGCATCGGCCACGGCGTCGTCACGCCTCCGGGCGAACGAGGAGTAGTCGGCGTTGTAGTGGAGCGCCGAGGCGTCCGTCTCGTCGAGCAGGCTGACGATGGCCTCCGGTGCCGGTCCGGGGCGAATCGTCAGACGACCTCCGAGTTCGGCCAGGGATCGGTCCAAGGCATCGACATGACCGAGCAGCTGGCGGCGTCGGTGCGGCCCCGCCGCCGACACCAGGCCGGGTTCGATCACGAAGAGCGCGATCAGGCGATCGTGGTGAGCGGTGGCGGCCGCCCAGGCCGGGTTGTCCTGGATCCGCAGGTCTCGTCGGAACCAAACGATCGCCGGCTGGTCAGGGTCTGGCCGGAGCCCAGGTGATCTGGATGGCTGGTCGGGGCCGGTCTGACCGGTTTCTTGTTCCGGAGTGGAGGACATGGCGGGAGAACATGAACATACCACCGGCTCGGCCGGTCAAAACGATCTCGTCGCGATGTCCGTCGAGGTTTCCGCTCTGGCGCTGCAGATCGGGTCGGCGATGACTGCCCGGTATCAGGCGGGTGGCTCCGTTCTCGGGCGTGAAGTCGACCAGCGGCATGATGCCGGTGACACCTCTGGTCTGATCGACGTCGGACAACGGCAGGTCGTCGGCGTGGAGTTTCTGCGCCCCGAAGCCGGGGAATGGGCAGCGGAACGTCGCCTCTCCGACAACACCGGAGGGGCCGAGAATGCCGTGTACCGCCTCGACGACGCGTGGATGGGTGAGAATGCGGTCGACGAGATCCGGCAAGCGGTCGGCGAGATCGACGAGGCGGCGCGTTCCGGACCACGGTTTGTCTCCGGTTCGTTCGTCGTCACCGATGTCGACCAACCGTTCCAGGCAGTCCTCGGCCAACGTCGCCGCGTCGGCGGGCGAGATGATGTCGGGCAGGTAGGTCCAGCCGGCGTCGTCGGCGAACACGATCGGGTCGAATGACGTGGTTGTGGACATGGCTCGTCGTCCTGGTTCGCCTCGTCGGGTATGACACTCTATGATCGCCATCCGATAGGTCTGAATCAACCGGATTTCGTACCGGCTGAGGAAGGAGACGGTGACCAATGGCCCTCTTGCCCGGTTATGAGACGATCGAGGTCGAGGTCGATGAGGCTGTTGGCCGTGTGACCCTCAATCGGCCGGCGAAGCTGAACCCTCTGAGCGCTGCCACCCTGTTGGAGCTGGTTGACGCGTTCTCGGCGCTCGACCGGGTCGACGGTCTCAAGGTGGTGGTCGTGTCCGGTCGCGGTCGGGCGTTCTCGGCCGGGGCCGATCTGGACTTCTTCGATGCGACCCCCGCGGACGGCGGTCTCGATCCGCGATCGGCCGCTGATGCCGGGCGGTTGATGGTCGAGTCCTTGGAGCGGCTTGGTGCGGTGACGATCGCGGCGATCCGCGGTCACTGCGTCGGTGGTGGAGTGGTCTTGGCGGCCGGCTGTGACCTGCGGGTGGCAGCCGGTGACACGCGGTTCTCCATACCGGAGGTCGACCTCGGCATTCCGCTGGCCTGGGGCGGCATACCCCGCCTGGTTCGTGAGATCGGTCCGGCGATGACCAAGGAACTGGTCATGACCTGTCGGCCGTTCGACGCCGAGGAGGCCCGGGCCCTCGGCTTCGTCAATCGCGTCGTTCCCGACGACGAACTCAGCGCCGAGGTCGACGCGCTGGTGTCGCACTTGACGGCCAAGTCGACGCTGACACTCCGGGCCACCAAGCGGCACGTCAACGCCGTGACCGAATCGATGTCGGGCGCGGTTCGAAACTGGAACGACGCCGACAGCCTGGTCGTCGCACTCCACGACGAGGAGTCGCGAGCTGCGGCGTCGGTCTACCTCGACCGGATCCGTAGCGACTGAGGTCGCATCTCAAACTGGGTGATAGTTCCTATATATCGACCGTTGTCGCAGGCTTTTGGATGAATCTTTACCTTGGTTGTCTCACCATTGGCTGGTAAATCCTTGAGGTTCCTTCTGCCTCCTGTTAGGTTGAGCCCTGGTCCGGGCGGGGCGGCGCCGTATGGCATCGAATAGTTGACGGGCCACTGATCCAATTAACAACTATCACCAGGCGGGCAAGGAGCAAAATGTCACGTAAACCAATCACCCGGATTGTCACGGCGATCGGGGTCGTCCTCGGACTGCTCGGCACGCTTGTCGCCTTCGGCATGATGAACGCCAGTGCGGCTCAGAATCCTCACCCCGACTACCTGGTCAACATCATCGGTGTCGACAACCCCAAGAACGCCGACCTCGATGACAGCAGCCGGCGGACCATCTTCGTCAACCTCGAGGGTCTTTCGAAAATCAACCTCGTCGAGGGTGACTTCCAGGTCATCGACGGCAACGGCACCGATCGCGACGGTGCAACCTTCGCTCTCCCCGATCCCGATGTGGATGGTGATGGTGTCCTCGACGGAGCCTACGAGGTGTACGTCCGGCCGCTTGGAACCCCAGGCGGATCCGCCGTCATCTCGACCTGCGCAGAGCTTCTCTATCTCGGCCTGGAGTCGGAACTGTCGGGCCGCAACCGCCGGTCACTGCTCGAACCCGACGCCTACTGCACGCTCGAGGAGTACAACGTCGTCTTGGAGCGCAAGAAGGGCAAGTCCGATTGGGGCAACGTGACCACCGAGTTGCTGACGGTCGCGTTCGAGATCAACATTTACGACGAGAACGGGAACATCAGTGGAACCGAAATCATCGAGATCCCGATCTTCGACGATCGCCTCGAGGGCGAGTTCTGGGAGTACAACAACGACGGTCTGCGACTGGTGCAGGTTCGTTTCACGCTGACCGACTGAAGAAGTAAGCCGGTAGGCCCGCGGCGTTCCTGATTGACGGGGAGGACTTCGGTCCTCCCCGTTTCCGATTTTGCGGGAAGCGTCGGTCGGTCACTGGAGGCTTCGGGTGGCGCCGCCGTCGACAGCCAGTGCCTGACCGGTGAGAAATCGCGCATGTTCGGAGCAGAGGAAGGCGACGATCCGCCCGAAGTCCTGCGGATCGCCCAACATGTTGGCCGGTACTGTTTCCGCCAGTTCGTCGATGTTGTCATAGATCGATCTGAGCCGGTCGGTGAGGTGAAGGCCGGGCTGTATCGAGTTGACGGTGACGCCGTCACCTGCGACCTCCCGGGCCGTCGTCTTGAGGAAGGCGGTGAGGCCGGCGCGGGCGGTGTTGGAGAGGATCAGACGGTCGATCGGCTCCCGAACCGAGGTGGAGGTGATGGCCACGACCCGACCCCAACCTCGCTCCTGCATGGCCGGCACGAACCGTTTGCACAGGTCGACGGTCGGTAGGAGGTTGAGGTCGACGGCATCGGCGTAGGCATCGAAGTCGGTCGACGCGAAGTTCCCGGCCGGCGGTCCACCGCCGTTGGCGATGATGATGTCGATGTGGCCCAGCGCGTCCTGCGCCTCGTCCATCATCGACCGACGGCCGGCCAGATCGCTGACGTCGGCGGCAATCGTGACGGCTCCGGGAACGGACTCGGCCGCGGTCGCCAGCTTGTCCTCGGATCTGGACGACAACGCCACCGTCACCCCCTCGGCCGCCAGCGCCTGGGCGCAGGCCAATCCCAGTCCAGCCGATGCCCCTGTCACCAGCGCGGTCCGTCCGTTGATACCGAGATCCATGGCGACCTCAGGACGCTGGTTCGAGCGAGGTGGTGACGGTGCCGAGCGGCCCGAAGTCGGCCTCGACCCGGTCGCCGGGCCCGATCGCCTTCATGGCCCCGAGGGAGCCGGTCATCAACACGTCACCGGCTCGCAGCGGGATACCGCGGGCCGACAGGGTGTCGGCCAGCCAACGGGCGGCGTTGAGCGGATGATGGAGGCAGTCCGAGCCAACACCGGTGGTCACCTCGGTTCCGTTGATCGACATCGTCATGGGCACGGTCCGCAGATCGAAGTTGTCGAGCGTGACCGGCCGCCCACCGAGGACGTAGAGCCCACAACTGGCGTTGTCGGCGACCGTGTCGACGATGGTGATGTCCCAGTTGGCGATGCGGGAGTCGACGATCTCGATCGACGGTAGGGCATACGCGGTGGCGGCGATGATGTCGTTGAACGTGTGCCGACCGTGGTCGAGGTCGCGGTCGAGTATCAGGGCCACCTCGGCTTCCGCCCGAGGCTGGATGAGCCGACCGGTTTCGATCGGAACGCCATCGCCGTACTCCATGTCGGCGAACAACGTGCCGAAGTCGGGCTGGTCGACTCCGATCATGTCCATGACCGCCTTGGCCGTGACGCCGATCTTGCGGCCGCTGACCCGGCGCCCGGCGGCGATGTCGGCTTCGGTGTTGAGGTCCTGGATGGCGTAGCCGACGTCGATGTCGGAGTCGGTTCCGACGATGGATCGGATCGGATCGATGGCGGTCAACGATTCCGACGCCTTGCGGAGCGCCAGGGCCGCCTCCTCGATGAGGTTCTGTTCAACCATCGGATGATCCTCCGTTCGCCTGCTGGGTCTCGGCGGTCGCGGCCGCAGCCGCGGCGCGAGCCTGCTTGTCGGCCAGCAGTTCACCGCCGGCCATGTAGTCGAGGTTGGACATCTCGCTGATCCAGACCCGGACCGTCTCGCGCGGGGCGCCGAGGGTGTCGACGACCGCGTCGGTGATCGACTCCATCAACGCCTTCTTCTGCTCCGGGCTGCGGCCGGAGCCCATGTGGATGTTGATCAGCGGCATGGATTGCTCCTGTCTCAGATGGCGGTGACGGACACGTCGCCCAGTACGGAATATCGGGCCGTGGCCTGTGTGCCGGCGGTGAACGGTTTGGCGTCGGTGACGGCTCCGGCGAGGACGTGCCAACCGGCTTCGAGCTTTAGGCCGGCTTTGCCGACGTGGTTGGCCAGATGAGCGACACACGTCGCGGGGTCGCCGAGTAGCGCCGCACCGGTCGCCTCGCCGACCTGCTCGCCGTTCAGATCGAACCAGCAGTCGATGGTGGCCAGATCCTGATCGCGGGGGCCGATTCCGTCGCTGCCGAGCACCACCCGGGCGGCGGAGGTGTTGTCGGCGATGACGTCGGGCAGGGTGAAGGAGAAGGCCTCGTAGCGGGAGTCGATGATCTCGATTCCGCCGACCACCGTCGCCGTGGCGTCGAGCACATCATCCGCCGTGACGCCCGGACCGGCCAAGTCCTCGGCCAGCACGAAAACCAGCTCGGGTTCGCACCGCGGGTGGATCAACTCGTCGAGGGCGACCTCACCCCCGCTGGCCACCACGGTCGAGGCCGGTACCCAGCCGTAGACGGGCTCCGAAACGCCCATCTGTTCCTGTTTGGCCACGGAGGTCAGACCGAGTTTGGCCCCCGCCATGGTGTCTCCCCGTCCCAGTTGGAGTTCCAACAGGGCGGCCTGGATGGCGTAGGCGTCGTCGATCGACAGTTCGTCGACCTGCTTGGTGATGGCCTGGAGTTCTCGTCGTTCGTCGACACCGGCGGCCAGATAGGCGGCCCAGTTGGCGTGGTCGATTGTGGTCATGACATCTCCGATGTGATGTGGATGGACGGGTGCCCGGCGAGTTGACTGGTGCCGTGGACCATTCGCTCGAGGAACTGAATGATCGCGCCGTGCCGGGCCGGGAGCGACACCGTATCGGTCGCTGGGTGCTGCGTGCCGATCGCGGCGCAACAGACCGCGCCAACAGCGTATGGCCGAGCGGTCATCCCGGCCAATCGCTCATGGCCGCGGTCGATGACGTCGAAGCCTGGTACCGGGCCCGCGGCCTGCGTCCGTGCTTCATGCTGTACGGCGGTGCCGACACGGGCCTCACTGCTGAGCTCGACGGTCGCGGCTATGTGGCCCACAGCCACACCCTGGTGTTGACCGGTGCGCTCGAGACGGTGATGGCCGAGCTGGACGCCGCGGGGGACGTGTCGCCATGGACGGTAACCGTCGAGGCCGGGCCGAGCACGGCGTCGAGGGCGCTCATGGGCGACGACGACCGTATGGCCGAGGTGACGGCCACAGCGCTCGACCAGCGATTCGTGACCGTGCTCGACAAGACCGGGGAACTCCTCGGCGGCGGCTTCACCACGATCGACGGACCGTGGTGCGGTCTGTTCGCCATGAAGACGGTGCCTTCCGCTCGCCGCCGGGGTGTGGCGTCGGTCGTCATGATCGAGTTGGCTCGCGCCGCCACGGCCATTGGAGCGACACAGGCTTGGCTTCAGGTGGCTGTCGACAACTCCGCCGCCGTTGCCCTGTATCGACGGGCCGGGTTCGGTGACTCGAACCACTACCACTATCGGGCCGCCCCCGAACGGGAGCGGTCCCGGTAGTGGAGGGGCCGTCGGCCACCTGATTCGTCGAACCGGGTCGGCCCCATCAGGTTTCGGACAGGTTCTGGCGGTTGGCCTCGGCGTTGCGGTGCAGCTGTTTCATCTCGTCGGCCTGTGGGCTGTAGCGCATCGATCCGTTGTCGATCCAGTCGATGGCGAACTCCGCACCGCGGCCGAACTTCGAGCGCTCCAGCGGCAGCTTGATGACATCGTGAGGTTCGCGCACGACGGCGACCGGCGGGTCGTCACCGTTGCGCACGGCGTCCATGCCCTCGCGGTACATCCGCCGGCATGCCACCACACCGACGTCGCTCTTGGTCAGCTTCTCGTTGGTGCGGTCGGCGACGTCGCCCTGGGTGACCCAGGCCATGATGTCCTGACCCTCGATGTAGTCGACGATGAAGGTGCCGTCATCACGTTTCCACTGATACTCGTAGTCGACGGTCGGCGGATTCTCGGGTAGCTCGGCCCCGTCGGGGGCGTGCACGGTGTAGAAGAGCATCCAGGTGTGGGTGTCGTCGATCGGCACCCGGATCTGCATCTGGTAGACACCGTTGCCGCCGACCCACATGCAGTAGGGGAAAACGAGCGGATGTCCGATCTTCCAGTCGTCGTCGTCCTCGCTCTGGCCCTCGAGCAGGCGGCGCTTGATTATGCCGTGCTCGAAGGGATCGAACGCGACCTTCTCGTGTTTGTTGCCGCCGAACGAGCCGGGCATCGGTGTGCCCTGCTGCTCGGCGATGAACTCGAAATAGTTTCCGTGGAGAGCCTCGACGTGGTAGGGGTCGACGGCGTTCTCCATGATCTGGAGCCAGCTGCACGGCAGGACGGAGTGCCCGATGTCTCGGATCCCGTCCATGACGTAGGCCTCGTAGCGGGGGAGCTCCGGAGCGGGATCCTTCCCGATGTAGGCCCAGATCAGACCGCCCATCTCCCTGGCCTGTCCCGCCGGGATGCCGCAACTCTCACGGAACTTGGGGGAGGACCCGGGTTCGGCCAGGATGTCGGTGCAGTTGCCGCCGGTGTCGAACTTCCAGCCGTGGTAGCCGCAGCGGAGCCCGTCGGGTTCGACGATTCCGTAGACCATCGAGGCCCCACGGTGGGGGCACCGCTCGGCGACGATGCCATAGCCTCCGTCGCCGGTCTTGAACACGGCCCAGTTCTCACCGAGCAGCCGGGCCTTCCGGACCGGGAACTCGTCGAGTTCACGGGTGATCGCCACCGGGTACCAGTAGTGGCGGAGGAGCTCGCCCATCGGTGTGCCCGGCCCGACCTGAGTGAGCTCGTCGTTCTGTTCTTGGGTGAGCATGATGTCCTCGAGTTCTGTTCGTCGGCTACGTGTCTTGGGATTCTGTGCCTGTCAGCTCCAGGTTCTTGGAGCTGACAGGCGCAGAACGTGGTGGATGGGTCAGTCGAGCACGGTGACCGATCCGGTCGAACCGTCGACCCGGATCATCTGCCCGTTCTTGATCTGCGAGGTTCCGAATCCGGTGCCGGTCACCGCGGGGATGCCGTATTCGCGGCAGACGATGGCGGCGTGGCTCATCATCCCGCCGATGTCGGTCACGCACGCTCGGATCTTCGGGAAGACGGGGGCCCACGACGGAGCGGTGATCGGGGCGACGAGAATCTCGCCGTCCTCGATGTCGCCGATGTCGTCGGGGCTGAATATCAAACGGGCCGGACCCTCGGCCGTGCCGGGGGAGGCGGCCATGCCGGAGATGCCGCCGTCGCCGTCGGCGCCGAGCCAGCCGGCCACGGAATCCGACGTGATGCCCCACAACATGATGGTGAACGGCTCGGTGACCACGGCGGGCGGGTCACCGAGAGCCTTCGGCGGCTTCCACTCCTCCATCTTGGCCACGATCTCGCGTCGACGGGCGATCCGCGGTGGCCAGTACTTCGAGCCCCGATTCGGCGCGTTGACGGCCCACGACGAGTACACGTCGAACAGCACCTCGTCCATCTCGTCGCGACGGATGTAGAAGACGTCGTCGACCGCACCGAGGATCCCCTCCTTCACGAGTGTGGCTCCCAGCTCCCGGAGCTTGGCCCAGATCACCGACATGGTCCAGTGCTCGATGTAGAAGTTGTGGTTCTCCACGTAGGGGAACACAACCCGGGCCAGGCCGAGCTTCTCCTGGAACGCCTGCCGGTCCTCGTCGGTTTCCAGCAGCTCCCCATACTCCGACACCACACGATCTCGTTCGGCGGTGATGGCGTCGATCGGTCGGGAGATGTCCTCGCCGGCCTCGATCTTCGTGATGTAGTCGGCGATGAAGGCGTACGGGATTTCCGGGTGGTCCTTCCACGTCTTGTCGTAGTGGTAGAAGCCGGTGCCGGCACTGAAGTTGAACCACGGGTCCTCGACCGCGTTCCAATGGGCTTCGACGGCGGTACCAGCGAGCTTCGACTGGATGCCGGCCACGTCGTCCGGGTTGTCGAACACCCGGGCCAACCCGGCGTCGACGGCCATCTGAGCCATGACCTTCAGCTCCTCGTTGGGGCGGAACAGGTCGACCTCGATCCCGGCGACCATCTTGGCGATGCCGAGATCGGGGATCGACGGGAACGCCTCCTTGCAGAACCCGAAGAAGTCGAGGTAGGCGGCGTAGCCGAGGTTGAGGAACTCGAAGTGGTACTCCCAGACCCGCAGAATCAGATCCTTGAACCGGTGGTAGTCCGATTGCAGGCGGGAGCCCGAACCCGATCCGAGCCCTTCGGTGATGACCGACGGGTCCTCCATCTCGGGTAGCGGGGAGAAGTCGAGACCCTCGATCTCGGAGATGGTGGCTTTGATCTTCCCCAACCAGTTCTCGTAGAGATCCCCCCAGTTCATGAAGTAGTGGCCGGCCCGCTCCATGAAGTCGGGGACCCGGCTCTCGATTCGGGCGCCGTCCTCGATCGTGACCGGGGTGAGGTAGGGGTAGCCGTAGAGCACCCGGAAGTCGATGCCGTCGGCCGGAGGGATCCGATAGTGCCGAGAGTTGAACTGGCTCAGCGCCGAGATGGCCAGCTCCAGGAAGACCGAGTCCCACGGGGTCATGGCCCGACCCCAGTGCATGGAATCCCAGAACCAGAACCGGCTCTCCTCGTACTCCTTCAGGTCCTCGGAGAAGACGACGCTGTACGGATACAGCTCCTCCCACCCATCAACGCCTTCGGGTCCTTCGACCCCGAACGGGCTTGGAAATCGCTTCTCGGACGGTGTTTCTGACATCTGACGATGCTCCCCTTTATCAGTTGGACTGTGACTTGAACTATGAGTTGTTGTCTTTGTTGTGCATGGGTGACAGCAGCGTGGACACGATCGAACGCATCGGGTCTCCGGTCTTCGCCCCCACCGCCTTCCTCGGTTTCCGGGACCACACCGTCTCCGGCCTCGACTGCAGCATCACGACGTTCTCACCGGGCGGCAGATGCCGGTCGATGGCCCACTCGACGTCTTGCGGACAGCCGTAGTGCTTCTCGGCCCGACGGGCCAGGATCGTGATGGCCACCAGATCCTCATCGGAGACACACGAGGAGTTGCGCCGATCGGCATCGACCTCGGTCTTCTCCACCACACCGCCATCGGTCAACCGGTACTCGATCGCCTTGTCGGAGATCTCGCGGTGGACCACCTCCCGAAGAACCTTGTCGACCAGGAAATTGTCGGGTGTGACCTCGCCCGACACCACCGCCTCGCCCAGTCCCCACGAGGCATCGATGGCCACCTGTGAGCGATCGCCGTTGGTCGGGTTGAGCGTGAACGCCACCCCTGACGCAATCGGTTCCACCATCTTCTGTACGCCGACCGACATGGCGATTGCCTGGTGGAGATACCCCATGGAATGCCGGTAGGCGATCGCCCGGTCGGTGAACAGCGACGACCAACACTTCTTGACGTTCTCGACGACGTTGTCGGCCCCGACGATCCAGAGGTACGTGTCCTGCTGCCCGGCGAACGATGCGTCGGGCAGGTCCTCGGCCGTGGCCGACGACCGGACGGCGACCGGCACGTCGTCGACATCACAATGGCGACACAGTGCTTCGTACGCCTCGACGATGTCGCTCGCCACCTGGTCGGGCACTGGATTCTGCTCGATCCGGTCCCTGATCTTGGCCGAGATCTCCCGGTTGGCGGCCACGTCGTCGTGGTCGATCGATCGCAGGAGATCGTTGACGTCGTTGACCAGGGTCTCGTCGTTCCAGATCAACCCGTATGCGTTGGTGGTGACCGCGAAGCCCGGCGGCACCGGAAGCTCGGCCCGCATCATCTCGCCCAGGCTCGAGTTCTTCCCGCCGACGAACGGCTTGTGATCCGCCTCGTAGCGATCGAACCACACGATGTGATCAGTCATGGTTGCGTCGACCTTTCTCGCGGTGAAGGATCGGATTGTCGGTAGCTCCTTGGCCCAATCGATGACGGGGCAGGCTTCGCACATGTTCGTCTCCGCTGCTCTCGCGCCCGCTCACGTGACGCTCGGGGGCCCGGTCAGCTCGGACGGATCGGCGAAGCCCGACCAGTCGTCGATGACCGACCATTGTGGTAGCTGATCGATTCGGGGGACCTTGATCTCCTGGACACGGTTGCGATAGGCCACGGTGGCGTCGGCGCCGCCCGTGGACTCGGTGCCCGGGCGCGCCGGGGGCGCCAGCAACTTGATGCGAACGTGTTCGGTGTTGTAGGGCTCGCCAGGGTCGTAACCCAGCGCCGACACCGCCACCGCCCGGATACAGCCGGAGTGGGTGGCGATCGCCAGACGGGCACCGGGGAAGTCGTCGGCCAGCGAGTTGATCCCAGCCCAGAACCGGCGAACGCACATCGCCGGCGGCTCGAAGTGGACGAGCGGGATCGTGAGCCAGTGCTGGATCGGGTCGCCGCCACCCTGCTGGGTACGCCAGAAGCGATCCATCTCCACCAGCCACAACGGGCGATCACTGCGGGCCGACCGTTCGAACTGCTCGAGCAGGGCGTGGTACTCGCGGAAAGCGGCGGTCACGTCCTTCAAACCGTCGGGGGCCGCGAACCCGAAGTTGCGGAACTCGGCCATCGGTTCCGGCTCGACGATGGTGATCTCCTTCTCGTACTGCTCGAGCCCGTCGGCCAGGCCGCGGCGGATCTGCTCGGACGTCTCCCGGGCCCGATTGGTGGGGGCATGGCGGAAGACGACGGTCTCGCCGGAACGAATCCGGCGGGCCAGGGTTCGCCCGTAGCTGTGGGACTGCCAGGCGCCCTGAGGGGTGAGCCCGGAATCCGTCGAGTAACCCTGGGTTTCGCCGTGGCGGATCAGGTAGACGTCGTTGGTGACCTGCCGGAACGCCTCCGGCGGCGCCGAGATCTCCTTGTTGCGATTGTCCTCGGTCAGCGACTGCTGGACGGTGAGGTCGGCTCGCTGCCACAGCGGCTTGTCGCTGTCCTCGGGACGCTGATGCGCCGTTCGCTCCCGGAATCGCTGCAGGTACAGCGGTGCGCCGTCCGGCCGGGCCGGGCCGTCGAGGCCATCGACCGGTGTTGCCGTGCCGTTTCCGGCGTGTGCGCCCGATTCGGGGGCCGTTTCGAGGTCGCTGCCGGTCGACTGCTGTCGCTCCCGGTAACGGGCCAGATACATCGGCGCCTCGTACCGGTCGGTCACGCGCTTGCGCACGCCGACCGGCTGGGCCGACTGGCCGTTGCGCCTCGGAGTGGCGGGTCCTGGATTGGGTTGCTTCTCGTCTGCCATTGCGTTTGATCCGTTCCCCGGTGGTCTAGGAGTGCACCGTCATGAATCGTTGGTCGACCTGTCCGCGGTAGCAGAACACGGCTCGGCCCATCTCGGACTCGGTCCAGGTGGTCGGCTCGTCGTCGGGGTCGAACCAGTAGCCGCCGGTGTAGACCTCGTTTCGGTTGCCCGCCGGGTCGAAGAAGTAGAGGCCACAGCCCCGGGTGGCGCCGTGGCGGGTCGGGCCGGCGTCGATCTCCACGCCGTGGTGGGCGCAGGTGTCGGCGGCGTGCTTGAGGTCGCTCCACTCGTCGACCCAGTAGGCCACGTGGTGAAAGCCGCCGTTGGGGCCGGTGAGGAACGCGATGTCGTGGGGTGTGTGGGTCCGCTCCAGGAAGGTGGTGAGCTGGTGACCATCGTCGGCCACGATCTGCTCGGTCAGGCGAAATTCGAGCACGTCGGTGAAGAACCTGGTGACGCCGTCCACGTCCTCGCAGAGCAGGAAGATGTGGTCGATCCGAGGCGGGTGGATGCCGACGAGGCCGTCTGGTCGGGGAGGGGGGTTGATGAGCGACAAACCGTTGCCGACCTGACCCTGCCCGCACTCCAGATCGATGACGTGTCCGCTCGGCCCGACGAACCGGGCGATCCGCCCGGAGGCGACATCGAGCTCGCCCGGGGCGTGGTGGCTGACGGTGATCCCCGCCGTCTCGACCTTGGCCGCCAGTCGTTCGAGTTCGGATTCCTCCATGACCTTGAAGGCCAGCGCGTTGAGCCCGTACGTGGGAGAGGCGGTGAGGATCAGGGAGTGGTGCTGGTGCTCGTCCCAACCCTTGAGGTAGGCCTTGTCGGTGGTGCGACCGGTCTCGACGAGGCCGACCACCTCGACGTAGTAGGCGAGTGCCAGCTCGAGGTCGGGCACCCGGACCTCGGCGTGGGAGAGTCGAAGAATTCCGTCAGTCACGCTTCCTACTCCCTACGTGTGGACCGTCGCGAAACGTTCGTTGATGACGCCCTCGTAATAGAAGACCGCTCGTCCGGCCTCCTCGTCGGTCCACGTGATGGTCGGGAAATCCGGGTCCGGCCGGTAGCCGCCCGAGAACACCTCGTTGCGTGTTCCCATCGGGTCGAAGAAGTAGATCGTGTTGCCCCGAGTGAGGCCGTGACGAGTGGGCCCGATGTCGACGCTCACCCCGTTGTAGGCCAGGATGTCGGCGGCCCTGCGCACGTGATCCCAGTCATCGAGCCAGAACGAGAAGTGGTGCAGCGCGCCGTTCGGTCCCTGTACGAAGGCGATGTCGTGGGGTTTGGCCGAGCGTTCGAGGAAGGCGATCATCTGATGGCCGCCACCGTCGAGCAGCTGCTCGGTCAATCGGAAATCGAGCACGTCGGTGAAGAAGCGGGCGACGGCCGGGACCTCCTCGGCGTGGACGAGGAGGTGGTCGATCCTCGGTGGTGCGATCCCGACGAGGTCGGCGACCATCGGCGGGGGATTGACGAGCGGGAGCCGCCCGCCGACCTTCTCGACGTCGGCCACCAGCTCCATCTCGTGGCCGGAGGTCAGCTCGAAACGAATCGACTCGCCCTGACCGATCTCCTCACCCTTGGAGATGCGCTGCACCGGATGGCCGGCGTTCTCGATTCGTGACTCGAAGTGGTCGAGGTCGTCCTCGTGCTCGACTTTGAACGAGAACCGATCGAGTCCGACCCTGGGGTCGTGGCGGATGGCCAGACAGTGGTGATCTCGCTCGTCCCAGCACTTGAGGAAGATGCGATCGTCGGTGCGTTCGGTGATGTCGAGACCCATCACCTGGGTGTAGTACGCAGCCGCCAGTTCCAGGTCGGGGCAATGAATGTCGACGTGGCTGAGGCGGAGGATTCCCATGTGACCGACGCTACATCAACCGTTTCTCCTAGTGGGAAACTATTCCGTATGCAGGGACGACACGGTGGGTGGACCGTGGCTACAGTTGTCGGCCATGTCGGGGAATCGGCTCACTTCGGTAACCAATGCCGTTCGGCTGATCAAGGCGTTCACCCCGACCCGAACCACGTGGGGCGTGTCCGAGCTGTCCAGGGAGCTGGGCATCTCGAAGTCGTCGGTGCACCGGATACTGGCCACGCTGACCGACGAGGGCATGCTGGAACAGGAACCGGAGACCGGCCGCTACCGGCTCGGGCTCGCGATGTACGAGCTGGCCGCTGCCGTGCCGTCGCAGCGCGATCTGCACGAGGCCGTGCTCCTGCCGATGACCGAGCTGCGCAACCGTACCGGGGAGACCGTGCAGGTCGGTGTGCTCGACGGCATTCACGTCGTCTACATCGAGCGGCTCGACAGCCCGAACACGCTCCGGCTGTTCACCGACGTCGGTCGACGCAACGAAGGGCACTGCACCGCCACCGGAAAGGCGCTGCTCGCCCACCTGCCGGTGGAACGCCGAGACCGGATCCTGCGTGAAATGACCCTCACCAAACGCACGGCCTACACGATCACCTCGCCCCGGAGGTTCAGGGAGGAACTCGAGAAGATCAGGGCGCAGGGCTATGCCGAGAACCGCCACGAATCGGAGGTCGGAGTTGTGTCGGTTGCCGCCCCGATCCGCGACTCCGGGGGTGCGATCATCGCCGCCATCAGCGTGGCCGGGCCGGCCGAACGAGTTGATCCCCTGCGCAGTCAGATGGCGCAAGCCGTGCAGCGGGCCGCCGGACTGGTTTCGCACCGTCTGGGTTACCGCGGGGGCGGCGAACCGTGAAGTTGATCTGGGAAAGTTGAACCGTGAAAGACCCTGATATCGATGTTCTGCTGCTCGACTTCGGCGGCGTGTGCCTGCTCAACCCGGTCGAACTTCACCGCAAGACCGAGCGCGAGCTCGGCCTGGCCGCCGGGTCGCTCGACTGGATGGGGCCTCTTGACCCCGACAGCGATCCGCTCTGGAAGCGGATGATCGCCGGCGACGGACTCACCGAGCGCGACTACTGGCACCAACGGGCGGCCGAACTCGGCGAGGCCGGCAGGCGGGATCTCACCCTTCGGGACTACATGGCCCTCATCTACAATCCGCCGTCCGACGACCTCGTGCGTCCCGGGGCGAAACGGGTGGTGGCCGACGCGCAGAGCGCCGGCTATCAGGTTTCGGTTCTGACCAACGATCTCCGAGACTTCCACGGTCCCGACTGGGAGCACGGGATCGGCCTCCTCCAGAAGATCGACCATCTCGTCGACTGCTCCGACACCGACATCCTCAAACCCGACCCCCGGGCGTTCGAGCGGGCGGTCGAGATCATCGGCGCCCCTGCCGAGCGAGTGTTGTTCGTCGACGACCAACCGCTCAACGTGACCGGCGGGTCCGACTGCGGTCTTCAGGCGATGTGGTTCGACATCGCCAACGCCGAACGATCATGGGACGACGTGGCCACGCGCCTCGGTCTGGTCGCCGGCTGATGGCCACCGTCGGCGATTCCGGAGTGCTCGACGCTGAGACCGTGGCCACAGTGGCCGCCGAACTGTGGCGAGCCGAGCAGTCCGGGCAGGCGGTCGACCTCCCCTCGAACCGATTTCCCGGATTCACCTGGGCCGACGCCCGGTCGGTGGCCCGAGCGGTCGACGGCCTTCGTGCCGCCGACGGACACCAGCTGATCGGCTACAAGCTCGGTTGGACCTCGGCCGTGATGCGGGAGGCGCTCGGGATCGACCGGCCGAATTGGGGAACGTTGTGGGACTACCAGATGGTCGACGGGAGCGACCGGGCGACCGTGGACATTGCGGCGTTGCGCCACCCCAAGGTCGAACCCGAATTGGTCTACCGCGGCGGTCGTGACCTGGTCGGCTCCGACGTCGATCGTGCCGACGTTCTCGCAGCGGCCGACGGCTGGGCGCTCGGCCACGAGATCGTCCATCCCCGATACCCGGACTTCGGCTTCACATGGCTCGACAACACCGCGGACAATTCGTCGTCCCAAGCCGTCGTGATCGGTTCCTTCGCAGCGCTCGACGGTGATCCTGCCGGCGTCGAGATCACCTTCGGCAACCGGCGGGAGGTCCGCACCGGATCCGGTGCCGCCGCCATGGACTCGCCGGCCGACGCGGTCGCCTGGCTCGTGCGATCACTCCATGGCGAGGGCGGCGGGCTCCGGGCGGGCCACATCGTGTTGACCGGGGGTCTGGCCAAGCCGTTCGACCTGGTGTCGGGAGATCACTACCATCTCGAAGCCGATGGACTGGATTCGGTCGGCTTCGATGTGACCGCGACCCGATGAACACCACACCGAACGTCGATCCCGGGCACCAACGTCATGTGGAGGCGGCTCGTCTGCTGCTCGACGCCCGACGGACCGGGCAAACCTTGGCTGCGCTGCCCGGCGATCTTCGCCCCGACACCTTCGCCGACGGCTACCGGATTCAGGATGCACTGATCGATCTGGACGGCCGGTCGATCGGACTGATCAAGGTCGGTTGCACCACCATCGAGACGCAGCGGATCATGAACCTGGCCGAACCGATCGGCGGTTGCCTGGCCGCCGAGGCGGTGCACCGGTCCGGCGCGACCGTGGAGGTGGCGACGTTCCACCACCCTCCGCTGATCGAATGCGAGTTCGCCATGCGGGTCGCCGTCGACATCACCCCGGACCGAACGTTCGCCACGGTCGACGACGCGATCTCGGTGGCCGACGCAGTCGCTCCGGCACTGGAACTGGTCGACGGCCGATACGACACCCAGCTCGGCATCGACGGACCGAGTGTCGTGGCCGACAACTCGATGGCCACCGCCGCCGTGCTCGGTTCCGCCGTCGGGCTCGGAGACGGCGGCTTCGATCCTGCCGCCCTGGCCTCGACCGTGGTGCGACTGGTGGCCGAGGCAAATGCTGACGGAGGGCCCGAGGAGCTGGTCACGGAGGGATTGGGGGCCAACGTACTCGGTGACCCCTGGCGGTCGTTCCACTGGGCGCTGGGGCATCTGGCCGCTCGAAAGCGGCCGGTCGCAGCCGGCACGTGGATCATCACCGGCAGCTGTTCGGGTGCGCCGGCCGCCCCGCTCGATCGCCGTCTGACCGCCCGGTTCGCCGGCCTCGGCGAGGTGTCGGTCACGATCACCGGGAGCCCGGCAGAGGATTCGAGGTAAAAAGATTCGTGGCAAAAGGTGAGGCTTGGCCGCGCCGTTTGCTTCAATTGGTGCCGATGCCTGAATCCGAACCCCAGCCGAGCGAGCCACTGGTCAAGCCCCGAGGTGCGTTTCCCCACCTCCGGCGGGCGGGGGGAGTCGTCTACGTGTCGGGAACGAGCGCGCGACGGCCTGACAACACGATCGCCGGCGCGTCGGTCGATGAGATGGGAACCACCGACCTCGACATCGGCGTGCAGACCACGGCCGTACTCGAGAACATCGAGCGGCTGTTGGGCACGGTCGGGCTCGACCGCAGCCACCTCGTCGACGCCACCAGCTTCCTGGTCAACATGAACGACTTCGGCGGCTACAACCGGGCCTGGGCGGCGTTCTTCGACGGTGGGGAGGCTCCGGCCCGAACCACGGTGGCCGTCCACCAGCTCCCGCATCCCCACCTGCTGATCGAGATCAAGGCCACGGCTGTCGATCCCGCGTCCGTTCAGACGAGCGACGGCGATGGAGGTTCCGCCTGATGGTTTTCGAATCCGGATCTGCGGTCACGTTGGCCCACCCGCCGCGGGTCGACATGCACGCCCACTTCTACCCGCTGATGAGCCGCAAGGAGGCATCCAGCCTCGGACTGGGCCAGTCGACGCCGTGGCTGCGCGACAACGGCGACGGTACCGGACACATGATGGTCGGCGAGCACGAGTACCGGCCGGTCGAGGCCCGCCTGTGGGACCCCGCGGCCCGCGTGGCCGAGATGGACGACCATGGCGTTGCCGTGCAGGTGATGTCGGCCACGCCCATGCTGTTCGCCTACGCGGCGGAACCGAAGCGGGCGCTGCGGTGGTCGGCGTGGATCAACGACCTTGCGGCGGAGATGGGGGAAACCGACCCGGTTCGCCTCCGCACGCTGTGCCAGGTGCCGCTCCAGGACGTCGACGCCGCCTGCGCCGAGATCACCCGGGCCAAGGAGGTCGGGCACGTCGGGGTCCACATCGGCAACCACGTGTGCGGCCGCAACCTCGACGACCCGGAGCTGGTGCGTTTCCTGAACCACTGCGCCGACACCGAGATGGCGGTGCTCGTGCATCCCTGGGACATGATGGCCGGCGAACGCATGGTCAAGTACATGCTCAAGTGGCTCGTCGGTATGCCGGCGGAGACCCACCTGGCCATCCTGTCGCTGATCCTGTCGGGGGCCTTCGAGCGCCTACCCGACCACCTGCGTATCTGCTTCACCCACGGCGGCGGCAACTTCGCCCAACAGCTCGGCCGGGTCGACAACGCCTGGCACCGGCGCGACATCGTGCGGGCCGACTGCCCCAACCCGCCCTCGAGTTATGTCGACCGGTTCAGCGTCGACTCGGCGGTCTTCGACGACGCCACGCTCGGCTTTCTCGTCGGGGTGATGGGGTCCGAACGGGTGATGCTGGGATCCGACTACCCGTTCCCGCTGGGGGAGCTGGAGCCCGGAGAGCTGGTGGCCGAGTCGGCGATCCTGACCGATGATGACAAGGCCCGGGTCGCCGGCGGCAACGCCGCCCGGTTCTTCGGCCTCGGCCCGCTACCGGGGTCAGGCGAGTAGCTCCCGGAGCCCGAACCAGGGACCGCTGTCGAGATCGCCGGCCGCGATCTTGCGGTCCTCGGGATCGGCCACCTCGGCCAGCAGCTTCTCCGCGTTTCGATGGGCCACCGTGGCCTCGTCGTCGCGGCCGAGGCAGGCCAGCGCCCGAGCCGTGGCCTCGGTGGCGTAGAAGTGATCGAAATCGGCAGCGTCGGCGATGCCGGAGGTGATCGCCGCGCACAGCTCGGCCATACGCAGCGCAGCGACGCCGTCGCCGGCCGCGGCGTGGCAGCGTGAACAGAGCCAGGCCGCCCGGGCCGCATTGATCGATTCGGGGCCGTTCACCGCCCGCCAGTGATGGGCGGCGGCGTAGGCCCGGCCCAGCAGATCGAAGGCCTGATCGAGGGTCAAGCCCGGCACATCGTGCTCGGCCGTCGGGCCCAGCAGCTCCCACGCCGAGTTGTTGGCCTCCACGGCGAGCGTGCGGTGCCACCGGCGGTCGATGTCATCGATGTCGTCGGCCGATACCGGCTCGGGGACGTCGACGTCGCCGAGCGGCTCGCCGGTCTCGAGCAGCGTCTTCATGCCGTCGAGAATCGCCTCCCAGCCGTCCTTGACGTTGGCCCACGTCTTCGGGCTGAGGCCGAGGTCGTAGTGTCGAACCTGCACCCGGGTGACGGAGCCGTCGTCGCTGGCGGGGGAGAGGATCCACTCCACTCGGCCCGGCGGTTCGGCCGCGAGGTCGGCGTCGTACAGCGCCTGCCAGGTCAGCACCAGCCGCCGTCCCGGCTCGACCACCTCCAGGTCTCCTGCCGCCGCCGTCTCGCCGTCGGGCAACACGTAGCGATATCCACTTCCCGGTTCGAACGACGACTCGATCGCCGTCCGGTGGAAGTAGCGGGTGGTGAACTCAGGATCGGTGATGGCCTGCCACACCCGCTCGGGAGTGGCCTTGATGTAGATCTGGTACAGGTGCTGTGGGGTGGCCATGGTCAGACTCCTTCGTGCGTTCCCGTCGAGGAAAGACGGCGCGACAGCTCGGTCAGCGTCTCGGTTGTCGATTGGGCGTACTTGGCGATCCACCGGTCGTGGATCTGTTGGATGGGAACCGGATTGAGGTAGTGGAGTTTGGATCTCCCCACCTTCTCGGTGACGACCAGATTGGCGTCGGCCAGGATTCCGAGGTGCTTCATCACCCCGAACCGGGTCATGTCGGGCAGGACGTCACAGAGCTCGACGATCGATTGACCGTCGTGCTCGAACAGGGCGTCCATCAGCGCCCGCCGGCCCGGATCGGCGATGGCTCGAAAAACGTCGGCCTCGGCGTCTCCCATGCTGCGACAATACGTGACCATGCGGTCACGTGTCAATCGGCCATTCCCGTTCTGAGGAGCTCGGGTGACACTGGGTGTCACCTGAGCTCCTATATTTCGGGTTACATGCGGACGTATTCGAAGTCGACCGGCTTCTGGTGAATGCCGGTCGACGGGGGAGCGACCCAGCCGGCCATCTTCCCCGGTTCGGTCACGCCGACCATCAGTGATTTGACGTGTTCGCGCTCGGCGTCGGTCGGCAGCCAACTGGTCACCGAGGCGTACCAGTCCTCATCGCTGATCAGGCGGCCGTCGGGTGAAACGTGGCTGCTCCGGAATGTGCCGACGTCCCGGTGGAAGCCGACATGCGGGAGCTTGATCTCGAAGTCGATCCCGGCCTTCGCCATGGTGCGGTTCCAGCGGTCGATGCCCTTCTGGCAGTCCTCGATGTAGTCGTCACGCAGCGTTTCGTTGAGAGCGGAAAGCTCGGCCACCTCCTTTTCGACGATGCCCTCGTCGGTCACCTCGGGCACCATGCGGGTGGTCGACTTGAGCACGTGATCGTCATCACGCCGCTCCTCCTGGAAGCGGCCCTTCAGCCCGGCGGCGAAGTAGTTGGCGGCGTTGGTGGACGTCTCGGCCCCGAACAGGTCGAGTGACACCGAGTAGTGGAAGTTCACGTACTTCTGCAGCAGATCGAGGTTGATGCCGCCGTGGGGGTGCACGTCGTCGGTGTCGTACTCCTTCATCAGCTCGATGGTCCGCTCCACGACCCGGCCCACGCCGGTGGCGCCCACGAACATGTGATGGGCCTCCTCCTTCAGCATGAAGTCGCAGGTGCGCGACAGCGGATCGAACGCCGACTCTCGAAGCGAGGCCAGCTGGTACTTGCCGTCGCGATCGGTGAAGTAGGTGAACATGTAGAACGACAGCCAGTCCGGGGTCTCCTCGTTGAACGCCCCGAGGATGCGGGGGTTGTCGGGGTCGCCGGAGTGGCGTTCGAGCATCTCGTCGGCCTCGTCGCGGCCGTCGCGGCCGAAGTAGCGGTGGAGCAGGTAGACCATGGCCCACAGGTGGCGCCCCTCCTCGACGTTGACCTGGAACAGGTTGCGCATGTCGTAGAGCGACGGAGCGGTCAGCGACAGGTGGCGCTGCTGTTCGACCGAGGCCGGCTCGGTGTCGCCCTGCACCACGATCAGGCGACGAAGATCGGAGCGGTACTCGCCCGGCACCTCCTGCCACACGTCTTCGCCCTTGTGGTCGCCGAACGCGACCTTGCGGTCGGGCTCCGGCTCGGCCAGGAAGACCCCCCAGCGGTATTCGGGCATCTCGACGTGGTCGAAGTTGGCCCAGCCTTCGCGCCCAACGTCGATCGCGGTGCGGAGATAGACGGGGTTGTTCTTGAACGCCGATGGGCCGAGATCCTCCCACCAGCGGATGAACTTCGGCTGCCACTGCTCGAGCGCCCGTTGCAGGCGCCGGTCACCGGCCAGGTCGACGTTGTTCGGGATCTTGGCGTCGATGTCGACGGTAGTCATGGTTGCAGAGCTCCTTGCTGGACGCGGTGTCAGACGCGGTGGGGGTCGAAGTCGGGACGGGATCCGGTGCCGAAGCGGCGCAGTGCTCCTTCGGGGCCGACGGCATTGGGACGCTGGAAGATCCAGTTCTGCCAGGCCGTGAGCCGGGCGAAGATCTTGGTCTCCATGGTTTCGGGGCCGACGAAGCGGTAGTTGGCCTCCATGCCGGTGAGGGCGTCGGGGGAGAAGCTGTTGCGCTCTTCGAGGGTGAGGCGCACCTCGTCCTCCCAGTCGAGGTCGTCGGGGGCGAAGGTGATCAGTTCCGCTTCGAAGGCGTCTTCGGCCAGAAGTTCCTTGCCGGCGGTCTGGACGGCGCGGGCGAGGGCGTCGGGGCGGCCCCAGAACCTGGTCTGCAGCCGGGTCAGGCCGTTGGACATCGGATACCACCCGCCGTCGGTTCCTCCGTCGGCTCCGACGTTGGCCGGGCCGAGACGGATAGTGACCGGTTCGGGCGGGTCGTCGAGATCCTCCCACGTGCCGGTGAGCATGAAGCTACGGTCGGCGGCCAGGGCGAGTTCGGCCAGCGTGCCGCCGAAGCAGCTGCCGGGCTCGATCAGGGCGATCAGCGAGCGGGCGGAAACGTCGATCCGCTTGAGGGTGCGAGCCCAGAACAGGCGGATCTCCCGGACCAGCCAGTGATCGGGTTCGTTGGCCAGGACCTGCTCGGCCTGGGCGACGTGATCGAGGCTTCCCTCGGTCTTGAACACCCAGTTGCCGATGTCGGTCTCGTTGAGGCGGAGGTGGAGGATGGCGTCGTCGAGTTCCCGGGCCGATCGGAGGATCCAGGCGTCGGCTCCGGCGGCCGCGAGGTCATCGGCCGTCGTCGGCTCATCACCCTCGGGGCCCTTGACGGTGATCGTGGCGGTGCCGGTGGAGCGATCGATCGAGACCGACACCGTGGAGTAGGTGATCGTGTCGTCGTCGACGGTGCGGTCGATGGGGGTGAGCGAAATGCCGTCGGCCTCATCCGGCCGGTCGGACTCGGCCGCTCGGGCCGCCGCCCGCTCGGCGATCAGCTCGTCCCAACCGCTGGCCGGAGCAAGGTGGTCGACGAGTTTCCATTCGACGGCGGTGTCGCCCCTGATGCCTTCGGTGCGCGTGGCGAAGGCATCGGCCAGGTCTCGGCGGACATGACGCTTGTCAACCACCCGGGTCAGCCCACCCGTTCCCGGCAGCACGGCCAGGAGGGGAATCTCGGGCAGCGAGACGGCCGACGCCTTGTCGTCGATCAGCAGGATCTCATCGCAGGCCAGCGCCAGCTCGTAGCCACCGCCCGCAGCCGTGCCGTTGACGGCCGCAATCCAGATCTGGCCGGAGTTCTCGGTGGCGTCCTCGATGCCGTTGCGGGTCTCGTTGGTGAACTTGCAGAAGTTCACCTTGTGGCCGTGCGTCGAGCCGGCGAGCATCTGGATGTTGGCCCCGGCGCAGAAGATCTTGTCGAGTCCGCCGGTGACGACGACGACCTTGACGGTCGGGTGCTCGAAGCGGAGCCGCTGCACGGCGTCGTGCAGTTCGATGTCGACGCCGAGGTCGTAGGAATTGGTCTTGAGTTCGTAGTCGTCTCGCAGGCCGGACTCGGGGTCGACCTCCATCGTGAGGGTGGCGACCGGTCCGTCGACCGCGAGTTTCCAATGGTGGTACTGATCAGGCGACGTTCTGAAGTCGATCATGTCGACGGTCACGGGTCCTCCCATGGGCTCGGTGGGATCTCCCAATATTCTACACTTCCATAGCGTCACGTCAAGATGATGTGGTATGTTGTGTTCCATGTCCACAACTGATTCGATTTCGATTGCACCGTCGCCGGCGCTGGCGCCAGTGCTCGGGGCGAATCGAGACGGCTCGACCATCGCTGATTCGAGCCGTGGCCTACTCATCACGGTGATGGGCGAGTTCGTCCTCCCGACCGGCGGTTCGGTCTGGACCCAGACCCTCATCGCCCTGATGGAGCACCTCGGCGTCCAGAGCAAGGCGACGCGGCAGGCGCTCGCCCGCATGGAGAAGGGCGAGTGGTTGAAGCGTGATCGGGTCGGCCGCCGCACCCGGTGGCTGCTGACCGAATCGTTCACCGAGTTGCTGGCCGAAGGCGCCCAACGCATCTACGGCTTCGGCGCGCAACCGCGCCCGTGGGATCGGCGATGGCTCGTCGTGCTGGCCAGCGTGCCCGAGCGCGACCGCAACATCCGCTACCGGATGGGACTCGGTCTGAACTGGGCGGGAATGGGGTCGCTCGGCCAGGGTCTCTGGATCTGCCCGTGGGTCGACCAGGAGCCGGCCGTCACCGAGCTGCTGAACCGCCTCGGCGTGATCGGCACGACGTTCCGCGCCGAGCTCGGCGCCCTCGGCTCGGGACCCGAGCTGGTGGCCCAGGCCTGGGATCTGCCCGACCTCGCCGAGCGCTACCAACGGTTTCTCGCCGCTACCGACGCGCTGACCGACGCGGCCACCGCGGATCTCGACGGGTCCGCCGCAGCCGTCGAGTTGGCCGGCCTCGTGCATCACTGGCGGCGCTTCCCGTTCCTCGATCCCGACCTCCCACATGAACTGCTGCCGGCGGACTGGCCCGGCCCGCTTGCGGCCCGCCGCTTCGGCGAGGTCCGGGAGGCGTTGCTCGAGCCGGCCCGAACCTGGTGGACGGAAACCGACGCCCTCTACGCCGGTTGATTCGGGTCCGGCCTCAGCCGTTCATGGGGCCGGGGTCGAGCCAGGGCACCCTCGGCAGTTCCGGCATTGGTGCCACCGGCACGTCCTCGCAGCCTTGGGGCACGGCCTGGGACGGATGGGGTGCGTCGCCGAGTCGGGCCTGCTCGCGCCACATCGCCGCCTTCAATGCGTCGCGTACCTCGGCGTAGGTCGGGTCGTCGTGGACGTTCCGCAGCTCCTCCGGATCGGCCTCCAGGTCATAGAGCTCCCACTCCGGCGGGTAGGTGAACGACGAGGTGAACGGCAGGCCGAATCCGTCGTTGTAGTAGTAGATCAACTTGTACCGATCGGTGCGGTAGCCGTAGTGGGCCGGCGCCTTGTGGATGACGTCGTCGTTCTCCCAGTATCGGTAGTAGAACCCCTCCACCGGTGGCTCGTCGGCTGGTCGCGCACCGAGCAGATCGGGCCAGATGCTGCGGCCTTGCATCGCCTCGTGGTGCGGTGCGCCGGCGGCGTCGAGGATGGTCTGGGCCATGTCGACGTTGGTGACGATGCCGTCGAAGGTCCGGCCGGACTCGACGCGACGCGGGTACGACAGCACGAACGGCATGCGAACGGACTCCTCGAACATGAGCCGCTTGTCGAACCAGCCGTGATCGCCGAGGAAGAAACCCTGGTCCGAGGAGTAGATCAGCAACGTGTCTTCGAAGTCGTCGCGGTCCCGGAGCCAGTCGATGAGCCGCCCGACGTTGTCGTCGACGGAATGGACGCAGGCCAGGTAGTCGCGCATGTACCGCTGGTACTTCCACACCGCGGCCTCCTCATAGGTGAGGCCGGTCGGTGGATCCTCCTTGAGGTCCTCGGAGTTGAGGTGATCGGCCACCCGCATGGCCGTTCGCCGGACCGACGCGCTGCGGGTCGAGTAGTCGTCCCAGAACGTCGACGGAATCGGACGGGGTGCCTCATAGAGGGCCTGGTGTTCGGGTTTCGGCTCCCACGGCCGATGGGGTGCCTTGTGCCAGACGAGCATGCACCAGGGGTCGTCGCCGTCGAGCGAGTCGGCCCAGTCGATGGCCAGGCCGGTGATGATGTCGGTGGCGTAGCCGTCGATGACCCGCCGGCCGCTCGGGTTGAGGAACGTCGGGTTCCAGTAGTCGCCTTGGCCCGGGACGACGTCCCAGTAGTCGAATGCCTGCGGGTCGTGATCGCCGCCGTGACCCAGGTGCCACTTGCCGATCATGGCGGTGCGGTAGCCGGCCTCCCGCAGCTGCGAGATGAACGTGGGCTGGGAGGCGTCGATCGGCGTGAACAGCGAGTAGACGCCATTCACGTGGCTGTAGGTTCCGGTGAGAATCGACGCCCGCGACGGCGTGCACAGCGAGTTGGTGACGAAGCAGTTGTCGAAGCGCCATCCGTTGGCCGCGATCTCGTCGATCCGCGGCGTGTCGTTGGCCACTGACCCGTAGCAACCGATGGCATGAGCGCCGTGGTCATCGGTCAGGACGAAGACGATATTGGGCCGACGCGGCTTGGTCATTGCGAAGGGTCCCTTCGAGCTCGGGCAACGAGCCTTCGACACTAGACGATCTCTGGTTGGCTGCGCGCCCAACCCTGCTGTCATTCACGGGTGAGAACGACCACAGCAAAGTGCTGGATCGCCAGCACGCTACACCTTGCTCGCGGATACCGGTAGTAGCTCGGCGGTTTCGAGGAGTTGCCGTAGGTCTGCGGCGAATCGTGCGGCCGGGGCTCCGTCGACGATCCTGTGGTCCACCGTGATGGTCAAGTTCATGATGTCTCGGACCGTCACCTCTCCGTCCAGGACACGGGCTTGGTCGGAGATGCCTCCGACGACGACCCCCAGCGTCGAGAGCGTCGGGGCTGCTATGCCGAATCCAGCGCCGCCACCGAACATCCCGATCGCGGTGAGCGAGACGGTACCGACCCGGCGCCTCAAGCGGACCGATCGGTTGGCGAGGCGGTAGGCAAGTCGGACGAGTCCGGGCACGGCGGCGATCACCGGAAGGGCTTCGTCGAGCTGCCGTTGGCTGTGACTCCGCTTCGGAGCGTGCTGGATGGCCCTAATCTCGCCGGTGATGTCGGCAACCGACCGCGAGTCGGCATCACGGACGAGGTGGGCCAAGGGGAATGTTCCCGCAGGTGTCGGCACCTCGATCAGTGTTGCGATGTCGACGTGGCCGTGGAGCACCAACCGGCCCCGCCAGTTGCGGTACGCGTGGACCTCAGGATGTTGTGCGGCCGCACGGCCGACACAGGCCGCCACGAAGGCCGTCATCGAAAGCGGAGGGTCGAACGTCATCAGACGCTCGCGGGCGCAGGTTATGTCCGCGTCAATGAGCCCATGCACCGGGATCTGGCTGCGCCCCACCTTCAGGGCATCGACGACGAATCGCCTGATCCTGTTCACCTTCCGGACTTCCACCGAACGCATACCGTCATTGGATGGTGATCGGGCGCACACTCGGTAGAGGCCAAGGTCCAGTGGTTCGACCCGGCTGTGTCACGAGCTCGAACCGGGACTGTTCTTCAGCTGATCGGGTGAGGTGCTCCGCAGCTCGTACGTACGCCCCGGCACCCACTCTGGCAGCCGAGTGACATACGACAGGCATACGTGTATGCTTGATGTATGTCTGATGTGATACCGGATAGGCCGAGGCGTAAGTCGATGTTCCTTGGCCCGAATGCGCTCCGCAATCTTGCTGTGACGGCTTCTCGTCGCCGAACGGAACGCGAAGCGGTCGAGGACGCACTTGAACTCCTCGCTGCGCACGATGCTCAACGTGATGCCATGCAGGAGTTCGTCGACTGGGCAACCGCTGAGTGGGGATTACCAACGGAGGCTGAGCGAGCGAGGGCCGACGAGATTTGGTCTGCTCGGTGATCTTCGACCCAGGGGTGTTCATTGCCTTGGAGAACCCTTCGCAACGCAGGGTCGTGCTCGCCTTGGTCGAGAAGATGCAGTCCGAGGGTGTCGAGCCGGCCACCAATGACGCGGCGCTGGCTCAAGCATGGCGTGACCCGGCAAAGCAGGTGCCCATGGCCATGTTGGTCAAGGCCACCACGGTGTACCCCTTTGGGGATCCCAGGGTCATCGGCCGGCGGTGCGCCATCGCCGGTACGAGCGATGTGGTCGATGCAAGCCTTGCGGTGCTGGCCGATCAACTCGACATGACGATCGTGACCTCCGACCCTGCCGACATCGTTCGCCTCGATGTCGCCTTCCGCGAGCTGTAGGCCCGATAACGACCCAGGTTCCTGACGGTGGCCTCGGCCGTGCTGCGAGCACGTATCCGTAGTTGTCGTTCGCCCGCCTGTCTCCCACACCGATGAGAGGAGACACCAGTATCACCCATCCGGGGCGAGGAGGAACGGCACTTGCAGCCCAGGCCAGTTGCCGACGGTGACGCCGTCCCGGCGCCGACGTTGTCGCTGTGCGGCCCCGTTCGTCTGTTCAGGGATCTTCCTCTCCCAGCCCGAACATCGCACTGCAGGCCTCGAACCCTTCGACCCGAATATCGGAGTCGGAGCGGGACTCGACCCAACGTTGCCTGGTGAGGAGGTAGCGGACCTGTTCTGTGCGCATTCCTCGACTGTTCACGATATTGGTTCCGTTGGGCTCGTAGCCGGTTGCGAGCGAGACGCGCTGTGATGCCAGGTTGTCCTTCCTTGCAGCGCTGGTGATCGCCATGGCTCCAAGACATTCGAATCCGAAATGCACGACCGCTCGTCGCATTTCCTTGCCGATGCCCTTGCCCTGATGAGCGATACCGAGCCAGGAGCCGGTCTCGGCGGTCCGCAATGTCGGGAAGTCACTGGCGGTGAGGTTCTGGACACCGACGACGGTCCCGTTGCTGATGACCGCAAACGGGAGATCCCAGCTGGCGGCTGAGAAGTTGGCTCGACATCTCCACCAATACTTCAGTGCGCCGCGCTCGAGCTCTGGTGACTGCGTGTCAGTCCACTCGGTGGTGAACGGCATCGTATCGGGGTCGTGTATTCCGCCGAGCACCAGCTCCACTAACTCGGTGAGGTCGGCATCGGTTGGTGTTCGCAGCTCAAGCGAGGGGGTCCGGATTCGGAGCTCGAAGAGCGGCCAGTGGTCCGACAGCGTCATACGCGTAGTTTGCCCGAGCTCGACCGACGCCGCTGCCACTTTCATTTCGCCCTCCGGGCATCACAGTGGCGGCCAAGACCGCACCAGCCCGGCATCCCGTCATGTGGTCCGAGATGCCGCGAAGACTATCACCGGCATTTTGTCGCGCTGGAGGCTCGGGATGTCCCTGGGTTGGACATTGAGCTGGTCGAGCTACTGGAGGTGACAACCTCGACGGGAGCGAGTCTAGAGGACTGCCGCCGGGCATGACGAAGGCCGCTGCCAGGATGTTTGGCCTGGTCAGCGGCCTGCGATGTGGTACGCCCCCTGGGACTTGAACCCAGAACCTGCGGATTAATAGTTCCCAGAATATTTTCCAGGGAGTCCGGTGCAGTCCGCTGAGCAGGGCTTTGTCCGGGTGTCGGTCCGGTGAGTCCAGTGGATTCCGGTGAGACACGGGGAGTTTGGCACCCACTTTGGCACCCGACAGATTTGAACTAGTTGCGGTGTGTGGGATGTTCGTGGTCGAGGAGGTGTTGCGGATCGCTTCGGCGAGTTGTACGATTCGTACATGAGCGAAGTGGCAGTCAGCGATGCCCGCAACCGGCTTGCCGAAGTGATCGAGGAGTCCCGTCGTTCCGGTGAACCGATCTCGGTGACGCGTCGGGGGCGACGGGTGGCGGTGATCATCGACTCTGATGCGTTCGATCGTCTCGTCGAGATCGCCGATGATGTTGATGATCGTCGGGAACTCGACGCGGCCAGAGCCGATGACGACTATGTGCCCTGGGATGATGTGAAGGCGATGCTGGGGCTCGAGTGAGCCGCTATCACGTCGATGTTGCGCGCCGTGCGGTGAAGTCGATTGCCAAGCTTCCACGAGCAGATCAGCAGCGGGTGCGGGCGGCGATTGATCTGCTGGCGGATGAACCTCGCCCCCCGGGTTGCACCAAGCTTGCCGGGGAGGATTCGGTGTATCGAGTGCGTGTCGGTGACTACCGGATCCTCTATGAAGTCATCGATGCGCGCCTGGTGGTTCACGTTGTGCGAGTCGGCCATCGCCGTGACGTCTACCGGTAGCGCCCCCGCGCCCGCTCGACGTGGACCGATTGGCGAGCGGCCTGGCCGGTCTGATCGTCGGTAACCGAGTCTTTCCCCAGGCCGTCGTCGAGCCACGGAACGCTCGTCACGCCCACCGCAGTCTCGTCCCCGCTCGCTCTATGCGGGGCAACACGCTGGTTGCCGCTTGCCTTGCGCCCAGGTCAGGTCGCTCGTGGGTGATATCGGATAATCGGCCGGGATGCGACTCGCTGAAGCCACCGCCCGTTCGGGTCGGATGGGTCCCTGCCGGCATCGCCCTGGGGTCAGTACGAACGGGCTATGTAGGCCACGAGACCGGGCTCCGACTCGTCGTCTGGCAGGGACCCATCGGCCCTGGTCAGGCAGCGGACGGTCACTGCCTTGGCCCGCAACCGCTGTTCGCCTCCACTGACCAGCTTGTCCCAGGCGATACGGGCCCATCCCGTCGCTGCGGCGTCCAGCGCCTCGTCGATCGATGAGACATCAACGATGGAGGCATCTCGGAACACCTCGGCCTGGGCCAGAAGCTCCTCCTGAACCTGTGCCAAGCGGTCGACGACGAAGCGGGCCGCCCCGCTCAGGGGGATGGCCGCCTTGGCCTCCTCTGTCCTGGCTCGAACCCCGACCTGTTGCCGATCAAGATCTCGACGCCCGATCTCGATGCGGACCGGCACCCCTTTCAGTTCCCAGTCGGTGACGCGGCGCCCAAAGGTCTGCTCGGTCCGGTCGTCGACCCGGGCCCTCTGCCCGAGGGCCCGCAGCTCGCCGGCCAACGTGTTCGCTGCTGCGGCGACATCACCATCTTCTCCGATCTGGAGGATCACGGCCTGAGTCGGCGCAACGGACGGAGGGAGGCGGAGACCCTGGTCATCGCCGTGGGCCATGATCAAGCCGCCCACCATCCGGGTCGACGTGCCCCACGACGTCGTCCAGCAGAATCGGCGGTCGCCTCCGGCGTCAAGGAAGTCCATGCCCGAAGCTCGGGCGAAATTCTGCCCCAGCTCGTGGCTCGTCCCCATCTGCAACGCCTTGCCGTCGGCCATCACCGCCTCACACGCCATCGTGTTGACGGCACCAGCGAAGCGCTCCGATGCTGGCTTGATCCCGGTGACAACCGGCACGGCGAGCGCTTCCCGCATGTGAGGCACGTAGACCTCATCGAGGATCATCCGTGCATATTTGCTGGCTGATTCCCGGGTGCTGTGGGCCGTGTGGCCTTCCTGCCACAGGAACTCGCTGGTACGGAGGAAGATTCGGGGCCGGAGTTCCCACCGCACCACGTTGCACCATTGGTTGAGCAGTAGCGGCAGGTCCCGGTAGCTCTGGATCCACTTGCTCATGTACTGGCCAAACACGGTCTCAGACGTCGGCCGAACAACAACCGGCTGATCCAGTTCCTTGCCTCCAGCATGAGTCACGACGGCCAGCTCCGGGCTGAAACCCTCGACATGCTCGGCCTCCCGTTCGAGGTAGCCCTGAGGTATGAACAGCGGCAGATAGACGTTCTCTGCGCCCACTGCTTTGATCCTGCGGTCCATGTCGGCCTGGATGTGTTCCCACACCGCGAACCCGTAAGGCCGGATCACCATCGTTCCGCGGACCGGGCCGTTCTCGGCCAGCTCGGCCTTCGCCAGGACGTCCTGATACCAGCCGGGGAAGTCATCAGCCTGGGCGGTGAGCACCTTCTCAGAATAGGTCAAGACGGTTCCCAGCCGAGGCCGATCGATAACGGCCAAAAACAAGGGCCTCGAGCCGGCCACGCAGGACGGCACTGGCTAGTGCCGCACTCGGTATCACCGGTAGCCCAATCCGAGCCGCCACATATTGTGACGTCATAGCCGACGACAAGCTGGTCACGCTTGCGCAGCGTGAGTGATTCTGTTCTCGAGCGGTCGGCCCGGGCGACTTCGCCGGTTCCCCGGCGGTTCGGTGGCGACCGCTGGGTCACATGGCTTGTGTGGCTATGACGAGCGGTGAGCCATGGGATTAGGACCGGACAGGGCATTGGATATCACCGGGGCTCGGGCGGACCACCTTGTCGCCCCGGTCGAGGGGTTTCTTGGCCATGAGCGTGACCGGGTGGGCTGGTTGTTGCCGGAGGCTCCCGTTCGGTCGTCGTGTCCCGGTCGCTACGAGGACCCTTCGAGGCCAGTCAGCTCGCAATAACCGGTCGCTCGACAACCCTGGCGAGGCCCGACGCTGCAGCCGATAATCGCTGGCAGCTCGTGAACGTTGAGGGTATGTTGATCTTGGGGTCCCCGATCGGCCAGGCACTGAATATCGAAGCGGCATGCCGGGGATATCTGAGCAGACTCTGAATGTCGAGTCACAAAATGGAGGGAGAATGATGGAAAGAATTGCGACGGACTTTGGTCACGTGGAAGGAGAGATTGTCGGCCAAGGGCCGCCTGTGTTGTTGATACACGGGTCGATCGTGGCCGACGGCTATGAACCGTTCCGCACCCAGGAATCGCTTACCGGCAATTTCCAAATGGTGTCTATCATCGGCGCGGATTCAGCGGGTCGGCCGATCACGACGGGCCGTTCAGCATCGCCCAACAGGCAGCGGAGGCCGTGGCCGTTCTGGACCATTTCGGAATCGACCGTGCCCACCTTGTCGGCCATTCCTATGGTGCGGTAACCGCCCTGCAGGTTGCCCTCGACGTGCCCGAGCGCGTCCGCTCACTGGTCCTGGAGGAGCCCCCGTTGTACTATGTGCCGTCGGCTGCGGCCTTCGGCGAGGCCATGGAGCAGATCGGTGCGCTCTATGGATCAGGTGACAAGGCAGGCGCTCTCGAAGCGTTTCTCGTCGGGGTCGGTGGGCCCGACTACCGTGAGCGCATCGATCCGCATCTGCCCCCGGGTTGGTACGAGCAGGCATTGGCCGAGATCGACTTGTTCTTCCAGGTGGAGGCTCCTGCGCTTGGGGAATGGCCGTTCGGCCCGGATCAGGCCCGGACGATCAAGGCGCCTGCGTTCGCCGTCGTCGGCGAGGAGTCCGCCCCCTTTCTTCAGGACGGCGTCGGCTTCCTCAACGAGCATCTCGGTGCCGAGCGCGTCGTTGTTGCCGACTCCGCACACTCATTGCACATGTCGCATCCAGAGGTGGTAGCGGACGCGATCGCCGACTTCCTGCTTCGGCATTAGCCCGGCAGTCGCTCACACAACCAGGGTTGTGCGGTGGGTCGTCTGTGACCCGGATCGACACGACCGAGCGGGAGCAGCTCGATGACCTCGTGGTGCCGACCACGTTGATGGGTAGCGCCCCCAACCCCGGTGGCTGGTCGACCGTGACCGGCTGAAGGGGGTGGGGGTGCGCCGGGTTCTGGCCGGTCATGGGTTCAACATCGGTCGAGCCGCTGCCGTCGGCGTCAACAGAGTCACCTGATATCTCGGACTGGGCCTGCGCCGTTGCTTCGGCGAGGTCGTTGCTCGAACCCGATCCGCAAGCTGTGCTGACCGTCACTGCGTCGACCTGTCCGAGGACGCGACGAACCGAGCGCTGAGGAGCCCCGGGCCGATCGTGGAGACGACCGGCTACCTCGAGACACCGGCGGTGACCGGAGCTGGGATCTCCGGAGGGCGACACTATTCGAGTTGGCCGGCAACTTGTGAGCGGGGGCTGGAGATTCTGATCGCCAGGTGCCGGTGTGTCGGGCCGTGGCGGTGATACTGGCAGTGTGAAGGACGAGGTTTGGCGGCTCGACGCTACGGGGCAGGCCGAGCTTGTTCGGTCAGGGGCGCTGAGCGCGGTCGAGTTGGTGGAAGCAGCGTTGGCCCGGGTGGGTGAGCTGGCTGGGCTCCACGCGGTGACGGTCTTGTTTGGTGATCGAGCGCTGAGGAAGGCGGGCGAGGTGTCGGGCCCGTTTGCTGGGGTGCCCATCTTGTTGAAGGATGCCGGCCAGGAGCTGGCTGGCACGCCAATGTGGATGGGATCGAGGGTGCTGAAAGAGGTCGGCTATGTCTCGGCGGCGACGACCGAACTGGCGGGCCAACTTGAGGCCATGGGTTTTGTCGTTATTGGTAAGGCAGCGGTCCCTGAGTTGATGATCGGGATCACGACCGAGCCACCGATTGGTCCGCCGACCGAGAACCCGTGGGCCAGAGATCGGACGGTGGGTGGTTCCAGCGGCGGTTCCGCTGCTGCGGTGGCGGCCGGGATCGTCCCCATCGCGCATGGCTCGGACTCATCTGGTTCGCTGCGGTTCCCGGCCAGTTGTTGTGGTGTGCTCACCCTGAAGCCCTCGGCTGGGCGTATCTCGTCTCGGTTCCCCGGTGGTGTGCCCGACCCCACCAACCGGCACACCGATTTCGTGTTGGCCCGATCTGCCCGTGACCTGGGCGAAGTCTTTGCGTTGCTCGCTCGAGCGCCGCAGTCCGCAGGAGGCCGTCTCAAGAGGGTCGCTCGGTTGGAGGCCATGCCGTTTGGGCTCTCGCTCGCTCCCGCTGTCGAGCAGGCGCTGGACGATGTTGCTCGCCGGCTGACCGATCATGGGTTTGAGATCGACCACATCTCGCCCTCGTTCTTGGAGGACTACGGGACGGTGGTGCGCCAGACGGTCCCGACTCTCGCTGATGCCCATCTGGCAGCCGTGGTCGATTGGATCGAGGCTCAGATCAAACGACCTGTGGCGGTTGGGGATCTGTCGGCGACCACCATCGAAGCTGTCGAGCGCAGTCGCCAACTCGGACCAGAAGCCATCCATGACGCCCACGCGGCGTTCATCAGAGCGGCACGAGTGGCAGCATCGTGGACGAGGCGCTTCGACGTCCTGCTGCTACCGATCCTCGACGTGGTCCCCTGGCCCAACGGGACGCCAAACCCCACCAGCGAGCTTGGCGGCCTGCTGTGCAGCCTCGCCAACCTCTCAGGTCAGCCCTCGACGGTGATCCCCACCGTGCACCACGGGCTACCGGTCGGCGTCCAACTCCAAGCACCGCTGGACCACGACGAAGCCCTGATCGAGGTTCTGCAGGCCATCAGTCCCACGGCACCTCCAAGCCCGCTCATGAGCATCGACACCATCAGCGCGTAGCGGCCAAGGACCGCACGGGAACAGGTACTTTCTCCGCACTGCAGTACACCGGACCGCCTAGCGTCCCGGCCACCGACGGTGGCGACCAGGTGGTCGTCGACCTGGCAGCGCTCATCACTCCCTCTGCGGTCGCGCTCCACCCCACTCGCGTATTCTCGAGTCCCACAACATAGGGATGACGAGGCCATTGCGTTCAGGCGTCGCCGCCAGCAGCCTTCCTTATCAGCGTCTCGCGATCCGGTTCGACGGTACGAATATCCTGTAGCTGGACATCTGCGCGGAGCTGTCTTCGTGCATCCCAGAAGCTGTCCTTCAATACCACGAAGTCGATGGTGCCGTCAATGTACCAATGGCAGGCTTGACATGTGTCAAGCAACGCGTTCCGAGATCGGAATGACATTGAGACGCCAGCAGGACCATAGAGCTCAGCAAGAACCTGATCAGCTACGCTCTCGAGCTCCTGTTTGTGCTCCACGATGTAGCGGTGATGTCCTGGCGGCAGATCGTTGTCGCGCACCGCACCGAGCAGGCGAAATACTCGCGGATAGTGATTAAGGCGCTCTTAAACCAGCCTACCTAGAAAGGCGCTATCGACCGTGATTCGCTTCTCCAGTTGCCACTGCCGGCGTTCGGAGCGAAGCTTGTATAGGGTGACGCCAACTGAAACCAGGGCGACGAGGGCTGTTGTGAGCGCAGCGACCGTAGCTAGATCAATCGCTGTTGTTTCGCCTCCCATCTAATTGCCCCTCTCTTGATCAGGGTGCAATCCTATCCTCCACCGATACGTCCGGAGATGACGGATCGGCCCCGATCGCTCGAGGATGGCAGGGCTAGGCCAACATGAGGGCGGTGGCACTGTTGAACTGGGGACGTCATCCCGACCCTTGGTCGGACGCAGATCGGGCGGCCAGCGTCCTCTCCCGTGGGACTCACCCGTGCTATGTTCCAAGGAGCACAACCGGCTATTTCGGACTGAATACGAGTGCCATCACATCGTTAGCAGCGTTTCGTCCAGCGAGACACTTCCTCGACCGCCGCCAAGGGGGAATTTTGACTACGTTCAGTCTTCGTCGCAGGCTAGGGCGCCTGATCGCAACGGAACTCGGATCTGATCGGGGCCGACGTGGTTCGGTTCGGGCCTGGAGAGCGGCAGGGTCGACAGCTCTATTTATCGCCATTTTCGTCAGTGTTGCCGTTGGGACGGTGTCGGCGGAATCGTCTGCCGAGAAGATCGCTATTCGCTCATCTGGTGGTTCGTTTCCCGGAGGCGGCGTCGACAGCCAGGACGCTGCATTCTTGGCCGGCACCTTCTACGTGTGGGCTTATGGTGACAGCGGCTCTGAGCGTCGTCTTTTCGCCGTCAGCGGGCAGAGCGTCTCCGAGATCGGTCCGGAGTACGAGTTCTCTGGTGGTAATCGAGCCGTCGAGTACAACGGCCGGATCTTGTTCCAGGCTTACGCGCCCGGTGTCGGAGTGAATGAACGACATCTGTGGGAATTCCACAGCGGAGCGATCCGGTCGCTTGGTGCAACCGGCCCGGGCGGCATGGGTGGCGCAATCGAGGTCGGCGATGACCTCTTCTTGGGCAACTATTACGGTCTGCGCCGTTTCGACGGGCAGTCAGTGCAGACGATTTCGACTGACCATGTTCGTGACACCGAGATGACCCTGGCGCCCGATGGTGAGACGCTCATCGTCCCGACCGACACAGGACTGTATGCCTTTGACGGGTTCGCACTGCAGAGTATCTACAGCGGGCATCCGCAGTTTCTGACGCGTTCGGGAGATCACCTGTTTTTTCACGAAGACGGTTGGTTGCGCGCGATGGACTGGGATACGAGATCGGTCACGAGTGTGCAAATCGGCAACACGAACAAGATGGCGGTTGCCGGCGGCGGGGTCTATCTGCGTGGAGACGCGGGGCCGCTGTTCTGCACTGCAGGGGCTTGTGCAATTGTCTCCGGGCCGTCGACGGGGGCTCCGAGCTTTTTTACCGAGGCCGGTGGTTTCGTCTACTTCCGGCAGGCCGACGCGTCTGGCAACGACCAGCTCTGGGCGGTCTCGCTTTGGCGGCGGCGTCGCAGCGACCCAACTTGCGATCTCTTCCACTGGCGCTTCGAACCCGATGCCGCCCTCAAGTCCTTCGGTGGACGCCTCTATCTGAGACGAACGCAGATGATGGTGGCGGGACTGCGCTTTGGACCGTCAGCGGACTGGATGCGACGAAGCTCGCAGACACCAACGCAGCGGGAAGCGATGACCCAAACCCACTCGGCGCCAACTTCGAGTCCCTCTACTTCTCCGCTAGCGATGGCACGGTACGCGAGTTGTATCGCGTTCCCGATGGTCAAGGGCCCGAACTCGTCGAACGCGAACGTGCGGTCTCTGGCGTGTTCCAGGCACCACTCGATCCGAGCCAGCTTCTGTTCTTTCAACGGATCCGGCGACTCTTTCCAGGTCTTGGTCCGCTGGAACGTGATCCCCTCAGCAGCCAGGATCTGACGGAGACGTTCACGACCGATCCGCACCCGGCCACCGGGCTTGGTGGCCAGATAGTCGACCAATTTCCGGATCGACCAGCAAGTGAATGGGCGCCCCAGCTTCTCGGGGCGAGTCTTGGCCGTCTTGACGATCAACTCGCGGTCAGTCGTCGTGATCAGGCGGGGACGGCCACCCGCCCACTGAGGGTCCAGCGATCGCATCCCCAAATCGTTGAACCGGTGGATCATCTCCCGGACCCGATCGGGTGAGGTCTGCACCAACCGGGCGATCACCGCCACATCGTTCCCACCGGCCGAGGCCAGCACCACCATTGCTCGCCGCCAGCGCACCGACCGGTCGGACTTACCGCCCCGCCGCACGATCGCCTGTAACTCGCGGCCTTCCGCGTCGTTCAATCGACGCACACGCACACGTTCTGCCATCCCCCTCAAAACAGACCCAGAACACCAAACGGTGGACGCGACCCACCAACCATCATGGGGGCTGGCACTCTTTCTGAGATTGTACATCTCCGATGTGCAGTACTCGATTGATGCGGGTCCGACGCAGTCGATGTCTGTGTCAGGAGCGACGGCGACGGCTACGGTCGGGGCTGATCTGTCGCCAGGGGTCTATCAAGTTGATGTCCGTACCAGGGATCTTTCGGGCGTGGTGTCCGACCCGACCAGAGTCATCCTCGTGGTCTATGACGCGTCCAGCGGGTTCGTGACCGGTGGTGGGTGGATCACGCCATCTGGTGCTAGCTCTGATGCCGGTGATGAGCTTCCGGGATTGGATGGGACGTCGAAGGCGAACTTCGGGTTCAACGTGAAGTATCAGAACGGTCAGGCGACGGTTCCTAGTGGTCACTTGTTGTTCCAGTATCAGGTCGCAGATTTCCGGTTGAGGTCAGCGGATTTCGAGTGGCTGGTGGTCACGAACACGAACTGGGCAAAGTTTCGCGGAGTTGCAGAGATCGACGGCATGGAGGGTCTGTTCCCGTTTACAGTTGACGCCCGCGACGGCAGCCAGGGCCAGCCCGATCGGTTCATCATCAAAATCTGGGCTCCCGGTGACAACCCGGATGTGAATGGGATCTTGTACAAAGCATCGGGTGATCTCGAGGGTGGCAACATCAAGATTCACGCCACCTAAGCCTCACCTAAGCCCGAACTCCAGGCGCCGCCATTCTGGCGCAGCATCCAGGTGCTGAGCTGGATTGCGGTTGTTCGGTGAGCCCTGAGATCGGTCCGGTACTGTGCGGTCTCAATTGCTGCGCCATGCTGGTGCAGGGGGAAGGAATGATCACGGCGTCACGACGCCGACGTTCGGCGGAGCGGATCATCCCTAAACTCGCTTAGGGCCAGAAACTCCTCGCCTCGCAGTGGTCCCCACCGCTTCGAGCGTTCGCTCCGCGCCCGGTCGAGTCTAACGGCAGTCTAACGAGCCCAGAGTTAGGCACCCACTTTGGCACCCGGCGGGGCCGACGAAGGCCGCTGACAGGGTGTTGTCCCTGGTCAGCGGCCTGTGGAGTGGTACGCCCCCTGGGACTTGAACCCAGAACCTGCGGATTAAGAGTCCGATGCTCTGCCAATTGAGCTAGAGGCGCTTGTAGTACGACGGCCCGATCGAGGCTGACCCCGGTCGGCGGCGTTCGCATTGGGTGACCGAGGGGATTCGAACCCCCGACATCCAGGATCACAACCTGGCGCTCTAACCAACTGAGCTACGGCCACCATGTCATGCAGTGAAGCCCTGCAATGCTAGCCCCAAATCGCACGATCGACGATGGGTTATCGCCAACTTCAGCCTAGCTTCGACCGCCGTCTCGCTGGGCTGAATTCGCCGGTCGCCGTGATGGCCGAGACGGTAGGCTGTCTCTGCCCCCGTAGCTCAGCTGGACAGAGCGCGTCACTTCTAATGACTAGGTCGCAGGTTCGAATCCTGTCGGGGGTGCCGACCTTGTGGGTTTGCGCGGTTTCGGGTGGTCAGCGCGCACAACTGCGCAAACCTTGTCGGTGTGTCGTTGATGCGCCCGTTTAGGCCATTTGTGACCGATGCCACACACTCGGCGACACGGTCGGAAATCGCCATGATTTCGGCGCTCTCGAGCAATTCCCGCAACAACTAACTACAATCATGTAATTCCCCCAACGTGACTCTCGTCACTCGGAGGTGTGTTACGTGTCCGTAACGTGGTTAGCGTTCCCAGCTGGCAGACAAGGCAATGGCGCGCGATTCGAACGGCGCCCAAACGTATCGTTTGTTAGTCCCGACGGCGGGTCGGGCAAGGAGTCAACACCGACATGGTAGGAAACTCGCATTCACCCTCTCCTTCTTCGCGTGCCCGTGAAGCGCTCGAGGATGTGGGAGCCCGAATCCAGGACATGTGGGATCACCGGACGTCGATTCGCCCTGAGACGGTGCGCCGAGCCGGCGTGCTGGCGGTCATCGCCGCGGCGGCGGCAGCCCTGCTGATACTTCCCCAGCCCGATGACGACCCGGCGGTTGAGGCCTACGCCCTGCAGGCGCTGGCCGATCCGAGTTCGGACGGCCGATCCCAGGCGGTCACCGAGCCGACCTTCGAGGTGGCCGATCAGACGGTCGAAACCAATCAGCTCGAAAGCTGGACGGCCGACAACGAAGCGCTGGCGGCATTCGAACTCTCGATGTTCCGCCAACGGGCCGCCACCACGGTCGCACCGACCACAACCGAGGCGCCGACGACGACGGCTCCGCCCACCACGGCTGCACCGGTGACGACGACAACGGCCGCCCCGACGACCGAGTCGGACGCGGAGACGACCGAGGCATCTCAACCCGAGACGTCGGCCGATGAGGAAACCACTGCTTCGTCCACCGACGACTCGTCCACCGACACCTCCGAGACGACCGGAAGCACCGACTCGGACGGCACGAAGACAACCGACACCACGGTCGAGGAAACAACCACGACGGCGGTGCCCACGACGGCCGACAACGGTTTCGTCGATGCGGGCCACGGCGTCTACGTGCCTCCGATCCTGCTCGAGATCCGCTACTGCGAATCGAGGGACAACTACCAGGCGGCGAATCCCTCCTCCTCGGCCCGAGGCGCGTATCAGTTCCTCACCGGTAGCTGGGAGGCCTATGGGCACGCGGCGCGTTACGGCGTCTCACAGGCGCACCTCGCCACCAACGCCCAGCAGGACGAGGCGGCACTCATCACCTGGCAGCGCGACGGCACCCGGCCCTGGAACGCGAGCAAGCACTGCTGGGGCTAGGCGCCTGAACCGATCTCGTTCGTAACCCAGAGAGGGTGCACCTTGCACAGCCCCGGATCACTGATCCGGGGCTGCTGCGTTTTTGTTGGCGAGGTGACTGGCGACGGCGGTGGCCACGGCTCCGCCCGCCGCGAAGGCCACAACGACCCACAACCACGGGAAGCCATCGTCGTCGTCCGAGAAGGCAATCTCCTCGGGAGACGGGTTGTCGGCACCGGTCGTTGATTCCGTGGTGGCGATCGACGACGCTGATGACGTTGTGGCATCGGCAGCGGTTTCGGCGGAACTCGATGCCAAGGAGCTGCTGGACGCCGTTGATGCGGGTGCGGTCGACGACGGTGCGGTCGACGTCGTCGTGCTGGCCGTTGTCGGCGGCGGCGTGGTCGGGGCCGCGGTAGTCGGCGGGGCCGTTGTCGGTGGTGCCGTGGTCGGGGCTTGGGTGGTGGGTGGCACCGTTGTCGTGTAGTGCGCCGTGTCCTCGTGGACGAAGGTTGCACTCACGTCGAAATCGAAGGCCTTGACCCGGCCGACGTTGGCGCTGGTGATACCCGGTCCGCCGGCCACGACCGAGGCCACGCAGAAGAAGGACTCGCCCTTCGACAACGGCCCCGGATGCCCGTTGGTCCCGTCGGGCTGCCCGTCTCCGTCGACGTCACAGTTGGGGTTTCCACCGCCGGATTCATTGGTGACGATGAAGTCGTAGAGCGGGTCGGCGGAGGCCACGGTGACGATGTAGCGAAGCTGAACCGTCGAACCGCTCGGGACGGACGGCCCCGGAGCGGAGTCGGCCGGCTCGCCGTTGGCCGTGGTCTCGATGAACAGCTCGCCGTCGGCGGCCGCCGGGGCCACACCGATGACACCCACCGTCACCGCGGCGACGAATGTGCCGACGGCGACGAGGCCGAATGCGGAATTGCTGATGGTCGAGCCGAGCGTTGACGCGGCCCGTACCGCCCGATATCTCACCTGCCCGATTCCTCCTACGAACCCTAGACGTGGAGGTCGCCCGCTTCGGGATCGGAGTCGGAGTGTCTCCGGCTCACTCGAAGGCGGTTCGACCTGTTCGTTTCAGGTCGGCCGCTTCGTTCGCGAGTTGAGAGATCCGCGGGTTGAGAGGAGGCGTGGGTGGGGCCGGCTACAGATCGAGCGGGAAGGAACTGAGGCGCTCCGATCCCGTCTCGGTGATCAGGTACTGCTCCTCGAGCTTGACGCCTTCGGCCTCGCCGGCCCGGTCACCGACGTAGGCCTCGGTCGTCAGCACCATGCCCGCTTCGAGCGTGCCGTCGAAGCCGATCTCGTCCCAGTGTTCGGGAAACACGATGTCGGGGAATTCGTCGCACTGGCCGACGCCGTGGAAGAGGACGCAATAGTGACGGTAGTCGTCGAGCGGCGGGGTCCAGGCCTTGTCGGTGAGTTCGCGGAACGATCGGCCGGGGCCCAGCAGTTCCGAGTTGCGGTCGATCTGCTCCCGGGCGAGGTGGTAGGTGTTGAGCTGTGTCGGCGTCGGACGGCGGTCGCCGGCGATCCAGGTTCGCGAGATGTCGACCATCATCCCGTAGGCTCCCACGAGATCGGTGTCATATCCGACGAGGTCGCCGTCGGTGATCACCCGGCTGGAGGCCTCCTGCATCCACGGGTTCGTGCGAGGGCCCGACGCCAGGATCTGGGTTTCGATCCATTCGCCCGCCCGGCGAATGTTCCCCTCGTGCAGCATCGCCCACAATTCGCGCTCGGTCATCCCCGGCTCGAGCGCGGCCCGCATCTCGGCCATTGTCGTCTCGCAGGCGTGCATGGCGCAGCGCATGGCGGCGATCTCGTCGGGCCCCTTGATGGCCCGGGCCAGCTCCATGACCTCTTGGCCGGAGCCGATCGTGACGCCGCCCTCCTCCAGATACCGGTAGCAGAGGTACTGGCACTGATCGATGGCGATCCTCGGGCGGGGGCCGCAATGGGTGGCGATCACATCGAGCATCTCCGACGACCAGCGCCGCGCTTGTTCCTCGTAGCGCGGGCCGGCGAGGAAGTAGGTGGTGCCAATGGCCGGTCGGACCTCGGTGACGATCGGATTGTGACCGGCCATGAAATCACACTCGTAGAACTCCCACACGATGACCGACCCATCGACGCCTACCCACGCGTAACGGGACGCGTTGTGCATCACCCACACTTGCATATTGGTGGTGTCGGTGGTGTAACGGATGTTCATCGGGTCCATGAGGATGGCACCGTCGTAGCCGAGCCTCTCGAGTTGCGATCGAACCCGCTCGATCCGGTAGCGGCGCATCGAATCGAGATCGGGCAACGTCAGCCCGGCCGCCGTCCACTCCGCCTCGAGCTGCTTGCCGGGACCCATCCGGATGTGATGGGTCTCGTGACCGGCCCGAACGAAATGGCGTCCTTTCTCGGCCAAACTACGAGCGATCTTGTCGCCCATCGGCTCACCTCATCGTCTCGAATTTCGGAGTGTCCGGCCGCTGTCAGTCGAAGGCGTCGGCCGCTGGATCTGAGCAAGTATGGCCCATATCGGTTCGGGGGGAAAGGCCTCTGTATCATCTCGTGATGGAACTGGTGACGGTGCGACGCAACGGCGGATTTCAGAGCGGGCGGATCGAGGGTGACGACATCGTGCTGCTGCCCTGGCCCACCGTGAAGGAGCTGCTGGCCGATGACGGCTTGGAGGAGGCGGCGGCATCGGACGACGGCGATGTGATCGCCCGGGCGACGGCCGAGCTGGCCCCGATCGTGCCCCGGCCCGACAAGATCATCTGCGTCGGCGTCAACTACGCCGATCACATTGCCGAGCTCGGTCGGACCGCACCGGACTTCCCGACGTACTTTGCCAAGTACCACCGGGCCCTCATCGGGGCGAACGACGACATCGTTTTGCCGCCGGCCGAGGCGTCGACGTCGATCGACTGGGAGTGTGAGCTGGCGCTGGTGATCGGACAGCCGGTCCGAAACGCATCACCGGCCGAGGCGCTGCATGCCATCGCCGGCTACTGCGCGCTCAACGACGTCTCCGTGCGTGACTGGCAGAGGCGGACGACGCAGTTCGTTGCCGGCAAGACGTGGGAGTCGACCACGCCGGTCGGTCCGGTGCTGGCCACCGACGAGGACCTGGGTGACGGTCGGGGTCTCGGTCTGTCGACCACGGTGAACGGGGTGGTGAAGCAGCAGTCTTCGACCGACCATCTGGTGTTCGGGCCGGTCGAGATCGTGGCCGATCTGAGCCGCATCATGACCCTCGACCCGGGCGATGTCATCGCCACCGGCACACCGGGAGGAGTCGGGTTGGCCCGCAATCCGCCCGAATTCCTGACGCCGGGCGACGAGGTCGTGGTCGAGGTGGAGGGGGTTGGCCGCCTGGCCAATCGCTGCGTGCAGGGCCAGGCCTGAGCGGGAGGGCGATCAGCTTCGTTGGGCGACGAGAATCCGCTCGGCGGTGAATGCGCTGATTCCGACGACCCTGTTGTCGACCTCGAGTGTGGTGGTGCCGTCGGGTGAGATGGCAAGCACCTTCGCCGTGGTTCCCGGCAGCACTTGGTTGTCCTCCAGGAACTCCAGGAGCCCGGGTGTGAACTCGAGCTCCTCGGGGATCCGGGTGATGACCATGTCGGCGTCGCGGGCGGCGTCGACGAGCGGGATGAGTTCGGGTTCGACGTAGTCGGATCCGGGGATCGGATTGCCGTGGGGGCAGGTCGTCGGATCGCCCAGCTGTTCGACGATGGCGGCCTCGACCCGGGGGCTGATCACGTGCTCCCACTTGCCCGCCTCGTGGTGAGCTTCGGCCCACGACAGGTTGAGGACATCGGTGAGAAATCGCTCGGCCAGCCGGTGCCGGCGGACCATGGTCTGGGCCAGGATCTGCCCGTCTTCGGTCAGCTCGATGACGCCGTTCTCCGTGGTGGCGACGAGACCTTCGTCGGACATGCGCCGCACCATCTCCGACACGGCGGGCCGGGAAACGTCCAATCGTTCGGCGATCCGGGCCTGGATGACCTGCAGGCCGTCCTCGTCGAGTTCGAAGATGGTCTCGCAGTACTCCTCGAAAGCAGGGTGATGCTCAGGCGAGACGTACTCAGTCATGTGTCAACTATATCCCGGAAGCCTTGCCTCAATCATGGTGGAAGGCTGACTTAACACCAGTGCCGCCATCGGGCCGCTCACCACTCGACGGTCAGCAACAACGGAAAGTGGTCGCTCACGTGAAACTGTTGTCCGTCGACTTCGCGCGGCTCGTCGAGGACTCGCTGGCCCGCGATCCGCAACGAACCCGCCGTGAAGGCTCTGGTGAAATACGCCCGGAATCGCCCACTCTCGCCTCGAAACCGGTTGCGGTGGCCGTCCCAGGTGGGCCCCGGGGGTCTTGGTGCGGCAAACCCGAGCTCGGTGAAGGCCGGTTCCTCGTCGACCCGGGTGTTGGTGTCGCCGACCACCACCAGACGCTCGGTGGGACTGGTGTCGAGAACCGCCTCAAGTTGCCGGCGGCGCATGTCGGCCGATCCCCGGCCGGGCGCCAGATGGACGTTGGCAATCGTCAGGTCATGGGCGGCGAACGTGGTGAGTATCCCTGTGCGCGTCAACCCGATCGACCCGGGCTCGGGGTCCATCAACGCGTGGCTGACCAGCGTCGCAAGATTGCCGCTGTGGCTTCGCGGGTTGCTCCGAACCATGTCGTGGGTTTCGACGTAGGGCACGAGGCCCGGCAGCTCCTGGAAGGTGACCACATCCGGTTCGACGTCGAGCACCGTCTCCCGGACGGCGGCCTCGACATCGGATTGACCCCAGTACGTCGGGGCATCGGCCGACCGTTCGAACATGGCCAGATTCCAGCTCAGGACGGTGATCCGATTGGCCGTCACGGGCGAAAGTCTACGGCAGGAGTCTGAGCGAGCCGAGGAAGCGTTCGGCGTCGTCCCGATCGTCGTCGTCGACATCCAGCATCGAGGCTGAGATCACGGTGTCCCCGACTCGATAGGCGGTGCCGTGGAACGTTGCGATGGGGTCGCCGTCAACCTCCAGCACCCCCTCGAATCTGACCCCCGGGTTGTCATCGAGATCGACCGATTCCTCGGAGACGATGTCATACGTGACGGCACCGCTCGACTGTTGCTCTATGACGGCGGCGGAACCCTCGAGCGCACCGACGGCGGCCCGTTCGAAGTCGAAGGTTTCGCCCGGTCCGACTTCGAACTCGGTGATACCGAGGACGTCGAGGTTCTGCTCGGCCGTCCAGACGCCGAGGGTGAGACCGTCCTGCTCACCTTCGGTGTACTCGGGCTCGGTCGGAAAATCGATCGAGTACAGCCCCGAGGCGCTGGTGTAGTCGGCCCAGCCATCGGCATCGGCATCGACATCTGTATCGAAATCGACATCGGCATCCGAATCGGCGCCGACATCGGCTGGAGCACCGGCGTCCTCGATACTCTCGTCGATCGTCTCCTGCAGCCGGTCCAGCCCGTCGGCAACACCGCATCCGGAAGCCATGAGCAACGGAACGAACAGGATCGTCACCGCCCTCCGGGCCGCCGTGCTCGCCTTCACCATGGCGCCATCGTACCCTTCGGCGTCGTTCGGGGATAGGGCGATGCTGTTGCCTCCTCGGGTGAAATCGTGCTGGACTCGATTCCATGGTTGAGATCGACGAGCTCGTCGAACGTCTCGGTCGGTCCGAGTTGTTCAGCGAGCTGGACGACGAGTTGTTGCGGTGGGCGGCCGCACAGTGCACGATCGAGTACCAACGAACGGGAACCCGCCTCGTCGACTTCGGCCAGGAGAACAGCGACGTCTTCGTGATCATCAAGGGGGCGGTCGAACTACACAACCGCGACGGTGAGCTGGTCGGGAGAGTCGCGGAGCGCGACACGCTGGGGGTCGTGTCGTCGGCCACCGGGCGGTTGACCAGGAGCACCTGTGAACTGATCGAGGACAGCGTGTTCTGCCGGTTCGGCCCCGAACCGATCGGATGGCTGCGCAGCCATTCGATCGACTTCGACCGGCGGCTGATCTCGATCGTCGAGGATCGGGCCATCGCCGAACGGGCCGGCAACACGTCGGAGCGGCCGAGTCTGCTGACCGTCAACTGCGGGTCGCTGGCGCGGAAGGCCCCGGTTTCGGTCCGAACGTCGACCCGGGTCGACGAAGCCGCCGCCATCATGACCGCCAACGGCGTGTCGTCGGTACTGGTGGTTGGTGACGACGGCGTTCTGATCGGCATCATGACCGACCGTGACGTCCGTAGCCGCATCGTGGCCGCCGGTCGTGACCTGACGACCCCGGTCATCGAGGTGATGACCAGCGAGCTCGTCACGGTGTCACCGGAGACGCCCGGTCAAACGGCGTTGTTGACCATGACGGAGAACAACATTCACCATCTGCCGATCGTCGATCCCGGCAAGCGTCCGATTGCGGTGATCTCGATCAACGATCTTCACGTGGCCCTCACCAGCGACCCGGTGTTCGTGGTCGGCAACATGTCGAAGGCGGCGGAGGTGTCCGATGTTGTGACCGCGGCGGCCCATGTTCCCCGGATGGTGCAGCAACTCATGGCCGCCGACGCCAAGGCCGAAACGGTCGGACGCCTCGTCACCTCCGTGACCGACGCGGCGTCGGTGCGTCTGGCCGAGCTGGCGGAGGCCAAGTTCGGTCCGCCACCCATGCCGTATGCGTTCGTCTGTTTCGGATCACAGGCCCGGATGGAGCAGACCGCTCACACGGACCAGGACAACGCGCTGATCCTGTCTCGCGACCCGACCGAGCCCGAAGCCGAGTACTTCGCCCAGTGGGCCCGCTTCGTCTGCGACGGCTTGGCCGAGGCCGGTTACCGGTTGTGTCCCGACGACATCATGGCCACCAACCCTCGATGGGCGGTGAGCCTCGACCGCTGGCAGGAGTACGTCACCGACTGGGTGACCTCGCCGACCCCGGAAGCCGTGCGCGACGCCGCCGTGTTCTTCGACGCCCGGCACCTGCACGGCGACGCCACCCTGACCCGCCGTTACCGAAACTGGAGCGTGAGCCAGGCGGCCGCCCATCCGCTGTTTCTCGGCCGGCTGGCCGGCAACGGGGTCGAGTTCAAACCACCGATCGGTTTCTTCCGTCGCTTCGTCGTGGAGAAGGACGGCGAACACCGGGACCGTCTGGACCTGAAAGGTCGAGGGGTCACGCCGGTCATCGAGTTGGCCCGGGTCCTGGCTCTGTCGGAGGAGCTGGATGCGACGAACACCTTCGACCGGTTGCGGGCCCTGGGACCGACCCCGGCGCTCGCCCCCGCTGACGCGCTCGACCTCGAGGTGGCCCTCGAACACGTCGGGTATCACCGTTTGCAGCACCAACGCCGCCAACTCGAGCGAGGGGAGCAGCCCGACAACCATCTCGACCCCGACGAACTCAGCCGTCTCGAACGTGAAGTTCTGAAGCGGGCGTTCGTCGCCATCAGCGCCCACCAAGACGGTCTCCGGCGTCGGTTCGGCTCCGGGTCGACGGGCTAGCGCGCCAGTGGTGTTCGGGCTGCGACATCGGGGACGCCGTCGGGTCGTCGCCGACTTCGTGGCGGAGGGCCGGGAACGGGAGAAAGACGGCGGCGCACTGGCCCGCTACTACGCGGATCCCGTTGAGTTCGACCCCTCAGAGCCGTGGCACGAAGCCTCGTATCTCGTGCTCGATGTCGAGGCGACGGCAATCGATCCGGACGAAGGGCATCTGTTGTCGATGGGCTGGGTTTGCGTCGACGGGGGAGTGGTGGACGCCGGCTCGGCCCGTCACCATCTGATCCGTCCGCCGTCGTCGGTGGAGGTGGGCCAGTCGGCGGTCGTGCACCACATCACCGACACCGAGGTCAGCGATGGCGATGATCCCGACGACGTCGTCGACTTGTTGCTCGGTGATCTGGTCGGGCGAATTCTCGTGTGCCACTTCGCCCAGATCGAGCTTGGGTATGTCACCAAGATCTGTCGGAATCGATGGGGGATCGGGTTCTGGCCGTGGCAGCTGATCGACACCATGCAGTGGCATGTCGACCGGTCGCGTCGCCTCCTCGAACTCGAGGCGGCCCAGAACGTGAGGTTGTATTCGCTACTCGACCGCTACGGTCTTCCCCCGGTTCGCAGCCACCACGCACTCTCGGATGCCTACGGCACGGCGATGCTCCTGATGGCTATGGGAGGCGGCTCAGTGGAAGGGGGTCGGGGCGGCGTTCGCCTGCTCGACGACCTGCTCGACGGCCGCTCCTGGTCGCCGTAGCGGTTGCCGGCGGCACCACCAGATCACTTCGGAGGTTTGCCTCCGCCGTTGCCACCTCCGTTGCCGCCCCCATTACCTCCACCGTTGCCGCCGCCGTCGGTGTTGGTCCAGGAGCCGACGGCGTCGCCGGGGATCAGATCGGGTTGCCACGTGCGGCCGGCGGCCGTGAGGGCCTGGACCTCGAAGGTCAGCACGGCATCGGTGGCCATGGTGATCCGATTCCTGCCGATGGTGGCGATACCGCTGCTGTCGGTCGTGCCGGAGCCAACCGCGATCGGCGAGCCGTCGACCCGCCATTCTCCGGTCACCGACGCCGATGCAACCGGGGCGTTGTTCTCGTCGATGACCGTGATCGTGGCCGTGGCGTTCACCCCTCGACGTTTGGCCGAACCGCTCACATCGACGGTGGCGTCCATGTCGAGCGGCTGGGATGGCGGCCCGGCGGTGGTGCGGAACGGGCCCGTTATCTCGTAGGTGACCCCGGGGTTTCGCTGGGAGCTGACGTACATCCTCGTGCCCGAGGGATTGAACGCCACGCCGGTCAACTCCGAGCCGCTGACGTCGAGCCGGAAGAACGGAGCGACCGTTCCCTCGGGGGTGAGCATGACGACCTCCATGTTGCCCCCGTCTTCGCAGACGAACACGTCGCCGGAAACGGAGACGGTCACGTTGTCGACCCCGCTCAGCACCGGGTCGGGGGAGGTGGCGATGTCATAGATCACCTCGAGCTGGTTGCCGGCCGGATCGAAGCGCCAGACCCGGTTGTCGCCCTTGGTGGTGAAGTACAGGTTGGTGCCGTCGAACCAGGCCCCCTCGCCACCGTCGAACACCTTGGCCTCCGCCACCTGGGAACGGGTTGCGGTCGACGAGGCCGACGGGTCTGGCACGGTGGCCCAGCCGAGCTGGCCGCCGACCTCGGTCATGACTTCGAGCGTTCCGGTGGAGAGATCGCCCCATGTGTCGGGCCGGAAGCGATAGAGCACGCCGTTCGACTCGTCTTCGGTGAGGTAGATGACCTGATTGTTCGGGTCGGCGGCGGCCGCCTCGTGGCGGAAGACGCCCATTGCCGGTCGCACGGCGGCGGGGCCGACACCGAGCGGGTCGCACTCCCAGACCCGGCCGGAGGAGGTCTCCTCGCAGCTGAGCCATGTGCCCCACGGGGTCGGTCCGCCGGCACAGTTGCGGCTGGTGCCCGTCAGGATCGATCGGGCGTCGACGATGGCGCCGCTCGAGTCGAATCGAACCATCGACGCGCCGCCACCGCCCGAACCCGTCTCGTCGTTGGAAACGTAGATCCAGCCTCCGTCGGGCTGGGCGAACGTGGCGCCGCCATCAGGGTTCGGATGCCAGGTGTAGCCCGTCGCCGCGACTGCGGCGCCGGTCACGGCGATGACCCGGGAGGAGAAGCCGGGAGGCAGTGCGATCCCGTTGCCGTCGGGCGTTCCGAGGGGCCCGTAGGGCGTGTCGCCGGCGACGGCGACAGAGGCGAAACGTGATCCGAGAAGGGCCAAACCACCGACGGCTATGGTCCCGTGTTTCAAGAAGGTGCGGCGGTGCATCGGCACAATCTACCAGACGCCTCTGCCTGCTCGCCGCTCTGCCCGTCGTCGGCCCGGCCAGTTCTTGAGATTGTGTGCCGGATGCCGAAGATACCACCATGTGTTGCACACGACATGGCCACGGTCGAACCCACCGAGCACGCCGTCGGATCCTCACCGTCATGATGGTGGCGACCCTGTCCTTGACCCTCATCGGTCTCGTCTCATCGCCCGCTTCTGCGGCGAGCCCGACGATTTCGACGGACGGATCGGTCACCGGAGCCCCGGGCTCGACGATGTTCCCGTTCGCAAATGCGGTGATCTCGGGAACGGGCACGATGGAGGGGATCACCATCCGGATCGCATCGGGATTCAACGCCTCCATCGACCAGATGGGGACCAGCGGCTCTCATGCCGGGATAACCGTTTCCTACTCATCGTCGTCCGGCCTGCTCCGCCTGCGAGGCACCGCCACCATCGCCGACTATCAGGCTGCCTTGCGCGACGTCACCTATTCGCAGAGCTCGACGATCGAAGGAAGCCGAACGTTCATCGTCGTGGCGGGAACGGCAATCTATCTACCCGACACCGGCAACCTGTACGAGTATGTCGATACCGGTGCGAACATCACGTGGACAGCGGCCCGTGCTGCCGCCCTGGCCCGCACGTTCGGCCCCTACAGCGGTCACCTGGCCAACATCTCGTCGCAGGTCGAGAATGACGTGGCCCTGGTCGAGCTGACCGGCAACACCTGGATTGGAGCTTCGGACGAGGCTGTCGAGGGCGAGTGGCGTTGGATGGACGGGCCCGAGGCCGGCCAGTTCTTCTTCCAGCAGGCCGGTGCCGGTGGCACGGCGGTCGGCGGCTTGTACAACAACTGGCAGACCAACGAGCCGAACGAGTACGGATCGGGTGAGGACTACGCCCACATGTTCGCCGGTTCCGGGCTCTGGAACGATTACCCGGACTCGTTGAGCGTACTCGGCTATCTGGTCGAGTACGAAGTCGACGACATCGGTTCGGTGGCCAGTCTCGTCCGTCTCCTGATCGGTGTCGACAGCGATGGCGACGGTGTTTCCGACAGCGACGAGACGGCGCAGAGCACCGATCCCAACGATCCCGACGACTATCTCGACACCGACGGCGACGGGGTGCCGGACTCCGTTGAGCTCGCGGACGGTACCGATCCGAACGACCCCGGTGATGCGAAGGACACCGACGGCGACGGCCTGTCCGACTATCAGGAGGGACGACTGGGCACAAGCCCGCTGACGAGCGACTCCGACGGCGACGGCGCGACCGACGGCGACGAAGTGGCCGCCGGATCCGATCCGAACGATCCCGCCAGTGTCCCGGACGCCGACGGCGACGGCGTTCCCGATCACGTGGAGACCAGCGACGGCACCGATCCGAATGACGCCCAGGACTTCGTCGACTCCGATGGTGATGGCGTGCCGAGTTACGTCGAGACGAACGACGGTACGGATCCCAATGACGCGGACGATTTTGTGGACGGTGACGCCGATGGTGTACCGGACTACGTCGAGACCGGTGACGGAACGGATCCCGCTGATGGCGACGACTTCGTCGATGGCGATGGGGATGGTGTATCGGACTACGAGGAGTCCGGCGACGGCACCGATCCGAATGACGCCGCGGACTTTGTCGACTCCGATGGTGACGGCGTACCCAACCGTGTCGAGTCGAAGGATGGTACGGATCCCAATGACGCGGACGATTTTGTGGACGGTGACGCCGATGGTGTACCGGACTATGTCGAGACCGGTGACGGAACGGATCCGGCTGATGGCGACGACTTCGTCGATGGCGATGGGGATGGTGTTTCGGACTACGAGGAGTCCGGCGACGGCACCGATCCGAATGACGCCGCAGACGTTCGCGACACGGATGGTGACGGCGTGCCGGACCGGGTCGAATCACGGCAGGGTACGGATCCGAACGACTCGACATCGGTCAAGGATTCAGATGCCGACGGTGTGACCGACTACGACGAGGAACGGGACGGCACGGACCCGGCGAAGGGTGACTCCGACGGGGATGGCGTCTCCGATGGCGACGAGGCGCTCGACGGCAGTGATCCGCTCAGCAGCACCTCATTCCTCGACTCCGACGGTGACGGCGTGCCCAACCGCGTCGAGCTCGGCGATGGGACCGATCCGAACGACGCCGACTCGTTCGCCGACGCCGATGGCGACGGTGTGTCCGACTACTCGTTGGGCCGAGGCGCCAGGCCCCAGCCTCGCCACTGCGGATACGACTATGTGTCGTTTGCCGGCGTCGACGATAACCGTCAGGCCGTCACCCGCCTCTACCTGGTGCTGTTCCGACGGACTCCGGATGCGGCCGGTCTCAACTACTGGACGGGCCTCCTCGACGAAGGTGTGAGTCTCGAAGAGGTTCGGCGGTGGATGCTCGATGGCATCGAGTTCGCCGACCGCTACGGCTCACTCGACAACACGGCATTCACGTCGGCTGTCTACGACAACTTCTTCTGTCGACGGGTGGACCCGATCGGTGCGACCTACTGGGGTCAGCTCCTCAACGGCAACACGCTCGACCGGGCGTCACTAATCGACTGGATGTTCGCCAGCAGAGAGTTCGGCACAAGGATCAGCTGAGAGGCGTTGTCCGGTCAGCTGCGAGCGCTCGACGCCTCTTCGGGTGTCTTGATGCCCTCGGCGCCGGTGAACAGGCCACCGGCGGGCACACCGACCTCGATGAACGGCCCGTAGTCCGAGCGGCTCGAGAACTCCGTTGGCGCCGACGCGAGCCTCTCGCCGTCGAAGTAGTCGACGAACAGCGTTTCGATCGCCGCCGATCGCTCAGGCGCGCCGCTCGGTGGCGGATCGGAGTCCGACAGATCGCCGTCGTAGACGAACCTGACGTAGTTCGACGAGCCGATCATGTCGAAGTTGAGCATCGCCGCGATGTCATCGATCTGGTTCTCGGTCAGATCATCGACGTAGGCTTGTGACCCCAGCAGGCCGGACTCCTCGGCACCGCAGCAGAACGACTGCTGCAGCGACGATCCATGGGGTGCGACGACATCTCATCATCCGTCCCGTCCGATCTGTGGTGTTCGCCGTCGATCGTATTGTCGGCGACACAACGAGCGTAGACGCGCCGTGATCGGCCGAACAAATGTGACGTTGACGCCGCGGTCGGGTGGTCGACTCGGGTCTGCCCGAAACCCCTTCCAGCCCGAAGCGCGAGTCCGGGGAATGGCGTGCTGGGAACGTCGGTTACCAGGGTTCATGGCGCATAGTGTGCGCATCAGGTTGGCTGCGGTGGTGGCCGTGGCCGTCGGGTTGGTCGCTGTCGCGCTCCTGTCCGGAGGTGGTGGTACCGGTTCGAATCCTCCCAGGCTGCGGGTCTCTGTTCCTGGTCTCGACAACGAGGTCGACCTCTTCGCCGACCAATCCGAACCCGACGGTGACGAAGGATCCCGATCCGATCTGATCGAGATCGACAGCGTCGACCAGATTCAGGCGGCGTTCGACGCCGGCCAGGGCCACCCTCGACTCATTCTCCTCGTCGACCCCATATGACCGACATGCATCGCCGGCGCCCGTGAGGTGCACGACCAACTCACCGCCCACCCGGACACCGACTCTGACAACGACGTGACGGTCCACGTCATCTGGGCGCCGGTGTTGGGCGGTGATCGGCAACGAGCCCGGCAGGCAACCGCCGCCATCAACGGTCCCAACGTGATCCACTACTGGGACCCCGGCGCCGTGATCGGTGAGTGGGCCCACTCCCGGCTGCCGTGGCCGCTGGACCACGGCCCGGCGTGGGACGTCTTCTACCTGTTCGACGGAGAGGCCGTCTGGACCGACCAGCCTGGACCGGTCGTGGCCACTGGTTACACGATCGTCAGCCACCGAGACGACTTGGCCACCGGGTTGGCCCAAATTCGCGAGTGATTGTCGGGCGCGAGCGACCGTGCTCAGCGCCAGTGGCCCCTTCAGCTGTCGGCGACGGCGGCGCGGAGCTCGTTGAGACAGATCTCGCTGTGCGTCATGGCCAGCGCGTGGCCGGCGTCGGGTAGGAGGAGGGCGTGCCCGTTCTCGATCGCATCCTCCACTCGCCGGGTCATGGCTGCGCCGTCGAACACCGGGGACTTCGCTCCCGCCACGACGCGAACCGGCACACTGATCGACGCCAGTTGCTCATCGGTGAACACCGGAAGCGGAGGCAGTGTCATCGGGTGTCCGATCGATCCCTTGAGGTGGGCGCTCACGTCGGCCTTCTCGTCGAGTATGGGTTGGCGTAGGCGGCGCCCGGCCCATCCGCGGATCGGTCCCGGTGCCATGGCGGCCAACGCGGTGGCGGCGCCCCACGCGATGAAGCGCACCATTCTCAGTTGGACGAGTCCCACCGGATCGAACAGGACGATCGAGCCGGCGGCGCCCTCTTGCACCGCATGCGAGAGCGCAACGTACCCGCCAAGCGACATCCCCGCGATGTGGGGCGCCGAGAGGCCGAGGAGGTCGATCGTCTCGCTCAGCCAGACGCCGAAGTCGGCCGCTGTCTCGAAGCCGACCTCGGGTTTGCTGTTGCCGACATCGCCCATGATGTCGATGGCGACGACGTTGAACTCGGGAAGCTCCTCGGCAAACGGGATCCACCGGAACGACGTGTCGCCAACGCCGTGCAGCAGGACGACATCGGGACCTTGCCCGGGCCAACGCAGCGCCCGCGTCGATCCGAAGCCGGTGGAGACGTCGATGGTCTCGGGCGGTGTGTCGGTGGCCTGTTCCCACCGGGCGGCATCGGCGATCCGGAACCGCTGCTCGGCTCGGTCGCTCTTCCACGTCCCACGATATGTTTTCATGGTACAGTTGTATCATAACAGGTGCTAGAGTCAAGAGATGCCAAAGCAGGTCGACCATGATGCGAGGCGACGGGAGCTGACCGATGCGGTTTGTCGGCTGACGCTGCGGGGTGGTCTCGGGTCGGTCACGTTTCGAAAAGTCGCGGCGGAGGCCGGAGTCTCGGTTCGGTTGGTGCAGTACTACTTCGGCTCCAAACAGGAGTTGATGGCGGCAACCCAGGAGCACATCGCCGAGAGGTCGACCGAGCGCCTGATGGCCTGGATCAACGCAACCGACGGTTCGGCACGGGAAGTGCTGGGTGCCTTCATCAAGTCGTTCAATCCAGTCGATGAGGAGACTCGCCTGGCGATGCTGATGTACGTGGCGCTCTACACCGAGGGTGTCGTCGCGGCGTTGGGAGATCCATCAGCCAACGAGAGTCGCAAGACCGAAGTACGCATGATGCACGACACGATCCTCGAGCAGCTGAACCGGGGCCCACTGGCCGCCGGCGTCGACCCGGAAGCCGAAGCCCTTCTACTCACGGCTCTGTTGCCTGGGCTCGGGCAGTACGTCCTCGACGGGACGATAACTCCAGAGGCCGCCGCAGCCACGATCGATCACCACCTCGACCGCCTCTTCGATATCGCCGCGGGCGGTCGGCCAGGATGTCAAACTCGAAATACATGACCGCGAGGATCTGTCGTCGTGACCCGATTTGACGAAACGTCGAGATGGCCGTTGGCGCCCATGGCCCCATCGGCCATCGAGTCCGGGGATCGAATCAGCTACCGACTGCGCATCGGGGAGCTGGCGATGTCACTCGCCCGAGGCGGGCCAGTTGGCGTCGGCCTTTGCGGATCGTCCGGCCATGGAACGGCGGTCGATGGATTTCCCCTCGTCGTGCTCGGTATGAGAGAGGTGCGGTTGGCCACACTGGACCATTCGAACGACTTGGCAGCAGGACCGGAGACATTCACGGGGATGATCTGGGCGCCCGATCTGACGTGGTGGGTCTCCACCGACATCGACCTCGATTACACCCTCATCGGAGCATCAGCTTCCGTCATCGATGCGCACCTCGCTGACCCTCGGTTCGAGTCTCTTGCCATCACGGGCGCGTTTGAGCTGCCATTAAGGGCTCAGATCGACGCGATCGGGTGAGGAGTTGCGAGCGGACGACAGAGCTTTTTGGCTGCTACGGGTACTCTTTGTGCAACGGTCGTGCTGGTCAGGCTTCTACTACTCGTACTCGACGCCCTTCGGCTGACCGTCGCTGACGGTGTCGAGATTATCCCGTCGTGAAGCAAGTCGATAACGCCAGCACTCGCGCACGGTGGAGGAGCGTTTCCAAGCGGTGATACCCGAGCGGCCGCAAGGCGAAGCGACCGGATCAGTCCGCCCGCTCGTAGGTGCCGATCTGGCTCGGGTGGGGGTCGCTCTCGTGGCCAGCGATATGTGCGTCTCCGGCATTGGATGGCTGAGTCGATCAGATTTTTCTTGCGTGCGAGTGTCACAGTCGTGGTGTTCGTTGTCTCTTACTTCTGTGTGGCCGGCATCGGGTTGGACACCTCGAGGAAAGAAGATGAGATCATGAACGAAATGGCTGTGGAATTGGTGAGCTTCACGATTGACCCGGAAACGGAGGCGGACATGATGGCTGCACGTCCCGACGCGGTTGGTGCAATCCGCAGTGCGTGCCCGGGGCTGATCGATGCTCGCCTGTTTCGAGGCGAAGAGTCCGGAGCGTGGATCGACGTGTGGTTCTGGGAGAGCCTCGAAGCCGCGAAGGCCGCTGCCGAGATGGCGATGACGCTGCCGGAGGCGGGCAAGTTCTTCTCGTTCATCATCGCGCCGCCCGTTATGTCGCATGGCACTCTCGCCGCCGAGGATCTTGGTGACTGACACCGACCCGCTTTCAGCCACGGTGGCACGAGCCGTGAACGGCGATGCCGACGCTCTGGAAGTCGTCTGCCGGTCATTGCAGGATCCGATCTACCGACTTGCGATGCGGATGTTCTCACATCCCGAGGACGCCGCTGATGCGACGCAGGAGGCGTTGATCCGAGTAGTCACGAACCTTGCTTCGTTCGAGGGACGGTCGAAGGTGACGACTTGGGCGTACACCATCGCTTCCCATCAGTTTCTCCGGATGAAGACGCAGCGGCTCGAAGCAACCGTCGGTAGCGCTGACGACTTCGGCAGCTGGATCGACCAGCACCGGTCGGTGCCGTCTGTGGAAGCGAGCTCAGCTGTGGAGTTCGATGAGCTGTGCGGTGATGTACGAATCGCGTGCACGTACGGAATGCTGCTGTGTCTGTCTCGGCCTGTGCGACTCGCCTATCTGCTGGGAGACGTCATCGGTCTCAGCGATGTAGAAGGGGCGGAGGCCTGCGAGACGACGCCGGCAGCATTCCGGCAACGCCTCGCGCGGGCACGCAAGACGATGCGCTCGATCATGGGTCAACGGTGCGGGTTGATCCGCGCTGACAACCCCTGCCGCTGCTCGCAACTCGTCGACTCGAGTATCGAGGCAGGAATCCTCGATCCCGAAAAGCCGCTGTTCGCAGACCACGTCGGCGTCGATGGGGTCATTGACCACGGCGTTCTCGCGGCTGCTGCCAGCGAGCTGGATCAGGCTGTGTCGATTGCAGAGGTCTACCGATCGGACCCCAAGTGGATCGGACCCAAACAAGTCATGTCGACCATCAGGGTGTCACTGCCGACGCTGCTCGAATCGTGACAACGAAGTCTTTCGTCGCCGGTCTCGACGCGAAGCTCACAGGTGTCGCCGCCGAGAAGACAAAGCAATGGTGGGAGCGATACCTCAAGGGCGACGCGCTCCTCCGTGGTGTGAAGGTGGCAGACACCAGACGAGCCGTGACTGCCCTAGTCGAGGAGCACGGGTTCGACACAGGGAACGCTGCAGCAATATTCGAATACGCACATGCGTGCTTCGAGCAGCCATGGTCAGAGGACAAGCTTGCCGGGGTCCTGCTCCTGGCTGAACATGGTCTCCACGCTCTCACCATCGACGACATCGAGGCTCTCGCTGTACCGTTGGGCAGTTGGGCATCTCGCTGACTGGAACACAGTTGACTGGTACTGCGTCAAGGTGCTCGGACCATTCCTCACCACCGGAGTAGACGTCGAGGCGCGTTGTAGAACGCTGGCTGAGTGGGTCCCGTGCCGAGGGTCTCTGGCAGCGGCGCGCTGGAGTTGTCGCGTTCGTCAACCATGCCGCGCCGAGCCCTGAACTCTTCGACGGCTTCACCGACCTGCTCTTCGAGGTCGCCGACACAAACGCCACGGACCCGGCCCGGTGGAGCCAAACGAGTGTGGGTTGGCTGCTTCGCGAACTCTCTCGACGCTGCCCGAACGAAGTCAAAGACTTCGTTCACGACCACCGCGCTATGAGCGACGAGGCGCGGCGGAATTCATTGAAGTACCTGAAACGCTGATCCTGCCTAGGCGATCAGAACAACGCTGTAGCGACCGCACACGCCCGCCCGCTATCCGGCAATGAGGAGCGGCCCTGCCCAAGGCCGGAAGCGAGCGGAGCCGCCTGTGGTGCCGCTCGACAACGTTCGGCTCCGGGCCAATCGAGGCGCAACACTGCGAAGCACGACTGGAGCGTCCGATATCGCTCTGCGCATGGCTGTGGCGCGAAGATGTGTCGGTGCTGACGGAGGTGACGAGACCCAGGCACCCGGTGGTCGTCGAGATCGGCTGCGGACCCGGTGGTCGCCGCCAGACTGATACAACGGCACCGTGGATCGGTGTTGATGTCGATCTAAGCGCCTTACAGATGGCAAAGCGCGATCCCAGCCGGAGGACGTACCTCTGCGCTGACGCTCTCGCCTTGCCAATCCGATCGTCAACCTGCGATCAGCTCATCGTCGAGTCCGTGCTCCACCACCTCGTACCGACCGATGACGCTCTACGGGAACTGGCCAGGGTTCTGACCCCGGCTGGTCGACTGCATATCACCGACGGTGTCGCCCTTTCCCCCGACGAGGCGGCAACACTCGACGCCGAGCTGCGGGCCGCCGGTCACCCAACCGAACCGGTCTACGGTTTCGACCTCGACGAACTGACGGTTATGGCTGCCGGAGCCGGATTGAGTGTCGTTGACATCCAACCCAATGGACGCTCGACGTTCGCCACGCCACCGTTCGTGTCCCGGACTTACTCCACTGAGCGATTCACCCTCATAGCTGAGCAGACCACCAACAGTTGAGCGGCGAACCGAAATACCGAAGTCGCGGGACGAATCGAGATTTGATTCGCCGGAGCTGCGAGCGGACGATGGGAATCGAACCCACATCATCAGCTTGGAAGGCTGAGGTTCTAGCCGTTGAACTACGTCCGCAGGAACGTCCAATCTAGCGGCACGAGGGGCGACGCGTGGCGATTTTGCCGCTACGAGGTAGTCGACGGGTCGGTTACCCGACCCAGGAACAGGATCGTGCCCGCACCCCGGTCGCGGATCAGGTAGAGGAACGGGCGGTCGATCATGACCGTGGGGCCGTGCGACGTCACCATTGCACCGCCGGTAGCCGCGGCCGCCCTGGTGCCCTCCTCGTCGACCTCGATGAAGGCCTCGTGTTCAACGGTGTCGAGCCACAGTCCACCGCCATCGAGCATCCCGGTGAAGTCGGCACCCGCCCCGAAGGCCGACGGCATACCCATCGAGCTCAATGCGTCGTTGAGCCGGACGTGGGTCCGGTCGCTGAACCGGGGGATGGTCAGGTGGATGCCGCCCTCGGTTAGCGAGTTGGTCACTGTGTCGAGCTTCTCCGCCGTCAGGTCGGCCTCGAACGCACCGAGGTCGGTTGGCTCGATGACGACCATCGAGAGCGCGCCGCCGGCGTAGGGCAGCTCCACGGCTTCGTAGTCGTCGCCAAACCCAGAAGGCAGGAACTCGCCGTAGCGCATCATCGGCACCTGCACCTGCGACCGGTCGGCCAGCGTGAACGCACCGTTCGACGTCGACGCCGGGTCGAAGGGGAACTCCCACGGGGCGTCGAGCGCAATGGCGTTGACCAGAACCAGGCGGGTGCTCGGACCGATCGACCCGGCGGGGAACAGCTCGTCGATCCGGTCCCGGGTCCGCTCGGCCACCCAGTCGTTGATGACGCCTCGTTCGGATTCGGCGTCGGCGGCGAACTGCGCCTCGGCCAGCGGCGAGCCGTAGACACCGGTCAACACGTCGAGGTAGTCGTCCCGTAGCGGGAGGCCCGGTTCGGTCCACACCTTGTTGGCCGACCGCCACTCGGTCGGACTGCCGCTCGTGCGGGCGTGGAGGCTGAGGTCGTAGGCATTGATGCCCTCCTGCCAGTCGGCGGCCGGGAGTTCATCGGCGTGCAACACCGAGCGCATCTCGGCGGCCGTGTCGCCAGCCGCTCCGGCGTAGATCATGCCGAGGGCGAACGTGACGCTGTAGGGGCTGGCCACGAAGTTGCCGTCCTCGGTGGCGGCCAGCGACCGGTACAGGTCGAGGGAGAACTCGTTGATCCCCTGAACGGCCGCCGTGACATTGGCGCCGTCGGCATCGATGTCGATGTCTCGCTCGGTCAGTGCGCCGAAGCGCAACACCATCCCGTCGACCGGTGGGGCGATCGCGGCGGTCCCCGCATCCCCGCAGGCCACAGCCACGAGCGCCAAGACGACGGCGATCGCCGGCAGACGGAACAGAAGGCGTCGATGGTCCATACAAATGTGACGCACGGGAACACCATTCGGTTCCCGTGCGCCACACGTCAGATCGGCTCCTTCAGATCGGCTCCTTCAGATCGGCTACATCGTCGTTGGTTACTTCGAGAGCTGACCCCGGATCTCGCCCGACGGGACCGCCGTGGTGTGAATGTTGATGTAGTAGTTCTGCGGGTTGTTGCGGATGTCTCGGATCAGATCCGCATCGACGCCGCCGATACAGGCTTCGAACTCGGCGCTGTCGACGCCGAGGTCGACGACCACGCCACCGTTCACTCCGGCCGCCCCGACGTGGATGTGTCCGGCCACGACGTCACCGGCGAGATCCTCGGCTTCGATCTCGACACAGATCCGGCCTCGACCCTGGTTGAGGGTGACCTCGGCTTCGCCCGATGCGCCGGTGCCACTGGGCGGAACCTCGTTGGCCGACGACAGGTCCGCCTCCAGCTCGCGCCCGGCGTCGTCGTCGTTGTCGTTGTCGTCGGTTCGGACGATCTTGAACACCTGCCCGGTGGTTCCGACCGGGGTGAAGCCTTGCTGACCCATCACATACAGCTCACCGCGGTCGTCCTCGCCGAACCCGGCGATGAACATACCGATCGGGCCACCGGCCGGAATCAGCTCGACCGTCTCGCCATCGTCGATGGTGAACAGCCGGCCCAGGAAGTCGGCGAAGATATAGGCGTCGCGCAGGTCCTTCACCCGGTTGCTCCGGTAGACGAAGCCGCCCGTGACCGAGATGCCCTCGTCGTGGTCGTACTGGGCGATCGGATCGATCATCCCGGCCGGAACGCCGGGCGAGTCGGTCGTCGTGAAGCCTGGATCGGCGCCGTTCATGTCGAACAGGAACGTGCCCTCCTTGACCGGCCACCCGTAGTTGCCGCCGCTGACCACGATGTCGACCTCCTCGATGTCGTTCTGGCCGACATCGGCGGCGTAGAGCTCGCCGCTCTCGGAGTCGAACGCCATCCGGAACGGATTGCGGAAACCGTAGGCGAAGATCTCATCGGCACCCTGAGCCCCGACGAACGGGTTGTCACCGGGGATGCCGTACTGGCCGTTGGCGCTGTTCGAACCGTCGGGGTCGATGCGGAGGATCTTGCCCAGCACGTTGCCGTCGCTCAGATCCTGACCGTTGCCGCCCGGGGCGTGGCCGGGCCCCTGATCGTCGGCTGCTCCGCCGTCACCGAGCGCAATGTAGAGCATGCCGTCGGGACCGAAGTCGATGGCGCCGCCGTTGTGGTTGAACTGCGGCTGCTCCACCCGCAACAGCACCCGTGAACTCGACGGATCGACCACCGAGGATTCGTCCTTCGGATCGTCGACCTGCCACTCCCGGATCACGCTGAGGCTGGCGTTACCGGCCCGAGGCTCATCGTCGGCCAGGGTGGTGAAGTCGGCGTCGCCGGAATCGAGCGGTTCCGACGAATAGGTGTAGAGCAACCCGTTGCGCTCGTAGTCGGGGTGGAAGGCCAACCCGAGCAGACCTCGCTCGTCGAACGATCCCGGCCCGAAGGCGCCCAGGGGAACCAGCAGGTCCAGACCGCCCACACCGATGTCGAGGAACGTGAACGAATCGGGTATCCCGCCGTGCTTGCCCGGCTCCAGCTTCAGCGCCGTGATCGTGCCGACCTGATCGACGACGAACAGCTGCTTGTTGTTGCCCGGCGCGCTCGCTCCGAACAACGGTGTGGTGAACCCGTCACCGACCAGCTCGACGTCGAAGTCGGCATCGCTGATCGGGATCTTCTCAGGGATCGGGTCGTCGTGATTGGCCGCTGCGGGGGCGCTGAGCCCGAGCATGGAGACGATGGCGAGGGCAACGATCAGTCGTCGCGTGAGTCGGCGCATGGGTTGATACCTCCGGCGGCACATCTCGTATCTCGATGCAGGCCGAGGCTCGGCCGACGGGCCGCCGCCGTTGATCGTTTCACGCAGCTCAGGCGGGTGGCGTGAAACGGACCCTAAATGAGTCTTAAATCCCTCACGCCAGGCTCGTAGTCAACTCCGGCGTGCGGGCCATGCTCTGGAAGACGACGCAGTACCGTTCGGTCAGCTTGATCAGGGTGGCCACCTGCTCGGAGTCGGCGTCGGTCTCGAGGTCGAAGGTGAGGCGGATCGCGCAGAAGCCGACCGGGGCGTCCTTGGCGACCGCCAGGGTGCCGCGGACATCCAGATCGCCCTCGGCCCGAACAACGCCCCGCTCGATCTCGATACCGAGCGACGTCGCCACCGCGTTCAACGTGACACCGGCGCAGGCCACCAGGGCCTCGAGCAGCATGTCGCCCGAACACAACGACAGGCCGTCGCCGCCGGTGGCCGGATGGAGACCGGCCTGGGCCAGGACGCTTCCCGTCTTCACCGAGCAGGTGATGCCTTCGCCGAGTTCGCCCTCGGCGTCGAGCGTGATGACCGCCGACTCGGGCGTGTCCCGGTACTGCTCCTTCAGTGGCTCCTGGATGGTTCGCAGCGCGTCACGGTCCATGATCTGACATTACACCGGTTGCCGATCGCCTACCGCACGCCAACGAGCTGGAGCACCGAACACCAGGTTCTCGGCGGCGATCCGAGTTCACCGGAGCATCTCGCCGAGGGCGGCGAATCGGATCATGTGAGCCTGTCCGGCGTGGAGGGCGTACTCGTCGATCATCTTGACCAGGGTCGCCCGCAGCGACCGACCGTGGCCGAGCCCCGTGGAGTCGAGCGACGGCATCGCCGAGATCACCGCTTCGGATCTGACGACCTCCTCGAAATGGCGGATGATGTCGGCGTCGACGGTCGCGATCGAGCCGCCGGCGAAGTCGTCCTCGCCGTAAGGCAGATCCAGCTCACCGCCGCCGAGCCCACAGGTCAGCCAGACATGCTCCATCTGGGTCATGTGACGAACCAGACCGAGCACCGACAGCTCGACCGGAGGGATCGACCAGGCCACCAGCTGCTCGGCATCGAGGTCGCGGAGCTTGCGGAGAAACTCATGACGCTGGTAGTCGAGCCACGACTCCAGAAACCGGCGGGGCTCCAGCCCGGGGTCGGGTTGATCAGCCGGCGAGAAGTCGAAGTCGGCAAGCGATTGGACCGTCATCGGTCGACCCTACTCCTCGTCATCACCGGCGTCGTCATCACCGGCATCGCCGACATCGCGGACATCGTCGACGAGCAACGACTCGGTCTGTTCGTCGGCGAGCAGCTGCCGTTCGGTGGGTCGATCGGCGAGAACGGAGTCGCGGTAGTCGGCCAACGCCTCCGCGTTCGAGACCTCTCGGCCGAGACGCTCGGCCATGTAGTAGCGGTGTTCCAGCACCTCGTGGAACAGTTCGGGTTGTTCCAGACGTTCGCTCAAGTCACCAGGAATCGATTCGACGATCGGCTCGTAGACATCGGCCAGCCAGCGGGCCGCGGCGACCGCGGCCGGAACCGGCCGGTCCGACGAGCGCTCCAGCCACACCTGGTAGCCGGCGATGTCAGCCAGCAGACGCCGAGCCTGATTCTCCTGCACATCGAGGCCGGTGCGCCGCCGGAGCTCACGGGCGTGGTGGCCCTCCTCGACCAGCACCGGTTTGATCCGCAGACTGGTTCCGTCACGGCTGATGGACAGCTCGTCGACATCGAAACCCAGGTCGTTGATCCGCCTCACCCGGCGATCGATGCGCCACTGGTCCGCAAAGGAGAACTCGTCGGTGCGGGTCAATTCGTCCCACAGCTCGTCGTAGCGGAACCGGAGCTCATCGGCCAGCTCCCACGGGTCGAGTTCGGGGTCGACTCGGCCCTGGGCCTGCAGATCGAGCAGCCCGCCGACGATGTTCTCCTGGGCGAGATCGATGTCGTAGAAGCGCATCTGGTCGCTGATCGTCGTCTGCCAATCCGACGTCTCGGCATCGACCAGATACGCCATCATGGCGCCGGCGTCGCGTCGGAACAGGATGTTCGACAGCGAGCAGTCGCCCCAGAAGATCCCGTCGAGGTGAAGCCGGACCAGCAGAACCACCCCGGCGTTCATCAACCGGTCGGCCAGCCCGAACTCCCCTCGGCCGATGATGTACCAGTAGGGCAGCGAGAAGTCGAGATACCGGGTGATCAGCATCGCCCGCTCCGTCGGCCCGAGCCCGGTGACCACACCGATCGGTTCGACGGTGGGCAGATGGTGCTCCTGCATCCGCTTGAGGATGTCGTACTCGGCGTTGGCGATCGCCGGTTCGGTTTCTTTGAGGGCGTAGACCTTGTCGTCGTAGCGGACGAAGCGAACGACATGGCGGCTGATCCCGTGGGCCATCTTGACCAGCCGCGGGTGTTCCCACGTCTCGAGTGGCTTGCCCCACGGCAGGTCGAGGAAGTCGGGATGCCCGCCCTTGGTGACGAGCTCGAACTCGGTGTCAACCGTCGGTTGGTCGGATCCGGCCATACGGTCGCACGTTATCGACCTAGCGGGCTGCCCCGTCCATTTCGTCGCGTCGGAGCAGCAGCTCGATGTCCTCATCGGAGGGGACCGCGAGTTTCTCCGACGGGCGAGCGAGCCAGTGCGACACGGATCGTTGGATGACGAAGCCGGCGCAGGCGACGACGCCCCCGACGACGACGTCGGCGATCCAGTGGTTGGCGGTTGCCACGACCGCGAACGCCATGGCCGCAGGCATCAGGGTTGCCGCCACTCTGACCGGCCGGCTGGTGGACGCCCGGGCCCACGCCACCCCCACCAGGAGATTCCACCCGAAATGCAGGCTCGGTACGGCGGCGTACTTGTTGACGAGCGCCGGCGGCTGGAGGAGCCGGTAGGCCGTTGACCGGACCATCACGGTGTCGATGTATTCCGGCCCGTGCAGGCGCGGTGGCATGACCGCCCAGGTGGCGAAGATCACCAGCCCGATCGCCCCCGAGATGAACAGCGCATTGCGCAGTTCGTAGAACAGATCGCGGCGGGTCAACGCCAGCCACACGAGTGTTCCGATCACCACGGGCCAGTGACCGAAGATGTAGATCCAGTTGGCGAGCGTCAGGAGAGAGTCGTGGCCCTCGATGGTCTGCTGTACACCGAGTTCGAGATCGAGGTGGAGACGTTGCTCCAACTCGAGAACGCGGGTGGCGTTCTCGTGCGCCTGGGTACGGCCACCCTCGGTGAGGCCTCGGACTCCGAAGTAGGCCAGCGCCGCAAGGGTGATCGCGATCGCTTGACGCGCCGTGAAGAACGCAACGCGTGCCATCCCGTGATTTTACGTCAGGGCGATGGGAACCTCCAGAGACTTCCGTCCCTATGCCCTGATCCAGCGCCTACGAAACCGGTGATCCGACGAGACGGCCGGTGCGAAGACGACCTGCGTCCCGGTGCGTGACATCATCGTGCGGAACCAGACATACGCCACCGACAGGGTGACGGTCGTGGTGATCGGTCCCAGCATCGACTTGACGAGCACGAAGGTGGTGGGGGAGTGGTTCAACAACACCCAGAGGGTGATCGAGAAGTTGATCGCGCTGGTGAACGCCCACCACAGCGACACGTGCGACAGGAAGCGGCGGAGGTGCGGGTGGGCCTGCGTCTCCTCGTCGACGGGGCACACATCGGCCATCAGTCGCTCAGCCAGAGGCCGCCCGACGAGCACTGAGCCGACGAACGTCAGCCCAACCAAGGCGGTGGCGATGGTGGGCTGAAGGAAGTAGATGATCAGCGAACCCGTGGCCAACGCAGCCACCGTTCTGGCCAGCAGGCCGATCGTGGTCAGCACCAGTATTCCCGTGACCTGTTCCTTGCGAACGAACCGGCGCACCAGCGCACCAACGGCGAAGACCAGTGTTCCGATCAGCGCCGGCGCCGTGCCTGCGGCCTCAAGGAGGGCGATGAACAGAACAACGGGGATGACCTTGCCCTCGACCACGTTCGGCACGGCGTGACGAATCGTGTCGCGCAGGTTCGGCAAGGTGAGCTGCGAAGGGTGGTGGCGGGGGCTCAGGAGGCTGTCCGTCGACGAAGGAGTGGGCGGCGTGCAGTGAGAGCTTACAACGTTCGCGAAGCAGTCACGAATCGTCGCTGCTGAACAGATGTGCCCAGTCCAGGTCGAGATCGTCGACGATCAGGCCCGTCACCCCACTGTCCACCAATTCCCGTCCCCGCTCGAGCGTGGTTACCGACCACGTGAACAGGCGAGACGTGCGGGTTCGTAGCGACTCGATGATCTCACCGGTGAGCAGGCGGTTGTGGGCCACGACCCCCGTCTTGTCGCCGAGACCGGGGATCAGCGTGACCAGTCGAACCTGAAACCGGTTGCCGCAACTGCGCAAGGCGGCCGTGTGGGGTCGGTCGCGGAACGCCCCCAGCACCCACCACATCCGGCCGGAGACGATCAACGTTCGGTCGTTGGGAATGGCACGGCGGACGACACGGGCGGCGCGTCGAGTGAAACACTTGAGGTCGATCATCAGCGGCACGTCGGGCGGGATGACCGAGAGGATCTCGTCGATGGTCGGAACCTCGATGTCTCGGGGCAGGAGGTACCACTTCTCCCACAGCCGGCTGGTCGGCCACAGGACCTTCGCATGCCGGACCTCGACGCGGCCGCGGAAGACGTGCACGTCGATCTCGATCATGTCGGCTCGGCCGAGAGCCGCAACGGCCCGGTTCGGGAGGTTGCCCGCCCGGTGAGCCACGATCACAGCTTGTCCGTCCACCCGATCAGTGTGGCGGCGAGCCGGCCACCGCTTCAACCCTTCTGCTCCAACCCTTGACTTCAATCACACTTGAAGTTCTACGGTTGGTGGAAACAAAGGAGTTCTCATGTCGATCTCATCGCTGTCACCGATCACCACCACAGCCCTGGTCGCAACCGAGCGGGGGTTGTACGACGCCCGGGCCGACCGCATGATGCTGCCAGGACGCAACGTCAACTCGGTCGCGTCCGACGGCGAGGCGATCTATGCCCTCGTCGACGGCATCGAGCTGCACCGGGTCGAAAACGGGTCGCCCGAGTTCATCGCCCGGGTGACCGATGGGCGAGGGTCGGTGGTGCACGTCCATCGAGGCACGGTGTGGATCGGCGGTCATGAGGCCGGGTTGTGGCGCCTCGACGCCGGTTCCGGCGCGATCACGCCCGTATCGTCATTCGACGAGGCCCCGACCCGATCGGCGTGGTCGACGCCCTGGGGCGGACCGCCGGCCGTGTTCTCGTTCGCCTCCCACGGCGACGACCTCTACGTCAGCATCCACGTCGGCGGCATTATCCGGACCAGCGACGACGGCCGCACCTGGCACGCCACCATCGATCTGCACGACGACGTCCACCAGGTGGCCACATCGGACGACGGGAGGCTGTGGGCGGCAACGGGGCGCCGCGGGTTGGCCGAAAGCTCCGATCGAGGGGAGACGTGGACCTATCACCGCAGCGGCCTCCACAGCTCGTACCTCCTCGCCGTCACGGCCACCGATGATGCGGTCCTCGTTGGCGCATCCTCCGGGCCGAGCGCATCAGACGGTGCGGTGTACCGCTTCGACGGCACGACGTTCGACCGCTTCGGACATCCGCTGCTCACCGACCTGCAGGGCGCGGTCGGGCCGCGTCAGCTCTCCGCTCTCGGTGACATCGTGGCCGTGGTGACTCCCGACGACACCCTGGTGGTCAGCACCGACGGCGGCCGTGACTGGCACCGGCGAGGCAACGAACTGTCGGGAGTCCGCCAGGTGTTGCTGAACTGAATCCGGTGGGTCCCCGGAGTGCACCGCCGTGGTCAGGCCATGGCGACGATGACCCTGCGGTGATCGGCGACGTTGGTGCGCGGTGAATCGCCGCCGACGTAGTTCCGAAGTTCCGGCGACAGCTGCGCACAGAAGGCGCGGAACTACTCGGGCGACGAGATGCCGAGACCGTTCACGAGCACCGCACCGATCGACGTCAGCCCGGCTTCGATCTGGTCGCGGTGCGCAGACGCCCAGTGCCCAGAATCGACCGGACGGTCGCCGTCGGGCCGCAGAACGAGTGGAAGGTCGGGAGACTTCGTCGGTGTCAACGGCGCGGTGGTGTGGACGTCCGCGTCAGCCGCGGGCGCGGGCGAACCGAACGATGTCGGCGATGGCGGCCGCATGCACATCGGGAATGGCGTGACGGAAGATCAGCTCGGCCGCATGCACCACGCCGAGGTTCATCCGCCCGGTGACCTCGACACCGGCTGCCAGCAGCTTCCGGTAGTAGGCAAGACCCTCGTCTCGCAGTGGGTCGAGTTCGTTGACCACGATGACGTGGGGAGGCAGGCCCTCCAGTTCCTCGACCGACACGAAGTACGGCCAGGCCAACGGATTGGTCTCGTCGTCGGCCTCGGGCCCGTAGTAGAACGCCAGCGGATCCATCAGGTCGTTGGCGAGGAAATAGTTGTCGTTCTCGATGAGCGACGGCAGCTCGGCCAGCTTACGTTCGGTCGGCCAGTGGTAGGCGCCGCTGATGTAGGGAACCGAGGCGTGGACGCCGTCGATGGCGTCGAGCCGACCCTCTCGCTTGGCCTTGAGTGTGGTGGCCAGCGTGAGGTTGGCGCCTCCCGACTCACCCTGGAGGGTGATGCTCGAGATGCCGAGGTCATTGCGGTTGGCGTGCACCCAGTCGAGCGCCGTGGCGCAGTCATTTAGGCCGCGGGGGAACGAGTTGTGGCCGTCTGCGGTCCACGCATTGCGGAAGTCGATGCTGACGCACAGCACGCCACTCGAGGCCAGCGATTGGCACCATCGTAGGTGGACGGGAGAGTCGGTCCGCAAGATCGCCATTCCCCCGCCGTGAGTGTAGAGAACGGCCGGCACGGGGCCGTCCGATCCGTCAGGGCGAAAGATCCTGAGCGTGAGTTTGTGCCCGTCATCAGCGGTGATGATCTGCTCCTCGTAGGCGATCTCGTCATCACCGGGAACGTCGAGCGGAATCATCTCGTACAGTCCGCCGAAGCCCGCATCGGCGCCGGCGACGAACTCGCCGATGGCGTCGAGATCCGCGGTGCGGTCGAGCGGGGCGGGCTCACCGTGTCCGTCGAGCTGGAGCGAGGCCAGCATCGCCCGCAGGCGACGGTCGACGCGTGGATCGGTGGCCAGCGACTCGGACGGGTCGCCAAGTCTCCCCGGCGTGGTTGCGGCGCGTGCGGTGTCGGTCATGTCATCCCCCTGGTCGATTGTTGCGTGCTGTCAGTCCATGCTTTCACATCCTTGAGCCGTACGGGAACGTGACACTGGATCCACGACTCCGACACACCGGCTGGGCCCTTCCTTGACATCATTCCGTAACTATTGTAATGTAAATGTAATGTGAGTTCGGGGCATCAGTCGATAGCTGTCCGAACACCATCTGGAAGCAACGGGCGCCACAGCGACGTGGCCGCCGAAAGGAGGCAGCAATGTCTCAGTATCTGGTTCTCGTCGACAAACCTCAGTTCGACCAACACGCACTGAGCGAGTTCGACGGACTCAACAACGATGGTTCCACCTTTCACCTCATCTCCCCGGTTCGAGAGTTGTCGGCCGACGAAGCCGACTATGTGCAGCTCGAATCCGACCCTGCAGTTGCGGAACCGCCGGAAACAACGGCGGCCCGGTGGCGCTTGGGTCAAGCGATGGACACGCTTCGTGAGCGCGGTCTCGAGGTCAGCGGCGTGGTGGGTCCCGAGAGCCCGCTTGATGCCATCGACGAGGCCCTTGACAGCGGCGACTACGACCAGGTCGTCGTGGTGACCGACGCAGCAGGCATCGCCGGATGGGTCGGCTTGGACCTGGCAAGTCGCATCGACCGCCGGGTGACCGAGCCCGTTGTCGCCGTCGAGGTCGGCCGCTCCGGAACGATCGGCTGACAGAACGCTGCGGCACCAAGTGTTCTGCCGGCAGAAGACCGCCGCATCAAACCGCCGCCGTAGATCGGATCCCGTAACGATCCGGCGAATCGGGGCCCGCCACTCAGAGGCGGGCCCCGATCGCGTCCTGGTTTCTTTGCTCGACGGGGGTGGCGTGGGCGTGGCGTAGCCGATCGGTTGTGACGGGCTGGTGTCGGATGAATAGAATCGGGTGCGGCGCCGGCGGTTCTAGCCCACCGGAGGGAACCAATGGCGGATCTGGCTGCGAAACCCCTGATCCGGGGTCTGTCGACCGATGAGGTTGCGCCCTATATCAACGTCAACACGCCGTTCGGGCCGGTGGCCACCGAACAAATCGGTTATCAGCTGTTGTGGCAGAACCTGTTCGATCGGGAGAATCAGGCCTACGCCCATCTGATGCAGCGGGATCCGGCGTTCGTCGTCGGTCGTAGGGGAGCGGGGAAGACGGCGTTTCTCGATGCGCTCGGCACCGACCAGACCACGCTCAACATCGAGATCAACACCTCGACGGCGGTGGCCGAGATCGAGGATCTTCTCCGGGCGATGACCGATCTCGGTGTGACACTGTTCGCGGAACACGTGTCCGAAATCTGGGCCGCCGCCCTGTGGCACGGGCTGCTCGTCGGCCTGGTGCAGTCACCGCCCGACGGTATCGACACCGACGACGTGCGGTTCCAGGATCTCAAGGTCTACCTCGACGATCTGACCGACGACGGCTCCCGCTCCATCTCGTGTGAGGCGGTGATGAGCCTGTTCTGCATGGAGCTGCTGGATCAGGTCGAGCAGCGCAAGACCGTGGCCCGCCATCCGACACTGTTCGAGCTCCACGGGGTGAAGCTCGGCTCGGTCATCGACGACGTGACGGCTCTGATCAACGAGGCGCGGGTCCAACCGGTGCTCCTGCTCGATTCGATCGAGGATTTCCAGGACGTCCTCGACTACCACACCCGCACGATCGAGGGGCTGTTCATGCAGGTCGGCCGGTCGACCCAGCCAACGGCCCCCTACCGCATACGCTTCTCGTTCCCGGCCGAGCTGTGGCATGTGCTGCGGTCGATGTCGCGTAATCCGTTGAAGGACTTCGGCCGGTTCGTCATCCTGCAATGGAGTGCCCGGGAGATCGTGAAGATCGCGGCCCATCGGTTCATGCTGTACCTCGAACATTTTCACCGGCCCTTCCTCGACCGAAATCGAGACATCGCGCTGCTCAACACCGATTCGGAACGGGAGTCGCTGGAGCTGTTGCGGATGGTGCTGCCACCGACGGTGAAGGGTGAGCTCGGCGTCGTTGAGGACACGATCGCCTATGTGCTGCGTCACACCCAACTCCTGCCGAGACATCTGCTGCGGCTCCTGAACGCCGTTTGGACAAGGGGGGCCGAAGGCGACGGCAACGGGGTGCGGGTCTCGGGCGAGGCGGTGGTGATCGGTGTGCAGGACGTCGAGGAGCAGATCGTGACCGAGATCTGCAAGGCCTACGAACTCGTGCATCCGACCGCGGATGAGGTGTGCCGGGCCGTGATCAAGAACCTGCCCCGAACGTTCACCGACTCCGAATTGCACAAGGCGTTCAACCGGGCGGGGAAGGGCGCGGTCAAGCGGGCGCACCGCAACATCGCCGAGCGGCGGCTGGCCGAGCGGTCACACCGGGTCGGTATGAGCAACGCGCCGTATCCCGACATGGACTACTTCGACTTCAAGGCCATGCTGCTGGAGATCGGCTGCATCGGCCGGCGGATCGCCCAGACCGAACGTTACGACGTCGCCGAGTTCGAATACACGATTCCCCATCGTCTGGCCGTCGGCGACGACGACGTCATGTGCGTCCACCCGCTCTTCTCCGGCGTCTACCAGTCGATGCCCGACGGCGAAGGCAACGGGGACCGGCGGCTGGTCTACCCCTACGGCACCGACCCGACGATCGACCACCGCCTACGGGACGGCTGATGCTCAGCCGGCCTCGACGGCCGGCTCCAGCGTGGTGACCGGCACGTCGTCGCCGTTGTTGAAGGTCATGCGGAGGACGTGTGTCTTCTGACCTTCGGCGTCCGGTCGGCTGTTGAACACCCGGATGACGGCGGCAACCGACGGATCACCTGGGTGCTGATCGCCGTTCAGGGCTGCGACCCGCTGGTAGCCGTCGGCGTTGACCGAGAGCGGTTGGAGAAAGTCGACGGCTCAAAGGCAAAGGCCTGATGCGTATCGATCTGACATCCAGCGGGTCGCGGCTTTTTGAGGCTCTCTTCCATCGCCGGAAACAAACTCGTGGCTTGCCCGAGAGAAATCAGTAAATATTCGTGCGGTCGAAAACGACGCTGGTCAAATAGCTTAGTCGTCCGTTTGTCAGGATTCCACGCTTTCTCGACATCGACGAGCAGGCTGGGGTCGTTGGTAGCCTGTAGGAGAAAACGCACGGCCCACGTATCCGTATCGCCGGCAAATACATCGGGTTCTTCGAGGCGGAAGGCGAGTCGGAACGGCGTCTGAGTAGAGATCGAAATAGCGCGTTGCCAGGCCTGGATCTGCTCGTTGAGGTGAGCGAGATCGGCCCAGGGGCTGCTCATGGCGCCTTCAGGCGAGCGCAAGGCGTGCATCCACTGATCGTGAATGCTGGGAAACGATGCCGGCGTATGCATCGATCCCCCGGAGTCGATCCAAGAATTTCGCACCAGGCGATCAACAAATTGGTCGAGCACCTGGGTGAGTACCTCTGATGCACTTGTATCAGGCTGTTCGCCCTTAGATAGGGCGCGGCACGACGATGGCATCGCACTGGTTAGGAGAGCCAGCCGGCCGGCTTCTTCGCCCATGTAAACAGGCTTCCAGCATGCGCTAAACTGGTCGTCCTGAGAGATCAATCCCGGAAGAAACTGCTCGCGTGCCACCAGTGCGCCGGCGAATCTTAAAACGTTCGACCAGTACTGCACATCTTCACCCACAAGAATACCTGGCGCGAGCATCGTTTTGCCCACACAATCGGCTAAAAAGTTGATGGCTTGATCGATGCTCAACGGGACAGCTGATACGCTCCAGGGGGAAAGAACGAGATTTTCCTTAACAGATAACCCTTCTTCAGTCAGCAAAGGAGTCGATGGGGCCGGCGCTTTTTTGGTCGATGGCAGCCACGCTACGACCTGCGTGGTTTCCTTCACTTCGAACGATAGATCTGCTTCCCAGATGGCGTCTGAAAGGTGTTCGGAAGATGGATCGTAGGGGGATGGTGGGGGTGGATCCGATTTCTTTTTCCGGGAAGATTTTTTCTTGGTTGCTGGCTCTTTCAAAGGAGCAACCTCTCCCCAGAGAAAGAATCTTCTTTCCAGAAAGCTCAGGTGTAGAATGATCATATCGAGAGCCGCACCGAGTATCGTGATTCAGATAATCTCTAAGAAATTACGACAACAAATTCGAAAAACACGTAATTTCTGATGAGCAATCAATCTTTATCATCGATCATGGAATACGACCGCCGAGCTTTCCTAAAAACATCCCTGATGACTTCGGCACTGGCGTCCTGCCGGCCGGCCGATGCCGACATCTTTACCGGTACCGCGACGCAAGCGCTCGGTATACCGGGCCCCTTCCCCGGTCGAGTCGTCTCGGTCAACCACCCTGCCAGTATCCTGTCGCGCAAGTACCAACGCGAGCCCGTCCGGCAGATGATCCACCAGGGACTCATGAAGCTGACCGGTGCTGAGACGCCGGCTGAAGCCTGGCGCTATTTTTTCGAGCCCGGTGACGTAGTCGGCATCAAGCTTAACCCTGTGGGCCAGCCGTACGTGATGTCCTCGGCCGAAGTGGTGCAAGAGATCATTGCCGGATTGAATATGGCCGGCGTTCCGGCACGCGACATCGTCGCCTACGACCGCTATCGGCGGCAATTCCTGGATGCCGGCTTCGACACCTGGCTGCCCGAGGGTGTGCGGTGGACCGGCGCAGTCGAGAATTACGATGGAATCCAGACCGACATGGACGGATACGACCCAGATCATTTTGTAGAGCTCCCGCTGGTGCACCCCCGGGTTGACCCGGATGATCCGCACAACCGTCGGTCGTACGCGGCGCGCTTCTTGACGCAGGACATCAACAAAATGATCAACCTGTGCGTGCTCAAGCATCACCAGTCGGCCGGCGTCACGCTGGCGCTCAAAAATCTATCTCATGGCATGGTCAACAACGTGAGTCGCAGTCATTCAAGCTCTACGCTGAACGCCTGCGGCACGTTCATTCCCGCCATCGTCGACATGCCAATAATTCGCGAGAAGGTGGTGTTGAATATTCTCGATGGTGTGCTGGGCGCGTATCACGGGGGGCCGGGCGGCAAGATCAAGAACTATGTCTGGGCCCACCAGACGATGTACTTTTCGACAGATCCCGTTGCGCTGGATAAAATCGGATGGGGCGTCATCGACGAAAAACGGCAGGCGATGGGTATGGAACCCGTGGGAAAGGCCGAACCGGACGCTGACAGCCAGTTCTATCGTATGCAGCCGGAACACGTCGAGATCGCCGCTGCTCTCGGGCTGGGGGTTTTTGCCGACAATCGGATTGAGCACGTGCAGGTGGGGTTGAACTGAAGTTTGGTTTACTTGATGACTGGATAGCTGGTTTACTGGTTTACTGGTTTACTGAGGGAAGGCAGAGTACTGTAGAGTGCAGACTGCAAAGTGCAGACTGTCCATGTGACCCAATACCCAATACCCAATACCCAAATACCCAATGTCGCATCCATTATTCCGTTTTATCGCCCTACTCCTACTCGTTTCACAGGTCGCCGCCGGCCAATCCACCGATCGCCTCCACGTATTATTTCTGGGAGACAACGGGCATCATCAGCCGGCAAAACGCGCCCTCCAGATCTATCCCTATATGGCCGAGCGCGGGATCCAGCTGGTATACACGGATGATCCCGCCGAGTTGAATCCCGAAAACCTCTCGCACTATCACGCGCTGATGTTTTTCGGCAATACGCCGTACATCACGAAAGAGCAAGAAACGGCGTTGCTGGATTTCGTCGAAGACGGAGGTGGGCTCGTTACGATACACGCCGGCATCGCGATGTTTGCCAACTCGGATGCTTATGTGAACCTGGTGGGAGGCACGTTTAAAAGCCACGGGGTGGGCACGTTTAGCGTAAACCACATCCGCCCCAATCACCCGGCCATTGCCGGTCTGGAGCCCTTCGAAAGCTGGGACGAAACCTACATCCACCAGCGCCACAATCCCGATAAAATTGTACTGGCCGTGCACGAGGAAGACGGCCGGCGTGAACCCTGGACGTGGGTGCGCACGCACGGCGAGGGGCGTGTATTTTACACCGCCTGGGGGCACGACGAGCGCACGTGGTCGAATCCCGGTTTTCATCAACAGATCGAAAGAGGATTGCGCTGGGCCGTAGGCGATTGGGCGCTGGAGGCCGACTGGTCGCCGGCTGCACTCACGTACACCGAAGGGGAGATGCCCTACTATCCTGCCGGCGAAGGATGGGGCGTCACAGGCGAGCCATTCACTGAGATGCAGGAGCCGCTATCTCCCGAGGCATCGATGGCCCAAACCTTTGTGGAGCCTGGCTTTCGTATGGAACTCTTCGCCGCCGAGCCGGACATCGTAAACCCCATCGACATGGATTGGGACGAACGCGGCCGGCTCTGGATCGTTGAGACGGTGGATTACCCCAACGAGTTCAAGCCTGAAAGGAAGGGTCTCGACCGTATCAAAATTTTGGAGGATACGGATGGCGACGGACGTGCCGATAAATCGACTGTTTTTGCAGATGGTTTAAACATTCCCACCAGTCTCGTGCTCGCAAACGGAGGCGTCATCGTGGCGCAAGCTCCGGATATGCTGTTTCTGAAAGATACAGACGGCGACGACAAAGCCGATGTCAAGGAAGTGCTTTTTTCGGGTTGGGGTACACGAGATACACACGCCGGCCCCAATAACCTGCGCTATGGCCTCGACAATCAGATCTGGGGAGGCGTCGGCTATTCGGCTTTTAATGGAACCCTCAACGGCGGGGATTCGCTCCTATTCGCGCAGGCGATTTTCCGGTTCGAGCCGGATGCCTCCAGCATCGAGCACATGGCTACGTTTAACAACAACACCTGGGGCCTGTCTTTTAGCGAGGAAGGATTTGTATTCGGATCGACAGCCAACGGCAACCCGAGCATGCATTCGGCGATTCCAGAGCGCTACCACCAGAGGCTCGACGACTCCAGTCCGCACGTCTTAAACACGATCGCCGACGATGCATCGTTTTTCCCGCTCGCCCCTAAAGTAAGGCAGGTCGATTGGCACGGATTATATACTGCTGGCTCGGGCTACGAAATCTATACGGCTCGCAGTTTTCCGAAATCGTATTGGAATCGCGTCGGATTCATTGGCGGGCCCACCGGGCACCTGTTGGGCAAGTTCATCCACGAGCCCGCCGGCAGCGGTTTCGTGGCGTACAACGACTGGAACATGGCAGCTAGCCGCGACGAATGGTTCGCCCCGATTCAGATGCGCGTGGGTCCGGATGGAGCATTGTGGATCATCGACTGGTACAATCTGATCATCCAGCACAATCCCACGCCCGAGGGATACGAGCTCGGTGAGGGGAATGCCTACGAAATCGAGTTGCGAGACCGGCAGCACAGCCGCATCTACCGGATTGTTTATGAAGATGGGCCGGCCTCGGCGCCGATGAATCTTGCCAGTGCAACACCCGAAAAGCTCGTGGAAGCCTTAACCTCGGACAACATGCTCTGGCGATTGATGGCGCAGCGCCTACTGGTAGAGCGCAGTGAGCTCGATGTACTCCCGATGCTGTACGATCTGGTAAAAAATGTGCGGGTCGATGAAATCGGATTAAACGTTGGGGCGATTCACGCGTTGTGGACGATGCACGGGTTGGGCACGCTCGATGGATCGAACGTCGAGGCGTTGACTGTAGCCATGCAAGCACTGTACCACCCATCGGCCGGTGTACAACGCGCCGCACTGATTACGCTCCCCCGAACGCACGAATTGCTCGATGCCATCCTGGCGGCCGGCATGCTTCCCGATCCTGCCGTTCCCGAAGGCATGAGCTACACAGTAGGTTTCAACCTCATGGATGCCGCCGATGCACACACCCGGCTCGCCGCGTTGCTCGCTGTTGCCGACATCCCGTATTCCGAACACGCCGGCAAAGCCACTGCCGACCTGCTCAGCGTATCAGAGAACGCAAACGACGAGGGCATCCGAATGGCTGCGATGGCAGCCGGCGTTCAGCATGCGTCGGCATTTTTGAAGAATGCCATGGGCTGGCAAACGAATGAGGATAGTACGTATTCCGCACATCTGGCGGAAGCTATTGGTACTGTTGCCGGCCGTTATGCTGCGGCGGGTAATTCAGAAGATATGGTCGATGTGCTTGTTGCGCTTGAAGAAGCGGATGCTGTGCTGGCTGAGACACTATTGCTGAGCATTTCAGAAAACTGGCCGGAAGATCATACTCCCTCTTTCGGCGAGCCTGAGCTGGATCGGCTCCGGAATTTGTATAGTAGTTTGCCGGAGTCCATTCAGCAGCACCTCAGAGCTTTGATGGAGCACTGGAAGGTGCCCTGAAGTCTTTTGATTGCGCAGTGTCGGTCGAGGAGTGTTAAGGCAAATTAATTGAGTTGCTTGTATTGGAGGACTCCCCCTCCTGGACAGGAGGGGTAATCCCGATTTATCGGGATGGGGTGGTCGACATGCACGTTGAAATCAACCACCCCGGCCCGACACGTCGGTCCTGCCCCTCCTGTCCAGGAGGGGAGTTTCTTGCCAATGCCCGATTTGCTTTTTCTTAACAACCCAGATCGCCATTCCCAGTCGAGCTGAGAACAGACTATTCTGCAATCAGAAGAGGTTCTACCGCACCAGCGTCATCCGACGCACCGCCGTGCCTTTAGGCGTTGTAAGCCGGCAGATGTATGTACCGCTTGGCAGATTGCCGGCGTCAAAGTGAACCGAGTGCCGGCCGGCCGACATGCTGCGCTGGACGAGCACTTCCACGCGCCGGCCCGTCATGTCGTAAACGGTAATGTCAGTACGCATCGTCGTTGGCAGCTCGAATTCGATCCGTGTGCGGCCTCTGAATGGATTCGGATAGTTTTGATCGAGCGCGAATTGAATCGCGTTCTCTTCACCGACCCCGACACCCGTTTCGCCATTGCCATCATCTCCGCCTCCACCATCGCCGCCACCACCATCACCACCTCCAGATCCACCATCTCCTCCACCTCCAGATCCATCGTCGCCGCCACTACCATCACCACCGTCTCCGCCACCGGATCCACCATCACCACCGTCTCCGCCTCCGGATCCACCATCGCCTCCTCCATCACCACCGTCTCCACCTCCGGATCCGCCGTCTCCTCCTCCATCACCTCCGTCTCCTCCTCCATCACCTCCGTCTCCTCCTCCATCACCACCGTCACCGGTGCTGCCTTCGATAAACGGAACGATGCCGAAGGAGCCGCCAAAGATGCCCTGAATGGTTGAGCTATCGAATCCGAACCAGTCTTGAAGCACCGAACTATATACGGTACGGAAGTCCGTGCTGTATGCGAGGTTGCCTGCGCCGTTCGTATTGTCTAAATCCGGATGAGTACCGTAGAACCCGCCGGCCACCTCGCCTCCGAAGACCATAACCGGTGCAGCCTCGCCGTGGTCGGTGCCTTTCGAGCCGTTTTCTTCGACACGCCGGCCAAACTCCGAAAACGTCATGATCAGAACACGGTCGTGATCGCGTGTGGCTTTGAGGTCTTCGTAGAATTTACTGACCGCACCGCTGAGGTTTTCGATAAGCGTTTCGTGCCGCGCAAGTTGGTTGGAATGCGTGTCGAAACCCGTCATGCCAACCAGATAAATGTGCGTCGGCAGGCCGCCCTTGATCATGCGGGCGATTTTGGACATCGTTGAGCCCAGATCGTTGTTGCCTGGATACTCGACGGCGTTATCGCCGGCAGACATCGCGTCGAAGATTCGGCCGGCGTACTGGTACGAGTCGTTGCTGATCGTCCTTGCGAATGCCAGCTCTTGCCCGTAAATCGAATTCGGGACGTCGGTTTCGTCGTAGATATTCCCGCCTTCGGCGAGGCGCTCGAAGATGTTATCGCTCAGGATGTTCATGCCCATCGGTCCGACGGGGCCTTGAAGGATGACCGATGCTGCGCTACCTAGCTGCACCGCAAGGGGGAAGTCGGGAGGGTTGAGAGCGTAGTCTGGATAGCTGGAATCGAAGGCGCGGCCGGCCCATCCGGTGTTGAGAAAGTCGTCTGCTCCGCTGCCTGTGGCCCAGATGTCTTTCGACCGAAAGTGGGACAAAGTAGGATCGGGGTAGCCCACACCGTGAATGATGCCGAACTTTCCATCGCCCCAGAGCGGTTCGAGCTCAGACATCATGGGGTGCATGCCGTACTTATTGTTGAGCTTGACGGTTTCGTTTGCACCGATGGAAATCGAGGGCCGGCGCTGGTAATAGAAGTCGTTGTTGATAGGGACGATGGTGTTCAGTCCATCGTTTCCCCCGGTGAGCTGGACCAGAACGAGGATCCGGTCTGTCTCGATGTCGCGGAGCGACTCGAACATCGAATGCCGTGCATAGGCCTGCACGGGAGTGCTACCGAGCATAAAGCTCGTTGCAGCACCGCCCAGTGCCATTTGTGCGAGAAAGTCGCGCCGGCTCCAGGCATCGTGATCGGCTTTATGCGCGCGCCCATGTTGGAGCGAGCTGCCGTACCGTTTATTTTTAGAATGGATCTTACACATAAGATTGGAGGAGATTCAAGTTCAGGGTTTCAGGTTCAGGCTTTGGGTTGTCAATTATGTTGCGCTGAACCTGCCGGGCCATTAAGTCAGCTGATATTGTGGAAGCTGAGTGAGAAAAGTCAGAAATCCACGCAACCGACCTTTAGTACCCTGTTCCTGGATACTCCACTCATAGTCGGGCATGCCGTCTAGAAGCACCTCAGTCAGGATGGCGTACTCTTCTTCTTCGAGCTGTTGCGGCAAAAAATAATCTGTAAGCTCTCTGGCGAGAACGTAAGGATCGTTGGGGTCGGACATGAGGTTGGCGATCGGGATCAAGTTGAGGGCTTCGTACTCGTCCGAACCATTGATCATCTGGGAAACGTGATTCCAGCGAAGCGGCAACGTACCGGTGGAGAGCCACGTGTGGTATTCTGGCCAGCCGGCTACGTTGGGTGGGTCGAATATCTTCTGGCCGAGGCGGTCTGCATTGGCGAACATTTCGTTGACTCCATCTTCAGAAACGGCCATTCCGGTTTCGTTGATGAGTCCGTTGAGCAGTTCTACCGGGCTTTTAAAACGGCCTCCGATGAAAGTATCCTCGAAAAAATGCTCGCTTGCGAGTAAAGCCCGCATGACGGGAGCGATTTCGAAATCGTTCGCCAGGAAAATGGCTGCCATCTCGCTTACGATATCTGGGTCCGGTACCGCATGTACGAAAAACCGGTAGATTTTCCCGGATACATGGTGTGCAATGGACGATGCGCGTTCCTGGAAGATGATGTCGACCACGTCGTCGTATCCGAAATTTCCGGTATGGCCGAAGAAGGACTTTACTTCGTCGTCGTATACATTGTCAGCCAGGTACCAGGTTAACGCCTGCTCGTCGATTCGTAATCCAGTTAACGCACGAGCCATTTCCGAGATATCGGTTTGCGTATAGTTTTCCCGGCCTCGTTCGTCGGTGATGCCCATCGTGAATAGTTCGCACAACTCGCGGGCATAGTTTTCGTTGGGGCCGCTCCGTTTGTTTTTTACGCTGTCGAGATAGATCAACATCGCTGGCGTCAGTCCCATGTCGTACACGAGCGATTTGAAATTGCCGAAGCCCTGGCTTCTCAGCAACGTCAGATACTGATACATGTAGACCGACAGGCCGTATTTGCGCTGCTCGGTAACCAGGTGATTGCTCCAAAAGAACGCCATTTTTTCCCGCAGCCCAACATCGCGCATTTCTGCAAACCAGCCGGTGCGAAATTCGTTTTTGTGCCGCGTATCAGCGTCTTTGTAAGCTTGAATCTCCGAAGGGGAAGCGTTTTCGCCCGGGGGAGGGTCGTTATGCCAGGGAGGCGGTTGAGGTAACGGATCGTTGATCGCCGCATCGACTATTGCGTTGACAGCATCTACAGGATCTTGTAAAAGGAGCTGATCTATCTGTGCCTTGGGCGCACCGAATCCGGTACGTCGAAGCAGGTGAGCAACTCGACGTTGATTCCAGGGTTTTCTATTAGAAGGTGAGTAAGGTTCGAGCCCAGCCTTTGCCGGCGATGCACTGTGAATGAGGGTATCATCTGCCGTGCGGGAAGAAAAAGTATTGAAAAACCCCCGCCGGTTTATCGTTTCAGTGGTGTACATGAACTGAGGGGATTAGGGGTGACTTTGGGAGAAGGGGCTTTGTCTAAAGTAGAGGGGCGTTGCGTCCGACTCGCAACAACTATTCCCGAACATAGGAGGGGCGCTATTTAGGTTTAAAAAAGATATCGCTCTCCCGCAGTATCAGAATTTATCTCGAACTAGGACGCTTCGCTTCGCTGTAGGACGCTTGCTTCGCTTCGCTGTAGGACGTTCGCTTTGCTCACTGTAAAACGCCCTACAGCGAGTGCAACGAGCGTGCTACAGCGAAGCGTGCTATAGCGCAGCGTCGTGTCTTGCAAATAGCCTGATATTCGATTACCATATACTTAATAACCCAGTATGCTACGCAAGAAGACATAAACTCAACGACATCTCTACGGATCATTCAAGCACGAATTCCCCAACCTGGAGGCTGACATATGCCTAGCGAGAAAAAATCACGTCCTATCGAACCGCAGAAGTCTAAAAGATTGAATAAGAAAAAAGAACCGAAACCCTCCACGCGATTCTGGTTCGAGGTGTTTTCGTTGTGGTTTATGAACGAAATCATTTTTATCGTTTTACCCATCGTAGTGATACTGCTGATCGACATTGCATTCAGTAATCATATACAGACGGTGATGTTGTTGCCGGAGTGGAGCTTTGCAGCCATCGTTTTGTACGGAGTGGCTATTAGCAACACGATTGAGTTGAAATCCAAATACTTCAGCGACTTCTCTCCGAGACTGTTTACAGGGACAAAGGCGCTTACTATTTTGCTGATTGGTGCAGTGATCACGCTGACGCTGGCTGTTTTGCGTGAAAACAACGTAGAGATTAGTGCAGCCTTCATCCAGTCGGCTCAGGCTGTCTTATTTGCGCATGCGTTGTTTAGCGTATTTCTTGTGGTTTTTGCTCGGCAGGAACATTATTGGCTTCCCGAACGCTATCCGCAGCGATTTACCGACCAGGAGTTGATGCAGTACATTGTTCATTTGACTAAAGATGCCGACAATACTCTGGGCCAACTGCGCTTTGCTCTCGAAACAACGGGATTTAATAGCAGCAAAATTCATCCTCGGGATGAGGCATACTTTTCTTTTTTTATCGACGAGATAGAAAAATCCATTGGCCAGATAAAGAACAACTGGCAGCCGGCGCCCGGCCAGGCTAGAGAAAATATGCGCCCGGATAGGCCTCAACTTCCACCCATCCAAGAAGCGCGACGCGAGCTGGCGTCATGAAATTGCAGGTTTCAGATTGTGAGTTGCAAGTTTCAGATTGCAGGTTGAAAGTTTCAGATTGCGGGTTGAAGGTTTCAGATTGCAGGTTGAAAGTATTGGGTTGCAGGTTTTGGATTGCAGGTTGGAGGCTTGAAGGGTAATTTTACTCCCATACTCCCATACTCCCATACTCCCATACTCCCATACTCCCATACTCCCATACTCCCATCCACACGCCGAATCGATTTTGCGAAAACTATTGTAAATATTGACTTTCTTGTAGTTTTTCTTAAAGTATTACTTTAAATTAGTCGGTTTCCGAACGAATCTTTTCATTTTCGCACAATCGACGCTATGAGAAAGCGAAAACAGGCCTTGTTTTCTTCCCCCCGGCGTTTTATACAGGCCCTTCTTTTGACATTATGCATGTCGCTTGCCGGGAGTTCGGCTTCAACAGTCTACGGACAGGCACTGCCTGTCGATGCCCGCCTGGTTCATATCATCAACTATTCTGCCGGTGTAGTAAAGGCACAGTGGATCCCGTATGGTCGCCGTTGGGCGATTATAGGCACTACGTTGAAGCAGGAGAATGAAATCCGTGCCGTCGTCGGCGAAATTTCTCCGCGAGGTGTCCAGGATTCGCAAAATGCCTGTTGGACCAATCCTCCCGATGTACACACCGACATGTTTCGGCTGGTTTTCGACCCGTTGGAAATTGGCCGGCGATATGATATGGCGCTCAATTTTTATGGGCGTTTCAATGTCAATATCCTCGCGCCGGCGTTGGATAAAGCGTACGACGAAACCGTGCGTCTTGCCAGTGAAACCTATCCCTATATTCGGCAGCAGGCCATTCGAGAAATTTTTGTCGATAACATCGAAGAGCAGCTGAAAGATATTTTCACCAACGACGATGTTGTTTTACTCCGGAATCTCACCGATGGCTCGTGCCACGTAGTGCAAGATCAAGAAACAGAAGCACCCGGCGTGGATTTCGATGCCGAGATTCTCGAAAACATTGCTGAAGTCGTGCTTACGGAAGTGCGCAGCGTCAAAAGAACCAGCATGCTCGACCAGCTGGAGGACGCAAACAGGCAGTTGCTAGACAATCAATTGTTCGGCGATCTGCACGCGAGTCTCGAGCAGGAAGAACAACGAGGATACGGCTTTCTTGAATTCGGAGATGCTGACGACTTGCGTGCTTCGATGGAAGACAGCGGCATTCCTTCAGAAGAGGTAGTAGCTCGTCTGTATGCAACGGGAAGGGCGTGCCGTACCGATGATAGCTGGCCGGCCGAGCAGTGCACGATGCTGAACGAGATTGTCGATCGAGCTTACGAGTACATGAGAGAATTGACGCTTCAATCGGAAGATTACACTCCAGTGCGATCGCAGATGCTGTCGCAACTCGGCGAAATGTTATCCGATCTCTATACACCGGTCGCCAACACACGCATCAACGCTATGCAGTGGGATGGGGCGAATTCCACGTCAGATCGAATTCGAATTGGTACGTCAGTTGGGTTGGGAGTTGCCGGGCTTAATTTGACGCCCAGCCGGCTCTCGTCATTCGACATAAACGATACCGAGTCGTTTGCAGTTGCGGCACTCAAATTTTACCCGTTCGCCGTTGACAAAAGGCTTCCGCAGCCCTATTTCGGTCGTGAAATTTTGGCGCGGACTTCCTTACTCGTGGGCGTGCTGGTAAAACGCCGGCTCGAATTTGAAGGACAAAAGTTGAATGGCGTTGCCGCAGGATTATATCCAATGATTGGCGGCGGATTCGACATTACGAAAAACATTACACTGCAGATAGGATCGGTGTTTTTCCGTCAGCCCAGCATCTTCCCGAACGACAATTCATCCGAGTTTAAGGCAGCCCCTTCCATTTCGCTAGCATTTGACTTTGATGGCATCAATCGTTTACGCGATGCGCTGAGCGACCGGAAAAAGGATCCTTATCCGCAGCCGTAATTTCATGGCAGTGCATTCTTTTGGGAGCCGTCGACAGTCTGATGTAGAAGCTGAAAATGAGCGTCTCCGTCGTTCTGTCGGCGAATTATCGCTACTGAACGAGCTGGCGGTTACAATCGGCGCGACGAACGACTCTGAGAAAATCATCCATACCATCGTTCGAAAAGCAGTTCGAAGCGTTGAAGCCGAGCAAGGCGATATCATGCTGATAACTCGGGAAGAGAAGGACGAGCTGTCTACCTTGATTCGAACCAGAGCCGACAGCGGTTCGCACGACCCCTATCGCATCAACAGCAGCCTGATGGGGTGGATTCAGATCAATAAGAAGCCGCTTCTCATTAACGATCCTGCCGGCGACTCGCGATTTAGTAATACCTTTCTGGACCCAGACATCACAAACATACTATGCGTGCCGCTGATGGTCAGGTCTCAGATGATCGGGATACTTTCTGTCTACAATAAAAAATCCCATTCGGCTCAGTTTTCTAAGGACGACCAGCGATTGCTCTCCATTATTGCATCACAATCTGCGCATATCATCGAAAACGCGCGCCTGGCCGAGGAAGAAAAGGCCCTCTATGCAATTCGCGAAGAAGTCCGCCTGGCACATGAGATTCAACATTCGCTTCTCCCTGAATCAGCCCCAGATGTGCCGGGTTACGGTATCGCCGGTTCGACTCGACAGGCGCATACAGTAGGAGGCGATTATTACGACGTCTTTCCGCTCGATGCTCATCACATGGCTTTCTGCGTCGGAGACGCTTCTGGGAAAGGGCTGCCGGCTTCGTTGTTTATCGCAAATGTGCAGGCCACACTGCATGGACAAGCACTCTGGAGCCCATCTGTAAACGTTTGTCTCGATCGGGTCAACCAACTTCTATCGCAGCGAACGCGCAAAGGCCTGTTTGCCACACTATTTTACGGAGTCTTGAATACCCTGACGAACACTTTTTCGTACTCCAATGCAGGCCATAATCGTCCGTTTCTATGTAGGGCCGACGGCCAGATCGAGAAGCTAAAATTAGGGGACGTAATGCTGGGTTTTAAGTCGGACTATACATACCGACAGGAAGAGATTCTATTCTCTCCGGGAGATACTCTTTTCATCTTTTCCGACGGCCTGCCCGAAGCTCGCAATGAAGCCGGCGCATTTTTTGAGGAAGAACGCATCTCCGAACTTCTTTTCGAGAACAGACACGAATCAGCTGAAAACATCGTATCTCGAGTTCTGGAACGCATCGATTCTTTTATCGGCGATACTCCTGTATACGACGACATGACCATACTGGTCGTCGCACGCCGGGCCTGAGTGCGATATTTCGCACGCAACGAACCCGAAGCGGGTCAGCAAAGTAAAACATTTCCTTATCGATCTGGCTAATCCGCAACTAGCTTATTTCTGCGATGAGTGCTACCATAGCGCCCATCGTCGACTTTGCATGTCAACCGAGTTCTCTATGAGTATTACTTTCGAGCAAAAGAACCACGTCATCGATCTTCTCAAAAAAAAGTATCCTGATTGGGATGGGTTCAGTCACAAGGCGTTTCGGCGGGATGAGGTTAATTTCAAACGCTCGACGATAAAAAAAGCTGGTTCTCTTCTCAGCGAAAGTATGCTCGCTCAACTTCTGGTAACCAGAGATACAAATGCCTTTATCGAGCGGCTTTCGCGAATCGGGCAGGCAACGCCCTTGCTGCAGCGGAATGGAACGAGAAATGGCGACCTCGAAATTTTACACGTACCAACGCTCGATAAACCTGTATTTTGCGCGCAAGTATATCATCTATTGCACGGTACCGAGTCAGTCAATGATCGGTTGGAGGCCTATTTTCGATATATCGAGGCTCATGAATTACCGAATACGTGGACATTTCCAACCTACCTCCTTCAATTTTGCTATCCCGATTCGGAAATATTTGTAGAACCCCAGCCTACGGAATGGTTCTTAAAATACATAGGCCTGGCGCCAAAGCTGGGGCGACCGTCTGCGGAGACATATCTGGCTATCAAAGAATTTGCTCGCCATCTGAAAATTGCACTGGCAGAATTCCGGCCCCGCGACATGATCGATATCCAGAGCGCCATTCACGTCTGCAGCGTTATCAGCGAGCCAGCATTGTACCCACCGAATGACAATTTTATCGCTGAAGAGGATTACTCTGAAGAAGGCAACAACCAATACGGATATGATGAATTCGACGCGGCTGACGAAGAAAACTTTTGGGCTGAAAGCCAGCCGGCTGGATTCGATTCGACGCTCCCTGGTGCTGAAGCCGATTCACAGTTTCTGGATTTTACCGAAGACGAAACGCTTCCTGAACTACCCGGGTTAGACGAGAAGTACCTGTATCTGGCCGACCATTTCAAATCGTTTATCGACACGTATATGTCTTCGCCTGCCGGTGTAGCAAAAGCCGCAGCCTATGCAAAAGCGCGGGAACTGGCCGAACAAAATTTCGCATACCTTACGGCCGACCATGAGCTTGGCGAAGTGGTGACCGATCGAGTATATCTTCACTTGTTACCGCATGAAGACTCCGAAGAAAACGAAGCCAACGGAGCCTGGATTCATCCGGCTCAATCTGCAGAAGATGTAATCGATAGATTGGAAGACAAGTATGGCAACGAGAGTAGCGTTCGGGAACAGGTTGCCCATGTACTCCTCGAATTCATCAGACATTGCGTTTATAAGTCGAATGCGCTGGGAAAATCGAATGAAGCCTTGGAGCGGATAGACGCCATCTCACTGATTGATGTAAGTTCGATAACCCCAATCTTGCAAGCCCTTAAGCCTAAACAGTATGTATTATTGAATGGCAACTCTATTGCAATACTCCATCATTTTTCAGGCGTGGCAATAGATACTCGCCTTCAACACTTTCCAGCATTAAATGAGGCTGGATTGCAGCTGGTGGGGTATTTACGTAAAAAGATGCTGTTTTCTCGATTTCCCAGCGTTCAGCCGACAGACTTGCTCGACATTTTTTGTAGCTGGTTTACTGAACAGGAAAAAATCGAAAATCTCGAACTTAAAAGCGCGGGCTCGCCAAAAACAGCAGTTAACGAAGAGGAACGGAATGTGGATGGCTCAGGGGATTCCATTCCGGAGCATGATCCGATATCGGGAGAAGAAGTACCGGTAGCCAATCCGGTGGTAGTTACGCCTTCCGATCCGGTAGATGTTTTTTTAGAGCAAGATATTGGAGTTCCTGAAGAACGTCTGGATCGGTGGCACAGCGCTTTGATGCGCAAAGGGCAGCTAATTTTCCACGGGCCGGCTGGTGTAGGGAAGACGTATATCGCTTCGTACTTTACTCGAAGAGTGGTCAGTCATGGCGATGGTTTTTTTAAAGTAATCCAGTTCCACCCCAGTTATTCGTACAAAGATTTTATAGGAGATGCAGTAGCCAAAAGCGGTTTCTTTCGGGCATTTTGTGCCGAAGCCAGCCAGAAAACAGGACCCTGTGTTCTTCTGATCGACGAGATCAACAGGGCAAATATCGCCGAAGTATTTGGCGAGTTGCTTTATCAGCTGGAATATCGCTCTCCAGAATTTTTGCTGGCAAACTATAACGCGTTCCTCATTCCTCAAAACGTTTACATCGTCGGCACCATGTGCGATCGGCAAGATTCGTTCTTGCGTCAAGATTCAGTCGTGCGCAGGCGCTTTGCCCTCGTACCGTTAGAGCTAGATTACGAGATTCTCAAACACTATCTCGATCAGACTAGTTATCATATAGACGGTCTGGCGCGTACCCTCATCCAGCTTAATGAACGGATAGAAGAACCATCAATGCGCATAGGCATTTCCTATTTCCTGCATCCAGACCTCAACCGGCACATCGAAGAAATTTGGCGCTACGAAATCGAACCCTGTATCGAAGTCGCCTTCTCCCACGACCCAGAACACATAGATGCCTTCCGTTGGGCGAAGCTCAAACGGCGGTTGACTAGGTAATCGGTTGACAGGAGGTCGGTTGACAGGAGGTCGGTTGACAGGAGGTCGGTTGACAGGAGGTCGGTTGACTAGATTAATTGATTACTGGATTATTGATTACTTGTGCTATTGCATGTGAACGCCAATGACCGGTGACCAATGAGCGGGAGCGTCAGCGATCCAATATCCCGGGAGAGCGTAGCGAGCCCCAATCTCCGGGAGAGCGCAGCGGGCCCCAATCTCCGGGAGAGCGCAGCGAACCCCAATCCCCCGAGAGAGCGCAGCGAACTCCAATCTCCGGGAGAGCGCAGCGAGCCCCAATCTCCGGGAGAGCGCAGCGAACCCCAATCCCCCGAGAGAGCGCAGCGAACTCCAATCTCCGGGAGAGCGCAGCGAACCCCAATCTCCGGGAGAGCATAGCGAGCCCCAATCTCCGGGAGAGCGCAGCGAACCCCAATCTCCGGGAGAGCATAGCGAGCCCCAATCTCCGGGAGAGCGTAGCGAGCCCCAATCTCCGGGAGAGCGCAGCGAGCCCCAATCCCCCGAGAGAGCGCAGCGAACTCCAATCTCCGGGAGAGCGCAGCGAACCCCAATCTCCGGGAGAGCGCAGCGAACCCCAATCTCCGGGAGAGCGCAGCGAACCCCAATCCCCCGGGAGAGCGCAGCGAACCCCAATCCCCCAGGAACCTCAGCGACCCACCCCCTACTCTTCCTTGAAAAACAACCCAAATCCCACCAACACAGCGAGTGCCATACCGGCCGGGATTAACCAGAAAAGCCTCCAGGCTTCCATCATTGTCGGATCGGCATTAAGCAGACGACTGAAAAACCATCCCGAGACCTGAGCCCCAATCGTCAGGCCGATACCCGAGCGGATCATCACGAGAAATCCTTGCGCCTGTCCGCGCATCTCCGGCCGCACCTGACGATCGACGAAAATCTGGCCGGCGATGTAGACGAAATCAAAACAAATCCCATGCAATACAATTCCACCCACTATCATCCAGATCAGGCCTTCCGGAGCCGAATATCCAAACAAAACGAACCGGAGGACCCAGGCAGCAAACCCTATCAATATCATTTGCTTCACTCCCAGGCGTAAAAGTATGAGCGGCATCAAAAACATAAAAGCCACTTCGGCCATCTGACCGAACGACATCGCGAAAGCGGGATGCTCGACTCCAGCTGCATTAATATAGACCGGCGCATAGGCGTAATAGGTGGAAAGCGGAATAGAGATTAATAACTCGCAAAGCACGAACACGATGAAGGGTCGTGTTTTCAGCTCCTTTAATGCATCCAATCCGAGTATGTCGCGAATAGAGCGATTTCCTTTTTCCGCTCTGGGAGGTGTATGCGGCAGCGTGAAACAATAAAGCCCCATAGCAAGGGAAGCCAGCGCGGCAATTTGGAGAGGGAGCGGCGTTTCGTCGGCTTGTAGTACAAAACTTACCAGGACTCCAGCCACAATCCACCCGACCGAACCGTAAACCCGAATCAGTGGAAACTGCTTTTCGGGAAAAGAGATTTGATGGAAGGTGAGGGTGCTTGTCAGTCCCAGGGTAGGGAAGTAACATACCGTGTGCAGCAACAGCAACAGAATGAACCATCTGCCTGAGGCGCCGCCCACCATCGAAGCTGCCCCAAGTGCAGCACCGCCGGCCAGATTGAGCACACCGAGAACTTTTTCTGTAGCAAAAAACCGGTCGGCGATCCGGCCGAGCAAAAATGGCGATACCAACGCTGCGATAGGGCCCACCGTGTATGCCCAAAAGATTTGATCCGAAAGACCGATGGCTGCCATGTAGTTGCCGACGGTGACGTACCACGCTCCCCAGATGAAAAATTGCAGAAACATCATCAGGCTCAATCGAGCGGCGAGCCATGGGTTCAATCGGTCTGTTTCCAAGCTTATATTGGGGCTAAAGGGTTTAGGGGTACTTGTTTCCGGCCGCTGTTCTTGTCGTTAATATTCATTTTGAGGGGCTGACCGCTCATCAAGGATTAGCGAGACCAGAAGGCTTACAAATCGCGATAACCCGAAACCTGGAACTCGAAACACGAAACTTATTTCATGATGCGAGTCAACCTTGCTTATGGACATCACGGGTTGGACATCGGCGTGCCGGCCGGCACCGACGTGATCCGATCTTCTCTCATTCCTGGCATTGAAGATGAGAGTGCTGCCCTCCGGCATTCTTTGCGAAATCCTATCGATACGCCGGCGCTCGGCGACTGTGTCCAGGCCGGCGACCGCGTGATCGTAACCCACAGCGACATTACCCGCCCCGTGCCCAACGACCGCATCTTGCCAGTGGTTTTGGACGAATTGGAACGCGCCGGCGTTCGTCGAGAAGATATCACTTTATTGAATGCCCTGGGCACTCATCGTCAACAAACCGACGATGAACTTCGCGTGATGTTGGGAGATGAAATCGTCGACAAGTACCAGTGCCTCCAGCATAATGCGTTCGATGACGCGAATCTGGTGTCGTTAGGCGAGACGACGCTAGGGAATCCCGTGCGGCTGAACAAGATGATGATGGAAGCAGACTTCAGGGTCTATACCGGGTTTATCGAGCCCCACTTTTTTGCCGGCTTCAGCGGAGGCCCCAAGGCAGTTCTGCCGGCGCTGTCTGGTCAGGAAAGCGTGCTCTCAAACCACGGGCGAGACATGATCGCCCACCCGAAATCGACCTGGGGAGTGGTCGAAGGCAATCCGATTTGGGGGGAGATGCGCGAGGTGGCGTTGCAAACGTTGCCGGCGTTTCTGGTGAATGTGACGGTAAACCCGAAACATGAAATCACCGGAGTTTTTGCAGGAGATCTGATAGCGGCGCATGCAGCCGGCTGTGCCTTCGTTCGAGAGCGAGCAATGGTGGGAGTCGATGCTCCTTACGACATCGCCATCACCAGCAACAGCGGATACCCGCTCGATCAGAATCTTTATCAGACGGTTAAGGGTATGAGCGCCGCAAATCGTATCGTACGAGACGGCGGATCCATCGTCATGTGCGCTGCCTGTGCCGATGGCTTGCCGGATCACGGTCGGTATGCCGAATTGTTAGCTGAAGCCGGATCGCCCCAGGGCATCCTCGATATGCTCGCTCAACCCGGCTTCGGAGAACAGGACCAATGGCAGGTGCAAATCCAGGCGCTGATCCAATTGCGCACCGATGTCTATGTGTATAGTGAAGGACTCAGCGACGAACAGATCAGCCGAGCGATGTTGACGCCCTGCCGCGATATTTCGCAGACTATCGAAAACTTGAAACAAAAATATGGCTCAGAATCGCGCATCTGCGTGATGCCCGATGGGCCGGCGACGATTGCGTATGTCCGAAACTCCAAGGCCGTCCCCCGTAAGGCCGATTCATGAATCGGCCTTACGATCCCGTGTCATCTGTCTATGGTCGGGGCCGCGCAACGTATCCACGGCGCTCATGTATGCATTCCGTCAGCGCCCCGACACGCACGTAATCGACGAACCTTTGTATGCTCACTACCTTCGCGTTTCAGGAGCCATTCATCCTGGCGGCGACGAAGTGCTTGCTGCACAAGACAACGACGGCGATCAAGTGATTCGTGAGGTTATCATGAAGCAGGCGGATAAAGCAGTCGTATTCGCAAAACACATGGCGCATCATCTTGTGGACCTGGATCTAAAGTTTTTGGACGAGACCACCAATGTGATGCTCATTCGAGATCCGGAGCAGATGCTTCCATCGCTCATTAACCAGATTCCACAGCCCACTCTGCGAGATACCGGATTGAAACGCCAATGCGAGTTGCTAGACGATTTGGTGGCTCGAGGTCAAAAGCCGGCTATTTTGGATGCTAAAGCCCTGTTGCTGAATCCCGCCGGCGTGCTCGAAAAGTTATGTGTGCACCTCAATCTACCTTTTTACGAGGAGATGCTGACGTGGCCGGCCGGCCCAAGGCCCGAGGATGGCGTCTGGGCAAAATACTGGTATCACAACGTGCATAAATCGACCACCTTTCAAGAATACTCCGAAAAGACTGCACCCTTCCCGGAATTTCTGAAACCATTGCTCGTAGAATGCCGCCCTTATTACGAAAAACTAAACGGATTGAGGATATCAGATTGAAAGTTGAAAATTCTGGAGCTTCAACTACCGATCTTCGACCTTCAATGCGCGATCTCGTCTGGGTAAAATCTTCAATTTGAAACCATCAATCTGAAATCATAAAAGATGCCGACACTACCCAACCCAAAAAACTCAGATATTCTGATATACATAAACGGGGAGCTGCTTCCCCGCGACGAAGCCAAAGTATCCGTATTCGACAGCGTCGTTCAAGGCGGAGATGCCGTTTGGGAAGGTATTCGCGTGTACGAAGGAAAAGTCGCCGAGTTGGACGACCACCTCGACCGGCTATTCGCCTCAGCACATGCGATGGCCTTTGCGGAAGTACCCACGCGAGATGAGGTGAAAAAAGCCATCTTCGAGACACTCAAAGCGAACGACATGTACGATGGCGTCCACATGCGTCTCACGTTGACTCGTGGCAAAAAGGTCACCTCAGGTATGAGCCCGGTGAACAACCAGTACGGCCCCACGCTCATCGTATTGGCAGAATGGAAAGACCCGGTATACAACACCGATGGCATTCGCCTGATCACATCTGCCATTCGCCGTAATAACCCGGCGTTTATCGATTCCAAGATCCATCACAATAACCTCATCAACAATATTCTGGCGAAGATCGAAGCCAACGTTGCGGGTGTAGACGATGCCCTGATGCTGGATATCAACGGTTTTGCCGCCGAGACTAACGCGACCAATGTATTCGTCGTCAAAAATGGAGAAGTTCTCACGCCTCACGCTGACGCCTGCCTGCCAGGCATCACGCGAAAAGTGATCTTGAAGATTTGCAAGCGCGAAGGCATCCTGGCTCTCGAAAAAAACCTTTCCCTGACCGAAATCTGGACGGCCGATGAGATGTTTACCACGGGTAGTATGGGCGAGCTGTCTCCCGTGCTGGAAGTCGACGGCCGACAAATTGGGGAGGGCAAAGCCGGCTCGATGACGAAACGCCTCCAGGCTCTACACGCAGAATGGGTGCGAGCGCATGGGGAAAAGATAGTGTAGGACGCTTATAGAGCCTGCCCTGAACTTGATTCAGGGTTCGCTGAAGGGTGGGTCTTTACCAGCCTTTGTTGGTCCAGTCTGCTTGGAGTTCTTCTCTAAATCGTTGCACCCATACCTCTGAAAGCTCATTGGCAAGTTTCTCATAGAAAAAATCACCAACGGAATAAGAAGAACTGCCCGCTACATTCAGATAATCCACAATCGAACAAACGGCGCCTTCGAAGTCCAATACCATGTCTTCATAGAAGATCGTGAGCGGGGTTATTTTCCCTAGGGCCAAAAATTCCTGTATGCCAGCTTCGCGCATCACGGCCTCAGAAAACAGGTGGTTGATAGCATCGAAATCGTAGGCATCATCTTGAAGTTGGGATGCCGGACGAGCCCCTTTCTCCCGGTGCCACTGCCCCGATTGAATCGCCTTCCACCATGAAACGGCTTGCCGTACTTTGTTACGGCGGGTTAGAAATATGTGCTTGCAATTCGGGAATGCATTTTCCCAGGCCTCCCAGGCGGAAGCATCTGGCGAGCACCCAGGAAAATGTCGTAGCAGATCGATAATTTGATCGTGATGCGGCTGGTAAAACCCGTATTTAAGCCCAAATACTTTATTCGGCGTACTTCCCTCCCGCCATATCGCCGCCTGTAACTCCTCCGGATCTCTTGTGTGGTACTTCTCAAATATCCCATCTACTCCGCCACAATTGATCCACTCCCCCGGTTTCCCAGCTATCCCTGTAGATTCCAACCCCTTGCACAACAAAGTACTCCCATTGCGCTGCGTAAACCACAACACATAGGATAAAGACGGCTTCATGTTAAATGATTGGATTGTACAGAAGAGTCCGAAGTCCTCAGTCCATGGTCCTCCGTCCGATGTCCTCAATATCGTCACAATAGACTCGGGACCCAATCCTCTGATGCAAAACGTGCAGTGAGCGTCCAACAGCGCCGCGCAGCAAGCGCCCTACAGCGAGTGGGCGTGTGGGCGTCCTACAGCGAACAACGTGAGCGTGCTACTTCATCAGTCTATCATACAGCGCCCGTGCCTTATCGTATGCTGCCTTAGCAGCCGGCCTGTCTTCTTCGCGAATGCGATCCACTTTCATCTTCCAGCATTGATCCACGGCCTGCCGAGACCATTCGATGCTCCTGACTACTCGAATCGGCTCCTCATTTACAGTTACGAAGATCGGGTTTGTATGGGCACTCGGATAGATGCGTAATGCCACCCAGCTGGAGCGTTCGAGTCGATGTTCGAATCTAATGTCGTTCCAGTTACCGTCGGCTTCGATCTCTTGTCGGGCCACCGATTCTCCGTTCACAATGAGTTCGACAGGGACTTTGCGCGACGTTCCAATGCGGGAACGTTCCACGTGCCAGTAGGGCTGCTGGTCAAGCGGGAGTGCAGCGATTCGGGCGCCGGTTTCGTCCTGCTCCGTCGGCAGCATGGCAGAAGCCTTTGCGGTGATCGCGATGTTGCCGGCATTCGATAGTTGGACTTCGCTATCGTTGACACCCATCGCAACACCGTTCAATTCGAAATCGATCAGGTGTGCTCGGCCTTCGGAAACGTAACCACGGCCTGTTTTAAGAGCATCTACATACTTGTCGTAGTCGAGAGCGCCATCCACCTGTACGTAACTGCGTGCAAGCCCTACTCGTTCGTCGAAGATGCACGGGAAGTCGGTTTCGCCGCTGGCTCGCACGCGGAAGCCGCTGTTCAGGCTGTGGTACCACATATTTAATTCCCACGGCGCCGGTGTATCACCGAGCGAATAGAAGTCGACGGCATCGTGTGCTACGGTGACGACATACTCGTTGGCTCCAATGCCATCCATCTTCGGCATTGTATAATTGGGCAACTCGTTTGTGGGTTCTACCGGCTCCAGGCCCCATCCGGAGTGTGCATATCCTACGGCTCCTCCCTGGTCCTGCGCCCATTGCAACACCGGGAGCGTGTAGCTGGGCCACTCTTCGATTGTGCTCGTACCTGGATAGTCATCTTCCTGGATACGCAGCAGCACGATGTGGCCGGCATGTGATGACGGGAAGCCGGAAATTTCTACATCCTGCCGAAGGATATTCTCAGCTGTAGACAACGGGTGCGTCTTACCTGTAAAAAATTCTTTCTGGTAATACCAGCATGGACCCCATGCCAACGAGGCGCCGATATTCAGGTCTTCGCCCTGGATTTGGCGAAACATGTGTTCGGGCAACACGCCTTCTTCAGGGCTTTCGTAATGGCTGCAGCCGGCGGCGTGAATGTGATGATCGCCACTGTACCAGCCGAGATCTCGCAAATTCGTCCATCGCTTTAGCTGGAATTCAGCTTCCATTGAAGTGATTCCCTCAGGCACGACGAGGATTTGGGATTGTTCGATATACTCTGGCCCGCGGGTGTAGGTTATGTTATATGTTCCGGGTGGGAGTGAAACGTGCTCCCCGTCGGCGCGGTAAATCTGCGGGTGGAAAAAGAAATCGGGATAGGTATCGCTGCCGGCGTGGCGGCGTGACGGTAGTGGATAGATGCCCTGTAATTTGGGCGAAGGACCCATACCCCAGAATTCGTTTTGAGCGAGGGTTAGACGGTAATCTGGATCCGGCGTTAGCTCGTCCTTTTCCTCTGCAATTCGATCCAGTCCGTCGGTGATCACGAACGACCCCATCGTTGGCGATCCGTCGTCATCTCTGACGCGCAATACCACTTCTACAGCAGGGCGCACGTCGAAAAGTATATCGATGGTATTCCGAAACCCAATATCTTGCGAACCCTGCCCGATATTGAAGCCGAGCTTCGCTTCGCGTTTGCCGGCGTCCTTGCTGTAAAGCTGAAGCACTGCATATTCCAGCTTCAAGCCAGACAGGCGTGGCTGGAGCGGTCGGGCACGATACACGTGAGCCTCTAGAAAGCGATTGTCCACCTGTCCATCACTGAGTGCGTGTTCGGGCTTCATTCGAGGTGCGCCGGTAGATCGGTGAAGCATTGGCTGCGCATTAGGGCTTTCCACTTCGAGCCGGGCCGTTACACCGGTTTGATTTTGCACCTTGATCAGAAAGCTCGTCCATCCACCCTGGTATAGTTCAGCATCGGCCGGCCCGCGCTCCACTTTCACGCGACCCTCCGGATTGATATCCACGAAAGCCAGGACGTATGGATCCAGAATTTCCTGTATTCGCCAGGTAGTATTTTCGGTGAGCGCTTCTCCGGATAGTGTTTCGAGGCGCTGAATGTCACCTGGGTTGAGCGGATTGCCCAAAAATTCCAGAGCCTCGGCAAGTCGCGTAGCCTGAGCATAAAGGGGTTGCGGTTCCACACCGGTCACCGTCGGTACAGGTTGAGCCCATGCGTTAAAGCACAACACCCATATCGGTAGGGACACGATATATCGTGTCCGTCGTGTCCATTGTGTCCATAGAAAACAGGTCATAGCGAGGAGTATCAGGAATGAAACAGGCAGCATGTAACAAACGAGCGCAGCTATAAAAGTACGCCTCGTCGGTCTACATCTCAAATGAAGCGAATGATTAGAACGCCGCAAACCTCCTCAAAAGTACCCGGTATGCCGGCCGGTACTGCTCCTCATACGTCGGCGAATGATGAATTGCCGGGTAACCAGCGGCGCGCTGCTCATCCATGAATGCATCAAGTTCTTCTACAGCGAATGGCATATCGGCCTGATTGGTCGCTCGGTGGAGGGATTCCCAGTATGCTTCGAGGCGCTCTGTCGATGGTTCGAAAGCATCCCATGTAGCTTTCATCGCTGCAAATAGTTTGTCCGGATCTCCACCTTGAGCCATGAAGGGCCGTAAGTTCAAACGCACGACAGAACTGTCTGGCGAAATATACTCGACTAAGGCCTCTTCATCAGCCGCATCGATCCGCTCCAGTTCATCCAGGAGATAATTGTAGATGAGGCTATCTTCGACACCCAGATGCCGGTTACCCATCGATGCCTGGTGGAGCAGCTTGTACCAGTCCTGCACCTGCATCTGGGGATAACGTGCGAGCTGAGTGCGGGCAAGGGAGTCGAATGGAGTCGGTGATGAACAGCTGAAGAGGAGGGAAAGGATGATGATGATGGTTCCTTGTTTCTCGTTCCTCGTTCCTTGTTTCTCGTTCCTTGTTATTTGTATTTGTAAATGACTCACAAAGGAGATTATTTAGCTCAAGTTGAGTACACTGAAATTTAATTCTTTTGCAATACCGGATTAGTCCAGAGTCCTTGGTCCTCAGTCCGATAAAACGATTGGAAGAACGATGGACTGAGGACTTGGGACTTTTTCGAACTACCCAACAAATTTAGATTACAGAGTGCTAAATTTTGATCTACAGCACAAAATCCGAGTTACTCGATATTCGAGATCACCGAACCGCTTTTCATGATAAATGTTGGATTGCGCAACCGAGCGATGTCTTCCAGTGGGTTTCCCTCTACGGCAACAAGATCGGCGAGGAGGCCTGCCTTAATGGTTCCAACTGAATCCTCCAGATGAAACAGGCGGGCATTCACTGAAGTGACCGAACGAAGCACATCGATCGGGTCCATGCCGTACTCGACCATCAGTTCGAGCTCCCAGGCGTTGTCACCGTGATCGAACACGCCTACGTCGCTGCCGGCGCATATCGTTACTCCTGCAGCAAGCGCCTTTCGCATCATGCCGCGTTTGACCTGGATGCGAGAGGGGGCAGGTTTTTCACCGTCCCATCCGTTATATCTCGTAATAGCTTCGACAGCGCCCAGGGTGGGGCACAGCGCGACTCCACGTTCGGCCATCAGTCGAAAAACTTCTTCGGTGCCGCCATCCCCATGCTCGATCGTTTCGACGCCGGCCATCACTGCACGGCGCATGCCTTCAGCTGTGGCTGCATGGGCTACAGTCGGCCGGCCGCTACTTTGCGCGGTTTCTACGATGCTTCGCAATTCATCTTCGGAGAAGGTCGGCATGGCCTCGCCGTTAGGTCCCCATCGATAGTCTGCGTACACCTTGATGAAGTCTGCACCTCTGCCTATCTGGTCGCGAACGACGCGGATCAGGTCTGCATCATCGGCCGGCTCGGCTCCGAGGGGGATGTCGAAATCGTAGCTGAACCCTTTGGGTCCATAACTTCCAGATGCTACAATTGCTCGGCCGGCCACCAGCATCCTTGGCCCTGGAATGATTCCTTCCTCTATAGCTTTTTTGATGCCAACATCGGCATAGCCGGCGCCTTCCGAACCCAGGTCGCGTACGGTAGTGAATCCGGCCATCAACGTATTTCTGGCGTGCACGGTTGCTCTTGCTACGCGGAGCGCTTCGGGCTCTTTCAGTACCTGATCGTTCCAGGACGTCTCATCGTAAGGATGGAGAAGGAGATGGCTGTGACCTTCGATGAGTCCCGGCATGAGCGTCATTCCATCCAGGCGGATACGTTCTGCGCCGGCTGGGATGTCGAGATTTTGTATCGGTCCTACATCCCGAATTCGATCTCCTGACACCACAACGCCCCAGTCTTCGTGCATTGCCTCCCCATCGAAAACACGTGCCGGTTCGAGCAGAAGTGATAATTTAGACGGGGAAGCTGGCTGGGCAAGAATTGAGCTGGCAAAGCATAACGTACCCACGAAAAAAAGGAGGCACACTCGAAAATCAATCAGCATGAAACCCGTAACCTGTAACGCGAAATCTGGAACTAGAGAAGTATAATCCCATCGATCTTCGCCGCCGCAGTATACATCGCAATCACTTCGTCGCTGGAATGTACTTCCACCCGGGCAGTGACACTGGCATAGTTGCCTTTACTCGATTCCCGGACCCGAACAGGTAGTTTATGAAACAATGCCTCAACCTGCTCGACTTGCTGACTGGGGACAATAAATTTAAATAAATATTCGCTCGGCCAATCGAGCCCTTCGTCGAGAAGTGCTTGAAAACGATCCCACCACTGCTGATTGTTATCCTGCGCTGTGCTCATAATATTTCTTAACGAGTAGCTTTATATGCATGTTTCGGCAATTTGCTCTCGTTCAAAACAACGAAGGTGAAGCCACGAGTCATGGGTGAATTTTCGTGACTCGTAACACATGACCTGATACCAAACAGTCTCTTAGATTCATTGTACAATGGCGCTTGGGTGAGTAAGGAGGTATTGAGTACTGGGTATTTCTCGCTTTACCTTCCCAAACCCCGTACCGGGTACAAATTTTAATCTCGGCGCCTAAAACACTGATGCCTAAATACTCAATACCCTAATACTCAGGAGGCCCTGTATTGTACAATCATATCACAGACCTGGTATGAGTGATGTTTTTTTGCTTTCTACGCTAAGGTATCGAAAAATGAGTCCGATACGTGGAAGGAACACCACAGGACCCAACCTACCCCTGGGATTGTACTTGACGAAAAAACTCAAGCTTAGCCCATGATGTCCTATGTTAGGTTCAGACGTCGCGGCACTATCAAGCTATCGATATAGTGCTCATCTCTCGCTTTCGCGCCCTGGAAATACCGGACGTACCGACGCCAATCTCTCGCAATTGGCGGGTAAAGAAGAAAAATCCCAGAACCTAGAGGAAGATGAACTCATTCTCCGACGTAAGGCGAACAAGTCCTCACCGGAGACTGGGAATGAGCAGAAAGGGTATGAGCTAGATGCAACCAAAAGGGGTTCTGACGGCCGGCCTTACACACCCGAAGAACTGAAAGAAATTGAAGAGCTGAAAAAGCGCGACCTGGAAGTCCGGCGGCACGAACAGGCACACTTCAGATCAGGCGGCCGATACGCTTCGCCGCCCAAGTACGAATTTCAGACCGGTCCGGACGGCCGGCGCTACGCGGTTGGCGGCAGTGTGGATATCGACATGAGCGAAGTTCCAGACGATCCGCAGGCTACGCTCGAAAAAGCACGGATCGTCAAACGTGCTGCCCTGGCGCCTGAGGAGCCGTCTGCGAAAGATCGGAAGGTAGCTCGTGAAGCGGAGGAAATGGCTGTAAAAGCGCAAAAGCAGATATCTGAAGAGCGAATGGACAAAGTCGAGACCCATCTTAAAGAGGCTCGGCCAGAGAGTACGATTCCGGCTACTACGGATGCAGAAGAAGTGAGCGAAGGAACCGTTCAAAAAGTATCGGTCGAACCAATCGATTTTCCCGATCAGCAATTCGATCTGAGTATGGTCACTCGGTACGATACGTCGCGCCTCGAAATGAGTAGTTATGGCTCGTTCCGGATAGCTCAACTCGCTTCGCCCAGCTTTTCGCTCTCGACATCGTTCGGCGTACAATCTTCTTTAGATGTATACGTATAGGGTCCGGAGTCTGGGGTCCGGAGTCCGGGAGTCCGAAGTGTGGGGGTCCGGGAGTCTGAAGTGTGGGAGTCCGGGAGTCCAAAGTCTGGGAGTCCGGAAGTCTGGGAGTCCGGAAGTCCGGAAGTCCTGCACTCCCAAGCTAATTCCTTGACTTTGAAGGTTCGTTACTAATTAACGCAAGTTGTGTGTTACTCGGTAAACTGTATTGATTCCGGACCCCAGGACTTCAGACTCCCGCACTTCCGGACTCCCGCACTTCCGGACTCTCATTGACTCCCGGACTCTGTCCCGACACTGTCGGAAATTTTTTCCACGAAGAAGGGCCATATTCGCAGCATGATTTTGCCCTAAAAGGCCCGATTTGCCTACAATCGAGGCCTTTTTACTTAGGATGGGTTTTTGAGATAGGCGGCTTCTATGCCAGCTACGACCGTGACGCAATGAGTGCACCCATTCTAGAGACAAATCAAGAATACGAAACCCTCAGGAGAGCCGCCGAAACATTCGGGTTTCGCCGAGAAGCTGAATTAATCGCTCAAAAAGCTGACGACGATCAGTCACTTTTTACTTTACTGGTTGCCGGCCAACGAGGCGTGGGTAAATCCACGATCATAAATCAATTGCTGGGCCGAAATATTGCGTCTGTCAATACGCCAAACCACTGGTTGAATATTTATCGCCGGCCTGAAAACAGCCGAGAATTTGCCGAGGTTTTTTATCGCAATAGTTCTCCGCCTCAGAAAATTCTCATCCAGCAAGCCCTGGCGCTTACGCGTAAGGAAAATCTTCCTTCGACCGATCTTGAGGAGCCCATTTCGCGCATAGTATGGCATATAAACGCTCCGGGATTACCACTCAAGGTAGCCATCGCAGAGCTACCCGATACAACGGCCCTGAAGAATCACGAAGCTTTACTCTGGAAAGCAGACGGCGTCATCGTGGTATTTCGAGCAAATCAAATTAACGATGAAACGTTGAGGCGCGATGTCGAGTGGCTCAACGAGCAGCAACTTATGCCGCTATCGTCGATGGGAGTCGTTACGTATATGGATACGATTCCACGAAAGCGCTGGATCCAGGTGCTCCAATATGCGAGAACTCGCATCGGCAACCACCTGGACGTAGTTGTTCCATGTAGCAACGACCCAGACGAACTCGATATTGTACTTGCCGACACGAATGCATTGCTGCATCGGGAGGTCCGCAACCGATTTTTTGCCAGCGCTTCTACCTTACGACAGAAAAACCAGGAGCTGTTCGCCCAATCTATGCGCACTTCGCTCGCGGGCCAATTTGAGATCTACGTGGATCGCGTGCTACAGAATCGGTGGGCATTTCAGCAGTTTCGGGACTCGATCGACGACCAGTTAGAGACCCTCGGTTCCGAACTTCGCACGCGTTATCAACGGTACATCACGGATCAGAAAAATCAAGCACTAGCGCGGGCTGCCGCAATGGATAGTTTCCATTTTGACGAACCGGAACGCGAAGATGCTACCCAGAAGGGGCCTACATCGGCCGAATTTGCTCGCGATATTTATTCGTACATCTCCCAATCGACCCAGCGTCTTTTTTCGAGCCTTGCGTACGAAGAACTTCCTGCCGGCAGCATGAATGTTGCAATCAGTCAATTGAGGTCTACTACGGAGCCTCGAGTTGGAAATACGCCGGCAATATCGTTCAAATATCCAAAACTTCCCGAACATACCCTCGCATTACTTCAAGGCGAAATTGCTCCGGTCGAGATAGCAGATCCTCTACCTACTCAACGTGTCGAAGCCGGCATGTTCGGATCGGAAGAAGAGCCGATTTCCGCCCCAGTGCCCGTCGATCGCTGGGTGACGGCTACAGAATGGTTGCCGACAATTATGCAAAAAGCCGAAGAGGAGATGAACAAGTGGTTATCTGAAACCATCGGACAACTACGCCACAATTTACTTCGTTCGGCCGAACAAACGTTTCGGGCTGTGCATGGCTTTTTACCCAGCGACGCCCCGCTGGTGTTGATGCCCCTCGAAGAAACGTACGGTTTTTTGCATCACACACCAGTACGTGTTCCTACGCCACATCTTCCTGGCGAACATCTGTCCCCGGCGTTGTTCCTGTGCCGAATGCAAGAACCGGAGTTTGTGGACCTGTGGAACCGACAGCTTATCCAGCGATGCTACGAGTTCACAATTCCACGTCTCGAAAAACAATTATCTGAAGATATTTCGAACGTTCGAGAACAGTTGAATGAGCAGTGGGCCGGCTCTATCGACTCCATCCACAAACGAGTGGACATCGTCTGGAAAAAATACGGACGCCGGCTGGCCTTAAAAAGTGCAGTGAAATGGTCGATTCCATGGGTTTCGACTCTCATGAGGGATCGTTTGATGGATCCCGTGCAATACCTGGCACGCTCTCGAAAAAACGTCCGGGCCCCTTACGAGTATCCGGTATCGCTCTATCTTCATAGCAACAGCGGCGAATTTCTGCAGCCACTCGATAAACCCGTTGAGCGGCCTCTGACACCCGATCAATTTATCGTCGATCTGGTACAGCAAAAGATTCGGAAATCGGCAGCCAACATCTGGCGCAGCAAAAAGGCGATTCTGGTTTCGCTCCCCTTGCGAAAAATCGTTAGGCGACGTACGGCGTTATCCATCGGCGTCTTGTTCGGTTTTGCGATGATCTGGATCATGCTGTTTGGCACAAGCAACGTAAGTATGATCGCATTAGGGGTGCTGGCGTTTCCTTATATCGTCATCACTGGCGCGCTCATTAAACGTCTCATCGATCGAATGTACGAATCGGGCAGTGAGGTGCAGGCAGAAAAGGTTTTTCACCAGATCCAAAATGTGGTACACGAGCGGCTCGATAATGTGCGCCGGCACGTTATGGATGAAATCCGAGATGACGAACTTCGCGATGAAGTCATCTACGCACTCCGCGAAAAACAGACTCTCGCCGTTGGAACCTATCTCCCTTACAAAGAACTCATCAAACGCCTCCGGTCTATGGAAGAGCGGAAGAAAAACCGAGCAGCGAATGCGGCGTAGCACACGGCATGCCGTGTGTGTCACGAGTCATGGGTCACTGGATATTGGTCACTGTTATTGGTCACTGATGCGAATTAACCGCTGAAATATACCGAAGTTAGCCTTTTTCGAACTACGTGCCGTGGCTCGAATCGTCGATAATCGACCGTCAACGATCAATGGTCAACGGGAGCTGCCGGTCGACCATTGATCGTTGATCGTTGAATGTCGACCATTAGCGATTTGCTGCATGCAGCCAGAACCGTTAACTTCACCTTATATGACCCCTGACCCCTGACCCCTGACCCCTGACCCCTGACCCCTGACCCCTGACCCCTGACCCCTGATGCACATTTTCCTCACCGGCGCGACAGGATTTGTAGGTAGCTATGTGCTAGACGCATTGCTCGAGCAGGGTCACACGGTGCGTTGCCTGGTGCGCAACCCCGATAGCGTCTCTTTGCCGGCTGACGAAAGTGTCGAGACGGTCAAGGGAGATGCCACGCGTAGGAAGTCGCTCGTTGGATTGTTGCGGGGTTGCGATGCGGTGATTCATTTGATTGGAATCATCAAAGAGATTCCTTCCAGATCGATCACGTTCGAAGCGCTGCACTACGAGGCGACGAAGAATGTCGTCGAGGCATCTTTCGAAGCCGGCATCTCGACCTTCATCCATATGAGTGCCAACGGAGCCAGTCCGGAAGGCGTATCGGGGTATCAGACCAGCAAATGGAAAGCTGAGGAATACGTCCGAAACGCCGGCTTCGAAAGATGGACCATCTTCAGACCGTCTGTCATTTTCGGCAGGCCGAAACCTGGCCAACCCGAGTTCGCATCCCAACTAACCGACTCGTTGATCGTGCCTTTCCCGGTATGGCCTGTGTTTGGCGATGGAACGTATCGAATGCAGCCCGTTGCCGTTGAGGATGTGGCCGATGCATTCGTGCAGGCCCTCGATCTCGATGCGGCAAAACAACAGACATACTGCGTGGCGGGGCCGGCCTCGTATGCGTATACCGAACTGCTAGATATCATCGCCGAAGGAAAAGGGATAGATCCGAAGCCGCAGATCAAACAACCCATCTGGATAGCGCGCCCCGCGATTCACGGACTCGGACGTTTCGGCCTGCTTCCCATCACACCCGATCAGTTCGAAATGCTTATCGAAGGAAATATCTGCGACCCAACAAAATTTTACACCGATTTCGAGCTGCAACGCATTCCGTTTACGACAGAGAATTTGGAATACTTACGCGATTGAAAATCGCAGATTAAAAGTTGAAAAATTGGATTCTCAACAGTCTCTAAGCTGGACTTTGCCCATTTTCGATAATAATCAATAATTAGTAATCAATTTTCAATCTTCAACTTGCAATCTGCAATCAGTATGCAACCTGCAATCCTCCCCGGAGTTTGGAAAGATATTCCATCTACCCACTTTCTTTCAAATTACCCACAACGTTCCGGAATTGCGCTGAAATGGAGTTCATAGAGCAGGGATCTACCAACAATCATCGAGAAAAGAAGCACGTCGCTATCGCCGGCAATATTGGAGCCGGCAAAAGTTCGCTGACTCAGATTATCAGCGATTATTTTGGATGGGATTCATATTACGAACGCGTCGACGACAATCCGTATCTGGTCGACTTTTATAAGGACATGCGGCGATGGTCGTTTAACCTACAGATATTTTTCCTCTCTAGCCGGTTTAATCAGCAACGAAGCATCGAACTGAGCCCTAATCCGGTGGCTCAGGACCGATCTATATATGAAGATGTCGAAATTTTCGCGCGCAACTTGTTCGAAATGGACCTCATGTCTGAGCGTGATTATAAAAACTACTCCGAACTTTTTAACGTAATGACCTCGTTTTTACGCCCGCCCGATTTGCTCGTCTATCTCCGGGCTTCCGTTCCAACGCTGGTCCGACACATCCAATCTAGAGGCAGAGATTTTGAGAATACAATACGCATTGACTACCTCGAACGGTTAAATGTATTGTACGATGAGTGGATCGAGCGATATAGCTTCGGTCCCAAACTCATTATCGATGCCGACGTCTACGACTTCGTAAACAATCAAGATCACCGAAACGACGTACTCAGCCGCATCGAAAGTCGATTGTTCGGACTTTTTGCTGAGTAGATTTATCGGGGATCGGTGGGCGCCGTATGCCATGCATTCGTCTATACGGACTGTTTTTTCTGTTCAACCTGGTTCTATGCCAGGGCGCGAGTGCACAGGTACCCGATACGACGCGAGCAGAGCCTTCTGATTCCTTGCAAGTCGAAGCTTCGGATTCCCTGGCTATACGACCTCGTCCTCCTGCCGATTCGCTTTCTGCTGCACTCGAGGTGATAGAGCCCGTTTCCTTTTTGAGTGTCGAGCCGGGTATTGCACTGGGCGATACGCTTCCCGCTCGTCATCCAGCACTCGATCCCATTGGCATCCTGGCCGAGGCGCCCGGGTCTTTTGTGTACGATTTTGGAATAGCCGGATGGCCTGATGGCTGGAGTCCGTTCGGATTATCTCCTGCATCCGTCTCATTATCGTTCAATGGTGTCCCTTTCGATAATACGATGCTGGGCCGGCCCAATTTCGAGCTGCTGCCCCTCCCTTTATTGCAGTCCTTTCGTGTGAGCCCGGCCCGATTTGGACAGCCGATGGTCGTCAATACACGATTGCGTTCGTACGATGCTTTGCGGCCGCAAACGCACATGCGATATCGCTCCAGCAGCAACGGGCTCAGCAGCATCGTTGTCATCCATAGCCAGCAGAGGAGGATTAATCTCGGCCGGCGACCGGGGATCTTCGCGTTTGCACTGGGCTACGGAGGGCATGGAGCTAACGGAGAGTATGCAGGCAGTAAGCTCGAGGCCGGAAGGCAGTTGCTCGCTCGTTTGCGCTACAGCAATTCCTGGGGATCGTTCGAGCTGCTGAATCTTCAGAACAGACGCCGGCTTGGCGCGCATGCCGGTGTTATCCCTTTCGGGACGGATTTCAACTCCATTTACAACCGTTTTAATGCTCAAGTTGAAAATTCTAGTGCTTTCCGACAAGATATTCGAAACGATCTTGTACTTACTGCCCGAAGCCACTTAATTCCAGGCGCTGCAGATCCACTCAACATTACAGGTTACTGGACGGCGCAGACGTTTCGATACGTCAATACCGATACATTGCAGGCACGCACCAGCCGATTCGGGTATCGCGCGTCGCAATCGTTCGCATTTGAACCGGCCCGGCTGACGGCAAATTTGGAAGGATGGACGGAAGGACTGCGTGACGACAGTACAGCGCTGGCGGATTCACCGCTCGCCAGCCGGCTTCACACTCATGCTTCGCTCGCAGGAAGTCTTCAGTGGGGGTCGGTAGAGATGCAGATCGAGCCAGGGTGGTTTAACTGGCCCGGCGAGTCGTTTGCCGGCGGCCGCTTACGCCTCGAACGCAACACAGATAGGCTCAGTGTATACGCGGAGGCTTCGTATTCGGGCCGGCGTCCCTCATGGGCTGAAGAATACGGATGGGGGAGTACCTTACAGCCTCTTTCAGGAAACGCGTCAACGCGTATCGCCCTGATCCACACGGGTATACATGTCTCTGCCGGCCCGTTCGATGTAGGCATTACCGCTTTTACGCATCGATCGGAAGAAGCTGTCGATTATTTCACCACTGCCCAACCGGATACAGTGCAGGTGTTCTCGTTGGGTTCTCCAGTGAGATGGAGCGGGGTCACAGCCGAATTCGGATTCCGCCGCCATCGACAGCGAGGCATCTATTTGTCCTTAACGCCAACATTTTACCAGTTCGATAATCCCGATGCCTCTGCTGAACACCTGATTCTAAGCCGGAGCCTCCCCGAGATGTATATTCGAGGCCGGCTAGGTCTTCGGTACGTGCTTTTTAGGGGAGATTTGGACATGGATTTGTATGGCAGAGGCCGGCTTTGGTCACCCTTTTTAAGCCGTACTTTGCATCCAGAAACGGGTCTGCTCGTACTGAGAAGAGACGACGCCCGGGAAGTCGAGGCTTCTGCGGCGCTAGATGTCGTGCTTGAAGCCGGCGTTCGGACAGCAAAAATTTTCGTCGCCTTCGAAAACCTGCTCAGCGGCACCACGCTTGTACCGGGCAATATGCTCGTCCCCAACTACCCCTTGCCGGCTCGCCGCTTCCGTTTCGGCGTATTCTGGCCGATACAGGATTGAGGGGTGTCGGGAGTTCTGGGAGTGCCGGAGTACTGGGGTGTTGGAAGTACAGGGAGTGTTATACCAAGTCTTTGAATTCATAGTACAATGTAAAGTATGGGAGTATGGGGGTGTGGGAGGGAAATTAATCCCATACGCCCATACCCCCACACTCACATACAGCCCGGTATTGGACTACCGATTTACAGAACTGGTATTAGAAGTATAGGTAGTACGAGATAATTTGAAATTTGCTATTTACAATCTGCAATCGTGAATCTTTCAGCGTACGAACAAAAAGCTTTGAGCGATATCGCGTCGTGGCGCGAGCCGGCAGACTCGTGGCTGCGGCGGACATCCAACAAGATGCAATCTGGGATGCGCGAATTGACGGATCACGTGCGCAAGATTCCCGGAGTCGACTGGACGATTGACAACGTGGTGGCCGGCTTGATCAATCTGACGAACGAGATCGCACAAGACCTCGTGTGGCGGGATGCTATTATTCAGGAATTTCAGGATGCCGGCCATGCGTCGATTCAATCTGTGGAGGACATACCTGCGCTCGATTTGGAACATATCGATCAGCGTCTGAGCGGACTTTCTGCCAAATACAAGAGCCTCGCAGCCGTCGAGGGTGTGGCGACGGGGGCCGCCGGACTGGCCGGCATTCTCCCGGATATTGTCGCACTGCTGGCGCTAAATCTCCGTGCAGCAGGGGAATATGCTACCTACTGCGGGTTTGACATTACCCATCCCAATGAGCGGCTTTATGCACTCCATATTCTCGAAGCCTCAGCCAAGCCGCGCGAAGAAATCGGGCAGTCTGTTCCTACCCGGCTCCAGGATACCCCTGGCAAGCATGCGAGAAGAAAAACCCTGAAAACCGTCGAACGATTTGCCGTGGGCGGATCAACCGGCGCTCTCATCAGGTCGATTGCCCTGCGAGTGACACGTAACAAGCTGGCGCAAGTAATCCCCATTGCCGGAGCACTCGTCGCCGGCGGATACAACAGTCTCTACACTCACACCGTTTGCGACGTCGCCTACCACCTCTACCGCGAGCGTTTTTTGTTTGAGAAATATGGGTGAGTCACGAGGCCGGTTCTAGGAAGCCGTCTTGAGGTGCCAATTTGGTGTCTCAAGATTATTCCGGAGGTTTGAAACCGATCCGGCGTGGCGGTTTTTCTTCTCCCAGCTCGGTAAATGCGCGCGGTGGATATTTAGGATGTTTGCCTCTCAGTGGCCTTTTGCACGGCTAAATTGCATCTCATAACAGATCGCTGTAGCTTTCCAAGACAACTTTTCTTCTAACGACCCCAAAAAGAGCCTCCCGCCATGATTCTTGTTGTCGGTGCTACAGGACTCGTAGGCAGCGAAATCTGTCGTCTGCTTTCCGAAAACAATAAGCCCGTTAGAGCCCTTACGCGCTCAACGTCCGATCGGGAAAAAGTAGCATTACTTCAGCGTCATGGGGTAACCATTGCTCTAGGTGATCTGAAGGACCGGGCTTCCCTCGATGTAGCTTGCGAAGGCGTTTCAACGGTAATCTCAACAGCTTCCTGCACTCTTTCTCGTCAAGACGGCGATACAATTCAGACCGTCGATTTGGAGGGTCAAAAGCGTCTTGTCGATGCGGCGAAAGACGCTGGAGCCCAGCATTTTATCTTTGTCTCTTTTCGAACGGAAGCCAACCCCGATCTTCAATACCCACTTAAGGCGGCCAAGCATGCAGTTGAGCAGCACCTGATGGAAAGCGGGATGGCCTACACGATCTTACAAGCCAGTTATTTCATGGAGGTGTGGCTCGGTCCTGCTCTGGGGTTTGACTATTCGAATGGGACCGCCCAAATTTACGGGCCGGGCCACAGCCCGCTAAGCTGGATCTCATTTCTGGATGTGGCAAAGGTTTCTGCAGCCTGTGTAGATAGTCCAGTAGCGAGGAACAGTGTTATAGAGCTGGGTGGCCCTGAAGCGCTCAGCCCTCTGGAAGCGGTAAAGATATTTGAAGAGGTAAAGGGAGAATCGTTTGAAGTAACTCACGTGCCGGTAGACGCACTCGAAGGCCAGAAAGCGGCAGCGCCAGATGCAGTCCAAGAATCCTTTGTTGCATTGATGCTTCAATATGCAAGCGGAGATGCAATAGAGCAGGCGGATATCTTGAAGAAGATGCCTATTCAGTTGTCGACGGTTCGCGACTATGCAAATCGTGTAATGGCGAGTACATGAGGGGGCAGCGTGCGATAACAAAATCACTTTAAAAAGATGCGGCTTACAATATTTTCGTCCGCCAGAGAAAGAAGAGTTGCCTTTTTCTTTACCATACACAAGATGTGGTAGCACAAGAACGCAGCGGCATAATAGGGACTTGAGATGGAATTACCAATCGAAAGGGAAGAAGATAGAGCGCGTCATATTAAACATAATCATTGTAGATGCTGTACCTGGGTGTTAATGTCTTGTGTCAACGGCCCGGCTACTTCCACAGAAATCAGATTATTGAGCGATTCATTTCGCGCTGTAATTGTCAGAACCTCATCTTCTTGTACTTCAATCTCGTAGCTCCCGTGGATATCTGTATAGATATTGTTTGAGTCTATAGGGTATCCCAGTTGTTCAAAGGACAGCGTTAAACCCTCAAAATTTGTGGGACGGTTTCTATGTGGAGAAACAGCTCCTCCAAAAGCAGCTGGTTTACGAAGCCATGCTTGTGCATCAGAGGCAATTCGGAGACATGTCATCACCAAGTCATCGGCATTCTTTTTCTTTTCCTCCACAAGAGCCTGGTCATTTTTACCCTTGGCCTCCTTCAACGCCTGAGATAGAGAGGTACCTCCTGGCTGATTCATATTTGCCAATTCTTCCCTTAGGACCTCACGAATGACATCTTCGATTTCTTCTTTGACTTCGTCTGAGAGCTCTACACGCCCATTTTCCTCAGAAATATCGATAGTTGTCGTACCATTGCAGCCGAAGCAAAGAACTAACAAACAGAGAGTACTAAGGCTTAATTTCATTTTTATGACTTGAAATGGAATGAAAAAAGATGTTATCAGAACGTACGATCTATCAATCTCTTTTTCATGAGCTTTTGGCTTCCATAACGAAGCTGTGATGAGGGGCTTTTCCGAATATGTAATTCGTGTCGGCCCGGCGAAACCGAAAATGCCTATAAATTCTTGAGGATTTGGTCGTATTCCGCGTGAGGGCCTATCCAGAACCAGTAAATAACTTACGGCCGAGGGCACGGTAGTGGGCGCCAACCCGAACGGAGTATACCGGCATATTGGAGGAGACTTTCTTGAAACGCAGGCTGGGGTGTCGGGTGTTTTCTTTCCAAATAGAATAAGTTTCAGCCGCTAGCTCTTGAATGTCGGCGGGCAAGTTCGCCAGGGCTTTGCGAAAGGAGGGGAGTACGCGCGAATCCACTATTTACCAAACACCTCGTCTAACGACTCGTGTTCGCCGGCGTCGATTTCCTTATCGACTTGTTCGATCATGGCCTTCCATTGCTCCTCGGTAGTCTTGGCAAACAGTTCATCCCATTTGGCATCGGCCTCGATCTCCTCAAGGATGCGCAAAGCAAACGCATCTTGTTCTTTGTCGGGAAGAGCCTTGAGCTTGGCAATGGCGGTACGTAGAAGTTGCGTCATGGTCGTGTGACTCTGGTTCATGCTCGCATGATAATGCCTAATATTAACGCAGCGCAAGCTGATAGGTTGTGATGCACAGGGGAGGGGCAGTAAGAAATTAGCACTTCGTGATGCAGCAGCAAACTGAAATGCCCCCCAAATCTTGCTATACAGCTCAGAAATGCAGTTATTGGTGCGCAGAACCGTTCAAAAACAGATCGATTTCCGATTTCGGCCAAACGATAAATAGCCAGACATGAAGACCACACCTGAACACGATGAACGAATCGCTAACATGACATTTGCTTCTGTCTATCCGCATTACATCGCTAAGATCGAGAAGAAGGGTCGAACGATTGACGAACTTCATCAGGTCATTTCATGGCTTACAGGATTCAGCGAGACCCAACTGCAAGCTCAGATTGAAAATGGCGCTACGTTTCGACAATTCTTCGCTGAAGCAACGCTCAACCCCAATGCAAGTCTAATCAAAGGTGTAATCTGCGGGTATCGCGTAGAAGAGATAGAAACCCCCTTGACCCAACAGGCCCGGTACCTGGACAAATTGGTGGATGAACTCGCAAGGGGACGCAAGATGGAGAAGATCCTGCGGTCTTCCTAGAGCATTATACCAGTTCTGTGAAATTACTGCTCAATACCGGGCCGTATGGGAGTATGTGAGTATGGGCGTTTGGGAGTGTTTTTTTCCTCACACACCCCCATACCCCCACACGATAACTATGTAGCAGTAATTTCAAAGAACTGGTATTAAATCCTACTCAATCTCCCCAAAAATTTTTCACATCTCTGGAACTTGTACATATGATACATATATGTTATAATATAGGTGCACATCGGCAGCACATTTCGTTCTGCGGATTTCTTTTCACACATATTAACACGTTCGGAGCCATGATGGAAACTTTGTCCCTGACTCAAAACCGTGCTACGTTGACCGATGAACAGTGGGATGTCATTCAGGATCTATTCGATTGCCGGCGCAAGCGCAAACATTCTATTCGCGGGATTATCGACGCCATTCTTTATGTAGCGATAGAGGACATTCACTGGCGGATGCTGCCGAAAGATTTCGCTCCCTGGCAGACGGTGTACTATTATTACGACAAGTGGAGAAAGACCGGCGTGTGGGCTCGCGTGCTGGAAGCTCTGCCGGCTGATATCCGGCGGAAGGCTTACTTCTCATCATACGTATCGCTCTACCCGACAGTAGATCTGAATGTAATCCAGACGACTCCCCAGCCGGCAAAAGCCAGCATCCACAATACGGACATTTCGACGGAAGATTTCGAAAGGGCACAACGCACCTATGCCTGGATCTTACGAGAGTTTTTCGACAGTGAAGGAACGCCGGCGAGGGTTGGGATGTGAGTCACTAAGGTCGCTTCGCTCCTGTAATTCGGTCGCTTCGCTCCGGTCACTGGTCATTGGGTCGCTGACGCTCCCGTCATTGGCTCTGAGGATAGCTTCTATGCATTTTCGAGTGACCGATGCCCAATGAATAGTGACCAAGGGAACAGCAGATTGCAGAATGCAGGTTGCAGAATGTAGATCGGATTCCAATGGCAGGAATATCAGCGACTTAATAACAGGCGAAGCGACCCAATACCCAATGACTAGTGACCAATGACGGGAGCGTCAGCGACCTAGTGACCAATGACGGGAGCGAAGCGACCCAGTGACAGGAGCGTCAGCGACCTAGTGACCAATGACGGGAGCGAAGCGACCCAGTGACAGGAGCGTCAGCGACCTAGTGACCAATGCCCAATGACGGGAGCGTCAGCGACCTACTTTCTCCATTTTGCACAAAAAGAATCCTTCCATCAAATAAGAAGGCAGAATGCGCCTGGCGTGTTGGAGTTGTGGATCGAAGGGCTTCCCTTTCCAGTCTTCCAGCGCCGGGCGCATTCCTTCAATAGAAAGTCCCAGGGGAACTACATTGACGATGCCGGGAAATCGTTGAAGCATTCGGCTGATTACACCCTCGTTTTCCTCAGGAGCCAGAGAGCACGTAGAATATACCAGAGTCCCACCGGGCCGCAGTGATTGAATAGCTGAGAACAGCAACCTCTTTTGCTTGCGCACCATCTCCTTTATTTTGCGCTCGCTCCAATAGCGGTAAGAATCGGGATTGTCTTCTTGAAAACGACCTTCGCTCGAACAGGGTGCATCGAGCAATACCCGGTCGAAGTATTGTGTACGGTGTTTCCATACGTGCTGCCCGTCTTTCAGAAATGTCTTGACCTTATCGGCGCCCTGTTCTCGCAGGTTTTCGCGTAATCTAAAAAATCGGTTTTTCACCACTTCCACAGCCGCTAACTCGCCGACCTGATCCACCAGGCAGGCCAGTTGAGTGGTTTTGCTTCCAGGTGCGGCAGTCAGGTCCAGGATCCGCTCGCCTGGCTGAGGATCGAGAACGAGCGGTGCTGCCATGCTCGAAAGATTCTGGACATAAATGTGGTGCTCCCTGAAAATTTTCGAATCTATCAATAACTCTCGCTGGTCGGGCGGTATCCACATTGCTTTATCAAACCAATCTACCTCATTATATCCTACACCCGCTTCGCCCAGGCGTGTTTTTACAGCAGCCGTATCGGTACGGAGGGTGTTTACGCGAAACCCAATCGCACGCGGCGAACGCATTGCATCGAGCACCCCGGCCAGATCTGGCTGCGGCACGATTCGCTCCAGCCGATCTAGAAACTTTATAGGTAGCATGGGCTTGAAGTAGGGGTCATAAATCGCGTAAAATAGACCTCTAAAGTACGAGAAAACGACATAGGGTATGAGCCAACGACGAGGCGACAACGTTATTACATGTTCTTTCTGCGGTCGATCCGCTCACGAAGTATCTTCCATGGTAGCCGGGCCAGACGTTTACATCTGCGACCGATGCATTCATGACGCGGCCGGCATCGTTCGGAACGATCTCTCTCCATACCATCCCGAGCCGGCCAGCCCTCCGACTCGCCGTTCGGCGCCGCTGCACGTGCAGAGTACTCCACTGGAAATCAAATCGGCGCTGGACGAATATGTCATCGGCCAGGAACGCGCAAAGAAGGCACTTTCCGTGGCGGTCTACAATCACTACAAACGCATCGACGCAGAAAACTTCCTCCCCGATTACCAGGACGTCGAGCTCGAAAAATCCAACATCTTATTAATTGGCCCGACGGGCACCGGCAAGACGCTGCTCGCTCGTACGCTCGCGCGTACACTGAACGTACCCTTTTCGATATCTGACGCTACAGCTTTGACAGAAGCCGGCTACGTAGGAGAAGACGTCGAGAGCATCCTTTCGCATCTGCTCCAGGCCGCCGATTTCAACGTGGAGCGCGCCGAACGCGGTATTATCTACATCGACGAAATCGATAAAATCACCAGAAAGGCAGACAATGCCTCGATAACTCGGGATGTATCGGGCGAAGGCGTGCAACAGGCGCTCCTGAAGATTTTGGAAGGCACGATTGCCGGCGTTCCTCCTAAAGGCGGGCGAAAACATCCCGAACAAAGCCTCATCAATATCGATACGCGCAATATTCTGTTTATCTGTGGGGGCGCATTCGAAGGACTTGCCGATATTATCTCACATCGAATGTCGACCAACACTATCGGTTTCCTGACTGAATCTCAGCGAAAAATCGACAAGGATCACCCTGAGATCTTTCAATTCGTCCAGCCCAATGACCTGCTTCGGTTTGGCCTAATCCCTGAGCTTGTTGGCCGTGTGCCGGTAGTAGCTCCGTTAAACGCCCTCTCCGACGATGCGTTAAAGAGTATCTTGCTAGAGCCTAAAAACGCACTGCTCAAGCAGTACAAAAAACTCTTCGCCATGGATGGTATCGAGTTGATTTTGGATGACAATGCGCTCGATGCGGTGGTTACCAAAGCAAAAAAATTGGGTACAGGCGCCCGTGGCCTGCGCTCTGTAATGGAAGACACGATGCTGAATATCATGTTCGAAATGCACGACCATAGCGAACTGGGAAGCTGCCGGATCACTGCCGAAACGGTGCTCGACGGCAAAGAGCCCATTTTCGGAAAAAGGAAGGCAACGGCATAATCCACCCATTTCCATCCTCTGAACCTGCAGACCCGCTCGGTGGCTGTAAAAAAAATCTTCTGGGAATATCTCTACCTCGTCTACAGAAAGTTTCGCGACGAGAAAGGCTTTTTTTTAGCTCAGGCTATTGCATTTAAATCGCTCGTAACTGCAATTCCGGTGGCGGTACTGGCACTCGGCGTTCTGGGGCGTATATTCAGAAGCGAAGCCAATCGGAACGTCGTTACAGGGTTGTTGACGGAACTCGTTCCCACCTACCTGGATGGCGTTGTCCTGTTTTTGAGCGGCTTGCAAACTACCAGCGGCGCCATCACGCTCGTCGGAGCGGCAGGCTCGATTTTGTTTGCCACTTTTCTGAGTAATTCTGTCTGCCAGGCTCTCACCACATTTTTTGCCGGCCCCTTGCACAAAGAACGTTCATTCCTGGCAGGGTATGTTCTCAGTTTCAGGATAGTGCTTCAAGTAGGAGGGGTATTTTTCCTGACGTTATTGCTGTCGTTTGTCATCCAGATGCTAAACGCCGCCGGCTCGTCGTTCATACAAGAAATAGGGATCGACTACGTGTGGGTCCAAACAGGCTGGCGACGTTCGATCAAATTTCTGGGGATTTTAATACCGTTTCTTCTGACGTTTGTCATGTTCTTCCAGCTGTATTTTTTCATTCCAAGGCCGCATCCGCCCTGGAAGAGTGTGCTGCTGGGAGCCCTTTTTGCTGCCGGCGCATGGGAACTGGCAAAATATTTTTTTTCGTACTATGCCACGCGTTTTGCATTTTTCAACAAACTGCAAGAGGAATCTTTTTTAGGTTTGGAAGCGCTTGACGACACAGTTGGTCTTATCATTGCCCTGTTGATTTGGCTATACTACTCGGGGATCGTTCTCCTCATCGGAGGAATCATCGTTTCAGTCCACGAACAACAGCAATTTGAGCGTTTCAGTGAGGTACCGTAAATGCGTATCCGCTCCTGCATTATTGCCATCTATGTGTTCCTGACTGTACAGTTTTGTTTACAGGCGCCGGCTATTGCCCAGGACCCGTTGCGGCTCGTTACTCCAAATACCCAGGTCAAAAATATTTCTTTTAAATTCCCAGAATCCAGGCCGCCTTTTGAGGAAGATGAATTGTTAGAACAAATCGTCACCACGGCGCCAACATTTTGGGATCGATTCGATAAGCTCAACCCCTTTACTCGTCCAGACGAGTACCCGTTCGATCCGATAGAGCTTCAGAAAGATGTCGTGCGTCTGCGCCAGTTTTTTTCTCGCAATGGGTTTCCTACACCGCGCATAAGTTATTCGGCTTCGCAGTACGATGCCGAAGAAGATCGAATCCGAATCATTTTTGCCATCTGGGAAGGGAAGCCTCTTTTCATCCAGGATATCCGTTTTTTCGATCTCGACAGCACCTACATCGCACCGCAATTGCCGGCCGACCTGCAGAATCGCTGGATGAACTTTAGAGATTTTGTACGGCGGAGTACGGGAGCCCGGTTTACGGACCTGGAACGGATCCGTCTACAAGATCAGGTTCTGAGCTGGTTTCAGAACCACGGATATGCTTTTGCTGAAGTAGACGCCCGTGCACGTATCGACACGACCCAGCGGGCGGTCGATCTTAGTTTTTTTGTCGATAGAGGCCCTCGAGGGATTATTTCGTCGATAGAAGTGGCCGGCAATGAAACCGTTTCGAACGGCGTTCTCCTTCGCGAACTCCCGTTTGAGATTGGAGATCTATTTTCGAACTCGTCGCTGCGCGAAGGTCAACAGGAGCTATTTGGGCTGAATTTATTTCGAGTGGCTCTGACGGATGTGCCTGAGCAGCCGAGAGATAGCACCGTAAACGTTCGTATCCGGGTGACCGAAGCGAAGAGAAGGTACCTGACTGCCGAAACTGGGTATTCGAGGCAGGACGGCATTTCTCTGCAGGGGGAATGGTTGAGTCGCAACTTTCTAGGCGGGGCTCGGAGCCTGTCTATCAATATGCTCGCTAATACCGGTATCTTGAGCGCGACGAGTGCATTTAATGCGGTAAACGTAGTCGGTAAGTTGCCCGCGCGCCTTTATCGGACATCGGTTTCCATTCGCCAGCCTTACCTGTTTACGACGAAATTATCGGGTCTTTTTTCGCCCTTCATCGAATTTCAGAACGATCCGCAACTGCCGGCCAGCTTCGAATTTCTGGATATCAACCGGCGCGAGGTGGGTCTGAATGCCACGCTTATATACGAGACGTATCCATTTCGTCCCATCAGTATCAAGTATACGCTCAGCCAGTTACTCAGCCGGGCAGGAGAAACGACTCGGGCGCCAGGCCGCGACCTCTACAGCAAAAGCGTCCTCGAACTCAGTGGAACGTTCGGGAAAACCAACAACTACATCGATCCGCGCCGCGGTTATCTGATCAAACCATTTTTCGAAACAGCCGGCTCGTTTTTAACCTCTGGTGTAGAGTACAACAAGATGGGTGTAGAAGCGATTGCGTATGTACCGATAACACGCCGGCTCAACCTGAGCGGACGATTTTTTGGAGGCACGATGTTTACGCTTGGCGATAGCAAAATCGCACTGGCCGATCGCGCGTGTACATTGACAGATGCTCAGACCTTGCCCGCCGGTTCGAATACCGATTTATGCTTGCAGTTCGAAAATCGATTCGATCCGATCTTTTTCTACGCCGGCGGTGGAAACGACACACGCGGATGGAATTTCCAGCTGCTGGGTCCTAAGATCGCCCGTGCCGATACGCTAAAGCGGGATGGAGAAGTCGTTCTGGATGAAAGCGGCAATCCTGTATTCAATAACTTTTACTACGAACGCCTCGGCGGAACGTCCAAATTGATCGGCAACATCGAGTTGCGCAGTCGTATCCCCGGAATGAGTCCGAACTGGCAGGCTGCCGGCTTTTTCGACCTCGGCCAGGTTGCCAACGATAAGCTCAGTCTGGGAAATTTTCGTTATGCAGCAGGCGCAGGAATTCGGTATAAAACCATCGTAGGGTTTATCCGGTTGGATCTCGCATATAAACTCAATCCATCGACCGCGGATCTTACTGATCCCGAAGACGCTTTTCTCTTTGCAAACGGCCTGATCGACACGGCACCACGCAAAAAATTCTTCCGCCGCTTCGGTCTCCACGTGAGCATTGGACAAGCCTTCTGAATGACGAATTTCGAGTGTCGAATTTCGAGTGTTGAGTAGCCAGTGCTCAGCTTGACTGAGTATCGAGTGTTGGCCATTGAACTTTGGGGCTGCTCTCGCAACCTTCAACCTGTAACTCGCAACCTGCAACCCATAACCTGCAACCTGTAACCTGTAACCTGTAACCAGCAACCCAACATGCGCACAGCCAAATACATACGTAGAACTCTTTTCGCCCTTGCCGGCGTTGTGGTTCTGGCAGCTGTGTTTTTGCTGACGCCGTGGGGGTTGAACTGGACGGCGCATCGGATTGTAGGCGGACTCTCCATCTTCAAGGATGCTTCTCTGGAAGTCGGCCGGATTGAGGGTAACGTTTTTCACAGGCTGACGCTGCACGATGCGCGACTTATAAAAACGGACGGAAGTCCTCTGGTTGCTTTACCCAGTACGGAAATCCGGTATCGGCTTGGGCCTCTGATTTCTGGAGTGGTTCATCTGACGAGTATTCGTGCCGAGCATCCTGAAATCACGATGTCGCAGGACGCCGATGGAATCTGGGATTTGCTGAATGTGGTCGAGACGGATACGACGGCGAGCGAATGGATCGTGCGTATCGACCGGGTGGACATCGGCAAGGGCGACGTGACAGCCGACAGCTATGCCGGCGAAGGGCGAGATTCAACCTACCGCATCCACCCCATTGACATCGCTTTGCAAAACATCGAGTTTGGCCGCGAGGTACGATTGACCGTAAACTCGCTTCAAGCCTCTATGACGACGCCTGGTGGTGCAGAACCGGTAGAGTTGGACGTCCGGGCTGCGCTGACTGGACGCTCACTCGATCTTGACAATCTCAGGTTGTCGTCTTCGAAAAGTGATGTGACGGGATCGGGAACCATCTATTTTCCAGGCGCCGATTCGCTGGATGGACATACCGATTTTGCGCTGTCGGCCAAACCTCTCCAGTTTAACGACGTCCGTTTGTTCGCACCCTGGCTTTCCCCCGATCGCGAAGTCGAGCTTTTCGCCGAGATTGAGGGGCCGTCGAATGACCTGACGGGCCGGCTGCACGTGGAGTCTGACGAAGGGTCGGAGATCGATATCGATGGTGCGTTTGGTTTCGATGGGGAAGGAGGGCGGTCGTATCGGTTGCGGGCAGAAATTCCTTTGCTCGACACACGTATGTTCTCAGAAGAGTTGATCCCTGCCGGCGCATATCAGGGTAACCTGGATCTGGATTTATCCGGTCCGCAATCTGATAAGTTGTCGGGCGCTGTTCGAGGGTATTGGGTTCATACACCATTCGATCTCAAACAAAAGAAAGACTCAACACGCTTCACGGCCCACTTCACGGATGGATTGGCTCAGACCGATCTGGATGCGATTATTGACGACGCCGTGGTAGCCGTCCGAGGGCACATTTCCCCATTAAACGACCGACCGACGTACGATCTGACTGCCGAGGTGCGCAACTTTGACATCGCTAATTACACGGATGGCGAGCAGTCGAGTACGATTCAGATAGAGGCAGATCTGGAGGGGCAGGGATTTTCGCTGGCGGAGATGGCCGGCGCGGCCAGTATTCGGATTGAACCGTCCTCCTTCAATGGCTTCTCCATGTCGGCCGGCACGCTCGGCGTCAACATTCGGAACCAAAAATTGATGCTTCAGGGACGCATCGATTCGCCGCAGGGCACAATTCAAACGAGCGGCCGAATCGGCATCGAAGATCGCCGGATCGAAGCCTTCACGGGGCATTTCGAACGATTCAACCTGGCGGCCCTTCTCGGCGATACGTTGAACAGTGCCGTAACTGGTTCTATTGAGGCGCGCGATGTATTAGTTAAAGAGGAATATCTCGAGGGAGAACTGACGCTAGATCTTATCGAAGCCGAGTACGGTGTAAACAGACTGGAGGAAAGCCGGCTGGAGAGCTTCCTGGAAGCCCAGCAGGTCAGTTATTCGATGCAGGGGCAACTCAACGGGGGTGCATTTGCTTTAGCCGGCGCCGTGGAGCCGTTTGGGGAAGAGCCGATCTACGAAATCAAAGAAGGCTCTTTTGCCGATTTTGACGTCAACCCGTTCATCGCTCCGAGCCAGCATCGTAGCAAACTCAGTGGGCGTATCGCGCTGGTTGGAGAAGGCCTGGACGTGGGCTCGATCCGTACACGAGGCCGGCTGGATCTGACAACCTCTACCTTTAACCGGCAGGCCATCCAGGATGCCAGTATCGAGTTCTTATTCCAGGGCGATACCCTCACCACCGATATCCAGCTAGATCTGCCCGAAGGATCGAGCCGATTGAATGGATTCGTCACCGAAACTACCACCGCGCCACACTTGCGAATCCAGGAAGGCGTGTTTGCCGGCCTCGATCTGGGCAAAATTTTGGATATCCCAGACTTGTCCACTCGCTTAACTGGGACGCTCGAAGGAAATGCCAGAGGAAAGGATCTGGCTACACTTGAGACAGCGACTTCTCTCCGTCTGAATAACTCGAAAGTTAATGGGGCTACGATTCACGATGGGTCGGCCAACGTGCTCGTCGAACGCCAGCGCGCTACGTTGAACACGGAGATGATTATCGATAACGGCCGGCTGGATCTGGATGTCACAGCTCAAAATCTGTCCGGTCGGGCTGAATATCAGCTTCGAGGACGCCTGGAAGAGATCGATATCTGCAAATTGTTGAAGGTTGATTCTACAGCATCGATAGTAAATGCCTCTTTCGAAGGTGAAGGAGAAGGTATCGAGCCAGAAACGATGAGCTTAAAAGGCGTATTGACCAGCAGTTCGAGTGTGTACCGTGGGATACGGCTGGACGACTTGAATGTGGAATTTTCGTTAGAGGAAGGATTGCTGGAGGTGGACACGCTTCGCCTTCGGTCCAACGTGGCGCAGGTAGATGGGCAGGGGCCGATAGCCCTGTACGACGACCGCGGCGCGAGCCCTTCAGATTTTGTATTCGACACCAGGCTGCTGGATATTTCCCCGATAGCGCCGTTTTTGAATCTCGATTTTCTCAGCTTGCAGGAAGGGCAGGTGAATGCGCGCGTTTATGGCCGGCCTGGTACGCTTCGCTTCGACTCTCGCGCCGACATCGAAGGCCTGGTATATGACGATATCCACATAGGAGATATTTCTTCCCGAATGATCGGCGAGTTGGACCGAGATCGATCCCTGGAACTGGCAGAGCTGAGTGGCAGCATCGAAGCGATATCCATCCCCGGTTTTCTAGTAGAAGAAATAAATATCGAAGCTGGTTACGAGAACGAAGAGGTCGTGTTTGAGGTAGACGGACGCCTTGACAGCGAAAGAAACGGGCGGATGAGCGGCCGGCTCTTCGCTAACGCCGATTCGCAGCGGGTGCAGTTCGACGTCATCGATTTGAAGTTAGACGAGGATCAGTGGGCGCTCGACCAGCCGGCCATCGTGGAAGTAGGCCGGGGATATCGGGTTCGCCGATTTTTGATGGCTAGCGGCGATCAGCAAATTGCACTCGATGGCGTGATCAATTTTAGAGGCAATCAGAATTTACTGGTCACAATCGAAAATTTTAAGGCAGGCACGGTGGCCGATCTGGCCGGCTTTCCCGGACTCGACGGTCCGCTCAATGGGTTTTTCGATATTCAGGGGCCGGCCACGGCGCTCGAGATCCTGGGAGACGCCGAACTGCACGTTTTTTCGTTCGATGAAGAGGCTGGCGATCTGGCGTTTTCTTTGGAATATTTAGACCGCCGGCTAAACCTGGATGCATCGATGCAACACATCAACGGGCACTCGATGCAATTCTCTGGCTTTTTACCCGTACAGCTGGCGCTCGTTGATCCAGAAAAATCGAAAACCGGGTCGGGCATTTCGCAAGAGGTGGCCGAGGAAGGCGAAGTCAATCTTCAGCTGCAGGCAGATTCCATGCAGATCAACTGGATCTTGCCCTTCCTCGACCCGGCGCTCGTGAGCCGGATCGACGGCCTGGTCACTGCGGAGGCGAGTCTGACGGGTACGGCTTCATCCCCCCGGTTGGAAGGAAAAGGCAGAATCGATCAGGGCCGGCTCCGCTCGCCGTTTTTAGGTGTCACGTACTCCGACATTTCGACGGGCCTGTCGTTCAGCGAAAACTTCATCGAATTATCCGATACCCGTCTGGCAACCAATGATGGCAATCTGACCGGCCGTGGAACGATTGCGCTAGAAAGCCTGACCAGCATCGATTTAGATATCGACATTCAGGCAGATCGCTTCAAAGCCATCGATACGCGCGAGTATCAGGCAACCGCATCCGGAGCGTTGAAACTCACTGGTTCCTACGTCGCACCGTCGCTGACGGGCAACGTACGCGTGTTGAGCGCAGATATGTTTCTCGATGAAACGTCCGATGCTACAGCCGATCTCAATGTGCAGCTGACAGAGGCGGATATCCTCATGTTGGAGAGCGAGTTCGGCATCCGGGCCGGCGCAGCCGATACCACAACATTCGATTTGTACGAGGCGCTCGCGATGGATATCGATATCCTGCTGGAGCGGGACACCTGGGTACGCTCTCGAAAGAATCCAGAAATGAACGTGCAGTTGAGCGGTGAAGTGGATCTTAATAAATCGGCCTATGAGGAGCACGTAGTGTTTGGGACTATTGAGGTCAATCCGGATCGGAGCTATATCAATCAGTTTAGCAAACGATTTAACATTACACACGGTACGGTGACTTTTAACGGCAAGGCAAGCGATCCTTTGATCGATTTCGAAGCGCAGTACGAGGTCCCCTCACGGCGTAGCCAGGATAACGCCGTGACGGTCAATCTGGACATGGAGGGCCGTGTCGCCGAACTTGACCTCACGTTGACCTCAGAGCCTACCATGGAGTTGACAGATATCATTTCGTACGTAGTCACGGGCCGGCCGGCCAGCGAAGCGCTACAACTGGGCGGGGCGGGGCAAGGGGTTGCCGTAACGCAGGGTGTGGGTCTACTCACTGGCGCCATCGAATCTCTCTTCCAGGATTCGGGGCTAGACCTGGATGTTATTCAAATCGAGCCGATCGAAAATGGGCGAGGAGCTACGGTTACTGCAGGCAAATACGTGACACCTCGTCTCTTCACCGCTGTCAGCCAACCCATCGGCGCATCGAACAGCGACGGATCCACGCGCGATCAGGGTACGGTCATCACCCTTGAACTAGAACTCATCGATTCGCTTCTCCTGCGTCTCCTCGGCGGCGAATCGGTCATGCAGATCAATCTGTTGTGGCACCATGCCTATTAGAGATTGTAGATTGAAGGTTGAAAATTGCAGAATTTAACTGACTATATAATTTTCAATCCAAAATTTTCAACCTGCAATTGCTTTTGACCATTCTGAGAATGGTTAAAAGGAACGTTTTTGGTTCGATATATAAAGATGGAATCCTCCGTTTACCTGGCAAGTCAGTCCTCCCATGCTTCGAAGCCCCCTGAGAGAACCAAATCCATCTGATCGTTCTCTTTATTTGGGGTATTCTGCGTTGGAAATTACGCTTGCGGTTAGTGGGGTGAGCCTGCTCGTCGGTTTTCTCTATTTGATGCAAGAGATGCTGACGCCTCCCATAATTGCCGGCGCAGGAATTATTTTACTCTGGCCTATTCGCCGGCAGCGCGCAGTTCAGGCGCTGATGCTGACGGGTGGTTTTCTGCTGGTTGTATGGTTGCTCCATAAGTTGAGCTTTATCCTTATTCCTTTCGCCAGTCTGTATCTTCTAGCCTATCTTTTCGATCCCGTAGTCAGTCATCTCCACATAAAGTATCGTATCCGCAGGTGGTTCTCGTCGCTGGTTGTGACGACGTCGTTTGTGAGTGTTATCGCACTGTTTATTTTGATCCTGGCGCCCAGCCTGATCGGCCAGCTGGATGCGCTATCGGTTCGAACGCTGGCTGGGATTCAGGATCTCCAGCACTGGTTGCTCACATCTCCGTTGATCGACGAGCTGGTGCTTGCAGGATTCGACAAAGAAGACCTCATCGCCCAGTTTACCCAAACAATACAGAATTTTCTCCATTCCTGGGCTGATGTACTTCCTAATACAGCCGGGCGATTACTGAAATCGGTAAGTTCGATATTTGGTGTGCTGACAGTTTTGATCTTGCTGCCGGTCATCCTGTTTTACTCACTGAAAGATTTCGGTATAATCAAAGAAGGGATCAGAAGTTTACTCCCTACGATTGGCGGCACCTATAACTACCTGACGAACACTGGGCAAATTGTAGGGCAGTACCTGCGGGGACAGCTCACTATCAGCGCCATCACCGCGCTCATGGTATCGGTTGCCTTGATGCTGGCCGATATTCCTTTCGCTTTGCTAATAGGGGTTACAGCCGGCGTCCTAAACCTGATTCCCAGCTTAGGGGCCATTATCACGAATTTCGTAGGCATCTGCATCGCGCTTCTTTTTGGAGAACGCGGACTCCTTGACGTTGTCATTGTCGTTGCGGTGCTTCTGGGCCAGAGCCTGCTCGAACAGGCCATCCTGGTACCAAAAATATTGAGTCAGCACGTTGGACTTCACCCCGTAGTTATTTTGCTATCGCTGTTTATATTCGGTTATTTTTTCGGCTTCTTGGGATTATTTATCGCTGTTCCCTTGACAGCATTGTTGATTGCTGGTTACGAATCGATTCGAGCGGGGAGTTCGCTCGATCTCTCTTCGTTCATGGCTGTGGAAAAGGCATCGAATGTTGCCGAGGAATCTGCAATCGGCGTATCGAAGAACATTGAGGCAGAACGGAACGTAACATTTCCCCCCCAGGAAAGACCCATAAATCGAGGTCCTGTAGAGTTGATTTCTGCCGAAACTGAAGGGGAATAAGTCCTTGTCGCTATCTCTTATCGTTCAACGTCGTTTTCACGCGGGTTATTCGTTGCTCGGATGCCTTATTCGCAAGCGGGTGAGCGACGAACATTATGCCGAAGGAATTTTTATCCTGGCTCTTTCGATGATAGGAGTAGGCCTCGTACTGTTTTTTTACCTGGGATGGGCCGTCGTGCAGACTGCAATACAGGCATTTCCCGAGCGGGCGGAAGATCTTATTTTTATGTACCTGATGGGTCAGGTTGCAGCGAGCATTCTCTTCTTTGCTACCTGTTTGTTCGGATTCAAGCCTGCTGTCAAAGTCACCGTAACGGGCCGGCAAATCGATATTCGGCAGGGACGGCGCCGGCATGTCGTGTCTCTTGACAATATTCAAAGCATTTCTTCCATTTCTGCCTTACTATTCCACCAGCACTACCGCAGGTATAAAAACACAAAGGGGTTCTATGGACGATTGCCGGCCGAATTGCTTTTAATAGAAACCGATTCGGATCCTGTTGTCCTGGGGCTTTCCTTTGAAGGCCAGAAAACACTCACCAGCCGCCTAGAATCATTGACCGCTGTGCCGTCAATACAGCCTGGTCTGAAGTCTTTGAGTTCCCTGGATCCGATGTCCGAGGCCCCGAGTCCAGTGCATCCTTTACCGCACAGGATTTAAGACAACTATATGCACTTCGATCTGATTGGCACTGATGCATCGACGGACGCGCGTGCCGGCATTTTGACAACCGGTCACGGTTCTATCGAAACGCCCATCTTTATGCCGGTTGGTACCGTAGGGAGCGTAAAAGGCGTTTCTCCTCGCGACCTGATCGATGAGGTTAAGGCGCAAATCGTTCTGGGCAACACGTATCATCTCTTCCTGAGGCCCGGGCAGGAGTTGTTGGAAGAAGCCGGCGGCCTCCACCGTTTTATGAACTGGCCCGGCCCAATTCTGACCGATTCGGGCGGTTTTCAGATCTTTTCCCTGGCCGGCCGACGCAAACTGACCGAAGAAGGCGCGTTATTCCAGAGCCACCTGGATGGATCGTCACATCTTTTTACTCCCGAGTCCGTCGTCGAAATGCAACGCTCGATTGGCTCGGACATCATGATGGTGCTCGACGAATGCCCGCCTGGCGATGTGACGGCCGAATACGCCGCAGAATCGAACGAGCTTACACTTCGGTGGGCGACGCGATGCCAGAAGCACCTTGCGGCTACCGAACCAAAGTACGGCCACGAGCAGGCGCTATTCGCAATTGTGCAGGGAGGGATTTATCCGGAGATTCGTCGGCACTCGGCCGACCGATTGGTCGAAATGGATTTCCCGGGTTATGCCATCGGCGGCTTGTCGGTGGGCGAGGCGGCCGAGCAGATGTACGAGATGGTCGAGGTATGCAACGAGCGGCTCCCAGAATCTAAGCCGCGCTATCTCATGGGCGTAGGCACTCCCGAAAATTTGCTCGAAAACGTAGCACGCGGCATCGATATGTTCGATTGTGTGATGCCCACACGTAACGGCCGCAACGGAATGATCTTTACCACCGAGGGGACAATCAACATCCGCAACAAAAAGTGGCAACACGATTTCTCGGATATAGACCCCGGCCTGGAAAGCTACGTCTCTAAATCGTTCACGAAGGCGTATTTACGGCATCTGTTTGTTGCCGGCGAACTACTCGGTCTACACATTGCCTCGGTACAAAATCTGTCGTTTTACCTCTGGCTGATGAAAGAAGCCCGGAAAGCAATCCTGGAAGACCGATTTTCTAAATGGAAAAGCGAAATCCAACCGAGGGTGTCGCAGAGGCTCTAGTGAGCGATTTTAGATTAGGAATTGAAAGTTGAAAATTGGATCCAAGTTTTCTAATGGAGCCAATTTTCAACCTTCAACTTTCAATTATCAATTCGAGCGATCAATGACCAAATTTGGCTAAAGAATTAACGACTGTTGTCGAAACGATAGATATCTACTATCTCGTGGAGGCTATCGTGCAAGAGCGTCATTCAATCGATTCAAAGCTTGCGGGCATCGTCGAGTCCACATCCGCAACTACTCAAGACGCCTTACGAGCGGCACGATATGCACTTGCTGCAGTTCAAGCGGCCCAGGATGCCCTCGATCATAAAGATTCCTCTCAAATCAAGTTTTTGAGCACGATAGGTCACGAGATGCGCGTACCGCTGGCATCCATCCTCGGGTACGTGCAAATCCTTCAGCAGGAACTTGACCCGTCTTTGACACGCCACCATAGAGAATTTTTTAAGACGATTCTCACGAATGTCAAACTTTCTCTTCAGTTGGTAAGCGATTTGTCGTCGTTCGCTCAAATGGATATCGGCGAGCTGGATGTTGACGTCAAAACCGTTCCGCTTCACGATTTACTTTCGGATACAGTCAACCAGCTTCATCCATTTGCCGAGGAAAAGGGGATTCTCCTTTCAGCCGATCTTCCCATGGAGGAGTATTACGTGCAGGCCGACGAGGATCTTCTCCGAAAAGCGATACATAACCTGGTTTCGTATGCGATTCGTTATACGGATGACGGTAGCGTAACCGTGCACGTGGTGCCGGCAGTGAGCCCGACACAGGAAACGTATACAGTCGAAATCATGGACACGGGCCGGGGGATCAGGGAGGATATCCTGGATCGGGCTCAAACGATTCCGGTGCGCGAGAAAAGGCTGGCTTATTTGATGGAAGAGGGAGTAAGTATTAGTCTTTCTCTAGCCCTTGAGTACATCCTGACAATGCGGGGAACCATCGACGTTAAAAGCGATCTTGGGCAAGGCTCTGTATTTTTACTGACTTTCGAGCGGGCGCTGCTTCCGGCATTGGAAAAAAGTTTCTTGTAATTCGCCAGCGGGTTCCGTTTCTTATTGGTCTACGCTGTTGCCGCACGTCTTACGCGAGCGTTCGTTCCCCTCCCCATCGATCTGGTTTTTTACGAATGAGGACCCTCGACCTCTTCGGCATGTTTTTCCATTGGCTCGGCGGACTTCTCGGCGTGCTGGGTTGTCTGTTTGGATTCGCGGCCTTGCCAGGGCTTTTTGACGTAGTAAGCCCCTCAAATCTCCTCTTTACCATATTGGAAATTCCTTTCTCGATGGCAATCCTGGATGCCTTCCCATTTACATGGCAGGTGGTGATTCTTGGCGCCGGGGTGTTTCTTTATGCATGGCTTTGTTTTCTCTTTTTATTCAGCACGCACATCTTGGTTACGGCGTTTCTCTACACGCCTGAAAGTGAAAATGATGGATCTGCGACTGCCTGGATCGTCGTGCTTTTTCTGGCTGTGGTGTTATCCATGCTTTTTATTTTGCTTCTCTACGGATTCGTAATCAACAAACAAACGCTGGCTGTCGCTCTTCTAATTCTCGCCATCACGAGCTATCTCTTCGCTGCAAACTATACCGTGAGTGACGAAGGCGAACCGCACGTTATTTCGTACTCGTAATCTCCGGGTTGGGAAGTATGGGCGAGGTTACTTGTTGTCAGTTTTCAGTCGTCAGTTTTCAGTGAAATTCACTCGATTTAAGCTTCTGACAACTGATACCAAGTCTTCAGATTCATTGTACAATAGAGCTTGTGTGAGTATGGAGATTGGGTACTGGGTATTTCTCACTTTAGCTTCCCATACCCCGTATCGGGTATAAATTTTTGCTCGGACCTTAAAAGACCGATGCCTTAGTACCCATTACCCCAGTACCCATGACATCCCAGTATTGAACGACAATATCGAAGACCTGGTATGATAACTCTACGAGCAGATTGTTAACAAGTGTTGTACCACGCCACTTGAGTTAATCTTACAAACTTCTGCTCCGAGTACCGAGATAGATTGCGCCAAGTGCGATAAGTGCACCCAGAAGATCTAGCGCATCTGTAGGCCGTTCGAATAACAATATGTCCCAGATAAATGCTAAAGTGGGTTGAAGCAGCAAGATCAATCCGGCTAAAGCCACAGGTGTACTTTTTAAGCCCCTCGTGATCCAAACCCAACCCAATACCTGACCTGCGATTCCATAACTCACTAACGCGAGGCCTGTACGAAGGTCGGGAATTGAGAAAGATTGTTCGAGCCATACCCCCTCGAACCCCATAGCCAACATGGTAGTCAGGGAAACCACTGTAATGTTGGCCAGAGGAGATAAGGTTTCTGGCAAGGATTGTAATTTCCGCAAGGTCAGGACAAACAACGCATAAAATAGGGCCGTGCATAACCCCAGTACGATGCCCGTCTGATAATTTTCGCCCAGAGCTCCCCAGTCTCCCCATACGATCGATACCAGTCCGAGTAAAGCCAGCGGTAGAGCCAGGAAAAACTTCCAGCTGATTTTCTCTCCTATAAATACCGCCCCGAAGATGGCCAGGAAAAAGATCTGAAAATTACCGAGTATGGTTGCGAGTCCAGGCCCTACATAGTGAATACTTCGATGCCAGAGGGTAAGATCGAGTGCGAAAAAAATGCCTCCCACACAGGCTATTCGAAAAGAAGTCCATCCATTCCACAGTGTTTCTTTTTTGAAAAATGCCAGGAGGAGTAAGATGGCTCCGCCAATAAGCATACGGTAAAAGCCGGCTACTGCGGGTCCGACCGAGGCAAGTTTGACGAACACAGGAGAGAGGCTGAGCGTACATGCTCCCACTATGAGGAAGAGTAAATCTGTCTTTTCCCTCATATTTTTATGGGATACGAGAAAGCGCCCGGAAACTCGTCTTCTGCTTGCTTTTTCTTGCCGCTCCAGGATTCAATTTCCAGTCGAAACACGGCCGTTCGTTTGAGTTCCTCCGTTGTGATGGGGCGGTAGTCGCGTTCGGGGCGGAGGTGTGGCGCGTATTTGTCGAGTAGCAGCTGCAGGGCATGTGTAGCAAGTTCGTTTTCCTCGACGATGCATACTTTCCCAAAAACGGTGACTCCCTCATACTCTACGCTGAATTCGAGTGCTTCATCGGCCGGCAGCATGCGTCCCATACTAAACGTCGAGAAACAGGCCGAGGCCCCTCCTGCCTGCCCATCTACGATGGTTCGGGTACGGCCCAAATGCGCAGTGTGAATATAGATCGCGTGCGTTTCAGGGTCGTATACAAACAGATTGCTGTTGATAAAGGGCTGCCCATCTTGTACGGTAGCTAGAGCGCCGTACGGTGCTGCCTCTAGGTAAGATCGAATCCATTCGTCGTCTTTCTGCCGATCCTGCCGCCGCACCGCATTTGCCGGCTGCGCAGCATAATCCTTAGCCATATCTAAATTGGGTTGTATGAAAGGGCCGAGGAGCGTAATATATATTATAATTGGACTAGTTGATTGGTCCAATATTGTAGATTATTATGTACCGATCAACCAGTCCACCGATCACCAGTAAACCAAACCTTTGCTCAATCTTCCAGACATAAACCGGGGAACCATACCTCGCTACCTCCAGCTCTACACTCATCTGCGGGAAGCCGTAGTGACGGGTCAGTTGAAGCCGGGGCAGCGCGTGCCGTCTTCCCGTGCATTAGCACGCGATGTTGGGCTTGCTCGCGGTACTGTGATGCTGGCGTACGAGCAAATGACCATAGAGGGATATTTTGTCGCTCGAGAAGGATCCGGGACGTTTGTATCTGACGTAATCCCTGAAGGATTGCATCCATCGAAAGATTCTATTTCGTTGGAAGCTGACATACCTGTTCGCAGATCGGAGTTGTCAAAGCGATTGCTAAAGCAACTCGATGGTCCTGATCGGGGAGAGATGAAGACGAGCCTCTATCACCCGTTTCAACCTGGCCTCGCTCCTATCGACGTTTTTCCTCGGACAACGCTGGCGCGACTCGCTAACACGATTTACCGATCGATTCCTTTAAGCAGCCTCGGCTTTGGAGATGGTGCCGGCTACTACCCGCTTCGTGAAGCCTTGGCCAGCTATCTGGGCACCACACGCGGATTGACCTGCACGGCAGATCAGATCATCATTACAACGGGTTCGCAGCAAGGATTCCGGTTAGCCTGCCAGGTGTTGCTCGATGAAGGAGAATCGATATGGATGGAAGACCCTGGTTATGGAGGCGCTCGCGTAGCTTTTTCTCAGGCCGGCCAGCATATCGTTCCAGTTCCATTAGATGAAGAAGGGCTGCGTGTGGATATCGGAAAAACCGAAGGGCCAGGTGCTCGAATGGTATACGTGACGCCGGCGCATCAATATCCGTCAACCATGACAATGAGCCTGGAGAGACGACTGCAACTCATCGAGTGGGTCCACGAACAAAAAGCCTGGATCCTGGAAGACGACTACGACGGGGAGTTCAGGTACCAGGGCCGGCCGCTCGCCACGTTGCAAAGCCTTGATCCCCATCGTCGTGTGATTTACATGGGCAGTTTGAGTAAGGTTTTGGCGCCGGCGCTTCGGATCGGATATCTCGTAGTGCCGCACGATCTTGTTGAGGCTTTTACGTTTGTTAAAGCGGTCAGCGACAGGCACACGCCAACGATTTTGCAGGCTGTACTTGCTAAATTTATTGAAGAGGGGCACTTCGGGCGCCATTTGCGACGCATTCGTGTGCTGTGTAAGGAACGCCAGGATGTGCTGCTCGAAGCGGCGCACACTTATCTCAAAGGCCGCATCGAATTTGAACCCGACCCTGCCGGCCTGCATCTGATTGGCCGACTCGCTGAAGGTATGGACGACCGCGAAATTTCCCGGAAAGCACTGGAACGCGATCTGGTCTTACCAGCCATTTCAGATTATTGTATACGCTACGCTGTGACTCCAGCTCTCATGTTCGGATACGGCAGCTTTTCACCAGGCGAAATTCAACGAGGGATTCGCCGGCTGGCTCGGGTGGTGGGTTGAGGGGTTGGGGTATTTGGTACGGGGTATTGAGGTATTAGGTACTGGGTATTGGGGTACTGGATATTGGGTACTAGATGCTGGATATTGAGTGTTGAGTGGTTTTCGTCCATCGACAATCGATCATCGACCGTTGATTATTGACTATTGAACTGACTAGAACAAAGTGGTAGGTAGTTAGCAGAACCACCGTTGACCCAATACCTAATACCTCAATACCCAGTACCCAATACCTCAATATCCAGTACCCAATACCTCAATACCCAATACCTCAATACCCAGTACCCAATACCTCAATACCCAGTACCTCAATACCCAGTACCCAACACCCATGACCCCATTCCGCGTCATCCTTCTCAGCTTGCCTTTGATCGCTCTGGCGGCGTTTGCCTGGTGGAAGCCGGCGCCGGCAGTCTCGTATAATGCGGACATCCGGCCCATTTTCAACAACAAGTGTATTGCTTGCCATGGAGGCGTGAAGAAGTCATCGGGGTTTAGCGTTTTGTTTCGGGAGGAGGCAATGCAGCCGGCAAAATCCGGCGAACTGGCGATTGTACCGGGTCATCCTGAAGGAAGCGAACTCATCCGGCGGGTGAAGCATCAAGATCCTGAAGAGCGGATGCCGGCCGAACACGATGCGCTTTCGGAAGAGGAGATCGAACGACTGGAGCTCTGGGTCGAGGAAGGAGCCGAATGGGAAACGCATTGGTCCTATTTAGCGCCAGATCCGGATATCGAGCCGCCGGCCTTGCGCGATCAATGGATTACAAACGGTATCGATGCCTTTGTACTGCAGCGCCTTCGAAAGGAAAAGCTGAAGCCGCAGCCTGAAGCTCGCCGCGAAGTGTTGTTGCGGAGAGTAAGCCTTGATCTCATCGGTCTGCCCCCTACGTTGGAGGAGGTGCAAGAGTATCTCAAAGACGATTCTCCCGAGGCCTACGAAAAAGCGGTCGACCGGCTGTTGGCATCTCCTCGATTTGGTGAACGCTGGGCTTCGATGTGGTTGGACCTGGCCCGCTACGGCGACTCTCAAGGCTATCAGAAGGACCCTTATCGAAGCATCTGGGCATATCGAGACTGGATCATCCAGGCCCTGAATGCCGATATGCCTTTCGATCAATTTACCATCGAGCAACTGGCTGGCGACCTCCTTGACGATCCGACCCGCGATCAAATCCTCGCTACAGCTTTCCACCGTAACACGATGAGCAACGACGAAGGCGGCACGGACGACGAGGAATTTCGCGTAGCAGCCGTGCTGGATCGGGTCAACACTACGTTCGAGGTATGGCAGGGTATTACGATAGGGTGCGTCCAGTGTCACAGCCATCCGTACGACCCCATCCGCCATGAGGAATATTATGGGCTGTACGCATTTTTCAACAACACGGCTGATGCCGATAAACCCCACGAAAAACCCCTTCTCCGGGATTTCAGCCCTACATTTGAAACACGGGCGAAAGAACTGATTTTATGGTTTGAGGGTCAGTGCGGAGTAAATCCATCTGAAGGCCGTCTGGTAACTCGCTATGACGATATTGTTGAGCGGCTCAAGTCCTCATGCCGGCCGCCGGCCGATTCCATGATCTGGAACGCCAATTTCGAGGCTTTGAAAGACCTCAGTCCGCCAAAAACTCCTGTGATGCGTGAACTACCGCCGGATAGCAGCCGCATTACTCGATTTTTCGAACGAGGTAATTGGCTGGTGCACGGTGATACCATTCAGCCTGGAGTGCCGGCATCGCTGCCTGATTATTTGGATGAGTATCCGCAAAATCGCCTCGGTCTGGCGCAGTGGCTTGTAAGTGACGAGAACCCGTTGACAGCCCGCGTCATGGTCAATCGGTTTTGGGAGCAGCTTTTCGGAGTTGGAATCGTGGAGACGCTGGAAGATTTCGGTTCGCAGGGGGCGGCTCCGAGCCACAAAGAATTACTGGATTGGCTCGCCGTGCAATTTCGAGAGGAGCAAAACTGGTCGGTCAAAAGCCTGTTGAAGCAGATCGTCATGTCTTCGACCTATCGTCAGGATGCTGCGGCCAGTCCAGATTTACTGGAACGCGACCCGAATAATCACCTCCTTGCGAGAGGACCGCGTTTTCGTCTATCGGCAGAGCAGTTGAGAGACCAGGCGTTGGCCGTGGGTGGATTATTGAGCGATAAGATGTACGGTCCCGGCGTAATGCCGCCTCAACCCGACGGCACGTGGCAGGTAATTCGCGGGGTCCTGAAGTGGCAAACAGCGGAAGACGAAGATCGCTTTCGACGGGGTCTTTATACGTTCTGGCGGCGCTCTAGCCCGTATCCATCGATGATTACATTCGATGCACCAAGCCGGGAATTCTGTGTGTCCCGACGCATCCGAACGAACACACCGCTTCAGGCGCTCGTGACGCTTAACGATGTCACTTTTATTGAAGCAGCGGTTGCCCTGGCCGGCCGAATGCAACGCGAAGCCGGCCCCGATCCCATCGGTCAGCTAACACATGGATTTAAACTCGCGATGGCGTACGAACCGTCTGAAGAGCAACGTCAACATCTGATAAACTTTTACCATACGACCCTCGCACACTACGACGAAAATCCGAAACTGATCGGAGAACTCGTCCCGGAATCGATAGAGGCCACTCCGGAAATCGCCGCGCTCATCAACAGCGCCAACGTGATTATGAATCTGGATGGCTTTCTGAATAAGCCCTAACGGGGATGTTTCTCGTTCCTTGTTCCTGTGTTTCTTGTTGAATGTTAACAGGCCCTGAATTAGAATGAAAAACACACGAACTAAGATGCATGGAGAGCTCAAACCGAAGTAACAAGGAACGAGAAACACAGAAACAAGAAACTCTATTATCTATGAATGTCCACCACGAACTCCACGCCTGCCACCAGCGCTATCTGACGCGCCGGCATTTCCTTCGCGACTGCACCCTCGGTCTCGGCGGCGCGGCGCTGGCTTCGTTGATGGGTTGCGGCACGGGTTCGACGACGAGCGGAGCCCGCGATATGAGCCGGCCGATGATGGTCAGGGCAGGACACTTCGCCCCAAGGGCTAAAAGTGTCATCTTTCTTCACATGGCCGGTGCGCCGTCTCAGCTAGAGCTGTTCGATTTCAAACCCGAGCTGCACAAATACAACGGACTCGATTGCCCGGACGAATTTCTGGAGGGAAAACGATTTGCCTTCATCGAAGGCGTGCCCAAGTTGTTGGGTCCGCAGAGCCGTTTCAAACGGCATGGAGAATCGGGAGCCTGGGTATCTGAGCTTTTTCCCCACTTCACCAGGGTAGTCGATGAGGTAGCGTTCCTAAAAGCCGTTCATACCGATGAATTCAATCATGCGCCGGCGCAATTGTTTATGCACACCGGCGGTCCACGCCACGGCCGGCCGAGCATGGGTTCCTGGATTACTTACGGCCTGGGATCCGAAAACCAGAATCTACCCGGCTTTGTAGTGCTCGTGTCGGGGCAATCAGCTCCGAGTGCCGGCAAAAGCGTGTGGGGCAGCGGATTCTTGCCTTCGGTATATCAAGGAGTCCAACTCAGGTCCCAGGGAGATCCGGTACTCTATGTGTCCGATCCTGAGGGTATCGACCGGGATGTTCGAAAAAATGCAATCTCTACAATTGGAGCGCTAAACCGGCTAGAGCACGAACAGGTAGGAGATCCTGAGATTCTATCGCGCATTTCTCAGTACGAAATGGCCTTTCGTATGCAAATGACGGTGCCCGAGGCGATGGATCTTTCGCAAGAAACGGAGACAACACATGCCATGTACGGCACCGAGCCGGGAGAAACTTCATTCGCGAACAACTGTTTGCTGGCCCGCCGGCTCGTCGAGCGTGGAGTGCGGTTTATTCAGCTATTCCATCGCGGTTGGGATTCGCACGGCAGCAACGAATTCGAGGCCCTCGAAGGCGGATTTCTCAAGCGTTGCAAAGAAGTAGACCAACCCATGACGGCTCTTTTGAAAGATCTTCGCGAACGCGGCATGCTTGATGAGACACTCGTCGTGTGGGGAGGCGAGTTCGGCCGCACCCCGATGCGTGAAAACCGGGGCGGTAAAGTGGCGCCTTACAACGGACGGGATCATCACTCTGACGCATTTACCATGTGGATGGCCGGCGGTGGTGTCAAGCCCGGCATCACCTATGGCGAAACTGACGAATTAGGCTATTTTGGGGTCGAAGATCGCGTTCACGTGCACGATCTCCAGGCGACGATACTGCATCAAATGGGCCTGGATCACGAACAACTCACCTATACATTTCAAGGCCGGCCCTTCCGCCTGACCGATGTGGCGGGAGAAGTTGTGGCCGGCGTGCTGGCATAGGGAATTTTTGTTCCTCGTTTCTTGTTTCTATGTTCCTTGCTAAAATCGCTATGATTCCAGTTCTGCGAAATTACTGCTCAACGCCAGACTGTATGGGAGTGTGTGAGTATGGGGGTTTGGGAGAATTTTTCCCCACACACCCCATACTCCCATACCCCCACACGATAACTATTGCCCAATAATTTCAGGGACTTGGTATGAAGTGTGAAGTTGAACCGGATCAGTGGCCGGAATGAAGCTTATCTCAAGGTCACCTCAAAAGCGTACCGATAACTGGTATATTCGCCAAAGTTTTCGGCAATTGCTGAACTTTGTGGGGTTTATTATTGCCATTACCGTGGTGTTTTCTATCCTGTTTCAGGTGATCATGGTGCAGGTGGAAGGGCGGGAGCACTCGTGGGTAACAGCCTTTTATTGGACGCTCACCATGATGAGTACACTGGGGTTGGGCGATATTACTTTCGAGAGCGATATCGGCCGGCTTTTTACGATGGCGGTGTTGACCACGGGGGTAGTCATTGTTCTTATCGTACTCCCTTTCATTTTTATCCGATTTGGCCCCTGGTTAGAGTCGCGCGTACAAATCAGTGCGCCGACGCGGGTTCCTCCCGGTGTCCGAGATCACATGATCATCGCAGCGAACGACGATGTTATCGCTCCCGCTCTTTTACACCGGCTACGCCAGGAGCAAGAGCAGGTCTACGTTCTCGAACCTGATCCGGAGAAGGCAAGTCAGGCTTATATGCAGGGCATTCCGGTAATCTTGGGCCGGCCCGATTCGATCGACACCTACAAGGCGGCAGGCGTCGATCGTGCCCGGATGGTTCTTGCAAACGACCTGGATACCGTTAACACCAACGTAACACTGACAGTCCGTGAAATTGCACCGGACGTGCCTATCGTCGCACTGGCCAACCACGACGACGCCATCGATGTCCTCGAGTTGAGCGGCGCATCGCAAGTCTTGCCCCTCAAAAGATTGTTGGGCGAACAACTTGCCAACCGGGTCAACGCTTCCCATACCCAGTTGCATGAAATTGGCAGATTTAGAGATCTCGTAATTGCCGAACTGCCCATACATCGCACGCCATTGGTCGACAAGTCTATTCGCGATACCAGACTGCGCGAGCGAACCGGAGTTAGCATCATCGGCGTATGGAAGAAGGGCCGGCTCCAGCCCGCTCAGGCCGATTTCGTACTCACCGACAAAAGCGTCATCGTAGTGGCTGCATCACAGAAGCAACTCAACGCTCTTGACGAATTGATGATGATTTATGATGTAAATCTAAATCCAGTCCTAGTGATAGGCGGTGGTGTCGTAGGGGCTGGCGCTGCGAAAGCTCTCAAAAAAAGCGAAATTCCAGTTCATATCGTCGAGAGCAATCCGGAATTGCGCGTACGGCTCGCGCCGCATTGCAATCGTGTATTCACGGGTGATGCAGCCGATTATTCGATACTCACGGAAGCCGGCATTTTGGAAGCGCCTTCCGCCATCGTTACCACGAACGACGACGCCATGAATATCTATTTGACGTCGTACTGCCGGCACCTGAACTCAGACATTCGCATCGTGACTCGTATCACTCACGAGTCGAATCTGGAGGCCGTACATCGCGCCGGTGCGGATATCGTTCTGCGTTATGCTTCGTTGGGAGCAGAAAAAATCATCGCGATTATGGAGCAGCGCGAGTTGATCATGCTGGGAGACGATATCCGCGTATTTTCTATCGTGGCTCCCAGATCGCTACACAATCAGACGCTGGCTTCGAGCCAAATCGGCGCACTGGTAGGCATTATCGTGCTCGCTATCGAGAGGGATGGGGAATTCATCACGAACCCGTCGCCGTCGACTCTGTTCACTTCCGACTCCACGCTTATTCTAATTGGCAACGACGAGCAGTTTCAAGCTTTTTCAGATCGGTTTGACTTGTAGTTCGCGAGGAAATGTAATACCAGTTCTGTGATCTTGATGTGCAATACAGGAGTATCTCGGATATTGCGGTATGGGGGATTTAGGTACTGCCCTTTTAGAGGCTTGAATATGGTGTCCGACACAAGCCATGCGAAGGCAAAGCGAAAAATACCCAGTACCAAATACCCCCCAATACTCGCACTAACTCTATTGTGTGATGCATTTAAAGATCTGGTATAACCCCGGAACTCGCAACCCGAAGCCTGAAACTGATTTGCTACGTGCGCAACGATTCGCTCCTGCGTTCCAGATCGGTGATTAATGCTCGCATGGTGGACTCCTCTCGGCTCCCTCGTTCGCTATCGATGTTCCGAACTACAGTCAAAATTCCTGACTCATGGCCGGAATCGTCGTTGAGTAGCTGTATCGACGAAATAACGCGAGATTGCCGGCCATCGGGGAGTAAATGCATATATTCTCCTGACCAACATCCTTTTTCCGAAAGTGCCCTGTGGGCCGCCTTTTTTTCTTCAGCTGTTTTCCAGACGCTTCGGTATAGCTCATTCAGCTCCATGCCCCCAGGTTTTTTTTCATGCGGTCCATATCGCTCTACAGCTGCCTTGTTCATATAAGTAATCTGAAGGTCACTGTTGGTCACCAGCACCGCATCCGTCATATGCTCTAATACATTGGCTTTGTATCGTTCCCACTCCCTCTTTTGTTGTTGCTCAGTATTGTCGATAAATGTGCAGATTACCCCATGCAACGTGTTATCGGAAAAAGACGGATTCAGGATCACCCGGTAGTATCGCCGATCTTGTGTGCTTATTTCGTGTTCGATGCCTGTCTGGGTGTGAAGGACAGTTGCTGCATTGTTGGCCAAATCCCATTGGAAGGGTAGGGATATGGATGCGATCGGCTGGCTTTTGTCCGATCTACTAATGCCAAGCAGCGATGCGAGCCCCGGGGTAAACATCTCAATTTTCAGTTCTTTGTTCAAGTACAAAAGGTCTATGCCGGTTTGAGCAATTATGCTCTCTGACCTTTTTGCCCAGGCTCGCAAAATATCATTCTGTTTTTTGAATCCCTTATTCGCATTGATGATGCTATCCTTCATTTCCAAAAAGACGTCGTGCTCGGCCTGAAGCTGCTCTTTTTCTAAGACCACCTCTCGCATAGACGATTGAAGTCGGTGATTTACATCGACCAGGTCGTCGTGCGTCGTTTCGTACTCGTTGACGGCCATCTTGAGGCGAACCTTCGTAAGGAATAACTCTTCCTTCAGATGTTTTTTTAGATCATTTTGATTGGCCTTATCCGGCTGGTTCTTCGATTCGACAGTTGCGGGCCGGCCAACGGTTTTTTTACGCTGATAAATTCCGTATCGAGGATCAAGAACGTTGAAATATTTCGATATTTGGAAACTCTGAATCGAAGGGTCGATAATCAGAAAACCATCGGGCTGGAGGCGATTGAAGAAAGTCGAAAGCAGGTGATCTTCGGTATCGGAGTCTGGGAAAATCAGCGGATTTCGACAGACGAGAAGATTCAGATCTGCAAATGCTGCGGGATCGTCGTCCTGACCAGGCATGAATCGAACCATGTTTTTCACCCGATCGATGACGCAATATCCCTCCTTGGTAGCCTCAAAATATTGATCCAGGCAGAGGGCAGAGAGGTCGGCAGTGATAAGGTGTGGGTAGAATCCTCTGCGGGCCTTTATAAGCGCGTTTTTGTCGGGGTCGTTGGCCAGGATGCGGAATGCCGTCTTCCACCCCATTTTTTTGTTATAAGCATCGAACAAAAATGCAAGCGAGTAGGCTTCCTCGCCAGTATTACAACCCTGTACCAGAACTCGAAGCCCCCTCTTTTTTGCGTTTTCAAATAAGCTCGGAATCAGAGCGCTTTCCAGCTGGATGAAAAGACCGGGATCTCGGAAAAAATCGGTCACTCGAATAAAAAGGCATTTCCTCAGAGCCGGCAACTCGGTTGGGTTTTCTTCGAGAAATTTCTTGTAAGATGCAAGGTCGTCGATATCGTTAATGCGCATTCGGGCGCCGATTCGATCCATCAGCATCGAAAGACCTAATTCATGCGTTGCTATTCCCGTAGCATCTCGCACCTGATCCAGCAATTCATTTAAAACGCTGTGATTTTTTTGCGAAGCTCGGGATGCATCCTCTACAAAAACTTGTGGCCAATACTCTTCAGTGTAGCTGATGAGGCCGGCTACGATCGATGCGTGCGACATGGAACTAAGCAATGAGGTCGACGAACCTGAAGATACAGGCTGCCACTTGACTGCCGGAATGCCAGCAGACGCTTCATGGGAAGTGTTCATCTAGTCTGTCAGGAACGGGGTTCTAGAGATGAATAACAGATTTGCGTCTGAAAAGAAAAGGTTGAGGAGATTTTATACTCCTGGCTTAACGGAGAAATGCGAACGGGAGGCCGTGTTTAGGATTTGATCTGAAGTCAACCGTGGGACAGATGGAAGGTTCCAAATGGGATACGACGAGTCGTATCTGTCATGAGTCATTGGTCATTAGAATCGGTGATTGAATGTTCAAGAGATCATATAGAATATCCATTTTCAACCTTCAATTTGCATCTTGCAATTGTTCGAAGTATGCTGTTTCGTCGAATTCAGGATTCGGAGTCTGGGGAACGGGAGCGCTGACTTCGCTGCGCCAGGTTTTGAGCTTTTGCCATAAGGAATCCGTTTTCTCGGGGAGTTGTTCGGCCAGATTTTGCGTCTCACCGATGTCTTCGGCCAGGTTGTAGAGTTCGTGGCGCTGCTCGCCGAAAAACTCGATCAGCTTGTAGTTGCCTTGACGGATGGCGCCGGCAGGAGTGGTTCGCCAGGGCACCGTCATGTCTCGATAGGCTTCTAGGTACGCAGGGAAATGCCAGAAGAGCGCATCTCGCTCGATCTCATTATCTCCTTGAAATAGAGGCGCCAGGCTGACGCCATCCAGCGTATAATTAATTGGCGATTCGGTTCCGGCCAGCTCCAAAAACGTCGGATAAAAATCAATTCCCAAGACAGGTGTATCGTTTGTTTGCTCTGCTTCGATTCCTCGAGGCCACGTAGCAATCATTGGAACGCGGATGCCTCCTTCATAGAGCATTCCCTTGGCGCCTCTCAGTGGAGACATGTCCGTCGCCGGCCCGTACCCACCGTTGTCGGAAAAAAAGATCACCAACGTGTTCTCTGCGATATCTAATTCCTTTAGTTTTTGCATGACGCGGCCTACGCTCTCATCTACGCTTTCGATCATAGCGGCGTAAATGGGGTTGTTGTGCTCATCGTTTCCTGGTTTCTGTTCGTATCGTGCAGCTTTTTCAGATTTGCCCTCGATGGGAGTGTGTACTCCATAGTGAGGCAGGTACAGAAAAAAGGGTTCGTCTTTTTTTTCTTCGAGGAACTCAAGGGCCCGATCGGTCAGATAATCGGACATGTAGTCTCCCGGCAGAGCACCTGGCGAATCCGGCTCCGGGTTTAGGTCTTCCGGGAAAAAATGACTTCTTTTGCGTGCCCACCAGGCAGGAATAGAAACATCGAATCCTTGATTTTCAGGTAGATGCACCCCGTTCCCCAGATGCCATTTCCCGAAATGCCCGGTCGCATAGCCGGCTGCATGTAGTGCTTCCGCCATGGTAATGACGTCTGGAGTCAATTCCGTGGTGTTCTCTGTGGGGATCAGTTGCCGATATCGCGATTCGCCCCGTTCGGACGTCCCTACTGTATACACACCGTGGCGGGGAGCATACTGGCCCGAGATGAGGGCGGCTCGTGTGGGTGCGCAATTCGGAGCGTTCGAATAGGCCTGGGTAAAAATCATTCCGGCCTCGGCCAGGGCGTCGATATTCGGTGTTTCATAATACGTGCTTCCCATAAAACCGAGATCTCCCCACCCCAGGTCGTCGATCAAGATGAGGACGATGTTGGGTGGAGTCGTTGCTGGCGCCTCTTTCTGCGTTTCGCAGCCGCCAATCGCTATAATCGAAAGAATCAACAGGTAATTTAAGAGCGAATATTTTTTTAATCGTCCCATGTTACTTTCAGCATGTGGATCCAATTTTCAGAGCAAATTCGTTGCAGAGATTCGTCGTTGTGTCCGCTTTTTCGAAGTTCGTCTAGCAATCGTGGGAGGCCGGCAACATCCCCTAGTTCGTTTGGCATTAACGCCCCGTCGAAATCGGAACCGAGCGCCACATGTTCGATGCCTATGCGCTCGATTACATAGTTAACGTGTTTCACGAGGGTCGATAGTGGGGTATCTGCGTTTCTCTCCCCATCTTCCCGCAAAAAACCCACGTGAAAATTGATGCCCATCACCCCTCCCGAGTCGCGAATAGCGTCGATTTGTTGATCTGTCAGGTTTCGAGGAGAAGGGCATATCGCGTGAACGCCCGAATGAGTAGCAACCAGTGGCTTATCGGTTAGTTCGGCGACATCCCAGAAGCCTTTTTCGTTCAGGTGCGAGAGATCGATTAAGACGCCTAACTCGTTACAGGCTTCTACGAGTGCTTTACCGACATCCGTCAACCCGGGTCCCGTATCAGGTGAACCTGGGAACGAAAAAGGCACCCCGTACCCAAAAGCATTCGGCCGGCTCCAAACGATCCCCAGAGATCGGAGGCCGGCTTCGTACAACACGTGAAGCGCGTTCAAATCAGGGTCTATAGCCTCAGCCCCCTCGATGTGAAAAACCATTGCCAGCGCACCATCGTCCAGGCAGTTCCAGAGTTCAGCTATATTGCGAATGACTCGAATTCGGCCGGCCGACTCTCGCTCCAGGTCATACATCAGGCGGGTGATGGCCAGGGTGTACGACAGAGCGTAATCGTGATCTACCGGGGTAAGTCCAGATTTAAGAAAATGATCGACCTGTTCTTCCTTTGATGCATTGGCCGGCAAGGAAAGCTTAGGGGTTGGCGTAAAGATCGCGAAGAAACCGCCGGAAAATCCTCCTCGAATTGCCCGCGGCAGATCGATATGCCCAATGTCGCTCTCTTCGAAAAAGGACCGTCCTCTTCCGCGTTCCGGCAGATACAGATTGAGCAGAGTATCGTTATGGCCGTCGAATACGGTGATAGAAGGAGTAGAATCCATCGGAAATATGAGTAGTAGTAGATTGTTGGAAGTAGGTTTGTTTTCGGCAAACTAAAAACTAAAAACTAAAAACTATCAACTTTTTAGTACACTGTAATTTAAATCTTTTGCAATGCTGGCTCAGTCCTCAGTCCAATAAAACGGTTAAAAGAACGATAGACGGAGGACCAGGGACTTCGGACTATTTCGAACTATCCCAAAAAAGTTAGTTTACAGAGTATGTAGTGACTGGAAGGACAAAAAGGATCAGGGTTCTGTGGCTGTCTCAAAAGGGGACCTTTATAGATTGAATACAGTATAGATCACTCAAATTATTCCTCTAGATCCGATTGCTTGCTGCCTGAAGGGGACCTGTGGTCTGTCTCTTCAGATTGCAAGCTTTTTTATTTCCCCTTCTCTCGAATTTTTTACTCTTCTATCGAAATGGCAAACGCACAAACAGGCAATACGGTACTCATTCACTACAAAGGAGAGCTGGAAAACGGATCCGTGTTCGATCAATCTACCAAAGACGACCCGCTGCAGTTCACTATTGGCGAAGGGATGTTAATACAGGACTTTGAGCAAGCCGTTATTGGAATGGACCCGGGTGAGACAAAGACGGTTCACATTCCTTCTGATCGGGCATATGGGCAGCATAGAGATGATTTGATGATAGAAGTGGAACGGACCCAATTTCCCGAACACATTTCTCCGGTATCTGGACAAAAACTGCAACTCACTCAACCCGATGGGCATCCACTGATGGTTACAATCACCAAAGTTGACGATGCCAATGTAACGCTCGACGCCAATCACCCTTTGGCCGGCGAGGACTTAACGTTCCATATTCAACTTCTCGAAATTGTCTCGTGATGAAATCAATCGCTGGGTAGTGTCCGGAGTAAGACCTGAATAGCCAGTGTAGTAGCCAGCAGGGGATCGTTCTCCTTGTTTGGAGTGCCTGCCGGGTTTACAAACGAACCGTCTGGCGACACCCTCGATTCCAGCAGGGTTACGATTTCTTCTCTGACGCCTTCTGGCCACCCGATGCGGTTATAGACTTCTGCTCGAACGGCCAGGTGATAAAAAAATATGGCCCGATGCCATTGAGCCGGCTGGTCTTGAGGAATTCCTTCCGGATAATCGAGTGCAGGGTGAGCGTCTAACCATGCAACCGCTCGTCCGATATTATTTTCGCCTGGATCATGCCCTGAGGCCAGTAAGGCCAGTATGCCGTCGCAGGTGGCTGAGGAGTAACTTCCATATACATCTGCGCTCTCCAGGCTCTTCACAACGCCGCCTTTATTGGCGCCTGTTACTACAGGTGAGTAATAAAATCCGCCATCTAGAAGCTCTTCTGGGGCGCCGGCTTTTTCTTGTATACGTTGAAGAAAGAGGGAGGCACTTCGATACATTGTTGAATCGCGAACGCCAGATATTCGAAGCGCTTCGAGAATCCTGCGTGTATGCGACAGATCGACGTGTCCAACTTGCCCATCTGCCAGAGTGGTTTCACCAAACCCCCACCCGCCATACGCCTTATGGGTGTTCTCGATGCTTCGGGATTCGTCGAACTGCTGCCCGATCAGGTATTGCTGCATGCGGCGGATGAGAGAAGAGTCTTCGTTCGTTCCGTATCTGGAGACAGCCAATAAAGCATACGCTGTGGAATAGTTGGGGTACTCCAGGACCATCGGGTTTGCAAAGCCGAGAGCGCCGTCTTCTCGAACGTGCCGGCGAATGAACCCAATTCCGCGTTCGAGCGCGTCCTCAGGTATCAATTCAGGCATTTCGAGTAATGTAGAGAGGATAAACGGCGACAATGCCTGCCCGCCACGCAAGATACCGTGAGTTTCGCTGTGCCACCCACCGTCGCTTGCCTGTTGCTCCAACAAGTAGGCAATAGCATTATTCAAAAGAGCCTGTGCCGGATGCAGGTTGGAGGGTGGAGCAGGGCTGCAGCTAGAAGTGCCGAGGAAGAGAAAGAAAAGAAGGATACTGAGGTATTGAGGTATTGAGCTCACAGGGATAGTTATTAAAAAATGTCTTGAGCAAATTAGCGATTAGCGAGCAAGGAGTGATAATTAGCGAGGGATTTCTTCGTCCCTTTTGACTGCTTTGATCGAGAGAATACCTCTTAATTCGCTAATCCTTGATCGCTAATCGCTAATCAAAATCTTTTTAAACCCCTGCGCTTCATCCTTGGCTCTGCTGTTCGTTCATCAGCACGGCGCGATCGTTTTCGGCCATCATGGCCATGACTACAGCGGCTGTGCAGAACACGGGGCTGGTGATGCAGTGATGGCCCGACCAGCTGCCATCGTTATTCTGGATGCTGGAGAGTAGGTTGTGCATCTTGGCATACCATTGGTCCCAGTCTTTGCCGCCGGCCACTACTAACGCCTCGCTCGTCATCATAAAGCTCAAAAACTCCTCGCCTCCGTTATTACCAAAACCCTGGAGAACTGCGTCGTTCTTAAGCATTTCACGAGTCACTTCATTTTGTCGGAAGGCCTCTTCCATCTTTTTGGCTTCTTGATCGCTATAACCCATTTTGGACAGGTTATCGGCCGTTGGAGCAGCGTTCGAGTCCAGTTTGCCGTCGCGGCGTCCCTGTTCGACGATTTTTTGTGCAGCTCGTGCTTCTTTGGCTGTGGCTCGCTGGTTGCTGGCAATCGAGTAGAGCGAAATGCCCGCTGCGCTTTCTGTGCGTACTTGACCGCTCTCAGCGTCGACGTTGCTGCGTTGGTAGGCACGAGATTTTTCGAGCACATCACGATCTAATTCGATGCCGGCTTCGTCGGCCAGTTCAAAGGCGTTGTTGGCCATCGCAGATTGCAAAACCGAGGCCCAGCCGCCTCTATCGTTCCAGCTGCCGTCTGCACTTTGGGCTCTAGCGAGTTTATCGAGGCATGTCTGCAAAACAGCCCGTACTCGATTTTCGAGCGCTGGTTCGCCCTTCAAATGCGGTAGTACTCGTGTGAAAAATTGCGCGGCCATCGATACATCGATGTTTTGTCCGAGTTTGGCTTGCGGTTGCGTGCCGGCAATGTTGGTTATGTTTGGGCCGTCTTTAGGGTAGTTCTCTACCAGCTCGACCATGTAGATCAACGCCCGGCGAACGTGTTTTCGATAGGGGCCATCGGCCAGTGTGTTGCCGGCTCTGAGCAGTGCCATTGCCGAAAACGCCGTCGTTGCAGGGTCGATCTGAACAGCTTTCGGGTCGTGAACTTCTTGACGTGCGTGAGCACCGGCACCCCATCCTCCGTTATCGAATTGAGCGTCTGCCAGCCATTGTAAGCCTTTTTCGATGAAAGCAGGTGTTTCTCCAACCTCGGAAACCGGTTCATCGGATACGTTCGTGACTCTCACAATGGAAGGGTCTGAATTTTCGATAGGCGTTTCCACGTAGACATGTTCGATGTTCGTACGCTGCGAAAAGGACCACACGCCCCAAATTGCAAGGGCAAACCCCATGCATGCCAATACTAAATGCGTTGTTTTCATTACCTTAACTCTGTAAGTGTGGAAGAGAACTCGGGGCGGGGGATGTGTCTGGCTGAATGGCCTGATATTCTTTATTCAGATGGCGCCGGCTTATCCGCGCGATAAGCGAAAAGAAAAAGAACTATCCTGACAACGTCTGGAATGCGACGAATATTGCGCAACTGGAACGTTCCGGCCAAAATCAGGTTGGGAAAGGCGATTTCGATTGATATTAGCTCTCTTTCAGGCAATTCACATGTTTATTAAACAGGTACATTGGTGGGGTTGGGCGCTGGCTTTTCTTTTTCTTCCAAACCTAGGATTCGGGCAGGTGCATAATACAGCGCATATGCTGCAGCGGTCGTATATGTCGTTGGGGGCTTCCCCTGCCGTTTTTATGGATGATGGGGTCAATGATATTGCCGTATTTACCTATTTCGGATACGGGTTTTCAGACAGGATGAATTTGAATGTACGGGCCGGCTTTTTCGAGAACTCAAATTATCTCGGCGCCAACTTAGAGTGGTTGATTCGAAGCGAATCCCCTGCCGTCACACTTTCAACGGGAGGGCATTATGTGGATGATCCGGGAATCGACGTCACGTTGAACTCAACTTTCCAGGTTGCGAGGAGCCTGGATCTGTATGCGGGCCTGGATACAGACCTCATTCTAGACGACGATCCCGATTTGCCGGCCTGGATTTTTTTAGGTGGCTCGTATCATCTTCTCGATCAGGTTGACATCATGGCGGAGTTCAATTTTGGCATCTTCGAAATAGCACCTCACATTTTGGCGGCCGGCTTTGTTTTTACCTTTTAAATGACGACTTTTCACGAGTCATTTAAACCGGCTATTTTATGGAACGACGTAATTTTCTCAAAAAAACTGCCATTGCGGCCGCAACGGGAGGCGTAGTCGCTGGTTGTGGCAGCGATCAGGCAGATCGCTCCGGAGCGCCGGCAGTGATCACCCAACGCAATTTACGCTGGCGGCTCATTTCCAGCTTTCCGCGTTCGCTCGACACTATTTTCGGCGCTGCCGACGTTTTTTCTCAACGCGTTCTTGCGCTTACTGAAGGCCGGTTCGATATCCGGGTGTATCCTGCCGGCGAAATTGTTCCATATGACCAGGTGCTCGAATCTGTTCAAAAGGGAACCGTACAGATGGGGCACGCTGCGAGTTATTACTTCAAGGGTAAAAATCCTGCACTTCCGTTTGATTGCAGCGTTCCATTTGGCCTTACTGCTCGCCAACAGAGTGCCTGGATGCATCATGGCGGCGGTCTCGAACTCATGCGGGAGATGTTTTCTGATTTTAATATCGTCAACTTTCCCGGGGGCAACACCGGAACGCAAATGGGCGGCTGGTTCAGGAGAGAGATCAACTCGTTGCAAGATCTGCGCGGACTCAAAATGCGCATCCCAGGATTTGGCGGCGTCGTTATGGATCGGTTAGGTGTGGGGGTCGAGCAAATCGCCGGCGGAGAAGTGTACCCTGCGTTAGAGCGCGGCGCCATCGATGCGGCAGAATGGGTTGGACCCTACGACGACGAAAAGCTGGGCTTCCATAAGGTGGCTAAATACTATTACTATCCGGGGTGGTGGGAGCCCGGGCCGGCGCTGACTTTTTATGTCAACCAGGATGCCTGGAATCAATTACCGTCAGCGTATCAGGAAGCCGTCACAACAGCTTCGGTTGCTGCAGCTACGGCCATGCAAACTAGTTACGACGCCAAAAATCCTCCGGCCTTTGCGCGTCTACTGAACGAAGGAGTGCAACTGCGTCCTTTCGCCGAAGAAATTATGGCGTCAGCCGAGCGATTTGCATTTGAGATCATGGAAGAAGAAGCTGCTGCCGATGCAGCTTACAATAAGATTTATACGGCGTTCAAATCGTTCCGCGATCAATCTTATCAATGGTTTTCTACCGCCGAAAACACATTTGCCGACTTTGCCTTTAGAGCTTATAGACCTTCTGCATGATCCAAAATATTTGTGTCTATTGTTCGTCGAGCAACTTGCTCGCCGATCACTATTATGAAGAGGCGCGCGAACTAGGCCGGCTCATAGCACATGGTGGGTATCGACTCGTATACGGCGGAGGAAACGTGGGCTTGATGGGCGTTCTGGCTCGAGAGGTTCACGAGCACGATGGATTTGTGTACGGAGTCATTCCGAGGGCATTGAAAAATCGAGAAGGCGTTGCCTATGAGGTAGCTGACGAGCTTATCGTAACCAAATCCCTGCGCGAAAGAAAGGCTATCATGTACGATCGGGCTGACGCTTTCATCGCGCTGCCCGGCGGATTGGGAACACTGGAAGAGCTCATGGAAGTGCTAACACTCAAGCAGTTGGGTTACCACCAGAGACCCATCGTACTGGTAAATTCTACTGGTTTTTACACATCTCTGCTCGATCTTTTTCGTCATTTCTGCAGCGAGCGTTTCGTCCGAGAATCGTACGAAACGCTGTTCTATGCCGCGTCGTCCATCGAGGATGCAATGGCACATCTGAAAGGGTGAACTCTCCAGGGTTTCTTGTTTCTGGTTCCTGGTTTCTCGTTTCTCTGGCTATAACAGTCTGAGCTCTTCTTTCAGTGTAATTTAAACCTGTGAGTAGAACGAATTAGTCCGAAGTCCTGGGTCCAAAGTCCATGCTTCCCATTGACCTTATATCGGACAGAGGACATCGGACAGAGGACATCGGACTTTGGTATAAAAGCAAAGAACCAGAAACGAGGAACCAGAAACAAGAAACCTTAAAGAGTTGCGAGTTCGAACTGAATCACTCGCTCCACTTGCTGCCCTGTTACGTCATCCTCTACGGTCACCCGGATGTCGAGAGCACCTTTGTCGCCGTAGTCGCTGAGATCGATTGCGATATATTCCCTGGCGGTGCGAGTAGAATTAGTATACTTCGTGGAAGCCGATGTTAGTTTTCGCCCGCCACGTTTTTCGGCATCTCTAACGACTTCGTATTCGACCGTAAAGTGGGTTTGATCGTCGGCATCGAAGGCCAGGTGATACACTTCGAAATAAAGTCCGAGTGTGGTTTCAGGTGTGATGGTTGCGAAAGGATAGGCAGCCGGCGCACTGGAGCTGTCGGTTTCCGCCATAAAAACACCGCCGTCTTCGTTCAGATAAACGGGTTTCAGATCGCTCATCTCTAAAGCAGATTCGTCATTGTTCAGTGCGGCAAGGCCATTGATATGTTGAATCCCCAGTTTGTATTCTTCGCCTCGTTGAATATCACCCGATTGATGGTCATCCAGTAGGTGATGTTGCCCCCACTGCATACTCAGATGAAAGGTGTCCTCTACGGGTTCTACATCGAATGATTGGATAGGAGCCGGCGATCCAACAGGGAGATCTGCCGCAGAATATCGGATCGTAGTGGTTTCGTCACGGGAATAGTCAGATCGATGTTTTACGATATACATTTCGATCAGATATCGATCTGGAATAGTTCCAAATTCGTCTTGTACAGACTGGCGTTGCCCTTTAGTTAATTCCAGGGTTCCTGGGATATGACTCCAATAGACCTCGGTCCGGGTAGAACCGGCATCGTCCATAAATCTTGCCGTTCTGACAGCCACCGGTAGAGGTTCGATGTTTTCCAGCAGGCGCGAGTGTTCGCGAGGTGCAAATTCCTCTCGTTCCACGCGGGCCACGTGCGCCATATTGCTGAAACTGCTTTCCAGTCCACTGGAATAGGATAATGGTGAGATCCCCCCACCTCCGGCAGTAAGATCGGGTTGCGCTGAAGTAGAAAAATCGATGCCCCCAGTGGCTCGTAAATCTGACTCGTAGATTGCCAGGTCTTCAACCTGTTCCTCATAAGCTGGATGGTGCAAGGCAAGGTCTGTGTAGATGGTTTGCCACGCTGCAATGAGCGCTCTCGCGTATGCTTCGTTGACCCGATTGATTCGGCTGCTGCCGGCGGTTATCTGTCGCTGCCCGATTCGTTTGCTAGCCGTGCGAAGATCGTCTGGAATTAAGTCCTCGGGAGAACTTATCTGATAACGTCCGCTGCGAAGCAAAAATACAAAATGCAATCGATCGTCCACGTGGCGGTAGGCCCAGAATTCGTTGGGAGGGATGACCATTGGGCCCGGCAGCGGTACGGCGTGCGCCTGAAGCACTTTGCGAGATTCCAGGAGGTCTGTTTTGATAATGGTGCGTGTTCGCGGCGTTCCATATTGTACGTAGATCAATCCTCGATCGTCGAAACCGCTGGTTGACTGTTCGTTGGCGAATTCCTTTTCGGCCAGGAAAACGCGATTCAAATGCTCGACGACTCGTTCGTTAACCGACGTCCCCGGGAAGGTATCGTGGGCGCGCCACCAGGTCGCGGATGCAACGCCGGCGCCTGGCTGGAGAGGCAATTCTTGCATGTTGCCGCGCACTTTGCGGGAAAGAATCTGCACACGAGTTTCCTCCGGTAACAGAAATACCATCTGAGCTAAATGCTTGTGTGCGATGGCGTACTCCTCGGGCGACAGGCTGTCGTCGGTTTTTTCTAAGATGTTGAGGTAAGATTGAACTGCACCTTCGTAAGCATCCGTTTTTTCTCGCGCGAAGATATCGCGTATGTGAGCGTCTGCCAGGCGGATGTCAAATTGGCCTCGGTCGGCAAGCGCCTGCATGCCGGCTGCCCAGACGTCGCTCGCAGCCTCTGAGTTTCCGGTTCTTGTAAGGGCTTTGCCGAGCCAATGTGCCACGGGGCCTGAGCCGCCGAGCGAAAAACCAGGATCTGATGAAAAGGCTTTGTTGAGCTCGATATTAGCCTGTTCGTACTCGCCGGCTTCCATAAAGCGAAGCCCTTTTTGGTATGCTTCCACGGGAGAGACCTCGGCGACGGCTGCAGGATCATTCTGAAGACTTTCCTGGCGATTCGATCTGTATTCGGCCGGCAGCATTTCGGCAACTCGGTCGAAAAACCAGTACCCCAGCTTGGTTAAGCCAAACCGTCCGTTGGTCTGGCCCGATGTGGTTATAGTGATAGGGCCCTGAGTGAGCGCTATCCACGAAGCTTGCTGCTGTTCGTCGTCGCGCAATTTCCAGCCGGCTACATAGTCTTTGTACTCCAGATACTTGGCGTCCGGGATTCCTTTCATGTAAATGACTTTGAGGTATCCGTCAAAGTCTAGCACTCGTTCGAAAGGTAATTCCGCTGGATTCAGTATGTCTTCAGGTTCCACACCAAAGACCCGATTGGACGGTCTGGATCCAGGGACGCCGGAATAGTCGGCCTGCTCTGTGCCCTCTTCGAGGAGCATAAAGCCTTCGGCCCAAAGCTGGTCGGATGTGAGGGCGGTCAAGAAATGCCTGGGAGAACCGCGATAGGCGCGCTCGCGGTTTTTGGTCCATCGCCGCCGCTCTCGCCTGCTATCGGTAGTCAGCTCCGTAAAGCCGGCGTTGCCGCTGTACTTAATGAACCGATCGCCCCGCTTCTCTCGCACCTCGAATTCATCCAGAACGAATCGGATTCGATAGCCCAGCGCGGCATTTTCGATGACGAGTCCGTCATTGGCGAATGCACGAAATACTTCTGCCCCTTCATCTACAGAAAACTCGAGAACTTCGGGGTTGAGAATGGTACATTTTTCGGCATTTCGTGAGATTCCGAGGAAGAATTTTCTAAACTTGTCCAGGTGCTGTCGGCGTTCTTTCTGATCGCGACGGTCATCTTTGGATAGTTCGGCCAGAACTTCAATATTGCCTGCTTCGTAGATGCGTGGCACCAGCCGAATAGTTATCTGAAGGTCTTCGGTATCCGTGATGCGTATTTCGTGTGTGCTTCCCTCGAACCCGATAAAAGAAGCCACGAGGTCATGTGACCCGAATGATACCCCCGATATTGCAAATCGGCCGGCTGAGTTCGAAGCGGCTCCCAGCAGAGAATTGGCGATGAAGACGTTGGCTCCTTCGATAGGTTCTCCCGTTTCGTCATTCAAGACGATGCCCTGTACGGTGACAAAGCGAGGTGCGACCTGGCCGGTAAGATCGACGGGAGATAATAAAAAAAGCAATGGGAGGAGAAGGAACGGTAACCTGCGCTTCATGAAATTACTCGATCTTTTCAAAGCCTGTCACATGTGTAAGACTATAACATGTAACGCAAAAGACCAGTAAGTCAAGGCGAAAATTGTTCCAGACCCTGGACCCTGTCGAACTACCTCGTGAGCCCAACTTCGGACTCTAGCCCCCCTACCCCCGACTCCAGACCCTGGACCCCTGCCCCAGAAGCATGTTCGGGTTGACGTTCGATGAACGATTCCCAGCATTTTTTCGAGAACGCACGAAAGGGTTGCTTGTAATGGAGCCACCCGAAATGCAGCACGAATGGAGTTACATCCAGATAATCTCCTCGCCCGGGGAGCATGGTGAACAAGCGGATCAATGTGCGTCGAAGAGTATCGTTAGATACCGATCTGAACATATAAACCAGCCGGTCGGTGTAGTAGCGGCAAGCCACATGTTCGAAATCGGGGTCGTAAGTGGTCAGGCCTTCGGTAAAGTCGAGTTGGGGGCTGTTGTGTCCCTGGAACCATGGAAACACGTGCAGCCGGAGCTGGCTCATGGCCATGGCCAGGCTCCATTCGCACGATTCTTCGGTGCGTCCCTCGTTGAGCCGGCTCCGGAAGTGTGTTTCGTCTCTGCGTTCTAGAAAAGCTGAAGCCATTTCGCAGACTGACTGGGTAACTTCTCGATCCTGGCTGTAGATCATGCCGGCCTGTACCCGGGGTAGGTGTTGCAAGCCAAAGCGCCGCATCGTTCTACGCCGTCGATCCAATAAAAAATCTAGAGTAATTGCAATTCCTTTCGGTCCGCCAAAAAAGAAATCGGCGCGTTCCAGTCCCGTAGCTGTAAATGGGAAGGCCGACAATTGAACCCATAGCGGATCCGGATTTCGACACCATACCATGTCCGAGTCCACATACAAAGACCTTCCGAAAGGCATGAATCGATGTAAATGGTGCTTAAATCCTATAATCGATCGATGCGATTCCGGAAGTAATTCGATGTATTGAAAATATGTATCGAGGTTGTGTTTGCGTAAGGCTTCAATATGACCTGGAGGACAAAATAACGCTACGGGACGTTCCGAATCATATCTGCGAAGTGTGTGAACGGAAGCGACAGCATCGCGCACATAGCGGTCGGGACCGTATGTATGATAAACGTAGCCTTCTTCGAACGTGGCCATCAGCTTTGGTAAAAGGCAGTGTGGAAGACCACAAGTACGCTGTGTTCGTCCTCTGGTTCATTTGAATACCACGCAACGGTTTGAAGTATACTTCAGTAAAATCAGTCCGCAGAGTTGAGCTTTTCCAACCGTTTGTGCAGATTGGCCATCAGCGCATCGAATCCGCGTTTTCTGACATAAGTCTGAAACGAGCGGGCGTATCCGTCTGTGGTACTGACTCCATCGAGTATAATATCATCGACCATCCATTGTTGATCGCGGTACCCCATAGCATACTCGACCTTCATAGGCTGATCTTTATAGACCGTTGAAGTGAATACTTGAGCGTTGTCTCCGTCGACCTTAACATCATCGTACGTCACGTCCAGGCGATAGATTTCAAGGTCTGCCAGCGACTTTCCGCGTACAATTTCGCTAAAAACTTTGACAAATTCAGTTTGTTGATCCGGAGTTATAGCATTCCATTGTTTTCCGAGCGCATTTTGGCTCATATTTTCGAAATCGATAACTCCGTTGATCAGGTCTTTTAGCTCGGCTCGTTGCTCGTCTGTAAACGATTCCTTTTCGCCAAGCAGTTTTTTTACTTCGGCATCCCGATTTTTGAGCATACTCAGGATGGCTTCGCTTTGATCTTGTGCCATCACTGGTTCAAATACCGTACATGTAGTAGCAAAGGCGATGACAAAAGCGAACAAAGTGTTTAGAATAGCAGACATTTTATCTATAATTTTAGTTTCTACATTCGACTAAATCGCTATTAAAACGCTCTTCGGAGCGAAATAGCGGCGTCAGCTTACTTCTTACTCAACGAATGTGCCACCCTGCGAGCGCCTGATCAGCACGCCGCAGGCGTCTAAGAGGCGGAGTACGGCCACGTTATGCCTTTGTACCGCTTCATAATAGGCTGCTTCCAGTTGAAGACTCTGCTGAACGGCTCGCACGAGGTTTTCGGTGTCCCCCAGGTCGAATTCGAAATTGTTCATTTCCGTAAATAGCCATTCGCGGCCGAGGCGGAGCATTTCATTCTGGGCATCCAGCGCGGCTTTTTCGACTAGAAAATTTCGATAGGCTTCTTCCACTTCGAACAGAATAAGCAGTTCAGCGGCTTCTGTCTGATAATTTACCTGATTCCGTTCTGCACGGGCCTGCTCCACACGTGCTTTAGTCTGGAAAAAATTCAAATTTTGCCGAATGCCTAAACCCAGTTGTAATGAGCGGCTCCGAAAGGGATCGTTTAAATATGGAGTAGGTTGCCTGATGCGGTCTCTAGCGCCGGCCAGATTTGCATTGATTCCGAAAAACAACTTGGGGTAATAATTAGATTCGGCTACATCCAGCAGGGATTCTCGAGCCTGCAAGCCGGCGCGCGCCTGAGCCAATTCAGAACGATTGTTCATCGCAAGATCGAAATACGTTTCCAGCGTATCGAGCTCGAAGGCGAGGGGTTCGAGTACGGGTTCACGAGGTAAGATTACCGCCGATTCCGGTAATAGGAGCTGACGTTTCAGTGCAGTACGCGCGGTTTCTCGGCGCTGGTTCACCTCAACAACACGCCGAAAGAATTCCTGTTCTGAGATCTGGACCTGGAAAAGATCTGCGTCGTCTACGTCTTCTGCCCCTTCTTCGAGCAGGCGTTGAATTTCGCCTTTTGCCTGATTCAGTACGTCGCCAATGCGATCTGTCAGTCGAAATAATTCCTCGGCCAGTAACAAACCCGTATACAACTCGCCCGTACGAAGGGCGATCTCGTCTCGTTTGCCGCTCACTGACGCATCTTCAACTGCTAAGCCAAATCTAGCAGCGCGAATGCTCTGGTTCAGTTCTCCCCAGGTATAAATAGGCTGGATAGCCTCTGCTGCTATCCGGTTAAACGGCCGGAGCTCATTCCAATCGTTGCGGACATCGGGGTTCAAGTAATACTCGTCGGAGGGTGTATTTTCTATTCCTTTCAACCCAGGGGCTAACGAGTGAGCCGTATTCATCTCGAACTCCGGTAAAAATCGGCTCGCTCTTGCCAGCCGATATCGCGCCGCAGCAAAATCTCGCGAAGAAGCGACGTCTCCCACTTCCGGGCTGACTTCAATGGCACGCTGAATGGCTTCGATCAATTCCACATATGCGGTGTCCCCTTCGATGGTCTGGGCATACAAAGGGGTGCTAAACGAAATAACGAGTACGACTAAAAAAAGCGGGAAGGCTGAACCTTTCATGAATGCTATAGGTTGATTTCCCAAAGAGTAATTTATTACAGCGTAACTGAAATCTTTTGAACTACCAGGTTAGTCCAGAGTCCGAGGTCCTCAGTCCAATATAGCGAAAGAGGAAACGACGGACTTTGGACTGAGGACTCCGGACTTTTTCGGACATGCAAAAGATATAAATCACACAGCGCCAGGTATCAAACCGATATACACAATTCGATGCAAAGACCCAAATCGCTTAACGATGTCCTGGGAGAGGTCATCGGTAATATGGGGATCGGGCGTAAGCTAGACGAAGCACGGGCTATCGAGGCCTGGTATCACGTAGCCGGCGCTGCAGTGAATGAAGTAACGGAACGGGTATGGATCGATAGAAAAAAAATGTTTGTAAAAGTGTCTTCATCCGTCTGGAGACAAGAATTGCATCTCCAGCGGGACACCTGGCTCGAACGAATTCACGAGGAAGCTGGCGTCGAGGTCGTTCGGGAAATCGTGTTTCGGTGACGACTAATAACTACTCACTACCCACGTATTTCTTAAACGCCACCGACGTATTGTGCCCCCCAAATCCGAAGGCGTTACTGATCGCGATATTGACCGTACGTTCCTGGGGCTTGTTGAACGTATAATTGAGGTCGCATCGGGGATCGGGGGTGGAAAAATTGATTGTTGGCGGAACGGTATCGTGGACAGTAGCCAGAATGGTTGCTATAGCTTCGATAGCACCGGCTGCACCCAACAAATGACCCGTCATGCTTTTTGTGGAGGAAACATTGAGCTTGTAGGCATGATCTCCGAACACTTCCTTGATGGCCGCAGTTTCTGCTGCATCGCCTAGCGGTGTAGAGGTTCCATGCATGTTCAGATAGTCTACTTCTTCCAGTTCGATTGAAGCATCGCGGAGGACGGATTGCATGGCAATGCGCGCGCCATTCCCATCAGGATCTGGAGCAGTGAGGTGGTAGGCATCGGCAGACATCCCAATGCCAAGGATCTCAGCATAGATGCGCGCGCCCCGGTCTCTGGCACTTTCGTACGATTCGATATAAAGTGCGCCGGCGCCTTCGCCGAGTACGAATCCGTCTCGCGTTTCGTCGAAAGGCCGGCTGGCCGTATCGGGCGAGTCGTTCCGTTTGGATAACGCTTTCATTGCGCCGAACCCGCCAATTCCCAGCTGCGTCACGGCGGCCTCGGTACCACCGCAGAGCGCTGCGTCGATCATTCCACGTTGAATCAGCATACAGGCATCGCCAATATTGTGGTTGCCAGTAGCGCATGCAGATACGATGCTGTAATTGGGGCCACGAAACCCATAGCGCATCGAAAGGTGACCCGAAGCGATATCCGGAATCAGCATGGGGATAAAGAAAGGAGAGATGCGTCGAGGTCCCGTTTCCTTATGGATTTCCGCTTGCTCCTGGAAGGTCTGAATCCCACCAATTCCGCTACCGAAAATCACGCCCACCCGGTCTCGCACTTCAACCGGCATATTTTCCGGGTCGATGCCGGCATCAGCTACAGCTTGTTCGGCCGCGATTATAGCGTACTGCGAAAACTTGTCCGCCCGCCGAGCCGCCTTGCGGTCCATATGGTCCAATGCGTCGAATCCCTTCAACTCACAGGCAAACTGCGTACTGTAGTTTGAAGCGTCGAAGTACGTAATCGGAGCAGCACCCGAACGCCCTTCCAAAAGGCCTTCCCAGAAGGCATCGACGTTGAGGCCGATCGGTGTCAATGCACCCATTCCCGTTACCACAACCCTTCGCATACCGTTTTGCATAGTCGCGTGAGTTCAAGTGTCGTAGAATCAGCTGGTTTTTTCCGTCAGATAGGATACAGCATCTCCAACGGTTGAAATTTTTTCTGCGTCTTCATCAGGAATCGTAACTTCGAATTCCTTCTCGAACTCCATAATCAGTTCTACGGTGTCCAGGGAGTCTGCCCCAAGGTCGTTGGTGAAAGAGGCATCTGCAACTACGTCGCCCTCTTCAACACCCAATTTTTCTGCAATAAGTGCTTTGATTTTGGCTTCCAGGTCTGCCATGATGTACAATCGATCGTTGGTGAATACAAAAAATAACAAGCCGGCTGCACGAGCATACCGACTTCTCCGTATAGCTAGACTAAGGTCAAGGACCGCGGTCTGACACGCTCCTAAATTAAAGCAGGGTCCTTGTAGAAGCAATACGGCAGGGACAGGAGCGAAAACAGGCGGATTTAATAGCGGAACGCGCGGGAAAGTTTCAGTTGGTGGTGATCCGTTGACTGATTTGGCTGGTTGACAGGTTGACTGGTGTGGCTGGTTGACTGGTGGGGGTCGACAGAATTGCTGATTAACTCATTCATATAGCACACAACTTGAGTCAACCAGTAATCCAGTAATCCAGTAAAACTAGTCAACCAGTCACACCAGTCAGCCGATCACCAGTAATCCAGTCATCCAATCAACCTCTTAATCTCAATACATATCCAGATTAATCTCAATACATATCCAGACGAAACCTGAATGATAAAACCATTTTTTGCGAATCGAACGTTTCGAAATGAATTAATGGAACATGGGCCCGGTAAGCGGGTCTGGCATATCCACGATACCACTCAACTTAAGTTTATTAGCGATCTTCATGGCCTACTTGTTTACGTCAGAATCTGTCTCTGAAGGGCATCCCGATAAAATTTCAGACCAAATCTCAGATGCAATCCTGGATGCGCTACTTGCCGGCGATTCGCAGAGTCGAGTTGCTGTAGAAACGCTTGTAACGACAGGGCTCGTTATTCTGTGCGGGGAAGTTACAACTCAGACTTATATCGACGTCCAGCAAATCGCGAGAAACGTCATTAGCGAGATCGGATATACAGACCCGCGACTATGTTTCGACGCTCAATCTTGCGGCCTAATCAATAGCATCCACGAGCAGAGCCCCGACATCAGCCAGGGCGTTAGTCAGGGGGAAGGGCTACACGCCGAGCAAGGAGCCGGAGATCAAGGTATGATGTTCGGTTATGCCAGCCGTGAAACGCCTGAGTTGATGCCCATGACGCTGATGTTGGCGCACAAGCTGCTTATAGAACTGGCGCGGATTCGCAAGGAAACCGGCGAAATGCCGTACCTGAGACCTGACGCGAAGAGCCAGGTTACGATAGAATACGAAGACGATCGGAGAACGCCGAGACGTATTCATACTGTCGTTATCTCTACCCAGCACGATGATGAAGTATCTCTCCAGAAAATTCATGACGACATCCGAGATACCTTGCTTCCGCGGGTCTTACCGGCTCATCTGGTTGACGACCAGCTCATTCTCCACGTGAATCCAACGGGCCGCTTCGTAATCGGCGGACCCCACGGAGATACCGGGCTTACGGGTCGCAAAATCATCGTCGATACTTATGGAGGGCGTGGAGCGCATGGAGGAGGCGCCTTCAGTGGAAAAGACCCATCGAAAGTAGATCGCTCGGCTGCTTATGCAGCCCGTCACGTGGCAAAAAATCTGGTGGCCGCAGAACTTGCCGACGAAGTGCTTGTTCAGATCGCATATGCAATCGGTGTTGCAGCGCCCGTTTCGATCGATGTCAATACCTATGGCACAGGAGTTGTAGAGGATCACTACATCGTGGATATCATTCGTGAGACTTTCGACCTTCGACCTGCCGCGATCATCGAACGGCTCGACCTTTTGAAACCAAAGTACAAGGCTACTGCCAGCTACGGTCATTTCGGCCGGCCTGAATTTACCTGGGAAGCGCTCGATCACGTCGACGCCCTCAAACATGCCGCTGCACGGCACGCCTGAATTAAAAAGGCGCCGGCGGCTGATTCTCCATTATGCATCGAATAAGCTATAGCCTAGCGCTCCTTTTTCTTTCGATAAGCTTTATGAAGCCCCTCCTGGCTCAACAGAAGCCAGGTGAAAAAACTACGCAAAACTTCTCTCGATTGGAGATGGAATCACGTTTTGTGCAGTCCGATTCTCTATCTCGATTCCAAACGATTCATACCACAAACAGCCGACAAGACGTAGAAACGGGCGTAACGCGTGCACTCTATCGAATCGATGCTCCTGCCGCCTTTTCGGGTTCGTCAGAACGAAGTGCACTCTTTTTTTTGAATGCACAGGCCGACCGCTTTGGATTTTCGCAGCCACTGGACGATCTCGAGCTGATTTCTCTGGTCGATGGGCGCTACAGCAGTCACGCATCGTTTCAGCAAACTTTCTCAGGGCTTCCCGTTTACAATCGCCAGGTTAAAGTCAATCTGGATCGTGCCGGCCGTCCAACGATGGTGCTGAGTGGTTATGCGCCGCACTTGAAGGATGTAAGGGGTTTTCAGCCACAGCCGGCTCTCGCTTCCAACGCTGCTCTCGAACGCGTTCGCGTATTGCTCGACGCTCCGGCTGTCCACACTTCGAGCCCCCAACTCCTGGTCTACCCAGAGCAATCTCCTCGGTTGGTCTGGCAGATCTTCGCCTGGCCCGAATCTCCAGCCATCGAACTGGAATTGTTGATCGACGCCAACGATGGTACGCTCGTTCAGGCCCGGCCGACGAGTACGCACATGAAATCTGTTTCTGGTTCCTTGTTCCTAGTTCCTGGTTCTCGTAATCCCAGGATTGAGAACTCGGTAAACAACATCGCTTTCGAATTAACAAGAAACAAGAAACAAGAAACCAAAAACCAGAAACTGTCATCTCGACACTCGACGCTCGACACTCGACATTCGTCACTCACTTCCGGTCGTGGTTTCGTGTTCGACCCCGATCCGTTAAGCGTTTCGGGTTTGTTTTATGGAGATGCTTTTAGCGACAATTCGGATGGGGATACTCCAGCGTTAAACGATCAGCGTGCTGAGGTCGACTTACTCGATATCAATCCGGGAAACGACGGATTATACCGGCTGAATGGTCCGTATGTCCAAATCGTTGGCGAAAGTGCGGGCGGGACCCTCATCTATACACCGCCGGCAGAATCGTCCCCTGATGGATTTCGATACACGCGGTCCAACGATTTTTTCGAAGCCGTCAATGCGTATTATCACATCGATAAAAGTCAGCGTTATCTGCAATCGTTGGATGTTGGTCGAGATATTCAAAATCTATCGCTCAGGGTCAATCCTCACGGACTCGGTATAGAGGATAACTCGCGATATTATTCCAATCAGAATTTCATTGGTTTCGGTACCGGCGGTGTAGACGATGCTGAAGATGCCCACGTGATCTGGCATGAATACGGTCATGCTCTTCTGGAGTGGAGTGCCCCTGGGCTTTTAAGTGGAGATGAAGGAAAGGCGCTTCATGAGGGTTGGGCAGATTATTGGGCCGCTTCTTATGCGCGAAGCCTGGTGGAAGAAAGTGCGGTTCAGCGCTCCGATTGGAGAACTCTGTTTAATTGGGATAGCGGCGACGGCTCAATCTGGCCAGGGCGTGAAATGGTTTCTTCTGGTAAATATCCAGACGATATTTTTTGCGACGAAGGCGGTTTTCAGTGCGATATTTATAATGATGGAGTTCTTTGGGCATCTACGTTAATGCAAGTGTACGATGCTTTTGGTCGAACGATAACAGACCGTCTTAGCCTGGCTTCTCACTCATATCTGCTTCATCCCGTCACCTTCCGCGATGCTGCCGAAGCCATTATTCAGGCCGATGCCGATATATATAACGGAGAGCATGTCGATTTTTTGATCCAAACTTTTAATGATCGGGGTCTGATAGATTTGAACTCATTTGGACCTCTGGCATTGCACGAAGCGCTGCCGGCTACGGAGCAGTTGGGCGGCGTTCTTCCCGTTTCAATTGAGGCAACGGGCATTTCGGCTCCTGTAGATCGGGTATTCATGGTCTATACTCATGAAAATGCGTCTCCTGTGACCGTCGATTTATCGTTATCTGGAGACAACATCTACACGGGCGATCTGCCGCTTCCTTCGACGACTGGAACGGTGACTTATTACGCGATTGTCAGGGATGAGCTGGGGCTCGAAGTCAGGCTGCCGGCTTCTCCGGCTGGCGGAGTATATTCGTTCGCCGCCGGCCCAGATAACGAACCGCCGACGATCCAGCATACCTCGCTCCCGTCTATCGCGCTCATAGACTGGCCGGCGCATTTGAACATCAGCGTAAACGATAACCTGGGTGTAGATACCGTTGTGGTCGAATTTTATATCGATGGACCACTCGGCGATCGGATCTCGGAAGGAGAGTTCGGGTTGACGCTAGATGCCGGCCGATACAGAGGCGTTTTCCCTGTTTCGGTAGATGATTTGGATCCAGGAAGTACGGTGTTCTATAACCTTTTGGCCCGCGACAAGTCGATGGCGGCCAACGAAATACGGCTTCCTGAAGACAACTATTTTTTCTTTTCGATCATCCTCGAAAACGGCATATTCAGAAAATACGATTTCGAAACGGCCCTGGATGGGTTCGACGTAGATGCTCTCTGGGAGCGAGGTGTCCCGGCGCATGGTCTGAATAATGCCCATTCTGGCGAAGCCGTTTGGGGTACGCTTCTGGGTGCTGCATATCCCGAAACAGCCGGGCGGTTCGGACTTGAAATTCCGCCTCTCAATCTGCAGGGGCTCGGAGAAGCTTATCTCGTGTTCTGGCACTGGTTCGATATGGAGCATGATGGGGATGCTTTTCCCGAGAGTGCGCCCGAGTCGGTTCTCTGGGATGGAGGAAATGTCAAAATTTCGCAGGACGATGGAGTTACCTGGGAGGTGCTCCAACCTGCTTCGGGTTACAATGGAACCATTGCGCAGGGGCGCGAAAATCCCATGGCCGGCGAACCGGCCTTCGGCGGATACAGCTACGGCTGGCGTCAAGTCGTCGCGCCATTGCCTACATCAAATGTTCGCCTGCGATTTGACTTCGGAACCGATAGCGGCAACGATCTCGAAGCCGTCCAGTATGCCGGCTGGTATCTTGACGATATCTCAATTCTCGTGAGTGCACCCGAAGACACACAGGCCCCGACAGTCAATCTACAGCCGGCGATGGTGTCGGTTCGCGACCCCGGCCAGCCGCCGCCATCGCCTTTTGCCGAACTCTCTGACGACACGGGCATCGCGTCGGTAATTGCCGACTATCAGATTTTCACTGATGCTGGCACACAGCAAAAACGAGTTCGGCTGGATATGGATAGGGGACAGAGCAACCTGTTTAGTGCAGAGTTTCCAGATGCCGAAGCCACAACTTTTATCGTGGGCGATAGCATTACGTATCGATTGTCTGTGAGCGACTTTGCAGGCAATACGAATATATTCCCTCCCAATTCAGAGCCGCCGTACCGAATCGAATACAGACTTCGCGAAGCCATCGACTTGCTGGCGCTGGGACAGTCATCCGGCCTGTGGAAGCCCGTAGCCGACGATTGGGTTGTGACGGCCGACAACGAAAAGCAACAACCCATCTCCAGCCTGGTTTTTGGCCCGCTAGACTTGCCGGCGAATGTGGATAACTTACAGCTCCTGTTGTTTTTTGCTCACGAACTCGATCCCGAGCACGGAGGAAACCTGAAAATATCTACAGATGGAGCCGAATCCTGGGAAGTAGTCCAGCCTGTGGGCGGGTACAATGCAACATTGCCGGCTGACGCAGAGGTGCCGGCATCTATGCAGAATCAAGAAGTATTTACCGGTTCACGCCCCAATCTTCAACAGGCTCAGTTCGATTTGCTAGATCGTAAGGGAAGTCAGATCTGGCTACGTGTAGATTTTGCTGCTCAGGATGCTCTTTCAGCCCGTGAATTCTGGCGTCTCCAGGAAGCCACACTCTCTTACTCGACACTCGAGGCCGTTAATGGCGGGTTCGATATTCCACTAGAATTTACGCTTCACGCCAATTTCCCAGACCCATTTTCGTCGACGACCACACTGAGCTATACAATTTCAGAAGCGTCAGCCGTTCTACTCGATGTTTACGATATCCTCGGCCGGCGCATCGACGTGCTCGTCGATCAGGTCCAACAGGCCGGCACCCACACGCTCAACTACGACGGTTCTCGCCTCGCCAGCGGTCTTTATCTAATCCGCCTCGTCACCAATCAGGGGCAGAAAGTGGAGCGGGTCGTGGTCAATTAGAATGTAAAATGTAAAATGTAGAACTGCAGAAGGGAATTAGGAACTGCAGAAGGGAATTAGGAACTACAATCTACATCCCCCTGCATTTCTTCTACATTTTACAATCTGGGTTTCTACACTTCCCTTCTGCAGTTCTACAATCTGGGTTTCTACACTTCTCTTCTGCAGTTCTACAATCTGGGTTTCTACACTCCCCTTCTGCAGTTCTACAATCTGGGTTTCTACACTTCTCTTCTGCAGTTGGGTGCATTTCAAATCAGTTGAACGCCTTTCGCTTATACCCAACCAATATCCAGCCCGAAGGGCCAATAACGGGAGCGAAGCGACGAATGACTTCGATTAACCAAGCACTAATCAACTAGATTGAAATGCACCCTTTGCAGTTCTATATTTTACATTCTGCGGTTCTACATTCTAATCCCCTTCCGTTTCCCACGTCATTATATCCTGCTCGCTTTTCTCCTTCTTGGCCCACTCTTCGGCATCGGGCATGGGGTCCTTTTTTTCGGTAATGTTGTATCCCAGCTCAGACCACTGGTTTGCCAGGTATTCGTTCCACTGCGTATAGTGTTCGAGGTGCTCGGGCAATTCGTCATCCGCATAGATCGCTTCTACCGGGCAGACAGGCACGCACGCATTGCAGTCGATACATTCTTCGGGGTGGATGACCAGGAAATTGGGGCCTTCGTAAAAACAATCCACGGGGCACACTTCTACACAGTCGGTATGTTTGCAGTTGATACAGGCCTGAGTAACTACATAAGGCATAAGGAACACCTCACTTTATCTTTCGGCTTCATGAGAAGCTGCATATTGGCAAAAAAATTTGCCGGAAAATACAGAAACGAATCGAGGTAAAGCAAACAGTTGATAAAACGTTCACGGTTTTGACTGGGCTGGTATGCTGGTTACTAGTCGACAGGTTCACTTAATTATTGATTATTGGATGACACATTGCCCCAATTCGCTCGTCAATAATCCAGTAATCAATAATTAAGCCATCCGGTTAACCGATAGCCAGTCGTCCAGTCAACCAGCCTGTCATTCGAACAGGTCTCCGTTCCTACCAGGCGGGGTACGCTCGAAATGTGTATAGGCACGGGCCGTGGCAAGGCGACCTCGAGGTGTTCGCTCTAGAAAGCCTTCTTGAATTAGGTAAGGTTCGTATACCTCTTCGATAGTGCCGGCGTCTTCTCCGACCGATACGGCAAGATTCGACAGTCCCGTAGGGCCGCCTCCGAATTTTTCAATAATCGTCAGCAAGATGCGCTTATCCATCTCGTCCAATCCTTCTTGATCTACATCCTGTGCGTTGAGTGCATAGTCGGCAATATCCAACGTCACCCTCCCGTCCCCCTTTACTTCTGCGAAATCTCTCGTGCGACGTAGTAGTCGATTTGCGACTCGCGGTGTGCCTCGGCTGCGGCGGGCAATTTCGAAAGCGCCTTCCGGATCTATCTCAACGCCGAGGATGCCGGCGGAGCGGACGACAATTTTTTGCAACAGATCGGCTGTATAATAATCGTACCGGAAGTCGATACCGAAGCGAGCCCGCATGGGGGCGGTGAGCAATCCTTTACGAGTTGTGGCGCCGATGAGCGTGAAGGGTGGGAGATTGATTTGCACGCTGCGCGCATTGGGTCCCGAATCGATCACGATATCGATACGATAGTCCTCCATCGCCGAGTACAAGTATTCTTCTACGACCGGACTGAGGCGATGAATTTCGTCGATAAAAAGTACGTCGCCTTCATTCAGGTTGGTGAGGATGCCGGCGATGCTGGCGGGTTTATCCAGGACGGGACCGCTGGTACTTTTGATGCCGGCTCCCATTTCCTCGGCGATAATAAACGCGAGTGTTGTTTTACCTAGCCCGGGCGGCCCCGAAAGTAGTACGTGATCGAGCGATTCACCACGTTGAAGGGCTGCAGTCAAAAAGACTTGAAGGTTGTCCTTGATTTTTTGCTGGCCTATGAAGTCGTCAAGACGTGAAGGGCGAAGTAGCTTTTCGAGATCTTCATCTCTGGTTTCGGCCGGCCGGCGATGGGTTTGCATGATGTAGTCTCCGGAGAAAATCTACCATATTTTACACATACTAAATAATCCGCGCAAGGTTCGCATAGATATTAACCTACGCCGGGTTAAAAAGTAGTCATCGATGGGTTTCAGGCTCTAAGTCCTTCTCTCATTGGGATCGAGGTCCGCTATTAATTTTTCTAATTCACAAAAAATACTTAAATGGAAATAGCCTGATTTTCCGCAGCAATTCAATCCTGACTTCGAATGGAAATCTGACCGTATTCCAAAAAAAATATAGGAGAATTAACGGGTGAAAAATCGAGGGAGAAGAAAAAAATACTATGAGGATCGATATGCTAAACTCTGCGAAAATCTAATTGTTTGAGCAGAATTGGCTATGGGTCTATCGGTCGATATACTTGTGTTGCAAGCACTTAGGCTTTGCGTCTTAGACAAGCACTTTTTCTCTGACTTGGTGACGGCAACCTATCCGGAAAAGAATCCTTCGGGAACTCTCTTAGTTACGAGCAATTGACTATATCAATCGAAATTGACTTTAATGCAGATAACCTCTACGTTTAAGGCATTATGTTTGCTGTGGGGAATGTTCTTGTTTCGGACGAATTGCTCGATACACCGTTTTCGTGTAATCTCGGAGCCTGTTTAGGCGGGTGTTGTGTGCAAGGAGATTCGGGTGCTCCTTTAGAACCTGAAGAACGCGAGATTCTCGAGCAAATCCTCCCCAGGGTGCGGAAATATCTTCGTCGCGAAGCCCTTGACATCATTAACACCCAGGGGGTTTGGGAAGAGGTAGAACCCCAACAATTTGCAACCAGGTGCGTGAACAATGCCGAGTGTGTCTTTGTCACTTACGAAGGCCCGGTTGCAAAATGTGCAATTGAGAAGGCTTATACTAAGGGGAAAATATCCTTTCGAAAGCCAATCTCATGCCATCTCTACCCTGTGCGGGCCGCACGTTTCGGAGACGTTGAAGCACTGAACTACGAGCAAATCCCTCTTTGCGAACCAGCCGTTAAAAGCGGGCGGAAGAACAACACCCGAATACTCGAATTCCTGCGCGAGCCACTTGTGCGCAAGTATGGCCAGGTCTGGTACGAGCAATTTCTCATGGCAGTTGAAGAGCGCCGCACCACGCTAAATCTGTAAGGTACGCACAGCAGATAGATGAACTAAAGAGAGCACGATGCTTAACCTACACCAGAAACAATCGCTTCAGCAGAAGCTTTCGCCGCAGCAAATTCAATACATTAAACTGCTGCAGCTGCCTACACTGGCATTGGAGCAGCGTATTAAATCGGAGCTCGAATCGAATCCGCTATTGGAGGAAGGATTGGAGGAAGAGGAAGCAAAAGAAGAGCAAGTGGAGGCGCAAGCTGAAGATGACCAGCCTGAGGCCGAAAAACCTGAAGAGAAAGATACCAAAGAAGACGAATACGACTGGGAAGAGTTTATCAATAGCTCCGACGACCTGTACGGATATAAAGCGAAGGTTGATTATAGCGACGAAGAAGACGATCGCGAGATGCCCATGCCGGCCCGCGTTTCAATGGCCGAGCACCTCAGCGATCAGCTTTCGTTTTTAAGCCTTAACGAGACCGAAAAACTCATCGCCGAGCAAATCATTGGGTCGATAGACGAGGATGGGTACTTGCGCCGGCCCCTGGAGTCGATCATCGACGATATCATGTTTAACCACGGTCTCATGCTCACGGAGGACGATGTCGAACGTGTGCTCAAGGGCGTGCAACAGCTGGATCCTGTCGGAATCGCCTCTCGCGGACTCAAAGAATGTTTGCTCGTTCAGCTATACAGCCTTCCCGAAGATACCCCGGGCCTCGACGTAGCCATTCAAATGCTCGAGCGCGCCTACAAAGCGTTCACCATGAAGCATTTCGATGCGATCATGAAGAAGCTGGATGCTTCTAGCTCGGAACTCAAAGACGCATTCGACTTGATACAGCGGCTCAATCCGAAACCGGGAGAAGGCGAATTTACCGCCGCCCAAAATTACATTACACCGGATTTTACCGTTCTCTATGACGATGGAGATTTTTACATCTCTTTGAACAACGGAAACACTCCCCAGCTTCGCATCTCTCGCCAGTATCGGCAAATGCTGCATAAAATATCGGCCGACAAGAAGCGGAACGGCAGCGTGGGTACCAGTAGCATCGACGCGGAAACACGCCAGTTTTTGCGCGGCAAGCTGGAGTCGGCCCGCTGGTTCATCAATTCGATCAATCAGCGCCGGCAAACGATGATGAAGGTCATGCGCGCCATTGTCGAAATTCAGGAAGAGTTTTTTAAGTTCGGCGAAGGCTATCTGAAGCCTATGATCTTGAAAGATGTGGCGGAAAAGATCCTCATGGATATATCTACGGTCAGCCGAGTGGTTAACGGAAAGTACGTGCAAACAGAATTTGGCGTCTACGAGTTGAAATATTACTTCTCCGAGGGCCTCACAACAGATAGCGGCGAAGAAATTTCAAACAAAGAAGTTAAAGCCATTATCGAAAGTATTATCAGCGAAGAGGAAAAAAGAAAGCCGCTCTCCGATCAAAAGATTGCTCAGATGTTGGAGGAAAAAGGATTCCAGATCGCCCGTCGAACCGTAACGAAATATCGAGAACAATTGGGTATCCCGGTAGCGAGATTGCGAAAGGAAATCGTCCTCTCGTAAAAGAGAACGCTTATCGCGTTTCGGAGTGATATTTCATTTGTGAACCTGGACGAATTCTCCTCTACACCCGTACTTTAAAAGCTACACTTCTAATATATTTCTCCCTTTTTACCCTTTTAATACCTGTTTTTAGTCGCAAATCTGTTTTTGGCTTGAAATTTGATGCGCTTTTGAACAGATAAACATTATTAATGGATTGAATTACCCAGTGATTATGCAAACCCAAGCTCTTTCGGTTTCTCCGCGCATGTCGGCATTCCGCGTTTTATTCTCGCTTTACCTTTCAGGACGTATTGCAGAAACTCTGTGGCGCCAACTTATGACCGTTTTCGACACTTGTTGTGGAAAACCAGAGGATCGAGAAGCGCTTGCTTTGTTCTTTATGGATTCGTACCGCGAATTGGGTCCTGAGTCGATTAAGATTCCCCAAGAAGAAGAAGTTGAAGAACTATTGACAATGATGCATTCAGCTTGACCGAATTCGCGCGTTTATTTTGCCTTTAGCTTCCAGAAAGCTACGAAAGAGTCGGACACCGTAATGTCCGGCTTTTTTTATGAGCTTCCAGGAAGCTCCCCTGCATCGGCAATTAACGGCAGCTCGCTGATGTGTGTCCGTTCGAACAGATTCACCTCGCTTCCAAGCCACGCTACAGTAACTCCTGCGCGCGTAAGCAGGCTGATTTGCTGGATTAGAAATCCTAGTAGGATGGCCGAGACGCCCACGTGTAGTTTTGCATTCAACACTATGGTCGTAAAACCCACTATCAGAGAGATGAAAAACCACAGTGCATAAACAGCCCACGCAGCTACGTATTTGAAAGGCCAGGAAAAGCCAGCCCGGGTTGCCTTACCGACGGGGTCGTGGCGAATTATCAGTGCAAGACGGGCATAGTGTTGAAAGAGATCCAGGACGGCCAATCCGGCGACTAATAGAATAGGGAGAAGAATTGCAATGCTCCAAAAGATGCCGACCTCCCCTGGAAAAAAGGAACGCACCGTTGCTGCAATAATAATACTGAGAACTAGCCAAATAATCTTAATCGGCAGGAAGATGAGGCCAATGACCAGGCCGCGGCCGGTATAGTAACCCGCACCCCTCCAGAAAGGCCAGGCGGCGCCATTGTGTAGAGCATAAATGACGCCTACGTGTGCGGCCGTTTTCCAGATCCAGTAGATGGGAAGTACTAGAAGGAGTTGCCATCCGAGGCCGGCCAGAGTGTCTAGCAATTTCTCACCCAGCTCGCTCCACAGTATCAAATCGAACGATTCGATCAGATCGGCCCCAAATCCAGTTCCTCCCAAATGCCGGACAGTGCCCCGGTAAATTGGAATAGCCATAACGAGCGCGATCACCAGGTTCACTGCATAGAGCAACACCACGAGGGGCCAGCGCAGCCTGGTCAGCCGGCCTCCTTCACGAATGCTGGTTTCTATCAGATCCCGCGTGTTCATGGATGTATGGTTTTCGGTATAATAACGATCTAAAAAATTCCCCCGGCAAAAGTCAGCCACTGCTGAATCCAGACGGTTACGTTAGACAATTGCAGCCAGGCAAAGCGTGTCTCAGGATCTCTGCGCAGGCGGTTGTCCAGGCGGTTGATGTCCAGCCAGATTTTTTCGTCTGGATCCAGATACACTTCGGAGATCGCAGCCGGCCTTTCGAAAACAAACTCTTTCTCAGTATCTCTTCCGTCCCATTCGATATCTTCGGCCTTCCCGTCTTCGTACAGCACACGGATTTTCTGGGGGAAGTATCCAGTTCCGAGGCGTTTTGCCACAAACGAGCTTTGCACGACGTTCTCGTCCAGTTGTTCGACGGATAAACTATCGATCGCATAATCGACGACCGCTGTACCATAGATGTATTGATCGAAAAACCAATCCAACGATTGGCCCGATATCCTTTCGGCAACTGTTTTGAAGTCACGCGTGGTGGGATGCCGAAATCGCCATTCTTCGTAGTACGTTCTCAAAACTTCTTTCATCTTCTCCCACCCCAGATGGCGTTCGAGGGTAGCCAGTACAGTTGCCGGCTTGGCATAAGACGCTTTTCCGTAATCGCTACGCCGCTCGTACTGCCAGGATTTCGTGAAGATAGCGCCGCTTTCGGGCCGGTTGGAGACATAGCTCAGGCGTTGTGCATCGCTATCGTCGACTTTTACCCACGGCAGGTCGAGCATCGATCCCTGACCGTATGCTATGTCCAGAATGCGTTGTTCGAGGTACGAGTTGATTCCTTCGTCGAGCCAGGCCTCTTCGGCTTCATTGCTGGCGAGTAATCCGTAAAAATACTGGTGCCCAAATTCGTGGATGGTAACTACTTCCAGGAGGCGAAGCCACTTCCGGCAGACGATACGCCGTTCCGCACGTAATGAGCGTGGGGTATTCCATGCCGTTGCTCCCGCCGATTCCATCCACCAGAGTTAGCGAGGTGTACGGGTAGGGGCCGATCCATTCGTCGAAGTATTCGAGCCCTATCTTTGGCTGCGTCGAAATGGCGCTTTTCCTGGCCGGCATGTTCGGGCTGAAGCAGTAGCTTCAAGTTCACATCTTGCCACGTGTTCGGTAAACTCGAGAAACTCACTGCTGGCCGTCCAGGCAAAATCGTGGACGTCGTCGGCTCGGTAAGTTACAGTGCTCAAGCCCTGGTTGGAAGATTCGTCGATGCGCACACCGCTTGCACCTACGACGTAGTTATCGGGAGCGGTGATGGATACTTCGTAGGTGCCGAAATCAGCGTAGAACTCGCTGTTGGCGTGGAACTGATGGGTGCTCCACCGCCCGTGCGAGGTATCGGCCGGCACGTAGCGTTGCCCCGGTACTTCGTAGACTCCCAGCTTCGGAAACCATTGCGCTACCATAAAAAAGAGGCTGTCGTTGGCTTTTCGCTCCCACCCGGTTCGCGCGAAAATCTGCGGCATCCGGGAGACAAAGTCGATGTCCAGCGTGATGGTTTCGCCTGGCTCAACGGGTTCAGAAAGTGGCACCGAAATCACCGTCAGATCGTCGACATTATCGTCGTCTGGCTGGATGAACTGGATGCGGTCAGTGAGATCTTCGCCTTCTGCAGTCGGCGCTCCTAACGGCATGACGTCGGTTTGTTCGCCAGTCACTATTTGCATTCGCTGGATGTCCACACCACCCCAGGGGTCCTCGTCGTCCGGTGAAAAGCCCCGGTGGCTACCGCCGCTTTCCTTCATGAAGGTGCTGTTTTCGCTGCGAAATGCATTCAAATATAGGTGAAACTGCAACTCGTCGACCGGGACGGTATCCGGGTTTCTCCACGTAACGCGTTCGGTGCCGGCCACCGTTTTTTGCTCGGGATCCAGTGTCACGTCCATGCGGTAAGCCACGCGCCTTTCACTGAGCGGTTCAGTCGAGGTCGTCGCTTGTTGAGCCCGGAGGGGTGTGGGCATTAAGAGTAAGAGCGCCGTAAGGATCGATAGACGGTTCATGGAGTAATTGGGTAATGAGGTACTATGGTATTGGGTACTTGGTATTGAGGTATTGGGTACTGGGGTGTTGAGTACTTGGTATTGAGGTATTGTAGTATTTGGTACTGAGTACACTGTAATTTAAATCTTTTGCACTCCTGGATTAGTCCAAAGTCCGATGTCCTCAGTCCGATATAGCGATTGAAAGAACCATGGACTTCGGACTCGGGACTTTGGACTATTTCGAACTACTCAAAAAATTTGGATTACAGAGTACTGACATCAAGCTTGAGATTCAGTATTTCAAAAGTTCAATACCCAATATCCTCAGTATCCAATACCCTAATACCCTCAGTACCTAATACCCCAGTACCCTCAATACCCAATACCTCAATACCCAATAAATATTTCAACCATAACCCGAGCAAGCAACCTATGAACTTGCTGCCACAACGCGTCTCCATCACAGAAGTAGGCATGCGAGACGGATTTCAATTCGAAGATAAGCCAATTCCAACTTCGATGAAACGCGAGGTGTTGAAGGGGCTGGTTGAGGCCGGCGTTCGGCGCATCCAGGTAACGTCGTTCGTCCACCCAAAATGGGTGCCGCAAATGGCCGATGCGGAAGAGTTGTGTGAACATCTCCCCGAAAAAGAAGGCGTGGTGTACAGCGGATTGGCCCTGAACGCAAGAGGGGTCGAGCGTGCCCATGCGGCCGGCTTGCAGTACGTAGACCTATCCATCTCCACCAACGACCGGCACAGCCGTGACAACGCCAACATGTCTCGCGACGAGGCGATCGAACAGGCGCTGGAGATGATTCGGCTGGCAAACGATGCCGGCATGCAGGCGCAGATGGGCTTGCAGTGCGTGTTCGGCTACAAAAATCCAGGCGACACACCCATCGACCTCATCCTGGAGATGGTAGAGCACTTTTTACCCCACGACATCGAGTCGCTGTCGCTGGCAGATTCCACCGGAATGGCAAATCCAATCTTGATCCGAAAGGTGCTGGATACTGTTAAGCAGCTCACCCGCGACACGCCCATCGTTCTCCACCTCCACGACACCCGCGGCCTGGGCCTGGCCAACGTTGTTGCCGCACTAGAATGCGGCGTAACCCGATTCGATACTTCCATCGGCGGCCTCGGTGGCTGTCCCTTCATCCCCGGCGCTACAGGCAACATCGCCACCGAAGATACGGTATACCTGATGGAATCGATGGGCATCGAGACAGGAATCGATCTGGGTAAAGTGGGTGCAGTTACACAGGGGATTGCTGCGTTTTTGGGGCGGGAGTTGCCGGGGAAGATTTATAAGCTTATCACGTAATTACGCCATTGTGCCTGGATAATTGATTCGCTATAATGCTGAGGTTAACACGTCTATATCATCCAGGCATTAACTTCCAGCGACCCACTTTTGCAAACTATCGCTCTAATTTAACCCCACTCGAATTGCCTTATGTCTAACCAAAACATTGCTGCCGTTAGAAAATACTGGAACGGATTTAACGACCACAATCTTGCTGTTTGGGACGAGGTCTGTGCCTCTGATTTTGTAAATCACGATCCTGGCTTACCAACCCCCGATGCAGATCTACAAACCATCAAGCAGACTATTGGAGCCATGTTGGCAGCCTTTCCGGATATGACTTCTTCAGAAGACGACATAATTGCGGACGGCGACAAAATTGCAGTGAAAAGGACTATGCGCGGCACGCACAAAGGAGATTTTATGGGCATTCCTGCCACAGGTAAGTCCATAGCATTTTCAGGAATCTGGCTGGCCCACCTGGCTGAAGGTAAAATCAAAGAACAGTGGGTCTATTTCAACGCAATGGGTTTGTTGCGACAACTTGGGGCTATGCCTTAGCACTTTATTTCAACAGATGCATAACCTTTGAAAACACCCGATCGTTCGCAATCAATCGATAAACGTACGATCCGCTCGCGAGCCGGCCGGCGTCAAACGGTAGACTGTACTTGCCAGGTGCGTATTCTTGATCGGCGATGGTTACGACGCGCCGGCCCAGGATGTCGAAGACCTCAAGCCTGACGTCTGCCGGCTCGGGCAGACCAAACTCGATGGTGGTGACAGGGTTGAATGGGTTGGGGTAGTTTTGTGAAAGCGAGTACTCGATGGGGATACCGGCCTCGTCTTCGACACCCACGGGCGATCCCTTGCCAAACAGAACGCCCTGGACGAGTAACTCTACCTCCTCCGGTTCATCGCCGGCCTCAAAAACGAAACTCAATGCCGTCACTGCATTCCCCTGGAATACAGCTTCGCCGGAGTCCTTCGCAAATTCGTCGTAGAACACGATGTATCGTTCGAGATCTTCATCCAGGTCTAGATCGATGAAAAAATGGTCGCTGGCATCTCCGGCTTCTTCGAGCCGAACACGCACCTTGCCTTTGCCGGAAGCCTCGAACGAAAAGTATTCGTACCCGCTCAAATCGACGGCCCGGCCGGCCGGCTTCAAATGCCGAAACACTACCGCCTTGGACGCCACAACCCCACTAAAATGAATGCCGCGTTCGACGATGTAATGATCTTCGTTCGGTGCATATGGGCTTTGTTCGAGAACCGTAAACGACTCGACCTCATTCGCCTCGTGCGCTTCCACCACTTGCCCCCACGCTCCGTCGGCCAGGTAAATCTGGTCCAGATGTTCGCCGTTGGCATCGGTTACATTCAGTAAGGCATCGTAGAGGTTGCCCGAAGGGACGGCTACTTGCGCAGCAACATTAAGTGCGTTCTCCATAGGCGCCGGCACGACCGTCTCGAACGGAATCCGATCTCCACTCTCTACCAGAGAAAGCTCGCCGGAGATATGAAGCTCGGACGTAACCTCGGGATGTTTGACGTGCAGCACAACCGATCCATGCTGATACGATCCTTGCTCGACGTACATGCTCGGCACTTTGGGAATGTCGTCTTCGCGGCTCACAAAATCGAGTCCGCCGGCCTCTGCCATTCGATCTACGATATCCTCCACGAGCGAAATCGTATAGGCCGGACTGTAAGACCATACCTGGAAGTTGAATACTTCGCCGGGCATGCCAGTTGGCGGCTGGTATTGATCGCGCACGAACCGGCTATCTACCAGGTAGCTGTTGCCTCGCCGGTAGCCGATGAAGCTGATGGCATAATCGATATCTCCCAATGGATGCTGGAGCGTTGACAATACGAAGGGGTAACCCTGGATGGAGATTAAGTCGATGTCTTTGAGGTATGAGCCCTGAAGCCGATCGCAGATATTTTTGGAGTGTTCGTAGGTTTCGCCGGCCGGCGTAGTCGTGGAGAAGAGCGCGGCGATGCGTTTTTCGTCCTTCATGTAATCCACAGCCAGTACACTGGTAGCGTTCGTGACACCGAACAAATCGAGCGGCGTGGTCACGACAGCCTCAGCATTCTCGGGACCGTGGGAGGGTACGAGGTCCATGGCTTCCTGGCTTGTAAAACCGCCGGTACCGTGTGCACTCTCCAGTCCCATCAGGCGGAGCAAGCGCAGATCGTCCGTTTTAGCGGGATTGTGGATGTTGCGCCGGCTGTATATTCTCGCGGCGAGGAGATCGGCAAGGTTGCCGTTCGATTCGAGGCCGGCATTGAATCCGGAACTGGTGGCTATTCGGATGGGCGGGATCTCGCGATCCACTTCGAGCAGATCGTCTTCTGCACGCGCCCCCGCTTTTAATCTTCCGTAAAAAGGACCGTAAAAATCGTTTGCTGCGATGGATGCATCGAGCAGGAGATGTGCCGTTTTGCCCAGGCCGAGCGAACTGCCGGCTGCATCGAGCAGATGGACAGCTGTACGTCCGTCGTATTCTTCGTTGAGAGCAATGGATGGGCCGTTGAGCACCTCAACATTTGTCACGTCGATGGTAGCGCCGGAAAACAGACCGGCCAGATCGGCATCTACCTGGAGAGAATCGAGCGGGGTATCGCCGGCGTTCGTGAGATAGATGGAGAACTGGATGTCGAAACGGGTGGAGTCGCCTTCCAGCTTGCTGAGTCGGGAGATAAATTCGAGCGCCGGCTGTTTTGCCAGGCGGATCGTCGTGGGCGTGTCCTCGCCCTCGTCTGCTGCAAAGCCGTTGCCGTTCGGATCGGGGTCGGCGCCGTCGTTGGACCAGTCTGTAACGATGGAGCCGGCGGGATCTTCTGCTCTTGCCTGCGTGCGGCTTTCGTATTCCAGAACGCCGGAATTCGGCGTCACTCTAAAGTCCAAAGTCACAGTGGCAGATTCTCCAGGGAGCAGCCGGCCATTCTCCGTGAGCAGTACGCTCGTATCTTCGAGCCCATCGAAAGAAGGATTGGCGGACAAACCGGAGGCTTCGTCGACGATTACCCGGATAACCTCTACAGCAGCTTCCGGGAAGCTTTCTCCGATATCTTCGATGATATCCAGCTCTGAGAGCGGGACGTCTCCCAGGTTTCGTGCAATGACGGCCAGCTCTACCTCATAACCGTTTCCGTTTTCGGATACGCGATTGAGGGTTTTAGCCAAGCCCAGAGCCGGCTTCGAAGCCACTCTGATGGTCGTAGGCGTATTTTCGCCCGATTCGTTGGGGACACCGTTTTTATTGGCGTCGATCACCAAACCGTCGTCCGAAATGTCGGCGGTTGCGACGCCAGTGGGACTTTTTGCTGAGGCCATCGCGTTGCCGGCAAAAGGCCCCAGGCTCGATGCCGGCTGCACCCGAACGTCCAGCTCGATCCTCGTCGTGTCGTTGACATCCAGGCGGCTTACACCAGCGTCCAACAGGTTGAAGATTTCCCGGCCATCGAAAATTTTCGCCGCAGATAATCCGCCAAACGCTTGATTTCGCAGCACTTCGTAGTCGGCTCCTTCAAATATTTCCGCCAGATTCAACGATACCTGTATATCGTCCAGCGGCACATCGCCCAGATTAGCCAGCCGGGCGACATAATGCACGATGAATCCTTTCAAATCTCCATCGATGCCAGACTGCGCCAGCGAAATGCCTAGCACAGGTCGCTCTGCCACGGTTACCATGGTAGACGTATTTTCGCCCTCCTCGGTCGGATCGCCGTTCTGATTGGGGTCGGGATCGACGCCGTCGGTAGAGATGTCGGTGAGGCGTGTGCCGTATGGAGCGTGGCCGGCAGCTTCGGCGCTAAATGCGAATGGGCCGAAATTTTCGGCGGGTATTACACTCAATGACACAGTGACCGATGCGCTTTCGCCCACTTCTAACAAACCCGATTCAGGATCGAGCAATTCTTTATACTGGTCGCCGTCGAATAACGAACTCGCTACGAGCGGTGCCTCGGCTTCGACATCGACGACTTCGAAAACGACGCCAGCCAGTGAAGCACTCAAGTCCTGTATAATCGAAAGATCTGAAAGAGGTACATCACCCATGTTTTCGACGAGCACCGTGTATGCGATGCCAAAGGCCGTCATATCTCCCGATACTTGATTGACGGCCAGGGCTGCACCGAGACGTCCGTTATGAGCAAATGCCGTTTCGGTGGGGTCGTTCTCGCCGGCTTCGTTCGGATTGCCGTCCTGGTCTGCATCTACAACCGCTCCGCTATCCGAGATGTCGGTAGTAATTGCACCGTTCTCCGATTCTGCAGAGACGGAGACAGAATTCCGGTAGGGTCCGAAGAAAGAATCGGGCGTTACGGTGACGGCGTAAGAAATCGAAGCGGTTTCGTTTCGTTGAAGGGTGCCACCGCTGGCGAGCAGATTTTTGTCGGTGACTCCATCGAAATCGGGATTGATCTGGAGCGATGGGGAAACGGAAAGATCCGATACGGAAAACCTCGTGCCATCGAACACGTCTTCGAGATCCTGGACGGCCTGAACGTCTAGCAAGGGCGAATCGTCCAGGTTTTGAACTTTCAGCTCATAGACTGCCGTGAAGCCGCTGAAGTCGCCGGAAACCCGTGAAGTCGTCAGCGCAGCGCCGATGCGAGCCGTTTCTTCGAGGGAGATAACGGTCACATCGCTTTCGCCAGAGTCGTCGGCGGAGCCATTATCGTTGGGATCGGTCAGACTGCCGTCGTCTGAGATATCGGTCACCTGGTTGCCATCGATGGTTTGCGCCGAGGCGGTTGCACGTAGATTGTACAGGCCGAAGCTGAACGCGGGAAAGCCTCGGAGATCTAGTAGGATGGTCGCCTTTTCGCCGGGTTTTAGCGAGCTGGAGGATGCATCGAGGAGAAGGTCGTTATCTCCGCCATCGAAAGCTTGTTGAGCCTCTAAAGGAGCGCTGGCTGACAGGTCAGATACATCGTATCGATTGGTTCCGAAGATCGCCGCCAGGTTGAGTTCTACCTGCACACCGTCGAGCGGCGCATCGCCAAGATTCTCTACGATTAGTTTTAAGGTGGCCGAAAAATCCGTCGCCTCACCCTGCACATTTTGTGCTTCCATGGCGAGGCCGATTACAGAGTGATGAGCAATCGTCACCCGGGTAGGGTCGTCTTCGCCTGGATCGCCGGCACTGCCATTCCGATTGGGATCGGCCTCTGTTCCATTGTCCGAAATGTCCGACGCCATAACGCCGGCAGGGCCGAAACCGTGTCCTTCTGCGTTGTTCTCGAAAGGGCCAAATGCTTCGGATGGTGTCACAGAAACAGTATATGTAACGGTCGCTTCCTCGCCCACACCGAGTCGGCTGGCGCTGCTATCCAGCAGATTTATCTCATTGGTTCCATCGAATTGAGTATTGGCGACGAGTGGTACAACAGCATCGAGCTGCTGGATGATAAAGTCCGTCCCCTGGAATGCTTCGAGCAGGCTATCTCTGACTTGTATTCCCGAAAGCGAAGTATTTCCCAGGTTTTGGACACGAAGCTCGTAGGTTACATCGAATCCGGAAAGATCGCCTTCCAGATTTAAAACGCGTCGGGCCAGACCCAGGGCGGGCTCGGGATCCGTGTAGATGGTTACGCCGGCAGCGTCATCTTCAAGATTAGACTCTGGCAAAATCGGGTTGAAGTTGCCTGGCTCTGAATCGGAGTCGTTTCCCCAGTGCTCGACGATCTGCCCGAAGACACGATGCGCGCCCTCGTCGCCCGGAACTACGTTTAGAACGATGTCTGCGGCGTCGCTGGCAGCCAGATTTTCCACCGTCCACAGCCGTTTTTCCGTATCGAAAGATCCAATTTCCGGTACGCCGTTGAGTACGTTGACGTCGTGAGGAATATCGAATCCAATCCGCGCCAGTACAGCATCGTGCGGGCCGTCGTTAGCAAGCGTGGCTGTCACACGAATAGCCTGGCCTCTGAGCGGCGCTTCGTTATCGACATCGAGCGCCAGGCTGAGGTCGTTTTGTACGGCAAACATCGGAACCTCCAGGAAACTCGGCTCAGATTCGACCTGCATCCATGTGTCGATGCCGGCGCCATCTCCAAATCCTTCCCGAAAAGCATGGGCGCCGTAGCGGCTATCCAATCCACCGGCGTTTCTGAGTGGTGTTGGTCCGCCGGCACGTTCCTCGAGTACAGCATCGTCGTAATACAGACGAAAAGCATCGGACGTGTCGCTGATCCGTTCTACGATCAACCCGCCGGTACGATGTTCGATGTCGAATAATGGGAGATGCACGGCGCCCGCGGTCATGACAAGTCGCGCGCGGTATCCATCTTTTGAACCAGATGCATCCTCTCCATTTCCATCTTTGCCATCCCAGGGAGCCACGTTGCGGCCGGCTGAAGCCGTTCCAGATAGGATGACGTCCGTTCCATCTCCCCAGATTCCATTCTCGTCGATATCGATGGCGATGATATAGCGGCCGGCACCGGAAGCTTCAAACGAAAAACTGCCAGCCTCCCCGATGCTGCCTGTATACGTCAGTTGAGATGGCGTGGCAGTAGAGATCGGAACCGTGCGCAGCCATACCGGTCCGGTCGGCGATTCGGCTTCTGTAGGAAGATCGGCAGCAGGTCGGTCGAAGAAAATCTTGTGCGCGGCTGTATCCTGCCCATTCATGGAGAGAGGATCAGTGACGCTCACGCCATCTGGCAATCCATGATTGATCGTATTGACAGCTTCAAGTAGGATGGAGCGGTAAAGAGGTTTGGCTGCGTCATCGATAAAGCCATTTGCGTTGGCGAAAAGCAACAGCGTGTGGCCCCTCATGTCATTATAATCGACACGGTATTCGTACCCGTCGTGGGTGAGAATGAACAGTTCCGTGGCGAGAGTAGCACCTGTGCCCCCCAGGTTCAGCGGCAAGTGCCGGGCGAAAACCCGGCCGGTTTGTGATTGGCCGGCAGCATCGTGCACGGATATATCCCACGCGGCGATGGTGTAAACGTCGGTGTCCTGCACCCAGGATGAGCCGGCTGGAAGCTGTCGGGAAAATTTGTACGTTTCGAGATGCGGGGCGAGGAATGTGATCTCCCAGACGCCTTCGGACCCCGTGTTGATAGAGAGTTCGCAAGGAGTGTATCCACCAGCAGCGGGCAGCGGGCCGGCGAGTTCTTGATCGATGTCGAGGATACGGCCCCAGTGATCTGGAGCATTTTCCGGGCGTTGGGCCGAACACGTACTGGAAGACCCGAACGGGCTCGTGAAGAGGATGTCGCCCTGGTAGATGCCAAACGCACTCGAACCCAGCTTGATCGTCTCGCCGGCTCTTGCATATACGAAGAATCGGTTGAGCCGGTCGATGCCGGCAGTTGTTTTGCCAGTCCCGCCTTCCAGGAACGGGCGGTTGCCGCCTTGCCGGATGAGGTCGCGGCTTCCATCAGTGAAACCAGGTAAGATGGGGCCTAAAAAGACGATGGCGAAAGCGAATAAAACAGCATGGATCCAGACATGACACGGCCGGATGAGCGCCGACAATGCATCCATGCAGCAAGAAGGGTATCGCTGCATACCAGACATATTTATCAAAGCGATGACAGAGGGGTTTGAAAAGACTTTTCAAGACGTGCGTCGCAGATTGCAGATGGACTACAACCGGCTTCTCGATAATCCGCTTATCGTGTCGAGATGACGGACTGCCTCAATTCCATACCCACAGATGTGCTTAGGAGGGCTAAGATCGGCACAGACACGACAGCATTGGCGAGGGCACGCAGATCACAGATATTTCGTCGCGAATTGTTACCGATACGTGAAATGAACCTCAGCTTGATTGGAAAATCACAAAGTAAAGTTGTTAATCTTCTTCCAGCTCAAGATCTGTATTCCTTCTCGAAGCATGTCCTCCGATCCCCCGTAGACGAGGTAAGCTCGGCCGAATTGATCGCCGGCGTATTGTTTGAACTGGTGCAGCGGCTTCAAAAAACGTGAATGGACAGTTTTGGAAGACTTAACCTCCATCACATTCACTTTCATGCCCGATTCCCACAAGAGGTCTACTTCTACTCGGTGATTATCTCGCCAGAAATAAAAGGCTGGTCGTTCGCCCCTGTGATAGGATTGTTTTACTAATTCAGCCAGGATCAGATTTTCGAACAGGCTGTCCTTCTGATAGTAGGTCTCTACATTTCCTACATCTCTCATGCCGAGTAAATAACAGGCAAGACCCGTGTCGTAAAAATATAACTTTGGTGTTTTGACCAGTCTTTTGTTGAAATTGCGAAAATAAGGCGGCAGGGTGAATACGATATAGCTTCGCTCAAGAATAGACAACCATTCTTTTGCAGTTGGGATAGAGATGCCGGCCATGTCCGCGAGCGATTTGTAATTTACTAGCTGTCCGATGTGCCCGGTGCAGGCTCTTGTGAATGTTTGAAACGCAGACTGATTGCTTGCCTTGATCAGCGAGTGCACGTCTCGCTCAACGTATGTTTCAATATAGATGGATAATAATCCTGCGGAAGAATTTGGCGATCGAATAAGGCAGGATAAAAGCCTGTGAACAGGGCCTCCGCCATCTTTTGCAGAGAGTGGTCACTCTTTGCTAACTCCCGGAAATCGAGAGGAAATAATCGAAGCAGCGCCACACGGCCGGCCAGGCTCTGCGTAATATCTTCATGCAGCAAGAAGTTTTGCGAACCCGATAGGATGTACTGACCCATCACCAGATCTGCGACGAATTCGTCGTAGGTCTGCAAGAATCCGTTAGGGTCTTCCTGGGCGTACTTGCGGTTATCTGGATTTTCCAGAGATACGTAGCGGTAGTCCGGAAAAAGTGATTTAAGCAGAGTCGTTTTGCCGGCCTGGCGAGGACCCGTAAGAGCGACGGGAGGGAATTTATCCTTCAGCCGGTTGTAGTACCGTAACTCAAGTTGTGTGTTATCGGCGAAATCGATAGTTTTTAGTAATCAGTTATCAATGATTTTGGTCGAATTTGAAGACTGAAAACTGAGCACTGATAACTCGAATCGGCAGCACGTCCAAGTATACCACACAACTTGAGTTACCGTAGTACTCAATATCTCAATTTATCCTATGACTCCAGTTTGTTACTCGCAGCGTTGCGTTGCCAGAGCAATCGCTTTTGCAACCACATTTTTGCTCCTTTTCAGTCCGTCCGTTTTTGCCCAATCGATCCAGCTGAATAAGATCGGCGGATACGAAACGGGGATCTTCGATGAAGGTGCTGCAGAAATCAGCGCTTTCGATCCAGCGTCCAACCGTCTTTTCGTGATCAATGCCGATGACGCCAGTATCGATGTGCTGGACCTGTCTGTACCCTCAAATCCATCCTTTTTATTTGCGATCGACATAACCCCGTATGGCGACCAGGCAAATAGTGTTGCCGTGGATGCCGGCCGGGTTGCCGCCGCTATCGAGGCGGATCCATCGCAAGATCCTGGAAGTGTCGTTTTCTTCGACACGGACGGTAATTTCCTGAGCCAGGTCACTGTGGGCGCTTTGCCCGACATGCTGACCTTCACGCCCGATGGCCGGCACGTACTCGTCGCCAATGAAGGCGAACCCGATGACGATTACATCGTCGATCCTGAAGGAAGTGTCAGCATTATCCGTGCTCTACCGAATGCTTCGCAGATCAAACAAAAAGACGTACGCACAGTCGGGTTTTCAGCATTCAACCACGTCAATCTAGACAACAGTATCCGCATTTTCGGCCCAGGGGCCAGCGTCGCTCAAGATCTTGAGCCTGAGTACATTGCAGTGTCTGACGACTCTCGTACAGCATATGTGGCGATGCAAGAAAACAATGCTTTGGCTGTGATCGATATTCGCAGATCCAGGGTTCTGGCTTTGAAAGGGTTAGGGTTTAAAGATCACAATGAAGCCGGCAACGGCCTGGATGCCAGCAACCGGGACGACGCCATCAACATCGCCAACTGGCCGGTATACGGGATGTATCAGCCGGATGCCATCGCCTACTACCGCGCCGGTGGAAGAGGGTTCATCGTTTCAGCGAACGAAGGCGATTCGCGTGACTACGACGGCTATAGCGAAGAAGAACTTGTCGAAGACCTCAATCTCGATCCAACCATCTTTCCCGATGCCGAAACGCTTCAGGCAGAAGAAAATCTCGGCCGGCTGAAAACCACCTCCGCAACAGGCGACATCGACGGCGACGGCTACTTCGAAAAACTTTTCTCCTACGGAGCCCGCTCCTTCTCGATCTGGTCCGAAACTGGAAAACTGATCTATGACAGTGGCGACGAGTTCGAGCAAATTACGGCGGCACAAATTCCGGACGACTTCAACTCAACCAATGACGAAAACGACTCGTTCGACAATCGCAGCGACGACAAAGGCCCTGAGCCAGAAGGCGTGGTGGTTGGTGAAGTCGATGGGCGGAGTTACGCTTTTATCGGTCTGGAGCGCGTTGGTGGCATCATGGTGTACGACATCTCCCGTCCTCGTCATCCGTCTTTCGTGCAGTACGTTAATTCCCGCGATTTTAGCGGCGACGCCGAAGCCGGAACTGCCGGGGATCTCGCTCCCGAAGGTTTGCTCTTCATCGACGCCCACGACAGCCCAAATGGATATCCCCTGCTCGTCGTTTCGTACGAAGTGAGCGGTACCGTGGCGATCTTCCAGGTTGACAATGCCACCCTCAGTGTTGCTGAACGCACCATCGACAGCGGGCTTACACTTCAAGGCGATGAAGTAAACGCCGTTCCTGATGCCTTTGGGTTAAACCAGAACTACCCGAACCCCTTCAATCCAACCACACAGATCGTCTTTAATGTCCCTGAAGCGAGCGACGTGAGTATTGCCGTATTCAACATGCTGGGGCAAGAGATGAGCACACTCGTCCATGGGCCTATCGAAGCCGGCCGGCACGAGGTTACGTTCGATGCTCAAGGCCTACCAAGCGGATCGTACCTGGTTCGAATGGAAACTTCGCAAGGCACACACGTCCAGCGGATTACGCTGTTGAAGTAGGATCGAGTCGATAAGTGGAGTATAAACACGCAGCTTATAGATTCATTACACTGCGTGCTCTCTCAGATCCCGGATCTAAGCCTGTACTGCGCACAGGCAATGTCCGGGATGACAGGCCCCTGAGAGGACTTCCCGGCGTCCGCGGCACTTGCCGCGGACGCCGGCTTTTAAACCATACACACTGTCATCCCGGACATTCGATTCGGCCACAGGACGAATCGTGGAGCCGGGATCTGGACGGGATGACCCCAATGGATTGCGATGGTCTGTCTCTTCGATTAACCTTTTCATCATATCTGAGTTACGCACAGGTAACGATGTGGCGCTACCATTTTAGTGACTTTCTCACCAGCCCACATCAAACCAATGCTGAGCTATATTTACAATACAACACGCACCACCGGGCGTGTTTTTTTACTTTTGTTCTTGCTGAATACGTCAATTGTGCTAAATGCCAGGGCGCAAGATCATATTCTTCGTGGAACTGTCGTCGATGAAGTAGGCCGGCCTTTACCTGGCGCAAACGTGCTTGTTGTGTCGCTCGAAACGGGCGCCGTAACAAACATCGACGGAGAATTTCGCATTGCGGGATTAACTGACGGCACATACGATATACAAACGTCCTTCATCGGGTACGAAACGGTTACCCAATCTGAAGAAGTACCCCAGACAGAGCCGATTCGCATCACCTTGCAACAATTCGCACTCGAAACGGAAGGCGTGGTGGTCTATGGAACGCTCACGCGCGGACAGGCAAAGGCGCTCAACGACCAGCGAAACGCACCCAATCTTCGCAACGTAGTTTCGTCCGAACAATTCGGCATCTTCCCCGATGTAAGTCTGGCCGAAACGGTACAACGAATTCCCGCCATCTCGATCACACGCGATCAGGGGGAAGGCGAATTCGTTCAAATTCGAGGCATTCCAGAGCAGTTTAATTCGCTTACTGTAGATGGCATTCGGATGCCGGCGATGGAGCCCGATGCCGGGCGTTCCGTTGGGTTAGACCTGATCCAGTCGAACCTCGTCGAAAGAGTCACTGTCACAAAAGCGCTCACACCAGATATGGATGGCGACGCGCTGGGCGGATCGGTCGATTTTCAGATGAAACGAGCCGGCGAAATTCCCGAAGCCAGCCTGCTCGTTGGTGGGGGTTTCAACAACCAGGAGTCGGAAATTCGCGATATCCAGGGACGAAATATCGAAGCCGTTTCTGCGCTCGCAGGACGTCGGTTTTCTAACAACAAGCTGGGCGTTCTCGTCGCCGGTTCGTACAACAATACCGACCGAGGGTCACTGTTCAAATCCTGGCGTTACGAAGACGGCGTAAACTGGCGGCACCGCATCACCGACTACGACGTCAGCCGAATCCGTTACGGCGGCATTGCCTCAGCCGACTATCGTTTCGACCCGGACAATCGAATCGACGTGGCTTTCAACATCAATCGATATCGCGACGACGAGATACGCCGGCAGGCACGATATCAGTTCAACAATGGGCGTGAAGAGCGCCGAACTCGAAATCGGATCGAGGATCAAGTTCAGTATTTCACACGGCTAAGTGGCGATCACCGATTTGGTCGCGGCATCCATCTGGAATACACCGGAGCCTTTGCACGCGCCGAAGAAGATCTCCCTGATCGAACTGAGTTTCGATACCGTCGAGACGACGTTCCCGGACTACTCGATATCGCTTCTGAACAACGCCTATCCTTTGCCGATGGGCTCAAAACCACAACGGCTCTAGAATCCCCCGATCCACTCGCTTTTAATCGTGTAGAGTTCGATCCGCGAAACGTCCGAGAAAACACCACGATAGGAAGAGTAGATCTCACGATTCCAATGGATGCAGCCGAGCGAATTTCTTTCAAGCTGGGAGGAAAAGCGTCTACACAAGATCGAAAGTTTCGCAGCAGTGAAGCGAGAGGAGGCGTATTGGAATCCACCGATCCCTCGATTGAGACAATTTCAGCGGGGCTCTTCGGTTTTCCCAATTTGCGTTGGACGGACGAAGAATTCGAAGTCCTCGGTTTCGAGCAGCCTGTAGGCGAGGATGAAGGATACGACGGAAAGGAGCAGATCCTGGCCGGCTATCTTATGAATACGGCACAGCTTACTCCAAATCTCACCTCGCTCGTCGGAATACGCGTCGAACGCACCTCGCACGAATATGCAGGCTTAGATGTGGATACTGCGCTCGACGATACCGGCGATTATACCACAGTCCTGCCCTCGGCCCACCTGACGTATCGCGCCGGCAACGGTCTCCAACTGCGTGCGGCCTACTCGACGGGTCTCAGCCGGCCGGAATACACGACGTTGCTTCCTTTTGAAGATGTCTCCAGTGGAGACGACGACGAAGTGTTCATCAGCCGGGGTAATCCAGAGCTCGACCCAACGTTAGCTAGTAGCTTCGACTTGATGGGAGAGTTATACACTAATCGCCTCGGCTTTATAAGCTTTGGGGTTTTTGCCAAATTCCTGGATGACATCATCGTATCAACCGTATTTAGTGAACCTTTTGAAGACCAGACGGCCCAGGTTCGCCAGCTGCAGAATGCAGGAAAAGCGGATTTGTTCGGGTTCGAAGTGGCTGTTCAGCAGAGCCTGGCCATTCTGAACGTGCCGGCGCTGAGTCCTCTTCGCTTTAATGCCAACTACACCTTCACGACGTCAGACGGCGACGACACGTACGGCGATCTCGGATTCACTCCGACCGAATTCAACCTGAATGACTTGCCTTTGCTCAACAGCCCAAGACACGTCGGCAACCTGTCGTTCACCTACGACGACAGCAGATTCACGGCCGTGTTGGCCGGCGTCTATCGATCGGCGATCTTCAATAAGTTCGAGGACGAAATCGACATCTGGTTGGATGAAACCTTCCACCTGGATGCATCGCTGGCATACCAGTTCCCCCGTCAGGGTCTATCGGTGATTTTATCGCTCAACAACCTGACGAATCAAGCGAATACGGAATACGAACACGACCCAAGCACCTCGGGTAGCCGCATTCACGAGAAGGAATCGTACAGCTTCTGGACGACACTGGGGGTGCGATACGATTTTTAGTTTAGCACTAAAACAATAATTTGACAATGTATTAGAAACCTCGCTACTCGCTAATTGTGAAGTATCGCTCCACACTCGATTAGCGAGTAGCGATCAAGGAGTGATAATTAGCGAGGGATTATACTTCGTTAACTATTTGTTTCGGTATAACCCAAGCGGTACCAAAAAATTATGCTGAACCGACTGCCAGCTTTCAGCTACTTGTTCATCTTCGCGCTTGCAATCCCACTCCAGGCGCAGCATCGGTCGTTCGAAGAGTTGACGCGCTTCGTTTCGGCCGATGCTCGCCAGGGGCCGGCGGTCGATGCTGAGCACGTTTATGCTATCAGCAATTATTCGATCTCCAAACACGACAAATCAACCGGCGAGCTGGTAAAACGTTGGGAAGGCGAAGAAGGCAAACCGTTTATTCACCTCAACAGTGGCATTGTCATCGATGGGTTGTTGTATGCTGCGCATTCGAACTATCCGGCTATCCCGATGAGCAGCAGCATCGAAATATTCGATCCGAAAACCCTGGAGCACATTGGTTCGCACAGTTTCGGCATCGGCTATGGTTCGGCTACCTGGATCGATCGCCGGGACAGCACGTGGTGGGTTGGATTTGCTCACTACGAAGGGCGTGGAGGCGTGCCGGGAAAAGGGCCGGCGTGGACAAACATTGTGATTTTCGATGATAACTGGCGTCGAGTCGGCGGCTACACGTTTCCTCAGGAGGTTATCGACAGATTTTTAGATCGCTCGAACTCAGGTGCGGCCTTCGGTCCTGACGGGCTACTGTACGCAACCGGCCACGACGCGGCCGAAGTATATGTATTGCGTGTTCCAACGGCCGGCTCCGTGTTAGAGCTGGTCGACATCGTTCCCGTTGCCGCCGAAGGCCAGGGAATTGCGTGGGATAAGTCAGACCCGACGGTGTTATACACCATTATCAAAGACGGGCGGACTGTCGTTGCTTCGCGGTTGAAAAAGCGCTAATACCGGTTTTGTAAATCGATACTCCAATACCAGGCTGTATGCCTCAACTCCCGCAGTTGATTCTCAGCATTCTGCATATCGTCATCGGTCGAGACGCAAATATAGATAGCAACGCGTATTGATGGTCTTATAAGGGTTCAATAAAGGGGTGTTTTTTGATCCCCCACAAGCTAGAACCAAAATCGGCCGGAATCAACCCCAAAAACCACACGCTCCAGAACGCCCTTTTTTGACCCCCCTCTTGTTGAAGTTGTCAGGTTAATTTGAGAATCACCCGCGGCACCGTTCTTACTAAATGCAATGAGAATTGATTAGCTGCTACTTCATGAGGAAGAGGCGACATAATTGCTATTTAATCAAAATCATCTTGTTTCGTAACAACTCCATACTGCCGTCGATCCCCTTCGATTTTAGAATATAGAAATACATACCGCTTGCATAATTCTCGGCATTCCACTTAACTTTGTGATGGCCTGCCGATTTATCTTCGTCGACAACGAGTGCAATCTGGCGTCCCAGCATATCGTAAATCCCTAAAGACGCTCTTCCATCTAGAGGCAGATCAAACCCTATTGTTGTCTCAGGATTGAATGGGTTTGGGTAATTCTGGTCGAGCACAGCCTTCTCGGGAGCTTCAACCGCCAGGAATAAACTCTTTTTCCTGGATTAAAGTGTTTTCTGAAAGTATTTCGAATTTCAGAGAAACACTTTTCCCAACAGGGGCATTCCGAATAACAGAGAAATCGAAGGATGCAAGGGTTGTTTGACCTGACTCTACTTGGTTTAGGATTTGCTCCTTTTCTGCTAGGTCAATCCATTCGGGAATAGAGGAAGCAGCCACAACAACATTTGTCAATTGTGCCCCCCGATATTCGAGACTTCCATTTCGATGCGATTACCAGATGTAGAGAAGGGAATCTGGTAAACGTCTCCAATCTTGTTTGCTGATTGGGCCAAACCGAAATGAGGCAACAAAACTAATGCGCAAAGGAGTAAGGGAATTTTCTTCATTTTCATGGAACACTAGTGGGTCAATTGGTTAACAAGTTGCCATTGTTTCAAGCGCGTCTTTGAGCGGCGCATGGACCGGCGGGTATAGGCATACGAGCCGCCTAGCTTTTGGCGCCTGATCCGACTGCGCCGGCGTCGTTCTTGTCGTTTTCCACCCCATTCGAACGGTGTAGGATCCCGATTCCATCCACGCACAGCCGCTTCGAGCCACTCGATGATCTGCTCTGGAGTTTTCGGATGGGTGCCTGCCAGCGCCCGCTGTTTCAAGATGCGTTGTATCGATTCGGCCATGTTGAGCCACGATCCCGAGAGCGGCCTGTAGAGCGGCATGATCCCGTGCTCGAAGAGCCAGAGCACAAAGGCGGGCGTACGGTGACCGGCCAGGTTATCAAGCACCAATAACATACGCAAACGGGGCAATTTCTGCGGCAGGGTAATGGGTTTGGTGAGCCCCTGCTGCCAGCGCTCCCACTGGGCGCGGTTTTCTTGCTCGCTCAGCGTATCCCTGGGTGCTGGCAACTGGTTTAGGATGGCCGACAGCTCCCCTTTCATCCAGGGGTGCAGCTCCTTATTGCGGCATCGGCGGGTGCCTCTGGCGCGCACCTCTCCAGTAGCCGGATGGAAAATTGTCATCAGCTTGGCCGTGCCATTACGGACGTATTCGTGGTCGTAGCGGGCAGGGGTGCCTTCTTTAGCCCAGCGTTTTCCGGGAGAAGGAATCGTTTGAAACGGCCCTGCTTGATCAGCGCAACAGGTCGCCAGCCCCAGATCGGCAGCGATCGTGTAGGCGTCTTCAATCAGTTTTTTTTCGCTTCACAGTCAGGATCCTTCACCTTTTCAATGCCCTTCTTGCGCTTACGTATAGCCTCTCCGGTTTTGCACCAGGAGCGGTCTTGCTGCCAGCTGTAGCCGGCTTTATGGAGTACCTTGTGAATCGTATAGGTGCTCACCTGGGGCAGCCCCTCGCGGCGCAGCGCATTGCGCAAAAGCATGAGCGACCACTGCGTGCACCCGTCGGATTCCCGGTCCGGCGTCCGCTCGAAGGTCTCCAGAATCTGGCGACACTCCTGCTCACTGTAGAGCGGTTCCTTGCCGCAGTTCTCGTAATGGCCTTCCAGGGCGCGCAGGCCCTCGAGATTAAAGCGCGCCACCAGCTCCGAGACGGCATGGCGACTGCGACGGCCGGCACGGCGAGCAGCTTCGGAAAAAGAAGCTCCCTCACTTACAGCCAAGAGGACCTTGGCGCGAGCCACATGGGCCGCCGGCTCGGAAAAGGAGCGACTGATTGATTCGAGCGATTGCCGTTCGAAATCGGAAAGAGAACGAAGGGGATATTTCTGAGGACGAGCCATGATACACAACACCTTGATTTGCTCTGGAATATGGTGTTGTTTGTATCGGCGGCTTTGGTGGCTTCTTAACCAATTGACCCACTAGGATGATAATTACGGCTGGCTTATCTGGATCGACGAGACGTCAGGGTTTGTGATTTCGAACAATTGCCCTGGTGTAAGGGGACGAGTACTGATCACCCGTCCTCTTACTATTTCTTCAATGGATAAAGGTGTGGTTGAAGTGTAATTGCCTAACTCTAGGGTTACCGGATAATAGTTGGTAGTAATTTGAATGGCACCTTCCATACCTTCAAGCAGTTGAGTACCGCCTGAGAAGCGGGCGTCTAGTATGTCACCTGGGCCGACGGGAGGAAGCTTAAACAAACCCCTGTTGGTTTCCGGCAAAACGTTCCCAAAATAGAGGGTCTGGTTCCTGTTTTGAGCATCTCGTATTGTTAATGTATGAAAACCGTTGTCAAGTGGTTGATATTGAGCTAGAGCTATGTCTGTTTTTGCGCTAGCATTACAGTCGAGTGTGATTTGGCCAGAGGCAATAGTACTGATCCAATACCCTCTCCCTTGCTCAATGGCGGTAGGATTCTCATACCCTCCCTGACTGCTCCAGGTATATATCAGATTGTTAGATTCTATGATTGATCCGGGATCATCTATGTCGCTTATGTTTACATCACAGCTTGGTCCTCCAAATAAATTCCATCCCAGATCGAGGTTAAGAGTTGTTTTGTTTATTGGCGTCCCGGCAATTTCTTGTGTGCCAGCAAAATCAGCTTCAATCCAATAGCCATGCCCCCAAACCATCACCTCTTCCTCAATATATTCCTCTCCACCCCACCAATAAGGAGCCTGATTCAACAGGGGAGAGTTAAAAACGGTGTTATAGTTTGAGTCAGTCAAAAATAATGGCAAACTTACCATTTGCCATGTTCCAGTTAAACTGGCATCAAAAGTTGCAGGTGCGCCTCCAAAATAAGAAATATATTCTCTAAAGCCGGCTCGTGTACCAACATCTGCACTAGGGTATCGTGCCAAAACATCGCTCAATACACCGTCGTCGTAAACGGATAGCAAGCAATGTAGAGTATAATTCTGAAGGAACTCAGCATGACCTATAGCATAATAAATCTCAGAAATTGGTGATACATTAACGATGGCGTCCTCCCGCATATCCCAAAGTTGTTCGAGATCATCAACAACATTGAAATATATATTTTTAAGGGAAGTCTTCGCGTTTTCGGTTCCAATAGCAGCTAATAATGTTGCATATTGCGCATAGTCATTCACATCTGTTTGATATGAAAGGAGGTTTTCATCATCAGGAAATGTTAACCTGCCCGTGAGTACATTAGTATAAGGAGCGGGATCGCTCCGCATTTTAGCTACTAGCTCATCTCCACCTCCTCCCCAAGACAGTCCTGTACTTGAGTTACGAAAAGCCTCAATATCGTCTGTTGCTTCTTGCTCTGTAACCTGGGCAAACGCTAAATCGTGCAGTAGAAGCTGGGGTATGCAAATAAGAATCAGAAATATTTTTATCGATTCCATATCTCGTTTCTTGACAATTTCAGTATCGAACAAGGGGCTATTCTTTACCAACTCTGCTGTTTCTGATGGATTCTGGCTGGCCCTTTTTCTCGCTGCCTTCGTTCCATGATCTCGCCAGACTTCACGTATAACCTCGTTCATGCGTCTTGGCAGCACCAAAAATACCTGCCCCATTGATCTATCACAATCAGAGTGACGAGGTACTACCTGCTTAGACATCCAGAAATTGGATGGTAGGTAGAATTTCATTCATGACTTCGGCTTCAATCTCTTCATGTTTTTCCGGGTCTGAAGTAGAACCGCTAAATTGTATCCAATAGCTTTTTTTGTTTCGATCTGAAAAAAAGTCAAGTACTGTCGTTGGAGGATAGACTTGACCTGGGTATTGAATAACATGCCGAAACCCTGCGTCGGCATCAAATGGAATTTCTGACGATCCCATTTTATTGAATTCTAAGTTCTCAAAATACATTGACGGCCCTGTACAAGAAGGGTCCGCATTACACGCTTCTAGTTTACGCTGGCGATAATGGGAGCTTAAATATGCAACTCTAATTGAAAGGTGGTAGTGAAACCAATTTTGGGGTCTATAATCGTCGGGATGCGTTATTTCTGAAAACGAGTCGGGATACGTTATATTCGAATACAGATAAACATATGTTACATAGGTCAACTTATCAGCCTGTTCTATTCTGTCTTCTATTATATACTGTATTGATTGGGGCAAATTTTCTAATCGATCACCCTGAGTTCTCCTACTTACCTTTACATTCTCCCATCGATTTGGGATTTTCAGGGACAGGCCTAGTTCTTTAATCTTACTGGTTTTGCCGTCGACAACGACGCCATACTCATGAGGTCGAAGGTAATCTTCCTCAAGCTCACAAGACATTACAAATACTGGGATAAGCAAAAGCACCGGCATAATAAGCTGGCGAATTGAGCGATGCAATTGCTTCTGGTCAGCCACAAAATCCGACATCGCCTTAATCCTCTGTTTAAGAATCGACTTCGGCATAATCATAGATATGGTATGGGGCGCCGCTGTTCCAGAACTAAACCGCATTAACAGACGAGCATAGTCTCCAGGAGCCATCACAGATTGATCAAGGATCTCGTTATCACACGAAAGCTCTCTAAACGCCTTTGTTTGATTCTCCAGAAATAGAACAAAAGGATGATAGACATACAACGCCCTTACAAATCGTGTGATTATTCCTTTGAAATAATCATTTCTCCGCACGTGGATCAGTTCATGGTAGAGTGTCGGTTTTAAAATATCAGGTTCGTTAATGATCTCTTCAGGAATTATAATTATTGGTCGCCAGAACCCAAATGTTGCTGGTGCCATACCCTGGGGACTATACATCAACCGTACGCTTCTTTTTATCCCTTGTAATCCTTTGATGTCGCGTAAAGCAGTCAACGCACTAGCATCTTCAACAGGATTCAAACCTAGCCGCATTGTCCGTAAGCCGAACAGCTTTGCGAACAAGTTCAAGAGGCCATAAACACTAGCCACGGCAAAAACTACAGTTATTATCCCAACAATCGTATTTCCATTTACAGGAGCTGGTTGTGCAGGATCTTTTGTTTTTGAAGGAATACTTTTTATTACCGGAGCTTCCATGTAGGCAGGAATTGCCATGCCTATGTTATCAACGGGATCTATTAGTATTGACGAGACTTGCCGGTTCACTGTAATACTGGCTAGCCCATCTTCAAGCATCGGCATCATCACAAAACCAACCGGTAGTGAAATGAGCAATGCCGTCGTTCCGAGGTATTGAATGACAGGTCTATCACCCCCAAGCTTTTTCGCAATCATAAAAAGTGGAATTGCACCCAAAGTCCACACACCTATCGGGGCCCAAAAATACGATATACTTACTTTACCCAGCCAGGAAAAGAAGGGAATTATTTCCATCATTCATCCACATCATTTTTGATTTGACTCGCATCCATTTTCTCTATCAAACGAAGAATGTCTTGCATGTCTTCTCCAGACAATGCTTCGTGTTTTACCAGCGATTCAACCAGATCTACAGAAGATCCTTTGAATACTTTCTCAAGGATGCTCGATAAAAGATTAAATTTTACTTCATGAGGGGCTCTTGCTGTTTTATAGATATAGGCATTCCCTTCTTGAGTGAATTCGAGATACCCCTTCGTGGCCAGCTTCCTCATGGCACTCATCACTGTTGTGTAGGCCACTTGCCGTACTTGCAAAATTCGTTGATGAATCTCAGCAACACTTGCCGGCCCAGTTTCCCATACGAGTTGCAACAATTCCAATTCTGACTCACCAAGTGGAGCCAATGACGGTTTCTTTCTCATTTCATCCAGAAGACTTACTACATATAACGTACTATACATACAGTAGATACATAAACAGGTTCCCTTTACAGAAACAATACTTTTTTTTGATTACAACGTACCTTGATAAAAATCAGCTTTTACTGAACCCGATCGGATTAAGGCTATTTTGTGTAGCTGCTTGAATCACTTCTAATCCCGGCTACCTGGTTTCTGCTTCAACCACCTAGTGGGTCATTTGGTTAGGATATCCATAAACCAAAGAATACGAGCTTCCAGGAAGCTACCCACTGAGCTTCCTGGAAGCTCGGCAATAGTTTATGTATATGTTAACCAATTGACCCACTAGTGGGTCAATTGGTTAAGAAGCCGACAAACACCCTTTGCTCAAGTATTTAGGTATTCAGCTGCCGTGATGATATTTGAACCGGAACGTTTGTATGTTTCTTTGTCAATTGACCCACTAGCACGCACGGTCGTGTTAGACAGCTACCGTTTCATTGTTTGTGCTCCTTATAATCGTTAGTTCAATAGTTCTCTCGTCCCTGAATATGGAGAAGACATTTTCAAAAGGGACGTATTGGTATAGATCTCTATTCTAGTATTATTCAGATTCTGAATATATATTGTCTGAATATGCGAACCGATCACAAAAAGCGACCCCCCACTGAATATGCCCTCCTGGGCTTTTTGACCGATGGCCCCCGGCACGGGTACGATATCTACCAGGAAATCTCCGAACCAGGCGGCCTCTGGCTCGTGTGGCGGATGAAGCACAGCCAGCTATATGCCTTGCTGGCTCGCCTGGAAGATCGCGGATTACTCAACTCGTATCGGGAATCGGAGGGAAGCCGACCGCCCCGGAAGATGTTTCAATTAACCTCTTCGGGCCGGGAAGCCTTTCAGCATTGGATGACGGCTCCGGTGGGGCGAGGCCGGCAAATTCGACTCGATCTGTTAACCAAACTCTTTTTTGCCCTTCGAGAAGGAAGCCAGGCAGTAGAAAACCTCCTCAAAGCGCAGCGAAACACCTGCGAGAGCTGGTTGAACGATTTGCAAAAGGAGACGGAAGAGATCAGCGAAGGCGAAACCTATCGACGAGTCGTTCACGAGTATCGAATCGGACAAATCCGGGCTGTAATCGATTGGCTAGACACTTGCATGCAAGAGTTCGAACAGTCTCCGTCTTCTGCTGGCACATCTCCAACGGTTTAGGCACATGAATAGATGCTCCTTTTCAGTCCTCATATGTTTACTGGTTTCGTTCGTGCTGGGCGGATGCTTTTCAGATCAGAGTTCTTCGCGCAAGAAGCCAGCGCCTGAACCGCTCAATCCGACGACACTCACCGTTTTTGCCGCAGCATCACTGACCGAGGCGTTTACAGAAATAGCTCAGGCCTTTGAAAGAGAACATCCTGGCGTTGAAGTAACTCTCAACCTCGCCGGCTCGCACCAGCTCGCCCAACAACTCTCGTTTGGCGCTCCTGGAGATGTGTACGCCAGCGCCGACCTGCGTCAGATGCAGGCCGCTGTAGATGCAGGCCGGATCAGATCGGATTCGCCCACATCTTTTGCCGGCAACCGATTGGTAGTCGTTGCACCATCGAACAATCCTGCGCGCATCTCGCAGCTCCGGGACCTCGCAAAACCCGATTTGCGGCTCGTTCTGGCTGCCGAAGCTGTGCCAGCCGGTCGGTATACTCGGATATTCCTGGACAAAGCTTCTCGCGATGACGAATTCAATCCAACCTACATGCAGGATGTGCTTGCTAACACGGTTTCGTTCGAGCAGAATGTCCGAGCGGTGTTCACGAAAATCGCCCTCGATGAAGCTGATGCGGGTATTGTCTATGCAAGCGATCTCAACGGCGCCCAGCGAGATCGCGTGATCAGTGTCAATATTCCTGAGAATCTCAATGCAGAGGTGACCTACACCGTTGCTCCCGTGATCGACACTGAGCAGCCTGATTTAGTGCGTGCCTTCATCGATTTTGTAATATCCGCTGACGGTCTCGCGATTCTCAAGCAATTCGGATTTTGTACTCGGTGATGTGAATTAACATTTGGATTATTGCCGGTCACGTTAATTTTGCGTCCCGAAGGGGCGACCTAAGATAGCCCAGGGCATCGCCCTGGGTAGGTAATCAGCTCGGTAGATATAGCCCTGAAAGGGCGACATATTTCTTTCAGCATTTGTATGCAGCAAAATTCATTATTACGCCCATTCAGGGCTCGGATTGCGGCTATCTCATTCAACCCAGGGCGTTGCCCTGGGCTGTCTTAGGATGCCCTTTCAGGGCAGTCATGGATCTAGCGTTAACCGTTAATTCGCATCAGTAGTCAATGCCAAATCGACCTGTACTTCAGATAGGGCCATCCTGGTGGATTCTGAGCTTGCCGCTACTCGGGTTTTTTACGATTCCGCTCGTGGCGCTTTTGATTTACAGCGAGCCGGCAGAATTCGTCTCGAACCTGTCGAATCCATCCGTTTATCGCGCGATCTGGATCAGCCTCAAGACGAGTCTATGGTCCCTTGGGTTGGCAATGGTCTTGGGTACACCGCTGGCATTGATTCTCGCCCGGCGAGACTTTCCACTAAAAAAAGCTGTCGAGACGCTCGTTGACTTGCCGATGGTGCTCCCACCCGCCGTCGCCGGCGTCGCTTTACTGATTGCTTTTGGACGAAGCGGATTACTGGGCCAATACCTGACTCCTTTTGGCGTTCAGATTCCATTCACACAGATTGCTGTCGTGATGGCGCAGACGTTTGTGGCGGCCCCGTTGTTTGTCCGCTCGGCTGCAATCGGCATCAGCCGCATCGATAACGATCTGGAGGAGGCTGCTATCCTGGACGGTGCGTCTACTCGGCAGGTACTGCGCTACGTGACGCTACCGCTCGCCCGGCCGGCCTTTCTCGGAGGGGCCGTTTTGACCTGGGCTCGCGCACTCGGCGAATTCGGAGCCACGATCATCTTCGCCGGCAATCTCCCCGGCCGAACGCAGACGATGCCGCTCGCCATTTACCTGGGATTCGAACTAGATATGAACGCGGCCATCCCACTTGCGGTAATTCTGATGGGAGTGTCGTTTCTCGTGTTGGTATTGTTGAGGTACACGCTCACTGTTTGATGGGTGCATTTCAACCTAGTTGATTAGTGCCCGGTTAATCGAAGTCATTCGTCGCTTCGCTCCTGTTATTGGCCCTTCGGGCTAGATATTGACTGAGCATAAACGAAAACTATCAACCGATTTGAAATGCACCCTTGTTTGATTTGAGTTCATACGAAACAAGCGGTATCTGTATTGGTACCATCTGGAACATCGAGTGCAGTTCTAATGGCCAAACCTTTAGAATTCTTAGGGGATTCTCTCGACCGGCTCAAAAAGTTTCCTGTACCCGCGATCAAGGAAATTGGACACGAACTTAATGAGATTCAGGAAGGTCGAGAGCCTAGCGACTGGAAATCAATGAAAATTGTTGGTCCGGGAGTGAAGGAGATTCGAGTTTCCTTTGAAGGTAATGCCTACCGGACGATATACACGATAAAACTGAACGAGACGGTGTATGTACTGCATATATTTCAGAAGAAAACACGAAAGACTTCTCGCATTGATGTAAATCTTGCAAAGAAGCGGCTCAAAGAGTTGAAGGAAGAACTTAAAAACGACAAAACAAATAGATGTATGAAGAGCGTAATAGTCGGACCTGATGACAACATCTTTGAAGTGCTCGGATTCGATACCGAAGAAGCCGCAAATCTTCTCATTCGCTCTCAATTGATGGGAGAGATAAAGCAGTTCATCAGGGATAATAAAATGAGTCTTCGCGAAGCCGCCGAGTATTTTGGAACGTCTCATCCCAGAATCAACAATCTGATGCAAGGCAGGATCAATCAGTTCAAAATTGATTATCTGATCGTCTTGCTATACAAAACAGGGAAAAGCGTAAAGTTACAGATCGAGGATCTCACGGAAGCCTGAGCAAAGACCGAAGTAGTGTAACTGCTTGCTCGGAACATGTCAAACCTCAGCATATGCCTCAATTGGCGGACACGCACAGATCAGATTACGGTCGCCATGAGCGTCATCCAGCCGGCGTACGGATGGCCAGAACTTGTGCTCACGAGTGGACTCGGAGGGAAAAGCTGCTTTTTCCCGGCTGTAAGGCATCTTCCAATCGTCGGAAACGACCATTGCAGCAGTGTGAGGCGCTTGCTTGAGCGTGTTGAGTTCTTTGTCCGCCGCTCCTAATTCGATTTCCTGAATCTCTGTGCGGATGGACATCAGCGCTTCGCAAAACCGGTCGAGTTCGGCTTTGGATTCGCTTTCGGTCGGCTCGATCATCATGGTGCCTACCACAGGCCAGGACATCGTCGGTGCGTGGTAACCGTAATCCATCAGCCGCTTGGCCACGTCCTGTTCAGAGACACTGGTAGATTGGCGGAACGGGCGCAGATCCATGATGAACTCGTGTGCCACGAAGCCCTTCTCGCCGCGGTAAAGAATGGGGAAATGACCTTCAATGCGTTTGGTAATGTAGTTTGCATTGAGGATCGCCATCTGAGATGCCTCTTTTAATCCATCCGCACCCATCATAGCAATATAGGCCCAGGAGATCAGGAGAATGCTGGCGCTACCGTACGGAGCGGCCGATACGGGACCTATTGCTTCTGCACCACCGGTTTTAACGAGAGGATGGCCGGGAAGGAACGGCTGCAAATGTTTTGCCACGCAGATGGGACCCATTCCCGGGCCGCCGCCGCCGTGAGGGATGCTGAAGGTTTTGTGGAGATTGAGATGACACACGTCTGCACCATAGTCGCCGGGCCGGCACAACCCGACTTGCGCGTTCATGTTCGCGCCATCGAGATATACCTGTCCGCCATGTTGGTGCACGATGTCGCATATCTCTTGGATAGTCGATTCGAACACTCCGTGTGTTGAAGGGTAGGTGATCATGATGCCGGCGAGATTATCGGCATGCTGGGCAGCTTTTTCGCGGAGATCGGCCAGATCAATGTTGCCGGCGTCGTCGCACTTTACGATGACTACCTTCATGCCGGCCATCACGGCGCTCGCAGGGTTGGTACCGTGCGCAGATTCAGGTACAATGCAGACGTTGCGATGCGAATCGCCGCGACTTTCATGATAGGCTCGAATAACGAGCAGTCCCGTATATTCGCCCGAAGCGCCCGAGTTGGGTTGTAACGATACTCCATCAAACCCGGTAATTTCAGCCAGCCACTCTTCCAGCTCTTCGATGATCACTCGGTATCCCTGTGTTTGCTCGGCCGGCGCGAACGGGTGCATCCGGTTGAAGGCCGGCATCGTGACAGGCATCAACTCGGCCGCTGCATTGAGCTTCATCGTGCACGACCCCAGCGGAATCATGCTTGTCGTCAACGACAAATCGCGGCTCGCGAGCCGGTGCATATACCGCATCAACTCGGTTTCCGAGTGATAGCTGTTGAAGGTCGGGTGTTCCAGATAAGGGGATGTGCGCTGGAGCGGGCCGGCATAACCCGAATCGATTTCGCTGGCAATCTCCTCCGCCGACACCTCGCCCGATGCATCCAGATCGAACACGGCCAGCAGCGTCTCGAGGTCGTCGAGCGACACGGTTTCGTCTAGAGCAATTCCAACAGAATCATCCTCGAAAACCCGTAGATTCAAGCGGTTATGTTGGGCCGCATTGAGAATGCTATCGATTGAATGGTCACCCAGATCGACACGAATTGTATCGAAATAAGCATCATGACGGATGGAGTAGCCAAGGATATGAAGTCCTTCGGCGAGAAGCCTTGCAGCTCCATGGACACGTTCGGCGATTTCTTTGAGGCCACCTGGACCGTGGTACACAGCATACATGCCGGCCATCACAGCTAACAGAACTTGCGCCGTGCAGATGTTGGATGTTGCTTTGTCCCGCCGGATGTGCTGCTCGCGTGTCTGAAGCGCCATCCGAAGCGCTGGATAGCCGGCAGCATCGACCGATACCCCGATAATCCGGCCCGGAGCCTGTCGTTTGAACAATTCGCGGCATGCAAAAAACGCCGCATGCGGTCCGCCAAATCCGAGCGGAACGCCAAGTCGTTGAGAATTGCCGACAGCCACATCCGCACCGAACTCGCCGGGAGGACGGAGCAGCGTGAGGCTCAGCAAATCGGTTGCAACGACTACGTGCGCGCCCGCGTCGTGAGCAGCAGCACAAAACGGCTCGTAGTCGATGATGGCGCCATCCGTAGTGGGATATTGCACAAGCGCGCCAAAAACAGGCTCATCAAAAGAAAAGGTTGTGTGATCTCCGACAACGACCTCAATGCCCATCGGGACGGCGCGAGTTTTGACCACATCGATCGTCTGCGGATGGCAAAGCCGATCTACAAAAAAAGTAGTTTTGCCCGAACGTCTCGAAGATCGCTTCAACATCATCATTGCCTCAGCCGCTGCCGTAGCTTCATCCAGCAGGGACGCGTTGGCAATTTCGAGCCCGGTGAGATCGATGACCATCGTCTGATAATTCAGCAGCGCCTCCAGCCGGCCCTGTGAAATTTCTGCCTGATACGGTGTGTATTGGGTGTACCAGGACGGGTTTTCTAAGATGTTTCGCTGGATGGCAGGTGGTGTAATTGTGTCGTAATACCCCATCCCGATGAACGAGCGATAGACTTCGTTTCTCTCAGCGATTTCCCGAACGCGTTCGAGTAGTTCGAATTCGGAGAGTGCTGGAGCGAGACTTAAATCCTTCTCGCGGAGAATTGAAGCTGGAATAGCTGCTCGAACCAATTCCTCCAGCGAAGAAACACCCAGGGTGGACAGCATTTCTTCAACTTCGTTTGGAGAAGGTCCGTTGTGGCGGGAGGAAAAGTTATCAGTGTAACACAGATCTATGGTCATAAATATTAAAGTTATTGGTTATTAGTTATTAGTTGTTAGTGCGCATTTGCTTTTCGATAAAACTGAACGGGTTTTATACCTTGTGCGTTCATTCGCAGCATACTAAACACTAAGAACTAACGACTAAGTACTATTGAGGCGTTTGAGCGCTTCGCGAGCGGCTTGTTGCTCGGCCAATTTTTTGCTGCCGCCTCGGCCTCTTCCAAAGGCTTCACCTCGCAAGATGGCGTCTACGGTGAATTCTTTTGCGTGGCTGGGACCATGCTCCGTTACAACCCTGTATTGAGGCTGTGCCCAACCGCGGGCCTGAGCAAATTCCAGAAGAAGGCTTTTATAATTGTCGTACTGACTGGCAAGCTTGTGGAGATCTACGTGGTCGAGCATCGTCTCCTGGATAAAACGGCGGGCTGTTTCGAGTCCCTGATCAAGGTAGATGGCCCCGATAAGCGCTTCGAAGGCATCGGCGAGAATGGTCGAATTTTGCCGGCCCCGTTCTTGCGCCATATTTTTGCTCATCAAAATGAGCGACCCCAACTCGATCTGTTCTGCAACACGCGCGAGGGCTTTGCCATTAACCAGTTTAGCACGCAGGCGTGTCAGGTAGCCTTCGTCTTTGTCTGGAAATCGATTGAACAGATGCTCTGCCGTTATAAATCCTAGAACGGCATCTCCCAGGAACTCCAATCGTTCGTTTGACTCGTCTGAGTCTTCTGTCTCTCCGCGCAGCAAAGACCGATGCCGCATGGCCAGTTCGTAGAGCGACATGTCCCCTATTCGAAAACCAACAAGATCCTCGATCGCTTCGCGAGAAAGTCGATATTTTTGAACAGGCTTATACGACCGCCTGAAAAGTCCACTAATCAACCCTCGTACAGAAAAAGAAAATATGTTACGCTCATTCAGCAACGAACTACGGCATCTTTCCGATTAACCTGAGTATTACCCTTTTTTTGTAGAATTGCTCCGGGAGAGGATTTGAGATTGGAGGTTGCAAATTGAAAATTCTATCAATCCCGGTTAATTCTTCAATTTCGAGTTCGTCCGTTGGAGTTCGTTCTTCGTAGACGTGAAAGCAGGTATAGTTGTTAGTTCTTAGTTTTTGGTGATTAGTAGACGAGTTACTACCCACTAACTTCCTGCAGACACAAATTTTCAACCTGCCATTTTCAATCTAAAATTGCATGAAACCTCCCAGAGTTGTCATAATCGGCGCCGGCTTCGGCGGGTTGAATCTGGCAAAACGTTTGCGCAAGGCAAACGTCGAGATCGTGTTAATCGACAGGCACAACTACCATACGTTTCAACCGCTGTTGTATCAGGTAGCTACGGCCGGGCTCGAAGCCGAAGAAATCGCTCACGCTGTGCGCGGCATCTTTCATGGCCAGCAGAATTTCAAGTTCGTATTGGGCGATGTGCAGACTGTCGATTTCGATGCGCAGGCTGTGCTTTTGACAGACGATCGGCGGATTTCCTACGATTATCTCGTGCTTGCAGCCGGTGCCGACACCAATTATTTCGGCATCGAGGGGGCGGAAGAGTACGCTTTTCCATTGAAGACACTCACCGAAGCCGTGAACTTGCGTTCACACATCATCGATCAGTTTGAATTGGTGGATCAACAGCCGGCGCTGATCGATGATGGAAAGCTCAACGTAGTTGTTGTCGGTGGCGGTCCGACTGGGGTCGAGATGGCCGGTGCGTTGTGCGAGCTATTTCAGAAGGTGCTAAAAAAAGATTTCCCCGATCTTCCCATCGAAAGGGCGAAAGTATACCTGGTGGAAGCCTCCAATAAACTCCTCGGACCGTTTCACGAGAAATCGCAATCCTATGCGCTCAAGCAGTTGAAAAAACGTGGTGTAGAGGTGATGCTGGACCATCAGGTAACTCGCGTCGCAGCTGATGCGGTTTATCTGGATACCGAGGAGGCCATCCCCACTTGCACATTGATCTGGGCAGCCGGCATACGCACGCCCGATTTCGTACAGCGTCTCAATCTGGAAACTACGCGAGGTGGGCGTATCGTGGTGAACGAAGATTTGAGCGTGCCGGATCACCCGAACGTGTTCGCTATCGGAGATATCTCAGCAAGCCAGGATACAGAAGGCGTCTTGTATCCGCAGATGGCGCCTGTAGCCATTCAAGGGGCCGCGCACGTAGCCCGAATGATAGTGGCAAACGAAGCGGGTAAACCCTCCAAACCTTTCCGCTATCGTAACAAAGGTGTGATGGCCACTATCGGTCGAAGTGCAGCAGTATCTGAGCTTAGTGTGGGAATGCGAAACACCGGTTTTCTCGCCTGGATCATGTGGCTGGCATTGCATCTGGTGATGCTCATTGGATTTCGCAACCGGCTCAATGTTCTGCTCAACTGGGCCTGGAATTACTTTACCTACGACCGCAGCGCCCGGTTGATTATGCCAGCGAGTGATATTTCGAATTCCAGGTTGAAAGTCGAAGATTCTCTATCTGATGCTGTGACGGGCTCGAAGAATCCCAAAATTATATGACATAATGTTGACACTAATGGTTAGTTTCGTGGTATAGGGTCTGGGTAGAAAGACCCATGTATGACGCTCGGGGCAAGCCGAATTCATAGCGTTACCTCCTTACACCGGCTTAATTCAGCATCGAGGAATTAACAATGACCCGTGAATACCGATTTCAGTCAAATGAGCAGGATGCAAGAAACATCGATATTCCTAAAATGCTCCCCGAGGAGTTAAAGTTACTACTCAAAGAAAACGAACAGAAAGCAATCCCTGCCATTGCGAAAAATTCTGAGGCAACAAATCTACTCGCCTACTTAACGCAGAAGCAAGATACTTCGCATATTCTAATGCTAGGGGACTCACGTGAGATAGGATCTATTCCTGATGAAAGTGTGCATCTTATAGTTACATCTCCACCTTATTGGATCTTAAAAAGGTATGAAAGCAATGAATCGCAACTGGGACATGTCGTAGATTATGAAGATTTTTTGGACCAACTTGACAAAGTGTGGACTCATGTGTTACGAGTTTTAGTTCCAGGGGGACGCTTAGTTGTAGTTGTTGGCGATGTTTGTCTGCCTCGACGTGTTTACGGTCGCCATGTAGTTTTCCCCCTACATGCCAGTATTCAGGAGCGTTGTCGAGTTTTAGGATTCGACAATCTTACACCTATCATCTGGCATAAAATTGCCAATGCAAGGCTTGAAGCATCGGGAAACGGTGGCGGATTTCTAGGTAAACCTTATGAACCCAACGGTGTCATAAAAAACGACATCGAATATATTTTATTTCAACGTAAACCCGGTGGTTATCGAAAGCCTGATCTTCGAACAAGATTACTCTCAGTGATTTCAGAGAGCGATCATCGTGAGTGGTTTCAGCAAATTTGGACTCTCGGTGGCGCTTCGACTCGAGAACACCCGGCTCCTTATCCATTGACCCTTGCCGAACGACTTATACGCATGTATTCATTTGTAGGTGATACCGTTCTCGATCCTTTTATGGGAACAGGTACTTCAAATGAAGCTGCGGCTAAATGGGGGCGAAATAGTATCGGCGTAGAAATCGAACCAACATACTTTGAGATGGCCCAAAAACGGTTAGATCGCATAGAAGAGCAACATAGACAATATTCCCTGATGCTAGAGTAACAATTATATGCAAGACGAGAAGCCGATATTTCACGAAGCAGTGAAGGTATTCTGGGGTAAACAGTCATCACAGTTAGAAAAACAGATCCAGGCAGGCTTCTCTGATGCAGGACGCAGAGGAGAGGTTACCGGTGGCGGACACATGGATGGATTCTTGTCTACGTTAAAGGGAACATTGGCGGATGCTGGGATACCACCCGATCATATATACGATCATCGAATGCTGGCCGTCCTACCTGGGTATTATCGCCCTACAAAAGTTTGGGATCTTCTTGTAGTTGATGAGAATATGCGAGTTCGAGTTATTATCGAACTAAAGTCTATTTCCAGCTCATTCGGAAATAATGCAAACAACCGAGCAGAAGAGGCTGTGGGGAACGCTAAAGATCTCTGGGACGCATTCAGAGAAGGAGCTTTAGGTACCCATCCAGAACCTTGGGTCGGTTATCTTTTTGTTCTAAAAGATTGTCCTGAGACACAAAAACCTGTACGAATCGAGGAACCTCATTATTCTGCATTCCAGGAATTTGGAGGAGGAGGAAAACCGATAACAAGATCTAGTAAAAATACTTTAGCGGGTAGAAGATCGGTCGTTGGCGTTTCTTACGCTAAACGCTTAGAATGGATGTGCCGGCGTTTAATGCAAGAAAGACTTTACAGATCGGTATGTTTTCTTCTTGTAGATCCGGATGATATGGATAAGGATCAAAATTACAAAGAGCCGGCCTCCGATTTAAGTGCCAGTACTTTTATTGAGCAGATGATATTCTTTGCAAAAGCGCCCTAGTACTCCAATACCCCTTATCCTCCAAACGTATACGTGTACTTCAACAAAAATAACCTGTTTTCTCGCCGAGGCAGGATCGGCCGGTTATCGTCCAGATCAAACTCGCGGTAGCGATCCGTATTTGTGCCTTCGTTGTAAACCAGCCAGAGGTCATTGCCCTCGCGGAAGTTGTAGCGCAGCCGGATGTTGGTCGTTATCAGGTCGGAAGCCGAACTATATTGGACGAACGCATTGAGCGAAGCTTTAGTATTGAGGGCGAATTGGGTTCTGAATCTGAGCACGTGAGCATTGAACTCCTGGTCGCGGTCTGGGAAACGCACGAAGTTTACTTCGTATTCGGTTTCGAGTAGCAGGTGCTTAGAGACGGTCCAGCTTGGACCGATTCCCAGATCGACACGCCAGCCGTCGTAGAACGAGCCGGCAAACACTCCGCCCTCTGTCCGGAACAGCCTGCCAAAGGAATCGCGACGCATCGCTTCAAGGCCCACGAAGCGGTACGACCCGACAGGCACTTCCGTACTTTCGGGAAATTCGATGGGTTCGATCAGATCCTCATAAGAGAACTGCACTTCGAGGCCATAGTCGACGCCAGCTTTGGTCTCAACTGCAAGCGGAAAACGCAAAAAGGCTGTTTCGAGAGAACCGTCAGTGTTGCGTAAAATCGAAACGGCGTCCACGCCAGGTGAAATCTGCCGGTACCAGTCGTCTTCCTTACCGAACCAGCCGTACTGAAGCTGAGTGCGCACCGCCGTGATATCTTCCCGCGTGATGAATCCCATGCCGGGTTCGAACTCGGGGCCATATCGTTTAGTCGTGAAGCGATACGAGAATCCTTGTTCACTCCGGCGCTCCCATTGGATCCGCCATAAACTCGATTTTGCCAGATCGAACGACGAGGCATCTATAATTTCGCTGTCGGCCGTGCCGGCCAGGCGCAGAGTTATGTATTCATTTCCGAAAGGCCGAAGAATAGCATCGAGACCAAATGCAAGATTGTAAAGACCGTCGTTGCCGAGCCGGCTCGTGAGCATACCACCGGCGTATGAGTAGGGATTCAGGACTTGACGGCGCAACCGCAATACGCCGAAATTTTCAGATGGAAGCAGCTCGCTATCCCCTGTCTGCATATTCAAAAAGCCCACATCCCAGTCGCCGACGCGACCGACCACGCGTGCGCCGCCGAGGATGCGCACCGGGTTGCCATCACTATCGAGTCCGATGCGCCGGCTGTAGAAAAGGCGGTCGACGCTGCCAGTGGAGTATTCGAAGATGCCGGCGCGTTCCTGGAAAAACTGACGCTTCTCTGGAAAAAATAGAGATAACCTGGTGAGATTGACCTGCTCGTCGTCCGCCTCCACCTGAGCGAAATCGGTGTTGACGGTCAGGTCCATCGTGAGGTTGCTAGTGAGGTTATATTTGAGGTCGACGCCGGCTTCACGGGTAAAGCTATCATCTGTGTCATACGCTGCCTCTGCATCATTCAACAGAGCGCGAGAGTCTGCGCCACCGAGCACGTAAGGAGTGATATAAAGTGGTTTTTTGCTGTAGACTCCATCGAACGCCACATCCTGCATCATTGAGGCTTTCGCCCATCCCATACCCCAATTTGGAGGCGTGTCCGGGTATAGTTGGCGTTCGCTCAATCGAGAGATATAGCGGTACGCCGACATTCCCATGATAACGCGGCCTTCTTCGTCCTGGAATCGCAGACTCGAAAAAGGGATACGAATTTCGGCAAACCAGCCTTCGTCGGTTACCTGAGAGACGGCGTCCCAGAAAGTGTTCCAACTGCTGTTGATAGTGCCTCGGAAATCTGTGGTGATCTGGGCATCGTTGGCTACTGCCCAATCAAACCGGACACCAGTTGGCGTAGTGGAGAACCAGAGAGAGTTTTCGTTATCGTTGAAAGAATCCAAAATGATGGCGAGCACGTCATCGCCGGCATATTCGTCTCGATAAAGGGAGTTGCCCCGAATGTTGGCCGGATCGGAGTCGTACATGCGGCCGGCAAGGTATATGTAGTCGTCATCGTAGGCAACGCGGATTTCGGTTCGTTCAGATGGGTCGGCCTGAAAAACGGGTTGATATACTGTGAGAGGGAGCGGCTCCACAGCATCCCATGCCGGCTCATCGACGAATCCGTCCATTTCGATGGGCCCGTCGAGTCGCTGGATGGACACAGGGGTTTCGGAGCGGATCTGTGCGTAAGAATCGAACAAGAGCAGGAGGCAGGTGAGAATACAGAGCGCGTATTTTTTCAAATCGTTGGTGGTTTATCGGTCAAGAAAGAATCCCCAAAATACATTACGCCAACCCACTCGTGCTACCGTTGGACATGATATATCGTGTCCCTACAAGTGACCCATGATCACCCAATACCCCATACCCACAATACCCCATACCTATCTCACCCTTTCGCCTTCGGCAAATTTAACTTCGAAAACATCGCGTAAAACCGAAGACCTGTGGTAACTATAGCGGCAACAAACAATGCAAGTGTTTCGTCGGTGCCGAGCGCTGCGGCTGCGAGAAAGCACAGCCCTCCGGCCAGCGCTGCCGTGGCGTAAAAGTCTTTTTGGAGTATGGCCGGCACCTCGCGAACCAGGACGTCGCGAATTACGCCGCCGCCTGTAGCCGTCAGACCGGCCATCATCACGATGCCGATAGGACCCAGCCCAAATGCCTGCGCTTTCACAGCTCCGATGCCGGCGAAAACCCCCAGACCGATAGCATCTGCAATCATGATCTCGCGCCACCGGGGTTCGATATGACCGCCGGCCCAGAATGCAGCAAGGCCTCCGACGATGCATACACCGAGGTATAACTCTTCCTGAAAAACGGCCGGCGGAGTAGCCCCGAGGAGCACGTCGCGCATGATCCCACCGCCGACTCCTGTCAGAATTGCCAGCACGATAATGCCCAAAAGATCAAGGTGATGCTTGGTCGCCTTCAGACCACCCGAAACCGCGAACACGAATGTGCCGATGAGGTCGAGAATGTAGAAGAGAGCTTCGGGCACAGCTTTGATGATATAAGGCTATGGGTATTTGACGGGAAAGAAAAATCATCGAAAGATTACTTATGCTCGAAATTCGTTGAAGCCAAGAGCCACGTCTCCGGATCCAGGAGTACGTCCGTTGGCGCCGTATCCAGCTCGAAGAAAAACGACATCTCTTTCTCATTCACATTCAGCTTTTCTATATGCATTTCGCTTCCGTCAGCGATCCCGATCTCTAGCGGGAAAACGAAAATGGTATCTTGCGCTTGTCGGAGTTGAATGTTGAGTCGTTTTGCGCCGGCATCGTACGACCAGCTTCCTTCGATCACCGGCTGGCCGGACTGGTAGAGCCATTGGTTGAAGAACACGCTGAGATCCTTGCCAGATGCCTCTTCCATCTTTTTCTGTAGATCTTCTGACGTGGCATTCGCATCTCGGAAATCGGAGTAATACATACGGATGCCTTTCCAGAAATCTACATCCCCTACTGTATGACGAAGCATGTGAAGCACCCACGCGCCTTTCTGGTAACTGTTTGTGTTAAGGTGCTGGTTGGGATCTGTAATGGTGGGATTGACGAGTGGTGCGTCGGGCCGGCGCTCGTAGAACGCAAGCACATTATTACGGGAACGAGCCATGCCTTCAACCAGACGCTCCCGGCCAAAAGCTGCTTCCATGTACAGTTGCGTGAAATAGGAGGCGAATCCCTCGCTGAGCCAGATGTGTTGCCAGTCGGCTTCCGTCACTGAGTTGCCGAACCATTGATGGGCGATTTCGTGGGCCACTGTGCCCATATTGCGTTGTTCCCCGGTAATGGCATCCTCATCATAGAAGATATTCGTGGCATTTTCCATCCCCCCATAGCGCGTGGTAGACTGCACGTTAGCGAGTTTTTCGTAGGGATACGGACCGATTTCGCGTTCGAAATAAGCCAGCATATCCTCGGTGACGGAAAAGTCGTGGAAGCCGGCCTCACGATCCTGCGGATATGCCCAGGCCTGGATGGGAATGCCTTTATATTCTCCGGTGTGTTCGACGGCAAATCGGGCGGCGCCGAAAACGGCTACTTTGGTGGGGATGGGCACATCGGTACGCCAGTGGGTTAATCGCAGACCGTCTTCCAGATCGGTTTCTTCGATCAGCCGGCCTGTCCCTACAACCTGGTAGTGATCGGGTGCCGTGATGATAAACTCGACCGTAGCTTTGTCAGACGGATGATCCACGGTAGGCAGCCAGTGCCGCGCCCGATTGGGCCAGTTGTCGCCGAAGAAGGTGCGGTCGCCAAATTTGTTGGTGGAGATAACAAGCCCGTCGGCCGGCTCCCCTTCGTACCGGATGGTGTAAGTGCGCTCTTCGCCGGCTTTGGGAGATGTTTCGAGGGAAATCGAAAGCCGATCCGAGTCGTGAGCGAAAGGGATGTTGGATTCGCCAGAGGATACACCGAGCACCTTCATGCCCGGATTCGGGCCGATGAGGTCGAGGGTAAAGGCGTTGGCGTCATCAATGGTAAATCGCACAGCAACGTCAGTCTCTCCCGAAATTACGTTCGACGCGTCCGTCAAACCAATGCCGAATTTATAATGCCGCACATCCACTACAGGCGATTGCGCCAATGCGGAAGTTGCGAGGAAAAGGCCCGTTAGAACAAGAATGATTCGATTCATTTTAAGCTCACTGCAGTTTAAATCCGTTGATATTCGTAAGCCTTGTGGTATTCGACCCCTCCGCCCTACGGGCACCTCCCCTGGTAGGGGAGGACTTTTGTTGCTCAATCGAAAGCGTCCTCCCCTGCCAGGGGAGGTGCCCCGAAGGGGCGGAGGGATCATCGTATTTCACGGTTAGAATACTCAGGACTTAAACGACACTGTTTTTAAGCTGATGACCTACGACCAACGCGATCTATCGTGTATCCTACCACCGATGCGTATAATTCACCTTCACTGCCGCGCCCGTTTCGAAGGCGCGCAACATGAACCTATCCGGATTGACGGTGGCGAATTCGTTTTCCCAGTTTCGGTTGAAGATAAGGAAAACGTCGTTGCCGGGGCGGATGGTCCAGCGGAACCGGGTGAAGAGAGTGAGCAGTTCGCTGACGTCGTCGTATTGTAAGATCGTGGTGAGAGAAGTCCAGGGGCTCACCTGCCAGCCGCCGGAGAATCGGTAGAGGTTGGTGGTGAAGTTGCCCTCGTCCAGGTTGACACGGTTTTGCTCCCACGAGGAAGTCAGGCTGAGGCCAGGGATGGGTTTGACGATCACGCCGGCATCATAGCTCGTTCGCGTGCCCGACCAGAATTTACCGGCCGTCGCCTCGACAAATCCTGCCACATTACGCCGGCTGGCTGTCTCGGCTTCGAATCCCCAGGTGGTGAAACGGTAGTCACCGGCATCAATCACCAGGTCTTCATAGATGTTGAAGTTGTTTTCGAGCACTTCGTCGGCGAACTCGAACCCGAAAGCAATCTCGTCTCCCGATTCGAATTCGATGCCCAGAAAAGTGGCTTCGATACCCCGTGTCAGCACTTCATTCTGCAAGCTCCAGATGCTCTCGACGGCGACGCGAAAGTTGAGATCCCGAATAATCGGGCTATTCGTCAACCGGGGTTCGAAGCTCCCCTGCGGCTCGATTCGTTTGTAGCCGTTTCGAGATACGAAACCCAGGGCTGGATTGTAAAATGCGCCGAACTCTCTGTACGAGGTCTGGACGGTCCACGGTTCGTTGGCGTATCGGAACCGAAGGCCACGCACACTACGGTCCAGATCGGTCGAGCTTTCCTCGAAGGTATTTTCGGTGTGCCAGACCCAGAATGCCTGGAAGTTGAAATTTTTGTCGGTGCCTAGAAAGCGGCGCGTGGTGAGTTCGAGGTCAGTTCCGAGGGTATATCGATCAGGAGCGAAGGCTGCATCGTCAAACTCTCCAGAAGCGCGGCGCGTGAACATCATGCCGATGGACGATTGTTCGCCGAAGTTGCGTTTCACCCGGCCCACCGTAAAATTCTCCCCCGGCAAGGCCGAGTTGCTTCGCGTCCGGACGTGGAGAAAACCAATATCGAAGGGTCCTTCCTGGCCGGCAAGCCTCGCGCCGTACATAATCGGCACCGGCCGGCCTCCGGATAATCCGATGCGCCGGCTGAAATAAGGGTTGGCTCCGTTGCGAGGCGCAAAGTTGAACACACTCGATCCTTCCAGAAAAAAATCTCGCTTTTCGGGGAAAAACAGAGGAAAGCGCGTCAGGTTGACCCGGCGCTGATCCACTTCTACCTCGGCAAAATCCGTGTTGATCGATACGGCGCCGCGAAGGCTCGATGTCAAGCTGTAGGTCAGGTCGAAACCGGCATCGGCATTGTAGGAGGTTGCATCTTCGCGCGTCGGAATGTGGCTCCAGTTGGTGACGGCGTAGGGTTTCACTTCCAGGCCGGTGCCTTGAGACATCCCTTCGAGCCCCGTCAAATCTCCTGCAAAAACAGGCTCGAACAGGCTCTGATTGCGTCGATGCCCGCTCCACAGGGTTTCCTCGTTTTTTCGACGGATGGTACGCTGAAAATTGATGCCCCAGGTGTCGTTGGCCGGATCGAAGTTCAACGTGCGAAACGGAATCCGGATTTCGGCAGACCACCCGTGCGCCCCCTTATCGACACGAGCTTCCCAGATGCCGTCCCATGATTTATTCACTCCGAATACGGTTCCGAGCAGTCCGTCTCCCATTAGACCCGCCGGGTTGATCTCGAAAAAATACCCCGTGCGCCCGTCATTAAACGTATCTAATATCCACATGAACCGATCGTCCGATTGGAGCGAGGCGTCGCGTTGCTTTTGAAAGCCCACCACTCCATCGGGATCGCTATCGAGGAGCGCAGCGCCGATGTATAGATACTGCCGGTCAAAAACTATAAAGACTTGCGTATCTTCCGTTGCCGGCAACCCTTCTTTGGGTTCTTGTTGGAGAAAAGCAGTCGCGGGTTGAGCATCCTCCCAAAACGGTTCATCGAGCCGGCCGTTTAGCTGGACACTCTGGTCATCTTCCAGACGGAGTGCCTGCAGTTGGCGGGGTTGGGCGAAGGATGAAGTAATAAAAAGAAACAACCCTCCGCAAAAATAACAGACACTGAGTTGGACTGAGCGGATGTATTGGATGCACATGCCTGTGATAAGTGGAAGTTTGACGCAGAAAATAAAGGTAAGAAAGAATAAAATGACGGTCTTTTCTAAGGCGTGTGAACATTCTATGTGATCTGAGTATTTCCACTGATTTCCCGATCTTGAGGAGTTTCGGAAAACCCTATGCTTTACAAATCGTTTTTTTCTATGGTATTTTAGCTTAACTTTGGCCATTTTCGAAGAGTACACCTGGAGTTCACTGAGCATGAGTCTCTTACAGCTTGTGCTCGCCCAGATCCCGGATCTAAGCCTGTACTGCGCACAGGCAATGTCCGGGATGACCGTACCATAGAAGGGGTTCCCTGCGGCGTCCGCGGCACATGCCGCGGACGCCGGCTCTTTACCCCGGTGCACTGTCATCCCGGCCATTCGATTCGACCGAATCGAGGAGCCGGGATCTGGGCAAGCAGCCCCTCATTGGATGGCGATGAGCTGTTTTATGGATCGATGATTTTCCCATGCCTCCCACCCCACAACTCATCGGCATCGACGTTGGCGGCACCTTTACCGATTTCGTCTGGCTGATCGACGGCGAGCTGCGGGTGTTCAAGGAGCCAACCACGCCGGCGGATCAGAGCGAAGCCATTCTACGCGGCTTAGATGCGCTGGGTGTGGCAAAAGATGCTAAGGTGGTCCACGGGACGACCGTGGCGACGAACGCGCTACTCGAACGCCGCGGCGCTCGTACCGCATTGCTGACCACAAAGGGATTCGCCGACGTGTTGGCCATCGGCCGGCAGAATCGCCCTCATCTGTACAAACTCGCCCAGCATCGCCCGCCTCCACTCGTACCTGACGAACTTCGTCTGGAAATCGACGAACGAGTCGACGCTGCCGGCCAGGTTCTCACTCCGATTCGTGAAGAAGATGTATTGCATGCCCTCGAATATCTCAAAACGAAAAAGATCGAAAGCATAGCGATTGTATTTCTCTTCTCTTTCCTGAACCCGCATCACGAAAAACTCGCAGCTTCTGCCCTAGAAAAATTTGACGGCGAAATTCAGATATCTGTGAGCAGTGAACTATTGCCCGAGTACCGAGAGTACGAAAGAACTGCAACGACGGCGATCAACGCGTATGTCCAGCCGCTCGTCGCACGGTATCTGGCTCGGCTCGAAGCGGCGCTCGGGAGGCGCAGCATCCACGTGATGCAATCGAACGGCGGTTGTATTGGACTCAAGATGGCTTCGAACGAAGCAGCTCGACTCGTGCTGAGCGGGCCGGCGGGAGGCATTGTTGGGGCCTTCGAAGTCGCCAAAAAAACGCACAATACCGAGACGCCCAAAATCGTCACGTTCGACATGGGAGGGACCAGCACCGATGTAGCCCTCTGCGCCGGCACGCTTCCGCGAACGGCCGAAAGCAAAATCGCCGACCTCCCCCTACGTTTCCCGTCAGCCGATATTCATACGGTGGGTGCCGGAGGTGGGAGTATCGCCCGAATAGATGCGGGTGGCGTATTGCGCGTGGGTCCCGAAAGCGCCGGCGCACAACCAGGACCGGTCTGTTATGGAAGAGGGGGAGTGCAACCCACTGTAACCGACGCGAATGTCGTGTTGGGCCGGCTGACACCCGCGGACTCATTGGAATTGGATGTGGGCGCAGCAAAAAAGACGCTCGAAAAGCTCGGGCATGAGATGGGACGATCCGCAGAAGAAGCGGCCCTCGGGGTGATTCAGGTTGCGAACGCAGCTATGGAACGAGCATTGCGGAAAGTGTCGATCGAGCGCGGCCACGATCCTCGGGAATACGAACTGGTTCCGTTTGGTGGAGCCGGTCCGTTGCACGCCTGCGAGCTGGCCGAGGCGCTGGGCATGTCGGGAGTTCTCGTACCGCGTTACCCCGGTGTGTTGAGTGCGATGGGATTGTTGATGGCCGATGCATCCTACGAGACATCGCAGGCGATGTTATGCTCTGCCTCATCATTGATAAAGGATTCAACTCCTCTGGCATCTAAATTATCGAACATGAAAGAGCAGGTGCTCGATGTCCTGGGCAATGAGGAATCACTACGACTGGAAGCGCGTCTCGATATGCGATATGCCGGCCAGAGCTATGAGATTGAAACGCCGCTCGTATTGCCTCCTTCCAGATCAGAAATACACACATCGGTCGATCGGTTTCACGAACTACATCAGCAGCGGTTTGGGTATCAAACAACATCGGCTGAGGTGGAAGTTGTCACCGTGCGATTGGAAGGCCGTATTTCTGGAGCAGCTCCTGCATGGCCGCGCGACCTACAAGTAGAGACGCCCGTCTCCGTCGCATTAATTGACGAAGTTTCTGTTTGGCTCAATGACACCGTTCACTCTACGCCGCGGTACGACAGGGAAAAATTAAGATGTGGTCATGTTTTCGAGGGGCCGGCGATAGTCACCCAATACGATACCACGACCTGGATTCCCCCCTCCTGGATGGCTAAAATCGACGTTTTTCGTAATATGGAGCTTCGGCGTGTGGGATATGCGCCTCAGGAGTAGGTGCTCAAGAAGCCACAGTTTATCCACACGTTTTCCCGTCAAATAGGAAAGACACATACTACATATGTTTATGATATCATAATACCCTAAAGTAAGCAATTTCAAAGGTTTATTAATTGGCGAGGAAAACAGGATGAAATTTCGGCAAAACGTTGTTCCACAAGTTATCCACATTTTCCACCACGTGGTGTAGGGGGTTTTGTGGATAGAGAAAAAGATCGAATGGCGCGGAACAAAGAGCATATAGTTGATCCCGTATTGTTAGAAGTATACCGGCATCGTTTTGCTGGTGTCGCGGACGCTATGGGTGTCACGTTACGCCGGGCCAGTTACTCGCCAAACATAAAAGAGCGGCTCGATTTTTCGTGTGCGCTCTTCGACGATGCCGGCCGGCTCATCGCTCAAGCCGCACACATACCCGTTCACCTCGGCGCGATGCCGGCCAGTGTCGAAACGGCCCTCATGGTCACCGAAGCATGGCACAGAGGCGATGTAGTAATCCTCAACGACCCCTTTGCCGGTGGAACTCACCTGCCGGACATCACAATGATCTCCCCGGTTTTTGTAGATGGGGACTCTGTACCTTCTTTTTTTGTCGCTAGCCGCGCCCACCATGCCGATGTAGGCGGAATGACGCCGGGTTCTCTACCTCTGTCGACAGAGATCTTCCAAGAGGGGCTGATTCTTCCCCCTGTAAAACTGTACGAAGCCGGCTCGTTGAACGAGTCTCTACTTGCTGTCATTCTTCGCAACGTACGCACTCCCGACGAGCGGCGCGGCGATCTGGCTGCACAACGCGCTGCCCAGACGATTGGTGAACAACGGCTTCGTGAGCTGGTAGATCGTCATGGTCTGGAAGAGGTAAAACGGTACGCTGATCATTTGCTGGACTACAGCGAGCGGTTGGTACGTGCAGCAATAGCCGCCTGGCCTGGAGGCAGCTTCGAATTCGAAGATGTTTTAGAGATGGATGGAGGCGCTGCGTACGAAGAGGCAATCATTCGATTAACCGTGTCGATCCGCAATGGCGTAACATTCGATTTCAGCGGAACTTCTCCGAGTACAAACAGCTCGCTTAACGCCGTCTTGAGTATCACTCGTTCGGCCTGCTACTATGCAGTCGTTAGTTTGATGGAGGAAGATGTACCGGTGAACGCCGGCTGTTTCGCACCGGTCGAAGTGGTCGCTCCTGTGGGATGTTTGGTAAACGCGTTGCCGCCGGCCGCTGTGGCTGGAGGTAATGTAGAGACCTCTCAGCGTATTGTCGATGCAGCGTTTGGAGCCCTGGCCCAGGCACTGCCCGATCGAGTGCCGGCCGCTTCGCAAGGTACTATGAACAACCTGACTATCGGCGGCAAAGGGTTGGATGGACAACCGTTCGCGTACTACGAGACCATTGCCGGCGGCATGGGCGCAGCGTCCGGTACCGATGGGCTGGACGGCGTTCACGTGCATATGTCGAATACCCTGAATACGCCCATCGAAGCCCTGGAGATGACATTTCCATTTCGCATCCGCCAGTATACACTTCGGAGCGATGAAGGCGGAGAGGGCACATTTCGAGGCGGCAAAGGAGTGATCCGCGAATACGAATTTCTTACCCAGGTCATCGCCACCATGCTGAGCGAACGCCGAAAAAATGCGCCCTGGGGATTAAAGGGCGGTCAACCCGGCGCACCCGGCCGCAATATTCTGGTAGATGTAGATGGTGAAGAACACATGCTTCCGTCCAAATTTTCTCGCACATTCAAACCCGGTGAACGCCTCCGCATCGAAACTCCCGGCGGCGGCGGATATCGGATACCGAATGCCAATTCCCCTTGACTCCCCGCCCCGTACGGACACGATATATCGTGTCCATCGGCCCGCAGGTCGATATGAATTGGACCCTTTCGAATCGTGTCCATTGGCCCGCAGGGTCGATATGGATCGCCTCGATATGATGAACAACGCCCTATCAACCCCATGAAAAGATATCCCCTCGCAATCCGTATCACGGGTCTCATTCTCCTGCTCATCACCCAAACCGGATGCGCCCAGGAGACACCTCCAAGAACTATGGGTTCGCCCGAGCTTTTGGTTGATCTCGGCCGATTGACCCCGCAGGCAAAAGAGACCATTCAAGAAATGGAAGCCGATATCCAGGCCGATTCATTCCCCAACACGACGAGCGTACTGCTTGTACAACACGACACCCTCATTTACGAGGGCTATTTCGGCTATGGCGACAGGGATTTGTTAAATGATACACGCTCAGCTACCAAATCGCTAACGGCATTGGCAGTTGGTGCAGCTATAACCGATGGATTGCTCTCACTGGATCAGCCTGTTTTCGATATTTTCAGGGATCTCGAGCCATTCAAAGACGACAGCTCTCCCAAACGAGCAATTACGGTAGAGGACCTGCTCACGATGTCCTCGGCGCTGAATTGCAACGATAACGATATGGAAACTCCCGGCAATGAAGAACACATGTATCCGCTTCATCGATGGGCAAGGTGGGCGGTGGATATCCCTGCAAAGACCGGATATGAACGCAACGAAAGAGGTCGCGGACCTTTCTTCTATTGCACGGCCGGCTCGTTTCTGTTAGGACAAATACTGGAACGGGTAACCGGTGAACGTGTCAACCGCTACTTCGAAAAAAAGCTCTTCTCGCCACTCGGTATCGATACCTGGCAATGGAGCCGTTCACCCACGGGAGAATTCATGACGGGGGGTGGTTTACGACTTCAGGCTCGCGACCTGGCAAAGCTGGGAATGCTGGTATTGCACGAAGGAAAGTGGGGCGGCCAGCAGGTACTGCCGGCTTCCTGGATTCAAGCCGCTACATCTTCGCACGTACGGGCGAATGAAAATCAGACTTATGGCTACCAGTTCTGGCGGCGGGCGTGGAAAACATCGTGCGGCGCCATCGACGCTCCGTACATGTCTGGCAACGGAGGTAATGCGATAGTCATTCTACCCGAGCTTGATGCCGTGGTGGCAGTCACTCGACAACACTACGGTCAACGCGGCATGCACCAGCAGACGATTCGAATCATCGAAAATTATGTGCTTCAAACAATAGGGTGTGAACAGTAAGGCTTACGCTTCAACACTCGACGTATTCAAAAAATTACGAAGCACATAGTGCAAGATCCCGCCGTTGCGATAGTAGTCAACTTCGACGGGCGTATCGAGCCGGCACGTTGTCGAGAATGAAACAGTCGAGCCGTCTTGTTTTGTTGCGGTCACCAGGATGTCTTGCCGCGGTTGCACGTCGTTGGTAACAGGGATGCTGAACGTTTCCGTGCCATCCAGGCCCAGCGTAGCCGGCGTTTCTCCATCTTTGAACTGGAGTGGAAAAACGCCCATCCCAATCAGATTGGAGCGGTGGATGCGCTCGAAGCTCTCAGCGACGACTGCTTTGACGCCGAGCAGGATCGTGCCTTTGGCGGCCCAATCACGGCTGGAGCCCATGCCGTAATCCTTGCCGGCCAGCACCACGAGTGGGATGCCGTCAGACTGGTATTTCATCGAGGCGTCGTAGATGGGCATCACCTCGCCGGTCGGATGGTAATTGGTGACGCCGCCTTCGGTGCCCGGCACGAGCTTGTTTTTGATACGAATATTGGCGAAGGTGCCGCGCATCATCACCTCGTGGTTGCCGCGTCGTGAGCCGAACGAGTTAAAATCGAGGAAGCCCACGCCTTTGTCGGTAAGGTATTTTCCGGCGGGGCCATCGGCCGGGATTGAGCCAGCCGGCGAGATGTGGTCGGTCGTCGTCGAATCGCCCAGGACAGCCAGCACGCGCGCGTCATTGATACTTTCGATGGATGGTGTCTCAGGCGTCAGGCCAAAGAAAAACGGCGGCTCCTGGATATATGTCGAGGCATCGCTCCATTCGTAAATAGAGCCTTCTGGGATGGCGATCCGATTCCAGTCTTCGTTCGAAGTTTCGATGCCATCGTATTCTTTTTCGAACATCTCAGGCGTCAGGAACTGGCTGACGGCATTCTGGATTTCCTGGCTGGTCGGCCAGATGTCTTTCAGAAATACGTCGCTGCCGGCGCTGTCCTGCCCAAGAGGGTCTTTCGTCAAATCGATATCGACGGTGCCGGCCAGGGCGAAAGCCACCACGAGCGGCGGCGAGGCCAGGAAGTTGGCCTGCACGAGCGCATGGATGCGCCCTTCGAAGTTGCGATTGCCGGAAAGCACGCCGGCGGCGATGAGATGTCCTTCATTGATGGCATTCGCAACCGGCTCGTTTAGCGGCCCCGAATTTCCGATGCACGTTGTACATCCGTAACCCACGAGGTTGAACCCAAGCTGATCCAGGTAGGGCAGTAGGCCAGCTTTGTGGAGATAATCGGTAACTACCTTGGAGCCGGGGGCCAGACTGGTTTTGACGTAAGGTTTCACTTTCAATCCGCGCTCGACCGCCTTTTTGGCCACGAGCCCCGCGCCGATCATTACCGATGGGTTGCTCGTGTTGGTGCAACTGGTGATTGCTGCTATGGCGACATCCCCGTGGTGCATGTCCAGCTCACTGCCGGCTTCGTCTTTATATCTTCCGGTGTTATCCAGAGCGTCTTGCTGAATGCCGAATCCCTTCGGTCCTGGAGGCGTCGTGAGCGATGCATCGAAGACTTTCTTGAGATCGGGGAGGTCGATCCGATCCTGGGGACGCTTGGGGCCGGAAAGGCTGGTAGATACTGTCGAAAGATCCAGTTCGAGGGTGTCGATGAATTCAGGGTTGGGCGTTTCGTCCGTGCGGAAGAGGCCCTGTTCTTTGGTGTAGCGTTCCACCATTTGGATGAGGTCATTCGGCCGGCCCGTGCGGCGAAGGAAATCCAGCGTTTCTTTGTCGATGGGGAAGAAGCCCATCGTAGCGCCATACTCTGGAGCCATATTGGCGATAGTGGCACGGTCGGGTACTGTGAGCCGGCTGATGCCGGGACCGAAAAACTCGACGAATTTGCCCACGACGCCGTACTTCCGGAGCATCTCCACGATGACGAGTACGAGGTCGGTGGCCGTCGCGCCTTCTTGAAGCTGCCCCGTGAGCCGGAACCCGACTACTTCCGGCATGAGCATGTAGATCGGCTGGCCAAGCATGACGGCCTCGGCCTCGATGCCACCTACCCCCCAGCCGACGACGCCCAAACCGTTAATCATCGTCGTGTGGCTGTCGGTGCCGACGAGCGTATCGGGGTAAGCTACCGCGAGTCCATCGGCTTCAGGGCGCGTCCAGACGCCGCGGGCGACGTATTCGAGATTTACCTGATGACAGATACCGCTGGCCGGCGGTACAACGGAGAAATTATCGAACGCCTGTTGCCCCCAGCGGAGAAATTCGTAGCGCTCGCGATTGCGCTGGAATTCTTTTTCGGCGTTGATCTGCAGTGCGTTGTGCCGGCCGTATGCATCCACCTGCACCGAGTGGTCGATGATCAGGTGTACCGGCACACCGGGGTTGATTTCGTTGGGGTCGCCGCCCAGGCGCGCCATCGAAGATCGCATTGCGGCCAGATCTACAACAGCAGGCACGCCAGTGAAGTCCTGCAACAGCACGCGGGCCGGCTTGAACGGGATTTCTTCTTTAGCTGGCGCCTTTGGGTTGTACCGAGCCATGCGCTCGACATCCTCTTCAGAAACGAGAAACCCGTCGCACTCCCGCAGTACTGCCTCGAGCATTACTTTTATCGAAAACGGAAGCCGGTTGAGCCCGGAAAATCCGCGCTGTTCTAACCCGTCGAGCCGGTAGATATGAGCCGAGCCAGAGCCGGTGTCGAAAGTGGATTTGGTACCGAAGTAGTCTCTTTTTTCAGGAGTTGCCATACGTCTCGCAAGGTATTGGTGGTCCTCGTCAAATTGGGCTAATCATACCCGGAGACGGTGTTTTTGGTCCTCGGTTTTATGTCTCTCTACCATCCATAGACTTGATACTCAGTAACTAAGTTACTTACACTTGTTGTTTCCAGGAACATACTGGCAACCTGCATTAGTAAGTAGATCAATGAAAAAATTTCTGCAGTTGATCGTTCTAATTGAACTGGCACTTCCGCTTCATGCGCAAATTCAGCAAATTTCTCATATACCTTTTGATCTCGCAAACCCACAGCCTATAGGTCTATATTCATTTGAAGAACAGCTCTTTTTCTGGGGAATGGCGGCAAATCAAGTATAGTTCTCTGGATTTCAGATGGTATTTCTAGTCGAAAGGTCTCTGATTCAACCCGGGGTATCGAGTCTTTTCAAGGCTTATACGCACTGATTGGGTATCAGGCCGAGGTTTACTTTTGGAGAAAATCGAGCGAAGAGGAATCGGGATATGAATTGTGGCTTACCGATGGGAGCGAATGACGGTATTACAGGGCAGGAGTTGTGGCGATCAAATGGGTTCATAACGGAGCAAGTCGCAGATATTTTCCCTGGTGCAGAAGGTTCTTCCGTCCAGAATTTTTTTACAGCCCTGAACGAGTTATTCTTTGCTACTCAGTTGTGGGTGCTCAAAAATAGCAGCACACTCATCAATGAAGGGAAAAATACAATCGGGGAAAATAAACTAATCTCAATCTACCCCAATCCGTTCAATTCTAGAGCATCGATTAATATGCAATTAGCAGCGAGCCAACACATTAGTATTTCAGTATTTGATGTGCTAGGCCGACCCGTTAAACGCATTTATAATGGATACTTGACCAGCGGCTCACATACGTTTACCGTTGAAGCGGAACACCTAACTGTGGGACAATACTTCCTGCACTTGAATGGTTCAAAATTCATGGATACTCAGTCATTTTCAATCATTCGCTAGAATATCTCCAGCTTTGGGCGAGAGTTTTTCCGCTCACAATGTCGCGAGTTCTGTGGCGAGATCACGCACATTTATCGCCTCAACCGTCTGCGTAATCGGGTATCGATCCATTCCAGAGTAGATGACGAAAGCTCTTTGAGGCTGCAAGTCCTGACAGGCGATATGAAATCCTTTACTAAGTTTAGGGGTCAGACCCCGTTTAATTTCGATGGCCCACATTCCGCGATTTCCTCCAAGTTCTAATACTAGATCGATTTCGGCACCTGCTGATGTGCGGTAGAAGCTGGCACGTGTATTTTCAGGCCCAATCGTCAATAATGATTCGATCACAAACCCCTCCCAACTTGCGCCGACTACAGGATGGCCGGCTAAGGCGACACTATCTTCTATACCGAGTAATGCGTGAAGAAGGCCGCTATCCCGGATGTATACTTTGGGAGATTTGACAATTCGTTTACTTGTTTTCCCATGAAAGGGTAACAGACGGCGCACGAGGAGCAAGTCAACCAACAACCCAATATAACTCGACACGGTGGGAGCACTCACCATCAAACCCGCAGCCAATCGAGACGCATTGAGCATAGTCCCCTGTGCGTGGGCGAGCATTGTCCAGAGGTTCTCTAATGTTATCGCAGGAATTCGAGGCCCATATTGGGGCACGTCGCGTTCAAGATATGTTCTGATAAAATTGCGGCGATAGGAATAGCTGTTTTTCTCTGACGCAGCCAAAAAGCTGTCAGGGAAACCTCCCCGGAGCCAGAGCCGCTGTTGTAATTCTTCGTCCGATTCGATCTCCAATAAATCGAAAGGTGCCATATCTACATATTCAATCCGCCCTGCCAGACTTTCCCCTGATTGACGCAACAAATCTATCGATGCAGATCCCAAAATGAGAAATTGCCCGGTTCGTCGTCCTTCCCGCCTGTTTTCGTCGATCAATCCTCTCAGGGGTTGAAAGATTTCAGGCGCCCTATGAATCTCATCCAGAATTACGAGTTTGTCCCTGTGCTGACGAAGAAACAGAACAGGGTCTGATAATTTTGCGCGATCCCGGGGCGCTTCCAGATCGAGATATAGCGATGGAAGTACTTCTGCAATATGCAGAGCAAGTGTAGTTTTCCCAACCTGACGTGGACCAATCAGAACTACGGCCGCCTGGCGGCCCAATGCTTCTTCGAGGGTATGTATGATCCGGCGCTTTATCATCCTTGTAAATTAAAAGTCTAACTTTCAATTTACAAGGATGATCAAATCTTTCTCACTCTATTTCCCCTGTTCCCCAGTTCTCTTCTCCTCATAAGGATCGTTTCTAACATGTGTGCATATAATGTCAATCACTTAACTTCAATAGTCGACACTAAATGTTCAACGATCAATGGTCGACCGGCAGCTTTCGTTGACGATATGAACCTGGACCCTACGCCTCGCCGGCGAGGACGCGGAGCAGCGTCTAACCCGGCTAACCGCTTCGACCGGCATCACCATGTAGAAGACCCCGCCGAACTCGACGAGGACGAACTCCGACAGGTGCAGACGGAGTATATCGTCGACACGTCGCGCTCGGCGCTATCGAAGAACAACAGCCCTGACATTCCCTTCGACTACAGCCTGAACCCGTATCGAGGCTGCGAGCATGGGTGCATCTATTGTTATGCCCGGCCGTCGCACGAATTCCTGGGGTACTCCGCCGGCCTCGACTTCGAAACCAAAATCCTCGTCAAAAAAGACATCGCCTCACTTCTCGCCAATACGTTTCAGAAAAAGTCGTGGAAGCCCCAGGCTGTGATGCTCTCGGGCAATACCGATCCGTATCAGCCGCTCGAACGGAAGTTAAAGCTCACCCGGTCGTGCCTCGAAGTGTTTGCATGGTATCGGAATCCAGTTTCTATCATCACCAAAAATTACATGGTCACGCGGGACCTTGATTTGCTGGAAGAGCTGGCGTCGCGGAATCTGGTCAGCGTATCCATTTCTATCACCAGTCTCCGGCCAGAAATCACCAAGGTCATGGAGCCGCGCACTTCGCGTCCTGAGCGCCGGCTTCAGGCCGTCGAGCGTTTGGCAGAGCGGGGAATTCCGGTGGGAATTATGGCCGCTCCCCTGGTGCCTGGACTTACCGACGAAGAGCTCCCTGAAATCGTCAAAGCAGCAGCGGAACGCGGAGCCCTCTGGGCGCACTACATCATGCTTCGGTTGCCCGGTCCGGTCAAAGATCTATTTATCGAATGGCTGGGGAACGAATTTCCCGATCGGAAACAGCGTGTGCTCAATCGGCTCAGGGATCTTCGAGGGGATAATCTTTCGGAAAATCGGTTCAAAGTCAGAATGCGAGGCCAGGGGCGTTGGGCAGACATTGTGAGCCAGCTTCATCGGAATACATGCCAGAAGCTGGGGCTCAACAAAAAAAGAGAAGGCCTCTCTACGGAGCATTTCCGCCGGGCCGGCCAGCAGGACCTATTTGCCGGCTGACTCGTAACCCCCCTTCGATACTTCCTATGCCCCACTCACTCTTCTCCAGAACGGATGTTCTTTAAAACGTTGTATGCCGGCACGGTCGTTCTTTGCATTCTGATCGCGGGATGCGATAATTCCGGCACTAATGAGCAGGAAATTCCTCAGGCCCCGGTACCTCGTGAAGTGGCAGATTCCCTCTATACCATGACCGAAACAGGGTTGAAGTATTTCGATTTTGTAGTCGGCGATACGACACGTGCCAGAGCAGATTCTGGAGATGTAGTGATCGTCCATTATCACGGCTGGTTGACGAACGGTTTTTTGTTCGATAGTTCGGTATTGAGAGTCGATCCCTTTCAGTTCCGCCTGGGTGTATCTAATGTAATAGATGGCTGGCAAGAAGGTGTGGCGGGCATGTATCTTGGTGGAGAACGTCAATTAAAAATCCCTCCCGAACTCGCCTACGGAGATCAGGCCAATGGGAATATTCCTGCCAATTCGACCCTGATATTCGAGATTATTTTACTGGGAACGGAGTAAGAGATTGGGGAAGTACATTGCTTGAGCTAAATTCGCATACCTTATGAAAAGAAAAAGCTTCATTCAGCTTCTTGTTCTGACGATCTTGAGCGTCACACTCGTTTCATGCAATGAAGCCAACGAAGAGCCGGAAAACGATTTACCAGTTCCCCGCGAGGTGGCCGAAGAGGATTATATCGTAACAGAGTCAGGGCTGAAATATTTCGATTTTGTGGAGGGAAACGGCCCTGTCGTCGAAAACGATGCGTTTATTTCTGTCCATTATCACGGCTGGTTCACAAACGACGTCCTGTTCGATAGTTCGATCTTGAGAAATCGTCCCTTCGAGTTTTTCCTGGGGAGAGGCCACGTGATTGCCGGGTGGGATGAAGGCATTCAAGGGATGCGTGTCGGCGGGCAACGCCAGCTCGTGATTCCACCGGGTCTCGCTTATGGAGCTGCCGGCACACCGAGTATTCCGCCTAATGCCACGTTGATTTTCGAAGTCGAGCTGCTCTCGTTATAAATTGCTTTCGTAGATATAAAGCCGGCTTTCGTTATCTTCGGGCATCAGGTAAAGTCGTAATATTCCCTTCTCGTATTCTATCCACATCGGATTTTGTGTCATTGGTAGACCCAAGTCGGTCTTGAAGGGGAAGGGAATCTGATGAATCGGTATACCATTTTCGATATCGACCAGTTCGATGCCACCCATGCGAACGAGGGGTGTGCCCTCTCTCAAGTAAGAAGCAACCCCAGAGCAAATCGCCATGCCGCGGCCTGCATACTGGCAATCCTGGTAATCGATGTAATGTGACGGATTATTCACAGGCCCTAAAGCATTTCCATCAACTTTTCCTTTCGAAGCGAAATTCCATCGATAAAAACGACGCGATCCCCAGCTGACGCCAAATAGCTGGTCGTTCTCGATGTCGTGTATCAGTCCTCCGATGTGATCTGGAACTGAAAAAACCTCTTCGGCTGCCATTGTCACAGGATCAACGCGATACACAATTGATGACGAGTTGGGACGATATTCTGCCACCGGCGCCCAGACGAATTCGCCGTCGTAATCGATGCCACCCGGGTGATATACAGAATCTCGTCCAATCTCGGTTCGATCCAGGAGCTGGCCCTGCATGTCCATCTTGAACAAGTGCCCTTTCCCAAGACCAATCGAGCGATCGTAGCGCCCGTCGTGGTTGTCATATTTTTGCGTGCGTTCGATGACTTCTACGGAAGAGAGAAAGAGAAAATCACCCACTCGTGCGAATCCCTGAGGGTGAAACGTGTCGAAACTTATGTCGATGGTCTTTTTTAGCTCCCAGGGTGTATTTCTGGTCAGCTTTTTGAAAGCAACTATCAGCGAATCGGCCGGCAGAACCGGTATTTGCGCGTGTACGGCACTAACGCAGACGGCGCCTATGATTTGGAAGAAGAGCCAATATCTGACAATCTGCATCATAATTTAAATGTAAAGAATTTGACGTCGATACCCCGGGGAACCCCTGCTAGAGGCAAATTCATCCAAAAACCGGGACCTTTAGCGCCTGAAATTGAAGATGGCTCATCCAGAGTCAAACACGGCTTAGCCCCTACCAGAATTACTTTTGGCCCATTCGAACGCATAAAACTGGTTTTCCCGGTTGTCTGATGGTGAATATTCAGATTGCTTTTGGCAGATCTGGTCTTACGCAATGACCGTATCGAAAAACCAGCGCCTTCTACTGAAGACCTGAATAATAAAAATCATGCTGAAATCGGGAAAGAGAGCCATCGATCAGATGAGTGGTTCTTCAGTCCACGACCTATCGCTTTCGGAACAATTTTTTACACAAGTGCGCGAATCCAATCTCGTACAGTTTGCTGCCGTAACGCTTCAGTTGGGTCTTGCGTTACTGGCGATCAATCTATTCAAAATTGAAGAAAACAGCGGTCTTTTAGAACTCACACCATTGCTTTTTGGAGGATTCGTTATCCATGCATGGCTGCCGTTAAAACTGCGAATGCCGTTCTTTTTTGCACTAACAGTGGCCGGCATGGTAGTCATTTTCGGGTGGGCAAACGCGGCCTGGCTCACGGGGATTTCGCTGGCCTTGATCGGCATGTGCCACCTTCCCATTCCTTACTGGGCCCGAATTGCGTTACTCACCCTTTCTGGAGCCGGCCTGGTTGCATTGCGGATCGAATGGTTCAACTTCTCCTGGTCGGGCCCAATCATCGCCGTTCTGGGATCGATGTTTATGTTTCGTGTGGCGCTCTATCTCTACGACATGCGAAACGAAAAAAAGGAAGCGACCGTTTGGGAGCGGCTGTGTTATTTTTTTATGTTGCCCAACATCGTATTCCCCTTCTTTCCCATCGTCGATTATATCAATTACCGGCGCACGTACTACAATAAAGACGATTATACCATCTACCAGAAAGGCGTGCTCTGGATGCTGCGCGGAGCCATCCACCTCATCCTCTATCGCCTCGTCTACTACTACTTCACTCCCGCCGTCGAAGAAATCACCACGCTCGCAGGCGTCGTCCTCTTCATCGTAAGCGCCTACCTGCTCTATCTACGCGTCTCCGGCCTGTTCCACCTCATCATCGGCATCCTCTGCCTCTTCGGCTTCAACCTGCCCGAGACCCACAAACAGTACTTCCTCGCCCATAGCTTCAACGACTACTGGCGCCGCATCAACATCTACTGGAAGGACTTCATGATGAAGATGTTCTTCTACCCGCTCTATATGAAGATGCGGCACTGGGGGGCGACGACGGCGCTGGTGGTGAGCACGCTGTTGGTGTTTTTCTTCACGTGGCTGCTGCACTCGTACCAGTGGTTCTGGCTGCAGGGGGACTTTCCGCTGACGACGGTCGATGGGGTGTACTGGATGGTGTTGGGGGTGTTGGTGGCGATCAACTCGGTGTGGGAGACGAAGGCGGGCAAGAAGAAGCGTTTGAGTGTGCAGGGTTTCGATGCCAGGGCGGTGCTGAAGCTGACGCTGAAGACGGTGGTGACGTTTGTTTTTTTGGCGTTGATGTGGTCGTTTTGGAGTAGCGAGAGTGTGGGGGAGTGGTGGACGGTGATGGGCGCCTCGGGTGGCAGCGGTGCGATGGCGTGGGTGTGGGTGATCGTTGGCCTGGCCGGCCTGTGGGCAGCGCTTTACTTGTTCGAGTGGCTCAAAGCTAAAGACATCCACCTCTTTTTCGACGAACAGCACATGACCTTCGAACGTGTGGCGACTCGCACCGCTGCGATGGGTCTGGCGCTCGTTATGATCGGGTTGCCGCAGGTGAAGTACCGGCTCGGGCCTCGAGTAAACAAGTACATTTCATCAGTTCAAGAGACGCGGCTCAACGAACGCGATCAAGACCTGGCAGATCGAGGGTATTACGAAGGCTTGATGGCGACGAGCTATACGTCGCAACTGGCATGGGTGGAAGAGACGCAGCGGCCGGCCAACTGGAAAGCGACGATGAATTCTGAAAGTGTGCAGCCGGGCGAAGGCATGCTGGTATACGAACTTATCCCGTCGTTCGACGGCATCGTAAAAGAGGCGCCGTTCAAGACCAACCAGTGGGGGATGCGGGATAAAGAATATACCCGAGAAAAGCCGGCTGGCACGTACCGTATCGCCTTACTCGGGGCATCGTACGAGCAGGGTTCGGGAGTGGCCCGAGAGGAAACCTTCGAAGCACTGGTAGAAGACCGGCTCAATCGAGAACATGCCGGTCAAGCCTACAATGGCTACGAAATACTGAACTACTCGGTAGGCGGGTACAGCCCGGTGCAAAATCTCGTCGTAGCCGAAAAGAAGGCGCTTCCCTTTGAGCCGGATGCGATCTACTATGCGATCCACTCTACCGAAAAGCGCCGTATGTTAATGCAGTTGGAACGCATGATTCAAGACGAGCGATCGTTTGACCATGGCGAATTGCGCGATTTATTAGCTAAAAGCGGTGTGTCTTCGGAGATGGATCAGATTGAATTGAGGCGCCGACTCAACCCATTCGGTGAAGACATATTGGCCTGGAGCCTGCAAACGATCAAAAAGATGTGCGAAAGCAAAGGCATTCCATTCGTCGCGCTCTACATCCCTACCACCGAAGAACTGGAAGGACTTGATCCGCTACGAGCCCCTGCACTGAAACAAATCCTGCAAGACTCGGGCATCACAACCGTCTTCGTGGACAATCCGTATGATGGACATACCGCTGAAGAAGTTCAATTGCGCAGCTGGGATACCCACCTGAGTAAAAAAGGCCACGAACTGGTTGCAGACCGTTTGTACGAGGTACTGCTGGAGAATGACGTGGAATTAGGTCTGGGGTTGGCACAACCGCAAAATTAATTTTGACCCGGCCAGGCCACGATATATCGTGGCCCCAAGAGAATATTCATCACCCGACAATCGTCACCCGACAATCGTTATCCCTCGGCTTCCATTGCCAGTAATCGTTGAATCCGTTCTTCTGCGGGTGGGTGTGTCGTAAATAGGCTGCGGAACCCGCCTTTTTTGCCAAAGAATGGGCTGACGATGAACATGTGAGCCGTGGCTTCATTGGCCGGCATCGGGTTGCGTTCTATGCCCTGGTGAAGGCGTGCAAGTGCGTTGGCAAGAGCCCGGGGGTTTTGCGCGATGGTGGCACCATCCCGATCTGCGATATATTCACGCGAGCGCGATATGGCCATCTGAATAAGGAATGCGGCAAAAGGAGCCAGAAATAGCATCGCCAGGCTAACAATGGGGTTGCGGTCGCGATCTCCGCTTCCGAAAAACATAGCAAATCTGGCTAGCAGCGTAATCGCGGAAGCGAATGTGGCTGCGATAGATCCCGTCAGAATGTCTCTATTTTTAATGTGCGCCAGTTCGTGTCCAATTACGCCTTCCAGCTCTTCCTTGTTGAGCAAACGTACGATGCCATTCGTTACTGCTACGGCAGAGTTTTCAGGATTGCGGCCCGTAGCGAAGGCGTTCGGTTGATCCGAAGGGATCACGTACACTTTGGGCATGGGGAGTTCGGCGCGCTGGCGCAACCGATCCACCATTTCGTAGAGTTCGGGGGCTTCCTGCGGAGTAACTTCCGTTGCCTTGTACATCCGGAGCACAATCTTGTCGCTAAACCAATAGCTGCCAAAATTCATGACGAGGGCGACTACAAAAGCGATGATGAGCCCTTGCTGGCCGGCTATCGCGTTACCGATGAGTGCAAAAAGTACGATCATGAAGGCCATTAAGGCCCCGGTTCGCATGGTGTTGAACATATTCGTGAGGCTAAAAGATTAATTTGGGGTTCTTACAGCGAATTCCAATCCGAAATGGTTCAAAAGGTCATTTCCTGACAAAATGGGCGAATCGACCGCCATTTTCGTCTGTCATTGTTTGAAATTGCGACAAACGGGCACCAGAGTCTGATAAATCGGTCGACTGATTAAGCGACTATGATTGCTAAGTAGTAGATAGTTATTAGTTTTAAGTTGTTAGTTTGCCAAGGCAGGAGTAAAATGCACGAAAAACGGCTTATTTCCTTGAAATCCGAAGAATTACTAAGAACTAAATACTAAAAACTAGTAACGTCCAGGTACTTACCCTAAAATCAGCCTAACAATCGCGTTACTATCATGATGTCATACAGTGAATGCGTCCAGGCTGCGACGCCGAATCCGCGAACGAGAAAGAGCACGTTGAGTGCAAGTCCGAAGATAAATCTAAAAAGAAACGATTGCATTGTGACCACATCTCCTAGCGGCCCGAGGTAGTGGACGGCACTGAATACTAAGGCTCCGACAACCGCAGCAACAATGTAGGCGGGTTTCTTCAGTTTAAGTATTTTCTGTAGCACCCAATAGAGCCCTCCCACCAGTATGACCCGAAAGAGCAGTTCTTCGTAAATTCCGGCTCCAATCGAGAGTGCAATTTGCATCCACACCGTAGGTACTGCGTTCATCCCGCTGTCTGCGCTCTGTGCGTACAATAGAATTGACTGGACGATGTTAGATACCAGGAATGCGACTATGACGGCATAGATGCTGCTCTCCAGTACGATGCCCAGAAAGTATCCCGGCCGTATGGGAATGGATTTTTTTCGCTCGTACACCAGAATCCCCACCCCGATCAACAATACAACGACGCCGACAACCAGATATGTAGGGCCGCCTATAAATTCAAGCCACTGCTTCAAAATAACTTCAGCGCTCACCCGGATCTCACCCATCCGTCCTTCATTCATCCGCGTAATCAGGACTTCATAAAGTACGATTAACGGAAGTGCGCTCAAAAAGCTGTACGTGGCTGTACGCGTGACCGTCAGATATGATGGCGCCGTTTGAGTTGGTTTCCGTTGAAACGTTTTCTTCTTCTTGAGACATCTTATACCAGGTCGGTGATCTGGTTGTACAATACAGGGACGTCTTGGATATTTTGGTATTGGGTATTTAGGCATCGGTCACTCAACCACACGAATCTGAATTTCTTCCTCTTCTCCAGGAGTCAACGCGAGCTCGCGAGCGACGATGGCCGATACGTCCATGACAAATCGAGCGTCTAGCGGGCCGCGATCGGTGACTTCTGCAAATGTACTACGGCCCGAAACGGGATTTGTTAGGAGAACGATGGTTTCGAGAGCCAACTCTGAATGACTCACCGTAAAACGAGCTGGATCGTATGGATCTCCGCTGGCCGTTATTCTTCCGGCGAAGGTATCGGGATAAATCGCCACGGCTCCCTTTTCGTAAAGCGGTGGAATTTGGGATTCCTGGGGCCGCGTGATGGGCTCGGGGTCGGGAATAGTGATCACCTGTCCTATGCGAAGCGTATTACCAGTCATCTCGTTCGCTGCTCTGAGCCTTTGTACGGTAGTACCTGTTTTTCGCGCAATTCCGTAAAGCGTGTCACCGTTCCGCACAGTGTACGATTGCGCTTCGTCGGAATCTTCATAGGATGTGATGGGGTCGGTATCTGGAATCCAGATGGACGATCCGGGCTCCAGTGCTTCGGTTTTACCGCCGTTAATTGCAAATATGGCGTAAGCCGGCACGCCGTATTCTATCGCAATACTGTAGTACGTATCGCCGGGCTTTACCGAATAGCTTCGTTTGGCTCGCGTGAGCGGTTTGAATGAGGCCGCATCGCGATCGGCCGGCGCGGCATCGCTCGAAACAGACACGGCTACGGCAGACGATTCAATTTCATCTTCATTTGAATCGCGAGGTTTTACGGGGTCTCGGGCCGGCTCGAAAACCGGGTCGGGCAATACAGGCAAAGGATTACCTGCGGCGCCGGAGTTGGCGTCTTCAGCTTCGGCAGATACGACCAATTCTTGCCCCGGATGTATCGTATTGTCTTCAAGGTTATTCAACCTCTTAAGCTCTGCAACCGAAATATTGTGGTTTCGAGCGATTCGGAACAGCGTATCTCCACTTTTGACGGTGTAACGCTGAGCATTTTGCGCTAATACCAGATTAGCCGTTAGAAGACAAAACAATCCAAACAGCTTGAGGGGTCGAAGTGCAACCATGATATGTTTCCGAATGTGTTCAGTCATCGTCTAAACCGATACCCTGAGCTTGAAGTAAAGCATCCTGTAATTCGGCACAAGCGTGCAGATCGCGTTGGTTCGTAGCCTGCCGAATGCCCTGCTGGTATGTACGAACTGCATCTGGCATGCGGCCAAGCCGCTCGTACAGTTTCCCCAAATGATAATACGTACCTATGTATGCCGGCGAACTCGACACTAATTCTTCAAAAAACGCGAGCGCATCGTCATTATTGCCACGTTTCAAATACTCGGTCGCAATAGCAAAACGAGTAAAGTCGTCCTCAGGATCCTCTTCGTAAAACTCGAGCAAAGCCCCGAGGCGATCGAGTGACGAATACCTTTCAAGTGACGAATGTCGAGTGTCGAGTGTCGAGTGTTTTTTTGAAGGCTGAAAATTTTCTGAGTTCATGCAGCTACCCGAAGGAAATTACTCTCCATTCTTTTATTCATCTTTCATCACTCACCACTCGCATCTTTCAACTTTTACCACTCGACATTCGACCTTCGTCACTCGACACTCGTCTACCAGCTTCCGCCTGCGCCTCCTCCGCCGAAACTGCCTCCTCCCCCTCCAAAGCCGCCGAAACCTCCGCCAAAGCCGCCTCCGCCGAATCCACCACCGAATCCACCACTGCCGAAATCATTACCTCTGCCATAGGTAGGGCCCCATATTATGACTGGGAAGTTTCCGCGACGTCTGCTGCGGTATCTTTTGCCGCCGCTCCGACCGCCCCCACGAGAGAAGAAGATGATGAGGAACAGGGCAATCCAAATCAACATGATGATCAACTCCGGATCGATCCCAGTATTAATGCCTCGCCCCGGAGTCGCTGTGAATTCACCACGAGCGGCAGCGACCAGTGCATCGGTGGCGCCTGAGAATCCATCGTAAAAACGGCCGGCTCGAAAATTCGGAACCATGACGTCTTCCACGATACGGTTGGCGAGTGCGTCCGGAATGGCCCCTTCGAGACCGTATCCCGTAGCGATAAAGACTTTGCGGTCGGTCCGCGATGCTAGAATCACGACGCCGTTATCCTGCCCCTTCTGGCCCACCCCCCACTGCCGGCCCAATTCGATGGCATAGTCGGCCGCTTCGACGCCATTCAGGCTCTCCAGCGTTACCACGACAATCTGGGTAGAGGTCGTATCGGCATAACCGGCCAGTTTCTCGCTGAGCCTGCTTTCTTCAGCTGAAGAAAGCATATCTCCCCGATCGGTGACCCACTTGCCGGATGGAGGAATGACATCGAAACCCTGCGCCCACACCCTACCACTTCCGAAAAGCAGAAAAAGCGTAAGCAACCAGTGCTTGATATAGGATCTATACAAAGCGGCTCGGATAATTGGCAAATATTCGAATAATGCCGGCAGGGTCTGGAGATTCACACATGAGGCTCCAGACTCTCACACGACAGATACTAACGGAGGGATGCAGGATTGCTTAAAAAGAAACCTCGGGCGCCTGGTCCGATCCAGGATCGGCCTCAAACATTTCTCTCTGACTGAATCCTGTCATGCCGGCCACCAGATTCGTAGGGAATTGGCGCACCGCGCTGTTGTAGCCTTGAACGGCACTATTGAAATCCCGACGTGCCACGGTAATTCGATTTTCTGTTCCTTCTAATTGGGCTTGCAGATCTCTAAAGGCCTGAGTCGCCTGCAGCTGAGGATAGTTTTCGGCTACTGCGAGCAAGCGGCTCAAAGCACCGGTCAGTTGTGATTGTGCTTCCTGGAACATCCGCATTTTTGCCGGATCGCTCAGATCGTCGGCCGAGATGTTGATCGACGTGGCGTTGGCTCGTGCGTTTGTAACAGATTCAAGGGTTTCTTGTTCAAAACTAGCCGCTCCTTTGACCGTTTCAACGAGATTGGGTATCAGGTCGGCGCGTCGCTGATATTGGGATTGAACGTCACCCCAGGCGCGGTCTACGTTTTCATCCTGGGTTACTAGGCTGTTGTAAGTGCTGCATCCGGCACAGCCGGCAAATCCTATCAGCAAAAGAATGACCAATACGATGATCGTACCAGTGCTTCGCATGTTGTTCAGTGGGTTAGTGATCGAAAACTGGGTCGCATACGAGCTACACGGAGGTGGGTTGCGCACAATGTGCCTGCAGTGTTACTCCTTCTAAGTATACGAATTCTGGAGATGATCTGAAGTTTCGAAAAGGATTTGCGTTTTTTTGATGATTTGTTGACTGGATTCCCCGTTGACCGGGCCACTGGTTGATTAAGCCCCGTATTTATAGTGTGGGGTATGAGTAGCAGGTAGTTATTAGTTTTTAGTTGTTAGTTCGTTGGAATTGAAAGCAAAATGCACGAAAAACGGCTAATTTCCGTCAATTTCGAAGAATTGCTAAGAACTAAAACTAAAAACTAGTAACATCCAAATACTCATTTAGAGGCTCTGCAATAACAAATGAAGCGCAGTAAGCTCTTCATCCGTCATGTAATTGAATGCGGTCCACGGCATATATTCGGGATTCATCTCATGCCCTGAAGGCGTTACTCCTGTACGCATGGCCGTCGCAAATTGCTCGAAAGACCAGGATCCGGAAGGGCTTAGATCGGGAGGGGGCGGCATATTCGGATCGAGAGGGGGACCGCCACGCAGATCTTCACCATGACATGCAGTGCAGGTCAACGAGGCCAGATAGTCGCCGTACTCTTTCGTGGGCGCTTCGGGAGGCTTAGCGGTTGACGCAGGAGAAGTTTTCACGGCTTCAGAAACATCGAATGCTCCGGAACCAGCCAGAATTCTCCCGAGAAGGCGTATCTTGCGCACAGGTAGTTCATTGTCTACAGCGGGAATGGATTGCAAAAACCCGATCAGATCGGCCGCATCTTCGTCGCTTAGATTGTGATACGTCTTTGACGGCATCAAGATCACTGATTGACCCGAAGGCTTGACGCCGTGTCGGATAGTACGATCCCAGTCTTGCACCGTATACGTTCTTCCAATGCCTCCTTCACCCGCGGTGAGATTCGAGGCGGGCACGAGAAAAGGAGGGGCATCGACAAAAATCCGCCCTTCGAGAGACTCACCGTGGCAATCAAAACACCCCAGGGTTCTCGCAAGGTGCTCGCCGTGGGCGAGCGATGCAGAATCGGAAGGTGTATCCGAAATCAGGCTGGCAGATACTTCGTAGGTCTGATCGATGGCTGCCTTGCCGTTCGACGATACGAACAGGCCGGCGATGACCAGGAAAATTGCCAGGCCGAGAAAAATGAGCCCGGCCCACTTCAAAATGGTTTTCATCATTGCAACAAGTGGCTTAACTACTAAAGGTGGCAGAGGGCACCTGAAAGTACTAGAATTTGATTGATTCCGTCAAGCCCTGGAAAATCTGATGGGTTTCAGGTCCAAAACACGTATTTTAGAAATATCTGGACATTATTAGTAATACTTCGGATTTCGAGGAAACTAGCTGTTTTTCGCGCATTTTTGCTCTCATTTTTAACAAACTAACAACTAAAAACTAATAACTATCTACTGTTTAGAGGAAATTACTCAATAACGGAGCCATCATGCCCACATCAAAAACTTCGCGGCGGGAATTTCTGGCTACCAGCGGGTCTGCCGTTGGTGGATCCTGGATGGCGCTCCAACTGCCTGTTCTGCTTGCAACGGCAGATCTGGCCTGCCAGGCACGAGAAAGCGGCGCTGCGTTCAAATCTCTCTCGCTATCCGAAGCTGCCGGGTTGGAAGCCATGGCCTCTCAGATTATTCCTTCTGGTGAAACTCCAGGCGCCAGTGAAGCCGGTGTTATTTTTCTCATCGACCAGGCTCTTCACACGTTCATGGCCAACTCATTGCCCCAAGTTCGGAAAGGCATCGAAGAGCTGAACGAACTGGTGAAAGAGAAATTTTCGGCAGAAGCCTTCAATGAATTAAGCTGGGAGCGGCAAACCGAAGCGCTGTCTGAAATCGATTCTACACCGTTTTTCGGGCTCGTTCGTCTCTTGACTGTCGCCGGCATGTTTTCACATCCAAAACACGGTGGAAATCGTGACGAAATCGGGTGGAATCTGATCGGTTTCGATCCGCAGGGCGCCTGGCAACCGCCGTTCGGCCATTACGACGCACAACCGGGAAACGAGGTGACAGATGGCTAAACGGTTTCCCTTCTCCCAAAACGAGCCCGTTGACTTTGTCATCGTTGGTTCGGGGGCGGCCGGCGGCGTACTCGCCAAAGAATTGTCGATAGCCGGCTTCGACGTCGTCGTGTTCGAACAGGGTCCCTACCTGAATGCCCAAGACTTCAGACACGACGAGCTGGATTATGTCTCGAAACAGGAAAACCTCGGCGGATGGAAGGGCGAGTCGCCACAAACTTTCAGGCGCTCGGAGGATGAAGAGGCAGAAATCCAGGATTTTTTCCCACCGTTGATCTACGCTCGCCAGGTAGGAGGCAGCAGCGTCCATTTCACCGGCAACTACTGGCGATTCCACGAGATCGATTTCAAGGAGCGGAGCGTCCTGGGCCCCATTGCCGGCACCGGTTTCGCCGACTGGCCAATCGATTACACCGAGCTGGAACCATACTACACGAAAGTTGATTGGGAGATCGGCGTTTCGGGTGAACCCGGCCCGTTCGATCCTCCTCGGTCGAAACCCTTTCCGATGCCCCCGCTTCCCGTAAAGTCGTCCGGGGTATTGTTCGATATTGGGGCTGAGAAGATGGGTTGGAATCCACAGCCGGCCCCCATGGCGATTCTATCGCGGCCGCATAACGGACGTGGCGGATGCATCCATTGCGGCTTTTGCATCCTGTTTGGCTGCGAGGCCGGTGCGAAGTCGTCTACTCTGGCCGCAATGATTCCGCTGGCCGAGGCAACAGGCCGGTGTGAGATTCGAGCGGAAAGTACCGTGTATCGCCTCAAAACCGACGATCAGGGCCGCGTGAGCGAGGTACTGTACTGGGACAAAGTCGGCGTCGAGCATCGGCAAAAAGCAAAGGCCGTGATCCTGAGCGCCAACGGGGCGGAAACGGCGAGACTTTTACTGATGTCCGAATCGAGCCGTTTTCCAAATGGACTCGCCAATTCAAGCGGAAAAGTAGGCAAATACCTGATGTTTAACGGGCAGTCGTATGCTTACGGCCTGTTCGAACACCCGTGCAACGAATATAAAAGCGTGCAGGTCACTCGAATTTTGCACGATTTCTACGACACGGATCCAGAGCGTGGATTTTACGGTGGAGGCGGACTCGATGCGCGTTTCTTTCCCCCGTTCCCTATCTTTTTCGGCCTGACAGCACTCCCGCCCGATACGCCGACATGGGGACCAGAGTACAAAAAGGCGCTGGGAGCATACTTCAACCGGACAATCACCATAAACGGCCACACGACGTCTTTGCCGTTGGAATCCAACAATATCTCGCTCGATCCAACGGTAAAAGACAAGTGGGGCCGGCCGGCCATTCGCGTGACCTATCGGGATCACCCCGACGATTTGGCCGCGATGCGTTTTATGTTGGAGCGTTCGAAGGAGCTGCTAGACGCCGCTGGCGCGAAACAGATCTGGGAGGCTCCTGTTGTCGAACAAAACTTAGGTGCTCATCTGCTCGGTACGTGCCGAATGGGCGACGATCCCGGCGAATCGGTCGTAGATCGATATCATCGGGCGCACGACGTACCCAACCTCTTCATCTGCGACGGCAGCAGCTTAGTCACTTCGGGCCGGGGGCAACCCACGATGACAATCCAGGCTCTCGCCTTCCGAGCTGCCGATCATATCGCGGAATTTGCTCGGCGAGGGGAGATTTAGCCCAGGTACTGCTCGACAAGGGAATCGTGAAATGCGCGCGGCATCGCCAATTTTTTGTTTTGGTATTACTACCCAGCATATAGCCCAACCTATGTCTTCCTCGCAGAAATCCGTCGCCGAAACGCTGGACGATTTCCACGACGCAGCAGCCAATGCCGACTTCGACCGATATTTCGATCATTTCACGGCCAATGGGATATTTTTGGGCACCGATGCCACTGAACGATGGGATGTAGATGCCTTCAAAGCGTTCGCGAAGCCTTATTTCGATCAGGGACGTGGATGGAAGTATACCTCTATCGAACGTCATATCTACATCTCGGAAGACGGAACGACGGCCTGGTTCGACGAACGGCTAGAAAATGCTAATCTTGGAGAATGTAGGGGGAGCGGAGTGCTCGTTCGTGTAGACGATGCCTGGAAGATCTCGCAATACAATCTAACCGTACCCATACCGAACGGTCTCGTTATGGGCTTTGTGGAAAAAATTAGAGCGGGTCAATAGAGACTAGCCGGCCAGTTTCAATCAACAGTGCAAGGTCTTCTTCAAGAATTACCCTGCACGAATACTTCCAGGAGCCCTACGGTTTCGATCTCGACCTCGCGATTGTCAAATATGCGGATTTCCCATCGGCCCGGGCCGTCCGGTTTAAAAGCTCTCCAGGTACGGTAACGAAGCGCCCCTCGAACGGCGAGATTGCGGCTGTAGGCCATGTTGCCTTCTCTGAAAAACTGAATCGACAAGGTTTCGATAGATTCTCCCTGGGGAACGATAAACATCAGCCAGATTTTATACTCCATTCCTGTCTGAAGCGTCAGGGGATCGATGGGTTCCACACATTGATTGTCGATTACATCGGTGCAGACCTGTATGTCTGCCAGTACAACTCCACGGCCTTGCCCGTTGAAGTAGAAGTCGATGACGCTTTTAGCTGCGTTGGACGTAGGTTTTAATTGAGCAGGAGCAGATGGGACGCAAAACAAAGAGGCTGCAATAAATACAGTAGACAAGAAAAATTTCATCGAAGTGAAAATGAAACCTGGAGATGATGTTGTAGGAGGCAGAGATACGAACGACGCGTGCGGGTTTGGGGTTTCGGGTTCCAGGTTTCACATCACATCAGAAATGCCATTCAATCACCGATCGATCCAATCGCCCGAAAAGAAGAATTCGTTTTCGACTTCCTCCAGGGCGTAATTGAGGAGTTCATCGAGGTTTCCCTGGATGCGCGCGAGGACGAGTTCGTTTTCGGTTAGAGAGATGACGAATAGATCTCGAACGCGCCGGCGCTTTTCCCTGTACAACAGCCAGGCCACTTCTTCATCGTCCTCAATTTTGAGTGCTGGTTTCCACCCTCTTTTTTTAAACCTATTTAGATCTGGAATGTCCAACTCATCGAATTCTGGAACATGCGATGTCGGATACACGCCGGCCTTGATGCGACGGATTCCATAAACCATCCTGCCGGCCATTTGTACTTCATCTTCGTCCACGAATTTAGTGAGCCAGCCAGCCGTCTGGAACAGACTGGGGCCCAGTGAAACTACTACACCTGCTTCAAAATCTGCATCCGTGTAGGTTTCAATGTCGCGTTTGGTGCGGCTGATCTCATTCGTGTAAACACAGCCTGTCAGGGTGACGCCGAGCAGCACAAAGAGAATGCTTTGCAAAATGCGATTCATCTTTTGGGATTTTAAATTGATGGTTGAAAATTGAAGGAGAGGCGAATTGATAGCATATACCAATTCTGTAAATCAATAGTCCAATACCAGGCTGTATGGGTGTGGGGGTATGGGCGTAATATCTCTCTCACACCCCCATACTGCCACACATTACATTGTACTATGAATTCTAAGACTTGGTAATACAATTGGGATCAGTTGTCAACTCCCAATCCCAAATCGTCTCCAAGGCTAATGTCGAACTTGCTTCCGATCCGGCCGAGTTCGTCGGGTTCGATGTCTCCTACGATATTGATCAAGACCGTCTCGTTCACCTCGGCATCGACTACCATCATCAGTAAGCCTTCGATGAAGTCGGCATTTTCTTTTACGTAAACATCCACGTATTGGCCGTAGTCTCGCAATCGCACCACTGTATCCCATCCGTAGTCTTCGAGCTGGCCGGCCATTTCCTCTGTGCGCCGTTCCATTAAACGATGTTGAGCACGCGTCATCGGAAATCCTCGAACCTGAATGGCACGTAGCCGGTGAAGTAGTTCGGCGAGTTCGGGGTCGTCTTCTCGAGACGCTTCAGCGACCAGGCTCATCAGCTTCCCCTTGATGTTGACTTCGAAAGTAGCCTCGTTTCCAAATTGCCTGTCGAATTCAGACAAATCGACGTAGCCTGGGTCGGCTTCGAGTCCATCCTGGGCGTAGAGCGTGCCGGCGCCGGCCGTCAGTGCGAGTCCTACTATAGCTACGAGCACTCTCATGAATTTGAGGTTCATCAACTTCATCGAAAACTACATCTATTTATCGGCAGGCGCCTTGCGCAGAGGAGTCAATGCGTCTTGCACGCTCGAGCCGGTAAGCCGGCCTGTTTTACTGACGTATCCGAGAGTCCATTTGACATCGGCGAGGGCCTGTTCTATTTCTTCTTGAGACACTTCCGGTTCTTGTTGAAAACGAGGTTGGCTCGAAACCATCATGGCAAGCGCGGCCACCAGCAATACGGCGGTTGCGAGCGCCGGCTTCCAGGCAAACCTGCCGGCTCCACTAAACAAAGAGCCGATTCGCTTAATCCATGCAGACCACCGTTCCTTCCGTACTTCGCGCATCACGGTGCGTACTACATCGGGCGGACAGACTGTCTCCGGGGTAGCTCGCAAAGTATCTCGCACATTCACTGCCCAGGCGAGTTCGCGCTCGTGCTCGATATTCTGACTAAGCAGCCGTTCGAACTTTTCCAACTCAGAAGCTGAAAGATCCCCATCGAGATAGGCTTCGATACGATCTTGCATCCAGGCGCCCTCGGTATGGTCGTCAGCTGGCGTCACGGTGCATAACCTCTTGTAAATGTTTACGAAGCATCTTGCGAGCCCGGTGTAGATAAACTTTCACAGTGTTGAGCGGCAATTCCAACGCGTCGCAAATTTCCTGGTACTGGAGTTCTTGCATCTCGCGCAGAATTACAATGCTACGATACGGTTCACTCATTTGGCCCAGTGCCGTCTCGATGTGAGCCCGAAAGTCGGACGACTCGGCGGCGCGAGCTGGCGAAGGAGCGGCGCCCTCCGCAACGTCAACGATGTCAGAGTTTACGGATACGGCATTACGATAGGTTTTGCGCCGGCGAATGGCATCTACCGATGCATTACGCGTCACACGCAAGAGCCAGCCGAGCGGCTGATCCTCATCGATTTCTTCGCGGAATTTCCAGAAGCGGAGAAATACTTCTTGCGTTACATCTTCGGCTTCCTCTCGGCTGCCCAAATAATGGAACGCGAATCCATAAATCCGATGCTGATACCGCCGAACCTGTGTTTCAAATTGATTTACCGTCACGCCGAGCTCTCAGTGCGCACTCAAAAATCGTAGGTTCATTGTATACGCTGGAAGTACAGACGCGCGGCCTACGGGAAAGGTTACAAGATTGGGGTTTCGGGTTGCGGGTTTCAGGTTACATGTTTCAGATCCAGGTTTCAGAATAGAGATTGCCCTTATATATTTTAGCACCAGGCAAATTTTGCTGATACTGATTTCAAGTAATCTCGTGTCTCCATCTTAAAGCCGCAAAAACTTGAAACATGCAACTTGCAAAGTGCAGCCCAAAGTGTACAAAATATGTATCCAGGTTTACCCCGGCGGGTGGATTTTGTAATTAAATTGCCTGACCTTGCAACAAAATGAGGGGTTGAGCGAATTAATATAGATTTGCTCTTGCGCCTCGTGTTCTGTTAGCACCATTTTCCCACGTATATTGAAGAGTTCGGCTCTTCGGTAAACCACTCTATGGATATATGAAGCTTTTCAAAAAAGCATACATCGTTCCCGGCCTTTTTTTGCTTGCCATCGGTTTGGTGCTGGGCATGAATCTTGAAGCCGTTTTGGCCCCCAACAACGACACATACGAGCAACTTCAGAAACTCCAGAACGCTTTTATCATCATACAAAAGCAATATGTAGAGGAAGCGGACCCGAAAAAAGTGGCAGAAAGCGCCGTTTATGGGATGCTGGAGGAACTGGATCCTCACTCCATCTACATCAGCTCCGAAGAAATCGACGAATTACAAGAGAGCTACAAGGGGTCTTTCGGTGGAATTGGTGTTTTGTTCGAAGTGATCAGCGATACGATTCGTGTAGTTTCCGTGATTCCCGAGGGGCCGAGTGAAGCCGTTGGCATCATCGCCGGCGACCGAATTATCGCGATCAACGACTCGAGCGCGATCAATTTTTCGTCGAAGGACGTTCAAAAACATCTTAAGGGGAAAATAGGGACGAAAGTCGAAGTTACTGTTCATCGCCCACGTGCAGCCAGACCTCTCGAGTTTGAAATTACACGCGGTGTCGTCCCTCTTTATACGGTTGATGCGTCATATATGATGGATGATCGTACAGGTTATATCCGGATCGACCGGTTTGCGATGACCACGTACGAAGAATTTAAGGATCATACAGAGGCACTGACCAAGCAAGGCATGGAGCGCCTCATCATAGATCTTCGCTACAATGGTGGCGGGATCATGGAAGCGGCCGAAGAAATTGCCGATGAGATGATTCCCGGCAACAAGACGCTCGTCTATACAAAGGGTCGTAATTCGCAATTCGACAAGGTGGTTCGCTCTAGCGACGGAGGGAAACTGGAAGACATCCCCGTTATCGTTCTCGTGAACGAATATTCGGCTTCGGCGAGTGAAATCGTTGCCGGCGCCCTGCAAGATCATGACCGTGCGCTGATCGTGGGCCGGCGTACGTTCGGCAAGGGACTTGTGCAGTCGCAGTTCCAACTTCCAGACCGAAGCGTGCTCCAAATGACCATCTCTCGGTATTATACACCATCGGGCCGGCTTATTCAGACGCCCTACGATGGAGCAGACATTGAAGAATACTATGAGCATAAGTCGCTAGCAGACGGGGTCTCCTTTAGCGTCAATGACTACGTGAACAGCATCCCCGATTCGCTAAAATATTATACTGCCCACAAACGTGTAGTTTTCGGCGGCGGCGGCATCCTTCCCGACTATATTGTCCCGCTCGATACATTGTCCGCTGAAGTGACCCGCTCAATTATCGGGAATGCGTTGGATCAACAATTTGCCAGGACCTGGTTCGAAGAACACGAGCAGGGATACAGGGATACCTGGGGCAATCGAAAGCAAGAATTTTTAGATTCCTACCGTCTCGAACCCGAAGTGTGGGATGCTTTCTGGGAATTTGCGGCCGAGAATGGTGTCAAAGTAGCGAATGATGCCGCGGCTGCCGAAGAAAGTGACGATTTATTTACTTTAGAGGAAGTGGAATCGCAGCGAGAAACAGTGGAAGTTCGAGTCAAGGCCCTCATAGCACGGCATTTGTACGGAAGAGGGGTGTGGCACCCAATCGTCAACACGATCGATCCTGAAATTAAAGAAGCCCTAAAATTATGGATGCGAGCCGAGGAGCTGGCTGCCTTATCTGAACGTTAATCAGCGGATGTACCTGCGACGGTATTAAGTCGAAAGAAGCTTTTCGCGATATATACATTGTTCCCCATTACAGACCCTGGCTGCTGTAGCGAATGATCGTTACTGGCAAACTCATAACTACCTTTCGGAAGTCACCTGATCATGTAGAATGTTTTCGGTTGTAAAAGATCGAGCCTATTGGATGTTGCTCCTGGCAGCATGCCTGTTGTCCATTCCATGTGCGAATGCTCAGCAGGTCCAATCCTACATTCTCGAATCGGCGAAAGTGACTTCTTCTTCAGATCCCTATCGTTTGAGTCTTAGTGCTTCTTCGCGCTCGGTGACGATCAGTATTCCAATGGGTAGGGCTCAAGCGCTCAACCTTCGCGCTGAATATTTTCGGTCGTCATCGATTCCACGCATATTCGAAAGAGCGTGGGATATCGAGGCCGATTGGAAGTTCCGCTCAATCCCCTTGACAGTCAGTTATACATTCGAATTACCCAGCCTATCGACTCGTGTAACCCCAGTTGTAGGCGCAGGGGTTTCTGCACATTTCTATCGAGAAACGAATCTACAAGAAGAAGAGAACGGGTTGTCTCTCAACCCATCCATTGCCTCTATATCTCCGTTTTCTTCGCCTGCAAGCGTCGACTATCTGGGCCTGACTATGGGCGCCGAAGTATCGTTCGGATTTCGTACAGAAGTGAATCGACAGATTTTTATTCTGACAGAAGCACGCTACCGCTACGTTAATTGCTCCATCGAATCGTTCGATGTATTTAGCCCGGGGCAACTCAACGTGTTGGACTTTAACGTATCTCTAGGCTTTTCGCTGTGACGGGGTTTCGCGTCCCAACTCATGTTCAATGTGCTTCTGGTGTACTATCCCGAATCGATAACGTCGTAGAACGTCATAATGCGTGTCATATCCTCCTGATAATCGACGCAGGTCTCGCGGCAACTCCATGGCCTGGGCGAGTACACGATATTCTGAAGGCAGCCGGCTATTCAATCACTATTTCCGAAGACGTCGAACCCAATCCACGCTATTCCACGGTTGATCGAATCGCCGAAAGAAGTCGTGCTGCAGAAGTCGAATTGATTGTCGGGCTGGGGGGAGGGAGTGTGCTTGATGCGGGAAAAGCTGTGGCGATGTTGTTGAAAAACAGCGGCTCATGTCTGGATTACGAAGGCCGAAATCGATTTCGCCATGGATCTGCGCCGTTTGTCGCCATACCTACCACTTGTGGCACGGGATCGGAAGTTACCTGGGTATCGGTGATCAGCCATTCCGAGGAACGACGCAAACTGAGCGTCAAAGGAGAGGCGATGTTTCCAACCGACGCGCTGATAGATCCCGACGTGCTCGTCACACTGCCGGCGCACCTGATAGCCAGTACAGGTATGGATGCCTATACGCATGCCCTGGAGGCTTATACGTGCAATTGTAGCAACCCTATATCGGATGCATTAGCGGAAATGGCCATCCAGCTCCTGGATAGATACCTGCTCCGGGCTTTCCGAGATATTGAGGACCAGCAGGCGCGTTTTGAAGTGATGCGTGCGGCTACACTGGCCGGCATGGCCTTTGGAAATGCGGATGTAGCGGCCGTTCATTGCCTATCGGAAAGCATCGGTGGAATCTGGGATGCGCCGCATGGGTTGGTCAATGCGATGTTGCTCGTCCCAGTTATGCATTTCCATCGGCCGGTCGTTGAGGATCGTCTGGCGGGGATGTATACTTCGCTCGTTTCCGCGGCTTCGGGTAGTGTTGAACAGAACAGCCGGCTGATGCTCGATAGCATCAAAAAACTTGTGGAAGATCTGGAAATTCAACCTTTCGAAACGCTACAGATTCCTGAGGATGCTTTCCCAGAAATCGCCGCAGCCTCGGTTGCAAACAATTCGAATGGGTCGAATCCTCAACTTATGTCGGAGGTGGAATATATGTCCATTTTGGGCGGGATTCCGGACGTGGTATAAATCTTTGAAAACGACGCCTGGGTGGACACGATATATCGTGTCCCTACGTGCGGTAACCCGAAACGTGGAACCCGAAACGTGGAACCCGAAACGTGGAACCCGAAACGTGGAACCCGAAACGTGGAACCCATATCGTTATACCCGAATCGTTTCACCGAATTCCGGGAGGATGATTTCGGTGCCGGGGTAAAAATACCGGATGTTGTCGGCCATCCAGGAACGTGCGTCTTCTTCACCGTGAACCAAAAGAATCTTCTTGGGCTTCAATTTTTCGACGATACGCAACAAATCGCGTCGATGACTGTGGCCGCTGAATCGAAATCTTTCCACGTGGCAATGTATGGGCTGAGGGCCGGTCAATCGATCCAGTGTCACTTCGGCGCCAGGGCCTTTCTCGACTGCATCGAGCAGCATGTGCGCCGGCGAGTCTTCTTTCGCAAACCCCACCAGTAAGATACCGTTTTTTTCGTCTTCCACGAGTTGCTGAGCTAGCCGGTTAGAAATGGTTCTTTCAAACATCATCCCGCTGCTCATAATGTGAATGCTCGGCCGGCTGAGTGCTTCTGAGGTGGCGCGCTGGCTACGGGGCAGTCTTTTCTGAGGGACGCCGAACACTTGGAATTCGGGGTCGAGACGCGGAGTAGTGAATCGGGTTTTATCGTAAAGATCTGCAACGGCTCGCATCGAGCCGGCCGTGTAGATGGGAATCTCATCCGATATCAAACCGTCGAGCTGAAATCGGTTGATCATGGCCAGAATTTCCTGAGCTCTGCCTAATGCAAATACTGGAATGAGTATCGTGCCTCCGCGACCTAGTATTTCTTGGATTCTTTTGAGGAAGCGTTCCTCCTCGAGCTTACGAGTGGTTTGCTCGGCATCTGGATCCGCCCCAAGCGTGGATTCCAGGAGCAGGATATCCACCTGTTCGTCGGGGTAGTCGCCGCCGGGAATGATGTCCTGGGGCCTCAAGTTAGTATCGCTCGTATAGAACAGTTTCCGATCTTTTCCGTCTTCGTGGAATCGGAGCAGGATGCCGGCTGAACCGAGTACATGGCCTGCGTTGAAGAATTGCCCGAAAATCGATGATTCGTCCCGGATGCCGGCCAGGCTAAATGCGTCGAGCAACTCATGATCGAGATACAGGTAGCTGTGCATTTCCAGCTCTTCTTCGCTGAAAAGCGGCTCGAAGATGGACGAGCCCTCGCGATGCTTTTTTCTTTGAAGTCGGGCCGATGCCGGAAGCAAAAAGTCGAGGAGCTTCCTCGTAGCCGGCGTCATGTGCACGTTCACATGAGGGAATTCGCGAATCAGAATGGGTAGAGAGCCCATGTGGTCGTGGTGGGCATGCGTGATTATCACATGATCCACATACCAGTCAGGATTTTTTTTGAGGATGTCGAACCGGGGCAGGCTATCGACGCCGTCTTCTTCCGGATCGGCACCCGCATCGAGCACGATTCCAGTATCGTTGATTTTTGTAAAAAGACAGCTGGCGCCTATAGCGTCAGTATCCCCCAGCGCAACAAACTCCATATCTCTCAGGCATTGATGTATATTGATGAAGAATAGAACTTAGTCCCCAGTCCAGCTGAGGATAAATTTTAGTTATTAGTGGTCAATAAGCTTGATTAGACATGGACATCCTGCGAGCAGCCTTATTTCCGGGAAACCAATAACTAAATATTTATCCTCAGCAGGACTGGGGACTAACAACTAACTACTTCTTTATCGCGATCAGTTCTATAAAATCTAGCGGAATCAACAAATTAAGCTCAATACTACAGGTCAACATGCGAGTGGTTTCGTAATGATCGATTGTGGTCCTGGTTTTTTGTAACATCAAAGTACATCGCCCTGTATCCCCCACCCACCGATCTGACTCATGTCTCTGTTCGTCCAGGCTCTGGTTGCCTTCGCCCCTATTCTCGTTGCTGCCATTCTGCTCGTAGGGTTTCGATGGCCGGCAAAGTGGGCGATGCCGCTGGTGTATGTACTGGCCTGTGTGCTGGCTTTATTTGCCTGGGATGTTGCGCCGGCCCATTTAGCCGCGTCGACCATCCAGGGATTGTTTATTACTTTCGATATCCTGTATATCATATTTGGAGCGATTCTGCTCTTGAACGCCCTCAAATATTCTGGAGCGATTCGGGCTATTCGAAACGGATTTACCAGTATCAGCGAAGATCGCAGGGTGCAAGTGGTGATCATTGCATGGTTGTTCGGGGCATTTATCGAGGGCGCGGCGGGATTTGGGACGCCGGCAGCCGTTGTGGGGCCACTACTCGTTGCGCTCGGTTTTCCTGCCATGTGCGCGGTAATGATCGGGATGATGGTTCAAAGTACACCGGTTACCTTCGGAGCAGCAGGCACGCCGATTCTGGTCGGCGTACGAGGAGGCCTGGAAAACCCGGAGCTAACAGCCCAGCTGGTTGACGCCGGGTGGTCCTTTGACAGCCTGGTGCATCTCATTGCCGCCGAAGCGGCCATCTTGCACGGTATCGCGGGCACTATGATGCCATTATTGATGGTGATGATGATGACCCGATTTTACGGATCGAACAAATCGTGGACGGAAGGACTCTCCATCGCACCATTTGCAATTTTTGGCGGAATCGCTTTTACAGTGCCTTATGTGATTACAGGAGTCTTCCTGGGGCCTGAGTTTCCCTCGTTGTTGGGTTCGCTGGTTGGGCTGGCAATCGTTACTTTTGCAGCGCGCCGGGGATTTCTAATGCCAAAAGACTCCTGGAATTTTGCTCCACGTAACGAGTGGGCATCGAGCTGGATGGGCCGGCTGGATATGGAAGATAGTCTGGAACTGGGCCGGCCGATGTCTACCAGGATGGCCTGGGCCCCATATGTTTTGCTTGCGTTGCTCCTGGTGTTGAGCCGGCTGCCGCAGCTACCTCTGGGCGACTTGCTCAAATCCCTCACACTCTCCTGGGCCAATATTTTCGGTACAACGGTCACGGCATCTACTCAGCCGCTTTATTTGCCCGGAACGTTGCTACTCGTCACCGTACTTGTCACACGATACATGCACCGGATGGAAAGAGGAGCACTGACATCCGCTTTTAAGGAGTCCAGCCGGCTTATCCTGGGTGCAGGCTTCGTACTTCTTTTTACCGTTCCCATGGTTCGGATCTATATCAACTCAGGAGTCAACGAAGCCGGCCTTTCAAGTATGCCTGTAGCTATGGCCGAGTGGGTTGCCAACAGTGTTGGAGCAATATGGCCGCTATTTGCGCCCACTATCGGTGCTATCGGAGCATTTATCGCTGGAAGCAACACCGTCAGTAACTTGATGTTCAGCCTGTTTCAGTACAGTGTCGCAGAATCCCTGCTGATTTCGGGCGCCATGATCGTCGCTTTACAATCGGTTGGCGCCGCAGCCGGCAACATGATTGCCATTCACAACGTCGTGGCTGCTTCCGCTACTGTCGGGCTCTTAGGACAGGAAGGCGCTACTCTCCGAAAAACCATCATTCCCACGATTTACTACGTAACTATGGTAGGAATTCTTGGGCTTCTGGCCATTTACGCTTTGGGCGTCGTCGATCCGTTGATGTGACGGAGTGTTGGGGTGTTGGAGTGTTGGAGTACCGGGGTGATGGAGTACTGGGGTACAAGCGTTTGGCTCACAGGGGTAGGTTTTTTTGAACCGCCGCTTTTGATTAGCGATTAGCGATCAAGGAGTAGCGATTGAAGAGGGATACTCGATGCGAAATATTAAAACGAGCAAAAATCCCTCGCTAATTATCATTCCTTGCTCGCTAATTGCTAATTGAATACAAGGTTGATGAAAAAACTACCCAAGAAGGGGCATGCCAACACTCCATCACTCCAAACCCCCGGCACTCCATCACTTCCTAATACTGCACCGCTCTCGGAAGTCGTTTCGCCTGACGTATCCATTCTTCAACTTGAGAGCGAGCTGCAACCTGGCGGACCAGCTTTTTTTGGCCATTTACTTCTTTCATCTTCGCGTGCAAGTTGATCGAATTCCGCTGTGCGAGTTCAGGCACAGTGTCGACCCCGGCCGCTTCAAGCAGCTCCGCGTATTCTCCGCCGATGCCTTTAACGCGCATGAGATCTGCATGATTGACGAATTTCAAAAGTCGGGAATTATCCAGACCCGTTTGTTTGCTGAGTGTATCGCGACCCTGTCGAGAAGCGCCCTTTTTGAGTAGAGTTTCAACTGAGCCGACACCGGCAGCTTTAAACTTGCCAGCCAAAACCTCTCCAACGCCTTCTATCGTGGTGAGCTTAGCCATTTTATGTTATTCCTCCAATCGGATTGACATTGTGTGTGGGATGTGGGCCGCACGAGGCATCTCGTCAATGACTGTGGATGAATCGATGGATGTCAAACGGTATGCCAGTCAGTTAAAAGAAGGATGCAGGATACTTTTTGGCCGATTTGTTTAATAATGATACAATTACCCAAATCCGGGTTTGTTGCAAAATAATACACAAGCAAAGACTGGTCATTGAAAATGGAGTATTTCCCGCCCTATTCATTCTGATTGGGTGATTTTCTGTACTTTTGGCACTATCTTGTCACTGCAAATCCACGAGGCACTTAAAGCGTTTGCCACCCTGTGATAGACTTTGTACTTTACGCCTCAGTTTATAATAACCTTTCATGAACGGTAAAATACACTCCTATGGGACTATTTGACATGTTTAAAAAAGCCTTCGGCATGGACGTTGACGAAGGCAAAGAAGCCGAACAAGTTCAGCAGCATATTTCGATGGCCTTCGGCGATCAGATAAATGGACTGAATGTGACTTTCGATGACGGCACGATAACTCTCGCCGGCCAGGCAGATTCTTTCGCAACCAAACAGAAGGCCGTCTTGATGGCTGGAAATGTAAAAGGTGTTGAAAAAGTCGACGATATGATGACGGTTCAAGTTTCTGAACCTGAACCTGAGTTCAAGTACTATACAATCGAAAAAGGTGACTCTCTTTCAAAAATTGCCAAAGATCACTATGGCGATTACAAGAAATGGACTGAGCTTTTCGAAGCGAACAAAGAAGTAATCAAGGATCCCGATCTTATCTATCCTGGACAGATGATTCGCCTCCCTGAATTGTAAACCGAAAGTTTACGCCTTCTCTGAACGAGAGCGCTCTGCCGAAAAGTGGGGCGCTCTTTTTATTTGGTTGACTGGTTCACTGGGATTATTGATACTGAGATTATTGATTACTGAAGCTCATTCTAGCCATCAGTATGTTTCGCCCTTCTTCCCTTGAATAATCCAGTAATTAATAATTCAATAATCCATTCCAATCAACCTTCCAGTAAACCAGCCAACCGATCACCAGTCAACCAATCCACCAGTAAACCAACCTACCTCAACTCTAAATAGCGTTCGGGCGACATCGGGTTCGAAAGGATAAGCAATGCCTGCGCAGCGCGGACGCGGACGGCTCGGGCAGGATCGTTCAACATCGCATACAATCGGTCGCTTTCTTCTACGATCCAGGCTTCAGCCATCGCATAAGCTGCTCTGGCTCGAATCGTAGGATCGTTGTGATCGAGGAAACCAGCCAAGGTCTTGCGTGATGGGTTGTGACGAAAGATGGCGAGCGCGCGGTCTGTGAAAAATTGTTCGAATTCGCTTTGCTCGTTTTTCTGTTGCACCAGAAGCGATAAAGTGTCTTTTTTGGCAGTGCCCAGGACGGGGATGATATCTGCAGCGGTATACCGATTGATAGGGTCTTCACTCGAGAGGTTGGAGCGTATGAAGTCGACCGTGTTCGCATCCTCAACCAGTGCAAGTGCTGCAGCGGCAAACATGCGCAGCCGGCCGTCATTTCCTTCAGCCATCGCCTCCTCGAGGAGTTGAGCATCAGCGACACTGGCAGTCCGAAACATACCTTGTGCGGCAAGTATTTGTGCTTCTATGTCGTTCGTCAGCAAAACATCTTGCAACTCGATGAGCGCATCTGTATCACCGGATCGAGTGAGCACGGAAGCATAAGCAGCACGTTTCTGAGCATCTTGTTCTTCGGCAAGCCGCTCGCGAAAAAGGGGTGTCACGTCAAACGAATATTCATTTCGGACCAGCGCCTCGCCGGCATAGATGGATGCCCAAAATTCGTCGCTGTGTAATCCTTCACGCAATACTTCCATGCACTTTTCGTGCTGATTTGCGGTGAGCAAATAGGGCTCAGGAACTTCCTCTGTGGATTTGCAGGAAGCCAAGAAAAGAATCCCAGCTATAAAGAATCCGAAAAAGATTGCTTTAAAAAACGGATGAGAAAACGATCGGTCCATTGCCAGGTGTGGGCTGCTTTGCTATCGAAAATGACGTCGTTGTACCCTCGGTTCATTTGCATTTCTTCGAGCAAAGACGACAGATATCGTGCTCTATCCAGGTTACCCTGGTTGCCGTCGCTCGATGCGCAAGATATCCACCACGTGGATGCCCGCAATGTTTCCAAAAGGGATGTCGATGCCTCTAGCAACGAGTCGGTAGGATTCCACTCAGTCAAAGCCTCTCGTGAGCGGGGCAGCCCCAGAGCAGCGTCGAACAGGCCGCCTTTCATCCAGATCGTATCGTTAAACTCGGTTTCGAGTCTGATACGTGGATCATGGTGTTTGGGCCACATAAATAACCCATCGTAGATGCCTACATGATCGAAAAAACCGGGTTTCCGGATAGCCAGAAGATATGCGGTATATCCTCCTAACGAAAAGCCGGCACATAATCGCTTCCCGCCGGCAGTTTGCGGGTATCGCTCGTCTATCCGTGGAATTAGCTCCTCAGAAAGAAAATCCCAGAACCGCCCTGAACCTAGCCCTCGCCTGGCGATTCGGCCAACCATGTTGATACCCAAAGACGGCACGTGATTGTCTGAACTGTTCAGCCCTGGCATAACAGCAATCATGGGAGGGAGAACGCCCGATGCTATTGCACGATCGAGGTCTTCAATGGCTGTCGTTGCGTTCCGTGAGCTATCTTCATAGAAATTCACCCATTCGCGCTCGTGTCCACGGAAGAGGTAGACGATAGGAAGTGAGCTATACCTCGAAAGTAGCGGTGGTTCGTACACGTAGAACGGCTTCCTGATTC
>CBDCGP010000017.1:0-181360 GCA_965216655.1 Acidimicrobiales bacterium
GGTCCGTCACGTCGGCGAGGAACTCGGCTGCGGCCGGTGACGGGCCGGCCGAGGTCCGGCGGACCAGAGCGGCGACGGTTGCCTTCCGCGCCGTGAATTCAGCGACGACGGCCTGGCCCAGACCTCCGGAGGCTCCGGCGACGATGGTGACTCCCTCATTCACCATCGGTCGCTGTCCGGCGTTCCGTCTCGACATGTTCGGGCGGTAGCGGCGTGTTGCCCAACAACAGATCCGACGCTTTCTCCGCGATCATCATCGTCGGAGCGTAGATGTTCCCGTTGGTGATCTCCGGCATGACCGACGCATCGACGACGAAGAGGTTCGACGTGTTGTGTACCGCCATCGAGGCGGGATCCACGACGGCATTGTCATCGACGCCCATTCTGGCCGTGCACGACGGATGCAGTGCGGTCTCGGCGTCACGGGCGACCCAGTCCATGATCTCGGAGTCGGTCTCCACCGACGGTCCGGGGGAGATCTCGCCGCCGTTGTATGGCTCGAAGGCCGGCTGGCTGAGAATACGGCGGGTCACCCGAACGGCCTCGATCCACTCCCGCCGGTCCTGTTCGGTCGACAGGTAGTTGAATCGGATGGCCGGTTTGTCGGTGGGATCCGTCGAGCGGATCTTCACCGTGCCCATCGAATCGGAGTACATGGGGCCGACGTGGACCTGGTAGCCGTGACCGTCGGTGGGGGCCGAGCCGTCGTAGCGGATGGCGATGGGCAGGAAATGGAACATGAGGTTGGGGTACGCCTCGTCGGCGTTGCTGCGGACGAAGGCGCCGGCCTCGAAATGATTGGTGGCCGCCGGGCCTCGGCGAGCCAGCCACTGCAGGCCGATCCACGGCTTACGCCAGTTGGCGAGATGGGGTTGCATCGACACCGGTTCGGTGCAGGCGTGTTGGATGTACACCTCGAGGTGGTCCTTGAGGTTCTCCCCCACCCCGGGGACGGCGGCGATCGGGTCGATCCCGAGTGGGCCGAGATGGGCCGGGTCGCCGACACCCGACAGCTGCAGGAGTTGCGGGGTGTTGAAGGCCCCGCCGCAGCAGATGACGTTGGCGGCCGAGACCGAATGGGTCTTTCGTCGGTGACGGTAGGTGACCCCGACGGCCCGCTTGCCCTCGAAATCGATCCTCGTGGTGAGGGCCCTGGTCACGACGTCGAGGTTCGGCCGATCCATGATCGGGTGGAGGTAGGCCCGGGCGGCGCTCAACCGCCGGCCACGATGCACGTTCTTGTCGAACGCGGCAAAACCCTCCTGCCGGTAACCGTTGACGTCGGTTGTTCGACTGAATCCGGCCTGCGGTCCGGCCTCCAGCCAGGCCTGGAAGAGCGGCGAGGACGCCGGACCCCGTTCGAGGATGAGAGGGCCGTCGCCACCCCGCCAGTCGTCGGCTCCGGCCAGGCAGGTCTCCATACGCTTGAAGTACGGAAGGCAGTGGGCGTAGCTCCATTCCTCGAGTCCGGGCCTGGCCGCCCACTTGTGGTAGTCCATCGGGTTGCCCCGCTGGAAGATCATGCCGTTGATGCTGCTCGACCCGCCGAGAACCTTTCCTCGGGCGTGATAGACACGCCGTCCGCCCATGTGCGGTTCGGGTTCGGTCTCGTACTTCCAGTCGTAGAAGCGGCTCCCGATGGGATACGTGAGTGCCGCCGGCATGTGGATGAACACGTCCCACCGGTAGTCGGGACGCCCGGCTTCGAGTACGAGCACCCGGTTCGACGGATCGGCGCTCAGACGATTGGCGACGGCCGACCCGGCCGATCCTCCTCCGATGACGACGAAGTCGTATCTGCCGTCTCCGTTCACATCGAGACCGTTTCGTTGCGCCAACTGACCTCCTGAAGATCGATGAGCGTAGGCTACCGCGCGGCAACCACCACCCGTAGCCGGCGGGGCCCGTGAACCCCTTCGACCCGGTCGAGTTCGATGTCGCTCGTGGCCGACGGCCCACTGATCCAGGTCAACGGACGGCGCGGGTCGAGCCGGTCGAGCGCGTCGGGCACTCGCGGCACCAGTCGATCGGTGGTCACGATCACGACATGGAGATCCGGCAGCAACGTGAGGGCTCGGCGCCCCTGGCCCTCACCGCCGTCGAGCACGACGGTGCCCGTTTCGGCCACGGCGACCGCACAGCCGGTGACCACGCCGTCGGCCGCGTCGAGTTCCGACAGTGTGAGTGGATCGTCGTCACCCAAACGGGTCACCGGCGGCCCATCCGGAGAACCGTCGGGGAGCCAGTCGGCTGGAAGGCCTCCGGGAACCACAACTCGGGCCGCCTCCTCCGCTTCCAGGAATCCAACGACGGCGGCGCCGATGTCGGCGATCGAGCAGCGCGCCACGTCGGCTTTGTAGTCGACGAGCCGATCGATGAACAGATCGACCAGTGCCTCCTGGTCGGGTACGGGTGCCGATCCGGCCCGCCGGTAGTCGCGTGGGATTGGTGGCGGCTCGAACGACGCTGTGGCCGCTCGAACGCGGCGCAGCACAGCTTCCTTCGACGATGTGCGGGCATCGATCAACGGTGCCGGGTTGGAATGGTCAGCCACCGGCTGTCTCCTCCGACCGTTCGATCCACCAGTCCCGAAACGACTGGGATGGAGGCGCAGGCAGGTCGCGGGTGGCGGTCCAACTGTTGAGCGGTGGCGGGAGACTCCTGAACAAACCCCGTCGCGACAGGAACCGACCGACACCCATCGAGCGGATCAGCCGGCTCCAACGTTCGGGCCGAGCCATGAACCAGGCCGCGGCCCGGAACATCGCCCGCTCGGCGCCGGCGCCGGCTTCGACCGTGGCCTTCGCCCGCAGGTGGACGAGCATCGTCGGGATGTCGATGGCCACGGGACAGACGTCATAGCAGGCGCCGCACAGCGTGGAGGCGAAGGGGAGCGAGGGGTTGTCGGCCAGGCCGGTCAACTGCGGTGAGAGGACCGCCCCGATCGGACCGGGGTAGATCGAACCGTAGGCGTGGCCGCCGGTCCGCTCGTAGACCGGGCACACGTTCAGGCAGGCCGAGCAGCGGATACACCGCAGGGCGGATCGACCGCCCGGGTCGGCGAGGATGGTCGATCGGCCGTTGTCGAGCAGGACCAGATGGAACTCCTCCGGTCCGTCGCCCGGCGTCACACCCGTCCACATCGTGGTGTAGGGGTTCATCCGCTCGCCGGTGCTGGACCGGGGCAGGAGCTGCAGGTAGACCTCGAGGTCCCGCCACGTGGGAATCAGCTTCTCGATACCCATCACCGTGATGAGCACCCGCGGCAGCGTCAGACACATCCGACCGTTGCCCTCCGACTCCACCACCATCACCGTGCCGGTTTCCGCCACGCCGAAGTTGGCGCCCGAGATGGCGACGTCGGCACTCAGAAACCGATTGCGGAGATGCACCCTGGCCGCCTCCGCCAGCGCCGGTGGGTCGTCGGTGAGGCCCTCCGGGGCCGGGACACCGACCTTTCCCATCTCCCGGCGAAAGATGTCGCGGATTTCCGATCGGTTCCGGTGGATGGCCGGGACGAGTATGTGACTCGGCATGTCGTCGCCGAGCTGCACGATCAGCTCCGCCAGGTCGGTCTCCCACGCCGAGATGCCGGCGTCGGCGAGCGCCTCGTTGAGGCCGATCTCCTGGGTGGCCATCGATTTGACCTTCACGACATCACGGGCGTCGGCGGCCCTGGCGATGTCGATGACGATCCGATTGGCCTCGTCGGCGTCGGTAGCCCAGTGCACCACACCGCCCCGGGCCGAGACCTCGGCTTCCAGCCGTTCCAGGTGATCGCCGAGGTTGGCCATGGTCGCGTCCTTGATGGCCGCCCCGGCCGACCGTAGCTCGGACCAGTCGTCGAGTTCTTCGACGACCGCCGCCCGCTTGTCCCGGATCGTCGTGGTCGCCCTGCCGATGTTGCGGCGCAGCTGTGGATCGTTCAACGCCACCCGGGCGGCCCGGGGAAAGGTGTCGCCGTGGAGGTGCATCGTGTTGGTGGCCCGTGGCCACCCGTCGGGATCTACCGTCGGAGGGTTCGGTTCCCCTGTCGGACTCATGTCTGTTCCGTCGACGCTCATGGCCCCTCCGTGGAGGCCAGGATCTCGGCGAGATGGACCGTGGTCACCCCGGTGCGGTTGCGGGAAAGGCCGCCGCCGATGTGGAGCAGGCAGGAGGCGTCGGCGGCGACACAGCTCTCGGCCCCGGTCGACAGCACATGGTGGACCTTGTCGGCCAGCATCGCGCTCGACACGTCGGCGTTCTTCAGGGCGAACGTGCCTCCGAAGCCACAGCACCCGGATGCCTCCGGCAGCTCGACGAGTTCGAGGCCCCGCACCGCAGCGAGCAACCGGCGTGGACGGTCGCCGATACCGAGCATCCGAGTGGCGTGGCAGGCCGGATGGTAGGTGACCCGATGCGGATAGTAGGCGCCGACGTCGATGACGCCGAGAACGTCCACGATGAACTCGGACAACTCGTAGGTGCGATCGGCCATTCGTCGGGCCTCGGCGACGTTGTCCGGACGCAGCTGGCCGGCGGCCACCCACTCCTGCTGGTGTTTGACCGACGCCGCACAGGATCCGCTGGGGGCCACGATGTACTCGTAGCCGGCGAACACCTCCTGGAACCGCGCCACCATCGGCGCGGCCTGGTCGGGATACCCGGAGTTGGTGTGCATCTGACCGCAGCAGGTCTGGCCGAGCGGGAAGTCGACCGTGCAACCGAGCCGTTCGAGCACCTCGACGGTCGCCTTACCCACGTGCGGCGACATCGCGTCGACCAGACACGTGGCGAACAGAGCGACCTTCATCACCGGCAACTGTAGTGTCCGTGTCGAACACGGACCCAGGCGGGTCGCCGCCGACCGGTCAGCCCAGTCCGAGCCCTTCGGCCAACAGGTTCATCGACTCGTTCACGAGTGATTCCGGCATGCCACCGACATCGAGCAGGAACAGCTGACGGTCGAGACCGAGTGTCTCGTCGATCTCGACGATCCGCTCGGCCACCTCGGCGGGGCTGCCGGCGATGGCCGGGCCCTGCAGGAGCGATTCGTAGTCGACCGGACGCCCGAAGCTTCCCCGCAGCGACATGGCGAAGTCGCGGTAGGACTCGAGGTACGGTCGCCACCGCCGGCGAGCCTCCCGCGATGTGGGGGCGACGTGAACGTAGGTCGGGAACCCGATCTCGGTTGTGGAACCGTGACCGTTGGCATCGGCCCGCGAGCGGTAGCGGATCACCAGATCCCGGTAATCCTCGGGCCACCGGAAGAGGCTGGGCAGCATGAAACGCAGGCCGAGATCGGCGGCCAGATCGGCCGAAATCGTCGACAGGCCACCGCCGACCCAGATCATCTCGTTGGCCGGCCGCAAGGGTCGGGGTTCCAGTCTCACGTCGTCGAGAGGAGTGCGATGGTTGCCGCTCCAGGTGACGCTGTCCTCCTCGAGCAGTCGTATGACGAGCCTGAGCGACTCGTCGAATTTCGGCCGTAGTGCCTCGAAGCTCTCGACGCCGAACGCCCGGGCCGTGTGCTCCGATGCCCCGCGGGCGAAGGTGGCCTCGACACGGCCGTTGGTCAGCACGTCCAAGACGGTCAGTTGTTCGGCGAATCGGACGGGGTCGAGATTGGCCAACAGGGTCACCGACGTGCCGAGACAGATCGTGTTGGTACGGGCCGCAATGTGACTGAGGACGAGTTCAGGCGCCGGCATGATGTAGCGACCGAAATGGTGCTCACCGAGGCTGAAGCCGGCGAAACCGCACTCCTCGGTCGCCACCGCCTGATCGACGACCGCCCGGATCCGCTCCTGTTGGGAGACGTGAGCGCCCGTCACCGGGTCGGGCAGATGGTCGACCAGACTGAGTATCTCGTAGGTGCTCACGTGGTGCCTGCCTCCGGTGCTGACGACGGCCTTCGTCATGCTCGACGATCGATCCAGCGCAATGGTAGGCGTATGGTAGAGGATCGCTCGTCGCCGGCCGAGCCGAACCGTGTGGTTCCGGCCGCTACCATTGCCGCCGGATCGCGATGGACCGCGATGCGGTCGGGCTATTCTCCGCCGGTGCTGGTTCGGGGGCCGGTGCTGCCCGGATGCGTGGTGTTCGGGATGAACCCGTCGGTGGTGTCGTTCGACGGAACGTCCGACGCTCGATCACCGTCGGGGGTCGTCGTGGTCGCACGGCCGGCGGCCCCGGCCCGGTGGTGGTTGTGATCATCGGTCGGGATCATGATTGCCGCGAGCCACGCCGGCGCGCCGGACGCGATGGTGTTGGTCGCCGCCACGGCAGAACCGCTCGATCCGAGTTCCGAACCGAGGTTGAGGTCGAGAAAGAGCCGGAGGTCCGACGGTGCCCGCCGCCGGCCCGGAATCTCCGGCAGACGATCATCCGACCATCCGCTTGCCCTGGACGTCGACGCCGGACCGCTCGACGCCTGAGGACGGCCCTCGTTCCCTGTGCTCGTGATGGGATCATCGCCCGGCGTTCGAGCCGGTGGCCAGTCCCACCGGTCCTGGGTGGGGCTTCCACCCGGGTTCGGTCGCGACGTCGGGGTGGTCGGTGCCGTCGGGGAGCGTCGTGCCGGCTCCGGGCGGTCGGGAACCGTCGGCGCCCTGTTGGTGCTCGACGACGTCGTGGCCCGTCGTGGTCGTGCCGTCGACGTTGATCGAGAAGCCGTCGTCGGTGGTCGACTGGTCGTCGGTGGAGACGTCGTTGACGGAGGACCGGACCGAAGCGTCAGGCCCGACCCGGGTCCGGACCCGGCATCGGCATCGCCGGTGACCGGTCCGATGAGATCATCTGCTGCGACGACGACGTCTCCGCTGTTGGTAGCGTCGCCGGTGGATGCCCAATCCACGATGTTGCCGTGGACGTTCAGCGACGGCTTGATCTGGCCGGGATCCGTGTAACTGCTGATACAGCCCTGATTGCAGCCGATGACGGTGTTGCCGACGATGTCGACCGAATTGGCCGTCGGGTTCCCGAATCCGTAGGCCGAATCGGCAGCGCTGCCGTCGCCGTGAACCTGTATGGCGGCCGTCCGGGGCCGCGATTCGCTGATGCGGGTCTCGATGCCCCAGATCACGTTGTTGCGGATGACCGTCGGACCGTGGGCCACGGCGATCGCTTGCGCGTAGTAGCGGCCCGACGACACGTTCCAGATGCGGTTGTGTTCGACGAGGTAGTTGGCCGGTCCCCAATCGGTTCTGTTGAGTCCCAGCGAGATCGCTCCGCCGAAATGCGGCGTGACGTCGTGGATGAGATTGTGGCGGATGGTCACGCCGGTGGTGTGGCGCTTCACGTCGATCGCCTCGTTGGTGATGGCGTGGATCTCATTGCCCTCGATGACGACCCCCGAGGTACGGTCGACGGCTCCGGTCCTACCGGTGCCGACGTAGACACCCTCACCGTATTGAGGCTCGGTGATCCCTGCGTGGTGGATCGAGTTGCAGCGAATGTCGATGTTCGACGACGGCACGAATCCGTCGGGGCTTTCCATTGCCTGGGCCACAACGGCGGCGTGCCCGAGACGGTGGATCTGGTTGTGCTCGAACGTGATGGAGTCGCCACCCTGGGTCGCCGCCCCGAAGAAGCCGTTGCGGATCTCGAGACCCCGGATCGTGACGTGCGAGAGGCGCCTGACGAGTACCGCGGTGTGGTTGCCCGGCCGTCCGCCGTCGCCGGCGTCGATAACCGGTGACGCTCCGGCCGCGGCCTGGATCACGATCGGGGCGGCCGGCGTCCCGGAGCGGTGCCCGTAGACGAGTCTGTAGTCGATTCGGGAGTAGACCCCGGTAGCGAGGTTGATCGTGTCACCGGGGCCGGCCTCGGCCAGGGCGGCGGCCAGCTCCGACTGATTCGCCACGGGCCTGGCGACACCACCCGACGGTGCCAGTGGCTCGTACCGCTCACAACGGAAGCCGCCACCGGCGCCGGGATCGGCGCTGAAACCGTCAGGATACGGTCCGAGTGGCCCGGCCAGGAGCCCCCCACCGAGAACCATCGCGAAAAGGGCGACGAGGACAAGCCTGAACCCTGCCGGACGCGCCACCGGGTTGGAGACCTCCATACCACGGTGATCGTCTGGTATTCGGGCCGCCTTGAGCTGATTCAGGCGAGCCCTTACCGGAGGCGATGACCCGGCCTGTACTGTGGCATGCTTGGGCCATGTCGACCCATCCGATCTCCCGCTTCGCCGTTCCCGACATCGACGAGCTCCCCGACGACATCCGGACCATGATCACCGAGGTACAGGAGAAGTCCGGCTTCATTCCGAACGTCTTCCTGGCCCTGGCCCACCGACCGGACGAGTTCCGGGCCTTCTTCGACCACCACAACGCGTTGATGGACTCAGACCTGGGCCTCTCGAAGGCCGAGCGGGAGATGATCGTGGTCGCCACGAGCGCCCAGAACGGCTGCCTGTACTGCGTGATAGCCCATGGCGCCATCCTGCGGATTCGCAGCAAAAACGAGATGCTGGCCGACCAGCTGGCGGTGAACCCGTGGAAAGCCGACCTGTCGGATCGGGAGCGCCACATCGTCGACTTCGCCCTCAAGGTTGCGCTCGATTCGGCCCGGATAACCGACGGTGACCTCGACGCCATGCGTCAGGCGGGTTTCGACGACGACGAGATCTGGGACATCGGGGCGATCGCCGCATTCTTCGCCATGTCGAACCGATTGGCCAACCTCTCGGCCATGCGCCCCAACGACGACTTCTACCGCCTGGGCCGCAACTTGGACTGACCGGGTTGCGCCGGCCACGCGGCCTCGGATCTCAGAGACGGTCGGCCAGCTCGTCGACGAGCGTCACGATCCGACGGGCGACATCGATGTAGAGCCCCACCTCTCCCCCACCTGGATCCACGATCTCCTCGTCCGGTCCCGGTGAGTGTTCGTCGAGGCGGAGCGCGGCCACCCGCTTGGCGAGTGGAGCCGGAGGTGCACTCAGTCGCTCCACGAGGTGGATCAGCGACCCCGTCTTGTCCGCTTGGTCGGGGTGCTCTCGTCTCACCCAGGCGATGTGCTCAGGAGCGGTGGCGATGATCAGGTCGGCCGCGGCCAGCATCCCTTCGGTCGCCTGACGCGATCGGTGATCGGGACGTTCGAGCCCGACGTCGAGCATCGCCTGGCGGGTCCTGGTACTCATCGGCAACCCATCCAGCACGAGCGTTCCTGCGGTCATGATGATCAGGTCGGATCGCCGCCGCTCGAGCGCGGCCCCGCCTATCACCGAACGTGAGGCGTTGCCGGTGCAGAGGAAGAGGACGGCCGGCTGGGCGGCACCGGGGCCCTCAGCCCCTCCATCGGCCATCAACTGCTGCCGGAGGAGGTGGATCCGGACGAATCGCTGGTCGTGGTTGGGTCGTCGGTCGACGTCGTCGACTCGGCAGTCGTGGACGTGGTGGAAGAATCGGTGGTCGTCGTGGACCCCGTGGTGTCGGTGGAGCTCGAGCTGTCCGTACTGGTGGAGGTGGTGCCGGAGTCGTCGGTCGACGACGTCGATGATGTCGTGGACGTGGTCGTCGGTCGGGGACGCGGCTTGATGGTGGCGTAGTTGGGCGGGATGCTGCTGGAGCTCCAACAGGATCGGCTGGCCAGCCACGGTCGGGTGCCGTCCCGCTTCAGGGTCAACACCGCTGCTTCGTCCTGCTGTGCGGGGGTGGCCAGATCGGCTCTGGCGGCGCCGTAACGGGCGGCGTGGCCGTACCATTCCCAGCTCGACGTCAGGAACTGGTAGGCGCCGCGGGCGCTCGAGACCGCGTGGGCCGCCTGGTAGTCGTTGGTCGACTCGCAGTATCGGATTCGGAGCAGGACGTCGGGTACCGCCACACCGTTGCCGGCGTCGACCCATTCCGATTCCGGTTCGATCACCGGTTTGTAGGTACTGGCGGTGGTTGTGGTCTCGGCCACCGTCGTTGTCGTGGTGCTCGGTTCCGACGGGCCCAGCAGACCGAGAAAGGCCGCCTCGTCGGTTGACAGCGACTCGAACTCGCGTCCGAGATCACCGAGGCTGAGAGCGAGGGTGTCACCGTCTTCCTCGGTGCCCGTTTCTTCGGGCTCGGGGGCGTCGCCGGCCGACGTCTCGAGGTTGATGGAGTGGTCGACCGTCGGGTCACCACCCGAGAAGGTGATCACCGCCACGGCGATTCCCGAGATGGCGGCGACCATTCCCGACGCTCGCTTCCATCGCCGCCACTTCTTGGCCGACCCGCCTTCTCGGCCGCCCGTGGGCTTGAGCAGGTTGAACCAATCGCCGGTCGTGAAGACGACATCGTCGGTGAAGGCGGGAACATCGACCGCGTCCCCACGCTGTTCGTCCTCGACCGCGTCGAGGAGTTCTACGTCTCCGCGTGCTGTCAACACTGAATGCTTCTGCCTGCCTGTTGGCCCCCACAGCCCAACATTGTTGCAGCCATGTTACGACGGTCGGCCGGTTGGTGCCACCACTTGACCGATTCCGGCAAGAATCTTTGCCTTTTTCGCCACGGACGGCCACTGGATCCGTCTCCGGACGGTGGCTCAGAGGTCGTCGAGGGAGGCTTCGATGGCCGACCACAGCGGTTCGGTCGGCTCGCACCCCACCGACAGGCGAACGAAGCCCTCCGGGACATCGTCGCCCCATCGGGCCCGCCGATCGGCGATGGTATGGGTTCCTCCGAAGCTGGTGGCGGGAACCACGAACTCCGCCTTGTCGGCGAACGTGTCGGCGGTCGCCGCGTTGGGGAACTCGATACCGACGAGCAGTCCGGCCCGCAACATCTGGCGAGCGGCGAGTTCTTGCTGCGGATGGGACGGAAGACTGGGGTGGCTGACCGACCGCACCATCCGGTGCTCACCGAGGCGGGCGGCGATGATCTCGGCTGATTCGCACATTCGGTTGAAACGCAGTTCCAGCGTCTCGAGACCGCGGTGGACGAGCCAGGATTCGAAGTGGCCGGGAATGGCGCCGACGACCGTCCTCCATTGTGTCACCTTCTCGAACAGGTCCGGACGGTTCGTGGCGACGTGGCCGAACAGCACGTCCGAGTGGCCGTTGACGGCCTTGGTGTCGGACGAGACAACGACATCGATTCCGTGGTCCAGCGGCCGCTGACCGAGCGGGGTCATCGTGGTGTTGTCGGCGACCGTGATCGCACCGGCGGCCCCCGCCCGCCCGGCGAGCGAACTCAGGTCGCACAATCGCAGGGTCGGGTTCGACGGTGTCTCGACGAAGATCAGGTCGATCCCGTCCAGGTCGACGTCACTCATCTCGGCCGTCGGGCACTCGGCGACCGCCACCCCGTTCGGCCGTAGGAAGCGGTCGGCGAGAAGACGGGTGGTGTAGTAGCCGTCCGAAGGAATCAGTGCCTGCTGCCCGGACCGGAGCGACGAACACAACACCGATGCGATGGCCGCCATACCGGACGGAAAGGTGGCCACCGGTGCCCCTTCCAGGGTGGCCAGCGCATGTTCGGTGGCGTCCCACGTCGGGTTGGCCCAACGCCCGTACTGATACGGTCCGGCCGGGTCTCCGGGGAGGACGTACAGGCTGGCCGGAACGATCGGCGGTCGAAGGGAGCGACCGGCGACCAGTTCGTCGTCCGCGTGGTGCAACAACTCGGCTGCGGCGCGTTCGGCGTCAAAGTCGGTCATCAGCCCTGTGTATCACGAGACCCGGGTCACCAGACTGCGACGATGCGCTCCGGCTTGCGGAAGATGTGCCCTCTTGGTGGCGTCGACCGGTCACGGTCGATCCTCAGCGTCGGGAACTCGGCGAGAAGGGCACGCAGGGCAAGCGTCGTCTGGAGCCGTGCCAGGTGCAGACCGAGGCAGACATGAGGGCCTCGGGCGAACGCAAGATGGTGCCCGACTCCGGAACGTTGTGGGTCGAACCGATCGGGATCGGGGAACACCGCCGGATCCCGGTTCGCCCCGGCGAGGGACACCTCGACGAGGTCGCCTCGACCGATCACGACCGTTCCCGCCGCCGTGGTCATCTCCACATCGGTGGTCGCATACCGGTCGACGACGGCGGCAGCCGGCTCCAGCCGCAGTGACTCGTTGACGACCCGACCCACGTCGACGTCTCCGGACCGAACTCGATCGGCGACGGATTCGTTGTCGAGGACGTGGCCGATGGCGTTCGCCGTCATTCCCTCGCAGGTCTCGATGGCACCGAACAGAATGACGGCGACGTTCGACCGCAGTTGTTCGGCGGTGACGGATTCGGCGGCCACGACCTGTGCCAGCGGTCCGCCCTGTTGCACCGCGCCCTCCACGAGTTCGCTGATCTGTTCCATGGCATCGGCCGCGTCGTCGGGCTCGGTGTCGCCCGTACCCAGGCCGACGACGGTGGCGACGATGCTTCGATAGGCGCCGAGCAGGCGTCGGTTGACGTCTCGAACCTCGGCGACGCTGTCACCATCATGATGGAATCCGAGGAATCGGGCGATCACGTCGACCGCAAGCGGGGCGGCGTAGGTCGACCGGAGTTCGGCCTCGCCGTTGGCTCGGAGCCCTTCGAGCAACTCGGTCGCCGTTGTCGTGATCGCACCACCGGTCTCGGCCACCGCTCCCCCACGGAACATAGGCTCGAACGGCTGCCGGTGGGAGCGATGAGCGGCGCCGTCCGTCGACAGCATCGACGGCCCGACAACCCGTCCGGTGGTGAATCGTTCGTCGTCGACGGTGAAGCGCTCGGGATCTCGGAGAATCTCGACCGCCGATGCGTAGTCGGTCACCAACCATCCGCCGATCGCCGGTAGGCGCGAGATCGGTTCGGTCCTCCGTAGGCGGGCGAGGGTGCGGTGCAGGTCGTCCGACAACGTCGTAATGGTCACCGAGGCGCCGACGGGGAAGTCGGGCGAACCACCGTCGCTCGGGCGGGTGTCGGTCGAGCTCACGGGCTCCAACCTAGTGACAGAGGGTTTCGGTGTCGATGACGGCGTCGTTCGGTGTTTATGACACTCCGTTTCGGGGCTACGCTCGGTGCCCCAGTCGTTCTGCTTCATCCGACAAGCATCAGGGGAACCTCGTGAACCGTCTTGATCCTCCCTTCCGCGCCGATCATGTCGGCAGTCTCCTGCGCCCCGATCGGGTTCACCAGGCCAGGGCCAAACGGGCGGCCGGTGAGATCCCGGCCGAGGAACTGCGCTCCGTCGAGGACGAGGCGATCGCCGAGGCCGTGGGCAAGCTGGAGGGTACCGGCATGCGCAGCATCACCGACGGCGAGTTCCGCCGCGGCTGGTTCCACCTCGACTTCCTCCAGCAGCTCGACGGTGTGGCGGTCACCGGAAACATCGCCTCGAGCTCGGACTCGGCCGACACCGTGCACATGACGCCGCCCAAACTGACGGTCGACGGGCCGCTGCGCCACGTTCGCGACATCCAGGTCGACGACTACCGGTATCTCGCCTCGGTGACGTCCGAGACGCCGAAAGTCTCGATTCCGTCGCCCACGATGGTGCACTTCCGGGGCGGACGGGCGGGTATCGACATCGACGCCTACCCCGACCTCGAGGTGTTCTTCACCGATCTGGCCGCGGCTTACAGAGCGGAGATCGATGCGCTGTACGCAGCCGGTTGCCGCTACATCCAACTCGACGACACGAACCTGGCCTACCTGTGTGATCCCGTCATGCGGGAAGGCGCGGTGGAGCGGGGCGACGACCCGGACGAACTGCCCCGCTCCTACGCCGAGCTGATCAACGACGCGATCGACGGTCGTCCCGACGATTTGACGGTGGGAGTGCACCTCTGCCGCGGCAACTATCGCAGCACCTGGTTCGCCGAAGGCGGGTACGAGCCTGTGGCCGAGGTGCTGTTCAACGAACTGAACGTCGACGCCTACTTCCTCGAGTACGACGATGAGCGATCGGGCGACTTCGCCCCCCTGCGGCATGTGCCGACCGAGAAGACGGTCGTACTCGGGCTGATGACAAGCAAGCGACCCGAGCTCGAGAGCTACGACGAGCTGGCCCGCCGCGTCGACGAGGCGGCGTCGTTCGTGGCGATGGAACAGCTCTGCCTCAGCCCGCAGTGCGGCTTTGCCAGCACCGTCGAGGGCAATGAATTGACCGAAGCCCAGCAGTGGGCGAAGCTCAGTCACGTGGTGGAGATGGCCGACCGCATCTGGTCCTAGCGCGGCCCACCGGCCCGGCTGCGGGCCACAACTAGACTGGAAGCATCGGCTCCGATTCTTCTTCCCACTCGCATTCCCACGGCCACAGCCACACGCCCAGCCTCCGGGCCGGGGCGCGACACCTCGGTCGGCTGAAAGTCGCGTTCGTCATCATCGCCGTGTTCCTCGTGGTGGAGGCGGCCGCCGGTTGGCTGACGAACTCGCTGGCGCTGCTCTCCGACGCCGGGCACATGTTGACCGATGTCATCGGCCTCGGCATGGCACTGGCCGCCATCCAGCTGGCCAACCGGTTCGAACGAAACGCCGATGAGGGCACAAGCCACACCTTCGGGCTGTACCGGCTCGAGATCCTGGCCGCATTCGTCAACGCGCTGTTGCTGTTCGCCGTCGCCATCTGGGTCCTCATCGAGGCCGTCGGCCGATTGCGGTCCGGTCCCGAAGTCCTCGACGGCCCGATGTTGGTGGTGGCTGTGCTGGGCCTGGTGGCCAACTTGGTCGCCTTTCAGCTCCTGCGGGAAGGCGCCAGGGAGTCGATCAACATGGAGGGCGCCTACCTCGAGGTGCTTGCCGACACCGTTGGCTCGGTCGGCGTGATCATCGCCGCGCTGCTGATGCGGTTCTTCGGCTGGAGTTGGGCCGATCCGCTCATCGCCGCTCTGATCGGGCTGTGGATCCTGCCGCGAACCTGGCGTCTCGGCCGCAACGCCGTCCGGGTGCTTCTCCAGGCCGCCCCCGAGCACATAAGCCTCGACGGATTGCGGCGGGATCTCGGCGCCATCGGTGGCGTTCTCGACGTACACGACCTCCACGTCTGGACGTTGACCTCCGAGATGGACGCCGCGTCGGCTCACCTCATGACGACCGACGACAGCGACCCCCATCGGGTGCTCGACCAGGCCCGGGATCTTCTGGTCGACAGCTACGGCATCCAGCACGCGACCCTTCAGGTGGAACCGGAGAGCCACGTCGGCTGCGAAGAGGTCACCTGGTAACCCCCCACCGAACTTTGTGACGGTGACGTCCCCCTCCGGTCGAACTTTGTGCTCCTGACGACTCCCTACGGGGGTCGTAGGCGTAAAAAAGTTCGGCGGATCTGCCTATTAGGTTTCGAGTTGGGTCTGGAGAGACTCGACGGCCTCGATGAACTCCTCGACCATCTCGAACACCACCTGGGCGGAGGTCTTGCGCTGGTTCATGGTGCCGACGATCTGCCCGACGAAGTAGTTGGCCAGCTTCTCCGCGCCCGACCCCTGGGTGTGGGCGGCCCGGGCGATCCGACGCTGGGCCCGTGCCGTCAGCACCGGCTGCATCGGCATCCCCAGCGGCTCCGGCGTGTCTTCGCGCTCCCACTCCTCGGTCCAGGCCGAACGGAGCATCCGGGCGTGCTTGCCGGTGAGGGACCGGGAGCGGATGGTGTCGGCGGAGGACGCGGCGAGGAATTTGTCCTTCACCACCGGATGGGTCTCGGCTTCGTCGGTGGTCAACCACACCGACCCGCACCAGACGCCTTGGGCGCCGAGCGCCATGGCCGCCGCCATCTGCCGGCCCCGGCCGATGCCGCCCGCGCCGAGCACCGGGATGTCGACCGAATCGACGATCTCGGGAATCAAGACCATGGATCCGATCTCACCGGTGTGGCCGCCGGCCTCGTAGCCCTGGGCGATGATCAGATCGACCCCCGCGTTCTGGTGGCGTTCGGCGTGTGAGGGACGACCGGCCAGTGCGCCGACCAGGCGACCCTCGTCCTTGCACCGGTCGATCAGGAACTGTGGCGGCGGACCGAGCGCGTTGGCCACGAAAACGGTGTTGTGGGCGAGTGCTATGTCGAGCTGGGGCCCGGCCGCGTTGGCCGAGAACGGGGCGTCGGTGCCGTCCCCGGCGATCGAGGTGTTGGCCTTGGTTTCATCGTCGCTGGGCAGGTCGGGCACCTCGTAGCGGGCCAGGATGTCCTCGACGAACTCCTCGTGCTGTGACGGGATGAGCCGGCGGATGTCGTCGAGTGTGAATCCGCCGTCACCGTCACCGGCGTAGCGGGCGGGAACGATCAGGTCGACGCCGTAGGGGCGATCGCCGATCTCATCCTCGATCCAGGCCAGGTCGGTCTCCAGCTCCTCGGGCGAGTGGGCGACCGCGCCGAGCACGCCCATGCCCCCGGCCTTCGAGACCGCGGCCACGACGTCGCGGCAATGGCTGAAGGCCAGGATCGGGAACTCGATGTCGAACATCTCGGTGACGCTGGTCTTCATGATTGCTCCTTGCGGTCCTCGGTGTCGTGGCGACCCCGACGGTGGGCGGTCTGGGTCTCGGCCCAGGACATACCCTGCTGGACGTTCGGCTCTCGGGGCAGGCCGAGCACCTGCTCGGCGACGATGTTTCGCTGGATGGCCCAGGTACCCCCACCCAGTGTGAGGGCCGGCGACACGAGATAGCCGTAGTGCCAGATCGGGTCGACCGCCGGGAACTGGCTGTCGTCGCCTCGGCCGAAGTTGATCTCGGTGATCCCGGACTGCTGTTCGTCCGGGACCGGACCGGGTGGGCCGGAGCCTTCGAGCAGGCCGTCGGCGCCCTGGAGATCCTTCGCCAGTTCCATCACGTCCTGGCCGTGCTCGTCGGCCATCAGCTTCTGGATCGACGCCTCGGCACCGGGTGTTCGGCCCTGGAGTTTGGCGCTCAACGTGCGGAGCCGGTTGAGCCGCAGAACCTCGGCATCACCGTGGAGGCGGGCGAGACGCTGGCGCATGACCGGATCGGAGATTGGACCGCGATCACGGACCAGGTCGAGCAGCGTGTCGGCCGACGGTCCGGCACCCCACAGCGAACCGGCCGACGACAGCGACACGCGCTCGTTGGCGAGCGTCACCTTGGCCAACCTCCAGCCGTCGCCCTCGGCGCCGATGCGATGCGATTCGTGGAGGCGGACGTTGTCGAAGAACACCTGGTTGAACGAGTGCGCAGTGGCCATATCGATGATCGGTGACAGGGTGACACCGGGGGTGTCCATCGGGCAGGCGAAGTAGGAGATGCCCTTGTGTTTCGGGGCGTGGGGGTCGGTACGGGCGATCAGGATGCCCATGTCCGACACATGGGCGCCGCTCGACCAGATCTTCGATCCGTTGATGACGTACTCGTCGCCGTCACGCTCGGCCCGGGTCGCCAGGTTGGCGAGATCGGACCCGGCGTCGGGCTCGGAGAACAGCTGGCACCAGATCTCGGAGTGGTTGAAGATCTTCGGCAGGTAGCGCCGCTTCTGCTCCTCGGTGCCGGCCAGCAGGATCGTCGGAGCGGCCCAACCGATGCCGATGGCGTTGCTGACCATCTCGCCCTTCGGACGTTTGACCTGCAGCCCGGCCAGCTCCTGGGCGATGATCACCTGATGAACCGGGTCGGCGTTCAAACCCCACGGTTCGGGCCAATGGGGGACGACGTAGCCCGCGTCGGCCAGATCCTGCTGGGTCGGTTCGGGATTCGCCGCCCGCCATTCACGAACGGCAAGGCGCCTCGGGTCGTCATCGGGCGGGAGGTCGAAATCCATCGTCTAGTCCGTTCGGGTCTCGGCGTCGGCAGCCGGCACCCACGACGCCGGACGTTTCTCCAGATACGCGGCCATCCCCTCCGCGGCCTCGGCCGACCGGAACAGCTCGCCCGACAGACGGCCGGTCCAGTCGAACGCCTCGTCGACATCCATACCGGGCACCTCGGCCAGCAACTGTTTCGAAGCGGCCAGCGCATTGGGCCCCGAGGCCAGCAGGTCCTGCACGACCTCTGCAACCGCGGCATCGAGTTCGGCCTCGGGAACCGCCCGGTTGATCAGACCCATGGCGGCGGCCTCGGAGGCCGGAAACCGGCGGCCCCTCAGGATCGCGTCGGCGGCGTCAGCGGCCCGCATCTTCGGTAGGCACAGCACCGAGATCATGGCGGGGGCCACGCCGATCCGCACCTCGGTGAATCCCATCTTGGCGTCGTCGATGGCAACGGAGATGTCCATGGCGGCGGCCAGGCCCATCCCGCCGGCCACACAGTGGCCGGCGATGCGACCCACGAACGGCTTGGCCGATCGGCCGAACCGCTGGAACAACCGCACGGATTCGCTGTTGTCGATCGACGATGCCCCGGCCGTTCGATCGTTCGAGCGGTGGCTCAGATCCGCCCCGGCGCAGAACACCCGGCCTTTGTTGGTCAGCACCACGACCCTCACGCCGTCGTCGGCCTCGGCTGCGTCGATCGCCTCGTTGAGCTGGGTGACGAGGGCGTGACTCAATGCGTTTCGTCGCTCGGTGTCGACGAGCGTGATGGTGCACACGCCACCCTCGACGGATGATTCAACGCAGACCGGTTCGGTCATGAGTCACTCCTCAGGCCGTCACGCCGCAGACCGCTGAGTACGAGGTCGACCATGGCGTTGGCCGACTGGGCGGGCGTGCCTTCAAGCCGCCCGAGTACCTCGGGTCGGGAGAAGTCCCGGCCCAGGCCGCCGAGCATCCGGGCCAATGCGGCGGTGTCGACAACGTCGGTGCCGGCCGTTCCGCCGGCCGCCGGCCGGTTGATCTCGCCCCGCTCGACAGCGAGGTCGAGCAACGCTCGGGTGACATCGATGAGATAGTTGCTGTGAGCCTCGTTCAGCTCGACCCCCTCACCGATGGCGGCCATGTCCGACGCGAATTCGGGTGTCACGGTGCTGACGGCGTCGTTGGCGGCATGCAGGTAGGCCCGGATGGCCTCGAGGGCCGACATGTCAGGCGTCACCGCACCGTGGGCGGCCCGCCCGTGGTCTCGCAACACCCGGTCGATCACCGTCACCACCAGATCGTTGCGACTACCGGCCAGCAGATACAGGGTTCGCAACGAGCAGTTGAGTCGAGCGGCCAGGTCGGCCATGGTCATGTCGATGAACCCGCCGGCCGACACGGTGCGACCCAGCTCGTCGAGGATTTCACGTTGGCGGGCGGTCAGCTCCTCCTCCCGACTGCGGGACAACACTGGCTGCGGCGGGGTCACGGATCGCATCACATCCACCACCGACGTGGCGGTGGCCGAACCGCCACGGCCCGATCGAACGGTGCTCATCGAGCGAGCCCTTCGGGCATCAACTCGACCGGGATCTCGACGACCCGGGCCCGGACCCACTCCCCCAGGCTCTTGGCCTGACCGTCGAGCCGGGTCGAGGCGGCGACACCCTCCTGAAGGATGCCGTGGATCAAGAAGTTGAGCGACCAGATGTTGGGCAGCTCGTGACGCTCGATCGCCAACTCGGCGGTTTCCGGCAACAGCTCCCGCAGGCGCTCAGTGGTGACCTCCCGGGCCAGCCAGACGTAGGCGGCCGCCGACCGGGCGAACAGACCGAGATTGGCGTTTCCGCCCTTGTCCCCCGACCGGGCACCGATGATCGTTCCCAGCGGGGCTCGAACGATCGGACCACGGGGCGGTTCGGGCAGGTCGGGCATCAGGGTTTCGACGGTGGCGGCCCCGTCGTCCGACGGCACAGCCGACTCGACGACTGTGGTCGCACCCCCCAGAATCGTGACCTGCTGGGGAACCAGATCGGCGGCGATCAGGCCGGACGTGTGAACGCCGAACGGCTGGGCGATCTGCGTGCCCGGGAGACCGAAGAAGCCGGGAATCGAGGCGAGCGCCATGTTGTTCATGGCCGGTGCCACCGATCGAGCTTTCCGTTCATTGCGGTCCTTGATCGTGGCCCGCCAGGTGGCGACCGCTTCGGTGTTGGTTACGGGATCCGCCTTGTCGGTTCGGTCGACGGCGATCGACACGCTGTCGAAGTCGTCGGGTGAATGGGGCGTCGACCGCCACAGGACCGACTCGGCCAGATCGGCTTTGGCCTCGATGTCGAGCCCGACCAGCGCCACCCGCAGGTCACTCCGATAACCGCCCCAGGAGTTCATCGACACCTTCAACGTCGACGGAGGCGGTTCGCCGGCGGCCCCGGTGATGGCGACCCGGTCCGGTGCCTCCTGGTGCAGCGTGATCGTGTCGAAGCGCGACGTGACGTCGGGGCCCAGATACGCCGGGCTCCCGATCTCGTAGAGCAGTTGGGCGGTGACGGTTCCCACCGTCACCGCTCCCCCGGTGCCCGGGTGTTTGGTGATCACGCTCGATCCGTCGGCGGCGATCTCGGCGATCGGGAATCCCGGGTTGTCCATACCGCCGAGTTCGGTGAAGAACGAATAGTTGCCGCCCGTGGCCTGGGTTCCACATTCGATCACGTGTCCGGCGACGACGGCGCCTGCCATGGCGTCCCAGTCGGCATGTCGCCAGCCGTGGTGATGCGCAGCCGGCGCACACACCACCGCAGCGTCGGTCGTGCGACCGGTGATCACGATGTCGGCGCCCTGGTCCAGCGCCTCCACGATCCCCCAGCAGCCCAGGTAGGCGTTGGCCGAAATGTACTCGGTCGGATCGGAGCCGTCGGCCAGCGGCTCGCCGGTCTCGAAGTCGAGGATCGGCACATCGGCCGCGGTCAGTTCGTCGAGCCGATCGAGGATGTTGTCGCCGCTCACATAGGCGATCGTGGGGTTCAGGCCGAGCTTGTCGGCCACCTCGGCAACGGCCTCGGCACAGTGGTCCGGATCGAGGCCGCCGGCGTTGGAGACGACCTTGATCCCCCGGTCGAGGCAGGGGCCCATGACCTGTTCCATCTGGGTCACGAACGTGCGGGCGTAGCCGCCGCCCGGCCGCTTCGCCCTGGTTCGGGCGAGGATCAGCATCGTGAGTTCGGCCAGCCAATCGCCCGTCAGCGCGTCGATCGGTCCACCGGACACCATGCGGGACGCGGCGTCGATCTGGTCGCCGTAGAACCCCGAGCAGTTGGCGATGCGTAGCGGTCGGGCGGTCATTGGTCTCTCGCGGTCTCTTCTTCCGCATCCTCGTGCTCGACGATCGTCACCAACGCCGTTCCCCGCTCGAGCTGTTGGCCAACTGAGATCGGCACGTCGGCCACCGTGCCGTCGAACGGGGCGTGAACGTGGTGTTCCATCTTCATGGCCTCGAGTACGACGAGGATCTGCCCGGCCGTGACGGTGTCGCCGACGGCGCAGCGGATCTCCACGACCGAGCCCGGCATGGGAGCGACCAGCCCGCCGGATGGTGTTTCGGAGCCCGGCGGGACGAACCGGGGGACGATATCGAGCGTGACCGTGGTTGCGGTGGTCTGTACGTGCAGCCGGTTCGGCCCCGCGGTGATGCGATGGTGACGGCGGATTCCATCGACGACGAGAACGACGTGAGCGCTGCTCCACTCGACCACGTCGACGGACTGCCCGGACTCGAGCACGAACCGGCCGTCGCGATCGGCCCTATAGGCCACCGTGAGTGTCTCCCGTTCACCGCCGGCGCCGTCGTCGGTTGGATCGAGAAAGGAGATCTGCTGCGGAGGCAGACCGGCGTTGCGCCAGTTCGACGGGGCGAATCCCCACACGTCGTCGGCGGCCCGGTTACGGCCCTGCAGCCAGAGTGCGCCCGCGATCGTCGCTGCTTGCACCTCCGTAGCCGGCACGGTCGCTGCCGGTTGCACCCGCTCGATGAAGTCGGTGGTGGTGTCGCCGGCCACGAACTCGGGTCTGTCGAGCACGGCCACGAGAAAGTCCCGATTTGTGATGAGACCACCGATGTGGAGGCGCTCGAGGGCGAGACGAAGGCGGTCGATCGCCTCACCCCGGGTCGGGCTGTGGGAGATGACCTTGGCCAGCATCGGATCGTAGGACACGCCCACCACGGACCCTGTCTCGATGCCGGAGTCCCACCGCACCGACGGGTCGGTCGGCGGTCCCCATGCCTCAACGGTGCCGGTGGCCGGTAGGAATCCATTGACCGCATCCTCGGCGTAGAGCCTGACCTCGATGGCGTGGCCGGATCGCGTCACCTCGGATTGATCGACCGAGAGATCATGGCCCGCCGCCACCAGGATCTGTTCTCTCACCAGGTCCAAGCCGGTGATCTCCTCGGTGACCGGGTGTTCGACCTGGAGCCGGGTGTTGACCTCCAGGAAGAAGAACTCGCCGGTGGCGTCGTCGAGCAGGAACTCGACCGTTCCCGCCGACTCGTAACCGATGGCGGCGGCCAGCGACACCGCCGCAGCCCCGATCGCTTGGCGCAGCTCCTCGTCGAGCCGCACCGACGGGGCCTCCTCGACGATCTTCTGATGACGCCGCTGGATCGAGCACTCCCGCTCGCCGAGATGGATGATCCGGCCGCTGCTGTCACCCAGGATCTGGATCTCGATGTGGCGGGATCGGCGGATGAACCGCTCGAGAAAGATTCGATCGTCGCCGAAGGCTCCGGCGGCCTCGCGTTGTGCCCCGGCCACCGCATCGTCGAGGTCGGCGGCGGTCTCGACCAGACGCATGCCCTTACCGCCGCCACCTGCGGCAGCCTTGACCAGGAGCGGGAAGCCGACCGATGCCGCATCCGCCGGATCGACACCGGAGGGGAGGACCGGCACGCCGGCCGCCTCCGCCGCTTTCTTGGCCGCGATCTTGTCGCCCATGGTCTCGATGACTTCGGGCGAGGGCCCGACCCAGGTCAGACCCGCATCCATGACCGAGCGGGCGAACTCGGCATTCTCGGCGAGGAATCCGTAGCCAGGATGAACGGCGTCGGCCCCCGCTCGCCGGGCGGCTTCGATGATGGCAGCGCCGTCGAGATAGCCTGATGGAAGCCGTACCGCCACGTCGGCCTCCGATACGAACGGGGCGTCGGCGTCGGTGTCGCTGTAGACCGCTACACAAACCAGACCCATGTTGCGGGCCGTGGCGAAGACCCGGCGGGCGATCTCCCCCCGGTTGGCGACGAGCAGGGAGCGGATCGGGCGGGTCACAGCCGGAACACCCCGTAGGTCTCGGCCCCCTCGATGGGGCGATTGCCGACGACGCTGAGACAGATGCCGAGAACCGTGCGGGTGTCGCGAGGATCGATGATGCCGTCGTCGCTGATGGCTCCCGTGGCCCGGAGGGCCAGCGAACCCTTCTCCTGCACCGCTTCGGCGTAGGCGACCAGTTCCGCGTCGGCCTCCTCGTCGAACTCGATGCCCTTGCGCTTGGCCTGAGCCCGGCGGACCTCCGACATCACCCCGGCGATCTGCTTCGGCCCCATCACCGCGATCTTCGCCGTCGGCCAGAGGAACGTGAACCGGTTGCCGAACGCCCGACCCGACATGCCGTAGGTGCCCGCCCCATACGACGACCCGATGATCACCGTCAGGTGGGGCACGGTCGAGTTCGTGACGGCATTGATCATCTGAGAGCCCTTCTTGATGATCCCGTCGGCCTCGTAGTCCTTGCCGACCATGTAGCCGGTGATGTTCTGCAGGAACACCAGCGGCACGTCGATCTGATTGCAGAGCTGAATGAAGTGGGCGGCCTTCTGGGCCGAGTCCGGGTAGATCACGCCGTTGTTACCGACGGCGCCGACCTCGAAACCGTGGATCGACGCCCAGCCGCAGATGATCGACGGCCCGAAGCGGGGTTTGAACTCCTCGAACCGTGAGCCGTCGACCACCCGGGCGATCACGTCGCGAACGTCGAGTGGCGCTTTCAGGTCCTTGCTGACCAGTCCGAGCAATTCGTCAGGGTCGTGGGCGGGTGGATCGACGACCAGGCGTGGACCACGATCCGGTTTGCGCCAGTTGAGGTGGGAAACGACCTCCCGGCAGAGGCGGATGGCGTCCATCTCGTCGTTGGCCAGGTACTCGGCCAGCCCGGAGACCTCGGCGTGTTTCTCCGCCCCGCCGATCGTCTCGGCATCGCTGATCTCGCCGGTGGCCATCTTCACCAGCGGCGGGCCGGCCAGGAAGGCATGCGATTGTTCCTTGATGAAGATGTTGTAGTCGGAGAGCCCGGGCTGATAGGCGCCGCCCGCGGTCGAGTTGCCGAACACGACGCACACCGTCGGGATCCGCATCTTCGACAGTTCGATCATCTCGTAGAAGAACCGGCCTGTCTCGGCAAAGTGTTCGGGTACGACGGCGCTCCCGACCGCAGCCGACGCGGCATCGTCGGCCTCACCGTTGTCGGCACCGCTCCCACCGCGGCCGTTCTTCTCGATCCTCAGATCACCGCCCGAGGACTCCACGAAGCTGACGTACGGAATGCGGTTGTCCCGGGCGATCTCGAGGGCTCGCATCCACTTTTTCGACGCGTAGGGGGTGAGGGCGCCGGCCAGAACCGTCGGATCGTTTCCCATGATGACGCACTCGGTGCCGGCGATCAGCCCGATGCCGGCAACCATGCCGCCGCCGAGTGCATACTGGGATCCGTAGCCCGCCAGCGGCGTGATCTCGAGGAACGGCGTGTCGGGATCGATCACATTGGCGATACGTTCCCGGATCGGCATCCGCCCTCTCGAGCGGTGTCGCTCAGTGGCCCTGGCTCCGCCACCGCCCAGCGCAACGGCGAGCAGGTCGTCGTGGGTGGCCAGCAGGTCCAGCATGTCGGCCCGGTTCCGGACGAAACCCTCGGATGAGGAATCGACGGTGGACGTCAGCGGCGGAGCAAGAAGGGTACGACCCATTCCTGCAACGTAGGGCGGTAATATTCGTCTGTCAAGATTACTCCAGCTCGGGAGTGGTGGTTGATGGATTATGGAGTGGACCATGGGCCCGGTGCTAGGGTCGGGCGATGTCCGACCGCCCGGTAACAGCGGCCTCCGTACGCCAGGATCTCCTCGATGAACAGGCCGATCTCGACGCCATCGTCAGCCCGCTCGATCCCGCCGACTGGGAACTGGCGACGCCGAGCCCCGGGTGGTCGATCCGCGATCAGATCGGGCATCTGGCCTATTTCGACCGTACGGCCGCCACTGCCATCGTCGACGTGGAACGGTTTCGGGCCGAACGTGATGAACTCGTTCGCCTTCTCGATGATCCGGCCGGCGCCGACGAGGCGTCGCTGGCCGAGGCCAGGGCCATGACGCCGTCAGAGCTTCTCGAGCACTGGCGCACCGGTCGCCGGGATCTGGCCGACGCAGCCGCCCGGCTCGAGGACGACACTCGGGTCGAGTGGTACGGCCCATCGATGAGTTCCAAGTCGTTTCTCACCGCGCGCCTGATGGAGGCCTGGGCCCACGGGCAGGACATCGTCGACACGCTGGGCGTCGAACGGGCGCCCACCGATCGTCTCCGCCACATCGCTCAGCTCGGCTACATCACCCGGAAGTGGACCTACGCCAACCGGGGACTCGAGATGCCCGAAGGCGAGGTGCGGGTCGAGTTGACGGCCCCGTCGGGCGATACGTGGATCTGGGGTCCGGAGTCGGCCGACAGCTCCGTCAGCGGCTCGGCCCTCGACTTCTGCCTGGTCACCAGCCAGCGCCGCAACGTGTCCGACACCGACCTCGCCGTCGACGGCCATGCCGCAACCGACTGGCTGGCCAAGGCCCAGCTGTTCGCGGGACCGGCCACCGACCCTCCACCGCCGCGCTGATCGCCGCCTTGACCGCGACGGCGTCGGCCGGCCCGAAATCGTCTGCACGGCCGAACATTCCGCTACTAGCGTTGTCGCCATGACCGAGGTTGAGTTGCGGCCGATCACCGAGGCCGATCTGGAAGCCGTCGTGGTGATGATCAATCGCATCCACACCCACGATGGAATACCAGAGGTTCTGTCGATGGAGGAACTCGTCGACGACCTGAGCGGTGACGAAGCCGACATGGCCACCGATTCACGCTTGGCGCTCGTCGACGGCGAACCGGTCGGCTACGGGTACACGATCTATCTGCCGAGCGCCGTCCGCCTGGAGCGCTGCTATCTCGACGGCGGGGTCGTTCCCGAACATCGAAACCGGGGGGTCGGTCGTGCGCTGATTGAATGGGGCAAACGGCGGGCGACCGAGCAGCTGACGTCATCCGGCTCCGACCTGCCCAAGTACATCCGGGTTGACGGTCGTGACTTCGTCGAACCGGCTCACCGGCTGTACGCCAGGACGGGCTTCGAGCCCATACGGTACTTCGACGAGCTGATCCGCCCCCTCACCGATCTGCCGTCGCCTGACAGGGCGGATGTGGCGGAGATCGAGATCGTGCCGTGGCGAGATGAGCTCAGCGAGGAGACACGGGACGTGAAGAACGCGGCCTTCGCCGACCACTGGGGCTCGACGCCCACGTCCAAGGCCCGCTGGGACATGATGATGAAGGCTGCCACGACCCGGCTCGACCTCTCGTGGCTGGCGCTGAACACCGAAGGAGCGGTGGTCGGCTACTGCATCAATGATCGCTTCGAAGCCGACGACGACGTGACCGGTCGTCGGGACGGGTGGATCGGCAACGTCGGCACGCTCGACGCCTATCGTGGTCGGGGTATCGCTTCGGCGCTGATGATTCGATCACTCCACGGGTTCGCCGCAGAGGGCCTGACCCACGCCAAGCTCGGCGTCGACTCCGACAGCCCGACCGGGGCTCCCCGCCTCTACCGACAGCTCGGCTTCGAGCCCCACAGTCGGTCGATCACACATGAGATCCAGCTCTGACGCCCGCGATCCATGCTCTGAGGGTGGTCCGAAGAAGCCGGTCGGTGTCGGTGACCGACATTCTCTCAAGCACCTGGTTGACCTGACTGGATGCGAAGCCCTGACACAGCGCGTGGAAGGCTGGTACGAGCATTCTCGGATCGTGTCGCGATGACGCCCCCTCCCCGAACGACCGGTCAATTCGCGCTTCGAGTGCGCGCCGTGACGCCTCGGCCTCTTCGGCCCAGGCCGGGCGCTGCTCGAGATCCGTGGTGAAGACCCGTTCCCATGCCAGCCGGTAGAGCTCCGGATTGGCGACTGCTCGACGAAGGAACACCGCGCCGGCCTCCACCAGATCGTCATCGGGCTCGGCGCTGATCGGAATGTCCTCGATCTCGCGTCTGAGTCCGCTGAACGCGCGGATGGCAAGACCGTCGATCAGGCCGTCCTTACCGTCGAACAAGGAGTAGACGGCGCGCACCGACACACCGGCTTCGCCGGCGACCGCCCGCAGCGATGTCGATTCGAGACCGCCGGCGCGCAGCTGATGTTCGGCTGCATCGAGTAGCGCCTCTGCGGTTGCGGCGTCATGTTCGCGTGGTCGTCCCATTGCTTGACAGGATAACGGAACAGCATTACGTTTCAGTGTAATGAAACAGCGTTGCGAAAATGGTACCGCGCTGGAGGTCGACGATGCGAACAAGAGTGGCGACGGCTGATGCCCGGCCGGATGTGGTCGTGGCCGGTGGCGGTTTCTCCGGTCTGCTCGCTGCCGCCGCCGTGGCCCGGGCGGGACGTCGCGTTGTGGTGTTCGAACGTCGGGATCGGCCCGATGCTGGTATCTCCATCGTCCCTCACGGCCGCTTTCCGCACAATCTCCTCGCCGGCGGTGTCCGCAGCCTCGAGTCGCTGCTGCCGGGAATTGTCGGGGAGCTAGTCGCATCGGGTGCCCAGCTGGCCGGGCCCACCACCGGCCACACCTGGAGCCGCGGCCGGCGCTTGTCGAAGCCGATCGAGGCCAGGATCCCGCTGTCTCATCGAGCCGTCATCGAGTCGGTCGTGCGCCAACGTGTCGAAGCCGATCCGATGGTCACGTTCCGATACGGCACACGGGTCGCCGGCCTGCGCCACCGAGGCGGTCGGGTGGCCGGAGTCGACGTCGACGGCGGGTATCAGGAGGCCGATCTGACGGTCATCGCCACCGGTCGTGGCTTCGTCGTGGACCGATGGTTCGACGCCGCCGGTCTCGCTCCCCCTTCGCTCGAGGAGCAGCTCATCGACGTCACCTATGTGGCGTGCTTCGTGGACCACCCCTCCGGCCTCGGGGATCACAATTGGGTGGTCGTCCAGAATCTGCCGCCGAGGTGGCCCCGTATCGGGCTGGCCATCAGGGCCGATGCCGGCACCTGGGGGGTGGTTGTCGGTGGCTATCACGGTGACCGACCGGCTCCGGGTCTCGAGGGGATGACAGCGTTCGCACGCTCGCTCCCCGACCCGACCGTGGCCCGGCTACTCGCCCACGCCCGTCCCGATACGCAGGTTCACACCCACCGGATACGGTCCAACAGCCGGCGCCGATTCGACCCGAAACCGGCCACCTCGGGGCTTCTGCTCTTCGGGGACGCACTGTGCTCGTTCAATCCGGTCTTCGGTCAGGGGATGACGGTAGCCGCCCTGCAGGCCTCGAGCCTCGCTGCGGCATTGGGCGACGAACGGGGCGAGCAACGGTCGAATCGCGAACTGCAAGCCCTCCTGAACGAGCCGGCCGACGAGGCCTGGTTGGCCGTGACGACGCTCGACGGGGGTTATCCGGACAGCACCGGCGTGACCGATCACCGGGTTCTCCGGCATTGGCACGTTCTGCTGGCCGACGCCGCAACCCGCGATGTCGTTGTGGCCGGCCAACTCGATCGTGTGGCCGCCCTGCTTGCACCGGCCCGCACCCTCATCCGACCGACGATCGTCGCCCGTTCTCTCAGAGCCGTAGCCGGCAAGCGTCTGCCACCGCTCTCTCGACGTCTGCCCTCACCACCCTCTTCGCCAACCAATCTGGAGGAAATCAATGAACATCCACCACAGCCCACACCCACGGTGTGAAATCATCGACCGATCGGTTCCCGAAAACATCCTTGCCGGGCTCTCCGCCACCGGAGATCGAGCTGCACTCGTGGACGATACGAACGGTGTCACCTACTCCGGAGACGAGTTGGTGGAGCGAATTCGCGCTCGCTCTCGATGGCTGGCTTCACTCGGGGTCGAGCACGGAAACGTCGTCGTTCTCGCGGCGCCGACCGGCGTAGCCTGGATCGAAACCGCTGTCGGAGCTCTACGCCTCGGCGCAACAGTGATGACGGCCAACCCGGCCGTTCCGCCCGATCTCGTGCGGCCGCAGGCGACGATGGCCTCCGCACGCCTTGTCGTCGCCACCGACGCCGATCGCGACTGGGCCGGTGCCGTGGCGGGCGCAACCCAGGTCGCCTTCCTCGACGATTCCGTCGACGGGATCCACGACGATGCCGTCGATATCGGCGTCGAGTCGATCGACACCGACCAAACGGCCTTCCTGTTGTCGTCGAGCGGAACGTCGGGACCACCGAAGCTGGCGATGATTCCCCACTCGTCACTCACCGCCTCCATGCGAATCGTCCCGGCCGCGATCGGCATCGAGCCCGACGACGTGATGCTGCTGGCCCTCCCGTTGTTCCACGCCGGTGGCCTGTCCGTGGCGCTCACCTCACTCGCCGCCGGTTGCCGTCTCGTCACACAAGCCGGCTTCCATCCTCACCACTTCGCCGCGGCCGCCTCCCGGTATCGGGCGACCGCCACCGTGATCGTTCCGCCGATCGCCGCCGCGCTCGCCCACCTGCCGGGGATCGAGGAAATGGACCTGTCGGCGTTGCGCCTGGTGCTCTCGACCGCCGCACCGCTGCCACCCGCCATCGAGACCATGCTCGGCGAACGTCTCGGCTGCGAGGTCGGTCAAGGCCTCGGCATGACCGAAGTGCTGCCCATAAGCCTGACGGTTCCGGGTCGGGCCAAGGCAGTGGGGAGCTCGGGACCGGCCGTTCCCAACACCGAGCTCCGCCTCGTCGACCCCGAAACCGGGTCCGATGTCGGCGAGGGCGAGGCGGGAGAGTTGTGGGTGCGAGGCCCGCAGGTCATGGCCGGCTACCTCGGCGACGATGCCGCCACGGCTGCCTGTATGCCGGGTGACGGCTGGCTGCGGACCGGTGATCTGTGTCGTATCGACGAGCGTGGCGACGTCTTCGTGGTCGACCGCTTGAAGGAGATGATCAAGGTCAGCGGCTACCAGGTGGCACCAGCCACCGTGGAGGCGGCGCTTATGGCCCATCCGGCAGTACGGGACTGCGCCGTGATCGGGATGCCGGACTACCGGCGAGGCGAGGTCCCCGCCGCCTTCATCGTCGCCGACGAGAACATCGACACCGACGCCTTGATCGACGACACGGCAACCCGGACCCCACCGTACGCCCGGCTCCACACCGTCGCCGTCGTCGACACGATCCCTCGCAGTCCCACCGGAAAGATCCTCCGTCGGATGCTGAAAGGCGACGGCAGTCGGCCTGCCGTGCCGAGTCGGGTATGACGGCGACATCGCCGAACGGGTTGGCCGCCCGGGACGAGTCGCGACACACTTGGGCCCATGGAATTCGACCTGAGTCAAACCGACGCTCTGCTGTCCACCACCCGCGCCGTCCGCAAACGCCTCGACCTCGACCGGGACGTCCCCGACGACGTGCTGCTCGAATGCCTCTCGCTGGCCGTTCAGGCCCCGACAGGATCGAATCGCCAGGGCTGGCGCTGGCTCGTCGTGCGGGATCCCGAGAAGAAGGAGGCGTTGGCCGACATCTACCGTCGAGCCGGCGCCGACTACCTCAAGTCCCAGGTTCGTGAGGTCGATCCCGATACGCAGACCGGGCGGGTCATCGATTCGGCCAACTACCTGGCCGAGAACATGGGAAAGGTCCCGGTTCTCGTCATTCCGCTCATCATAGGCCGGCTGGGTCAACCGGGGGTCAACTCGGCCGCCGGCCTGTTCGGTTCGATCATTCCAGCGATGTGGAGCTTCCAGCTGGCCCTCCGTAGCCGCGGTCTCGGGAGCTGCCTGACCACCCTTCATCTCGGTCTGGAGCACGAGGCGGCCGAGTTGCTGAACATCCCGGAGCACATGACGCAGGCCGCGCTGCTTCCGGTCGCCTATACGAAGGGAACCGACTTCAAGCCGGCCGCGCGGCCACCCGTGCACGAGATCACCTATCTCGACACCTACAAGAATCCGATCCGGCCCTCGTAGCCCCACCCTGGGAGATCACCCGTGCAGTTATCGCGCCAACCGTTGGGACGAACCGGCTTCGAGGTCAGCCCCGTCACCTTCGGCACGTCAGCTCTGGCCAGCCTTCCGAACACCTACGGCTACGAGGTGCCGGAGGAACGAGCTCGGGAGACTCTGCTCGCCATCCTCGACAGCGACATCAACGTGTTGGACACGTCGCGCAACTACGGATTCGGTCGGGCGGAGGAGCGTATCGGAGCCGTCTTCTCCGATCTGGGCGGCAAGCCCGATGGCCTGATCCTGTCGACCAAAGTCGACCGTCACGACGACACCAACCGGTTCGATGCCGCCCAGGTACGCCGTTCGTTTGAGCAGAGTCTGGAGGCCCTGGGGCTCGACCGGGTCGACATCCTTCACCTCCACGACCCTGAGCACGCTCGGGATCTGGGCGAGGTCACGGCGTCCGGGGGCGCGATCGACGAGCTGTTCGCCATCAAGGCCGAGGGCCTGGCCACCGCCCTCGGAGTGGCGATGGGCCGAACCGACATCCAGCTCGACATCGTGCGGAGCCACCCGTGGGACGTCGTGCTCAACCACAATCGTTTCACCGTGTTGAACCGGCGGGCCACCGAATTGTTCACCTACGCCAACGAGGCGGGGATGGGGGTGATGAACGCCGCGCCGTACGCAGGTGGCATGCTGGCCAAGGGGTCCACGAACTTCGACAAGATCGCCTATCAGGAAGCGTCCGCCGATGATCTGGCGCCGGTGAGGGAGCTGGAGCAGCTGTGCCGGGAGCACGATGTGCCTCTCGGCGCCGTTGCGCTGCAGTTCTCGATGCGCCAGTCGCTGATCGACAACACGGTTATCGGCGTGTCCAAACCCGAGCGGGTCGCGCAGACGATCGGGTGGGCCACCGTCGACGTGCCCGACGAATTGTGGGTCGCCGTCGATCGGCTGCCGTTCGCCACCGATGACCCTGAAGCCAACCGGGTCTGGAGTGGAGGCTGATGACCCTCGTCGAGTACGAGTTGGACGACCATGTCGCCACCATCACCCTCAACCGGCCGGAGAAGCACAACGCCATCAACGGTGCGTTGCGACAGGAGCTGAACGCGGCCTGGGATCGATTCCGTGATGACACCGATGCCTGGGTGGCGATCCTCACCGCCAACGGCCCGACGTTTTGCGCCGGTGCCGACCTGGTGGATGGTGAGGGGGCCGTTGGCACCTTCGGCGGCACGTTCTGGGAGAAGCCGACCATCAACTCGTTTGAGAGCGGCATGGAGCTGTTCAAGCCCACGATCGCCGCTGTCGACGGGCCCTGTATCGGCTACGGCTTGACCGGTGTGCTGTTCTGCGACTTCGTCATCGCCAGCCAGCGGGCCTCGTTTTCCTATCCGGAGGTCTCGATCGGAACACCGACCATCGTCGGGGCGATCCGATTACCTCATCGGGTCGGCTGGGCGAACGCCATGGAGCTTCTGTTGTCCGGGCAACCGATGTCGGCCCAACGGGCTCTCGAGATCGGCCTCGTGTGGCGCCTGACGGGCGATGAACCGCCGCTCGCCGAGGCCAGGCGCTGGGCGGACACGCTTGCGACTGCCGCTCCGCTGGCCCAGCGGGCCACCAAGGAGGTGGCGTGGCGAACGGCCGACATGGGTTGGATCGAAGCGGTTCGATTCGGTGAGACGATGCGCAAAGTGGTGGCGGCTACCGACGACGCGGCCGAGGGCCGCGCCGCCTGGGCCGAGAAACGCCCGCCTGAATGGCGCGGACGTTAGCGTCGCTCCTGCGCCTCTACCCCATGGAGCGGAGGCGGGGATCAAGGGCGTCGCGTAATCCGTCGCCGATGAAGTTGATGCTGAGCACTGTCAGCGAGATCATCGCGCCGGCGCCGACGGCCCGCCAAGGGTTGATCTGCAGATAGTCGGTTCCATCCGACAGCAGACGGCCCCACGTCGGGAAGTCGGCCGGGAAGCCGAGGCCGAGGAACGACAACGCCGACTCGGTGATGATCGCCGTCGCCGTTCCCAGCGAGGCGGCCACGGTGACCGAGCTCAAGACGTTGGGCAAGATGTGGCGCCACACGATGTTGTTCTCCCTCGTCCCGACGCTGCGCGCCGCGAGGACGAACTCCTCCTCCTTGATGGCGAGCACATCACCGCGCACGACTCGGGCCGTGTTCATCCAACTCGCCGTGATACCGATCACGAAGACGACGAGAAGGAAGATTCCGAGGTTGGCGCCAAGAGCGTCCTTGAGCGGTTCCCGGAACAGCATGATGATCACCAGCAGCAGCGGTAGCTGCGGCAGTGAGAGGAACAGGTCGGTGAGGCGCATCAGCGGGCCATCGAGGCGTTTGAAGAATCCGGCGAGCACACCGACCAACGTGCCCAGGAACAGGCCGACGGCCATGGCGGCAAAGCCGACGGCGAGCGAGATACGCCCACCGATGAGCAGCCGGGCCAAGGCGTCACGTCCGAGGTTGTCGGTGCCCATGGGATGGGCCAGCGACGAGCTCTGGTTGGTGATGGTCAAGTCCTGGCCGTACGGATCGTACGGGTAGACGAAGGGGCCGATGATCACCGCCAGCGAGATGATCGTGAAGGTTCCCAGCCCGGCCATCGCACCACGGTGCCGCCGGAACTGTCGCCATACATCGGCCCAGAGCGAGCGGTGCTCGCCCAGTTCGTTCATCTCCTCGACGGCAGTGGTCGTCGGGTCGGGGGTTGCTGTTACCGTCATGGCTCAGCTCCTCAGTCGTAGCGGATTCTTGGATCGAGAAAGCCGTACGTGACGTCGGCCACCAGGTTGAACGCAACCGTCAGAACTGCGAACAGGAAGGTGATGGTCTGCACCATCGGAACGTCGCCCTGACCGATCGCCGTGATCAGGAGCTGGCCCATACCGTTTATTCGAAACACCGTCTCGGTGAGGATTGCTCCGGAGAAGATGCCGGGGATGGCAAGGGCGATGAGCGTGGCCACCGGAATGAGGCTGTTACGAAGCACGTGCCGGTTGATCACCTTGGTCTCGGTGAGACCCTTCGATCGCGCCGTTCGCACGTATTCGAGATTGAGGTTCTCGAGCACCGAGGCTCGGGTGAAGCGACTGATGGATGCCGCGTTGAACAGAGTGAGCACCGATACGGGCATGATCATCTGCTTGATTTGAATCCAGATGCTCGACCAGCTGGTCCACTCGATGTCATGGGTTGTGTTGTAGAAGGACGGGAACCAGCCGAGCTTGACGCTGAAGAGAAGGATGGCCAGGATTCCGGTAAAGAAGACCGGCATCGAAAAGCCGACCATTGAAACGAGCGTGCCGATGTTGTCGAAGGCCGAGTACTGCTTGTAGGCCGAGTAGACGCCGATCGGAACGGCGATCAGGGTGCCCAGGATGAACGAGGTACCCATGATCCACAGCGTCTGCGGGATGCGCTGCATGATGATGTCCATGGCCGGGGCCCGGGACGACCAGGAGATGATCCTGTCGCGGCCTTCACAGTCGCCAACGCAGGTGTTGAAGATCTCACCGGTCCAGTGCAGCGGTTCGTTGACCATCATCTGCACGTTCCACTTCCACCACTTGACGAGGAAGGGATCGTTGAACCCGAGCGATTCACGAATCTGTTCTCGGACCTCGGCGGGGATGGTCAATGGCAACTGCGACGCGGGGTCGCCCGGAGCGAAGTCCAGGATGCCGTAGATGATCAAACTGATGATCAAGAGAGTCGGGATGGCGAAGAGCGTTCGCCGAATCACGTATTGAATCATGGCTTCCTGTCCCCTTCCGGCAAGTCCGAATTGTCGGGAGCCTCTCCGATAAGTATCGGAGAGGCTCCCGCTGACTTACAAATTACAAGCCTGGATTTGCCCCGTTATGAGGAGCGGGTCCAGTCCTGGATGTTCCAGTACTCGGAGTCCCAGCCATTGACCAGGTCGCCGAATCCGTCGATGTCACTTGCGATGCCGGACACGTCGGCTCGGTGGATCAGCGGAATGACGGCGCTGGACTCGACCATGAGGTCCTGCAGCTGCTTGACGTTCTCGGCATAGGCCGGATCCGTCGGCGGGAGCTGAGCGGTCTCGTCCCACAGTGCGTCGTACTCGTCGGACTGCATGCGAGGCATGTTGTCGCCGCCCCAGCTGGTGGCGGAACTCGGAATCTGGTCGGACTTCCAACCGAGGAGATACGTGGCGGCGTCAGGGTTGCTGGCACCGTTGGTGAACATCTCCATGTCGTTGAAGAACTTCCAGATACAGGCGTCGCTGGCGCAGGTACCGTCGAAGAACAGCGAGGCGTCCTCGTTGGTCATTTCGACGTTGACACCGATCTCGGCCCAGTTGGCCTTGATGATCTCCTGGTTCGACTGGCGCACGGCGTTGGTCGACGTGGCGTAGGTGAACTCGAGCGGGAGACCGTCGGCGGTTTCACGGGTACCGTCGCCATCGCTGTCGACGTAGCCGAGATCATCGAGGATCTGGTTGGCCTGGTCGACGTCTCGGGTCAAACACCAATCCTGGTTGGTGGAGTACTGGTCGCCCACCGGCCAGAGGGTGCAGATCGGTCGACCGGAGGCACCGTAGCCGACGGTGACGAGGGCGTCGCGGTCGATGGCCAGCGACAGCGCCCGGGCGAATTCGAAGTTGTCGAACAGGATCGGGTGCGGTGTCGTGATCTCCGAGGGCGGATCGCCTTCGGGATCGGTCTGGTTCAGGTTGATGTGCTCGACGTTGGCCGCGAAGCCGGAGACGACACGACCGTTGCCGGCAGCCTCCATGGGCTCCAGGATCTCGGGCGCAACCTGGAGGTTCCAGGCGTAGTCGGCCTCACCGATCTCGAGGACAGAGCGGGCGGTCGACTCGGCGTCGCCGCCACCCTTGATGGTCACCGTGCCGAAGAACGGCTTGCCCTCGGGCACGCCGCGGTAGTTCTCGTTGATCGCGTAGGTGACGGTGTCCTCCGGGCGGAGATCGGTCACCACGAAGGGACCGGTGCCGATCGGAGCGAAGTTCTGATCGGTACAACCGGCAGCCGCAGCGCCGACGCAGTCAGCGAACTGGGCCCGCTGGATGATCGGCTGGGTGTAGCCCACGAAGTGCTCGTAGGGATACGGCTTCGGCTCGACGAACGTGATCTCGACGGTGGTCGCATCCGGAGCGGCGACCGTGTCGACTGCGGTGAAGTCGGCTGAACAGCCGGTTGCCTCGTCGACGCAGTACTCCCACGTGAACACGACGTCGTCAGCCGTGAACGGCGATCCGTCCGACCAGACGATGTCGTCGCGAAGCGTCCAGGTGACCGACATGAAGTCTTCGGACACGCCGCCGTTTTCGACGGTCGGGATCTCGGTGACGAGGACGGGCTGAATGCTGGCGTCGGGGGCGAAACGGGCCAGCGGCTCGTTCACCAGCGACGAGGCCAGCAGGTCCTTGGTACCGGTCGAGAGCAGGGCGTTGGCCTGCGAAGGTGCCTGCCACTGCAGAAGCAGCAGCTCGCCACCGGATCCGGCGTCGCCGGACGGCGCAGGCTCCTCCTCCTCATCGGCCGACTCGTCTTCACCCTCATCATCTGCGGTGTCGTCGGTGGCCTCTTCTGCTGCCTCGGTCTCGTCGCCTGATGCGTCTTCCTCGCCGGAGTCACCGCACGCGGCGGCGACCATGGCGAAGACCGCAAGCAGCGCGAGCAGCCTCAGCAATAACGATCGATTCATTGAACATTTCCTCCCTGCCGGCGCGGTACCGGCTCATTAAGTAAGCATCACCTTGGGATCAGGCCGATGCTTGTCCTTACATTAAGGCTATGGGCCTCACAACAGTGCTCACTATGAGGTCACGATTGCGGTTTGGTGGCGACCACATGACACGCCACCCAATGGCCGTCGGCGTATTCACGCCACTCCGGGTCTTCTACCCGGCATCGATCTTCTACTACAGGACACCGGGTATTGAACGGGCAGCCCGGTGGTGGGTTTGATGGACTGGGAATGTCGCCCTCGAGAATCACCCGCTTGCGTTCGGCTTCGACCAGGGGGTCGGGAACCGGGACCGCCGAATTGAGCGCCTTGGTGTAGGGGTGTTGTGGATTTTCGTAGAGTTCGTCGACATCGGCGAGCTCTACGATGTGGCCGAGGTACATCACGGCCACCCGGTCGGCGATGTGACGGACCATGCTCAGGTCGTGGGATATGAAAAGATACGTGAGGTCGAGCTCGTCTTGGAGCCGTTCCATGAGGTTGACGACCTGGGCTTGAATCGAAACGTCGAGGGCGGCGATCGGCTCGTCGGCCACGATGAAGTCGGGGTTGAGTGCGATGGCTCGGGCGACGCCGATCCGTTGGCGTTGGCCACCGGAGAACTCATGGGGGTAGCGGTTGGCGTGGGAGGGGTCGAGACCGACGATCGTCAGCAGTTCCTCGACCCGGGCGTGGCGGCCGTCGGCGTCCAGGTCGGAGTGCTCTTTCAGCGGTTCCCCGATGATCGATGCCACCGTCATCCGAGGGTTGAGCGAGGCGTGCGGATTCTGGAAGATCATCTGCATCCGGGGGCGAAGCGCACGCATGTCGTTGCTCGAAACGTCCGTGAGCTCCCGCCCCTCGAAGGTGACCGAGCCTTCGGTGGCGGGGTCGAGCTGAAGGATGACCCGCCCGGTGGTCGACTTGCCAGAGCCGCTCTCGCCAACGAGGCCGAGGGTTTCGCCCTTGTAGATGTCGAAGGTGACGCCGTCGACTGCTCGCACGGCCCCGACCTGACGGCGGAACACCCCCTTCATGATCGGGAAGTGCTTCTTCAGGTCCTCGACACTGACGAGCACATCGCGCTTGCGGACGGCGGATTCGGTGGCGGTATCGGCAACGTCAGTCATGTCGGGGCCTCTCGTTGTCCATGTCCCACCAGCACGCCGAGTAGTGCTCGAAGGCGACCTCCATCAGGGGCGGAATCTCGTTCCAACACCGGTCGTGCGCATACTCGCACCGGGGGGCGAAGGAGCAGCCGGTGGGCGCCGTGCGCAGGCTCGGTGGCTGACCCTCGATGGCGCTCAGCTCGTGGCCCTTCTGATCGAGACGGGGTAGAGAGTTGAGCAGACCCTTCGTGTAGGGATGCTGTGGAGCAGCGTAGAGGTCCTTGACGAGGGCCTGCTCCACGATCCGACCGCCGTACATGACGACGACACGGTCGGCGAGGCCGGCGACAACGGCAAGGTCGTGGGTTATCCAGATGACGGCTGTGTTCAGCTTCTCCCGTAGATCCCCGATGATGTCGATGATCTGGGCCTGGATGGTCACGTCGAGGGCCGTGGTCGGTTCGTCCGCAATGATGACCTTTGGTGAGCAGGCCAGAGCGATTGCGATCATGACCCGCTGCCTCATACCGCCCGACAGCTCGTGTGGATAGTTCCTCAGGCGTTGATTCGCGTCGGGGATACCGACGAGGCTCAGCAACTCCTCGGCCCGCTTCTTCGCTTCCTTCTCACTCAGGTCGGTATGCAGGTCGAGGGACTCGGTGATCTGCTTGCCGATGGTCAGCACCGGATTGAGCGATGTCATCGGATCCTGGAAGATGAACCCGATCTTTCCACCACGGACGGCCCGAAGGTCGTCGAGGTCGAGGCGGAGCAGGTCCTGGTCCTCGAACTCCACCTCGCCACTGACGATCTTGCCCGGCGGCATCGGGATCAGCTTCAGCATCGACATCATCGTGACGCTCTTGCCGGACCCGCTCTCTCCGACGATGGCCAGAAACTCACCCGGTCTCAAACTCAGGTCGACGCCGTTGACGGCGTACACGACTCCGTCGGGCGTGTGGAACTCGGTTGCCAGGTTCGAAACTTCGAGTACCGCTTCTTTGCCGCTCAACTCGACTCCGGTCGTCTAGACGTGACAGGCATCATAATTCAAATCTCCCCCACGGGCACTTGCGGTGCTGTTGCGACATCGTGAACCCTGCATTTCGGACAACCCGGCCTCAGGCGGGTGCCGAACGGCGTGAGGATAACCCAGCTTTGAACCACGTCACCATCGCGCTGCTCAAATCGTTCACGTCTCGGTCAGGCTCCGTCCTTACATTGTACAAACTGCGCTTGGCCCGCGGCCTGAAACGAAAATCGTTCAGGCCCTCTCCCAGTGTGTTCGATACAGCGTCGGCATGGGGGAATTGCATCGATCCTGTCAGGTTATTGATATGTGAGTATTTACTCACCTATACTGTCCTCATCATGTCAGGGCCGACCAGACCGCGACCGGAGCGCCACGGAACCGATCCGCTCAACGCCGTGTTCAAGGCGTTGAACGATCCGAGCCGACGTCTTCTGCTCGATCGTCTACGCGAATCAGACGGACAGACCCTGGCAGAACTCTGTGCCCACCTTCCGTCGATGACCCGCTACGGCGTCATGAACCATCTCCGGGTGCTGGCCGAGGCCGAACTCGTCACGTCGGTCGCATCCGGACGAAGCAAACACCACTACATCAATCCCGTCCCCATCCGCCTGATCCACGACCGCTGGATCTCGAATTTCACCGAACCGCTGGTCGGTGGTCTGGCCGCACTCGGTCCAGCCCTGGCCGCCGGCAACAAACAAAAGGAGCAAGCCGTGCCCGTACCCACTCATCGTTATCAGACGTTCGTCCGCTGCAACCCCGACCAGGCGTGGACCGCGCTGACCGACGGCGAATCCACCGTCCGCTACTTCTATGGAACAAGGGTCGAGTCGACATGGAGCCCTGGCGATCCACTGCGCTATCTCGGACCCGACGGTACCGTCGTGGCCGACGGCGAGGTGATCACCTCCGACGCACCTCACCGCCTGGAGATGACCTTCCATCCCCGATGGGATCCGGTGATCGAGGCGGAGGGCGCCGCCCACATGGCGTGGCTCGTCGAGGAGGTGAACGGCCTCACCCGCATCACCGTCGAGTACTACGACCTTGCGCCGGACAGCAAACAGGCTTCGGAGTTCATGGAGGGCATTCCCCTGATCGTCGCCGGACTGAAGACACTGTTGGAAACCGGTCAACCGCTGGCGCTTGGGAGTCAGCAGTAGCGTGCCACCGCCGCCGCGGTGGCCGACACGTACGGACCTCCGAACTTGATGGCGTGCACGGTCAGCGGTGCAAGCTGGTTCAGCAACACCCGATCGTCGTGGCCGTCGGCGAGGGGCCACACCTCGTTGTAGGCGTTGTAGGCCTCGTCGCCGAAGCCGCCGAACAGGCGCATCATCGCCAGATCGAACTCGCGGTGCCCGCCAAAGGACGCGGGATCGATAAGCCAGCTCTCGCCCTCTGCGTCGATCAGTCGGTTGCCGGCCCAGAGGTCACCGTGCAACCGGGCCGCCGGCTCGACCGGTCCGACGAGTTGGGGTAACCGGGAGGCCACCCGCTCCAGCCCGGCAATCGTGTCGGTCGCCAACGCGTAGCCGTCGGCGGCGAGCCTGGCCAGCGGCAGCAGCCGCCGCTCGGCGTAGAACTCGGCCCACGTAGGGCACGGATCGTTCGGCAGGCCGCGGCTCCCCGTTGTCCGGCCGTCCTCCCGGCCGAAATACGGTGCACCGGACCGATGCAGCTCGGCCAAGGCCCGACCGAACTCGGCCTCCCTTTCGGAGGAGCGGTGGCGGGCACCGCCCGGGCTGATCCATTCGAGTACGAGCACCGGCGGTTCGTCCGCTACCGCCACGACCACGGGCACATTGACCACACCCGGTTCCCGCAGCCAGGTGAGACCCGCCGCCTCGGTGGTGAAGAACCCAGCCGGCGGCGCGGCGTGGGTCTTGGCGAACACCCGTCTGCCGTCGATCAGGTCGACCGCATAGGAGTGTGCAACGTCACCGCCACTCAACCGGTGGATCGATCTGACCGGTCCGACCTGCTCGGCGACGAAGTCCGACGTTCGAGTCTCCAGTGAGGGGGACACGTCGTGATGGTACTGCACGGCGCAGGCTACGGTGAACGGGTGACATCAGCGGACCAGACGCCGCAGCCGACCGAGTCCGAATTCCGAGCGCAGGCCGCGCGCTTCCTCGCTCGTTCCGTGGCCGGCGGCACGGCCTGTCCGGCATTCGGTGCCATCATGCCACCCTCGCTCCATGATCAGGCCAGAACGTGGCAGCGGTCGATGTTCGACGCCGGGTTCGCCGGCATCCACTGGCCGATCGAGTTCGGCGGACGGGGACTCGATCGACGGTTCACTTCGATCTGGGCCGAGGAGTGCGCCGTGGCCGGCGTGCAGCCGTACCTCAATATCCAGGGGCTCGTGCTCGCGGGCGAGGCGCTGCTGCGGACCGGCACCGCCGACCAACGGCAGCGATTTCTGGAGCCGACCCTCACCGGCGAGATCTTGTGGTGCCAGCTCTTCTCCGAGCCGGAGGCGGGTTCCGATCTGGCGGGGTTGAAGACAACCGCCGAGTACAGCGGCGACGGCGGAGGTCAGTACCGGGTCAACGGTCAGAAGGTCTGGTGCTCCAACGGGCAGTTCGCCGACTTCGCCATCCTTCTCGCCCGCACCGACCCCGACGAACCGGGGCACCGTGGCATCTCGTTCCTCCTACTCGACATGGCGTCCGACGGTGTCGACGTCCGACCGCTCACCCAGATGACCGGCGATCAGGAGTTCTGCGAGGTGTTCCTCGACGACGTGGTCGTACCCGCCGCCGAACTGCTCGGGCCCGAACACGGCGGCTGGCGGGTGGCAATGGACGTCTTGACCGACGAGCGGGGCTCGGGCGGCGCCGAGAGACTCATCGACCTCGACCGCCGCCTGTCGGAGCTGGCTGCGCTGGCCGGATCCGACCCCGTGCTGCGCGACCGTTTGATCGAGCTACTGGTGCGCGGCATGTCCCTTCGATCGACGTTGCTTCGTTCCGCCGGTGATCCGGCAGCGGCGTCACTGACCAAGTTGATGCGCTCGGAGCTGGAGTTCGACGCCCAGCTCCTGGCGGCAACGCTGCGGGGCGCCGAGGCGATGCTGGCCGGAGAGGCGACCAGCACGTTCCTGTACGCCCCGGGCATGAAGATCGCGGGCGGTACGAGCGAGGTCCAGCGCAACATCATCGCCGAGCGTGTCCTCCGACTCCCCCGCTGAGATGCGTCGATCCCCGTCGTGGCCACAACGGCAGGCCGACCTGCTCGATGCGCTTCGTCGTCAGGTCGAGGCGAATGACGACCTTCGCTGGCTGGAACTGGGCTGTTCCCTGGCCACCGGCCGTGGTGACGAACTCTCCGATGTCGACGCTGCGATCGGCCATGGATATGAGGTCGACGACCTGCGGCAACGAACTCGGGAGCTGGTGACCGCGGTCGGGCCGGCCGTTGATGTGCTGATACACGCCGAGCAGGGCTGGCCGTCGGGCATTGTGCGGGCGGCGGTCGAGTACGAATCCGATGTGCAACTCGATCTCGTCATGATGCCGGCCGATCACCGGGAAGGTCTGCCGCCGGACTCGCTGGCGCTGGTCGACAAGGACGGCCACCTCTCATCTCACTGGGAGCCGCCGGTCAGGAGTGCCGACGGTGAAGAGGTGCGGGAGTGGACGATGCTCGGCTGGTGGGCGCTCTCCGATTGCGCCAAGTACCTGCGACGGGGCTCGACGTTCGAAGCCTACGAGGCGCTGGCTCGAGCCCGCACGCAGCTGTACCGGCTGTTCGCCGTGGTGCGTCAGATCCCCTACCCCGGTTTCGGGCTGACGAGCCTGCTCGATTACGAACCCTATGATGTACCGTCCGGAGTCGAGGCCACCTACGCCGGCCCGCACGATTCGGAGGGCCTGCTTCGTGCGGCCTTCGCGCTCGCCGGCCTGTTGTCCGCCACCGAGGGCGAAGCGGCATCGGTCATGACGGTCGACCTCGATACAGCCTGGGAGCACACGGCCCGCCGCCGCCTCGACGCGGTTCGATGATCGGTCTTATAGACGGCGCGACGGGTGCGTATATCCGGTCGCGTGCGACAATCGCCGCATGGATCGACCGGCGATGCGAGTGTCAGGCCCAACGATCGACGCAGCCGATCCCATCGCTCTCGCAGAGTTCTACGAACGGTTGCTGGGGTGGACGATCGTTCGCCGGGAGGGTCCACGCCCCGGCAAGCCACCGGCCGACGGCTGGGCGATGCTGCGCTCTCCTGCGGGCGACATGAAGATCGAGGTGCAGTGGGAGCCTCACTATCGACCTCCCGCGTGGCCGAGTGTCGCCGGTGAGCAACTCATGATGATGCATCTCGATGTAGGCGTTGCGGACCTCGAAGCCGGTGTCCAGTGGGCCGTGGATCAGGGTGCCGTCATTGCCGAGTACCAACCGCAAACGGACGTCAGGGTCATGCTCGATCCTGAAGGCCATCCCTTCTGCCTCTTCCCCGACGACTCGCCCTGACGTTGAAGGAGAGCGTGATCCACGTCGTGTGTTACGACGATCGGCTGAACGATGCCGCGGTCGAGGTCGGCCGAGCGGAGCATGGCGTCGGCGGTCCCCAGTTCCGGCGCCGGCGAATCGAGGAAGTCTGTTCAGGGCTCACTCGACGGAGGGCGGTTCGAAGACCGCGGTCTGGAGCAGGCGGCACGTGTTCGGGCCCGGGGTCCCGTCCAGCAGAGCGGTGTTGGGGAAGAAGGCTGGGAAGGGGCTGTCGTCTGAACAGCCAGCCCGGTAGGTACTCAGCATCTCGGATCGCAGGTTCCGGACAAGTGGCCCGTGGTCGTTGATGACGAGGTGGATCTCGGCTCCCATCGGGTCGTCGAGCCCCTGGACCTCGAGCCATCCGTCGAGTAGCGGTCCGGCCTCGATCCGAGCGCCGAATCGCGCCGTGCCGGCTGGCGACCCGATCGCCCCGGCCTTGCCCCAGGTGACCTGGGCGTCGACGGCCGGGTCCTCGATCAGCTGCACCGCAGTGCACGGGGCGTCCGAGCAGACGGCCGGGTCGTTGATCACCACGAACCAGACGGTGTAAGCGTTGCCCGGCGTCAGGTTCGTGGTACGGATGCGGTAGCGGACGGCGTCCGGTCGACGGACGAGTGTGGCGCTTGCGTCGGTGTCGACCAATCCGCCGTTGCCCGACTGGGGATGTCAGGCGACGGGGGCATGTTGGATGGTTCGTCGAGGAGACGTGTCGCCGTTCGCGGCGTCTGTGATCGCGACGAGCCCGGCCAGGACGGCCAGGCTGACGAGAATGGGTCGAATGATTGGTGGACGCATGTTTGGCTCCAGGTCTCGTAGTCGGATCCGCCTTGTCTCGACCATGGTCCGACGCCACCGTGTGAGCGCTCGTGTGCCCGGGTCCGTGTTCGATTCCCGCGGCCGTGAGCGATCAGGTCACACGGCTGGTCACACGCGCCCGTCGTAGGGTTCGCCTGAACCGCAGCAAGAAGGTCTGCGGTTGAACGACGAGAAAGGACGTATCCGTCATGCCTGCAGTGAACGTGAAGTTGATCGAGGGAGTGTTCACCGACTCCCAGAAACGGGAGATGATCGAGAAGCTGACCGACGCAATGGTCGAGATCGAGGGCGAGGCGATGCGCTCGGTCACCTGGGTCGTTGTGGAGGAGGTGAAGAGCGGCGACTGGGGCATCGGGGGCAAACCGTTGACGGCCGGAGATGTCAAGACTCTCGCCGCCGGCGCACCGGCTGGGTGAGGGTCCCCAAAACTGGTTGGTTGCATCGGGGATCGGCGCGAGAATCGAGGGAGAGGTTTGACGCACATGGCAGTGACCATCCGGCTCCTCGGCCCACCCACGATCGAGACCACCGACGGTCGTCGCACCCGGCCTCGGGGCCGGAAGGGGTGGGCCGTGCTCGCCTTCCTCTATCTGGCCGAACGGGAGGTGTCCCGTCGGCATCTGGCCGACCTGTTGTTCGACCGGGCCGACGATCCCCTGGGAGCCCTGCGATGGACGCTGGCCGATCTCCGGAAGGCCGTCGGGGTCGACGGTTTGTTTCGGGGTGATCCGATCTCAGGAGACCTCGGGCCTGATGTCATCGTCGATCTCGACGTATTGTCGAAGCCCGAGATCGACCCCACGGCCCTATCGTCTCTCGACGGCGAGCTCCTGGAAGGGCTCCACTTCGACGGAGCCGCTACGTTCGAGTCGTGGCTCGTCGTCGAGCGCAACCGGATATCGGGGACGATCGAAGGGCAACTCCGCCAGGCTGTGATAGCGCTGCTGGCCGCCGGGCGCTCGGGCGACGCCGTCGGGATGGCGGCCCAAGCGGTGGCTCGCAACCCGTTGGACGAGAACAATCACGAGCTGCTCGTTCGTTGCCTGACGGCCTGCGGCGATGAGGCCGGGGCCCGACGCCAGGTCGCGGTGTGCCAGGATGTGTTGCGGCGAGAACTCGGGATTGACGTCTCACCCGCACTGCGACAGGCCGCAGAGCCGGACGACCAGCCGTCCGACATGTCGGTCAGCGGTCGAGCCGCAGCCACGAGCATGCTGGAGGCCGGTCGAGCGGCAATGGGAGCCGGAGCGGTCGAGGCCGGGCTGGACGTGCTCTACCGCGCGGTTGCCCAGGCCTCCGAGACCGGCTACCCCGACGTGCACGCCCACGCTCTGGTCGCGCTCGGCGGAGCCCTCGTGCACGGGGTTCGAGGCCGCGATGGCGAGGGCTCGATCCTCCTCCAGCAGGCCATCTCGCTCGCTGAGAAGGCACAGGACAATGCGACGTCGGCCGCCGCCTATCGCGAGCTCGGATTTGTCGAGGTTCAGGCCGGCCGTCGAGCCGCAGCTCGCACCTTGCTCGACCGGGCGCTCACCGCGGCCGAGACTGACCGGGATCGAGCGGCTGTTCTGGCCGTTCAGGGCATGAACGCGTCGGATCGCGGCGACTATGCCGAAGCCTTCCACCGGCTCGGATCGTCGATCGACCTCGCCGGACAGGCCGGCGACCCCCGGCAGAAGGCGTGGTCACTATCGATTCTGGCCAGGGCCCACCTCTTGCGCGACGAGCGCAACCAAGCCGAACGCGCTCTCGGCTCGTGCATCGACCTGGTGATCGAACAGCGCTGGCTGGCCTTCCTGCCCTGGCCCCAAGCGCTACGGGCCGAACTCCACCTGCGCAACGGATCGGTGTCATCGGTCGGGGACGAGTTGGAAGCAGCGTGGACCCTGTCGTGTCAATTGGGTGACCCCTGCTGGCAGGGCATGGTCGCCCGGGCCCTCGGCCTGCTCCACGCCGGCCAAGGCGACCACGGCACCGCCCGACAATGGCTTGACGAGGCCCACCGGTGGACCACCTCGGTCAATGACCGGTACCAGTGGGTCGCGGCCTACGTGCTCGACGCCAAGATCGCCCTCGCTCACGATGACCCGTCGGACGAAGCCGACCTGATGGTCCGAAGGCTGGCATCCCTCGCAGCCCGATGCGGTATGACCGAATTCGTCGTGCGAGCACACCTCCATCGCTGGCGCAGGGGCGACCAGACGGCTCTCGACGCCGCACGATTCCTCGCCAAGGATCTCGACAACCCTGCGCTCCACCAGGTACTGAACAACCCCTCCGGCCACGTCCTCGATCGCCTCATTGGCCGAACACAACCATGAGCGCGGCAACCGCCCTCCCGGTCGCATGGCCACCTCTCGTCGACCGAACCCAGGACCGGTCACACGCTGCTGCACACTCCCGCGCGGAAGGATGATCGCATGAACGCCGCCATGAAGGCAGCGATGCTGATTCAGCAGATCAACGGACTCGAGCTACCGGCATCCGGCTGCTGGGACATCCTGGCCGGTCAATCGCTGACGGCCGACCGACCCTGGAGCCGTCGCAGTTGCCGGCTGTCAATCGTCTCCGGCATGCTCACCGTCGCAGAGGGCCAACCGGCGATGGACCTGACCCTTCGGGCCCGCAGCGACGCCCGACAGCCCGCCCGCCTCGACTACGTCGGTCGACTCACCAGCGCCGACCGCTACGGCCGGTGGGAATTCCATGGTCCAGCCACCGTCGGAACCTCCCGCATCGCCGAACTCGGCTTGAGCGCCACCTATCTCGGTGTTTACACGCATGGCGCTGCCCCGGTGGCCCTACTCGAGGTCTGGCTCAAGACGGGGGGTCGAGCGCGAAGGGTCGACATCCGAGGCAAGCTCAACCTTCGTCGTGTGCTGCCGGAAAAGCGAGATCGGACGGGGTCAGTCCAGTTCGACGCCGACGCCTCGAAGGGCCTCAATGAAGGCATCGGAGCGGAGCATGACCTCGGCGGCCTCCAGCTCCGGCGCCAGGTACCGATCGGGACCGGGGCCGGGAACCTCCGAACGTAGGGTGTCGATCACGGCGGCAACAGCGGGCGATGGTTGCAGGGGTGCCCGCAGATCGATAGCCCGAGCCGCGGCCACGATCTCGACGGCCTGGATACGGCGCAGGTTGTCGACGACCCGGCGAAGCTTGCGCACCGCTCCCCACGCCATCGAGACGTGATCCTCCTGCAGTGCCGACGTTGGCAACGAGTCGACCGATGCCGGTGCCGCCAAGCGGCGGTTCTCGGCCACCATCGAGGCGACCGTGTAGTGGCCGATCATCAGGCCCGAGTCGACACCCACCTCGTCGGCCAGGAACGGGGCGAGGCCATGACTGCGATTCCGGTCGAGGAGTCGATCGAGGCGACGCTCGGCGATGGCGCCCACCTCGGCGAGAGCGATGGCCATGAAGTCGGCGGCGAAGCCCAGCGGAGCGCCGTGGGAAGTTCCCGCACGACTCCACTCGACCATCCGGCAACACCATCGGGTTGTCGATGGCTGCCGCCAGTTCGTTCTCGGCCACCGTGCGAACGTGGGCCAACGTGTCACGCGCGGCGCCGTGGACCGCAGGGGTGCAGCGGATGCTGTAGGCGTCCTGGACGCGGGGGTCGTCGACCCGGTGGCTCGTCAGAATCTCGGAGCCATCCAGCAGCGTCCGAAGATTGGCAGCGCTGTCGATCTGACCAGGCTGGGGGCGAAGCGCCTGCAGGTCGTGGGCGAAGGGCCGGTCGGTTGCCAGCAGTCCGTCGACGGTCATGGCCGCGGCGAGATCGGCGGTGGCCAGGAGGCGGGTGGCATCGTGTACCGCCAGGCACAACATGCCGAGGATGCCGTCGGTTCCGTTGATGAGGGCCAGTCCCTCCTTCTCCACCAGGTCGACCGGCGTCAGGTCGGCGGCAGCCAAGGCTTCGGACGCTGGGCGCCGCCGTCCGTCGACGACGACTTCGCCCTCCCCCAGGAGAGCCATCGCCGCATGGGCCAGGGGCGCGAGGTCGCCGCTGGCTCCGAGGCTCCCGTACTCGGGTACGACCGGGGTGATGCCGGCGTTCAACAGATCGACGAAGGCACTGGCCAACCGGGGGCGGGCACCGCTTCGACCCATGGTCAGCGTCCGGGCTCGCAGCAGCACCATGGCCCGCACCACTTCCTCCTCCACCGGCGGACCCATGCCGGCGGCATGCGAGCGGACGAGCGCAAGCTGCAAGGCGGTGCGCCGGTCGGCGGGGATGGCCACGGTGGCCAGCGCCCCGAACCCGGTGGAGATGCCGTACTTGGGTTCGCCCTCGGCCAACCGCTCGACCACCGCTCGGGACTCCGCCATTCGCGCCTCGGCGTTCGCCGTGATCGACACGGCCGCCCGATGGCGGGCGACGGAGACGACGTCGCCGATCGTCGTGTCGTATCCGTCGAGTTCGACGGACGGCTTCGAGCCGTCGACTTCAACTGTTGCGTCGGTCATGGCGTTTGCTCCTCCACAGTTCCCAGATCGGTGGCAAGGCGGGCCACTGCCGCCACCAGTGACTTCTCGATACCAGCGCTCGCCGGGGCTTCCATGCGGTGGGCCGGTCCGATCACCGATAGGGCGACGTCGAAGGGTAGGTCGGCGGCGACCGCCATCGACACGGCGGTGATATCGGGCTCAATGGCCCCGGTTCGGACCGCCACCTGATCGATCTCGGCCAGCGCCTGCCCTACTGCGGTGCCCTCGAGCGGAACCGTCTGACCGATCCATCCGACATGGCGGATGGCCCGAGGACTCTCGGCGGTGGCCACGTAGGTGGCGACCCGACCGTCGGAGACGGCCAGGTAGACCGATTCGCCGGTTGCCGACGCCAGCTCTTCGAGGAGCGGTTCGGCCGTGGCAAGAAGTCGTTCGACGGGAGCGGCTCCGCTGAAGCCTGCGGCCAGGCGCCACATCGTCGGCCCGGCCCGGTACCGGGAGTCGGCGCCCCGGGTGAGGTAGCCTCGGGCCTCGAGCGCACGGAGGTGCCGCAGGGCCGTCGACGGGTTGAGGCCCGCCCGTTCGGCGGCACCGGTCAGGTTGCATCCCCCCTGGGCGAGCACGATCTCCAGGAGATCCAGCACCCGGCCGACCGAACGCGGCACCATGGAGGACTCGTTGGTGTTCTCGATATCAGCATCGGCCGTCGGCACGAAATCCATCCTCTTGTTCATCAACACTGGTTTGTCAGCAGGCGAAATCGAGTTTTGACAGTTGACAATCTAGATCGAGAACGGCCAGACTGCAAGAATGGCTGACATCGGTACTCCCGTCACGAACATCACCGCTCCCCGTGGTCCGTCGCTGACCTGTCGATCCTGGTCGACCGAGGCTCCCTATCGGATGCTGCAGAACAATCTTGATCCGGAGGTGGCCGAGAACCCGGATCAGCTCGTCGTGTACGGCGGCACGGGGCGGGCCGCCCGATCGTGGGACGCCTACCGGGCGATGCTGCGGACCCTCGAGACCCTGGCCGACGACGAGACCATGCTGGTGCAGTCCGGGAAGCCGGTCGGCGTCCTCCGCACCCACGAGTGGGCACCCCGGGTGCTGATCGCCAACTCCAACCTCGTGCCCGACTGGGCCGACTGGGATGAGTTCCGCCGCCTCGAACACCAGGGCCTCACCATGTTCGGCCAGATGACCGCCGGGTCCTGGATCTACATCGGCACCCAGGGCATCCTGCAGGGCACCTACGAGTGCTTCGCCGAGATCGCCCGCTCCCGCTTCGACGGCACCCTCGCCGGCACGCTGACGATCACCGCCGGAGCGGGCGGCATGGGCGGCGCGCAACCGCTCGCCGTCACCATGAACGACGGCGTCGTGCTCATCATCGACGTCGACCCCCACATGCTGCAACGCCGGGTCGACCACCGCTACCTCGATGAGATCGCGCCCGATTACGAATCCGCCGTGGCCCGGGTCACCGAGGCCAAGGCGGCTCGACGGCCGCTGTCGGTCGGGCTGGTCGGCAACGCCGCCGAGGTGTTGCCCCGCCTGCTGGCCGATGGTGTCGACGCCGACATCGTCACCGATCAGACGAGCGCCCACGACCCACTCTCCTACCTGCCCCAAGACCTCACGCTCGAGGCGGCCGAGACCCTGCGGCAAACGGACCCGACCGAGTTCACCCGGCGGGCCCGAAGCGCGATGGCCACCCACTGCGCGGCCATGGTCGGGTTCATGGACGCCGGCGCTGAGGTGTTCGACTACGGCAACAGCCTCCGAGCTGAAGCCAAGCTCGGCGGCTTCGACCGCGCCTTCGACTACCCGGGCTTCCTCCCCGCCTACATCCGGCCGCTCTTCTGCGAGGGCAAGGGGCCGTTCCGATGGGTGGCGCTCTCCGGCGACCCGGCCGACATCGCCGCCACCGACCGGGCGGTTCTCGAGGAGTTCCCCGACGACGAACCGCTCCATCGGTGGATCACGATGGCCGCCGAGCGGGTGGCCTTCCAGGGGCTTCCGGCCCGGATCTGCTGGCTGGGCTACGGCGAACGTCACCGTCTGGGCCTTCGCTTCAACGACATGGTGCGACGAGGTGAGTTGTCGGCGCCGATCGTGATCGGGCGCGACCATCTCGACTCGGGTTCGGTGGCTTCCCCCTACCGGGAAACCGAGGCCATGGCCGACGGCTCCGACGCCATCGCCGACTGGCCGCTGCTCAACGGCCTCGTCAACACCTGCTCGGGGGCAACCTGGGTGAGCCTGCACCACGGAGGTGGCGTCGGTATCGGCCGCTCGATCCACGCCGGTCAGGTGTCCCTGGCCGACGGCACCGATCTGGCGGCCGAGAAGCTCGAGCGGGTGCTCACCAACGATCCGGGCATGGGCGTGATACGTCATGTCGACGCCGGCTATGACCGGGCCCGCGAGGTCGCGGCTGAGCGCGGCGTCCAGGTGCCGATGGTCGAGCAGGCCGAGGAGGCGTGACCGATGGCCGTCCGTGAGGTACTGCAGATCGGTCATCCGGTTCTCCGCCAAGCAGCCGTGGCCGTGGATCCGGAACAGATCCACAGCCCCGAGATCCAAGGTGTCATCGATGATTTGATCGACACGATGCACCAGGCCAACGGGGCCGGGCTGGCCGCACCCCAGATCGGTGTCGGTCTCCGGGTCGTCGTCATGGAGGTGACGAACAATCCCCGCTATCCCTACAAGCCACCCATCCCGCTAACCGTCGCCATCAACCCGGTCATCACCCCGCTCGACGACGAGCTGGTGGAGATCAACGAGGGTTGCCTGTCGGTACCGCTACGGGGCAACGTCATGCGCCACGTCAACATCGCCGTCAGCTACCTCGATCGGACCGGCACCGAGCATCAGGCCACGCTGCGAGGTCTGACGGCCGGCACGTGGCAGCACGAGTGCGACCACCTCGACGGTGTGCTGATCGTCGATCGAGCGGATCCTCGAAGCCTCACGACCTGGGAGGAATACGAGGCCCACCACCGAGACGAGTTCGTCGAACGGATCACCGCGTTCGTCGAGCGGGTCGGTTCCTGACGCCGTGAGGATCTGGTGCCAGTGGGCCCTGATCGATGGACGGGTCGAGACCGACGTCGAGCTGGCTGTCGAGGCCGGGCGATACGTGTCGGTGGACGTCGGCGTGGAGCCGAGCACGCGGGCCGACCGTCGCCGCGGGCTCAGCCTGCCCGGCCTCGCCAACGCCCACAGCCACGCTTTCCATCGGGCCCTGCGGGGTCGCACCCAGGCCGACGAGGGGTCGTTCTGGACGTGGCGCACGCTCATGTACCGGGCCGCCGAACGGCTCGATCCCGACCGCTACCTCCGCCTGGCCAGGGCCGTCTACGCCGAGATGGCATGCGCCGGAATCAGCGCCGTCGGCGAGTTTCACTATGTGCACCACTCCCCCGACGGCTCTCCGTACGCCGACTCCAACGCCATGGGCAATGCACTCGTCGAGGCGGCGGCCGACGCCGGCATCCGCCTCACGCTGCTCGACACGCTCTATCAGCACGGCGGGCTGACCCCTGATGGGCATCAGCCGGTCGAGGGGGTGCAACGCCGGTACCGCGACGGATCGATCGAGGACTGGATCGACCGGCTCGAACGGCGCAAGGCCCATGACCACGTCCGGCTGGGAGTCGCCGTCCATTCCGTGCGTGCGGTGGACCAGTACGGTCTGACGGCGGCGGCCGAATGGGCACGGCACAACGACAGCCCGGTCCATGCCCACGTCTCGGAGCAGCCGGCGGAGAACGAGGCCTGCGTCGCCCACAACGGGCTCACGCCAACGGCCTTGCTCGACTCGGCCGGGTTGGTCGGCCCGGGGTTCACCGCGGTGCACGCCACCCACCTGACCGACGACGACGTCACCCGTCTGGGGCAGAGCGGTTCAACCGTCTGCTTCTGCCCGAGCACCGAGCGGGATCTGGGCGACGGTATCGGGCCGAGTTCGGAGCTCACGACGGCGGGCGTGCCGCTGTCGCTCGGATCCGACTCCCACGCCATGATCGATCTGCTCGAAGAGACGCGACTCGTCGAACTCCACGAACGGTTGCGAACCGGTCGTCGGGGCCTCCATCGAGGCGAGGATGTTCTGGCCATGGCCACCGTCAACGGCCACCGCTGTCTGGGATGGCCCGACGCCGGCGCGCTCTCCGTCGGCGCCCGGGCCGACCTCATCACGGTCGACCTGTCGTCGATCCGAACCGCCGGCGTGACGAGCGGAACAGGCGACGACGTGCTCGCCGGCGCCGTCTTCGCAGCGACCGCGGCCGATGTTACCGACGTCATGATCGACGGGAACACGGTCGTGGCCGACGGCGCTCACGGCCGCCTCGACGTTGCCACCGAGCTCGAATCCGCCATCGCCGAGGTTATGTCCGATGAGTAGTCCCACACAATCGCTCGTCGTCGACAACATCGGACTGTTGATCACCAACGACCCCGAGGTCGGCGAGGGTCCACTCGGCCTCTGCAGGGACGCCGCCCTCGTGATAACCGACGGCTTCGTCGAGGCCGTGACCGACGCCGGCGCGGCGGCCGACGAACGCATCGACGCCGAGGGCATGTGTGTCATACCGGGCTTCGTCGACTCGCACAGCCACCTGGTGTTCGCGGGTGACCGGGCTGAGGAGTTCGCCGCTCGAATGGCCGGCCAGGCCTACGACGGTGGCGGCATCCGGGTCACGACCGACGCCACCCGAAACGCCCCCTCGGGTGAACTCGATCGATTGGTCAGGGAGCGGCTCCAACGAGCCCACCTGGGTGGCACGACCACCATGGAGATCAAATCGGGCTACGGCCTGAACGTCGTCGACGAGCAGCGCACCCTGCAGGTCGCCGAGCACCACACGATGGAGACGACCTTTCTCGGTGCTCACCTTGTCCCGCACGAATACCTGGGGCGAGCCGACGACTACGTCGATTTGGTCTGCGGCGACATGCTGGCGGCCGCCGCTCCCCACTCGCGCTGGATCGACGCCTTTTGCGAGGAGGGTGCGTTCGATGCCGATCAGTGCCGTCGGGTGCTCGAGGCGGGACGCGACGCCGGTCTCGGGTTGCGGCTCCACGGCAACCAGCTCGGCCCTGGACCCGGCGTGGCGCTCGCCGTCGAAACCGGTTGCGCTTCCGTCGACCACTGCACCTACCTGACCGACGGCGACATCGAGGCGCTGGCCGGATCCGACACCGTTGCCACGTTGTTGCCGGCCGCCGACTTCTCCACCCGCCAGCCCTATCCGGACGCTCGCCGCCTGCTCGATGCCGGAGCGACCGTGGCCATTGCCGCCAACTGCAATCCGGGGTCGAGTCACACGACGTCGATCCCGTTCTGCCTGGCGCTCGCGGTGCGGGACATGAACATGACCAGTGATGAGGCACTCGCCGCCGCCACCGTCGGCGGCGCGGCGGCCCTTCAGCGTGACGACATCGGCCGCCTGTCCCCCGGATGCCTCGGACACGCTGTCGTTCTCGATGCACCTTCTCACCACCACTTCGCCTACCAGCCGGGCGAGAACCTGATCCGGCACACCATCGGCCCACTCGGGCGTTGATCTGACACGAGCTCAGGCCGCGAGCTCGACCGCCGTGTCCGTCTAGTATCGGTCTGAAGACCGACCGGGAGGAAGCTTGATGGTGGCCTACGCATTGTTCCAGAATCTCGAGATCCGGGATTCGGAGAAGATGGGCGAGTACGCCGAACGGGTGCAACCGGTGACCGAGTCGTTCGGTGGGCGCTATGTGGTGAAGGGCGGAGCCGTCGACGTGATGGAGGGAAGCTGGGCTCCCGCGTGGCCGGTGATCATCGAGTTCCCGTCGCTCGAGGCGGCACACGAGTGGTACGGGTCCGCTGACTACCAGCCCCTCAAGGCGTTGCGCGAGTCCGCCGGGACCTTCAGCGCGGTGTTCATCGAGGGACTCATCACTCAGTGACGGTCGTCGTTGTGGCCGGGATGCCCGGCAGTGGAAAGACGACGCTGGCCAGGTCGCTGGGCTCGGCGTTGGGGCTGTCGGTCATGTCCAAGGATGTGATCAAGGAGTCGCTGATGGACACGCTCGGAACCGGTGACAATGAGTGGGCGAGCACGCTCAGCCGGGCAGCTCACGGCGTCATGTACCGACTGGTCGAGGACCTGATCGGCGACGTGATCCTCGAGGCCCACTTCCATGCCGGAGTGGCCGAGCCTTCGCTCGCCGCCCTTGGCGAGGAGTTGATCCAGGTCTACTGCAGTTGCCCGGTCGAGGTCGCCTGGGAGCGTTACAGGCTCCGTCGGGACGACCCGAACCGTCATCCCGGGCATCTACCCGAGCATCAGGACGAGAAAGCCACCGCCGGCTGGCGAGCGAGGCCGCCGCTACCGCTCGACCTCGATGCTCCACTTGTCGAGGTCGACACGACCACTCCGGTCGACATCGAGATGGTAGCCCGCGAAGTCCGTCAGCTGCTGTCGAACGACGCCTGACCGTCAGCCCGTGCCGGCCGGCGTGCTACGATGCGGGAACGGCCATCCGGAAGGCCTCCGGTCCGCGGAAAGGGCGAAGCCCACCGGCAGTACCCAAGGCACAGTCGAACATCTCCTTTCGGCCCGCTCATGCGGACATCGGGCCTCCAGCGAAAGGGGCTGTCATGCCATCTGTTCCGCTTCCGGAAAATCCGTCGCTCGAACACCTGAAGAAGCAGGCCAAACTCCTGCAGGAGCTGGTCCGTTCCGGCGATGAGGGCGCACTCGACATGGTGCGCGAGTTCCATCCTCGTCTTGGCAACCTCGACGAGTCGTCGGACGGCATCACCGACTTCAGCCGGACGAATGCCCAGCTGGTGATCGCCCGCTTCTACGGGTTCTCCGGCTGGTCCAACCTCAGAGCCCACGTCGAACTGGCGAGAGAGCACACGCTTCCCGATCCCGCCGACAGGGACGAGGACCCCTCGAAGGGCGCCGACAGCGGATCCGTCGAGGAGTTCGTGTCGCTAGCCTGCGTCAGCTACAACCCGGTCGACGTGCACGCTCGTCTCGCGGAGGCCCGTCGAATGCTGGCCGGCGATCCGGCTCTGGCCTCCGGCTCGGCCGCGGCTCTGGCCGTCACCGGGGACCATCTGGCGCTTGCTGATCTGGTCTCTGCCGATCCGAGCGGCGTCGACCTCCCGACCGGACCGAACAACTGGCCGCTCGTTCTGTACTGCACATACTCCAGGGTGACTCCCGACGGAGATCGGTACTCGGCGGTCGAGACGCTCCGACTACTGCTCGACCGCGGCGCCGACCCGAACGCCGGCTTTCTCTGGCACGGCCTCGTCCCTCCCTTCACCGCTCTGACGGGCACCCTCGGTCGAGGCGAGGGGGACCAACCGCGCCACCCGGACTGGCAGGTGATGGCCCGCATGCTGTTGGAGGCCGGCGCCGATCCGAACGACGGCCAGGGCCTTTACAACAACGGGCTGGCCGGCACGGCCCACGACGACCCGGCCCACCTCGAGATCCTGAGCGAATTCGGCCTGGGCCGCGCCCACGATGGACCGTGGTACCGACGGTTCGGCGATCGTCTGACGGCACCGTCCGAGTTGTTGTACGACGAACTCGAAGTGGCCGCGTGGCGCAACCTGCCCAACCGGATGCGATTCCTGGTCGGTCTCGGCCTCGACCTCGACCGGCCCGTTGGGAGATCCGGTCAACGGCCGCTGCAACTGGCACTCGATGCGGGCCACGACGAGATCGTCGCCATCCTACGATCCGCAGGCGCCGGCCAGTCCTAACAGGTGAGCACCAGCCAGCAGAAACCCAGCACCCCACGGTAGTGCTCGCGGTACTCGCGTTCCCGTTGATCGGCGAACGCCTGCGCTGCGGCGGTGCCAACCGACCGCACGCCGGCCACCCACGCTCCTTCGAACGCGTCCCATTCGGCCTGTGTCGACAGCTCCGACGAGTCGACCGTCCAGCCGACCGCTTCCGCCATCGCCGCCAGGGCTTCCGGACCATCGGGATGATCGCCGAGGTTGTCGCGGCACCAGCCGGTCGGCGTGGATTCCCACACGCCGTCACCTACGACGGCGCCTCCGCCCGGAACCAGATCGGCGAGGCGGTTGAACATCTGCCGGGGCCCGCCGAAGGCGTGGGACGAGCCGACACAGACGGCGGCATCGACCGCTCCGGACCAGGTTGCGGCATCGCCGACCTCGAAGCGAACCCGATCGCCGATTGCCGCGTCAGTGGTCAGCCTGCGAGCGGCCTCGACCGCCTCGATGCTGATGTCGACGCCGACAACCGTCGCTTCCGGAAGTCCCGACGCCACCATCCTGGCCAGCTCGCCGCGGCCACAGCCCAGATCGACAACGGACGTCGCTCCGAGCCGACGGAGATCGCCGACCAGACGATCGCAGCGCTCATCGCCCAGCGGAGCGTTGAACCGAAGGGCTTCGGCCCCGGCGCCAAAGAGCCGGCTCATGTCGTCGTCGGTACCGTCCACGTCGCGACGGTACACGTCCGGCATCCCGGTTGCGGCGGAAATTCGACCGCTCAATGGCTCGTTGCCCGTCGACCCCGATCACTATCATGGGCGGCCGACGTCAAAGGAGCACGATCACATGAACGATCCCGGCAGCCGACTGGTACTCGTCGTTGGCGGCGGCACGATGGGAGCCGGGATCGCCCAGAATCTCGTGCAGATCGGCTGCCCGGTCGTCATCCGGGAAGCCTCTGCCGAGGCGGCCGAGGTGGCTCTCGAACGGGTCACTGCCGGTCTGCACCGGGCCCACCGGAAGGCCGACGATCCGGGATCGATGATCGCAGAGGATCTGGGCCGCCTCGAGGTCGTCGACCAGCTTCCCGACACCGAGCCGGAACTGATCATCGAGGCGGTCCCCGAGCTGGTCGAGCTCAAGACGACCGTGTTGCGGGAGCTGGCCGAGCGCTATCCGAGCACCCTGCTGGCCACCAACACCAGTTCCCTGTCGATCACCGAGCTGGGCGCCGGCTTGCCTGCTCCCGAGCGGTTCATCGGCATGCATTTCTTCAACCCCGTGCCGGTGTCGTCACTCGTCGAGCTGGTCGTCGGCGAAGCCACCGACGACGCCACCGTGGAGGCTTCCATTGCGTGGGTCGAGCGTCTCGACAAGACGGCCATCGTCGTCCGGGATTCCCCCGGGTTCGCCACGAGCCGTCTCGGCCTTGCGCTCGGGCTGGAGGCGATCCGCATGGTCGAACAGGGTGTGGCCGGCGCTGAAGACATCGACCGGGGGATGGAGCTCGGCTACAAGCACCCGATGGGCCCACTTCGGCTGACCGATCTCGTCGGTCTCGACGTTCGCCTCGGTATTGCCGAACATCTGGCGGCAACGCTTGGCCCTCGTTTCGAGCCCCCCGATCTGCTGCGGCGAATGGTGGCCGACGGAAGGCTCGGAAAGAAGTCGGGAGAGGGGTTCTACTCATGGAGCTGATCACGGTGGAGCGCAGACCGGGTGTGCTCCTGGTCGGCCTCGACCGGCCCGACAAACGTAATGCGCTCGACCAGGCGATGGTCGACGAGATCGACGCGGTGCTCACGGAGGCGGCCCGGGCCGAGCCTGCGGTCCTGATCCTCCACTCGACCAATCCCGGCATGTTCGTGGCCGGAGCCGACATCGGGGAGTTGATCGAGCGCGACGCCGACGCCGCACTGCGAGCCATCAACGCCGGCTTGTTCGAGCGACTGGAGGCTCACCGGTGGCCCACGATCGCGGTGATCGACGGCGCCGCCTACGGCGGCGGCTGTGAGCTTGCGCTGGCCTGCGACCATCGCCTGTGCTCCCCCACCAGCCGGTTCGCCCAGCCGGAGCTCAACCTCGGCATTCTGGCCGGAGCGGGCGGCAACTGGCGGCTGCCGACCCTTGTTGGTGTGGGTCTGGCCCGCCGGATGCTGTACGCCGGAGAGGTCGTCGACGCCGACGCCGCCCTGGCCGCGGGGCTGGTCGACGCCGTCCACGAGGCCGACGAGCTCCTCGACGCTGCCATCGCCCTGGCCGGCACCATCGGCAAACGGTCCTGGCGGGCGCTCGAATTGACGAAACTCGCGCTCCGCCAGCACCGTCCCGCCACTACCGGCTTCGACATCGCTGCTCAGGCGCTGCTGTTCGAAGGCGACGACAAGCGCCAACGGATGCAAGCCTTTCTCGACCGCAAACGCTGACCGGAATCACGATCGACAGGAGCACCAGACCATGGCCACATTCGGACGCGACGCCGTCATCTGCGAGCCGCTGCGCACACCGGTCGGCCGGGCCGGCGGCGTGTTTCGTGATGTCCCGACCACGGCCCTGGCCAAGACGGTGCTCAGTGCCCTGATCGACCGTGCGGGAATCGATCCCGACCAGGTGGACGACGTCATCTTCGGCCAGTGCTATCCCTCGGGTGAGGCACCGGCCATCGGCCGGGTTGCCGCCCTCGACGCCGGATTCCCGGTCTCGGTTCCCGGCGTGCAGCTCGACCGCCGATGCGGATCGGGGCTGCAGGCCACCGTCTACGCGGCCATGCAGGTGCAGACCGGGGTCAGCGAGGTCGTGGTGGCCGGCGGAGCCGAGAGTATGAGCCAGGTCGAGTTCTACTCCACCGACATGCGCTACGGTGCCGGCGGCAAGGGCGTCCACCTCCACGACCGCCTAACCCGAGCCCGGGTCACCGCCGGCGGCGAGCACCATCCCGTACCGGGCGGCATGATCGAAACCGCCGAGAATCTGCGACGGGAATACGGCATCAGCCGCGACGCCCAGGATCGCCTGGCCCTTGCGTCCCAGGAGCGGGCGGTCGCGGCCCAGACCGCGGGCCGGTTCGCCGCCGAGATCGTGCCGGTCACCGTCGGCGACGAAACGGTCGACACCGACGAGCATCCCCGTCCGGGAACGACCATGGAGAAACTGGCCAAACTCCGTCCGATCATGGGGCGACAGGACCCCGACGCAACCGTCACCGCCGGCAACGCCTCCGGTCAGAACGACGGGGCGGCCGCTTGCATCGTGACCACCCGGGAGAAGGCCGAGGAGCTGCAATTACGCCCCCTGGCCCGCCTGGTGTCTTGGGCCACGGCCGGGGTGCCGCCGGCGACGATGGGCATCGGCCCGGTGCCGTCAACCGAGAAGGCACTGGCCGCCGCCGGGTTGTCGATGTCGGACCTCGACCTCATCGAACTCAACGAGGCGTTCGCCGCTCAGGTCCTGGCCTGCACGACCGCATGGGGACTCACCGACGGCGACTTCGAACGGCTGAACGTCAACGGTTCGGGCATCTCCCTCGGCCACCCCGTCGGCGCCACCGGTGTGCGGATCCTGGCAACGTTGTTGCACGAGATGGACCGCCGTGACGCCCGCTACGGCCTGGAGACGATGTGCATCGGTGGCGGTCAGGGCATCGCCGCTGTGTTCGAGCGGCTGTAGGTTTCGCCACTATTCTGAAACCATGGCTGAGGAGAATCGCAATCCGGAGGTCGACGCCTGGTTCACGGAGAAGGGGCATCCGCTGGAGCCGGCAATGCAACTGGCCCGCGACATCATTCTGGGAACCGACGATCGTGTCACCGAGTCGATCAAGTGGAAGACACCGACGTTCGCCTACAAGGGGAACATCATCAGCTTCAATCCGAGCAAGAAACACGTCAGCCTCATGTTCCACCGCGGGTCCGAGATACCAGGCGATCATCCCCGGTTGGAAGGTGATGGCAAGCTGGTTCGCACCATGAAGCTGGCCGATGTCGATGAGGTCGACGCGGCCAGAGGTGATCTCGAGGCGGCGGTTCGGGCCTGGTGCGAGAGTCGATGACCACTCCGCCCGCGACCACCCCGCCCACAACCACGTCCGCCGGCACCGAAGCCGGTCACATCAGACGGCTGCGGGAGGAACTCGATGAACTCGACCCCTCGATACTTGCCGGCATGGACGAACCCCTACCGATGCTGGAGGAGCTGTCCTACGCCATCCGGCCCCGCATCCACGAACGGCGGGTCCCGAGTTACGGGGCGATCGTCCGCCCCGCCTACCGATCCGAGCGCTGGGCCGACGGGACCAGAATCAACGTGGCCCACCGCAGCGTCGAGGACCTGGCCGATTCGGCGGTTCGCCGGTTCGCCGACGGGGTCACCAGCTTCGTCGTGAGGGGCACCGTCGGTGTGAACGATCTGGTGGTGTTCGACCGAAGTGTCGGTTCCGAGCGGGATCTGACGATCGTGGCCGAGGCGTCGGGAGCCACGGTCGTCCAGCGTCATCCGTCCGGCGTGGTCAGGGCCGCCGGACCGTTCGGCGTCCTGCGGTTGCTCGGTTTCGACTGGCAGCTCGAACCGCCGCTCAGTCGCTGGCTCGATCTCGGCGCCTGTGTGATCAAGCCGTTGTCCTACGAGGTTCTCAAGCGGCTCCTGCAGTTCGCCGTGCACGACGTGGCCGCCCGGAACGTCGGTGCCACCTTCGTCATCACCCCTGACGGCGAACTCGGTGGTGGTGCGGAGCGGCGCTACGGCCGACCACCCGATTTCCATATCGACCGGCCGGCCGACCTCGCTCCGCTGTACCACGTGCTGGGTCAGGTCGACGGTGCGGCCGTCTTCGACCACAACGGCATGCTCACCGAGCTGGGGGTTCGGCTGATTCCGTCGGTAGCGGCCGAAGCCGAGGTGGAACCGTTTCGGGGAACCCGCCACACTTCGGCGTTGCGCTACAGCTATGACGACACCGAGGCCACCCTCGTTGTCATCTCCGAGGATGGCCCTGTGTCGGTGATGCGAGCAGGAAAGCGACTCGGTCACTCGGGCTAGTGTTTGGCAACAGCGGTGATGATCAGGCTGCGAGACCGACCCGGATGAGGGTGGGGTTGGCCAGCATGTCGAACACGGCGCTTCGCTTGCACGAAGCCTGGATCAGTGCCTCCAACTCCTCGGGGTTGCCGTCGCCTTCGATGTCGATCTCGACGTCGATGCCCTGATAGCCGTTGCGCACGTCGCCGTCGATTCCGAGCACGCCACGGACGTCGATGGTGCCTCGCACGACCGTGTCGATCGAGCGGAGTTCAACCCCACGATTGGCGGCCGTGGTGGCGATGCCGGCCACGATGCAGCCGGCGAGGGCGTGCAGCACGTATTCCTGCGGGGTCGGGCCGTGGCCGTGGCCGAGTGTGGGGTGGTCGGCACCAAAGGTGAACTCCTGGACGTGCAGGTGGTCGCCGCCGGCGCCGTACCACTCGTGGATGGTCGAGCGGGTACCCGTTCCCTCGATCCAGGTGTTGCGGGCGGTGAACCGGAATTCGGCCAGTGCGGGGTTCTCGGTGACCTTGGCGATGGTGCCTCGCAGCTTCTCGACCGGGACGCCGTTGAACTCGTTGGTGACGGGGGCTGTGGTTGACATGGCGTGAGCCTTTCTTCGTTGATGTCTTGAATGACTGATCTTGTGATTGACGTTGTCTTGTCAGTCATGGTCGACGAAGACAGGCTCCGAATCTTGGAGACCATTTGGAGAGAATGTGGAGACGCGATCGACCGGGGTGGAGGCGTCAGTCGGGTTGGTCGAGCGTCACGTGCAGTTCGGCGATGCGCCCGTCGCGGAAACGATAGGTGTCGTGGCCCCGCATCGGGCCCGGAAACGCTTCGGAGCGACACTCCCAGCTCGACGATGCCTGGTCCCCGTCGACGTCGACCCGGAGCACCTCGAGTTCCAGATCGGGTGGATTGAACGACCAGCCGGCACGGAAGCGGTCCCTGATGGCCTCGGCGCCGACGGCCGGTTCATCGGTGTCGCCGAAGGGATCGCTGTAAACGGCATCGTCGTTGAACAGCGCCATCATCTGTTCCTCGGCTTCAGCGCCGATCCGCATGGCGGCGAAATACTCGGCAATGAGCTGATCGTGATCCACGGGTTGACCTCCGCTACGGTGATGGTCGTGAAGAAGGGTGAGGGGGTGCAACTCGACGACGGTGCCGTCGACAGCCTCATCGACGCTTTGATCGTCGGTGAGCGCCTCCCGACCGCCGAGATTACCGCCCTTCACCGCCGCGGGCACGATGTTCGCGTCCGACGAGGCGACGACCGGGTTGTGGCCGTGGTCGGACGCCGCCGCGATCGCCGGCTTCGCCTGTTGACCCGTCGGGAACACGAAGTGGCCGCCCGCATCGCACTCGGTGAAACGAACCGGCAGGTGGCCCGCGCCCTCGGTATTTCGCTCGCCACCGTCAAGGATCACGTTCACGCCATGCTGGCGAAGACAGGATTCCAGACCCGATCGGAGTTGGTGGCCGCGTGGTATGGCGGCCTCGATGCGGTCCCGGTTGCCGATGGCGACGCTACAGACCAGTGCTCCAGCGAGGCTGGGCCATGATGATCTCCGGCTCAGCGGCGATCAGGGGCATCGCCTCGGCCATGTAGGAGGCGAACCAGTCGGCTCCGGCGTTGGCTCCCAACGTGTCGGCGTCACGGTAGATCTCGAACAGCACGAACACGTCCGGATTCTGCTGGTCGGCGCACCAGACCACGACCTCCTGGCCCTCGTTTGCTTCGGCTCGCGGCGCCAGATGCTCCTGGTAGAGGCGAAACAGTTCGTCACGTTTGCCCGGGGCGGCAGTCGTCTTGATGATCATTGCAACTTTGTCCATGGCCAGCGACGGTAGTAAGCCCCGGCTCCGGCCGATATCCATCCTTCGATGGGGTCGGTCGGTCGCCGAGACGACGCAGACCGGGGAGGTGAAGCGGGCTCTACGCCGGTGTTGTGTCATGGCGGGCCATGATCGCGGCGATGACCACCGGATCGGGGTCGGCGCCGGTGGGGAACGCGTCGGCCAGCTCCGTCAGATAGCCGTCCAGTGCGCCGGGCGTATCGATCTGCAGCACCGTCGCACCACCGGTCTCGGCGGTCGAGAATCCGTGAGCGATGCCCGCAGGTACATGCAGGCAGTCACCCTCGCTGTATCGGCCTGTCGTGTCGTCGATCATCAGCTCGACCTCTCCTGCGGTTACCAGCCAAACGTGGGAAACCCGCTCGTGTCGGTGCGGGGGTGGCCCGGCGAATCCGGCGGGCAGGCGCATCTCGACCACACTCACCGCCCCACCGGTGGCGGCTGCGGAGAGTAGGACCATGTTTGTGGTCGGCCCGATCTCGAGCAGGCCACCAGCGGGTTTCGAGACGTGATTTGACACCATGTCAAACATCGTGAGCTACAATTGACACTGTGTCAAGAGATGGATCCACGACTTCCCAACGATCCGACGGTCTGGCGACCCGCCAGCGCATTCTCAGCGCAGCCCGCGGCCTGTTGGAGCAGGGGGACCGCGCCGTCTCCATGGGCGCGATCGCCCGAGCGGCCGGCGTCACCCGGCAGCTTCTCTACATCCGCTTCGACGGGCGAGCCGAACTCCTGCTCGAACTTTCTCGTCAGATCGACGCCGAGGTTCGAACGGCGGACCGCCAGGCCAGGGTCGACAACGCCCCGGACGCCAGAGCGGCACTCATCGAAGCCGTTTCCCTGCAGGGCCATATCAAGCCGCGCATCGCCGGCGTCGCTGCGGCCATCGACACCATGCGCTCCACCGATGAGGACGCCGCGGCGGCGTGGAAGGAGCGTGAACAGGCACGCCGTGTCCGGTGTCTGGCGGTCATGCAGCGAGCGGCCGATGAGGGCGCCCTCGCAGCGCCGTGGACCGTGGAGGACGCAGCGTCGATGATGTGGTCGGCCACGTCACAGCGGGCCTGGACCGAACTCGTTGTCGACCGTGGCTGGACCACTCCGCAGTGGGTGACCCGCACAGCTGCTCTGCTCGAGCGAGCGTTGTTGGCCTCGCCCTGACTCCGACCCACGCCAAGCAGACAGCGTCGGCATCGTAGACTTCGTCCATGCGGATCGGCATCACACCGCCAGGCCTCGACCAGGCGTCGCTCGAGTTCGTCGTCGAGGCCGAACGTCTCGGAGTCGACTCCGTCTGGGTCCCGGAGGCGTGGATGTACGATGCGCTGACACCGCTCGCCTATCTGGCGGCACGAACCGAACGCCTGCGACTCGCCAGCGCCGTCGTGCAACTCGGCGCTCGCTCGCCGGCCATGCTGGCGATGTCCGCCCTGGCGTTGCAGAAGATGTCCAACGGCCGATTCATCCTCGGCATCGGCACGAGCGGGCCACAGGTCATGGAGGGCTGGCATGGGGTCGGCTTCGACCGACCGCTGACCCGGTTGAGCGAGACCATCGACATCGTCCGGTCGATCCTGGTCGGCGAGCGACTGAGCTACGACGGTGACGTCTACACGATCCCGCTTCCCGACAGCGAGGGGCGGGCGCTGCGGTCGCCGGTGGCGGAGCCCGACCAATCGATCCCCATCCACGTCGCCGCTCTCGGTCCCCGGAACCTGCGTTTGACCGGTCGAAAGGCCGACGGTTGGATCGGCACGGCGTTCATGCCCGAGTCGGCGGACGTGTTCCTCGATCCGATTCGCGCCGGGGCTGTCGAATCCGGCCGCGAGCTCACCGAGATCGAGCTGTCGGTCGCCGCCGGGTTGGAGTTCACCGACGACCCCGAGGCGGCCGGACGCCGCCACGCTTCGGGCTATGCGTTCACGATCGGTGCCATGGGATCATCATCGACCAACTTCTACAACCAGGTCTTCGCCCGCCAGGGGTACACCGAGGCCATCGAAGAGGTCAAGACATTGTGGGACGGGGGCGACCGGGAGGCGGCTTCAGCCCGGGTGCCGATCGAGTTCGGATTTCGCACCAACATGATCGGTGATGACGCTTCGGTCACCGAACGGCTCCGCCTCTACCGAGACTGTGGCATCGATACGCTGCGGGTCAACGTGGTCGGGCTCGACGCCGACGGAGCGGGTCATCACAGCCGACTCGACGCGCTGGCCCGGCTGCTCGATCTCGTGGCCGTCGTCGAGGCCGAGGAACCAGACCCTTCGCAGTAGGCTCACGTGGCAACCGAGAACGGAACGGAGACTGTATGAGCCTCGATGATTTTCGCCGTGAACCACTGCTGTTCGGCCCATCGCCTGTCCACCCGCTCCCCCGCCTGTCCGAGGCTCTCGGCGGAGCGGTCGAGATCTGGGCCAAACGCGAGGATTGCAACTCGGGGATCGCGTTCGGCGGCAACAAGGTTCGCAAGCTGGAGTATCTCGCCGCCGATGCCATCGACACCGGCTGTGACACGCTCGTCTCGATCGGCGGTATCCAGTCGAATCACACCCGTCAGGTCACCGGCGTCGCCTGCAAGCTCGGCATGAAGGCCGTCACCGTGCAGGAGGGCTGGGTCGACTACAACGACATGTGCTATGACAAGGTCGGCAACATCCAGTTGACCCGCATCATGGGCGGCGATCCCCGCATCGATCCGGCCGGCTTCGACATCGGCATCCGGGACTCCTGGAAGCGGGCGCTCGACTTGGTGACGGAGGCCGGTGGCACGCCCTACGCCATTCCCGCCGGGGCGTCGGACCATCCCCTGGGCGGACTCGGATTCGCCAACTGGGCTCGCGAAGTGGCCGACCAGGAGGCCGACCTCGACACGTTCTTCGACACGATCATCGTCTGCACGGTCACCGGCTCGACCCATGCCGGCATGATCGCCGGCTTCGCTCTGGAGGATCGTAGCGACCGCCGGGTCATCGGCATCGACGCCTCGGCCACCCTCGATCAGACAATCGATCAGGTGACCCGCATCGCTACACAGACGGCGGAGAAGATCGGCGTCGACCGACCGTTGCGAGACGACGAGATCACCGTGGTGCCCGGCTACGAGGGGCCGGCCTACGGCGTGCCGGATGCTGCCACCGTCGAGGCGATCCACCTCGCCGCTCGCACCGAGGGCATGCTCACCGACCCCGTTTATGAGGGCAAGTCACTGGCCGGCATGATCGGGATGATCCGGTCGGGCGAGATCGAGGCCGGCTCACGGGTGCTGTACGCCCATCTCGGCGGCCAACCCGCTCTCCCGGCCTACGCAGGATTCCCGGGCCTCGGATCGCCGGAACGCGAGTTGACCCACTGATCCACTGATCCGCCGGGCGGCCCGTCTCCTGCCGCAACCGTGCCCAGCGAGGACCCCGAAAATGGGGTCCCCATGCACCACGGGTCAGCGTCAGCCCGGCCCGCGGTCCCGGCGCAAGTGGGCGGCTTCCACCAATGCCTCCAGCGCATCAGGGTCGTGAGGGTCGTGCAGGGCGACGACAAGCTGGTCGACGCCGGCTGAGACCAACGCGTCGAGTTGCTCGGCCACGATCTCCGGAGTGCCCGCGAGCGCCCGCTCGAGGATGGGCTCCAGGTTCTCGACTCGACCCCGCTCGCAGTGAACCCGATCGAGCAGGCGGTTCACACCCTCGGCCGTCGTCGCCACGAATCCGTCGATCTCCAGAGACGACTCGATGGCGCGGTTGTCGACCAAAGCGTCCAAGACAGCCCGCTGCGCTCTGAACTCGTCCGGCGTGCAGAACGACGTCTCCCACACATCGGCGTGGGCGGCCGCGAGATGCATCGCTCGTCGGCTTCGGGCGGCCACCGTGATCGGAGGGGCCGTCATCTCGAAACCGATTGCGGGCCAAAGATCGGGCAACGTCTCCAGAGCTTCGGTCAGATCGGCGAGGCGGCGGTCGTAGGCCGGGTACTCGGCGCCGAACGGCCCCCACCAGGGACGGGCGAACGGTGCGGCGGCCCCGACCCCGGTCCGCAGGTCGACCCGGCCGGGGGCGATCGCGGCCACGGTGGCGGCTTGCCTGGCCAGGAGCACGAGACTCCGGTAGGTCGGCAGGATGTTGCTGATCACCGGACCCAGCCGGATCGTCTCGGTCTTCGTGGACAGCGCGGCCAACGTTGTCCAGCAGTCGAGGTTCAAGCCGTTGGGCGATTCGCCGTAGTAGAAGCCGTCGATCCCGAGCGCCTCGGCTCGTATGCACGTTGCTTGAACCTCGTCGAACCGGGACGACCACACTTCGAGTGCGACCCTCACCCCGTCAGGCTACGGCTGATGCCGGCGAACGCGTGAACCCAGGGTGGTCAGCCCTGACCGCTGTCGAGTGGGGCGTCGCGCAGTACGGCCCGCATGGCGTCGAGCAAGTGCAGTGTCTCCTCCCGGGTCAAGATGCCCGTGCCGGTGTTGGCAGGAAGCATGGCCACCGAGCGGCGCAGGCCCTCGAGCTGATGGGGATTCATGAGGTCGGTATCTCCTAGCATGCCGACATCGTACACCGAACAATTGTTCGGCTGTCAACCCCGCGACGATGTCTCCTAACCTGGAAGCAGGCGACATGTCGAAAGAGCTGTGAAGGAACCCTCATGACCACGCTCGCAGAACCCTACAGCCACGTCGTAAGGCAACGTCTGGCCCGTCGAGCCGTTGTGCTGGCCTGGTTCACGGTGGCGTGGAACGTGATCGAGGCGGTGGTGGCCATCGGGGCCGGGGTTTCGGCGGAATCCTCGGCACTCATCGGATTCGGGTTGGACTCTACCATCGAGGTCTCGTCGGCCCTGGTCGTCCTGTGGCAGTTTCGGGCTCCACTACCGGAGGCGAGAGAACATCGCGCGTTGCGGCTCATAGCGCTTTCCTTCTTCGCTCTGGCGGCGTGGGTCGCCGTCTCGTCGGTGAGGAATCTGTTCACCGGAACCGAACCGGACGTCTCGCGAGCGGGCATCGTATTGGCCGCCGTTTCGCTTGTGGTCATGCCGTTGCTGGCCGTGGCCAAGCGCCAGACCGGGCGCTCGCTGGGCGCGGCCACCGTCGTGGCCGACAGCGCTCAAACCTGGCTGTGCGCATCATTGTCGGCCGTCCTGCTCGTCGGCCTCGGGGCCAATGCGGTGTTCGGCTGGTGGTGGGCCGATCCGATGGCCGGGTTGATCATCGCCGCCGTTGCCACCCGGGAAGGTGTGGAGGCGTGGCGCGGCAACAACTGCTGCGGGCCGGTCCGGGCTGACAGCCCCGGCGTACTCACTGCCGACCAATGCTCTCCGACAGACGCGTCACCTCCTCGGTGAGCCGCCGGAGTTCGTCGCGTACTTGGTGGAGGTCGGCTTCGGTATTGGCGGCGACCATGTACGTCTCCCGGTCCCGTTCCCGATCTCGCGTCGCCGCTCGCTGTTGAGTCAGCAGGATCAACGGCCCCTGGAGGGCGGCGATGGTGGCCAGCGTCGCCGCAAAGGTCGAGAGCATGAACATCGGATGGGGCTCGAACGGCCGGAAGACGACGTTGATCACCAACCAGATCACGATGCCCACCAGCAGTACCGCCGGGAACCGCCAGTTGGCTACCAACCCGATGACCCGGGACGCTCTGATTTCCGCGCGATCGGGTGGGGCCTCCGCAAACATGGAGAGGTGATGCCCGCAGTTGGGACAGCTCATCATGCGGTCAGGTCGGGGTTCGGCGGAGATAGTGGACGGCGTTCGGCCCATCATCGCCTCCTTCCAAAGTAGAGCGACGTCACGTCATGCGGCGGCGGGTCGGCATCTCGACCATGGGCTCCATCTCCGGCATGTCCTCGGACCCGTCTCGCAGGCGTCGGGCGAGCCGGCCGGCCCAAGGGGACGCCGTCATCCCGTGGGCGAAGACACTGACGAGCACCGTCCAAATGGCCACGGTGAAGATCTGGTCCGTCTCGGTGGTATCGAGCTCCTCGAGCACGACGAGCGCGAAGAGGATCGACGCAAGGCCGCGGGGACCGAACCAGCCGGTGAACAGGCGGGTTTCCAGGTACGTACCCGACCCGATCATCGACAGCAGCGTCGGGACCATTCGGACGGCTGTCAACGATGCGAACACGTAGACCGCGATCTGCCAGGTGAGATCGCCGAGCAGAGGGCCTGCCAACGCGGCGCCGAAGGTGATGAACGTGATGGCGGTCAGCAACTCACCCTCGTCCTCGGTGAAGTCGGCGACGTCCGCGCATTCCTCACGGGCAACGTAGCCGAACGCGAGCCCGGCGACGAAGGCGGCGACGAACCCGTTGCCGTCGAGGATCTCCGCAGCGGCGAACGCGGCGGCCGCGATCGCTATGGTGGCCAGCTGGCGATAGACCCCGTCGATCTCCTGCCGGGTGGCGCGCTCATGTAGAAGCCATCCGCCGGCCGTGCCCACGACGACCCCGGCGAGCAGCCCGAAGCCGATCTGGCGGACGACGAACTCCCCCCAGTTCGCATCCGATGCGGTGTCACCACCTGCAGCCGCCGCGGCGATCAAGACCGTGACGACCGGTACCACCAACCCGTCGTTGAGACCGCTCTCGATGTTCAGGCTCTGCCGCACCCGAACCGGAAGCCGAGGGTCACTGACAACAGCCTGACCCAACGCAGCATCGGTCGGTGCGAGCACGGCCGCGAGCAGTGCCAACTCGGCCAGATCGAGACCGTCGAACAGCAGGAAGCCGGCGAAGGTGCCGGCGACGATGGTGAGCGGCAACGAGACGCCCAGCAGGCGGATCGGAATGCCCGCCTCCCGACGAAGCACGTGCAGATCGAACCGCACCGCATCGGTGAACAGCACGAGCACCAGCGTCGCCTCGACCAGAATCGCCACGCTGTCACCGCTCAGGTCGAGGTCGAACCAGCCCAATCCGCCGCCGCCAACCACCAGCCCAACCGCAGTGAACACCATCGGCGCCGTGATCGGCGACATGGCCAAACGTTCCGACACCATGGCATAGCCATAGAGAGCGACGGCGACGATGAGTATCTCAGCCACGATCCCAGATCACGTGCCAGCCGACAGTCAGTCGGTCGGCGTCGCGCCTTCGGCGAGCTTGAGGCGGGTCCAGATGTTCATGTTGATCACGACACCCACGATGTCGAGAATCTGCTCACCACTGAAGTACTCGGCGAGCTGGTCGTGCCGATCGGCGAAGCCCGAAGCATGGTCGGTGTCGGCGACGCGGGTGAGCGCCTCGGTGTAGGCGAGTGCGGCCTTGGTGGCATCATCGTGGAAGTCGGTCTCCCACCAGGCCGTGAGCGTGTCGATGACCGGGCGTGGGAGTCCGGTATCGCGGGCGGCTTCGTAATGGAGGTTGAGACAATACGTGCAGTTGTTGATCTGCGCGACCCGAAGGCGCAGCAGTTGCGCCAACGGTCGGGCGATGCTGAGGTCGGCCTTGTAACCGAAGGTGTCGGCTCCAGCTCTGGCCATGGCTGTCAAGTCGCTGTTGTCGGCGGCGTCGATGCGTCGCAGTTCGATGGTGACGTCGTCGGGCATGGTTTCTCCTCGCAGGTCAGTTCGCGGCGGCTACGGTGCCGTAGCCGAACAGCACCGAGTACACGGTGCAGTGGATGATCACCGAGCCGATGGTGGACGGATCGATGTGGTCGGGCAGGATCCGTGTCACGTCGCTGTCGGTGTCGGGGATCTGACCCAGGTCCGTGGCCTCATCGTCGACGTGGCCATCGGATCGCGGGCTCACGTAGAGGCGCACGTCGGGTGCGCCGGGCGCAATCCACAGCTCCTGGAGACGAACCTGAATCTTGCCGTCCACCTCGACGATGGTGATCCGGCCCCGGGCCTCGTGGCCGTCGAGCGTGCCTGAAGCGATCACGGTCACAGCGACGCTCCGAAGTCGAGCGTGGCCACGTTCATGATCGTCAGCTGGAGCCGGTGGTCGATCTCGACGAGCACGATCTCGGCCGCAGCGCAGGACGGGCAGCGGATCACGATTCCCGGGCAGCGAAGATAGACGTGGGTCTCGACCACCGGATGGCGTTGCCCGCACACCCCGCACACAATGGCGGCGAGGCTGACGTCGACACCGGTGGCGAGCGAGAGTGCTCCGATGACTGCGTTTCCGTCGACGTGGGCCATTGAATGCTCCTTACCCGAATCGTTCGGTTCGTATCGATGCCGGGTCGACGCCGAGGGCGACGAGGTGGGATGCCATCTCCTCGACAAAGGCCGTCGGTCCGCACACGAACACCCGCGCCTCGCTGTCTTCGAAGGCATCGGCGAGTGCTCCCCGATCGATTCGTCCGGCCCGATAGCCGTCTGCTTCTTCACGGGTCAGGTGGATTCGGACATCCGGTCCGTCGACGTCGGACAGTTCGGTCTCGAAGATGATCCGAGCCCGGCAACGGGCCGAGTACAGCAACGTGATCGGAACAACCCCGCAGGCCGCCCGCCAGATGGCACGCAACGGTGCTATTCCCGACCCACCGCCTATCAACAGCAACGGCTTCGTCTCGATCGACGGTTGCCACACGAAGTAGCCACCGATTGGACCGCGGACCTCGAAGGTGTCGCCGACCTCGACGACGTCGACCAGGAACGGTGACACCTCTCCCCCGTCGACGCGCTCGACGGTCACCTGTGCCGTCTCGCCTGGCCCCGACGACAGCGAATACGAACGGGTCGCCTGATACCCGTCATCGGCGGTCAGACGGACATCGATGTGTTGACCGGCGACATGGCTCTCCCAATCGGGAACATCGAGACACAACGTGCGCGCCGAGGTCGTCTCGGCGTTGGCACCGATGACCGAAGCCGTGTGCCATCGCAGCCGCCGACGTGGGGATGGATCCATCAGTCGCCGGCGTAGCGTTGCTCGTGCCACGGGTCACCGTAGTTGTGGTACCCGGCGGCCTCCCAGAAGCCCTGTGGCTCGTCGTCGGTAAGACGCAGCTCACGGATCCATTTGGCGCTCTTCCAGAAATAGAGATGCGGTACCAGCAACCGGGCCGGGCCACCGTGCACCGATTCGATCTCCGCCCCGTCGAAGCTGACGGCCACCATGGCGTCGGTGTCGATCAGGTCGCTCGTGGGGAGGTTCGTGGTGTAATCGCCGGTGCTGGAGGCGAGTACGAAGTCGAAGTCGCCGACGCCCGCATCGTCGAACAACGCTCCGATCGGAACCCCCACCCATGTGGTGTCGAGCTTCGTCCAGTGCGTGACACAGTGGATGTCGACTGTGATCGTCTCGAGGCCAACCTCATGGAGACCGTTCCAGTCATAGGTTTTCGAAACGATCCCATCGGTGACGACGAGCTCCCACTCGGTTCTGTCCACGTCGGGGGTCGGACCGGCCGTGAGCACTGGGAAGTCGTCGGTCACGAATTGGCCGGGTGGAACGGCATCGGACTCCACCCTGGCCCGGCCTTGAAACCCGCGGGTCGTCATCGGTGAACCTCCTCGGCTCAAAGCGTAGCGCACGCGCATTCCTCGTCGTGAGGGCCAGGGTCTACAGTGTGGTCGTGAGTGACGTTACAGCCGACGGAGCGCCGTCGACCGGCAGGGAACTCCCGCCGCTCCCCGAGTACGAGATGGCCGAGATCGGGGCGGGCGTTCCTCCCGTCGACCAACTCGAGATCGACGACATCAACCCGGCCAACCCGCATCTCTTCGCCGAGCACCGTTGGCAGGAGGTGTTCAAGCGTCTTCGGGCCGAGGATCCGGTCCATTTCAACGAGATAGAGTCGGCAGGGCGGTACTGGTCGCTGACCAGGTACGACGACGTCCGCGCCGTCGACGGCGACTGGAAACGTTTCTCGTCGGCCTACGGAATCGCACTCGGCCGTCCCATCGGCACCCCGATCCCGGAGCACGCGATCGTGCGGGTCAACCCGTTCATCGCCATGGATCCGCCCGAGCACACCGAGCAGCGTAAGACCGTGCGGTCCGTGTCGGCCCCGAGCAACCTCCGAACCCTGGATCCCCTGATCCGGGAACGGACGATCCAGGTTCTCGATTCGCTGCCCGAGGGCGAGACCTTCGACTGGGTCGACACCGTGTCGATCGAGTTGACGACGATGATGCTGGCCACCCTGTTCGACTTCCCGTTCGAGGATCGGCGCAAGCTCACCTTCTGGTCCGACATCGTGTTCGCCGTGCCCGAACCGGGCGGCGTCGTCGAGACCTTCCAGGAACGACGAGACGGATTGGTCGAGTGCGTGCAGTACTTCGAGCGGCTCTGGCAGCAGCGGCGGGGCAAGCCCGCTCACGATCTCGTGTCGATGCTGGCCAACGGCGAGGCGACCCGGGACATGCCGGTGGCCGACCATCTCGGCAATCTGCTGCTGCTGATCGTCGGCGGCAACGACACCACCCGCAACACGATGTCGGGCAGCGTGTACGGGCTCAACCAGTTCCCCGACCAGTACGACAAGCTGATCGCCGACCCGGGCCTCGTGCCGAGGATGGTCCCCGAGATCATCCGCTGGCAGACCCCGCTGTCGTACATGCGCCGCACCGCCGTCGAGGATTGTGAGATCAGGGGCCGACAGATACGGGCCCACGACCAGATTCTGATGTGGTACGTGTCGGCCAACCGTGACGAGGAGACGTTCGAGAACCCGGACGTCATCGACATCGAACGCCACAATGCCGACAGGCACCTCTCGTTCGGTTATGGCATCCACTTCTGCATGGGCAGTCGCCTCGCCGAGTTGCAGCTGCGGATCCTGTGGGAGGAGATTCTGCAGCGATTCGAACGGATCGAGGTGCAGGACGAGCCCACCCGAAGCTTCTCGTCGTTCGTCAACGGCTACACCCACCTCCCGGTTCGCATCACCAGGAAGCGCCAGCCTGTCCGATGAGCGCGGAGGTTCCGCCGACCATGCGGGCCGTGGTCCTACGAGGTCACGGCGACCTGGACCAGCTCGAGTACCGGGAGGATGTGGCGGTTCCGGTCCCGGGTCCTGATGACGTCCTCATCGCGGTCGCAGCGTGCGGGATGAACAACACCGACATCAACACCAGGACCGGCTGGTATTCCAAATCGGTGAGCGGAGCCACCGGTGACGGGGCGATCGAGAGTAACGGCGACGGCTCCTGGGGAGGCGGGATGACCTTCCCCCGTATTCAGGGGGCCGATCCTGTCGGTCGGATCGTGGCCGTTGGATCCGACGTCGATCCGGGTCGGATCGGTGAGCGGGTGATCTGCGATGCCTGGCTGCGCGACTCTGGTGGCGATCTCACCAAGGCCGGTTATCTGGGCTCCGAGCGCGACGGAGGCTACGCCGAGTACGTCACGGTTCCGTCGGCCAACGCCTACGCCGTCGACACCGAACTCACCGGTGTCGAGCTGGCCAGCTTCCCGTGCAGCTACGCCACGGCCGAGCACATGCTGGAGCGACCGAAGGTTTCCGAGGGGCAGTGGGTGGTGGCAACCGGTGCCTCGGGTGGGGTCGGCGGAGCGATCGTTCAGTTGGCCCGACGGCGCGGGGCGCACACGATCGCCATCGCCTCGGAATCGAAGCTGGACTCAACGGCGGCCGCCACCGGCGCCGATCACACCCTCGCCCGTCAGGATCCCGACCTGGTCGACAAGATCCGTGACCTGACCGGGGGCGGGGCCGACGTGCTGGCCGACGTCGTGGCCGGCGAGCAGTTCGCCCAACTGTTCGAGGTGATCCGGCGGGGCGGGCACTACACCACGGCAGGAGCTATCGCCGGGCCGATCGTCGATCTCGACGTTCGCACCCTGTATCTCCACGACCTGACCATGCACGGCTGCACGGTTCTGGCGCCGCAGGTCTTCGCCAACCTCGTCTCCTACATCGAGGCCGGCGAGATCAAGCCCATCGTGGCGGGCACGTTCGCACTCCACGACATGGTCGATGCTCAGCGGGCCTTCATGGCGAAGACCGCAGTCGGCGCCTATGTCATCGACATGGGAGTCTGAGCGCGGAGTCAGCCGCCCGGGTTCGCAACCGTCGATCGGAACTTGGCCATGAGATGGGCTCCCGCCAGCACCGGTTCGTAGCGCGCCGCCTCGTCGTCGTCACCGTGGGTGAGGCATTCGATGCGGGCATCCCAGTTTGCGTTGTGGAAGAACGGCATGGTGAGACGGGCCCGCCGGAACCCGTCGGCCGGTACCACGACCCGGTGGATGGTCGAGCGCCACCGGTCGTTGGTCCACCGCTGCATCAGATCGCCGAGGTTGATCACGAACGCGCCGTCGGGAGCATCCACGTCGAACCACGATCCATCACGCCCCTGCACCTGAAGGCCCGGCTCCCGATCGAGGCGGAGGATGGTGAGCGTGCCGTAGTCGGTGTGGGGACCGGCCCGCAGCGCGCCGGACGGTGGTGGCCCGGTCAGCGCCGGGTAGTGGGCCAGCCGTAGCGCGGAGCTGTGGGCGTCGATGAACGGATCGAACCAGTTGGGCGGCAGCCCGAGCGCCACCGCGAAGACACTCATGAGATGGTCGGCCAGATGCGACATGGCCAGGTAGTACTCCTCGAGGATCGGCCTGAGGTCGGGCATGGCCGACGGCCAGATCGTGGGCGCCCAGGCGGCGCGTTCGTCGGGATCGGTCATCTGGTCACGGGGCCGAGGGGGCTCGCCGACCGGTCCGACGTTGTAGGTCTCCTTCAGATCCGGGATGCCGAGTCCGGCGACGGACCGTTCGAGCGCCTCGACGGAGAACGGCACATAGCCGTAGGGGTAGGTCGTGTCGGGGCGAGCTGCCGTCATCCGATCCGCTTCCGGCAGATCGAAGAACCGAGCCGCCGCCGCATGGGCGTCCGCGATCAGATCCGAATCGACGCCGTGACCGACCACGGCGAAGAAGCCGACCTCTCGACAGGCCCGGTCGACGGCCCGGGCGACGCCATCGTCGGTCTCACGGTCGACGATCCCGGACAGATCGATGACAGGAAGTCCGACCACACTCGCAGGCTACCGACCCCAGCCGCTGCCGGGTCTCCGTCAGGCGCGTTCGACCCGCTTGAGACCGTGCTCGGATGTCCACCACTCGATGACGAGCAGCGTTGCTTCGTCGTTGAGACCGGTGATGACGACCTTGTCGATATCGGCAACGAACCAGTCGCCGTGTTGCTCGGGTTCCGTGCCGTCCTCGCCGTCGCCCATGATCGGACCGGCGTGCATGGCCCGACCGGCGATCTTCGCCTCACCCGACCACTCGGCCTCCTTGCCCACCTCCGGATGGAACGTCGGCCCGTGGAGGGCGAACCTGGGGTCTCGTATCAGATCGGCTCCTTTGCGAGCGCCGATCATCGACCCGAATCGCAGATCGCCCTCATGGAACTCGCACTCGATGCCGGAGATCCGTGGCGAGCCGTCGGCCCGCAGGGTGGCGATGGTCTTGTGGCGGCCGGCGTCGAACAGGTTGCGCACCCGGGCCGCGAACTCCGGTTCCGTCTGTTCGAATTCCCTCCACGACGTCATCAACGTCGAGGGTAGCCGCGGTTGGCACAACGTACGCGAGGTTTGCGCGGTTGTGCGCGCTGAGCACGCACTATCGCGCAAATCGTCAGGGCGCGGCGTCGGGATCGAGCAGCTCGTGGAGTGCAAGATCGAGGCCGGACCGACCGGCCGACGACAGTGGTTTCGAGAACCAGCGCTCGATATCGCGGGTGTGAACCGCTGCCATCCGTCGGTGGAGGCGCCGGCCCGCCGTGGTGGCCGCCACCAGCACCTCGCGGCGGTCCGACTGACCACGGGCGCGTTCGAGGTATCCGGCGTCGACCAGCCGCCCCACGATCCGGGTGCATGAGCTGTTGGCCAGCAGATGACGCTCGGCGAGAACGCCCATGCGGATACCGCCGCCGCCCTCGGCGATGACCTGGTGGAGAACGTCGTAGTCGTCGAGCGGATGCCCAAAGGCGTCACGAAGGCTTTCGTCCATGGCACTCACGGCCTGTCGGTGGTAGCGCACCAGCCGCTCCCACCGTGCCAGATCGGCTTGCCGATGATCCAGTCTCGTACCGGTCATGTAACCATGCTATACTATTTCCATTCGGAAATAAATGACCACCGGTAGGGGTTGTAGAGAGCATGACCACACCAATGATCGACATCCGCCGAGCCGACGAACGTTTCCACACTCACATCGGCTGGCTCGACTCCAAACACTCGTTCAGCTTCGGCCGCCACTATTCACCCGACAACACCAACCACGGCCAGCTGCTGGTCCTCAACGACGACCGGGTGGCCGGGGGAACCGGATTCGAGACCCACCCCCACCGCGACATGGAGATCGTGACCTGGGTTCTCGACGGTGAACTCGAACACAAGGACTCGGAGGGCAACCGCGGCCTCATCTACCCCGGTCTCGCCCAGCGGATGAGCGCCGGAACCGGCATCTGGCACTCGGAGAAGAACTGGAGTCCGACCGACGACGTCCACTTCATCCAGATGTGGGTGATCCCCGACACCGCCTCGATCGATCCCGGCTACCAGCAGGTCGACGTCAACGATCTGCTCAACGCCGGCGGTCTCGTTCCCGTCGCCTCCGGCCAGGGCCATGACTCGGCAATCTCGATTCAGCAGCGGGACGCGGTCCTGTGGGCGGCCCGGCTCGCCCCGGGCGAGCGCATCGTCGTGCCCGACGCGGCGTTCGGCCACGTCTTCGTGGCCAAGGGCTCGGTCGAGATGGAACAAGCCGGTGGTTTGGCCGCCGGCGACGCCGCTCGTCTCTCCGCAACCGGAGGCATGGCCGTCACCGCCACCGATGACGCCGAGATCCTGATCTGGACCACCGGGGCGCTGTCTTAGCGGATACCGCGGAGCGCAAGAGGGCTGCGTGGCCACCGTCGACCCCCAACGTCTCGGCGATCGTGTTCGTGGCCGCTTCACTACCAAGCAGGCCGATTACATCTTCGAACAAAGAGGTCGTCATTGGTTCCCCAATTCGGTGACCTGATGCATCGAGCGGACCCGACGGATGCGCCGTGATTTACCACGTTGGCGTCAAGAAGACCGGCAGGAACCTTGCCAGGACCACTATGGCGAGCCGAGACTCCCTGGCTTGCCCGGCTCTTCCGGCCTACCCGGATCCTCGGGAATCGTGACGGCTGGGCCCGGGTCCTCCGGCTTACCCGGATCCTCGGGAATCGTGACGGCTGGGCCCGGGTCCTCCGGTTTACCCCGATCCTCTGGCTCGGCCGGCTCCCCTTGACCGCGCCCATCGTCGAACGGATCAGCATCAGTATCATCCGGCTGCTTGCATTCGGGCATCTCACGGTCATCATCGTCGCGTTGATCGTCGGCCTCGACCGATGCGGCGGCTGCCATGTCCCGACCGAACTCACAACCATGATCTTCGGCCTCGGTGGCCAGCCCGGAGATGTCGCCGCCATGATTCTCGGACCGGTGTTCTTGGCCGGCCCCGTCGTTCGGTCCGGTCTCGACATCGACGACGACCGCCGGTCGCTCAGAGACCTCGGCCACCACTGCCGGGAGATCATCCGGCTTGTTTCCGGACAAATCGATAACCCCTGCTGCGGTTGCGCCACCAACCGTCGTGGCGGCAACAGCTGTGGCGACTACGAGTTTTCCGGCGGTGGTGGCGGCTACAGCGCCGACGCCTGCTGCCAGCTTTTTCACGGGAGACCTCTCTTTGCCTGCAAGTGTTGTCGTCATGGCACGACGATCGGCCACGGAGTTCGACAGGAACTCGCGCAGTGCCACATCAGGAACGACCGGCGGAAGGTTCAGGTGTCGACCGCCGAGAATCTCGATGAGCTCGACCAACTCAGCCGGTTCGTTGCCGGCCGCCCGGCCCCCAAGCAGGAGTTCGATCTCATCGTCCGTTGGCTGATAATCGTCCATGTCAACCACCTGAAACGTCGCACGGGGCAAAATCGGTACGGGTGGCGGCCGAAATCTCTCGAGCCAGCGCGCGAAACGCTCGACGTTGGAGGGCTTTCACCGCTCCCGGCGGCTTGTCCAATATGTCGGCGACGGCGTCGATTGTCAGGTCGGCGACGATGCGGAGAAGGACCACGTCGCGCTGAGCCGTCGTCAATCGATCCACAAGGGCCAAGAGTGCTTGCGATCCCATCCTGCCCAGCGCAGCCTCCTCGGCGGGCTCGACAACCGTCAGTCGGGCAACGATCGGCTCTTCCAGTCGTTCCTCGTGCGGCCGCCGTTGCATTCGTCGATGATCGTCGATCAGGCGGTTGCGCGCGATTCGAAACACCCATGCCTTGAACTGCGACTGAGTACCTTGAAAAGTGGTCAGATTGGTGAAGGCTTGAAGGAACACCTCGTTGACGAGACCCTCTGGATCCCACGCGCCACGAACCTGCGCGAAAGCGTAGACCCGGCGGTGCAACAGCTCGAACAGGAAGTCGAAGGCCCGGCTGTCTCCTGACGCCGCTGCGTCGAGCACATCGTCGAAGGCCCATCCCGACACAGGGCCCATCCGAGTCACGTCGGATGACCTCCCCCCTCCATCGGCTGATGAAGTCCTTCCAGCGTCGTCGCCAACAGGAATCTCCTCCCCAACACTACCCTGCCCGATTGATCCACTGTTCACGATCGATAATCCCGGTGCCGGCGGCCAGTACGGCGGCCTCCCCTCGACCCTGGAGGGAAGGTAGAGCCGAAGGAAGACCGCCGAGCGTGATCCGGCCAGCGCAGGATCGCACAACAGTTGTAACGACTCCGACACCGGAAAGGGTACGGGCAGTGGACCACGCGAGCCTGACGGTTGTGGCATAGATGGGCGCGACCACGGAATGAGCGATCGGACTTGGCATACTCGGCCCATGGCTGACTTTCTCACCGATATCAAGACCCTGCGCGAACGAGCTCGGGCCAACATCGAACAGGGACCAATCACCTCGGCCTACGGCGCCGACCGGGAACGGGTGATCGAGGTTCTCAACGAGGCGTTGGCCACCGAGCTCGTCTGCATCCTGCGCTACAAGCGCCACTACTACACGGCGACCGGGCTGAACGCCGCACCGGTCGCGGCCGAGTTCCTGCAGCACGCCAACGAGGAGCAGCAGCACGCCGACCAGATCGCCCTGCGAATCACGCAGCTGCAGGGTAAGCCCAACTTCAATCCGGAAGGCCTGGCCACCCGATCACATGCCGAGTACGACGACAGCGAGAATCTGCTCGACATGGTGCGTGAGGACCTTGTCGCTGAACGGGTCGCCATCGAGAGCTACACCGAGATGATCAACTGGCTCGGCACCGCCGATCCGACCACGAGACGCATGCTCGAGGACATCCTGGCCCTGGAGGAGGAGCACGCCGACGACCTGTTGAGCCTCCTCGAGACGATGGGAACTCCGTAGCGGGTCCGCCCATGACCGATCTCGACACCACACCCCTCGACAAGTCCTACGCCGCCGTCAACGGGAAGCGGATGGCCTATCACGAACGAGGTGACGGCCGTTCGATCGTGTTCCTGCACGGCAACCCGACCTCGTCCTACCTGTGGCGAAACATCATCCCCCACCTCTCCGACCAGGGCCGCTGCATCGCTCCCGATCTCGTCGGACACGGAGACTCCGCCAAGCTCGACGACACCGGGCCCGACTCCTACCGCTTCGTCGAGCACCGGGAGTACCTCGACGGGCTTCTGGACCAGCTCGACCTCGGCGACGACATCGTCCTGGTGGTGCACGACTGGGGTTCGGGGCTGGGCTTCGACTGGGCCAGCCGCCACCGTGACCGCGTCAGCGGCATCGTCTTCATGGAGGCGCTGGTTCGGCCCGTCACCTGGGATGAGTGGCCCGATGCCGCCACGAAGATCTTCCAGGGTTTTCGTTCGGAGGCAGGTGAGCAGATGGTGATCGAGAAGAACCTGTTCGTCGAAGCCGTATTGCCGGGATCGATCCTGCGTCAACTGACCGACGACGAGCACAACGAATACCGGCGACCGTTCGTCGAACCGGAGCATCGCAGGCCGACGCTCACCTGGCCTCGCCAGATTCCGATCGAGGGCGAGCCGGCCGACGTGACCGAAATCATAGAATCCTACGCCGAGTGGCTGTCCGCTTCGGAGGTGCCGAAGCTGTTCATCAACGCCGACCCCGGGGCCATCCTCGTTGGAGCGCAACGAGAGTTCTGCCGCAGTTGGCCCAACCTGAGCGAGGTGACGGTGGCCGGCAACCACTTCATCCAGGAGGACAGCCCCCACGAGATCGGCGAAGCAATCTCGAACTGGCTGACAGAACTCGGCGACTGACGTCGAGCGTCCGACGCTTCCCGTCGACTACAGGTCGTCGAACGCCCCGCCGCGACCTCGACCGGCGCTGAAACGCTGTGCGCCGGTCCGGGTCTCGCCTGACCGGAGCGTCTCGGCACCGAGCCGAGCCTCGTTGACCATGGCGTCGTCGAACGACAGGTTCCACTGCTCATACACCGATCGCCGGTCGTTGAGCATGCAGGTCTGTGGGAAGCGGATCAGCTGTTCGGCCAATGCGATCGCCTCCTCCACGGAGGTTCCACTGGGAACGACCCGGTTGGCCAAGCCCATCTGCTTGGCCTCGTGAGCGTCGACGGGGCGGCCGGTCAGGATCATGTCCAACGCGTTCGACTGGCCGATGAGGCGAGGAAGCCGGACCGTGCCCCCGTCGATGAGGGGCACACCCCAGCGCCGGCAGAAGACCCCGAACACAGCGTCCTCCTCGACCACCCGCAGATCGCACCACAGCGAGAGCTCCAGTCCTCCGGCCACGGCGTAACCCGCCACCGCGGCGATGACCGGCTTCGACAGGCGGAGATAGCTTGGGCCCATCGGGGCCGTTCCGTCGTGAGCGGCGATCGGTGCCGTCGGTGCGGGAAACTGTTCGAACGTTCCGGCGGCGACCGACTTGAGATCGGCTCCGGCGCAGAAGGTTCCATTGGCTCCGGCGAAGACGGCCACGGAAAGGGTCTCGTCGGTGTCGAAGTCGACAAAGACGTCGGCCAGACGACGGGCCGTCGGCGAGTCGACCGCGTTCCGAACCTCGGGGCGGTCGAGGGTGACGATCAGGATCCGATCACGACGTTCGACGTGGATCGTGTCGCCTGGCGGGGGTGTCTGCATGCACGGATCCTAGGCCATGCCACGGTTCGAGACCTCGACGATCGAGCGCTCGCCGAAGATCGAGGTCGGAAGGTCGAAACCGAGGGTGCTGTAGACCGATGGCGGAACGGAGATGTCACCGACGAAGAGCCGGCCGACCTGCGGGGAGTGCCGCAATCCGATCTTGGGCATCGACAGGGTGAGGGTGGCCGAGGCGTTCACCGCAACTCCCGGCGCTTCACCGGTGGTCGAGTCGAGTCCTGACGGGACGTCGAGCGCAATCACCTCGCTTCGGCCGGCATTGATCCGCTCGATCAGCTCCGCGGCACGACCTCGCGGCGCACCCCGCAGGCTGTAGCCGATCAACGCGTCGAGAACGACGTCCGCGGACCGGGGTTCGGCCACGATCGGAACCGACAGGCGGTCGATGATGTCGAGCTGATGACCAGGCACTCCGTCGTAGTGGCCCCGATCCCTGCTCAGCACCACCTCGACGTCGACTCCCATGTTGTGGAGATGGCGGGCCGCTACGAGACCGCCGCCGCCGTTGCCCCCGGTACCGGCACAGACCACGGCGGATCGAGGCGCAACGAGACCGGCGGCGAGGCGAGCGAGGTTGCGGCCGGCATTCTCCATCATCTGGATCAGGGTGATGTTCAGATCTTCGATCATCACCCGATCGACCTCGATCATCTGCGTCTCGTCCACCCACGCAACGTCATCCGGGTCGACGGCCGGCCACCAGCTCTCCATTGTCGTCAGTATCCCACGGGGCGACCAGAGTTGACAGGATGAGATTCAGTCATATGATTGAATCTAATGACTGAGACCGTTACGGCCATCGCCCTACTCGACGCCGCCGAGGCCGAGTTCGCCACGCATGGGGTGGACACCGCCTCCCTCCGATCGATCATGCGCAGTGCAGGAGCCAACCCGGCCGCCGTGCACTACCACTACGGTTCCCGTGATGAACTCGCTCGTGCCGTGCTCGATCGGATCCTGGCGCCGATCCAGGCCCGACGTCTGGAGCTTCTCGACCAACTGGTTGCCGCACAGGGCGACCAGCCTCCGACCGCCGCTCAGCTGATCGAGGCCCTCGTCCGACCCGACTTCGAGGCCGCGGTTGCCGCCGGCCGCCGGAGTCCGGCCGGCGGACGGATCATCGGTGAGATCTACGCTCGCCCCGCCTCGTTCGTGAAATCGCTGGTCGAGGAGAGCTTCGGCCCGGTGGCGGAACGGTTCCTGCCGCACCTCATGACCGCCGTACCCGGGCTCGATCCGCCGGAGATCGGCTGGCGCATCCGTTGGGGGGTCTTCGGAGTCGTCGGTGCGCTGTTCTCCGACGACGACACCTCCATCACCGCCGAGAACTCGGAGCTCGAGCTCAAGCGAGTGGTGGCGATCACAACCGGTGCTGTCGTGGCACCGCCGACCAAGGAGTACTCGGAATGATCGAGGTTCGTGAGACCATCGAGGTGAGCAGGTCGCCGGAGCAGGTGTTTGCGTTCTGGGCGGACTGGACCAACAACCCGACATGGCAGAACGGCATGGAGAGCTGCGAATGGACGAGCGAACCGCCCCTTCGGCTGGGTTCAACCTACGACCAGCGAGCCTCGTTCCTCGGCCGCACCATCATCTCGTCCTTTGAGGTCGTGGAGTACGAACCCGACACCGTGGTCCGCATCAAGACGACGAAGAGCACCTTTCCTCTCGACATCACCCGACGGGTGTCTCCGGGTCCGAACGGCGGAACGATTCTGAACGCCACGATCCGCGGTGAGCCGACGGGGTTGATGAAGTTGTTCAATCCGCTGGCCCAACGCATGGTCGCCCACAGCATCCACCAGGACTATCAGCGGCTGAAGAAGCTGCTTGACGAAACCACCTAGCCTCGGATCACGGATTCGTCGTCGATGTTCGGGTGATCAGGTTGCGGACCTCCCGCGCCGCTACCAGCAACACGCCGATCTCCGGGCTGGCGGCCCGGATGTCGACCATCGTTTGGCGATATCGCTCGACGGCCGTGCGGTGCCGATCCATCCATTCGTCGAGCAGCTCGAGGGGATCGCCGGATGTGGTGTGGTCGCTGATCTCACCCACCGGTCGCTCGGACGGCAGGATCTGCTCGGCCGGTACGCCGGCGACGGCGCATGTCAGCTCGCGATGGTCGGTGTAGAGGTCGAGGCGCAGCGTGAGCCGGGCCAGCGTGGCCCATTGCGTGTCGCGAGGAAGAGCCAGGACACGATCACGTAGCCAGGTGAGGTCGAGCCGGTCCGCCACCGCGAAGTGGATGGTGGAGACATCATCGACCGGACGGCCGGACATGGCCGCCACATCCACGATGTCGAGCGCGGCGATGGAGGGAGCGAGTCCGGCGACCCGGCGGGCCAACGGCTCGCCCATACCGGCCGACAGTACCTCGGCCATCTGCTCGTCGAAGTGCTGACGGTCGATCCCGAGAAGGTGCTCGCTCAAACCGGCAACGGTCTCCGCCACCGGATCGGCCAGCTCGGCGACGGCGGCGGTGGCGCTGAACGGATTCGGCCGATTGCGCACAAGGAGTCGAGCCGCCCGCTCGGCCAATTGCCGGCAGCTCAGATAGGTGGCCAACTGCCGCTCGACGGGCAGGGTGGCGTCGAGGGCGTTCACCGATTCCACCACCTGTTCGAGGGCGAAGATCTCCCAGGCGGCGAAGTGGGCCGCGGCGATCTCGACGCCAGGAGCCGACGTCTCCAGGCCGAGCCGGTAGATCATCGACACGCCGGCCTGGTTCACCACCTTGTTGGCCAACATCGTGGCGATGATCTCCCGTCGAAGGGGATGAGCGACGATCTGGTCGGAGAACCGCTCTCGCAACGCCGTCGGGAAGTAGTCGATCAGCAGGCGTTCAAGCGCCGGTTCGTCGGGCACCGACGACGCCAGCAGCGCCGCCTGAAGGGTGTTCTTGGAGTAGGCGTTGAGGACCGCCAGCTCGGGGGTTGTCAGACCACCATCAGCCAGGCGGCGCTCCGCGAACTCCTCGGCGTCGGGTAGGTACTCGATCGTTCGGTCGAGCTGGTCCTCGTGCTCGAGCTGGCTGATGTAGCGAGAGTGGACGTCGACCAGGCTCGGGGCGTCGACCCGGGCGGCCGTGAGGGCCAACGCCTGCCGGTAGTTGTTGTCCAGGACGAGCGACGCCACTTCTTCAGTCATCTCCTCCAGGAGTTGATTCCGCTGCTTGATCGTCATGTCGCCGTTGGCGACCACCCGATCGAGCAGGATCTTGATGTTGACCTCGTGGTCGGAGCAGTCGACGCCTCCTGCGTTGTCGATGGCGTCGGTGAAGATACGGGTTCCGGTCTGGGCGACTTCGATACGCCCGCGCTGGGTGACACCGAGGTTGCCGCCCTCCCCCACCACCAGGCAACGGAGGTCGCGCCCGTTGACCCTGATGTTGTCGTTGGCCTTGTCGCCAACCTCGGCGTGGCTCTCCGATGAGGCTTTTATGTAGGTGCCGATGCCTCCGTTCCAGAAGAGCTGCACCGGGGCCCGCAACACGGTCGAGATGAGCTCGTCGGGCGTGAAGACGTCGACGTCGGTGCCCAGGGCGAGCTGCGCCTCGGGCGAAAGGGTGATCGACTTGGCCGTTCGCTCGTAGACACCGCCTCCGGGTGAGAGCAACGCCGTGTCGTAGTCGGCCCAACTGGAGCGGGGAAGATCGAACAGCCGCTGACGCTCCTCGTGCGACGCGGCAGGATCCGGGTCGGGGTCGATGAAGATGTGGCGGTGGTCGAAGGCGGCAATCAATCGGGTGAACGGCGACTGCAGCATGCCGTTGCCGAACACATCACCAGACATGTCGCCGATTCCGATTGCGGTGAACGGCTCGGATTGCACGTCGATGCCGAGCTCGCGGAAGTGGCGCTTGACCGACTCCCAGGCGCCGCGAGCCGTGATACCCATCGCCTTGTGGTCGTAGCCGTTCGAGCCACCCGAGGCGAATGCGTCGCCGAGCCAGAAACCGCGGCTCACCGCCAACTCGTTGGCGATGTCGGAAAAGGTGGCGGTGCCCTTGTCGGCCGCCACGACGAGATAGGTGTCGTCACCGTCGTATCGAACGGTGTCAGCCGGTGGTACGACCTCGCCGTCGACCAGGTTGTCGGTCAGATCGAGCAGACCCGATATGAAGAGTTTGTAGCACTCGACGACCTCCTGACGGATGTCGTCGAACTGGCCGGGCCGCCGCTTCAGGACGAATCCGCCTTTGGCGCCGGCGGGTACGATCACCGAGTTCTTGACCATCTGGGCTTTAACCAGGCCCAGGACCTCGGTGCGGAAATCCTCGGTTCGGTCCGACCACCGCAACCCGCCCCGAGCGACGTCCCCACCGCGCAGGTGAACTCCCTCGAACCGGGGCGAGTAGACGAAGATCTCGTGGCGAGGCCGCGGCTCGGGTAGCTCGTCGAGGGCGCGGGGGTCGAACTTGAATGCGAGATAGGGACGTCGATTGCCCGATTCGTTCCGCTGAGCCCAGGTGGTGCGCACGGTGCCGAGGATCAGGTTCCGAAATCGGCGCAGAACACGGTCCTCGTCCAGGCTCTCGATGGCGGTTATCACCGTCGCCAGTCGAGCCTCGATGTCGGCAAGCGCGGCCGCCCGATCGTCGGCCGACAGCCCACCCTCGCCGTCCGGGCCGAATCGGGAGCGGAACAGCTCGATCAGGAGCCGGGCCGCCTCGGGATGGGCGTCGAGGGTTTGGGTCACGAAGGTCGGGCTGTAGTTGAGGCCGACCTGCCTCAGATAATGGGCGTAGGCTCGGAGCACCGCGACGTCGGACACACTCATGCCGGCGCCGAGCACGAGCTGATTCAGGCCGTCGTCCTCGGCCACGTCATGCCAGACCGCCTGGAAGGCCTCCTCCACCAGATCTGAGGCGGTGGTGAAATCAAGCGCGGTTGAATGATGTTCGAGCGAGAAGTCGTAGATCCAGACCGGATCCGAATCGACGGGCCGGATCTCGTAGGGGCGCTCGTGGACCACGATCACGCCGAGGTTCGTGAGGCTGGGCATGACCCGGCTGAGCGATACCGGCTCCCCCTGTCGGTACAGCTTCAGTCTGAACGAGCCCGGCTCATGCCCGGGCTCCCGGTAGACACCGAGCCGCATGTCGCCCCGTTCCCGGAGCTGCTCCATTTCGGCGATGTCGGCACTGGCCGTACGAGGATCGAACGCCTGCTGATATCCGGGGCTGAACGCATGCCGGTACTTGCGGGTGTTGCGAAGACCGACTTCGTCGCTGAAGTCATGCTCAACGGCCTCGGCGAGACCGTCCTCCCACAACTGGGTGAGAAGCTCGATGCGTTGCTCCAGCTCCGTGGTGTCGACGACGTCGTCGGTGTCGGTGACCTGGAGCACGAATCTCAATCGGGCCAGCACCGACTCCGAGAGTTCGGCATCCCAGGTCGCCACGGTCCCCTGGTAGGTTTCGCTCAGGATCTCCTCGATACCGGTACGAATCGTCGTGTTGTACCGATCGCGGGGTAGATACACCAGCACGGTCACGAACCGACCGAACAGCTCACGGCGGGCGAAGATCCTGACCTTGCGCCGTTCCTGCAGCGCGGCGATCGAGATCGCCACGTCGAACAGCTCGTCGGCGGACATCTGGATCAGATCGTCGCGGGGGTAACGCTCGAGAATGGTCTTCAACCGCTTCTCATCGTGACCTCCGCCCGGGAAGCCGGCGCGCCGAACGATTTCGTCGGCTTTTTCACGAACCCCGGGGATGCGATCAATGGCCTGGTTGTAGACCTCGGAGGTGAACAGTCCGAGAAATCGACGTTCGCCTGTCACGTTCCCATCGGGGTCGAACGTCTTGATTCCGACGTAGTCGAGGAAACTGGCCCGGTGAACGGTGGATCGGGATCCGGCCTTGGTCAGGTTGAGCAGACGCCGTTCATGGACCCGGCGGCGGGCCGTGGGACCCAGCTCCGACAACGGTCGCGGACGCCCGAGGTGGCTCTCCGCCTCCAGCACGCCGAGACCTGAACCGGAGACGATCTGGAGAACCTCGACACCATCGATCGTGTCGAGCGAATAGTCCCTGGCTCCGAGAAAGATGAAGTGGTCGGCAGCGAGCCATTCGAGCAATTCACGGGTCTCGGCGATCTCCTCGTCACCCAGCGGAACCGAACCCGGAACCAGGGTCTCCGAGACATCGACCATCCGCTGCCTCATCGCCTGCCAGTCGTTCACGGCGTTGCGCACGTCGTTGAGGACGCGCCTGAGGTTGTCGGCCACGGCCTGGCGATCCTCCGCCGTGGCCTGCCGGTCTATCTCGATCGAGATGAGCGACAGGAGCTGGTCGCCTTCGCCTCCGGCCACGCTGTGCTGCCACCGCAGTGGTTCGTCCGGCTGGCCATCGGTGTTGCGGGCCAAGACCGGATGGACGACGAGGTGGATCGCCGCCCCCAGACGACTGAGTTCCATCGTCACCGAATCGACCAGGAACGGCATGTCTTCGCAGACGATGCGCACCACCGTGTGATCGCTCACCCAGCCGTCGACGTCGACGCGGGGATTGACCGCCTCGATGGCGATCGTGTCGGGCTCCCAGCCCATCGCCAGCCGCAGGTGGTCGGCGGCCATCCCGAACAGGTTGCCGACGTGACGGGACTCGAGGTCGGCTTCGTCGACGTGAGCGAAGTAGGCCCGCAGAAACGGACCGAACTCCGGCCGATCCGGGACCACCTTGCGAGCGTGCTCGACGATGCGCTCCACCGTCGAGCTCTGGCCGAGCTCGGGCTCGGAATGTGAGACGGTCATGTTGACGAGAGTAGTTCTCGAACCGCGGTCCGTGCATGGAAGCTTCGCCGATACCTACGCCGGCGACCACACCCAGGGCATCAGATCGGTGCCAGGGCGATCGCCGTCGGCCAAGCCGTGATCACGCATGATCTCCGTGAAGTCGGGATCCATGCCCTGATCACGGAACGCGATACGAACGTCGTCACCCAGCCATTTCGTGGTGAAGACGCGGAGTTCGGTCTCCCCGTCGAGCCGGCCGGATCCGCCATGAAGAATGCGACTGTTGAAGACGACACAGTCGCCAGGTTCCATGTCCCAGCTGACAACGCCGTGGCGATCACGGTCGCCGTCGATGTCGGGAATGTCGGCCTCGGCGACGGCCGAGAAGTCACTGCGATCGACACCGGGTTTGCCGTCGGGGTTCAGAATGCCGAAATCGGGTTGATCGAGAACGGCACTGTTGAGATGGGAGCCGGGAACAAACGCCAACGCGTTCTCGGCGCTCACCGGCACGAGCGGCATCCAGACGGTGCATGTTTCATGGCCGCGGACCGACCAGTAGGGCTCGTCTTGATGCCACGGCGTCTCGAACTGGGATCCTGCCGACCGCACGAACACCGCGTCGAAGAAGAAACGGACATTCTGTGAGCCGAGCAGACGACCCGCGATCTCGGCGGCCGGCGATTCGAAGACAAACCGCCGGTACTCGGGCCGACCGTGCCAGGCCATGGCGTCCCAGAACATCGTGCGCCCGGCGTCGTCGCGGTCCCAGACGCGAGCCCGGTCCGTGGGCGCATCGAGGTGGGCGTTGAGACCGTCGTGGAGCAGCCCGATCCAACTCGACGCGAACATGGCTGGCAACATCACCACGCCGTCACGCCGAAACGCGTCGATCTCGAGGCCGGTGATGGACTCCGGTTGTCGCAACCCTTTCCGGTTCGACTCGAGGTTGTCGCGCATTCGCGTCATTATGACACCGAAGCGCGATCACCTCGACAGGTTCACACGGCCGAAGGGGCGATACTGCTCGCTCGGACGGGACTGTTCGAAGTAAAACTGGTTGCATGGATGGAGACCCACTGAGCGAAGCTTCTGTGTTGCCGCCACGGGGGGATCCCCCTCAGGTTGCAGGGCACAAATGGATCCGGGGATTCCTCGATGGGCAGACGGTCGTCGATTCCCGGCAGTTCCTGTTCGTCTGGGAGATCCCGTACTGGCCGTGGTGGTTCTTCCCGCGTGATGACATCGCCGGCGAGCTGGTCGAACGGGTCGACGTCGAGGGGGACGCGGCGTCGCCGCCAGGTGGGAAACGGTACGACATCGTCGTCGATGGCCGGACTCTCGACAACGCGGCGTGGGGCTATCCGGATCGGGACGATGATCTGGCCGGACTCGTCGCGATCGAGTTCGGCGCGCTCGACCATTGGTTCGAAGAGGACGTGGAGGTGTTCGTCCATCCCCGCAGTCCATTCACCAGGGTCGACGCCCTTGCTTCCTCACGTCACGTGGTGATCAGCATCGACGGCACGGTGCTCGCCGACTCGAACAAGCCGACCGTGCTCTACGAGACCGGAGCTCCGCCCCGCTTCTACCTCCCGATGACCGACGTCCGTATGGACCTGCTCCACCGTTCGGATCGCCGTACGTCCTGCCCGTACAAGGGAGACGCCCGGTACTTCTCGGCCCAGGTCGGCGACCGCCGTGTCGACGACATCGCCTGGACCTACGCCCTCCCGCGCCACGAATCCCTGGCGATCGCCGGCCTCGTCTGCTTCTACGACGAGCTTGTCGACACCGATGTCGACGGCCTCCGCCGGCCCCGCCCGAACACCCACTTCGCCTGATGGCCGCGTCGGGTTCGGTGGCCTTCGGCGACATCGTCGTCTCCTTCGATCGGCGGGAGGTCGTCGTTGCCGGTTCCGTACATCCACTGGAGCCGCAGGCGTTCGATCTGCTGGCGTACCTCGTTGTCAACGCCGAACGCGCCGTGCCCAAACACGAACTACTCGACGAGGTATGGGGCCATCGATTCGTCACCGAGGCCTCGCTGACCACTCGGATCAAGCAGATTCGCCAGGCGCTGGGCGATGACGGCCAGGCCCAGCGGGTCATCCGCACCGTCCGTGGGCACGGTTACCAGTTCGTGGCCGACGTCGGCGCGGTCGATGACCGTCGATCGGTGCCGCCGCATCAGCTGTTCGGCCGTGATGATGACGTGAGCCGGATCATGGATCTGCTGGCGTCCACCCGAATCGTGACGCTCGTCGGACCGGGAGGAGTCGGCAAGACGAGCCTGGCCGAGGCGGTCGCCGCCCACCACCGCGATGCAGTGCTCGTGCCTCTCGGAGCGATCGAGTCGGCCGACGCCATCCTGCCCGCCTGGTGTACTGCTGCCGGGTTGACGTCCACGTCGATCGCCGAGTCCGATGCGCTGGCCACGCTCGCCGGTCGCAACACGCTTCACGTGCTCGACAACTGCGAACACGTCGTCGACGCGGTCGCCCGATTGCTCTCGTCGTTACCGCCCGGTCCTGCCCAGCTGTTGACAACAAGCCGTGAGCGGTTGGGCGTCGCCGATGAGCAGCTCTTCGTCGTCGAGCCCCTCGATGCCGACGCGGCGCGTGCCTTGTTCATCGATCGTGCGGTGCGATCCCGACCTGACTCGAACGTCGACGAGGAACATCTCGAGGTCGTCGACTCACTGGTGGCTTCCGTCGATCATCTGCCGCTGGCGATCGAGATGGCGGCCGGCCGGGTTGGGGCGACCGGTCTCGGAGACCTGGCGGCACTGCTGCAGGACGCACCGCAACGCCTCGACACGGTTCGCCGAGACGCTGCGGCCCGACACCGCTCCCTCGGTGATCTCATCGACTGGTCGCTCCAGTTGCTGAGCGCCGACGAGCGCCGCGTGCTCGCTGCGATGTCGGTGTTCGCCGGCTCGGTGGCTCTCGACGACGTCGTCGGCGTCCTCCACTCAGCCGATCCCGCGGTCGTGGACGAGCAGGCCGATCTCGTCGGCCTGGTTGCGTCGCTGGTGGAGCGATCGCTTGTGTCGGCCGACACCAGCCGTTTGCACGCCACCTACCGGCTCCTCGAAACGACCCGCGCTCATGTTGCGGCAGAACGACCGGCGGCCGTGGATGTCGCCCACGCCCGGTGGTATGCCGGGGAGGCGGAGCGGCTTGATCGTGATCTCAGATCCGTGGACGAGCCGGCGGCCCACCAACGGATCGTGAACCTGTTCGATGAACTGCGCCGGACTCATCGGTGGGCCCTCAAACACGATGTAGTGCTTGCGTCACGGCTCGGCGCGGCGCTTCGATGGTGGGCGGTGACGCGGATGAACGGCGAGGTGGCCGCCTGGGCGCAGGCCACCTACGATCTCCTACCTGCCGGCGACCCTGGACGTGCTGATCTTGCCGCACACCTGGCGGCGGCGGCCGGCCAACGTCTCGACCACCGGGTCGCCGCCGAACTCGCCGCCGAGGCGGTCGAGGCGGGCGACATCTCGGCACGCCTCGCCGGTCTCGACACCTTGATCAACACATCGCTCTCCCTCGGTGACCTCGACGCCGCCGATCGTTGGTGCGCGGCACTCGACGAATTGGCCGTCGACGACTCCAACCGGGCCCAGGCGGTCCTGGCCGTTGTCGGCCGAGCACTTGCCGAGCACCACCGTGGAAACTCACAGATCGCCGCCGATGTCGTCGACGGCTTCGGGTGGCCCGACGACCTTTCGCCGACCGAGCGGGGCTGGCTGCATTATGCCGGAGCCGAAGTCGCGTCGGTCCGCGACCCGCAAACGGCCTTCGCCTCTCACCGTCGAGCATTGGAACTCGCCTCGGCTGTGGACTCCAGATTCCTGATGTCGGTGACGGGATCGGCCTTGGCCGAGCTGACCGGGCGCTTCGGCGATCCCGATGAGGCGCTGGCCCTCTACCGGGACGTCCTGAATGCGCAGCGTCGTGACGGCAACCTCACGCATGCGATGTTCACGCTTCAGGCCCTCGTTGTGGTCAGCGAGAAGCTCGGTCTGGATCAGTTCTCGATGGTGTTGCTCGGCGCGCTGTCGGGCGTCGATGTCGCCGCCATCCGATGGGCCGAGGTGGACGCCGTCGAAGATGCCCGCACCGCGGTGATCGCCAGGCAGGGACCCGATGCCGTTCGAGCCTGGATCGACGACGGAGCCGGAACCGGCCCGGCCTTTCCCGTTCTCGACCGGGCGATCGCAATGCTGGACGTTGTGGTGGCCGAGCATTGAACTCGTCGTGGTCGATCCGAGACGCGTCAATCGTCGAATCAGGCGGGACGCGGCGCCGAATACAGCGCCACAACGAGACCGCACAGCACGACCACGACCGTCGCGTGGATGATCCCGTTGGAGAGTGAGCCGATTTGCGGACCGTCGACGGCCCACGTTCCGAGTTCTCGCGACGACCAGAACGGCAGGGCGCGAGACCATGCGTCGAACGGATTCGCGATGGCTTGCAGACCGGCCAGAAAGAACAGTACGAGGGTGCCCTCCATCTCCTTGCCGATGACGGTCCCGACGGCAACCGCGACCGAACCGGTGACCGCAAAGTCCACGACGATTGCGGCCAGGCTCCTCACGTCCTGATCGACACCGACCAGGACAGCGAAAACCAGCGTCAAGCCGACGACAATGGCGAGAAGGCCGACCAGCCGTCCGGCGACGAGGTCGAGACGGCGCCAACCCGCCAGACGGAGACGCGGATCGAGATCGTGGGCGGCAACGGTTGCGAAGAACGCCACAGTGCTCACGGCCCAACTGATGCCGAATACCAGAGAACGTACCGATCGGCCGACACTGTCGTGGCTCACGAGATAGAAGGCGACGGGCATGGCCAGGAGGATTCCGACTGTCAGTCGACGCCGCGCAACCGCCCGAACGGTCGCCGCCGCTCGTAGCGCCACCGCGCTCATCGGTCCGGCCTTCCTTCGATCTCGACGACCTTCGACGCTTTGGCCAATGCGTCCTGCGAGTGTGACGAAACGATTGCCGAGCGACCGTCGTCCTGCCATGCCCACAGGAGGGCCCAGAGCCGCTGTTGGCTATCGGCATCCATCCCCTGACAGGGCTCGTCCATCAGGAGCGTCTCCGGCCGCCCGAGCAACGCCGTGATCACGGCCAGCTTCTGGGCCGTTCCGCCTGAAAGTTGCGCGGCGATCGGGGCCGATCCGGCATCCCAGCCCAGCTCGTGAGCCAACCGGTTGCCCTCCCGGCGCGCATGGCGGCGGCCGAGGCCGGCGGGCGCGCCGAACAGCTCGAAGTGTTCCTCGGGCCGCAGATATGGGTCGATCCCGCCGCTCTGCGGAACATAGCCGATCGCCCCCGTGGTGTTGACCGAGCCAGCATCGGCTCGTTCGAGCCCGGCGATCACCCGTAGCAGCGTCGACTTCCCGGCGCCGTTCGGACCGGTCAACACCAGGACTTCGCCCCGCTCGACGGTGAGTGACACATCTCGCAAGACCACAACCCCCTGGTACGTCTTCGAGATTCCGGCAACCTCCACAGCCGGGCCGGCTGCGGACGACCGTCGGTCGGGCCGTCGTGGCCCGCCACCAAGCGCCTGGGCCAGCTCGGCCGCGTAGTCACCGGGAGCTCCGAACTGGTCGTAGGCCGATGCCCCGGCGTCGCTGAGGAAGCCTTCGGTCTCCACGCGGGCGGAGGCCCGATCCTCGGCCCCTACCCCGGCGGCCTCGAGTTCGTGGTCGAAGGCATCGAGCCACGTCTCGTCCTTCACCGGACGACCTCGACGTCGAGCACCGTCGACACCCTTCCGGCGAACACACCCCACAGGTGGACGTGGTCGGCCAACGAAACCCGGCCGAGCTCGGTCAACGTGTAGTACTTGCGACCCGGCCCACCTTCGCCTGCCCGCCACTGCGAGGCCAGCAGCCCCTGTTTCTCCAGGCGAGCGAGAGACGGATACAGCGACCCGCCCTTGACTCGCCCGAGACCCGCCTCTTCCAGACGGCCCGCCAGTTCGTAGCCATAGGCTTCGCTGTCTCCGACGAGCGCCAACAAACACGGGTCGAGCACGCCTCGAATCCATCCGGACGGTATGTCAACATCTGCCATAGATAGACAGCCTATCTACAGCCTCGACCTTGGAGCAGTCAAGTCAGCGAAAGGCGGCTTCAGTCCTGCCCCAATGTGGCCGATGATTGGACATGGACATCTCCAGCATCTCAGCGGCGACTCCCCAGGCCCAGGTGAACGCCGACGTGTCGATGGCGATCCTCGACAAGACGCTGGAGACCGCGCAGGCAAACGCCGCCAGGCTGCTCGAGGTGCTTCCCGCGGCAAATCCGGCTGAGGGGAACAGCTTCGACGGCTACGCCTGACGACAACGTAGGGTGGCTGCATGCCGTATCAAGAGCCGGACCACCTGCCGTGGGACGGGCGCCGGGTTCCGATCACCTTCGTGGGTGGTTATCTCGGCGCCGGGAAGACGACGGCCATCAACGAGGTGCTGTCGCACGCCGACCGGCCCATCGCCGTCGTCGTGAACGATGCGGGCTCCATCAACATCGACGCAGCGCTCGTGAAGGGATGTGATGGCGCCGCCATCGAGTTGACCAACGGCTGCGTGTGCTGCACCAACCTCGACGACATGGGCTCGGCGTTCGATACGATCCGGAGTCGCCCCGAGCCGCCCGACCATGTGGTCATCGAATTGTCCGGTGTCGCCGAACCGAAGAACGTGATCCCCTGGAGCCGGTCGGCCGGATTCTTCCTCGACGGTGTGGTGATCGTCGTTGCCGCCGATCAGCTGCTCGACCCCGACCTGCCGAGCTGGATCCGCCTCCACCTCGACGCACAGATACAGCAGGCCGACCTGCTCGTGCTCACCAAAGTCGATCTCGTCCATCCGTCGTCGATGCCTCCAGCCCGTTCACGACTGGCGACCCTTGCGCCGGAGACGCCGGTCGTCAACGGCAGTCTGGGTCAACGCGAAGGGGGCACACTCGGTCGCTTTCTCGCACTCGGCGGGCACCGGGCCCGCGACGCCGCCGCCGTACCGACCCCGACCCTGTTCGATCTGCATCAAACCCACACCGTGTCCGTCAGCGGTCCGCTGACCCGTCAGGCGGTCGATGCCGTGCTGGCCGAGCTCCCGGCACGGTTTCCCGGACGTACAGTCGCCCGGGCCAATGGGGTCATCGAACTCGCCGACGATCCTGGCAGCCAGGTTCTGGTGCAGGTTGTCGGCTCACGCTCGGAGGTCACGCCACTGCTGCCCAACGAGCGCCAACCCCCAACCGACCTCGTGGTGATCACGGTCAGCGACGACCATCATCCTGCACAAGCAGCCGACCCGACTTGACGACCGCCGCCCGCTCCGGGGACACCACGGCGGCCTCGGCCGCGCAGGCGGCATCGATCAGCACGACGTCACCGCGGCCGCCGGGCGCCAGATGATGATCGGCCACGCCGATCGCAGCCGCACCCCGCGTGGTCGCCACGTCGACGCAGCGCTCGATGTCGTCGTCACGGCGGTACCCCGATCTCCACGCCATCAGACCGGCCCGGGCCAACATGTCGGCGTCACCCCACGGGGACCAGAGGTCGCGGACACCGTCCTGGCCGAGGCACAACGCCACCCCGTGCTGATCGAGCAGTTCGAGCGGTAGCGGGTCGACGCTGCCCGGAGCGACGGTCGCCAGCGCCACCCGGGCCTCGCCAAGGCGCTCGACCAGGCCTGGAATCGAGGCGTCGCCGTCACACAGACAGAAAGCGTGCGACACCGTGACCAACCCGTGCATTCCGAGGGCTTGTGTGCGCTCGATCACCAGTTCCAGCTCCCACCGCCCGAGCCCACCACGGTCGTGCAGATGAAGATCGATTCCACACCCGTGACGCTCGGCGATGGCGAACAGGGCATCGAGATGCTCGACCGGATCACCGTCGAACCCGGCGGGATCGATCCCACCGACCAGGTCCGCGCCGGCCGACATCGCCGAGTCGAGCAGCGCCGAAGTACCTGGGGCCACGAGCATGCCGCTCTGGGGAAACGCCACGATCTGCACATCGATCCCGTCGGACCGATCGGCAGCCGCCTGTCGCACACCCTCGACCGCCGACAGGCCGTTGTCCAGATCGACGTCGACGTGGCTGCGGATCAGCGTCGTTCCGTTGGCGACGTACGCGTCGAGAAGTGCTCCTGCACGATCGGCGACCGGCGGCAGCTCACGGCGGCCCGTTCGCTCGTTGGCGATCAGGCCGGCCAGGCCCGGTTCGGCACTGTGTGGGCGCCACGGCAGACCCCACAGTGTCTTGTCCAGATGGGCGTGACCGTCGACCAGACCGGGCAGGGCCAAACGGCCTTGTCCGTCGAGGATGTGGCCGTTCCATGGTTCCGGTGCCGATCCGACCGAATGGATGCGACCAGCTTCGATGACGATGTTGCCCGTCGCATTCGAGTGTGTCGGCGTATCGGGGAGCCGAACGTTGCGGATCAACAGGTCGTCCACGTCGCTCACCGTATCGGTGGTAGCCGACGACGACCTCGGCACCTCAGCCCTTGAACAGGCAAATCTGGCGATGAACTGCGAGTTCGTCGATGAGCACCCACTCCCGTGTGATCTCGCCGTCGATCATCTCGGCATGGTTGACGCCCAGGATGTAGATGGGCGTTCCGGATGGATCTCCGAACGCGCCCGCGCCGTCGTGGGTGCCCTGGACGCTCCACCGGGCCGCAACACGGAGCGGCCGGCCCGGATCGTCGCGCCCGATCAGGTGGTCGACCGAGAACAGTGCGTCGGGCACGGCGGACGTCAGGCCCATCCAGAACGAGGTCACCGCAGCCTTCCCGCTGTCCGCGTGGCCGCCGGGCAGCTCGAGCGCAACGGCCTCGTTGTAGTTCGTGTTCACGACCCGGAAGTCGCTCAGCCAAATCGATCGCAAGGTTTCGGCGTACACACGTGCGTGGTCCGATGTGTCCTCCGGCGTCACGTACGAGCCCTCGACGTCGGTCTCGGGCGTGAAGACCTCTGGAGTCCGGCCCCATTCCAGCTCCCGAGCGATCGACTCGGCTGCGAACTCGGCGACGTCGTAGCCGAGCTGGCGAACGATCGCCCCGTGGTCGCGGACCAACCACTCCTCACAGACCCGTCCAGCCCGCAGCACGGTGTCGGCGACGGTTCGAACCCGAACCCGTTTGCCCGTCGGAGGGCCGAACATGCCGTGGCCGAGGTGGTGCATCGGCGACACGATCCGATGGGACGAGTAGTACTCGCCGGTCTCCTCGTCGCCGGTCCAGATCACATCTTCACCGAGCAGGCGACGATCGGGAAACTGGTGCAGCGTTGCGTTGGTCGCCGCGATCACCGGGTCGATGCCGCGGGTGACACCCATCGGTGTCCTGACGATGTTGTCGGTGGCGTAGTAGTCACGAATCCGGGCGATGCCCCGCTCTTCCCAAATACGCTCCGTCGACTTCAGAATGAAGTCCGGAATGGACGTGTATTCGGGATCGAAACCTCGCACGTCGCTCCTAACGCTCATCCGGTGAGGAGATCGAGGCTCGCATGCGGTCGAAGAGGTCGACGCCCATCTGCTCGAAGAGATGGATCATGTCGACGAACACCCAGTTCTCCACGAACCGGTCCCCCTCGAGCTTCCACCAGTCGAGACCGTTGAAGTCGATGGCGGCGCCAGTGGCCTCGGCCCCTCGATAGGGGCCGGTGTGATACGCCTTGACGCCGGCCCAACCCGGCGCTCCGCAGTAGCCGCCCTCGGCGAAGAGAGCGTCAAGGTCCTGAACCTGACGGTCCGGAAAGGCGACCAGCCAGGGCCGCTGGTGGACGTCCTCGAACTCCTTGAAGCTGAGACAGGCGCCGATACCGCCGGGCCCGTACCAGTGCAGGTCGGGGTGGAAGTAGTTCGCCAATCCCATGGTGGAGAGGTCTCCCTCGTCGTACTCGTTGAGTCCGTCGAAGATGAACGTCCTGATGCGATCGAGGCAGTCATCGGTCGCCGCGTCATCCTGGGGATCGAGTAGCACGCCGTCTCCGGCCGCCGGGGGCGGGTACAGGCCACCAACCCCGAGATCTGGGAGAACGTCGTGGCCCGCCTGTCGCATCAAGTCCAGAAGATCAACGAGGAAATAGACTTCGTCGATCTTGCCGTCGGCGACCCGGCAGAACTCCCCCCATCGTATGCTCACCGGCCCGCCGGTGGCTGGGATCGTGAGGTAGTCCTCGGCGAACGTGGCCCGGAACAAACCGGTCCCCGTCACCCAGAGATGGCCGTCCTTCTCGATGTCGCCGTCTGCTCGGCCGTTCGACGATCCTGCGAAGAAGACGAACGTCTCACGCTCGAGATCCGGAAAGGAACGGCGCAACGGTTCCCAGGCACCGGAGGCGAACTGCTCAGGACCGATCAGACTGCCCACGGGTACGTGGCCATGCCAGCGCAGACCGCTCGCCAAAACCGTCTGTGCGCTGGCTCGCTCGGCCGGATCCGCTGCGTCGAGCGCGGCCCAGTACTCGAGAACCAGCGACTTGTTGGCTTGGTGTCGTGAGCTGGTCATCTTGGCCTTCCTCGCGTGTCGGTCAAACCTAATTGCTGATTGACGGTCGGCTCAAGAGCCAGCTCAAGATCGCCTGGTTCGTTTCCTCCGGCATCTCCTGTGAGATCCAGTGACCACAGTCGAAGCTGAGCACTTCCACGTTGGGTACGAACTCGACAATCCGTTCATTCCTGGCCACCAGATCGCGGTCGCCGTAGATCATGAGCGCGGGTTGGGTGATGATCGGATCCACGTCCGACAAAAGTTGCCAGTTGCGGTCGAGGTTCCGGTACCAGTTGATACTCGGTGTGAACCCGGAGGCTTCGAAGGACGCAACGAAGACAGCCAGCTCGCCGTCGGTCATGACGGGATCGCCGACGGGGATCTCCGCCTCGGCGAGGTTGACCATCATGTTGCCCGGCTGAGGCTCGGCCGGCGGCTGGTTCTTGCGGTACAGGTTGCGCAGGAACCGGGAGGTGTTTCGATCGAGCACGGCGTCTGCGACCCCGGGCTTCCGGTTGAAGTGCACCATGTAGTAGTCGCCCCCGAGCATCTCCTCGAGGACCTCGAGCCAGGGTCGGTCGCCCCGGTCGAGATAGGGCACGCTCAGGGCGATCACCCCATTCACTCGGGTCGGGTGCAGGAGCGTAAGCCCCCACACGACCTGCGCACCCCAGTCCTCACCGACAAACGTGGCGTTCTCATATCCGTAGTGGTCGAGAAGGGCCACGAGATCACCCGACAGGTGATCGATGTCGTACTCGGTGACCTCGCTGGGGGCGGACGAGTTGCCGTAACCCCGCTGGTTCGGAACGATGACGTGGTAGCCCGCTCCGACCAGCGCAGGTACCTGATGGCGCCACGCGAAGGCATGCTCCGGCCACCCGTGGCAGAGCACGATCGGCCGTCCTGCGTTCTCCCGGCCCGCTTCGAACACCTCGAGTTCCACACCGTTCACCGAGATCATCGTCGGCTCCGGAAACTCGGCTGGATTGAACTGGGCTGTACTGAATTCTGTTGGAGTGGGCATTGCGGGACCTCTTTCTCGATGGGTATCTCCTGTCCAACACGACGGTAGAACCCAATGCGGACAGCTTCTGTCCGCTATCTGTGCAAAACTCTCGACATGCGACACGATCCGACCGGGCGGGCCCTGCACCTCCTCTCGCTGCTGCAGACCCACCGGCTGTGGCGGGGGGCCGAACTCGCCGAACGTCTGGACGTCACCGAACGAACGATTCGCCGCGACGTGGAACGACTCCGCGATCTGGGCTATCCGGTGGATGCCACGCCCGGCAGTGAAGGCGGCTATCGGCTCGCCGCCGGCGCTCATCTGCCGCCGCTCCTGTTCGACGACGACGAGGCCGTCGCGGTCGTCGTCGGACTACGGGCCGCCGCGACAGCCTCGATCGCCGGCATCGAGCACACATCAGTCCAGGCACTGGCCAAGGTCGAACGCGCGCTACCCGATCGTCTGCGACGTCGTGTCTCGGCACTCGACAGCAGCGTCGCGTCACTGCGTCGAGTGCACGGCGACGAAGAAGTCGTCAACCCGGAAACGCTGAGCGTGCTCGCCTCGGCGGTCCGCAGCCACGAAGAAGTCCGCTTCGACTACCAACCCCGCGACGGCGACGAGAGCCAACGTCTGGTTGAGCCGCATCAGCTGCTCTCGGCCGGCCGCCTCTGGTATCTCATCGCATGGGACCTCCGGCGCAGCGACTGGCGCACGTTCCGCCTCGACCGACTCGGTAACGTGCGGCTTGCCGGCGGGCGATTCGCCCCACGCGACATTCCCGGCGGCGACGCCGCTGCGTTCCTCGCAGCGTCGGTTGCTGCGCTACCTCGCAACTTCGAGACGACGGTGACCGTGCAGGTCCCCTACGACCAGGTCGCCGAGGCCCTGTCATGGATCGAACGGTCTGGGGTCGAGCTCACGCTCGTGGACACCGAAGTCGACTCGTGCACGATCCAACTCCGTGCCAACCGGCTCGATTCGCTTGTCATGGCGCTGGCTCGAGTGGCGCTTCGGGCACCGGTTCGGGTCATCGAACCCGGCGTCGTTGCCGATGCGGTCGACGCGCTGATCGGTCGTCTCAGCCGGCGGTGAGTCGCAACGAGACGATCAGCCAATGGCGTCCTGCGCCGGGTTTCAGGCCCGTTCAGAGATCGGCTCGGTTGCTCCGACCGTTCGTCGAAAGAGGCGGATGACCTCGTTTGTGATGTGAGTGTGATCGGTGCCGTGATAGCAGGGACCGGCATAGGCATGGAGCAGGAAGTCGACGGTGACGTCGAGGGCGCCGATGTCGAACTCGCCGGCCTCGGCACCGCCGGCCAGGAGGTCTCGCAGCAGTACCCGTGACTGCACCCACGGCTCCTCGGATGCGGTGGCCGTGGCGTGGAACACGGCATGGTAGAGATCTTCGTTTCGCAGAGAGAAGTCGACGAGGTGGCGCACGATCTCGTCGAGTCGGGCGGTCCAGCTCAGAGACTCGTCGGCCAGTACCTCCGTTGGATGGTCGAGCATCTGGGCCCACAGGTCAGCCTGCAGCGCACCGACGAGTTCGGTGCGGGATCGGTAGTGAAGATAGATCGAACCCTTCGCGATCCCTGCGGCATCGGCTACCTGGGCGATGGAGACGTTGTCGAGACCGTGTTCGACGGCCAACGATGCGGCGGCGTCGAGAATCTGACGCTGGCGAACTTCGGGGGGCTGGAACCGTGGTGATGTCGACTCGGACTGTGTCACACCGCACACCCTACACGGTTGCCAAACGACTGACCACCGGTCATAATCGACTGACCAGTAGTCATTCGAGTAAGGAGAACGAAATGGAGACCATCGACGTGGCCGTCGTGGGCGGGAGCCCGGCCGGACTTCAGGCCGCCCTGGTATTGGCCAGAACCCGAAAGGACGTGGTGGTGTTCGACGCACCGACCCCACCACGCAACGCAGCATCCCACGGTGTGCACAACTTCGTCGGCCTCGATGGTCTGCTCCCCCAGGAGATCCGCGACCGGGCGTGGCAACAGCTCGCCGTGTACGACTCTGCTCGCCTCGTGCAGGCGGCTGTGACCGACATCGACCGAAGCGACATCGATGGGGATCTGATCCTCGAAGCCGACGGCACCACGTGGAAAGCGCGCCATGTGGTGTTGACGACGGGCTATCGAGACGTCCACCCCGACATCGACGGCTTCGAGAAGTGCTGGGCCAAGACGATCATTCCCTGTCCGTTCTGCGACGGATTCGAGAACCGGGATCGACGGTGGGGCATCGTCCCGTCGATGAGCGTCGAACTCGACATCTTCCCCTCGATGACGAGGAACTGGACCACCGACAGGGTCGTCATCGCCCCTCACCATCTTCACGTCGACGACGACCGGCGTGACGCCTTGGCGCGGCTCGGCGTGGATCTCCATGTCGGCGACATCGTCGCCATCGACCACCACGGTGGGGAGCTTGCAGCCGTCACTCTTGATTCAGGCGACACCGTCGAGGTCGGCACCTTGCTGTTCACCCCCGATCAGGAACCGATTCCGCTGGTCGGCCGCCTGGTCGACTCGCTGGGCCTCGAACTCGACGAATACGGACACGTGACCGTCGACGGGTCCCAGCGAACCAACGTCGATCGGCTGTGGGCCGCCGGCGACGTACAGGGGTGGATGGGCGCCATTGAGGCGGCCAACACCGGTGGCATGGCCGCCTCGATGATCGTCCACGACTGGTACCTCCACGACCGGGAGCCGGCGGCGTGACCTCCCCCACCAAGGTCGCCGAGTTCCACGCCGAATTCGACCGACATCCCGACGATCGCATCCGGCTCTTCGGGGCGATTGCCGAGATGCTGCCGGCGACAACGCCCGTGCTGTATCCGGGCAGCTATGTCGACATCGCCCCATCGGTGTGGTTCGACGACGTCACCTACATCGACAAAGACAATCGGGCCGCCCGGTTCTTCGCCCAGACCGACGCCGTCGCCGCTCTCATCGAGGCGAAACGACAACGCGCCGACACCGGGGCCACCCACCTGCGCACCCGATTTCATCATCTCGACTACCGTGACCTGATCCCGTTGGATGACGAGTCAGTCGGGCTTCTCGTATCCCTCTATGCAGGGTTCATCTCCGAGCACTGCACCGACGCGCTGGCGGTCGGCGGCACGCTGCTCGTCAACCCGAGCCACGGCGATGCGGCCATGGCCTCGATCGACCCCCGCTATGAGCTCAGTGGGATCCTGACCGCCCGCAACGGCGATTACCGAATCATCACCAGCGGTCTCGACCAATACCTGATCCCGAAACGCCGCCAAGAGGTCACGGTCGAATCACTTCACGCGAGCGGTCGCGGCATCACCTACACCCGCAGCGCCTTTGCCTACCTCTTCACCCGGATCGCCTGACGGGCCAGCGGCTGAAACAGCGGGCCGTCGATGTCCTACGATCAACGATTCATGACCAAACCACACGTCCTCTACGAAGAAGTCGACCGTCTCGGCATCATCACCCTCAACCGACCCGAGAAACTCAACGCCCTCACCAACGAGATGGTGCAGGGCGTGGCCGACTCGGTTGCGGCGGCCACGGCGTCGGCCGATGTCGGAGCCATCGTGCTCCGAGGCTCCAACGGCACACTGACGGCCGGCTACGACCTGAGCTTCCTCGGTGACCAGGCCGGATCGACGGCACCGGCGTCATGGCATCAGCCCTATGACGGCGGCGGGCCGAAGCCACGTCCCGGTAACTGGGACCCGGTCCGTGACTACCAGTTCATGAACAACAACGTACGGCGGTTCATGTCGCTGTGGGAGTGCCCGAAGCCGGTGATCGCCGAGGTCGCAGGCTGGGCCATCGGTGGCGCCACCGACCTGGTGATGTGCGCGGACCTGCTCTTCATGGCCGATGACGCCCACATCGGCTACGCCCCCAGTCGAGTGTACGGCACACCGACAACCATGATGTGGGTGTACCGCCTCGGCCTGGAACACGCCAAACAGTTCCTACTGACCGGGCGGGCGATCGACGCCGAGACGGCGCTGCGCATCGGCCTTGTCAGCGAGGTCCATGCCGTCGGCGAGCTGTCTGCAGCAGCCGAAGCCGAGGCACGGCGGCTGGCCACCATCCCGGGCAACCAGCTGGCCCTCAACAAGATGCTGATCAACCAGGCATTCGAGAACATGGGGCTGCGCACCACGCAGATGCTCGGCACCTTCTTCGACGGTATGACCCGGCACACCGAGGAAGCCCTGCAGTGGGGCGAGGATGTTGCCGAACGCGGCCTTCGGGCCGTCGTCGCCGACCGCGACCGACCGTGGCAGGACTACGGCCAGCAGCCCTAGGACCTGGCCGTGAGGTACGCACGCTCCGCATAGTCGCTCACGACGTCTCGCCCCCGAGCGCCACGACCTGGGCACCCGTCTTGTCACACCAGTACATGCCCCAGTCACACAGGCTCTGCATCAGCGGCTCCAGCTGACCGCGCTCATCGTCACGGACGCTGTACACCACCTTGGGTGGCACCTGATCGAACACGGTGCGATCCACGATGCCGTCGGCTTCGAGTTCGCGCAGCTGTTGTGTCAGCATCTTCTGGGTGATGGTGGGCACGAGCCGTCGCAGCTCACCGTTTCTCCTGGGCTGTTCCAACAGGTAGAACAGCAGCACCAGCTTCCATTTGCCTCCCAGCACCTGAATCGGGGCGTCGACCGGGCACTGATAGACGGGAGGCCTGCTCATGGAAACCTCACAGGTACTCGGCCATCCAGTCGGCGATCCGATCGATCGCCGGTCCGACGTAGGGCTCCTGGTCATAGAGATCGATGTGGTTCGTCGTGTCGAGCCACACCAGCTCCTTTGTGCCGGTGATCCGGTCGAAGGCGTCCTGCGCGCCGGACGGGGAGCAGAAATCGTCAGTGCGGCCGTGGACGATCAGGGTGGGCGTCGGCCCGACGAAGTCGGCACCGATCGCCAGATCGGTGGTGAGCAACTCTCGGACGGAGAGACGGGTCATCTCGTTGCGCCACCCCGGGGCAGATGAACGATCGGTGCCGTAGTATTCGAATGGCTCCGCTCCCGGCATCGCCGCGTCCTCGCCTTCGACGTCGGACACGGCCTTTATGTAGTCGATGGTGCCTGTGGCCGCCTCCCGGGTGGCGACCGAGGCGAAGTCGGCCATCATCTCGCGATAGCCGGCCTCGCCGATGCCCTGACGCATAACCTTCGGGTCGTTGAACGCCGCCGCCACCAGCGCCAGAGCCCTGATTCTCGGGTCGAAGGCCGTGTGTTTGAGGGCGTAGCCTCCCCCCATGCAGATGCCAACGCAGCCGATCCGGTCCTCATCGATCGCTTCGTGGTTGGCCAGGAATCCGGTGGCCGCTGAGAGGTCGGCCAGCTTTCCCGCCGGATCTTCATGTTGGCGACGGGTCCCGCCGCTTGCGCCGAAGTTGCGGTGATCGAAGGTGAGGGTGGCGAAGCCTCGTGCGGTCAGCCGTTCGGCGTAGTGGCCGACGACCTGCTCCTTCACTCCGGTGAACGGTCCGGTGAACACGAGGGCGGGCGAGGGCCGGTCGTCGGTGGTCGGAGGGAGCCGAAGATGGCCGGCCAGCTCGACGCCGTCGGTTTGGATGATGACATCGTCTGGTTGGTTGGTCATGATGGGATCATTGGAGCATGAACCGGTGCCCCTGACCAGTACGCACCTTCTGGTGCCTATTGTCGGCGAGCGGTCGCGATGTTCGGGACGCAGTGCTTGCGACTACCATCTTGCATGTGAGTGTGGAACCTTCGACGCGAGCGAAGGTGCAGAGTCGTCGATCGTGCCATGGTGGGCTACGTCGGACACGGCGATCATCGGGCCATCGAGCCCCGCTGGCCCGCGCCGTCTGGCTGGCTCTGGCTCTCGTCATCGGAGGAGCCGGTCCGGGTCTGGCTCAGGAGACAACCGACCCGACCACCGACACAACCGAGACTCCCGATTCCACCGACACCACGGCCACCACTGATCCGACCACGCAGTCATCCAGCGGCTCCGACACCACGGCTACGACCGATACGACCACGACCAGTCCAACGACGGATCAGTCGACGAGCTCTCAGCCCTCCGAGGACGATCTGCAGGCCGAGCGGGATCGGGTCAGTCAGGCAAAAGCCGCCAACGACGAGCAGCTTGACGTCGCCCATGCGAATCTCTCCGCCGTGACCGCTGCTCTCGCCGACATCAACGGCCGGATCAAGTCACAGGAGGCGGCGGTGGATCTCGCCTCACAACGAATGGAACAGGCGCAGTTGATCGCCGCGACTGCAAGTGAGGATGTCGCCGAGCTGCAGGGCCAAGTGGACGACCTCGAGAACAAGGGACGGGAACAGGCCATTCGATCGTTCATGGGAGATGTCGTCGGGGGGCCGGGAATCCTGTTGGCCGACGATCTCAATGACGCCGTGCGGATAAACACGCTGCTGAATACGGTCACGCAGTCGAATGTCGACTACGTGACCGAGCTGGTCAATACGCAGGAAGTCCTCAACCAGCGGAGACTGCAGGCCGAGAACGCCGAGGCGGTCGCTGATGACCTCCGACAAGCCGGCCAGTTGGAGTTGGACCAGCTCGAGGAGGACAAGGCGGTCCAAGCCGACCTCGCGGCCGAGGCAGACCAGGAACTCGATCATCTATTGTCGGAACAGGCGGCTCTGGCCAGTCTGGGCCTGCAGCTCGACACTCAGCTGAAGACCGAGGAGGACGCCTTGGTCGAAGAGCTGGCCTCGGTCCCCCCGCCGCCGCCGCCCGCCACTCCAACACCGGTTCCGTCCACCAACGGAGCACTCGATATTCGTGATGCCGGCAAGGGAATCCGGGTTGACGTGTCGATCCTCGCCGACATCCAGCGGCTATTGGCCGACGCCGAGGCGGCCGGAATCGATCTGGCCGGAGGTGGCTATCGCGATCCGGCCGCGCAGATCCAGACTCGTCGCAACAACTGCGGAACCAGCAACTATGCCATCTACGAGATGCCGGCCCGCCAGTGCCGCCCACCGACGGCCCGACCGGGACGTTCGATGCACGAACAGGGCAAAGCCATCGATTTCACCTACAACGGACGCCTCATTCGATCGCGGTCCGGGCCGGGATGGAACTGGCTGAACGCCAACGCGGCAAAGTACGGGCTCAAGAACCTGCCGAGTGAACCCTGGCACTGGTCGACGAACGGTCGGTGAAACTTTTATAGGAATCCTATCTATAGTGTTCCTATGGACCTTCTCGATGAGTTCCCTGCCGCCCCACCACTGGCCGTGTCGCAGTGGTTCAACACCGACCGGCCGATCAGCCTCGACGACGTCGCCGGGCGGGTAGTGGTGATCGAGGCGTTTCAGATGCTGTGCCCAGGCTGTGTCAGCCATGGTCTGCCCCAGGCCCAGCGGATCGTGAACACGTTCACGAGCGACGTCGTGGTCCTGGGGCTGCACACGGTGTTCGAACATCACGACGCCATGACACCGGTGTCGTTGGAGGCGTTCCTGCACGAGTACCGGATCGGGTTCCCGGTCGGTGTCGACCTCCACGACCAACCCGGCGGCACGCCGGTCACGATGACCCGCTATCAGCTGCGTGGCACTCCCAGTCTGATCCTCATCGACCGGAGCGGACGGGTCCGGCTCAACGCCTTCGGCCATGTGGACGATCTTGCCGTCGGCGCCACCCTGGCCCGGCTCATCGACGAACCGCCACCCACCACCAGCGGATGCGACCCCGACCAGGGATGCACCAGGAACAATGAACGTTGAGGCCGGAATCGACCGCAAGGTGCTCGCCGCGGTCGAGCGGCTGGGTCGGGCCCTGCGGGCCGCCCGCCAGCTCGTGGCGACCCGCCACGAGCTCTCCCTGCTCGGTCTCAGTGTCGTCGAGACGCTCGCTGACGGCAGGCTCCGACGCATCGGCGATCTTGCGGCCGAACTCGACGTGTCTCAGCCGACGGTGAGCGACGCCGTGACCACGCTTGACAAGCGCGGCCTCATTGTCCGCAGCCGCGACCCCGACGACCTCCGAACCACCCTTCTGTCCCTGACCGGCGCCGGCGAAGCGGTCGCTGCCGATATCGCCACCAGGCTGCAGCCGATCCTGAGAACCGAGTCCGGCACTGTGGCCGAGCGGGCGACGACCTTGCGAGTGCTTCTCGGTGAGATCGCCCGTCTGCAACATGCCGGGGTCATCACCGTGAACCGGAGCTGTCTCACTTGCCGTCATTACCAACCCCCCGGTGGTCGCAGGCGCGCCCGTTGCCTGCTGCTCGGCACCGCGCTTCGTGACCAGGATCTGCGTGTCGACTGCGGCGAACACGAACCTGCGCCGCTCTAATCGGGGGGGGGGGGGGGGTTGGTTCATGTGCCTCGGCGGGTTGCGTGACCCGTGAGGCGTTTGGCCATGGCCCAAGCGAGGCCGTGGCCGCGGCGCCTGGCCGAGTCGGTCATCGGGCCCGCCCATCCGTCATCGAGCGTGGTGTCGAGGATCTCGAGCCAACGGTCGAACAGCGCGTCGTCGAAGGGCTCGGCGTCGTGGAGCCAGCGGTGAGCTTCGATGACCGTGCCGGCGTCTCGGTGATCCTCTCCATCACCGAGCAGCAGCCCGGCCCAGAAGTCGGTCAGCTCGAGGGTGTGAGCGTGCCAGTCGACAGCCGCGAGGGTATGGAAGTAGTGGTGGAAGCGTTCGTCCTGGGCGATGTCTCGGTAGAAGCGGGTGACGAACTCGGCGATCTCGTCCCGGTCATCGAGGTCGCGGCCACGGTGTTCGGGCGGTCGGGTGCTACTCACGGCCGCTCACCTGTTCGACGGCGTCGTCGACAGCTTTCCGGTCGGTGCTGATGGCGAGCGGGCCGCGACGACGATGGATGCTGAAGTACGTGATGCCATCGGTGCCGGCCTCCACTTCCCGGCGCCTGCCCTTCGGAATCGAGACGAGGACGCAACCGTGCAGCTCCAAGCACGTGCCGTCTACGACCAGCCGGCCGCGTCCCGCGATGACCCAGACGAGCACATCCACTTCGTCGTTGACGTGAGCCCCAATAGCGTCGCCGGGGTCGAGGTGGACGAGATTGGCGTCGAGGTCGCCGCCATGCGGCAGGCTCCACACCACCCCGGATCGGCCGTCGGTGTCGGTCGCACCGACGTCCACAACCACCACCTGCTCGGCCGCAACGGCGCAGCCCGATTCGTCGTCGAACAGGTGTGCCCAGCAAGGCGCATCCCCGCCCTCGTCGACACTCATTACTGGTCGTCGGCCAGGGCACCGCCCGACGCCGGACGGGGCCAGGACCACAGCGACGCCTCCGCAACCGACGTGGCATCGAGCTCCCGCAGCAATTGGGCCCGGGCCCGCAACCATGGGACATGCAACGCGCACGTCCCGGCCTCGTCGCAGGGCCGGTCGGCCAGCACACACCACCCCGAATCGGTCGGACCCTCAATCACCTCGATCACGGCCAAAACCGACATCGACCCGAGATCCACTGCCAGGGAGTAGCCCCCCGACGGACCGGGATCCGAGCGCACCCACCCCTGACGCACCAGCGGGTTCAGCACCTGGGACACGAACCCCGACGTCGATCCCACCGCCTCGGCCAATGCCGGCCCTTTCACCCGTCCCCCGCTCGCGGCCAGCGATCGCAGAGCCCGGACCGCCAGATCACTCTTGCGAGTAACTTCAAGTCGCATACTAAAAGACTACACAGAACGCCGTTCGGAGCAAGTCCCGTCAGGCCGGAAACCGTCAGTCGCCCACGAGGGCGACCGCCCGGGTCGGGCCGCCGTGGCCCCCGATGATCTTCAGCGGAAATCCGAAGAAGTCGAAGCGCTGGTTGAGCACCAAACGGAGGTTGGCCAGGTTCTCGTAGTGGGTGATCCGGTTGTCTCGCGACATCAAGTGGCATGGATACGTGGTGCTGGCCGGGTTGTCGGGAGTCGGTGAGTCGACGCCGAAGCTCTTGACACCGTGATCGGCGATCCACTGGGAGCCCGCCTCTCCCAATCCGGGGAAGTCCGAGAGATACGCCCGAGTGCCGGCGTGCTTTTCCCAGGTGCCGGTGTGAAAGAGCACGATGTCGCCGGGATTGAGGTCTTGACCCGACTCGGCCAGGGCGGTGTCGAGATCAGCCGGTTCGATGTCGGTCTGGGGGGCGACGCCGGAGACGTCGAGGCAGATGGCGGTACCGAAGAAGAGTTCGAGTGGCATCTGATCGATGGTCGGTGCGTCGGGACTGGGGTCCATGTGGCTGAACGAATCGACATGGGTCGGGCCGTTGTCGTTCACCATCAAACCGGTGGTCTGAAACGAGAAGTCGCTTTCGAAGCGCTCGGCGGTCTCCTCGTGGCTGGCGTGTTGAAACTGGACCGTCTTGAGATGGCCCGGATACACCATCATCGTCTCGTAGATGTCCTGGGAGAGATCGATCGTCGTTGGCATGGGCGGTCTCCGGTCACTCGTCGAATCTCGGTTACCACGACCATAGGATCGGCCGTCGCGCTGCTGCAAGCTACACTGCCATCCCGCCACAGCGGCAATTCGAACGTCCCAGGTCGATCTGCTAGGTTGAAACCGGCACGCGTTCGATCGGCGCCCACCTTGAACCGGTCGGAGATGAGGCTCATGGGGGGTTGGTCACGTGAAAGCACCACCGTTCGGATACCGACGGGTCGAGTCGGGCGAAGAGGCCGCGGCGGCCCTCAATGAGTTGGGATCGGAGGCCCGCATCCTCGCCGGGGGGCAGAGCCTGCTACCGATGCTCTCGATCCGCCTGGCGTCACCGAGCCACCTGGTCGACATCGGACGGGCGGCCGATCTGTCGTTCATATCCGAAGACAACGGCTCCCTCGCAGTGGGGGCCGGGGCCCGACAATCGGCGGTGGAGCACCACGAGGCTGCCGGCCAGATGGCTCCCCTGCTGGTCGACGCCATCAGTCGAGCCGGTCAGGTTCCCATCCGCCACCGAGGAACCGTGGTCGGGAGCATCGCCCACGCGGACCCCAGCGCCGAGATCCCCACCGCCTTCCTGGCTCATGGCGGATCGGTGACGGCCCAGAGCGCGGGAGGGGAGCGCACGATATCGGTCGACGAGTTCTTCCAGGGGCCCTACATGACCGCACTGGAGGGCGACGAGTTGTTGAGGGAGGTGCGCTTCGATCGATGGCCCGACGGTACCGGGCATGGCTTCGAGGAATTCAGCCACGGCCACGAGAGTTGGCCCGTGGTGACGGCGGCCGTGCTGGTCCACGTCGACGAGGGGACCGTCGATCAGGTGGCCATCGCCATGAGTGGCGTGGCCGGCCGACCGGTTCGAGCATCCGCGGCCGAACAAGGGCTGATCGGCCAGACCCCGGGCGCCGAACTCGTCACCGAGGCAGCCCGGGTCGCCACGAGCGACCTCGAACCGTTCTCCGACGTCTACGGCTCGAGTTCGTACCGGAAGCGGGTGGCCACCGCCATGGTTCGCCGGGCGCTGACAACGGCCGTCGAGCGAGCAGGAGGTCTTCGATGACGAGCGAAACGCACCAGATCTCGTTGACGGTGAACGACCGTCCCATCACCGCCGACGTCGAGCCCCGGCTGTCGTTGGCCGACTTTCTCCGTCGTCACCTCAGCCTGGTCGGCACCCACCTCGGCTGTGAGCAGGGGGCATGCGGGGCCTGCACGGTGTTGGTCGACGGCCGGAGTGCCCGCTCGTGCCTCGTGCTGGCCGTCCAGGCCGACGGTTCGACGGTCGAGACGGTGGAGGGCTTGGCCGTCAACGGCGAACTCCATCCCGTCCAGGAGGCCTTTCGAGACAAGCAGGGTCTGCAGTGCGGGTTCTGCACGCCGGGCATGTTGATGCGCTCCCTCGAGCTGATTCGAGACAACCCCGCCATCAGCTCGGAGGAGGCCAGGGAAGGTCTGGCCTCGAATCTCTGCCGTTGCACCGGCTACCAGTACATCGTCGAAGCCGTGGTCGAGGCGGCGAGCCAGATGCCGACCGGTTCGAGCGGGGAAGGATCACCATGACCGTGCCCGATGTGCGAGAGCACACCACCGAGAAGAACTGGATCGGCAAGTCGATTCCCCGGCTGGAGGATCGGCGTTTCCTCCTGGGCAAGGGCAACTACATCGACGACATGGTGTTGCCCGGCATGCTCGAGGTTGCCGTGATCCGCAGTATCTACCCTCACGCTCGGATCGTGAGCATCGACACCAGCATGGCCGAGGCCCACCCCGGGGTGGCGGCTGTGGTCACCGGCGCCCAGGCCGCCGAACTCACCGATCCGCTACCCGACTTCGGCCCGGACCCCGAGAACCACACCTGGCGGTGCCTGGCCGTCGACAAGGTCCGCTACACCGGCGAGGGAGTGGTGGCCATCGCGGCCGAGTCCCGGGCCATAGCCGAGGATGCGGCCGAGCTGGTCGAGATCGAATACGAACCGCTCGAACCCATCGTCGATCCGATGGAGGCCAAGGAGGATGGCTCTCCGCTGGTTCACGACGCGCTCGGAACCAATGTCGCCTTTCACCGGGAGTTCACCTTCGGTGAGGTCGAGGCCGACTTCGCCTCGGCCGACCGCGTCGTCACCGACACGCTGCACTGGGGCCGCTCGGGCGGTCAGCCGCTGGAAACGGTGGGAGCGGTGGCCGACTACGACATGGCCAGCGGCATGATGACCATCCACGCCAACTCGTTGAGTTTCACGTCGTACCTGTTCATGCTGGCCGGAACGCTCAAGGTCCCCAGCAACAAGCTCGACATGCATCCCGTGTCGGCCGGTGGGAGCTTCGGATCCAAGCTGTGGGAGGTCAAGACGCCGACGATCGCCGGCATGCTGTCCCGCCTGACCGGTCGTCCGGTCAAGTTCATGCAGGACCGGATGGACAACATCTCCAACGGCGACCATCACGGATCCGACCGCCGCTATGAAGTGCAGCTGGCGGTGATGAACGACGGCACCTTCCGCAGCATCAAGATCAACACCGTGGAAGACTACGGCGCCTACATCCAGTTCGGTGTCGGGCACCACGGCAATGCGCTGGCCCAGGTCACCGGACCGTACAAGATCAACAGCGTCTACTACGACGTCACGGCCGTGCTCACCAACAAGTGTCAGCAGGGGGCCTACCGCGGTTTCGGGTCCGAGGTCGGCAACTGGGCGCTGGAGCGCATGGTCGACCTGGCCGCGTCCGAGCTCGACATGGATCCAGCCGAGATCCGACGGATGAACCTGCTCGACGCCGACCAGTTCCCCTACTTCATTCCCACCGGGAACGTCTATGACTCGGGCAACTACGCCGGGGTTCTCGACAAGGCGCTGGAGCTGTCCGACTATGCCGGTTGGCGCCAACGCCAGGCCGAAGCGCGAGCAGAAGGGTCGCCACATCGGTATCGGCGTTTGCACCTGTCAGGAGCGGAGCGTCTTCAGCGCCACCGAGTTCTGGTTCTGGTTCGACGAACCGGCGGCACCGGTTTCCAGCATGCCGGAGAGCGTCACGCTCGACATCGATGCGCTGGGCAACATCACCGCCACCCTCTACTCGTGCGCCATGTGGGGCAACAGCCCCGAGACCATGGTGGCCCAACTCGTGGCGGAGGAGTTCGACGTCGACCCTCACACCGTGAACGTGGTCTACGCCAGCTCCAACCAAGGTCTGCCGGCCACCGGGCCCGGTGGGAGCCGGTTCACCGTCATGGTGGCCGGAGCCGTCGAGGTCGCCTCCCAGAAGATCAAGACGAAGGGAGCGTTGATCGCCGCCCACCTGCTCGAGGCCAACCCCGAGGATCTGAACTGGGTCGACGGTGGCTTCGAGGTGGCCGGTACGCCGGCGGCGAGGATGGAACTGGCCGACATCGCCATCCAAGCCCACCTGTTCAAGCACGGGCTACCCGACGAGATCGAAAGCGGCCTCGAGGCCAGCCACGTCTACGACCATCCCTACACCACGATGCCGAACGACGAGCGGACGGATCTGGGGGTGTTCTATCCGTTCATGGGGCACGCCTCACACATCGCCGTCGTCGAGGTCGATCCGGAAACGGGGAAGGTCGACTTCCTCCACTACACCGCGGTCCACGACTGCGGGACCATGGTCAATCCCCGGTCGCTGTGCGGTCATATCGTCGGAGGGACCGCCCAAGGCATCGGGACGTCGATCTTCGAGGAGTTCGTCTACGACGATGAGGGCGTGCTGCAGACGCCGAGCTTCGCCGAATACGTCATCCCGACCTCGATGGATGTGCCGGAGCTGACCATCGGGCACCAGGAGACGCCATCACCCTATACCCCTCATGGAATCAAAGGGGGCGGCGAAGCCGGACGGATGATGGCTCCGGCCGCGATCTCGTCGGCCATCGACGATGCGTTGCGAGACCATGGTGTGCGGGTGCGACGCCTGCCGGCGACCCCGGAACGTATCGTGGCCTGGATGGATGACGACTGACTCGGGCTCCATGAGCGAGTTCGAAGGACAGGTGGCCCTCGTCACCGGCTCATCGAGCGGTATCGGCGAGCAGACGGCTCGACGTCTCGCCGATGTCGGTATGTCGGTGGTCGTCAACTCCTCCCGATCGGTTGAGGCCGGACAGGCTGTGGCCGAATCGCTCCCGACCGATTCGATCTACGTCCGGGCCGATGTGAGCGACCGTGATGACATCGACGCGCTGGTCGCCGCCACCATCGACCGGTTTGGCCGGCTGGACTGCCTGGTCAACAACGCCGGCTGGACGACGGTGGTACCTCACGACGACCTCGACCAGCTGACCGATGACATCTTCACCAAGACCTTCGATGTCAACGTCCTCGGCACGTGGCAGTTGACCAAGGCTGCCATCCCCCATCTCCGGAAGTCCACCAACGGCAACGTCGTAACCATCACCTCGATCGCCGGAATCCGCCCGGTCGGTTCCTCGATCGCCTACGCCATGAGCAAAGCGGCGCTGAATCACATGACGTTGCTCCTGGCCAAGTCCCACGGTCCGGTCCGATTCAACGCCGTTGCACCCGGTCTGGTGGCCACACCATGGACCACATCCTGGGATGAGCTGCACACGGCGGTGGCCAAGGCGGCACCGGTTCCCCGTTCGGCCACTCCCGACGACTGCGCCGAAGCCGTTCTGGCCCTGATCCGCAACCGGTACGTCAGCGGGGAGATCATGGTGGTCGACGGCGGCGTCACCCAGCACTGGTAGGGGTGTCGTCGCGGGAGCTGGGACAAGGGGCTACGAGGGCTCGGTGACGATCGGCAGGAGCCTCGAGTCTTCGAGCGCAGCAGTTCGGTGGCCGAGACCCGAGAGATAGCCAGGGTTCGATGCGAAGGCGAAGAAGTCGTCGAGCGACTTCTGCCGAACGAGGAGGACGTGATCCCACCTCTCCTCGCCGGGGCCGATGAAAAACTCGCCACCAGTGCCATCGAGCACGACATCACCTCCGCTTGCGATCAGGTACGGCATGGTGTGATCCGCATAACGCCGGTAGGCCTCGGCACCTGAGATCGGTTCGTCGGGAGCGAGCTCCGGGTTGGCAGAATAGTCGGCGACGTCTCGGAACCTCAGCAGGTTCAACATCGTGATCGGGCCATCGATCTGGCGACGGATCAATGCCTCGACGCTCGCTTGTGTTGGCTCCAGGTAGGGCATAACCTGCCCATTCTGCCACGCCCGCCGGGACGCCGGAGATGTGGATCTGATCGATAGAAATGATCCCATGGACCAGACAACCCCGCTTCTCGTCGGGATCGACAGCGACTCAGCGGTACTCGGACATCTCGTCGACGATCTACGTATCTGCGCCACCGACATCGCAGTGTCGGTCGAGGTCGTCGGCTACACCGACCTCGACGCGGCCGCCACCGAAATCCACACCGGGCGCCTTGCCGGTGTACCGGTTGCGGTCTTCGTCCTCGGAACGGTGCCAACCGGTCTAGGAGACGCCATCGCGGACATTCATGCGCATCATCCCTCCGCTCTGATCGTGCGGCTCGGCGAACGCGATGACCTCGTCGAACGTCTCCTCAGCTCAGGGAGACTTCATGACGTCGTCGGTCGACCATGGCGGCCGGCCGCGATGTCACTCCAACCCGTCGTCGTCGACGCATTCGACCAGTGGTCGTCGCTGCAATCACTCGCCGGTGAACCCGTCGTCCTCATCGGCGTCGACGGCGACGCCAACTCCTATCGCATCCGTGACCTCTTCACCCGCAACCCGGTCCCGCACACCTACCTCGACCGACACAGCACCGAAGCCGAACAACTCCTCCGCAACCTCGACGCACTGGACGCCACAACGCCGATCGTGGTCACTCCCGATCGCACCGTGCTGTCCGACCCCACCCCGAAGCAAATGTGGACCGCCCTCGGCGAAGACATCGACCCCGACCACGACCACTACGACCTCGTAATCATCGGCGCTGGACCCGCCGGCCTCGCCGTGGCCGTCAACGCGTCATCCGAGGGACTCGACACACTTCTCCTCGACTACGAAGCCCCCGGCGGCCAAGCCGGATCCTCCAGCCGGATCGAAAACTACGTCGGCTTCCCCAGCGGCCTGTCCGGCACCGAGATTGGCCGCCGCGCCTTCACCCAAGCGAAACGGCTCGGCACCGACATCGCCGGAGCCACTCCCGTCGACTCGCTGAGCCGAAACAGCGACGGCACCTTCACCGTCGCCTCCACCGGCGAGTTCGAGATCACGGCCGCCGCTGTCGTGATCGCCGTCGGACTGTCGTGGAACAAGCTGCCCGTCGACGGAGCCGAACGGCTCGAAGGCGCCGGTATCTACTACGGCGCCGCCCGCTCCGAGGCCCGCTCAGCAGCCGGTGAACACGTCATCGTCATCGGCGGCGCCAACTCCGCCGGCCAAGCCGCCGTGTTCTTCGCCGACGTCGCCTGCCACGTCACGATGCTCGTCCGAGGAGACGACCTCGAGTCAAAGATGAGCCAGTACCTCATCGACCAGATTGCGGAACGATCCAACATCGACGTACGCCTCCGCACCTCGCTCACCGCCGTCCACGGCAACACCACTCTCGAAGCATGCACGATCACCGGGCCCGAAGGCGACGAACAACTCAACCCGAAAGGCGTCTTCGTGTTCATCGGCGCTCGACCACGTACCGACTGGCTCCCCGACTGGATCGACCGCGACGAACGAGGCTTCATCCTCACCGGAACCAACGCCGATGACCGCGGCGTCTACGCCACCAACACCGCCGGCGTCTTCGCCGTCGGTGACGTCCGATCCGGCTCCGTCAAACGCGTCGCGAGCGCCATCGGAGAAGGCTCAATCGTAGTTCCCGACATCCATCGCTATCTGACCACCGTCGTCGACGACACGAGCAAACACCGATGACCTGCGAGCACCTCTCCGAGCTCGCCGCCGTCGACCCAACCACCCGTCGCCAATCGGATTGGATCCGCCGTCGTGGTTGTCAACTATACGAAACGTGTGGAAGACTATAGGAATGGCGATGCACGTCGAGTCTGCACCGATACCGAACGCGATGCTCCCCGAGGTCAAGGTCCCGTTGTGGGCGTGGGCCGTCGTCGCATTCAGCGTGATGATGATCTACGCCGTCACAATGGAGAACGGCGCGTTGCTCGGATCGATGGCCGAGATCTTGCATGAGTTCTTCCATGACGGCCGCCACTTCGCCGGCGTCCCCTGCCACTGACCCGGGAACCGGTCCGGAACCGATTGGTGGGCGGATTGCGGTGACCAGCTATCTGAAGAACGGACTGATTGCAGGGCTGATCGGTGGCCTCGCTGCGGCTCTGTTCATGGTCACGGTTGGGCGCGGTCCGATCAACGACGCCATCGCCTTGGAAAATAGTGCTGCGACGGAGGTCGGGGTCGACGCTGACGACGCCCACGAGCACGACGGCCAAGTCGGCGCCGGCCACATCCACGAGGAGCTGTTCAGCCGCGGCGTTCAGGAGATCGGCGGTGCGATCGGCCTGCTCGTGTATGGCGTCGGCATCGGCCTCATCTTCGCTGTCGTCCTCGGGGCGACGGGTCCGATGCTCGGCACGAGAAGCCCGTTCGGGGCCAGCCTCCGCCTGGGGGCGCTCGGCTTCTGGTCGGTTGTCGTCATACCCTTCCTCAAGCTGCCGGCGAACCCTCCGGCCGTTGGCAACCCCGACACGATCGACCAGCGAACAATCCTCTACTTCGCAATCCTCGCTGCATCGATCGCCTTGACGGTCTTCGTCGCCCAACTGATCCACCGCTCGACCAGGGGCTCGGTGGCAACCGGTTGGATCGCAGCCGCCGTCTACACCGTTGGTCTTGTCATCCTCTTCGCCGTCTTGCCCGACACCCCCGACGCCGTCACGGCTCCTGCGGACCTCATCTGGCGGTTCCGGCTCTCGTCTCTCGGCGCGCTGGCCTCCCTCTGGGCCGCCGTCACGCTCGTCATGGGCACGCTCATGGAGCGACAAGCCCGGATCGACCAGGGCCAGATCGCCGGCGCCGCAGAGCCCGCCGCGCGCTGACGTCCGGCGGCCGGCGCCCGGCCCAAGTCAGCTCGCTGGTTTGCGGTCGGGCACCGAGTCGGGCAGATGGAACGACCCGTCCGAGATGGCGGTATAGAGCTCAATGTGGCTCCGGGCCGCGGCTTCCCACGAGAATCGAGCGGCCGACGCCGGCCCTGCGGAGCCCAGCCGGCGCCGGAGACCTGCATCGTTGATCAGCCGCCGCATTGCCGCTGCGATCGAGCGGGCATCGCCGGCCGTGGTCATGAGGGCGTTGGTACCATCTTCCAGGAACTCACCGAACACCTCGATGTCGGAGACGAGAACCGGCAGCCCGGCGGCCTGGGCTTCAAGGACGACGAGGCCCCATCCCTCCTTGAGCGACGGAAAGAGAAAGCTGTCGGCGGCATGGAACCATGCCGGCAGCTCGTCGTCGGGAACCGTCCCGAGCATGATGACGTCTGTTCCCAGCTCGAGACCAAGCGAACCGAAGGAGGCGAGCACAGCCTCGCGATAGGGCGTGTAGTCCTGGAAGGAATGACCGCCGACGATCGCGAGTACGGGTGACGCCGACGGGCCCATGTCGGCCTTGACCGCCGCCAAGGCCTCGATCAGGTGCTTCGATCCCTTGCGGGGCTCGATCCCGCCGACCGTGAGGAAGAGATGACGATCACCGACGCCGAGCCGGTCACGGCAGGCAGCGGCCGCCGCTCGGTCGACGTTGGCGGCGGCGAACCGGTCATGACGGACGCCGTTGGCGATCATCGTCGCCTCGACGTCGTAATCGGCCCGCAACTGACGGCGCCACATCTCGCTCACGACGACGATGTGATCCGGCTCGGTGATCGCCGCGGCCTGGCAGTCGATCAGAGCCTGGGTCGTGAAGTCGTCCACGTGGTGGACGGTGCGGACGAGCGTGACATCAGCCGCCGGCGAACCACCTGTGCGCACCGCGTTGGCGGCCCGAGCCGAGATGCAGTCCTGGGCGTGGACGATCGTGAACTCCGGCATGATCTCGCCGAGTCCTCGCTCCATCGCGGCGATCCAGGCGAAGACCCGATCTTCGAGCGTGTCCTGCCGCGGTGGTGTCGGGATAACGACGATCGGTACGTCGACCGGGCGGAAAAAGGCGAGTTCGGGGTCGCCCATCGCCACGACCGTGGTGTCCACACCGAGAGCGCTGAGCGACTCGGCCAGTTCCAGTGTGTGGACCACCCCGCCGCGAGGCTTGGTCGAGTAGGTCGTGATGGCGACCCGATCGCTCATCGAGTCGATGCCGCAAGGTCGACGGCGAGGTCCTCATGGACGAGCGCCGGGTCACGGGTGATGACCGCAGCGGCAGCGAGAGCGGCCCTGGCCGCCGTTTCGGTGACCAGACACCCGGCTTCGGTCAGGACGCGTCGCTGGCGCTCGAAGCCCTGCGGGTCGCGTTCGGTCCCGAGCACGTAGGCGACGACGGCAGCCCCGGACTCGACGATGTCGGCGGCGACCGGGGCCAGGAGGCCGGCCGGATCGGGGTGGGCGCCGTCACCGATCACCACGTCGACGACCACAACGGCGACGGTCGGGTCGGTTACCTGGGCTCGGAGGAAGGAAATCCGGGCCTCGGGGTCGATCATCGGGTGGGGTCGGCCCTCGGTGTACTCCTCCTCCCCGAGGTCGAGGCATACGTGGGCACCGTCGGGTTCCGGGAGTCCCCAGCCGGCGTCGAGAGGCGTGTTCGAGTGGATCGGACCGATGTGGCGGCTGGCGATCGTCATCGCCTCGTAGCACAAGGTGCCCCCGCTGAAGAGACCGACCAGTCGTCGTCGGGTCGGGGGTAGCGCCGCCACGACCGTCGCGAGCCGGTTGTCGAGGTCGCCAATGGTATCGGGCGGTGACGATCCGAGACGGTGCATAGTCTCCACCACCCCCTGTTCGAGCGTGTTGCAGACGACGACCCCATCGTCGACGACGACGGGATCGCGGAGGCCGATCATCGACGCAACGATCGGCTTCGACCGCGAGGGCCCGAGGAGGGCTTCGGCGACAGCAGGGGTCGGGGGCTTGGAGACGACGAGAATCGCCTCGGTCCCGTCATCGGCTTCGAGCGCCTCGATCGCCGAGGTGGCCATCAGGCCCCCGACCGCCTCCGAGAGATCCCGCCCGCCGAGTCCGATGACATGCGAGACGCCGACTCCCCAGCGGTCGAGCAGACTCATCACCTCCTGAGCGCCTGTGCCGGCCGCGGCGACGATGCCCACGGGACCTCGACCGACGCGGTTGGCGAACGCGAGCCCGACCCCACCGAGCATCGCCGTACCTGCTCCCGGACCCATCACGAGGCGCCCGAGCGAGCGGGCCCGTCGCTTCAGTTCGATCTCGGCGTCGAGCGGCACGTTGTCGGAAAAGAGAAGGACGTCGAGGCCGGCCGTCATCGCCTTGTGAGCTTCGAGCGCGGCGTACGGGCCGGGCACCGACACGATCGCCAGGTTCGCTCCCGGTGCCGCCGCCACCGCTTGGCGAACGTCGGTCACGGGTCCGGCGCTGTCGCCATCGGAGCCGGTGTCGGCGACGGCCGTGAACAGCGAGTCCTTGCCGAGCTCGAGGGCCTCGGCCACCGCCGGCCCGTCGCCACGCGCCGCCAGCACGAGGTCGTTGGCCCCGGCCGCGATGGACTCGAAGCCCTCGTCGGCGAGAGCCGCGACGTTGGCCGGCGTCGCCATCACCGCAGTCGCCCAGATGACGTTCTCGACATCGAGCATGGTCCGCGTCGCTTCGAGGAGCCGGACGCTGTCCTTGTAGGAATCCGGGAAGACGAGGCGATCCTGCGTGGAACCGCTGGTATCGACGGCGTCGTCGGTCATGATACGGTCGCCCCGTCAGCTCCGACCCCGGCGACGATCCGGGTACCCCTCGCCCCCTCGATCACCCCTGCCGGATGGTCAAGCGTCGTGTAGACGAGCTCCGGCGTCGTGATCGCCGAGACCCGGCCGGGAGCCGTCGCAAAGTTGATCGCCGCCTGCACCTTCGGGCCCATACTGCCAGGCGGAAACTGGCCGTCTTCCAGGTGTCGCTTGGCCACGTCGGTCGTCATCTCGTGAATCGTCCTCTCGTTGGCGGTCCCGAAGTCGAGCTTCACCGCAGGGACGCCGGTGACCATCACGAGGGCCTCCGCATCGGCCGCGTCGGCGATGCGCTCAGCGGCGAAGTCCTTGTCGATCACGGCGTCGATCCCCCGGTAGGCGCCCTGTTCGCCAGGTACGACCGGGATCCCGCCCCCGCCCGCGGCAACGACGATGTATCCGGCATCGATGAGGGTTTCGATCGCCGCCGCCTCGATCGGTGCCTTCGGCAGCGGGGACGCTACGACCCGGCGGTAGCCGCGGCCCGAGTCCTCGATCATCGTCCACGACCGCTGGGTGGCGAGCGTGGTCGCCTCCTTTTGAGAGAAGAAGGGCCCGATCGGCTTGGTCGGGCAGGAGAACGCCGGATCGTCGGGATCGACCTCCATATGGGTGATCACCGAGACGGCCCCCGGGATTTCGTCGCCGCAGATCTCGCTGAGGGCGAGGCAGATCAGGCTTCCGAGCGACCCCTGGGTCATGGCTCCGAGCGCGAACAGGGGTTGCGCAGGCACGAGTTCGGCCGACTCCGCATGCTGGATCGCAAGGTTGCCTACCTGTGGACCGTTCCCGTGCACGATCACGATGCGCCATCCCTTTCTCACCAGGGACCGGACCGACTTTGCCATCGCCTTCGCGTTGTCATACTGCTCGTCGAGCGTGCCCAACTGGTCCTCTCGGCTGAGTGCGTTGCCACCGAGGGCTAGAACGGCTATCTCTGACATGCAGACTCTCTTCGGGCGAGCATCGTCGCATAGCATATAGGCCTTTCCTATAGTAAAGATAGGCTGGCACCATGACAAGCCCGGCCATGCCGGCTCGGGCGGACGAGGAGGCATGTAGTGGCCGAATCCGGAGGCGAAACCGAGCGCTCCATCGCTGAACTGAGGGCCATCTGGTCGATCTCGGAGCAGCGGATATATCCGCTGGCGACGACCGCCACCGACCTCTATCAGGCCGTGGTGCCACTCGTTCGCAGCGTGGCCGACGTACTCGCCGAGGTCACGAGCCATGATGATCTCAGCCGGCGGTGGACGAACCGAGCCGAGACCTTGGCCTCCGCCGAGGCGCAGAGCGGGGTTGCGATGCCCACCCGGCTTGCGGCCGACGATGTGCTCGGATCCGCATTCGCCCTACGTGATCGTGAGCTGGCGGCACAGCTGGAGCGGGCTGACCGTCGGCAGCGTGTCGAGGCCGCACGGGGTGAGAGCAGGGAGTGGGCCATCCTCCACCAAAGGGGTGACATCGAGCGAGGGCTCGCCGATCCCTACCAGTCGATCGAGTTCCACCTCGCAACACGCCTCGCCCTGGTGTCGACGGTCGAGCAGGATCCGTCGACGGCCAAGCCGAACTACGTCGTATCGGTGATCGAGATGGACGCCGACGGAGTCGACGTCGTCAACATCGACGTTCCCGGCATGGACGATCGGGAAACGGCGGACGCAGATGCGTTCGAGGGAAACATCGCGGCCATGCGGGCGTTGATCCTCGATCGGGCCGCCGGCTGATCCCCTCGCTCTGACGATCTCGCCGTTTCCTTTAGTAGACGACCTGGCGCCCGTCGTGATAAGAATGGGTACGCCCGGACCGAGGGGAAAACATGGTCGGATCGCCAACGACAGACATGAACGACGCCGCTGACCAGGAAAGACTCGCGAGCCTGATCGTCGATCTCCAGAGCCGGGGGTTGAAGGTCGAGACCGCCTTCGAGAAGCGTCCCGGTGGCGCAGGCCCGTCCGACGCCGGCATGATCTGGATCGAGGGAACGGCCGTGACCGTTCCGGTCGACGCCGACTTCGTGGCCGGAACGCCCTACACGCTCCAGGGCGATGAAGACGGCGGGTTCGGGATCTACGCCAACGGTCAACGTCTGGCCGACGCAACCCCGGCCGACCGGCCGCGCTACTACGACCTGACGACCGCCGACGGCATTCCGTACTGGCAGCTCGCACTGCTCCATCTCGATTCGCTCGCCAGCACGGTCCTCCAGACCTGCGCCTACTGGGGCAACGAGGACCAGTGCCACTTCTGCGGCATCGGTCTCTCCCTCGACTCCGGCCACACCGTGGCGGTGAAGCGCCCCGACCACCTGGCCGAGGTGGCGGTAGCGGCCAAAGAACTCGACGGCGCCGTCGACGTCACGCTGACGACCGGGTCGACCTACGGCGCCGACAAGGGAGCGTTCTACGTCTCCAAATGTGGCCAGGCGGTGAAGGAAGCCTCAGGGCTGCCCGTGGAGGTGCAGTTCGAGCCACCGGACGATCTCGCGGTCATCGACGGTCGTCGCCGACCGGGGAATCGACTCGGTCGGCATCCACATCGAGACCTTCGACCCGACGGTCCTCGCTCGCATCGCACCACCCAAGTACCGGACGGGCATCGACCGCTACTTCGAGACGTGGGAGTATGCCGTCGAGCGGTTCGGCGAAGGACAGGTGTCGACATACGTCATCCTCGGTATGGGGGAAGACCCGGACCTGATCATCGAGGGCTGCCAGCGGGCCGCTGACATCGGCGTCTACCCGTTCGTCGTCCCGCTCCGACCGGTGCCTGGCTCGCTGCTCGGCGACGCCAGCCCCCCGCCGGCCGACTACGTCGACCGCATCGCCAGGAAGGTGGCCCCCTACCTCGTCGAGCGCGGCCTCACCGCCGACAAGGTCAGCGCCGGCTGTGCCCGCTGTCAGGCCTGCTCGCCCGTCGGCGCTCTCGAACAGGCGGTCAAGCTCGGCGTCAACGATCGCCGGCTCATCCCCGTGCGACCGGTGTAGCCGGCAATGAGTCGGATCGTCTGCTGGAATGCGCGCTCGGCTCACGACAAGAGCTGGCACTTCTCGGTACGGCACCGGGTGTTCGTGGTGGAGCAGCAGATCATCCCGCTGACCGACGTCGACGCGTGGGACCAGGGATCGGGGACGGTTCACGTCGTTGCCTGCCGCGACTCCGGTGTGGCCGGCACCGTGCGCCTCTACCCCACCGACGACGACGGCGGATGGAAGGGCGACCGGCTGGCCGTCCTCCCCCAGTATCGGGCAACGACGGTTGGCGCTCGGCTCGTCCATCACGCCGTCTCGACGGCGGCGTCGCTCGGTGGCCGATCGATGGACGCGTTGGTTCAGGTGCAGAACGTCCGGTTCTTCGAACGGATCGGCTGGGAGCGGAACGGTCAGGAGCTCGCCTACTTCGGCCTTCCTCACCAACCGATGGTCTTCGACTTGTCGACCGCGGCGGCGCTCGACGTTCGGCAGGTGCCGCCGGATGCCTACCTCGAGCTCCCTGCGAATCGTTACGACCCGAGTCCGCTCCTGGCCGCGACCGAACTCACCCGCTGAGCACGACGAGCAACAGCACTAGCGATGAAGCCAGAGGCCGGTGATCGCCTCGGTCGCGAGATCCATGACATCGACGACGTCGCCACCGGCCTCGAGCGACAGCGCCGTGCCGTCGTCGACGACGCCGACCGCCTCCGCTTCGAGCTCGTGCTCCCGGAACAGCGCGCAGCACGCATCGACCGCATCGGCGGGGACGGCCAGCCAGAAGGCGTAGGTCGGGAAGCACACGAGCCACCGCCCGAGATCGGTATCGTCGGGCGCCGGCAGGCGGTCGAGATCGATGCGGGCGCCGCGCTTGGTGAATTCGAGCAACATGGCGAGCGAGCCGATCGGTCCCGCCATGCTCACATCCTTCGCCGCTACGGCCAGGCCACGCCGTGCGACCTCATCGAGGAGTCGGACGTCCCGGGCGAGGCGCGGTGCCTGATTCTCGAGGGACGTGAAGAACGGAAAGTCCGGTCGCATCCGGCCATCGAGGCTGCAGACGAAGACCAGCGCCTGACCCGGCGCCACATTGGCCATCGACAGCACGTTCGTCACCTCCCCGATGGCGAACGCCGACAAGGCAGCATCACCATCGGACGGAGTCAGGTGCCCGCCGACGATCGGCACCTCGTAGATCTCCGAGGCGTCGCGCATGCCACGCATGATTTCCTCCGCCAGGTGGGACGGCCCCACAACGGTGTTGACAATGGCCAGCGGTACGCCGCCCATGGCTGCGACATCGTTGACGTTGGCGAGCACCGCCGCGACGCCGGCTCCGTGCGGATCGGCCGCCACGAACGGCGGGTAAAGAGCCTCACCGCAGACGACGACCTGTCGGCTGCCCTGTTGCCCGGCGCCCACGGTCACGACGGCGCCGTCATCGCCCGGCCCGGTGATGGGGTCGCTCGTATCGAGAAAATCGGCGATCAGGCGGATCGGTGCCTTGCCGGTCAGTCCCGTGTGGGCTCGTAGCGACGCACGCAATGATGCGAGGTCAAGTGCCGCCTGCTGGGGTGCTCCTGCCATGACCATATCGTATAGTGGATGCCACCTGTCGGTCGAGAAACAGAGTCCGAGAATCAGATTCACCGCGGAGGAGACCATGGCCCCTGACATCGATCCTGTGGCGAACTCCGACACCGTGCCGCCCGTCGACCTGCCGACCGAGATCGACGTCATCAACATCGGCCTCCCGATGTTCAGTGCCTCGCTCCGGGACCAGGGCGCGGCGGTCACCGACGTCGAGTGGCGGATCCCCGGTGGCGGTGAGCCCGACGTCGTCGCCGCGCTCACCCATCTCGCGGGTCCGGCGAATGCCGTTGTAGAGGCCGCCAACGCCGAGGTCGTTCGACGCCTCAACGACGGTGTGCCCATGCTCACCGGTATCGAGTCGGCCGCTGACGTCGTTCCCGGCATCGACGACCAAACGGTCCTTCACTGTGGGCCTGCAATCGCCTGGGACGACATGTGCGATCCCCTCCAGCGGTCGATCAGGGCTACCGTGCTCGCCGAAGGCTGGGCCGAAACCCGGGATCTGGCCACCGAGATGATCGTCGCCGGCGATGTGCGCCTTCGGCCGGCCAACGAGCACTCGACGGTCGTGCCGATGGCGACCGCCATCGGTCCCGGCGCACCCGTCTACGTCGTCGAGAACGAAAAAGGGGGGGTTCAGGCGTACTCGAGCCTCAACCAGGGTTCCGGCGAGGTCCCCTGGTTCGGGGTTGACACCGACGCCGCGGTCGAACGGCTGACCTTTCTCCGCGACGCCGTCGGGCCGGTCGTTGCCGAGGCCCTCTCCGGCCTCGGGCCGGTCGACGTGTTCTCCCTGGCGGCGCAAGGTGTTCCGATGGGAGACGATGTGCACATGCGTGTCCAGGCGACGACCAACCTCTTCCTGAGGGACTTGCTCCCGCACCTCGTTCGCTCCTCCCACCTCGATGCCCCCGATGTCGCTTCGTTCCTCAGCGCAAACCACCTCATGTTCCTGAACGTCGCGATGGCGGCGGCGAAGTCGCTCGTCCTGTGGGCGGGCGAGATCGAGGATTCCAGCATCGTGACGACGATGGCCCGAAACGGCACCACCTACGGCGTCCGGCTTGCGGGCCACGAGTCGAGTTGGTTCCTCGCCCCGTCACCGCCGGTGCAGGATGCCCTCTACTACCCGGATCAGGGCCCCGAAACGAGCGCACCCGACATCGGCGACAGCGCCGTGCTCGAGCTGGTCGGACTCGGGGGCCCGGCAGCCGCCAACTCGCCGGCTGTCGCCGGGTTTCTCGGCGGTCGGATGAGCGACGCCATCCGAGCGACCAGGAACATGCAGAAAATCTGCGCCGGTGAGAGCCAGCGGTTCCGGCTGCCGATCCTCGACAACGTGGGAACGCCGGTCGGCGTCGACGCCCGACTGGTCGTGGAGTCGGGCATCACCCCGGCTGTGAACACCGGCATCGTCCACGTGAGCGACGGCAGCGGACAGGTCGGGGCCGGCGTCGCATGGGCGCCGCTCGAGTGTTTCGTCGATGCCGTCCTCGACTTGTCGGCTCGACTCCGATAAGTGCGTCACGCTCCGGCCGAAGGCAACGGCCCTCCGCAGGTCCAAGCCGGCTCCATCGGTCACGGTGCACTCGAGTTTCTCGCGTCGACGCGGACCGCCGTCGTGCATGACGACTTCGATCACGGGTTCTACCTTGCCGCCGACCATCAGGTCATTGCCGTGGTCGGCGGTCCCGTGTCGGATGGGCCGCTCTACATTCGCATCGAGGTTCACATGCCCGCTCCGGCAGTCGGGACCACGGTGCGGATCGTCGATGGACAATCGATCGTCGGCCCCGAGTGGGAGCTCACGACCGGTACGAGCAGGCGCTATGCCCCGACGCTACCGACACCGCCGGCGGGCCTCGACCTCCTCGAGCACATCGAAGCCCCGGTGCCTCCCGACCTGCAAGCGGTGTGGCCTGCAGTGGAGGACGCCGCCCGGCTGGGTGATCGCCGCGGCGTTCGCGACCTGGTCGCCGGCCGGGGGCGAGGCCTGACCCCGGAGGGCGACGACGTGCTCGCCGGCGCCTTCGTCGTGTGGGCCATGATCGAACGGCGGCACCCTGAACTGCTCGATCTGGCGGCGACCGCACCGACGACGAACCTGAGCAGGGCGTTCCTTCGGTGGGCGGCGGTCGGCCAGTGCATCACTGAACTCCACCACCTGCTCTGGACCGCCGATCGTGGGCGTTGGCACGAGCTCGCACGTGCCCAGGAACGGGTGCGGGCAATCGGCGGCTCGACCGGAGCAGCCTTGCTCGCCGGCATCAGGCTTGGAGCGACCTTCAGTCTCGCACCGCCAGATGTTCTCCGATACGATAAGCGGCATCTCCTATCCGATTAAATCAGCCTAGTCGGTGCCGCACCTGGGCGCCGCGCAGTCGACCGGAGGTCGCGATGCAAGCTGGACCCTGGCCCGACGGGCCATCGTTCCTGTCCCTGCCCGAACGACCAACCAAACCCCGCCTGGCCGGCCTGACCCACGTGATCGACAAGGGCCTCCCTCTCGATGCGTTCGAAGCCACGCTCGATGGCGTCGGTCGCTTCATCGACGTGTGGAAGTTCGGCTACGGCTTGGCCTACATCGATCAGCACATCGAGGACAAGTTGAAGGTCCTCGACCGGGCGGGGGTCAAGGCCTGTCCCGGCGGTACCTTGGCCGAGATCTGCTGGCTGCAGCGCCGCTCGACGCAGTACCTCGACTGGTTGGCCCGCTGCGGCTTCGAATGCGTCGAAATCTCCAGCGGGGCGAGCGAGATGCCGGCCGAGACGAAGCGTCGCCTCATCGCCGACGCCGTGAGTCGGGGGTTCGAGGTGTTCTCCGAGATCGGAAGCAAGGACCCGGACTCAATCGCCGAGCCAGATGCCTGGGTCGACGAGGCGGCCGGGGATCTCGACGCCGGGGCGAGCTGGATCGTCGCCGAAGGGCGCGACAGCGGCACGGTCGGTCTGTACGACTCTGAAGGCGACGTTCGCCATTTGCTTGTCGATGCACTGGAGACCTTGGACGCCGCAACCCAGATCATCTACGAGGCACCGTTGCGGGCACAGCAGGCGTGGCTCATCCGGCACGTCGGTCCGAACGTCAGCCTCGGCAATGTCTCCGTCGGTGAGGTGCCGAGCGTCGAGGCGCTCCGGCTCGGTCTCCGGGCCGACACCCTGGTGAGGTCATCGAACCGATTGGAGGACCGATGTTCGACCTAGACGTCCACGCTCCGAACATCATGCCATCGAGGTATCGGCAGGTGACAACAGCCACGGTCGCGAGCCTCGACCCCGACGAGCTCAGGAAGCACTTCTCCGATCGCGAGGCCTACCGGCGGAGCAGGTTCGTCGTCGCCCACAACGAGGGTCGCCAGGCCCTCGTCGAGCTGGCTCGGTCCACCGACGACGCGTTGTTCTCCCGTACGATCGGGGCCCGAGTGATCGCCGGGGCCGATGAGTGCGTCATGGTCACCGACCCGGCGATCGACTGCGGAAACGGCTCCCATCTCGCGGCGGTTGCGGCCGAAAATCCCGAGGCCCGATGCGTGATCGTCGAGGGCCGCTACGAGCACATCAGCTTCCTGATGAACCCGGCTCCGATCGAGATCGAGGTTGTCGACATCGTCCCCCCGGAACCGTCGAAGCTGGTCGACCAAGCCAGGCGGGTCCTCGATGTCGCCGAGGATCTGCCCCCGATCGTCCTCCAGCCGACGCTGATCGATAGCCGAGCGCTGCTCGCCGAAGAGCGGCCGACATCCCGGTCGGTGCTCGTTCCCTGTCGTGGAGGTGGCGTTCGTGTCGCCGACATCGACGTGTCCTATCTCGATGAGCGGCCCGCCCGCAGGAACTGGGCCCTGCTCGGCTGTCACCGGTCGCAGCAGATCCACCAGTGGTTCTATCACGAGGAGGCCGAGTACCGGGTCGACATCTGCCCCCGCCGGTTCATCGACGATGCGCCGTCGACCGCGCCATTGCTCGGCCGCTGCTGCCTTCGCGAGGAGGGTATCGAGACCCGCGGCTCGGTGGCCCTCGTTCCCTGGGGCTCGTCGCTCGGCGAGGTCCGTCAGGCACTGGAGCAGATCGTCGACGCACAGGACGTGACGTGGACGCATCTCTGATCGATTCCAGGATCTTCGGTCACAACTGGGCCACGGCAGAGTCACAATCGATGTTCTCGGAGCGGACGCGGTTGCGGCGGTGGCTGGTGGTGGTAGCCGCTCTCGCCGACGCCCAAGCCGATCTCGGGATCATCCCGGCGTCGTCGGCAGCGGCCATCGCCGCGATCGACGCCGACCAGCTCGACATCGACGCGATCGCGTCGGGAACCCGCCGGACCTCCCATTCGACACTCGGGTTGATCCAGGTGCTGCAGGACATGTTGCCGGTCGAGGTTCGGGAGCACGTCTACCACGGTGCGACCGTGCAGGACGTGTCCGACACCGCCATGTCGCTCGAAGTCCGGGAGGTTTCGGCGGCGGTCTGGCGAGATCTCTCGGCGATCGAGGGCTCGCTGATCGACCTCGCCGAGCGGCACCGGACCACGCCGATGCTCGGCAGAACCCACGGCCAACCGGGGGCGCCGATCTCGTTCGGGTACAAGGTTGCAACCTGGGCCGACGAGGTCGGTCGGAGCCTCGATCGGCTGCGCGACGGTGGCAGACGGTGGCACGTCGGCCAGCTCGCCGGTGCCGTCGGAGCAATGGCCTTCCACGGGGCCGACGGCCCTGCCCTCCGGGAGCTGTTCTGTGGCAAGCTCGGTCTCGACACGCCACTGATCTCCTGGACGACAGCCCGGGATCGGCTCGCCGAGTTCGCCGCCACGCTCGCCGTCGCCGCGACCACGCTGCAACGCATCGCCAACGAGGTCTACAACCTGCAGCGGGGTGAGATCGGCGAGCTGGCCGAGTCGACGAACCCGTCGACGATCGGCAGCATCACGATGCCCCACAAGCGGAACCCGGAGAACAGCGAGCAGATCGTGGTCCTCGGACGGATCATCCGGGCCCTCGCCTCCACCATCACCGACGCCATGGCCGGAGAGCACGAGCGTGACGGAGCCACCTGGAAGGGAGAATGGTTGGTCGTCCCCCAGCTCGGCCACCATATGCTGGCCTCGCTCTCACTGTCGATCGCTCTGGTCGACGGCCTGGTCGTCAATGAGCGCCGGATGCGGGACAACCTCGATCGCTTCGGGTTCGCCGACTCCCAGGAGCTGCTTCGCCGGCTCAGCATCCGGTTGGGCAAACACCGCGCACAGGACGAGCTCGGCCGCGCCTATCGGACGGCGGCCGACACCGGAGCTCCGATCAACGAACTGCTGGCCGCGATCGCGACCGAGGACGAGCTCTCCGGCCTCGATGAGCCGGCGCTCGGGTCGGCGCCCACGATGGTCGACGACGTCGTCACCGCTCTCCGGGCCAGGCGGGCGAACAAGGATCCGTCGTGGACCTAGCCCGCCCCCGGGTTGCACTCGGTCGCTTCCCGACGCCACTGCACGGCGACGATTCGATCGGGCGGCTGCTCGGCGTCGACCGGCTGCGAATCAAACGGGATGATCTGACCGGCTTCGGTTGGGGCGGCAACAAGGTCCGGGCCGTCGAGTACCTCCTCGGCGACATACTCGCCGTCGAGGCGACGAACGTCGTGCTCGCCGCCGGTCCGTCCTCGAACTTCGCGGCCACGATGGCGAATGCCGCCAGAGGTCACGGTCTCGCGGTCGACCAGTACGCCTACGGCACCGAGCCGACCGAGCCGCCACCCGCGCTGCTCGTCTGTCGCCGACTCGGGGCGACCGTCAGGTTCACCGGCTCCGATGAGCGGGCATCGATGGATCGCCATGTTGTAGAGCATGGTCGATGCCTCGATCGAGCCGGCGCGACGCCGTATCTGGTGCCCCGGGGCGGGGCGAGCGAGATAGGGGCGCTCGGATTCGTCGCCGCGGCGGCCGAGCTCGACGAACAGCTTCGGGGCGCAGGTGCCGAACCGGGAACCGTCGTCCTCCCGGTCGGCTCGGGCGGCAGCATCAGCGGCCTCCTCGTCGGACAAGCGCTGCTTGGTCAGACCTTTCCGGTCGTCGGTGTCGCCGTTTCGAGATCGGTTCCCGAGACCGCGACCGCCATCCGCGAACTGACCAGTCGCTGCGCGTCGACGCTCGGCCTGCCGCCCGGCGATGTCCCCGAGCCGACCATCGTCGACGGTCGTGGCGCCGGGTTCGGCCGTCAGGAACCAGCCGAGGCCGAGCTGGCGATCTCGATCGAAGCAGCAAGCGGGCTCCTGGCCGACCCGGTCTACAACGCCAAGACCCTCCGGTGGCTCGCCGAGGCCGACATCGAGGGGCCGGTTCTCTACTGGCACACTGGCGGCTTGCTGGGCGTCGCTCAACACCTGACCGCAGATGTTCGATAGAACGGACGGAACCATGCAACGAATCGCCGGGCCATCGCAGGAGGCACCAGCACGAGAGCTGATCGACGCCGGTTTCTCGTGGGAGATCGCGGATGCCCCGCTCCTACACCACGGTCTCAATGTCGCCGACCTCGCCCACGTGCTCGACCTCCGAGCCCGCGGGATCATCCCCGACGACGCGACCCGTGACCTGCTGACCGTCCTTCTCGACGCGTACGTCACCGATCCGGCCGACTTTCCGTACAACGCGGAGTACGGCGAGGTCTACAACTCACGGGAGCGGGCGTTCGTCGACCGAATCGGCCGATCAGCCGGCTGGCTCCACGCCGGTCGGCCGAGGCGCGAGGCGGCCAGGGTCGCGTTGCGGCTGCTGCTGAGGACACAGGTGGCCGAGCTGATCGGGACGTTCGCCCGCTTCGCGGCGACGACATCGGCCGTGGCGAGCGAGCACGCGTCGACGTTCATGCCTGATCAGACCTACCTCCAACAGGCGCAGCCATCGACGTTCGGACATTACCTGCTCGGGTTCGTTCCGTCCGCCCTTCGAGACAGTGACCGGCTGCTCCGGGCCCTGCCCGAGGTCAACCGTAGTCCCGGCGGGGCCGGTTGCGTGAACGGGAGTCGGCTGCTCGACGACCGGCACCGCATCGCCGATCTGCTCGGCTTCGACGACGTGATCGTCCACACCCGGGACGCGATGTGGCAGACCGACACGTTCATCGATGTCCTCGCCACGAGTGTCAGCGCCGTGACCAATCAGGCGAAGCTCTCCGAGGACCTCGAGATCTGGTCGAGCCAGGAATTCAACTACGTCGAGCTGGCCGGGCCCTACACGCGAGCCTCAGTCCTGATGCCGCAGAAGCGCAACCCGTACTCCCTGTCGATCATCCGCGGTGCGAGCGGCGTCATGATCGGCAGGCTGGCGGGGTTCCTGGCGGTCGTCAAGAGCCCGTCGGCCCGCAGCGACAACTTGATCTTCGCCTACGGGGAGATCCCTCGGGCCCTGGATTTCACCCGCAACATCGGCGCCTTGGCCGCCGCCGTCGTCGAGACGCTGAGCGTCAACGCCGAACGCATGTGGTCGGAGCTGGATCGCGGGTTCAGCCAGGCGACCGACCTCGCCGAGTACATCATGCTCAGCGCCGCCATCGATTACCGGACCGCCTACCTGATCGCCGGCGAGGCGGTCAGGGGGGCGAGCTCCGCGGGGCTCCGGGGACGCGACATCACGTCTGCGCTCCTCGACGAGGCCGCTCAGAAGGTTGCCGGCATGAGCCTCGATCTGGATGACGCGGAGCTGGCCACTGCGCTCGATCCCCGCCGGATAGTCGCCACGAGGACCGCCCAGGGCGGTGCGGCCCCCGAAGAGGTCAAGGCAATGGCACGGGACTTCATCGCCGAGGCCGAGGGCCTCGAGCGAGCGGCGACCGCAGAACTCGAGCGCTATCACGACCATGAGCGCAAGGTGGTCGATCAGGCAAAGGCCGTCGCCGTCGGCGACTCGACTTGATCGTGGCACGATCGCGCCCGCCGGCAGCCGGCGAGGCCGTGGTCGAACACCGCTCTTCGTGGCTGATGCCGCGCTATGCGGGCCGCAGCGCCATCCACACCGCCTTGGCCGGTCGCTTGGTTGGATTCCGCCACCGGTGGTCGTGATCCGTGCGGAAGTGGACCGAGTCGCCGTTCGTCAGTCGGAAGGTCTGGTCGGCGACGTCGACTTCAAGCGTCCCGGAGAGGATGAAGATCAGCTCCTCGCCGGGATGACGCAGCGGCGATTCGCCGCTCGATGCACCGGGGACTACCTCGGCCACAGCGGCGGCGACGAAGTACTGCCCGTACGATCCGGAGATGCCCTGCAGGTCGATCCCCTGGTGTGCGGTGTAGACCTTCCGCCGCTCCGAAGCCGGGGTGTACACGACATAGCTCGGGGTTTCGGTCTCCTCTTCGACGAAGTACGACACCGGGCGATCGAGGGCGGCGGCGATCTTCAGCAGCGTTGTGATCGTCGGCACCATATTGCCCTGCTCGACCTTGTGGATGGCCGCAGGCGAGACGTCCGAGCGGTCGGCCAACTGCTGGAGCGAGAGCTGCCTGGCACCCCGCAGCTCTCGGATCTTGGGGCCGATTGAGCTGACGACCTCGGTGTGCTCATGCTCACGCACGGCCACGCCGTTCTTGGACTTCTTGGCGCGGGCCGATTGCCGTGTTCCCCTGTCTCCACCCGAGGCCGGCCGGCTGCTCATACGTTCGTGCACCTCGCACAATTGATTTCTCGATTCTCAGCCTCTGACTATACGGGAAATGCTCGGTCATAGCCCCTGTCATAGTCCTTACGCCGGACTCGTCCAGTGTGTCGTTTCAGAATCGGCCATATCGTATAGTTGACAACCTGGTCGGCAGCGAATCAAACTCAGTCGAGAAGAAAACCGACACCGGAAGGGCTCGTATGGACGGCATACACGACATGGGCGGAAGGCACGGCTGGGGGTCGGTGACCATCGATCCGGACGAGCCGGTGTTCCGGGCCGAGTGGCAGGGAAGGGCCTTCGCGCTCGGTGCGATGTCGATGGGCCTGTCCGGGACCAACCTGGATGCGTTCCGCCACGGGCTCGAGCGGCTCCACCCCACCGAGTACCTCAACGATGGATACTACGGGCGGTGGATGAAGTGCGCCGAGTTGCTGCTGACCGACAGCGGTGTCATCCCACAGGGCGCGGTAGAGGCCAGGGCTCGACAGCTCCGCGGCGAGGACGTACCGGACCCCGAGCCCGTCACCGAGAACAAGCCGAGCTACGAGCGCGGAGGGGGCGGCTCGCTGCGGCAGCTCGACACCGAACCGGCGTTCACCGTCGGGCAGCGGGTCACGACACCGTCGATCGGCAAGTCGGGTCACACGAGGCTGCCGGCCTACGTCAGGGGCCGCCAGGGTGTCGTCGTCGCCCACCGGCCGCCGGCCGTCCTCCCGGATGCCACCGCCCACTTCACCGGCGAGGACCCTCAGCATGTCTACACGGTCGAATATCAGAGCACGGAGCTCTGGGGACCGGACGCCGAGAAGGCGACCGTCCGGATCGACCTCTTCGAGAGCTACCTGGAGGACGCATCATGACCGAGATGACCGAAGCCGCCGACATACCGTCGATCGAGCTGCGAACCGAGGCGCTCGAGGCGCTGCTCGTCGAGGCCGGACTGGTGACACCGGAAACCATCGATGGACTGATCAACCGCTACGTCGCCGACGTCGGACCGATGAACGGGGCCAAGGTCGTCGCGAAGGCGTGGACCGACGACGCCTATCGGCAGAGTTTGCTCGAAGACGGGACCGCCGCCATCGGCGAGCTGGGGTTCGCCGGACCGCAGGGCGAACATATCGTCGTCGTCGAAAACACGCCCGAGGTCCACAACGTGGTCGTCTGCACCCTTTGCTCGTGCTATCCCTGGCCGGTCCTGGGCCTGCCGCCCGAGTGGTACAAGGATCCGGCCTATCGCTCGCGCATGGTCCGTGAGCCTCGAACGCTCCTCTCGGAGATGGGCCTCGACCTCGACGACGACGTCGACGTCCGGGTCTGGGATTCGAGCGCCGAAAACCGCTACTTCGTCCTGCCCGAGCGCCCGGAGGGAACCGAGTCGATGTCGGAGGAAGAGCTGGCGGAGCTCGTGACGAGAGACGCAATGGTCGGCGTCGCCAAGGTGGGTGCACCGTGAGCGCCGACGTACTGAGCCTCGGTACCGACGGGATCACCGCCCTGCCCAGGGCCAACGGTGAGCTGACATTCGCCGCTCCGTGGGAGAGCAGGAGCTTCGCCATGGCCCTTGCTCTCGCCCAGCAGGGCCTGTTCACCCTCGACGAGTTCCGCGACCACCTCATCGAGGCGATCGGCCGTTGGGAGAACACCAACGACGGCGACGAACCCTATCACTACTACAGCAGGTGGCAGGAGGCCCTCGAGTCGATTCTCGCCGACAAGCAGACCATCGCCGAGGGTGCGATGCGGGATCGGATCGAGGTGTTGGCGCACCGACCCCACGGGCACGACCACTAGGCCGCCGTGGCGGCCAAGAAGCGATCGGTCTCGGCCACCTGGCAGGGCGGGTACCGCTGCGAGGTCCAGGCGGGCGCGTTCACGTTGACGATCGACGAACCGGTCGACGCCGGCGGGACGGGGCAGGGGCCCCAGCCCACCGAGGTCCTGCTGGCCTCGGTCGCCTCGTGCTTCACCCTGGCACTGTCCTATGCGGCCATGAAACGTGAGCTCGAGCTGACCCACCTCGGGGTCGAGGCAACCGGAATCTACGACGGGCCGCGTTTCTCGGCGATAGAGATCACCGCCGACATCGGCAGCGACCCGTCAGAGCACCAGCGGCTGATCGCCGCCGCCGAACGGGTCTGCTACGTGACGAACACCATCAAGGGGACGCCCCCGATCACGATCTCGACAGTCGAAAGCCGATCCGAAGTTGACTGATCTATCGCCAAAATCTACCATACGAGATGAGTATCAAGGATAAGATACGATCGCCGCTTCGACCATCCGGCAGACAAGGAGCCCGCATTGAAGATCGCGATCATTGGTGGCGGGGCCGCCGGGCTCGGTGCAGCGGGTGCGGCCAAGGGGGTTGATCCGGACGCCGAGGTCGTCGTCTACACCGAGTACGAGGATGTCGCGTACAGTCCATGCGGCATCCCGTTCGTTCACGGCAAGGAGATCGACTCGTTCGACCGCCTCTTCCTGGCGACCAAGGAACAGTACGTCCAGTCCGGGATCGACGTTCACTACGAGACGACCGTCCGCTCGATCGATCGGGAGGCCAAGACCATCGACGTCGAAGGGGAGGGCACCGTCTCCTACGACCGCCTCGTGATCGCCGCCGGCTGGAACTACGCCGACCCCGGCGTGCCGGGCACCGACCTCTCCGGCATCTACGAAGTGAAGAACATCCGGCGGGCCATGGAGTGGGACGTCGTCCTCGACAGCACGCGCTCGGCCGTCGTCGTCGAGGCCGGGGCGATAGCGATGGAGATGGTCACCGCCCTCGTCCACCGGGAGATCGACGTCACCGTCGTCGACCCGGGCCCTTGGCCCATGGCGGACGTGATCGACCCTGACATTGTCGAGCCCATCAGGGCCGACTGGGAGAAGCTCGGCGTCAAGATGCTGTGGGGTCACAAGGTCACAAAGCTCGGTGGCGACGCCGGAGCCCTGACCCACGTCGAGACGACCAACGGAACCATCGAGGCCGACCTGGCCGTCATCGGAACCCACAAGGTCCCCAACAACCCGCTCGCCGAGGCGGCAGGGCTGAAGCTCGGAACCACCGGCGGCCTGATCGTCGATGCGACGATGCAGACTTCGGACCCCGACATCTACGGCGCCGGCGACTGCACGGAGATCCCGCACGGCGTCACCAACATCCCGCTCCAGGGTCTTTCCGGCTCCCACGCCTACGCTCAAGGCAAGACCGCGGGGATAAACGCCGCCGGCGGAACGAGGGACTATCGACCGGTCTACGTGCCCTGGGGCATGCTCGCCGGCGAGTGGATGATCGGTGGGGTCTCGTTCGGGGAAACGCTGGCCACTGCGCTCGGAATCGAGTTCGTCTCCGCCACCGCCCAGGGGATCACCAGAGCCCGTTACTACCCGGGCGTGCGGCCGATAACCGTCAAGCTCCTCGCCGATCCCGACGAGCTTCGCGTCATCGGCGCCCAGATGGTCGGCGGTGAGGGGATCAAGGAGCGGGCCGACTTCCTGGCCATGGCCACGCGGACCGGAATCACCATCGAACAGCTGGCGACGATGGAGAATGTCTACTCGCCGGCGATCGGGGCGCTGAACGAGCCGATCTCGGTCGCCGCCCAGAACCTGCTGGCCTCCCTCTAGTCGTCCGTTTGCAAGGAGTCGATGTGAGTTTCAGCGCTTGGCTCAGAAAGAACTCGGAGCACTACCTCCTCGTCGATGCCCAGCAGCAGATCGCGGCCAAGCATCGCCTGAATCCGCCCACCCCACCTCGCGGTGTTCGCGACCGCTTTTGGAGACAGGTCTTCACACCCGTCTACCGCGTCCTGCCATGGGGCCTGCGCAACAGGATCATCCAATCACTACCCGGATCCCACCGCCAGCGATGGCCGGAGCCCGAAGCGCCCCGGCGACCAGCGGTATGAGTATCCGTCCAGATCGAGGGGTTCGTCGACCCGTCGGAAGCAGAGAAACAGCCGAAACAAGGAGGCCATCGTGCCAAAGACTGTGACCATCGATCCCCCCGCCGAGGGAGACGTTCTATTCGACACCGAGGAGAAGGTGTTCCCCGACCATCAGGCGGAGCCAGGAGACAAGGCGTACGTGTTCATGCACACGGTGCCCTTCGAAGGCTCTGTCGGGCTCGTCAACATGCTTACCGCAACGCGGCTGCAGCGGAAAGGCTTCGAGCTCACGTTCGTCCTGTACGGGCCGGGCGTGCTCATGGCGTCGGCCGCTCGAGGCTACCCTGCCGTCGGCCAGGAGGGCTTCCCCGGGAACCTCGGCTACAACAAGCAGCTGCGGACCCTGATCGACGAGGGGGCCAAAGTCTACGCCTGCCGATTCGCCATGGGTGCGCTCTACGGCATGCGCGAGGACGACCTCCTCAAGGGCGTCACCCCCTTCAACCCGTTGGACGTTCTCGACGCCAACATTCAGGCCTGGAGGGACAAGGCCCTGGTGCTCGCCACCTGGACCGTCTGACTGGCGGCGTCCACCGCTAGGGCACCCGGCAGGGATGGCGAGGCCCTACCGGTGGACGACGCAATCCTGATTCGGCAGCTTGGTCGGCATTGGATCAGTCCTGGGGCGGCGAGAAGGGTCGGGCGTCGAATACCACGCGGATGGAGGTGATCTTGCCGTCCTCGACGTGGTACCACTCCGCAACCGGTGCCGGGTCGGCGATCTTGGTGTGAAGGTCGTACCAGACCAGCACGTCGGCACCGTCGACCCAGATCTTACGGATCACGATGTCGTCTTTCATCTGGCTCAGCCCCTTGATCGCTTCGTGTTGGGCGTCGGCATTGTCGAGGGTCTCGATCGGCCCGACGAAGTCGAGATCGTCGGCCAGCACCGCTCGCATCGGCTCGAAGTCGTTGGCCTGCCACGCTCGCATGTAGCCATCTACGATCTCGGTTGGGGTCGCGGTCATGTCGTGTCACTCCTCTGGTTTGGGAAGGTTGCTCTGTGACATGCTGACGCCCTGAGACCTGGCCGACAATGGTTGACTGAACGGCATAGTTGTCTGATACTCCAGGCGTGGAGATTCTGAACAGCTACGGGTCCGATCGGGTCTCATCAGTCCTCACCCAGCTCGAAGTCCGCAGCACGGTGTACTGCCTCTCCGACCTCGGGGCCCCGTGGGGGTTCCGGGTCGAAGGCCGCAACGTGGCGAAGTTCCATCTCGTCCTCGAGGGTTCGGGCCTCCTCGAGATCGATGGTCACGACCCAGTGGCCCTCGAGGCCGGTGACCTCGTCCTCCTGCCCCACGGGCACAGCCACACGATGCGTGACGATCCCGGATCGGCGGTTGACGGCTTGGATCAGATCCTTCTTGATCACCCGCTCGACGACCAGGCACGGATGACCTACGGCGGGGACGGAGCCCGCTGCCGCCTGCTGTGCGGCGGATTCGGACTCGACGCCCTGCCGGAATCGTTGCGTCTGCTGTTGCCGACGCTGATTCGAATCGATGGGCGAACAGGGCGCATCACCGGGTGGCTGGGAGCGGTGTTCGAACTACTCCGAGCCGAGACGTCACACGCTCAACCCGGCGCGCAAGCGGTATTCGCCAAACTTGCCGACGTCTTCTTGGCCCAGGCGCTGCGTTCCTTCCTGATCGGCCTCGAAGATGCCGGGCTCCTCGATCTGGCGCCCTTTTCCGACAGACAGATATCCGAGGCGGTCACCCTCATTCACCAGAATCCGATCGCTCCCTGGACGGTAAACGGGCTCGCCGCCGACGTCGGATTGTCACGCTCGGCGTTCACCGACCGCTTCAAGACCAACGTCGGAGAACCACCCATGCGCTACATCACACGCATCCGACTCAGCCGGGCCGCCTCCTACCTCGCCACCACCGACATGACGATCTACCAGATCGCCCGTGAATGCGGCTACGACACCGACGAATCACTGTCCAAAGCATTCAAACGCACCTTCGGCACCTCGCCCGGCGTCTACCGCAAACAAGCCACCCACCATCCTGCCCTCACCGTTCAACCGACGTGAACGACCCGACTCGAGTCCAACGCCCGCTGCGATACAAACTCCCGCAGGAAACCAGAAGATGTCGGTGTCCGGACTTTCAATCACTGGGGACCTAGCATGAGGGAGGAGGTGCAGGACCGGGATGGCTCTGAGCGGGGACCGTGACACAACGGACGCCAACGACAGCGCAGACGGAGATGACCAGGTCGAGGAGGCACCGAGCCCAGTCGACGCTGCGACCGGAGACGACGGGGATGCCGAGGTTACCGACGGTGCCGCCACCGCTCCTGTCGTCGGCGCCGCCGGACGATCCCCGCTGGCGCTGATCGGTGGGGCCGTGCTTGCGATCTTGGCCGTCGTCGCCGGCTGGTGGGGCATGGCCGAAGCGCTGGAGATCAGAGGCCAGTTGGTCGAAGACACCATGCTCACACCCGAGGCCTACCTGGATCAGGTCGTGTCGGTCGAGGTCGATGGGGTGGAACACCGGCACTCGTTGGCCGAGTTGGGTTGGACGACGGACCCCACCGATTCGGTGGTCGGCCGGCCGTTCGCCCGGCAGCGTCTCCACTCCCCCGTCGAACCGCCGGGCGGCCCTTCCGCCAGCCCGATCGTGGTCGCCTATCGCTCGGACTTGGAGCGGGAACCGACCACTCCGGTGATCAACGCCAACTGGAAGGTGGTCGACGGCATACCCGGCGTGGCCACGGACGTCACGATCGACGGCTCGTCGCCCCCTGACCGGATCGTTGTGTCCACCGACCCCATCGAACCTGCGTCCAGCCGACCGCTCGAGTGGTTCGTTCACCAGCGCAACCGTGACGCCGAAGGCTGGGAGATCACGCTGCTCGATGACGACGGGACGACGGGCGCCTCCCTCGGGCCGGAGGAGGTGGCGTCCCACATCCGGTTCAACCGGGAATCGGCCGCGGTGGACCTGGTCGACGAAGCCGGGTTCCGTGATCTGCTGGCGGAGCGCATCCGTCCCCTTGTGCGGGATGGCCATCAAGGCCGGTTCGAGTTCGAGGCGAGCGACGGCGGGGTGACACCCCTGATCGAAGGCGGACGGTTGAACCTGGTCGGAACGTTGACCGAGCCGGCTCCCGGCCAGGTACCCGACGAGGATCAGGCCTGGGATGACCTGGTCCACGCCGTGCGGTCGTTTGGACGGGTGGTGCCAATTCATCTCGTCGACGCCGACGACCTCTACAACGGGATCGATCCGGCCGATCTCACGGTGAAGCTGGCCGAGTCGAGGACCCCGAACACCGGTGGTAGCCGGATGACCAACATTCGCAAGGTGCTCGGCTTGACCCGAGGTGTCGTCGTCGAGCCGGGTGGGGTGTTCGGTATCAACAAGACCGTCGGACGACGGACGGCGGCCAAGGGCTTCGTGCTGGGCGGAGCCATCGTCAGCGGCGAGCATGTCGAGGCCTTCGGTGGTGGGGTGTCCCAGACGGCGACAATGTTCTATCAGGCGGCCTACATGGCCGGCCTGACCTTTCCGGAACGGGAAGGCGGCGGCATCGGCGGCGGTCACGGGGCCTTCGGACATTCCGAGTACTTCGGCCGCTACGACAACTACTACGCCGAGGGCTGGGGGCTCGACGGGCGCCTGGACACGGACCGGCTCGGCCGTTCCGTCGAACAGACCGTGAACTGGCCGAATCGGGAAGCCGGTTTCATCAACACCACGCCATACCCGATCCTGGTGTGGACCTTCGACACCGGCGATCAGGTGGGCGTCAGTCTCTGGTCACTGGAACGCACCCGTTTCGGGGTGTACGAAGGCACCGACAGCTGGCGACGGGGCTCGTGCATCAACTGGTCCCACCACCGGACCGTGTACGACATGGACGACAACGTCCTGTTCGAAGACTCCTACAACGGCTACTACCGCACCACCGGGCCGACGTGCGCCTTGGTGCAGCCGGAGACGTCCGACGACGAGTAGATGTGCTGGAGGGGAGGTTGTTCCGATCGGCTCAACGCGACAGCCACTCCGACAGACGGCTGGTGAGCCACGGCATCAACAACCACGTCAAGATTGCGACGCTCACGACGTTACCGATGAAGATATCGACGGCCAGCGGTGGATCGGGAAGGATCCAGTCATCGATCAGGGTGAGTAACAGTACGGTCGGGTACAACGCCAGCAACACGACACTTGCCTGCTTCCAACGTTTCGTCGTCCCGCTTTGGCCGATGTCGAACCAGCCTCCGAATCCGCCGACGACATTGACGGTGTGCGGCGCTTCCACGAACGGCTGCATACGTTCGATGATCTCCGTCCGCTGTTGCGAGGACAGCCATGCGTCGAGATTGGCACGGCCGTCGAAGGTGAAGACGACGACATGGTCGTCCTGTGTTCCTGGCACCGGCTCGAACAGCTCGGCCCGAACGAAACCGGGTGCCCTGGACATGGCGTCGTCGATCTCGTGCTGCAGCAAGAGGTACTCGTCGCGACGGTCCGGCCGCACACGTACCGAGATGATCGCGGTCACGGGATCGATGTCGCGTTTGAGCACCACCACTTGTTGGCGGGCGGCTCCGTCGACCAGCGCTTCGCCTTCGTCGATCAGCGCGGTGCGTTCAGGGGATGCGACCCAGTCGTGAAGCTGCTGGGAGGTCTCGAATCGGTACACGACAATCCATTCGAACGGATCTTCGGGTTGCGGCTGTTGAACCTCGGCTCCGACAAATCCGGGAGCCCGTCGTGCCTCGTCGACCAGCCGTTCGAGCCACGACGCAAACTCTGATTCTCCGCCCGGCCGGGTCCGCCGAGCGACGATCACGGTAGGTGTGGTCATATCCGGAGCCATGCCGTCCTCTCAATGAGACTGATCGTTCCCTGACGGCGGACCTCAGCGAGCTTCACAAAGAGCCATCGGCATCGTGGACCTCCTCGCCCGTGAGTGCTGGGACGAAGGTGCAGATGATGCGCATGTGGGTGGTGGCCCGGATTCGATGGCGGTCGTGGTCGTTCATGGCGTAGAGCGTTCCTGCCCTGATCTCGTGAACCGTCCCGCTTTCCAACTCCTCCACGGTGCCTTCCCCTTCGACGCAATAGCAGGCCTCGAGATGGTTCTTCTGCCAGAGGTCCATTCGGAAGCCCGGTTCCAGGATGGTGTCGGTCAGGGTCACCTTCATGCCGTCCTCTTCGTGGAGCAGACGGAGGCTATGCCACTTGTCGCCCTGCGCCTCACCCTTGGTGCCGACGACATCATCCTTGGTCCTCACGATCATCCGGCCACCTTAGTTGCGCCGGCAACCAGTCATGAAACGAAGCGTCTGCGCCGGCTCGGGGATGTAGCCCGGCGTCTGAGCTGCAAGAATCTCTCTTCAGATGACGAGGTTCCAATTCGACGACTTCCTGCTCGATGCCGATCGCTTCGAGCTCCGCCGTGCCGGCGATCTCGTCGCCGTCGAGCCGAAGGTCCTCGATCTGCTGTCGTACCTGGTGGCCAACGCCGGACGTGTGGTGCCGAAGAACGAGCTGATCGATCACGTCTGGGGCGACGCATATGTGAGTGAATCGGCCCTGACTACGAGGCTGGCGGCCGCCCGCCAGGCTGTCGGCGACGACGGCAGGGCACAGCGGATCATACGCACGGTGCACCGCCGGGGTTACGAGTTCGTCTCAGCGGTCAGGACGGACGAGCGGCGCGGCGAGCCGATGGTCGAGGCCAAACGCATCGCGGGCACCGCCTGGGGGACGCCGATGCGACCGCCGGCGAAGCCTCTTATCGGCCGTGCCGATCTGGTGGACGACCTGTCCCGGCGCCTGTCACCGGGAAGGCTCGTGACGGTGGTCGGGCCGGCCGGAGTGGGCAAGACACACCTCGTCCATCACGTCGCCGGGCTCAACGCGGCCGATTTCGACGATGGCTCATACTTCGTCCCGCTCGCCTCAATCCGGGACGGCGAAGCCGTCGCGCAGGCCGTCCTCGACGCGCTGGACCGACCGCAACAGCCCGGTGCCACCGTTTTGGAGTCGGTGGCCGCCGCCATGGCTGACATGCGAGCCCTCGTCGTTCTCGACAACTGCGAGCACGTCCGCTCCTCGGTGGCTGCACTCCTGCGACCGATCGTGGCGACGATGGCCGAGGTGGCCATCGTCACCACCAGCCGACAACGGCTCGGGCTGGCCGGCGAGCAGTTGGTGGCACTCGACGTGCTGGATCCCGACGCGAGCGCCACGCTGTTCACGGCCAGGGCGGCTGACCACGGCGTTCGCCTCGACCCGGAGTCTCGCCTCGTGACAGAAGTATGCCGGATGCTCGACCATCTACCCCTCGCGCTCGAGCTGGCCGGCGCTCGCGTTCGGGTATTGGGACTCGAGGCGTTGGCCGGACTGCTCGATGACCGGTTGCGGTTGCTCGAGGAGCCGAGCGGCGTCGACCCCCATCACCGGACACTGGAGCTGGCGATCGGGTCGTCGTTCGACGAGCTCGAGCCGTCGCTGCAACAGACGCTGTGTCACTTCAGCCAGTTTGCGGGTAGCTTCGACCTCGCCGCAGCACTCGCCCTGGCCCGGGCCGGCCGTGAACTGGATGAAGTCGACGCCATTCGACACGTGATCGAGTTGAGCGAAGGCTCGCTGATCGTCGTCGAGGAGGGAGCAGAGACTCGATACAGGTTGTTGGAGTCGATACGGCTGTTCGCGGCCGAAAGGCTGCAGGATTCGTCCGAGGTCCGGGCTGCACATGTGCGCCACTTCCGCACTGCGGCCGAGGACAGGGACGCCCGATCGGCGACACCCGAGTTCGAACAAGCGTGGACCGAACTGGGCGCCGACTGGTCGAACTACCGGGCCGCGGTCAGCTACGGCATCGAGCTCGGACTCTTCGACGACACGTTCGCGCTGTTGCGGTCGACGATCGGGTACGCGGAGTTGGCTCAGCGCTTCGAACACGAGGAGTGGACCAACCGTGCCCTCGCAGCGGCGTCGGCCGACGAACCGGGGACCGCCGTCGCTCGGGCCGCCCTCGTCCGGCTGCTGTTCTTCCGAGGTCGTCAGGACGACGTGGTGGATCTGGCTGCGATGACCGGCGATCCGCACGATGAGTTCGCTGTCGCCCTGGCCCACTTCTGGGCGAGCTGGGGACAAGGACACCATGATCGGGCCGAGGAGTTGGCCGGACTCCTCGACGGCCAGGTCCGAGGAACCGGCGGGATAAGTGAGCTCTACGTACAGTCGCTGCGACAGATGCTGGCGACGTTCGGCGACGCGGAGCTCGGGGACGCTGACGAACGGACGCTCCGCATCACGCAAAGCGGCGGCCCGGTCGGTCGAGTCTTTCGCCTCAACATGGAGGTCCGACGGGCGCTTCGAGCCGGTGAGCCTCGGCGCGCTCTTGATGGTTGTCAGGAGATGGTCGCGGCCGCCCGGGCCTGCGGCATGCAGACGTATCAGTCCGCGGCCCTGCTCAACCGGGCGATCGCACTCCAGTCCCTCGACTCGGACGAGGTGCGGGCCAAAGAGATCCTCGCCGGGCTCGAACACCAGAGCTCCGTCGGCTACTGGACCGCCATCAGACCGGAAGCCGGCGTCGCCGCCGACCTGCTCCTCGCTGCGGGCAGACCCGAAGAGGCCGCCCAGATCCTGGGGGGTTGCGAGCGGCATTCGTATCGGGGCCATGGCTCAGAGCTGATCGACGAGCTGACGGTCGCCGCCGAGCAGGTGCTCGGCGAGGCATTCCAGCCGGCATTCGACCGAGGTCTTCGGATGACCCCGGCTGAGCTGACCGAGTACGCCATCGAGCAGTTGACCCGACTCGTCGACCGGTAGCCGGCCCTCGGGGTCGAATCTTGGGGGTTCCGTGACAGTGCCGTGACGACTTCCGTCGCGGCCGGGAACAGGATGTGAACAACGCCGTCCGAACCCCCGGGCCTACCAGGAGCACGACATGAATCCGACCACGAAGACCCACTTCGACCAGGCTGAGAACGTCGAGGTCGACCTCCAACTGCCGGTCGATCTCGATGAACTCCGAGCCGAGGTCCAGGCCAAATATGCGGTGGTGGCGACGGATCCCGAAACGGACTTCCACTTTCATACCGGCCGCTTCATCGCCGAGCGCTGCGGGTACGACGGCGAGACCCTGGACGCGGTGCCGGAACCGGCGCTCGAGTCGTTCGCCGGGGTCGCCAACCCCTGGCACTTCGGAAAGCCGATGGCAGGGGAGCGGATCGTCGACGTCGGCTCAGGCGCCGGCTTCGATTCTTTCGTCGCAGCTCGGGCCGTCGGCCACACCGGCGAGGTCGTCGGCATCGACATGACAACCGAGATGTTGGACAAGGCCCGTGCCGTCGCCGCCCATTCGGGTGTCGACAACGTCGACTTTCGCCGAGGCTTCATGGAGCAACTGCCGGTCGAGGATTCGTGGGCCGATGTCGTTGTCTCGAACGGTGTCTTCAACCTGGCTCCGAACAAGAAGTTGGTCTTCTCCGAGGTGTGGCGAGTGCTGCGCCCGGGCGGTGTACTGCAGTTCGCCGACATCGCCAACGGAGCCCCGGTTCCCGAAGAGGCCATGCGTCACATCGACCTCTGGACCGGTTGAATTGCCGGCGGCCTGCCGTGTGCAGGATGGATCACCATGCTCGCCGACATCGGCTTCGTCGAGATCGACGTCGGGGCCAAGGTCGACACCTTCCAAGGAGCCGGCGGCGAGGACAACGCCAGGAGCTTCGAGGTCTTTGGCTACTCGTTCCGAGCTGTGAAGCCCGCAGGCCCTGTCGAGGACAACGGCCGATGACCGCCATCGTCATCCAAGGGACCCCACGGTCGGGAGAACCCGGAGAAGGCCAGCCTGCCGTCCATCGTCGCCACCGGTGCCATCACCGCCGATCGGCACGTCACGGTACTGAACCGAGCCGGTCGACTGCAGACCTATGTCGCTCGAGATCTCGTGTATCAACCGACAACACCGTCCCCGAAAGGATCAAGTCATGCCAACCAATCCAACCCCGAATGCGGTCGTGCTCACCGCACCAGACGGCTGTACGAAGTATCTCGTGGAAGTGGTCGAGCACACGCTCCGCCACATGGACGCGGGTGCCGTCCTCGCCGTGCCCGGCGACCGGTTCGATCAGGCCGGCCTGGCCGAATGGTGCCTCAATTCCGGCCACCGATTGCTGAACCCCCACGACGGGTGGGGCGACCTGCTCGTTGAGAACACAGTGCCGACCTCGGGATGATCCGCCGACTCCAAACCGACTCGACAAATCCCAACAAAACCAACCAAACCAAAAGGAGCAAACCAAATGACCACGACCACTGCCGACACCAAGGTTCTCGTAGGCCTGAGCCACGGCGAGGAGGGACCGGAGAACGTGCTGATCGCCTATCTGATGGCCGTCGAAGCGCTGCGGGCCGGAAAGGAGGCCGTCCTCTGGCTGACCAAGGACGCAGTCGAGATTGCGGTCGACGGTGCCGTCGATGCGATCGACGTGCCGGGCGCACCGGCCGTCGGCGACCTCCACCGCGAGTTCGTCGAGTCGGGCGGGCGCTTGTTCGCCTGCCCCGTCTGCGTGAAGCTACGCGGCCTCGGTCAAGCCACCTGGACGAAGAGCACCGAGATCGTCGGGGCACCGAGCGTCTACGAATTCACCGCCGGCGGTGCGCTGGTCTTCAACTATTAGATGACCGTGTCCCAGTCGAGTCAGGCAGACTGTCGTACGCCGAGCCTGTGGGGCTCGGAAACCCGCGCGTGGGCGCCGACCAGGCTCGATACCGCCATCCTGGACGCTCGTGTTCCACATCTTCTACCATATCCTGGCCGGCCTGGCTCGACTTGTGGTCCGGTCTGGCCGCTCCAAGGACCTCGAGATCATCGTCCTACGCCACCAGATCTAGGTTCTCCGCCGCCAAGTCGACCGGCCCGACGTCAACGACAACGACCGGACGCTGCTCGCCGCGATCGCCGCAGCACTCCCCCGCCGGCTCCACCAAGGCTGGATCGTCACCCCCGACACGTTGTTGCGCTGGCACCGCCGACGCGTCGCCCGGCATTGGACCCATCCGCCACGTGGGCGTCCCGGTCGGCCACCGACGCCGGTCGGGCTTCGCCGACTGATCGTGCGCCTCGCAGCCGAGAACCCAACGTGGGGATACCGGCGGATCCACGGTGAGCTCATCGGACTCGGGCACCAGATCGGCCAGACAACCGTGTGGCAGATCCTCAAGAACAACAACATCGACCCCAGTTGTTGAATTGACGCTCTCACTGTGGCTCATCAGCAAAGGATTCAATCAATCGGCATTAAATTCGACGCTGCACGACAGACACAACCAATCGCCCGGCGAATGGCGAGACGAGTACGGCAAGAACCGATCCGTTGTTGGCCGCCACGGTGGAGATTGATGTCGTCGGGCTATCCATTGTTCTTGGTGACTAACGATGCTCCGCGCCAGCCAGCCCGGGGAAGCACCTGGCTCCGTTTATGCGACAGTCGAAATCATCGACTCCCCGCACGACTACCTCGCCGTGAGCACTCCGGTGATGATGGCGTATGGTCGTCGGCTGTCCAGCGCTTGTGCCGCGATGAAGTGTCTCTACCTCGTCGTGCGTTCCCTCGGCCCCACCGGCACACACCGATCAGACAACAATGAACCGACCAAACCAGTTGCAGCGTTGATTTGACAGGCCGGAACAGGGTAAACCGACGCTGCCTCTGCGATGACCGCAGAGACCAACACACTGCTGTCGAGCACAACCGTAATAGCCACCGATCAGTGGCTGCGACGACACGGTGCCGCCCGGCTCCCTTCGACCGCGCCTCGCCAATCGCTTAGCCGCCAGGTCGTCGACAGCTTCGACGAGGCCTCACCTAACGCGACCGAGTAGGGGCCCAGAGCGCGCAGGTATCCACGAGATGATCTCCCTTCGCCGGCATTGTCCGGATCAGGTGATTGGGGGTCGCAGCCGAAGCCTTTTCGGGCATTCGCTGCCTCTCAGCCGTTGGCTCCCTCTCACATCTCGTGGATTGCCTTCCATCATCGTCGAGGTGCAGTCGGCGCAACAGAGTCGAAAGTCCCGACTTGTCTCGAACCGGCGGCCCGTAGAGGACCTTGGACTCTTGAACTCCTGCGGCCCCGGCTGGACGATGAATCCGATTCCGACGGTTACAAACCCGCCGTCCAAGGAGACCACGATATGACTGACTCAACGGATGTGTTCGACCGGCAACCGGTTGCGGGCTCCGGTCGCGGTCGCAATGACAATCGCCCACCGCTATCGGACCTGCTGGCCCTTGCGGCCACCGCTCTCATCGTGGTCATCGTGGTCATCGTCCTCGTCCTGGCCTTACTCGGCGACGACGACACGCCGATCGACACGACCGACACATCGGCGGCGGCATCCACCACCGAATCGACGACGACCGAATCGACGGCATCCACCTCAACGGAACCCACAACGAGTTCCTCGGACACGTCGACCACGGCTGAGACCACGGTGTCGACAACCGCGTCCACATCGGCCGAAACCACGGCGTCGTCAACGACCGTCATCGACGCCGATACGTATCGAAGCGCCGTCTGGCCGTGGCCGGACTCGTCGGTCCGATACACCGACCCGGTCGCTGCTTCTCAGGATTTTGCCGTTGACTTCATCGGCTTCGTCGATCCGCTCGTCGGGGAGTTTCAACAAGGTGACGGCCGGTCGGGTGAAGTCGAGATTCGACCTGTCGCCGACGGCCCGGTGACCGTCCTTTTCCTTCGCCAGCTGGGCCCCGACGACACGTGGTGGATACTCGGTGCTGCCACCGTCAACATCACGATCGACGAACCCTCGGCCCTGGAGACCATCGAATCGCCCCAGAACCTCTGCGGAACTGCACTGGCGTTCGAGGGCCATGTGGACGTGACGCTACGGGCCGATGGCGCAACGGAACCGGTGGTCGAAACGTTCGTGACCGGTGGCGGGGATCAGGCGCGAGCCTTCGAGGGTTCACTCGAATGGGCCGATCCCGAGACCGACGGCGGCGCACTCGTACTCACCACGTCGGGTGGCGAAGATAGCCGGATCTGGGAAGCAGCGGTCGTCCGGGTCCTATTCGACGGCACGTGATCACACAACGACTGAAAGCGATTGACAGACAGCTGAACGAAAGGAGCCAACAATGACATCGATCAGGGAATCCGTGGAGCACGACCTCTCCGACCCGTCGACGAGACGATCTCCCGTCTCGAACGACTTCGATGACGATGACATCGAACCGGTACTGGTGAGCGAGGAAACAATCGAGCTGCTACTACGGGGCGCCAAGGCTTTAGTCATGGTCGTCAACATCGTCGTGTTGTTGACATTCTCCATCTTGACGCTGGGATTCCTCCTGCACCTCGCCGGCGCCAGTCCCGAAGCCACATTCGTCGACTGGGTGTATCGAACCACGGAGCGGGCGATGCAGCCGTTCCGGGGGATGTACCCGGTACGCGAAATCGACGGTCGTTCGGTCTTCGACGCCTCGCTCCTTTTCGCGGCCGCAGTGTACGGCTTCGTGGCCATCTGTCTTCACGGGTTCGTTGCTTATCTTTCGGCCTACATCCGTCGCTACCGTCGCCGGGCGATGGCCGCCGAAGCCCGATCGAGGTCGCGATCCGACACCGAGCCGACGGAGAGCTGGTGAGCCGACTGAGGGTGTCCCGCACCTGTGGAGACATTACCGAGCCGTTCATTCAGGCCCTCAACAGCAGGCCCGATTTGCCGCCGGTGCAGATCATCGGTGGCAACGGTGCGGCTGCGCTCCTGAATCCTGACACGGTGATAGACCTGGCAGCTCGCACGATCAGCGCTCCGGCGGGTTGCGACCTTCCCCGGCACCGAGCCGACGGATCGATCCGCGATCTGGACACACTCGTGCTCTCGACCACCGTGACGGAGGTCGCCGCCGTCGAGGCGCTGGGAGAGCAGTCGGTCCGAGGGCAGCTGAAGGTCAGTGCCTTTGGCCTCAAGACGCTTGACGACCTCGAACGACAGATCCACCGACCACTATCGAGTACCGCCAGGGTCTTTCTCGCCGACCGCTATGTCGCGGCCACCTATGACGGGGCAAGGAACCTCGTGGCCGTCGACGGTCACAAGGCTCTGTTCCCGTTTCGGGTGCCTATCGGCGTCGAAACCTTGGAGACGTTCCATCTTCTGGTCCGCGGTCGAACACCGGTGCCGACATCACACCCCGGCGCGACGATCCTGAACTACCTGACCCGCTCGATCTCCGGACTACGGGCCAAGGACGCGGCCAAGGTCGACATGATGGCTGCAAACGTGCTGATTCGGTACCCGGAGATCGAGGCGTGGATTCACGACGGACCCGGCCGAAGCACGCTGGAGCTGGCGCGGGTCCTCCACACCCTGCGTGAACCACGCCACGGATCACGGACGCTTCGGCTCGGAAACGTACTGGAGATTGTTCCTTTCAAGCTGGACGAACTCCATGAGCATTCCAGCTTCATGGCCGGCCACCGGAGCGTTCGGATGCAACGCCTCCTGGTTGAGTCTTCGCACGTCAAAGCGCGCGTTCTGGCCCGGTTCGAGGCCAACGCTTCGATCGTCGGGCTGTGGCAGAAACACGTCGAGGACCGGATCGGCCGCATCATCCGCAACGAACTCTAGACGTCGGTCTAGCCGTCGTCGGATTCGGTTTGGGGTACCACCACCACCGGGCAACGGGCGTGGTGGACAACATGGTTGCTGACCGAACCGAGCAGTATGCTTCGCACCTCGCCGTAGCCTCGGCTGCCCACCACCACCAGGTCGGCATAGGTCGAGAGGTCGGCCAGCATCTTGCCGGGCGAGCCGGAACCGACGTGGGTCGTGACCTTGGGCCCGTCATCGTCGACCTCGAGTTCAGCCACCAGGTGGGACACCATCCGATGGGCGGCGACTTCGTAGTCGACGATGCTCGCCACCGGCATCTCGAAACCGAGGGCAGCCGGGATGGACCATGCTGTGGCCACGACGACCGTGTCGTCGTCCGATGCGTGTTCCAGGGCCCAGTCAAGGGCGGCGCGAGATGTTGTCGAGCCGTCGACTCCGACGATGATGGTCTCCATACGGCCATCTTCGGCGGGCTCGGTCTTCGGGGGAAGGGCCTTCGGTCCTCAATTGCCTTTCGAAGGCTCCGGTTCGATCACTCCGAACGGCGCCGTCGGGTCGTTGGACCCTACCGGCTTTCGTCGTCGACCCTCACGATCAGATCACGACCGTTCCAACGGTCACTTCCAGCGAAAGGACGAAAGCGTGTTCTCCACCATTGTCGTCGGCACCGACGGCTCACCAGATGCCCAGCAGGCGCTCCAAACGGCCGCCAAGCTCGCCGGCCTCGACCCGGCGACCAAGGTGCACGTCGTCGCCGCCTTCCACCCGATCCCGCCGGCTCAACTCCGGGCGATAGCCGACAGCCTTCCCGATGAATTCAGATCGCTCATTCACGGTGCGATGCACGTGGAATCGACGCTGGACGGCGCCAGGTCGATCATGAAGGCGGCCGAGTTGACCGCCGAATACCACGAGGTCAACGACTATCCAACCGAGGCCATTCTGAACGTCGTGGACAGCGTCAATGCCGACCTCGTCGTGATCGGCTCGCGAGGCGAGGGTGTCGCCGGACGGATGCTCCACGGCAGCGTGTCCACGAACGTCCTGCACCACGCGCCCTGCGCCGTCCTCGTCGTGCATGCCGATCGGTGATCGACGCAAGACCTCCGACGTGCGTCGTCGGAGTGGACGGCTCACCCGGCAGCCGGCGTGCACTGGCCTGGGCGTCGGCCAAGACCAACCGCCTCGGTCCCGTTGAAGCAGTCCTTGTTTACCGGGTGCCCCGTACGTTGACCCTCCCGGGCCGACGTGGCTCCGACCCGGCGTTCTTTCGAGCGGCCGCTGAAACACGGCTCACCGCGCTGATCGCGGATTCGGAGACCGGACCGGTGGCCAGAACCCGGGTCGTCGAAGGAAGGACGGGACCAACGCTCTGCGACGTGGCACGGGATGGCACCGTGTTGGTTGTCGGCTCCCAGGGCCGTGCTGCGGCCGCCGACACCATCATTGGTTCGGTGGCTTCGTATTGCGCCCACCACAGCCCCGTGCCCATCGTGATCGTACCGCCCGATTTCCCCTCGGACAGGCCGCTGCACAGGGCCGTGGTCGGCGTGGACGGATCGGAGCAGTCCGAAGTTGCGCTGCGGTGGGCCCTCGACCATGTTGAGCCCGACGGGGTCGTCGTCGCGGTCGGCGCCATGCCCGCATGGGGGTTCACCGATGCGGGTATGGACCCGTCACCCCGGCTCGTGGAGAAGGCGCTTCGCCATCGAGTGGAGGAATCGGTGTCGCGAATCGAGACGCCATCGCCCAACGGGCCGGCGCTGGAGATACGAGTCAGCCGACTCGACGCGAGAACCGCACTTCGAGAGGTTGCCACGTCGAGCGCCGATCTACTCGTCGTCGGCGACCGCGGGCTGGGAACCATTCGCTTTCTGCTCTTGGGATCGGTGTCATCAGCCCTCGTCCACCACCCCTCGGTTCCGACCGTCGTCGTCAGGTAGTCCGGCTCCACCGCTCCGTCGACCGGCGTTGGGATTGGCTGCCGCCCGCTCGTCCTCGATGTCACCGACGAGTTCGGCCACGACGTCCTCGATCGTGATCAGTCCGACGGTGCGGCCATCGGAGTCGGTGACGATCGCCATCCAGCGTCCGTTGCGCTGCATCCGGGTCAGCACGGCCGAGATGGGATCGTCCGGGCGACAGCGGAGGACATCGTCAGCCAGGGACGAAGCGACCGGGTCGAGCCCGGCGGTCACGGCGGCGGCCAGGTCGCGAAGACGGACCACCCCGACGATGTGATCGAGATCGCCGCCATGGACCGGTAGCCGGCGATGACCGGTGGTGACGGCAAGAGCCAGCGCGTCTCGAGCCGGGACACGGCAGTCGACGGATGCGATGTCGTTGCTGTCGACCATGATCTCATCGACCTGCCGATCGTTGAACTCGAACGATCGGGCCACGAGATCGGCGTCTCTCTCACCGATGGCGCCGGCCTTGGCGGACTCCCGAGCGAGAATGCGGATTTCCTGCTCGCTCAAGGCTCCTGTCGCGGACACCTCCCCGGGTGCCTGGAACCCGGCCATCCAGACCAGTCCGGCGACCGCCGGACGGAGAACGGCGACGACCACCCGCAACAACGGCGTGACTCGCAAGGCGGTGACGTGAGGTGAGCGCATCGCCCGGGTTTTGGGAACCGCCTCGGCGTAGACGAACAAGGCGGCGGTCAACACGACCGTGGCGACGGTGACTCCAACGCCTCCGAACCAGCGGTCAGCGAGGACGCCCGCAATGGTCGCTGCCGATACCTGGAGACCCAATGTCAGCAGGAGCACGGCATTGAGAACGACCGGGAGCTCGTCGAGCATCCGCAGGAGGAGGCCGGTCCGCCGTGGGTCGGAACGCACGTCGAGCAACACCGAACTGCGGCGAACGCGCACGATCGACACCTCGGCGGCTCCCAGCACGGCGGCCCCCGCGAAACACACAGCCAGTGCTCCCGCCAGCATCAAATCAAGGAGGCTCACTGCGACTCGACTTCCCACTCCTGCTCACCGGCACTCACCAACCCGGGATCGGCAACTCGAGACCAGAATGCGGGCGGTCGAGCGATGAACACAAGAGGCGAAGGTCCGATCCCGGTGGTCAGCCGAGCGGGGTGACGAACCCCGATGAGGACCATGGCCCCTGGTTCGCCGGCGATAGTGACCTGCAAGGCCAGAGAACAACGCCGACGACAGGAGGTGCAGATGGATGACGAGCGCGGAGAGGTCATCGTTGGAGTGGACGGGTCGGTCCATGCGGCCCGCGCCGTGCGCTAGGCGGTGACCAAAACCGAGGTTCTCGGGCCGGTCACACCGCTGCTCGCCTATACCATCGAGCCCCTCGGGGGGCGGGCTCGGGATGCCGAACATGTATGTCGACATCGAGCGAGTAGTCATCGAGGATGCGACGGCTCGGCTGCAATCGAGCATCAAGGATTTCCCCGATCTGATTGATCGGGCCAAGCTGATTGCGAGCCGTCCGGGTCCTGCCCTCGTCGGTGCTTCGAGCCGGGCGGCGCTACTGGTCGTCGGCTGCCGCGGCCGGAGTGCCCTGGCCGAGACGCTGGTCGGATCGGTTGGGTCCTACTGTGTGAAACACGCTGCGGTGCCCGTGGCGGTCATTATCGAGGATGCCGACAGCAAACCGACGATCGATCGCGCCGTGGTCGGAATCGACGGCTCCCCCAACTCGGCGAAGGCACTCGAGTGGGCGCTCCGACACGTCGATCCGGAGGGTCGGATCATCGCCGCCGGTTGCTGGACCGACCACGTCTTCGGTGAGCCACCCCTGGCGAACCCGCAGCTCCGGCAGTCGACGGAGAAGACGGTTGACGACACCGTGGCGGCTGCTGTCGCAGCCGTTGGCGCCGATGCGACTGTCGGACCGGCCGTGGAAACCCAGGTTCAGCGGGGCGACCCCCGGATCGTTCTGCGTGATCTTGCATCCACGGCCGACCTACTGGTTCTCGGTGCCAGCGGTCATCGGGGAGTCGCCTATCTACTCATCGGCTCGACGACATCGTCACTGATGCATCACCCGACGTCGTCCACTGTCGTCGTTCCGATGGTGGATTGACCACCTGCTACGTCGAGAGGCCGACAACTGACGGTTCGTCGCCACCGCCGCCGTCCAGGCGGCGTAGCACCAGTTTGCGGATCTCGCTCACCACGGTGACCGAGAGGGCCAGGAGACACGCCACAAGCCAGTCCGTTGGGCCGAGTGCCGCCGTTCCGAAGGGCTTCTGGAGCCAAGGAACGTGAACAACCGCAACCTGGAGTCCGAGAGACAGCGCACACGCGGCGAACAAGAGAGGATTGATCAGAAACCTTCCTCTGATCGATTCGACCTCCGAGCGGGCGTTGACCGTGTTGACCAGTTGGAGAAGTACGAGCACGGTGAAGGCACCGGTGCGGGCGGTCACGAGGTCGCCGCTGCCCCAGTATGGCCCTCCGAGCAGACCCCCGGGCAGCTTCAGATCGAGCATGACGAGGCTGGCCAGTGCCATCGTCGTACCGATGATGCCGATACCGAGCTGCATTCTCCGGTCGATGATGCGTCGGCCGAGGTCGCGTGGCGGTCGGTTCATCAGATCGTCCGACGGCGGATCGACGCCCAGAGCGAGCGCTGGGCCGGTGTCGGTGACCAGGTTGATCCACAGGATCTGCACGGCCAGCAGCGGCGCCGCCACCCCGTCGGATGCGGCGTCGGTCAAGCCGATGAGTCCCGCACCAACAACTCCGAGGAAAACGGTGAGCACCTCGCCGATGTTCGACGAGAGAAGGTAGCGAAGAAAGCTTCGGATGTTGTGGAAGATCGTTCGACCCTCGTGAACCGCGGCGACGATGGTGGCAATGTTGTCGTCGGCCAGGATCATGTCGGCCGTCTCTTTGGAGACGTCGCTTCCCGTCACGCCCATGGCCACACCGATGCTGGCCGCCCGGAGCGCAGGGGCGTCGTTGACCCCGTCGCCGGTGACGGCGACCACTTCGCCTTGGGCCAACAACGCCTGGACGATGGTCAACTTCTGTTCCGGCGCCACCCGGGCGAACACCGACGTCGAGTGAACCATGTCGTTCAGTGCCGAACCGCCGACGGTGGCCATCTGACGTCCGGTGACAACCGCTCCGCCACCGTCGATGATGCCGACCTCGGTGGCAATTCGTCTGGCGGTGCCGGGATGATCCCCCGTGATCATGATCACCCGGATGCCTGCCTGGTTGGCCAGCGCGATCGAGTCGCGGGCCTCCAACCTCGGAGGATCGATGATGCCGACGACGCCGCACAGCACAAGGTCACGTTCGATCTCGGCCAGGCCGACCGGCGGTGGCGACTGATTGGTAATCGCTTCCTCGTCACCGAGAGTGCGATGGGCCAGGGCAAGCGTTCGCAAGCCCTCGTCGGCCAGCGCCTCGAACCGCTCGTTCCACCATTGTCGCCTCCCTGCGTCGAGCGGGCTTGGTCGCCCACCGCGATACTCCCACCGACAGCGGCCGACGACCCGATCCGGAGCGCCCTTCACCGCCAGGATCGACATCCGATCGCCGTCGACGTTGATCGTGCTCATCAGCCGACGTTCGGAGCTGAACGGGATCTCGTTGGTTCGGCGGAGATGGTCAACCACGTCCGACGACTCATCGACGCCGAGCTTGGCCCGCGCGGTCATCAACGCCGCTTCGGTCGGATCGCCCACGGCGATCCATCGGTCGTCGTCCAGTCGGATCGACGCGTCGCTGGCCAGGTCCGCCACGGCCAGCGCCCAGCGGGCCTCCCCGAGGGCATTCCGGTCGTCAGGTTCGATACCGCTACTCTCGAACCCGATACCCGGGTCATAGCCGGATCCGGCGAACGTGAGCTCTCCGGACGGAACGACGAGGGTCCGGACCATCATCTCATTTCGTGTCAAGGTACCGGTCTTGTCGGAGCAGATGACCGTGGCCGAGCCCAACGCCTCGACCGATACCAGCCGTTTGACCAGAGCGTTCCGGCGCGACATCCGCTGCACGCCGATCGCAAGTACCACCGACAGTACGGCGGGGAGACCCTCGGGCACGGCCGCCACCGCCAGCGACACGCCGATGAGCAAGGCCTCGACAAGGTCGGATCCGGTCCGGACGCCGTCGAGGACGACGATCGTGATGACCACCACGACGGCGATGGCGACCACCAAACCACCGAGCACGCGGCCGACGTGGGCGATCTCCGATTGAAGCGGTGTCGGCTCCGACTCGGTGGTTCCCAGCAGATCGGCGATTCGACCGACCTCGGTGTCGGTTCCGGTAGCGGTTACCACCGCTTTCCCCCGGCCCGTAACGACGATCGTGCCGCTGTGGACCATGGCCGAGCGATCGCCGAGCGGCGTTTCGGCCGGGGTGGGATCCGCAGACTTCAGGACTGGAGCGCTCTCGCCGGTCAGGGTCGCCTCCGCCGCCTGAACGGCAACCACCTCGACCAACCGGGCGTCGGCGGGCACGATGTCACCGGCCGTGAGCAACACCACATCACCCGGCACCAGCTCAACCGCCGACAGGCGGGAGGTCACGCCGGATCGGATGACCGTGGCTTCGTTGCGGGTGAGGGCCCGCAAGGCGTCCATGGCCGCCTCGGCCTTTCGCTCCTGGAGGTAACCGATCGTGGCGTTGGCAATGACGATGACGATTATCGCGATGGCGTCGAACGGGAGCCCATCGGCGCCTTCGATCATCCACGCAGCCACGGAAACCGCCGTGGCGGCCATCAGAAGATACACGACGGGATCCGCCAGATGTCCAAGCAATCGTCGCCACCACGGCGGTGGGGCGGAAGCCGGGAGCTCGTTGGGGCCGTCCGCCAGCAGACGACGAGCGGCCTCCTCATCGCCCAGACCTGTCTCAGGATCCGTCTCGAACTGCTCGACGAGCTGCTCGACTTCCATTGTCCAGACCGGTCGGGAGACCGGAGCGGTGTCTACGCGGGCCACGGACTCCTCCTCGCCGTTCACTGTGTCCAGGCTCGAAACCACGAGCCAGGGCCGAAGGTCCCCGAGGTGTGACGTTGGACCCTGTACGGCCACGCAGCTGTGTTCTGCAATGACGCTACGGGACTCGCTACGCGAGCGGGTCGAGGACGTAGGAGACAACGATGGCGAAAGCCAAGGCCAAGTCCAAGAAGGAAGCCGAAACGAGTACCGATGGGCCCGGAGATGCAGTGCCGGTCGAGTCGAGATCGGGCGCCCGACCGCTCCTGACCGATCCCTGGGACCGCTGGGGCGATTTCGCCTGGCGGCCCTCATGGTTCGGTCTGAGATGGCCCGATCGCATCCTCGGAGACGTCGGCGAATTGTTCGACCACATCAGGATCGAGGAGTATGTCGACGACGACGCGCTCATCATCCGTGCCGAGCTTCCGGGCGTCGACCCCGACACCGACATCGACATCTCCGTCGAGAATCGACGCTTGTCGATTCGGGCCGAGCGGACGTCGAAGTTCGAAGAGGACACCGACGGCTACCGCTCGGAGTTCCACTACGGTTCGATCTCCCGGGTGGTCGGGCTTCCGGAGGGTGCAGACGTCGACGACATCGAAGCCGAGTACACCGATGGAATCCTCGAGGTCAGGATCCCGATGAGTGACGAGGACGACCGTGCGGTGAAGAAGGTGGCAATCGGTCGTGGTTGACAACAGTTTGGCACCCGTCGCCCCGGCCAGGACTTTGGCCTCTGGGCGCACCCAGCCCGGCACGTCAGTCTGAATGAGACGCCGGGCCTGACAGCACGAACCTTGAGGAGGAACGATGCGAGCAACACGAGTCATCGCATTGGTCGTCGGCAGCCTGCTCGGCCTGGTGGCCACCGCACTACTGGTGTCCGGCACCGTACTGGGGGGAACGTATGCCGCCCGTTCCGACGACGGGTTCATCGACGTCACCCTCGACCCCATCGTCACCGATGCGGCCGCCGTGACCGCCGAGCAGATCGATCTGCAGACCGATCCCGGCACACCCGACTGGCTGATCGACGCGCTGGACACCGACGTGAGACTACGGGTGACCGCGGCTGACGGTGATCGCCCGGTCTTCGTCGGCATCGCACCGGAGGAGGATCTCGACCAGTACCTGGCCGGTGTGGCCCATGACGAGATCCGTGACGTCGACGACGATCTCGCACCGGTCTTCCGGTCCCGGTCCGGCACGGACACGATCGGTCCTCCGACCGCCGAGAATTTCTGGACCGCTTCGGTCTCGGGTGATGGAACACAGGAGCTCCTGTGGGAGCCGACGTCCGGCCGGTGGGCGGTGGCCGTCATGAACGCCGACGGATCGCCGGGGGTCAACGCCGATGTCAACGTCGGGGTTCGGTCGTCCGCCATCCTGCCGGTTGCTCTTGGCCTGCTGGCCGGCGGGGTCTTGGCCCTGTTGGGCGCCGTGGTGCTGATCGTGGCGGGCGGACGAGGCCTCGGGGCCGGAGTCGAGCCATCCCTCCGGCCTTCGACACCGGGCGAGGGCGACGCGCTGCCCACGCCGGCGACGGCCGCCCGCTACCCGCTCACCATGGAAGCCCGCCTCGATCCGGATCTGTCGACCTGGATGTGGCTCGTCAAGTGGCTGCTCGCCATACCCCACATGCTCGTGTTCGTGCTGTTGTGGATTGCGTTTCTGGCTCTCTCGCTCGTCGCCGGTGTGGCAATACTCTTCACCGGCCGGTATCCCCGAGGGATCTTCGACTTCAACGTTGGCGTGCTTCGTTGGAGCTGGCGGGTGTCCTACTACGCGTTCAGCGGCGGGCTCGGTACCGACCGGTATCCGCCGTTCAGCCTCGGTCCCGAACCCGACTATCCGGCGACCCTCGACGTCGAGTATCCCGAGCGTCTGTCCCGGGGCCTCGTGCTCGTCAAATGGTGGCTGCTGGCCATTCCCCACTACATCGTCGTGGCCGTCATCGCCGGTGGCGGCTTCGGGTGGCAGACGGACGACGGCGCCTCGATCGGGTGGGGGCCGACCGGCGGCGGGCTGGTCGGCGTCCTGACACTGGTGGCGGCGGTCATCCTTCTCGTGACGGGGAGCTATCCTCGCAGCCTCTTCGACCTGATCGTCGGGCTCAACCGTTGGGTCTATCGAGTCGTCGCCTATGCCGCGCTGATGACCGACGAGTACCCACCGTTCCGGCTCGACCAGGGCGGGGCGGAACCGGGGCCCCTGCCGGCACCGCCTCGCCCCTTCTCGCCCCACGACGCGACGCAGGATGTCCCCGAGTCGTCTGGCCACGACGAATCGGCCGTCGAAACCGCCGGAGCTCACGCCGGTTCCTCGACGTGAACAGACGGACAATCGACACCAACGGTTTGGCGCAGCTCGTCGAGTACCTGTGGGCCGCCGGCTTCGAGGTCTGGGGGCCTCGGCTGACCAACAACGTGATCGGCCCCGAGATCCTGCGTTCCGTCGAAGACCTGCCGCTCGGCTGGACCGACGAGCAGGAGGGCGGTCACTACCGAACCAGGGAACGAGGGGACGGCGCCCGATTCGGGTACGCGGTCGGTCCCCGATCGTGGAAGGATCTCCTTCACCCGCCCCGGCAACAGGTCTGGACGATGACGAGATTGGACGACGGAGACCTGGCTGTCACGATGCACGAGTCGGAGCCGGTACGTCGGGCCTTCTTCGGCGTCCGACCGTGTGAGTTGGCGGCTATCGGCAAGCAGGATCGCATACTCGTCGACGGCCCCCACCCCGACCCGGCGTATTCCGCCAACCGAGCCGACATCTTCCTGGTCGCGGTCGACTGTGGTGATCCTGCGGCAACCTGCTTCTGTCTCTCGATGGGAACCGGACCCCGGTCGGGCCCCGGCTTCGACCTGGCCATCACCGAACTGGTGGGAGCCGACCCGACGGGCATCGACTCCCGCTATGTCGCGCGGGTCGGATCCGAGCAGGGACAGGCTGCCCTCGATTCCATTGCCTCGGAGCGGACCCGCCCGGAGGAGCTCGTCAGCGCGGAGGCGGTGATCGCCACGGCCAGCGACGCCATGGTCCGATCGGTCGACACCGACCGGATCAGGGAGCTCGTCTATGACCACTTGGAGAGCCGGCAGTGGGACGAGATCGCCGAACGGTGCCTGGCCTGCGGCAACTGCACGCTGGTCTGCCCCACGTGCTTCTGCACCAACCTCGAGGACGTCACCAATCTCGCAGGAGACCAGTCGACCAGGTGGCGGGTGTGGGATTCCTGCTTCAGCACCGAATTCTCCCACCTCGGGCCCGGACCTGTCCGCGCCTCCACCGCATCACGCTATCGCCAGTGGTTCAGCCACAAACTGGCCGGGTGGATCGACCAGTTCGACGAGTCGGGCTGCGTCGGCTGCGGGCGCTGCATCACCTGGTGTCCGGTCGGTATCGACATCACCGAGGAACTGGACCGGATGCGGGACACCGGAGATCGGACGGAAGCGTGACGGTGATCGATCCGCTTCTCATCCCGCAGCGGTATCGGGTCATTGACAAAGTCCCCGAGGTGGCCGACATCACCAGCCTTCATGTGATTCCGGCCAATGGTGGGCCGCTACCGTCGTTCCGGCCGGCACAGGTGGGGATGCTCGGGGCGTTCGGGGTGGGCGAAGCGGCGATCTCGATCAGCTCGGCGGTCGACTGCACCGAGTATCACGCCTACACGATCCGGCGGGCCGGGCCCATCAGTGGTGCGCTGGTCGACACCCCTATCGGCGGCACCATTACGGTGCGTGGACCGTTCGGTCATCCTTGGCCGATGGACGACGTGGCCACGGGAACGCTTCTCATCATCGGCGGCGGCCTTGGCATTGCGCCACTGCGGGCCGCTATTCATGAGGCCGTTGGCAACATGGTGTCCAGCCGTCGGGTCGTTGTCGTCTACGGCGCCAAGCGGCCCGACCTGCTGGTCTACCAGGGCGACCTGGAGCGATGGCGGGATCGCGGTGCGGACGTTGCGCTGATCGTCGATTCCGCCGACGGGGTGACCGACTGGTCCGGTCCCGTCGGCTTCGTTCCCGATCTTCTTTCGCCCCCGCAGGGCGTCGACGTCGATTGGTCCAACACCACGGCCTTCGTTTGTGGGCCCGACGTGATGATGCACCATGCGGCCGCGGCGTTGAGGAGGCAGGGTGTAGCGGACGATCGCATCTGGCTGACCCTCGAACGGAACATGCAATGCGGGAACGCGCTCTGCGGACACTGTCAGCTCGGCCCCTTCATCGTTTGCCGCGACGGCCCGGTGGCCCGCTACGACCGGATCGCCCGATTCCACTCGATCCCGGACCTGTGAGTTCACAGTGAGCCTCCCGACATCCCCGACCGATCCGAAACCGGAACCGACGACGAAGCCGACCCTCGCCGTGTGGAAGTTCGCGTCCTGCGACGGCTGCCAGCTCACCCTCCTCGACTGCGAGGATCAGCTGCTCGAGCTTGTCGGCCGGATTGACATCGCCTACTTTCCCGAGGCCTCGAGTGCCATGGTGGCCGGCCCCTACGACGTCTCGCTGGTCGAGGGTTCGATCACCACCGCCGAGGATGTGGAACGGATCCACGACATCCGTCGACAGTCCCGGGTGCTGATCACCATCGGAGCCTGCGCCACCAGCGGCGGCATCCAGGCCCTGCGCAACGGCCATGATGTCAGTGAGTTCCTGGGGATTGTGTACGCCCATCCGGAGTTCATCTCCACGCTCGACACGTCCACGCCGATCGCCGATCACGTCACCGTCGACTTCGAACTGAGGGGGTGTCCGATCGATCGGGGACAGCTGCTGGAGACCATTGCCGCCCACCTGGCGGGTCGGCCCGCCCGCATCCCCACCACCAGCGTCTGCCTGGAGTGCAAGGCCCGCGGCAACCCCTGCGTGATGGTCGCCGGCGGAACCCCCTGTCTCGGCCCCGTGACGATGGCCGGCTGCGGTGCCCTGTGCCCGGCCTACGATCGGGGATGCTACGGCTGCTTCGGGCCGATGGAACAGCCGAACACGGCGTCGCTCACCCGGTGGTTCGGCGAGCTGGGCCTCGACGACGCGGAGATCGCCAGAGCCTTCCGGAGCTTCAACGGTTGGTCCGAGCCGTTCCGCGCGGCCGCCGACTCGATCGAGGGTCCCAAAGAATCGAGTGGAGGCTGCAGTGACCCATAAGAGTGTTCGTTTGAACGTGCCGGTGCTGGCCCGGGTCGAGGGCGAGGGCGCGATGCACGTCGAAGTGACCGACGGGGAGGTGACCGACATCAGACTCGAGATCTATGAGCCACCTCGGTTTTTCGAGGCATTTCTGCGGGGACGGGCCTGGACCGAACCGGTCGACATCACCGCCCGCATCTGCGGAATCTGCCCGGTCGCCTATCAGATGTCGGCCTGCCGGGCCATTGAACGGCTGGCCGGTGTCACGGTCGGTGATCGAATCGGAGAACTGCGACGCCTGCTGTACTGCGGTGAGTGGATCTCCAGCCACGGACTCCACATCGGCTTTCTGCACGCCCCGGACTTTCTCGGCTTCCACAGTGGTCTTGATCTCGCCGCCGACCATCCGGCCGTGGTGGAAGGACTGCTGCAGTTGAAGCGGACCGGCAACCGGATCATGGAGACCGTCGGCGGACGGGCCATCCACCCGGTCAACGTCAAGGCGGGCGGATTTCACCGGGCGCCCTCCCCCACCGAGCTGGCCGGGCTGATCCCCGACCTCGAAGAATCATGTGAGTTCGCCGCCGAGCTGGTGAGGTGGACGGCCGGATTCGAGTTTCCAGAGCTGACCCACGACTACGAGTTCGTCTCGCTCCGCAACGGTGAGCGATACCCGTTCATCGAGGGTCGAGTGGTGTCGAACCGCGGGTTGGACATCGACCAGGCCGAGCTGGAGGATCACATCGTCGAGGAGCACGTCTCACACTCGACCACCCTCCACGGGCGGCTGCGGTCGGGCGGCTGGTATCACGTCGGCCCCATGGCCCGCTGGGCCAATAACGCCGACCTGTTGCCGTCGACTGTTCTGGATCTGGCCGATGAGGTCGGCATCGAGAAGGTGGTGACGAACCCTTTCCGCAGCATTGTCGTCCGCAGCCTGGAGACGTTCTTCGCCCTCGACGAGGCCCTCCGACTGATTGGCGACTACCAGCCGCCCTCGCCGCCGGCCGCAGAGGTTCCGGCCGTGGCTGGACACGGAGCGGCCGTGACCGAAGCGCCACGGGGCATCCTGTACCACCTCTACCGGACACAGAGCGACGGTATGATCACCGAAGCCCAAATCATCCCTCCAACGTCGCAGAACCTGCCGACGATCGAAGCCGACTTACGGCGGTTCGTGACCGGGCATCTCGATCTCGATCGGGACGAACTGGAGCTTCGGTGCGAACAGACGATCCGAAACTACGATCCGTGCATCTCGTGTGCCACCCATTTCCTCGACCTCACAGTTGAGCATCGCACGAGCGCGTGAGCGATCGGTCACTCCTCGTTGTCGGTGTCGGCAACCGTAGCCGCGGCGACGACGGGATCGGACCGGCGGTGGTCGATGCTGTCCGAGCCGAGCCGGATCTCATTGGGGTGGAGACGGCGGTGGTCGACGGTGACCTCAGCGACCTCGTCGTCACCTGGACTCCGGATCACGATGTGGTCGTCGTCGACGCCATGGTGGGTGGTGGGAGACCAGGCACGATCATCACCATCGACGGCCTGCGTGACCGGCTCCCATCGGGGCCACGACCATTGTCGAGCCACGGCTTCGGCCTGGTCGACACGATCGAGTTGGCCCGCCGGCTTGGCCGATCGCCGCGAAGCTTGACCGTGATCGCCGTCCAGCTCGACGACACCGGACTGTTGGAACCCCTGACCGGGCCCGTCGGCGAAGCCGTTGGTGAGGTCGTGTCGACGATAGCCGAGCTCGCCGCGTCGCTACGCCGCGCTGACGATCGCCGCGCCTTGGACCAACGCGTACACGGCGAAGAGTCCGAGGCTGACCCGCCAGTCATAGCGTGAGGCTCGAGCCACGATGACGGTGGCTGCCATCATGCCGAGCCCGGCCACGATCGTTCCGGTGAACACGGCCGGCGACACCGCCGCCGAGAACACGGCGGGCCCGATGCCGAACGAAAGGGTGCTGTCGACGAACGACGAGCCGAACACGTCGCCGACGGCCATCGCCGACGCCCCCCGCCGAATCGCCGTCCAGTCCACGAACAGCTCTGGCAGCGACGTCCCGATCGACAAGGCGAGGAAGCTGCCGATGAACTCGGGTACCCCGAGCAGCTCGGCTATGCGCAGGAACGACTCAACGACCGCCACCGCGGCCAGGCCGACCACGGCGAGCCAGCCGATCGTCACCGACAGTTCGGTTCCCACGCCCCGACGCGGCCTGCGACCGAATGCCTGTCGAGGTCGACGTTCCCCTTGGCCGAGCAGCACGGTCCCCCCGAGCCACAGCAGGATGAGCACACCACCGTCGACTCTTGTCAGTTCGCCGTCGTCGACGAGGATGCGGACCACGATTGCGGCGAACACCGTTGCTGTTCCGACGGCCACGACGAAGTTCCGGTTGGTGGTGATCGTGCCACCGGCGAGACACAGGATGGCGAGCGTCAGCGTCATCTGGGTTACTGCTGAGCCCATCGAGTCCCCTACATTGACGTCTCCGTGACCGGTCGCTGAGCTGACCAACGAGTTGGCGATTTCGGGCAGGTCGGTGCCGATGGCAACCACGGTCAGTCCGACCATCGCCGGTGACACGTTCACGGCCTCGCTGACCCGGACCGCCGACCCGACCGCCCGGCGGCTCGCCACCGAGGTGACGCCGACGGCGGCAACCAGTACCAACATCCAAACGGCAATCATCGCCGGCCTCCGGGCATCACTGCACTGCACCACGCCCGCCGGCATGGGGAAAGGGACCATGGACCTTGAACCGTGTTCATTCGCCAATCAGGACGTACGGCCCTGTCGGCCAACCGGTTGTGTGACCACTCTGAACGTATTCCCGATCTCAAACCGCGCCACGGCGCGGGCTATCGAAGGATGCACCGTGATCAGCCACCACAATCAGGATCCGAGCAACACCCCGATCTCCGCGGTCGTCGTGCGACGAGACGGGATCGAGATCGACCGTCAGCTCTGCGAATCGGAAGAGGAGGCGGCGGCCATCATCGCCCATTGGGAGGAACTTCCTGGGGTGGAGTGTGAGGTGGTCGATCTCGCGACGGGCCGGGTCGAGGGGGGCGCCGACCTCGACACATCGGATCCGGCCGCCCATTATCCGGCCGGTTGAAGCCGGACGTGGTCCTGGAACGGGTCCAAGGTCCCGGGTCCGAATGGACCTTGGACTCTTCCGGAACAAGGTGGGATGTCGGAGACTTCGGACCATGACTACCAAACCGATCTTCGACCAACGACGCCGTCGACCGGTGTCAGCCGCCCTTCGACTCGTCGCCGTTGTGGCGTCACTCCTGCTGGTGGCCACCGCATGCGGTGACGACCAAGGTGACGATGGTGAGGCGAGCGCGTTCAAGGCCTGCCAAGTGAGCGACACCGGCGGCATCGACGACAAGAGCTTCAACGAAACGGCCTACAAGGGTCTGACCGATGCCGAGGACGACCTCGGAATCGACGGTGCCTTCCTCGAATCGCAGGCCATCACCGACTTCCGCCCCAACATCGACTCGTTCATCAATCAGGACTGCGATCTCATCGTCACCGTCGGGTTCCTGCTCGGCGACGACACCGCCGCTGCCGCGGCTGACAATCCCGACCAGCAGTTCGCCATCGTCGACGTGGCCTACGACCCACCGATCGACAACGTGCTCGGCCTGACATTCGCCACCGACGAGGCGGCCTTCCTCGCCGGCTACCTGGCAGCGGGGATGACGCAGACCGGCGCCGTAGGCACGTTCGGCGGCATCAACATCCCGAGCGTCACGATCTTCATGGACGGCTACCTCGGAGGCGTCGAATACTACAACCAGCAGAAGGGAACCGACGTCCGGGTGCTGGGCTGGGATGGAACGGAGGGATTGTTCACCGGCAACTTCGAGAGCACCGACGACGGCCGGGCCTTCGGTGAGAACCTCATCACCGAGGGAGCCGATGTGATCATGCCGGTGGCCGGTCCGGTTGGCCTGGGCACCGCAGCCGCCGCCCAGGCGGCCGGGAACGTGATGATCATCGGGGTCGACTCGGACTGGTACGAGAGTGCCCCGGACTACCGTGACGTCGAGCTGACATCGGTTCGCAAGAACATGGACGCCGCCGTCTACGACGCCATCGAGGGCGAGCTGGCCGATGAGGACATCGGCACCCTCTACGTCGGAACGCTGGCCAACGGTGGTGTCGGGTTGGCCGAGTACCACGACTTCGACGACGATGTGCCTGAGGAGCTCAAAGACGAGATCGAGCAACTCCGTCAAGACATCATCGACGGTGTTGTGACGTTGGCCTGAGCCGGAGCGGCGATCGACATGCAGCTCGAACTCGACGGCATAACCAAGACCTTTCCTGGAGGCGTGGTGGCCAACGACGACGTCGACCTGACGATCCGGGGCGGGGAGGTTCTGGCTCTCGTCGGCGAGAACGGTGCCGGCAAGTCAACGTTGATGAATATCCTGTACGGGCTCTACGGAGCCGACAAGGGCTCAATCTCCATCGACGGCGAACCGCTCGTCCTCGAATCGCCGTCGGACGCCATCGCCGCCGGCATCGGTATGGTCCACCAGCACTTCATGCTCGTTCCCGTGTTCACCGTGGCTGAGAACGTGGTACTCGGCGTGGAGCCCACCGGGCGGGCCGGCACCCTCCAAATCGACCGCGCTCGAGCCGAGGTACGCGAGCTGTCGGTCACCTACGGGCTGGAGGTCGACCCCGATGCGAAAACCGGTGATCTTCCGGTTGGGCTGCAACAACGGGTCGAGATCCTCAAGGTTCTGTTCCGCGATGCACGTTTTCTCATCTTCGACGAACCCACGGCCGTGCTCACTCCTCAGGAGGTCGAGGACTTCTTCGCCACAGTGTCAGCTCTGCGAGACGACGGTCGGGCGGTGGTGTTCATCACCCACAAGCTGCGGGAGGCCCTCGCCGTCGCCGACCGAATCGCCGTCCTCCGACGGGGCCGGATCGTGGGCGAGGCGACGCCTGACACGATCGACGAACGGTCCCTGGCCGAGATGATGGTCGGTCGACCCGTCCAGCTCGAGGTCGACAAGCAAGCGAGACCTCCGGGAGACGAGGTGTTCTCGGCCACCGGCCTGCGGGTGACCGACGAGGACGGCCGTGTACTGGTCGACAACGTCGACGTTGTCGTCCACGAGGGCGAGATCGTAGGAATCGCCGGCGTGCAGGGCAACGGGCAGACCGAGTTGATCGAGGCCATCGTCGGCCTGCGACCGGTTGACGCCGGCACGGTTGTCATCGCCGGTCATCATCTCACGGATGGCTCGCCTCGGGCGATACACCGGGCCGGAGTGGCCCACATCCCCGAAAGCCGGCAGCGACAGGGGCTGATCCTCGACTTCACGCTGGCCGAGAACTCGGTACTCGACTCCTACTACGAGCCCGAGTTCTCCCGCAACCTGACCATGGACTGGGCCGCCGCCCGGGAGTCGGCGCAACGACTCATCGACGAATACGACATCCGGGCGTCAGGGGTCGACGCCAGGGTGGGGAGCCTGTCGGGAGGCAACCAGCAGAAGCTGGTCGTGGCCCGGGAGGTGGACCGGGACGTGGCCCTGACGATCGCGGTGCAGCCGACTCGGGGAATCGACGTCGGCTCGATCGAGAACATCCACCGCCGGCTGGTCGCCGAACGGGACGAGGGCAGCGCCATCCTCCTCGTGTCGACCGAACTCGATGAGATCCTCGCCCTCGCCGATCGCATCCTCGTCATGTTTCGCGGCCGGATCGTGGCCGAACGGGTGGGCGGGGAAACGACGGCGACCGAACTCGGCCTTCTGATGGCCGGACTCGACTCGGAATCCGCTCCGGCGGCAGCGGTCGCAGGAGGTGGCGTGCGATGAGTAGCCGTATGGTGGACGGGCTGACCGACCGGGTCCGTTCGCTGACGACCGACGACTGGCGACAGACCCTCCTGTTGCCCGTCCTGGCGCTCGTCTCGGCGTTGATCCTCAGCGCGTTCGTCGTCGTCGCCTCCGACATCGACAATCTGCAGCGCCTCGGCTCGGAGCCGGGAGCGGCCCTGTCGACGATGGCCCGTGACATCGGCGAGGCGTACTGGGCGCTCGTGACGGGATCGCTCGGATCGCTGCGAGCGTTGTCGGAAACCCTGACCAACGCCACCCCGTTCATCATCGTCGGCCTTGGTCTCGGTGTGGGATTCCGAGCCGGTCTGTTCAACATCGGCGGCGCCGGCCAGATGATCGTCGGGGGCCTGGCGGCCACCTGGGTCGGCTTCAGCCTCGACGGTCCGGGCATCGTGGTGGTTCCCGCTGCGGTGGTCGCCGGTCTGATCGGCGGAGCAGTCTACGGCGCGATTCCCGGGTTACTCAAAGCCCGCAACGGAGCCCATGAGGTCATCGTCACCATCATGTTGAACAACGTCGCCGTGTTGGGGCTCACCTGGGTTCTGAAGACCGAGGTGTTCCTGGCCGAGGGTCGAGTGGATCCGGTTTCGAAGCCGGTGAGCGACTCATCGCGGTTGCCGCGTCTGTTGGGTGTGCTGGATCGCACAGATCTCCGGGTCCATCTCGGATTCCTCCTGGCCATCGCCCTGGCGGTCTTCGCATGGTGGTTGCTGTTTCGCTCCACCGTGGGCTTCCAGTTCCGGGCCGTCGGAGCCAGCCCGACCGCGGCCCGGTACGGCGGCATGAACGTCGCTCTTCTGACCGTCCTCGTCATGGCCACCTCAGGGGCCCTGGCGGGTGTCGGGGGCGCCAACGAGGTTCTCGGGGTCCAGGGTCGGGCCGCTCCCGGGTTTGCCGGTGCCATCGGCTTCGACGCCATCTCCGTTTCGCTTCTGGGCCGAAATCATCCCGCTGGGATCGTGTTCGCCGGCCTCCTGTTCGGCGCGCTGAAGGCGGGCGCGCAGGAGATGCAGGCGGCCACCAACGTGCCGGTTGACATGATCCAGATCGTGCAGGCGCTGATCGTCGTGTTCATCGCCGCCCCGGCCCTGATTCGGGCCGTCTACCGCATCGATGTCACGGGCCCGGAGGGCAAAGAGCAAGGAGCCTTGGTATGACCACCCCTCTCACGATCGGACAGACCGGACCGCTTGCGGCCCGAACCGGTCGCGACCTGCTGCGGGCGCGATCGCTCGGCGTTTTCTACCTGATCAGCGCCACCATCGTGTTCGCCGCCTTCGGGCTCGGCTCCGATGGCGAGGCAACTCTCCGGGTGACCGAGGCCGGCGACAGGTTCCACGACTCGGTGCCGAATCTGGTTTTCGACGCCGCCCAGGTCTCTTACGTCGTCGCGGTGTTTCTCGCTGTGCTGGGCGGCATCCAGATGACCAGAGGATTCGACCGGTGGGAGAACGCCGTCCTGGTTCTGGCCGCATTCGCCTTTCTCGGTTCGTTTCTCGGATGGGCCGCCGCCGGCGCGAGCTTCAGTCTCGTCGGTATGCTCCAGGCCTCCATGGTTCGCGCCACTCCGATCGCGCTGGGTGCGGTTGCCGGACTTATGTGCGAGCGGGCGGCCGTGGTCAACATCGCGATCGAGGGAATGCTGCTCGGCGGGGCGTTCACGGCCGCCGTCGTCGGGTCGACGACCAACAGCGTCGTCGGCGTGCTCAGCGCCATAGCCGTCGGCGGGCTGCTGTCATGGATGCTGGCCGTGCTGGCCATCCGTTACCGGGTCGATCAGATCATCGTCGGCGTGGTCATCAACCTGTTCGCGCTCGGCGTCACGTCGTTTCTGACGGCGCGCATTCTGGCCAGGAACCCGCAGTACAACAACGCAGGTGTGTTCCGGAACATCCGAATCCCGCTGCTGGCCGACATTCCCCTCTTCGGGCCGGTGCTGTTCGATCAAAATCCGTTCGTCTACGCCATGGCCGCGGTGGTGGCGTTCTTCACCTGGTTGCTGTTCCGTACCCGGTGGGGGTTACGGGTTCGGGCGGTCGGTGAACACCCGAGAGCGGCCGACACCGTCGGCATCGACGTGTACCGCACCCAGTACCTCAGCGTGGTGATCGGCGGGATGGTGGCGGGGCTTGGTGGTGCGTACTTCATCTTCGGGTCGACCGGACGGTTCGACGAGAACATGACCAACGGACGAGGCTACATCGCACTGGCGGCCATGATCTTCGGACGCTGGCACCCGCTGGGAGGCCTGGCCGCAGCCTTGGTGTTCGGATTCGCCGACGCACTCCAACAGAAGCTCGGCCTACTACAAACCGGCATCCCGACCGAGTTCCTCCTCATGGCTCCCTTCCTGGTCACGATCCTCGTCGTCGCCGGGTTCGCCGGCGGGTCCGCGGCGCCGGCCCATGATGGCGTGGCCTACGTCAAGGAAGGCACATAGGCCAGCTGGGAAGCGCACGTCGCCTTCGTGTGTTTCGGATTCATGGCCTCACCTGTTCAGGCGGGCCGATTAGCCAGGGCCGGCGCACAACTGTCTCAGTACGCAACATGGATCGCATGTTGTCTGAGCCGGGGGCGCCAGGCGCCGCTCGCTGAAGGCGACATCGAACGGCTGGTCTCGGCGTTCGGTGAATCGCTGTTCGCCGGCGGAACCTTCGTCTTCCGTCAAGGTGACGACGCGGCCCGGATCCACGTCGTCCGAACGGGCACCGTCGAGCTGTCGCGGGTGATCAACGGACGAAGGGTGGCCCTTCAGATCCTGCGGCCGGGTGACGTCTTCGGCGACGTGTCAGCGTTTCTGGGTGAGCCCGAACCCTTCGACGCCCGGGCCGTCGAGGACTGCGCCATCCTGTCTCTCGACGCCACGGTGTTGTTCGCGATGCTTCGGACCCGACCTCAGGTGGCTCATCGTTGGATCGTGTCGCTCGCCGAACGGATGGCTGGGCTACAGCAGCGGCTCGGAGACCTTCTTGCCGGCAACCTGGAAGCCCAGCTCGCATCCGTTCTGCTGCGTGAGAGCACCGGCGGATGTGCCGTGACCCTGACCCAGGATCAACTGGCCGAGATGCTCGGCGCGGCCCGCACGAGCGTCCAGCGGGTGCTCAAGCAACTCGAAGCCGGCGGATTGATCGAGCTCGGCTATCGCCGTATCGTCGTGGTCGACAGCACCGGGCTTCGGCACATCGTGGGCGTCGGCGAGGTACGACGGCCGTGACCACCGCCTTCGTCCTGTCAGGGGGCGCCAGCCTCGGGTCGATCCAGGTCGGGATGGCATCGGCGCTTCTGGAGGCCGGTATCGAGCCGGAGCTCATCATCGGAACGTCGGTTGGCGCGGTCAACGGTGCATGGCTTGCCGCCGGCAAACCACCAGCGAGGCTGGCTACGATCTGGAAGAGCCTTCGGCGGACCGAGCTGTTTCCGCTGCGGCCGCTGGTCGGGCTGCGGGGCTTCGTCGGCCGCCGAAGTCACCTGGTCCCCGACACCGGGCTACGACGCCTCTTGGAACGTCACGTTGACTTCCTGCTGCTGGAGGAGGCTCCTGTGCCGTTCACGGTCATTGCCAGCGATGCTCGTTCCGGTCAGGAGATTGCGCTCAGCACCGGGCCGACGGTGCCGGCGATTCTGGCCAGTGCGGCGCTGCCAGGGGTGTTCCCGCCGGTCGAGATCGAGGGCCGTGCCCTGATCGACGGCGGAGTGATGAACAACACCCCGATCACCCACGCCATCGAGGCCGGTGCAACCGAAGTGTGGGTGCTGTCGACGGGTTATTCCTGCGGACTCGCCACCGCGCCGCAGAGCGCATTGGCCATGGCCATGCATTCCATCGCCCTGCTCGTACAACAACGCCTCGCGCTCGAGACGGCCACGAGGAGTTATCCCGTGCCCGTGCGTCTGATCCCCCCGCCGTGCCCGATCAGCGTGACGCCGATTGATTTCTCGCAGACCTGTGCCTTGATCGAGCGAGCCTACGTCGGCACCCGCCAATGGCTCACCAACGGCTGTCCCGACGCCATGCCGCTTTCGGTACCCCACCACCACGGAATGCGTTGAACGGGCCGTCGCCGGCGTGGTTGATCGAGCGGGACCTTTGGCTCTGCCGTTTAACCCTGTTGCCGGAGGAAGATAGGAAGTGGGCCCGGAGCGTGCGGCGCGACGGTCGAGGGTTCAGAGAGCGAGCAGGTCATGTCGACCGCAACCCGTCCCGACACCGCGGCCCACGGCGAAGCTTTGCCGCCGTCGACCACGACCACCGACCGGTCCAGCCGAACCGTCGGTTTGGTTCGAACGCAGCTTGTGCCGCTGTGGTCCAACCGTTGGTACGGGCTGATCGCAGCGGCCGGGTCGGCCGCCGTGTGGGCGGTGATCGCGGCGTCATGGACGCCTCGCGGTCCCCTCACCACCAGCCAGGCGTTGTGGTCGGTCGTGTTCAGCACGGCGGTCGGGGCCGTCGCCGGGTTGACGGCAAGGAGCCGCTGGACCGCTCTCGTCGCGCCGGCCGCCTTCGCAATGGTAGTCGAACTCGTGCGCCTGGGGACCGACGGTCCGCTCGTCGACGGTCCACACTTCAGCACCTACGGACTCCTCGCACTCATCGTTGGCCGAGGAGTGCACGGCCTCGTGTCCCTGGCCCCTATGGCCCTTGGCGCCATCATCGGGGCCGCCGCCGGCCGCACGTTGACAGAGCTCGCTGAGCCCGGCGCTCCCTCGACGAGGCGCTCCAGGCTCTTCCTACGCCGAACCGGTGCCGGGCTTGCCGTCGTCGCCGGGCTGGTCGTGATCGCTGGACTTGCCCGGCCGGCGAGCACAGCTCCCATCACCGATGGCAACGGCGACACCATCCCCACCAGCGTTGCCGAGCTCACGACACTCGAGGTCAACGGTCACGACCTCGGGCTGATGATCCGAGGTCACAACACCGACAACCCCGTGTTGCTCTTCCTCGCCGGTGGGCCGGGTGGGTCCGAGCTGGGAGCGATGCGCAACCATCTCTCCGACCTCGAGGAACACTTCACCGTCGTCACCTGGGACCAGCGAGGTACCGGGAAGTCCTACCCTCAGCTCGATCCGGTTTCGACGATCTCCCTCCGGGGCTACGTCGACGACACGTTCGTGGTGACCGACCATCTCCGCGAGCGGTTCGACCAGGAGCGCATCTACCTTCTGGGTCAGTCGTGGGGATCACTCCTCGGCGTCCTCGCTGTTCAGGAAGCCCCCGATCGCTACCGAGCCTACATCGGGACAGGGCAAATGGTCAGTCCCCTACGGACCGACACCATCTTCTACCAGGACACCCTGACCTGGGCCGAAGCAAGCGGCCGCGACGGCCTGGCCGAGGAACTGCGGAAGATCGGCCCGCCCCCCTACGACTCCGTGCTCAACTACGAGACCGCGCTGTCCTACGAACACGAGGTCTACCCCTACGACCACTCCGCCAACTCCGAAGGCGGAGGCGGCTTCTCCGAGAACTTCTTCGTATCCGAATACACCTTGCTCGAACAGTTCCACCTTCTCGGAGCGTTCATGGACACCTTCACCGTCCTCTACCCGCAGATTCAGGACCTGGACCTGGCTGACACGGCCACCGACTTCGAAGTCCCCGTGTACTTCGTCCAAGGAGCCCATGAGGCCGACGGCCGGGCCCAACCGTTCGATGGCTGGTACCCGACAATCACCGCCCCGACGAAGGACCTGACCGTGCTCGAAACCTCCGGTCACCGTCCTCTGTTCGAACAGCCCGAACCGTTCGTCGACTACATGGTCGACACCGTGCTCTCCGAGATCCAGGCTCGCTGAACGGCGCTGGCTCCTATCACCGGTTGCCGGCGTCCTGCGACGCTACCGCTCCTCGAAGACCTTCTCGCTGACATCGCCGCCGGTACGGGGCTTTGTTCGATACTCGCCGCCAGTGAGCTCCGAGCGCGATGCTGACAGACTCGAATGATCGAAGCTCTTCGTCAGATGCATCCTGCGCCGGAATCCTGGCAACGAGCGAAAGCGAGATTCCCACATCTGCGACAATGCCGAACTCATGTAGGCGTCGAGCCAGGTTTCGGTTTCGAGCGTCCCTGCTCGAGGGACTCGAACGGAAAGGAAACCTCCATGGCTGCAATCCTTCAGCTCGCGGCCCGACCGGCATCCGGCACCGACCCGACCACGGGCTCGCGGTATCGCACGGTCGGCCTCATACTGGCGATCACTGGGACGATGGGCGCTGGTGCGTCGGTGATCGGCAACTTCGTCGCCGCCGGAAACATCGACACCGCCAACTCGTATCAGGAAACACTGGCGTGGACCTTCGGGCTGTCCATCTTCTCCTTCGGCGTGGTCAAGATCGCCATCGCCGTGATCCTGATGGGCATTGTGGTACGGCTCTGGCTACGCGTCGAGGCCGTCCAGCAATCACTCGCAGTGCTTCGTGGCCACGGTGGCGCACCGCCGACTCCGGGCGTACTGCAGACCCGTTGGGGTCGGGCAACCGTCACCGCCACCCCACCGAAGCCGCTGATCATCCATCGTATGGCCCGACTGATGTGGCGCCCGATGCTCGTGATGGGGGCGATGGCCCTCACCGCAGGGCTGGTCGGCTCCCTTGTCTGGGCCGGACGAACACCCGGCACCGAGGGCTTCCGTCAGGCTGCGGCATTCACCCAGGGCACCGAATTCCTGGGAGAGGCGCTGCTGTTGTCAGGCATCGCCTTCCTGCTGGGAACCATCCTCTCGGGGCTGCGTGAAGGCGGCGGCGAAGTCCAGGCAGGTCTGGGCCTTCCCGTCACCACCTTGAAGATGCCGATCACTGCGAAGGCGTTCGTCGCGCTGATGATGCTCGGGATGATGGCAGGAATCCTGCAGTTCATCCTGTATCTGCTCCAGATCGGCAACGCCGACGACCCCGCATCATTCGCCGCATGGGGCAACTGGCTTGCGCCGTTCCGCGAACTCGCGCTTGGCCTCATCCTGGCCGGCATCGTCCTGGCCCTGATCACGATCGGCAATGTTCTGGCCTTTCAATCCGACCGAATCAAATCCATCATCCGCACCGGTGCATGAGACGCACCGATTCTCGTGAAAGAGGTACTCCCAATGGCAACCACAGCACGTCGATCACCCACGAAAGTCCTGACCAGGCCGGTGTCGAGAACCGACGGCTTCAAGGTCGTCGGCTCTGAAAGCGGCCTCGGCTACAACCTTCCTCAACGAATGGGGCGCCGGCTCTGGCTTCCCATGTTCGCCATGGCACTCATGGGCTGGACCGTCGGGTTCGTCCTGGCCGTCATCGAAGCCGGCACCGACCGCGCCAGCGTCGATGATCTGCAGACTCTCGGCCACCTCGTGCCCGGCTTCATGTTCGTCGGCTTCCTCGGGGTCTTCGCCGCCATCAACTTCGCCATTGCCCGTATCCTCGGCGAGTTCCGCAACGGTGGCGGCGAGGTGCAGGAAACGGCGGGAACTCGAGTCCAGACCTTGAAGATGCCCCTCACCGCCAAGGCCATGCTCGCCTTCATGATGATGGGCATGATGATCATGGCCGCCGGCGTCGTCACGAACTTCGTGGCGGCCGGCGCATTCGACGGCACCGATCCAACGGACGCCATCGACAGCGCCCGGGCCGCGGCGGCAGCGTCGGGATTGCGTCGTCTCGGTGTCGTGACCTACCTCACCGGCATAACATTCGGGCTCGCGACCATCATCGAGGTCCTCCGGTTCCAGGCCACCCGCATACGCGAAGTCGCGGCCGGGCAAGGTGGCTTGAACCTCAACTAGTGCTCTGACCATGATGGTTGGTGGGTCGCGTCCACCGTTTGGTGTTCTGGGTCTGTTTTGATTGGGGGATGGCAGAACGTGTGCGTTGTGCGTCGATTGAACGACGCGGAAGGCCGCGAGTTGCAGGCGATCGTGCGGCGGGGCGGTAAGTCCGACCGGTCGATCGTGCGCTGGCGGCGAGCAATGGTGGTGCTGGCCTCGGCCGGTGGGAAACGATGTGGCGGTGATCGCCCCGGTTGGTGCAGACCTCACCCGATCGGGTCCGGGAGATGATCCACCGGTTCAACGATTTGGGGATGCGATCGCTGGACCCTCAGTGGGCGGGGGTGGCCGTCCCCGCCTGATCACGACGACTGACCGCGAGTTGATCGTCAAGACGGCCAAGACTCGCCCCGAGAAGCTGGGGCGCCCATTCACTTGCTGGTCGATCCGGAAATTGGTCGACTATCTGGCCACCAAGCCCGGTGGCCGGGTGCGGATCGGTCGTGAACGTCTCCGTCAGATCCTGGCTGCTGAGGGGATCACGTTCCAGCGGACCAAGACCTGGAAAGAGTCGCCGGGATCCGTTGAAAGAACAGAAGCTGGCTCGGATCGGAGTGGTGCCTGGAACACGCCAGAGACCGCACGTTCGCGTTCGACGAGTTCGGAGCCCTTGACCATCAAACCGGTCGGTGGCTCTGGGTGGGCACCCGAGGGGCGACCCCAGCGGCTGCGGGCGAACTACAACAAACCGCACGGATCCCGACAGTTCTTTGCCAGCTACTCGATCGGTGAGGACCAGCTGTTCGGCCGGATCGAACGCCGCAAAGGATGGAAACCGACCCTGCGGGCATTGCAATCGATCCGGGCTCGTCTCGATGACGGTGAGTGGATTCATGTGATCCTGGACAACCTGAACCATCACCGGGGCCAAGCGATCCGTGAATGGTGCCAGGCGAATCGGGTCGAGCTGGTGTTCACCCCCACGTATGCGTCGTGGGCCAATCCGATCGAGGCCCACTTCGGGCCGCTCCGACAGTTCGTCGTGGCCAACAGCGACCATGCCGACCACCCGGCACTGACCAGAGCCATCCGGAGCTACCTACGGTGGCGGAACTCACACACCCGAGATCCCGAACTCCTCGCAGCCGAACGCCGGCATCGAGCCAAGATCCGAAGCGAACAACAACGACGCTGGGGCCACCCCAAACCACGAGCCGCCTAAAGCGCGCAAACGTTAGTGGTCAGAGCACTAGCGAGAACGGTCACTCTCGACCGCTTTCGCCGGCGAACGCGTGTCAATGGACCATGGACCCTGGTGCGTGCCGACGTTGTGACCAATGCTTCGTGTGTGTCCGGCAACGCGATCACCGCCGATTCCCTCACCAAACGCTTCGGCTCGACCACGGTGCTCGACGGCCTGACGCTCAACGTACCGGAGGGGATCATCTTCGGTTTCCTCGGGCCCAACGGCGCAGGAACGACAACGACGATCAATCTCCTACTCGGCCTGAGCACACCAACCGCCGGGTCGGCCGAGGTGTTCGGCTTTGACGTCGTCGACGAGGCCGACCGGGTGCGAAGCCGCGTCGGCGTCGTGCTCGACGAACCGGGCTTGTACGAGCACCTCTCGGCCCTCGACAACCTGCGATTCCGGGCTCGTGTATGGCAGGTGTCGAACGACCGGATCGAGGAGCTGTTGACCGGAATCGGCCTGTGGGATCGTCGGTCCGACCGAGTCGGTACCTGGAGCCGAGGCATGAAGTAGCGGCTCGCGCTCGCTCGGGCCCGGCTGCATGATCCGGAACTCCTCTTTCTCGACGAGCCGACCGCAGGGCTCGACGTACTGTCCGCTCGTGACGTTCGCGCTCAGCTCGCCGCGTTGGCCGCGGCCGGCAAGACGATCTTTCTCACCACCCACAACATGGTGGAGGCTGAGCAACTCTGTCAACGCGTGGCCGTTGTCCAGCATGGTCGGCTGGTCGTCGACGGGGATCCGCATGCACTGGTGGCCGGTCGCGGTCACGAGATCACGATCGTCGGGGCCCATCTTGATTCCGTCGTTGCGAATCTCGACACCGATGATCGCGTACTTGCCCACCGGCTTGATGGCGATCGACTGTGGCTGCGCCTGAGCACCCCTGATCCCTCCGATCTGGTGGCGACATTCGTCGGAGCCGGCGTGTTGATCTGCGAAATCGTCCATGAGAGCAGCCTGGAAGACATATTCGTCGAGCTGATGAGACCCGACCGTGCCACCTGACGTGCGTGCCCTCATGTGGAAGGAGTGGCGATCCCTCGTCCACCAGCCGGGCGGACGGCTCAGGCTTCTGATCACCGTGGCGGTTCCAGTCGTCTACTTCGGTGTGATCGGGCCGCTCCAAGCCGGTGCCCGCTATGTGGACGATGCCGACCCCTGGTTTCTCGCCATCGTGCTACCTGTGCTCACCATCATCGTCACCGCGCCCGACTCGTTCGCAGGCGAACGCGAGCGCAAGACGCTGCGAACCTTGCTGGCAGGCCCACTGTCCGACGGAGCCATCCTGTGGGCCAAGACGGCGTTCGCCATTCTGCTCGGGTTGGCCACCATGACAAGCACGCTGATCCTGGCCCTCCTGGTCGTCAATGTGGGGGCCGACACGGACAACCTGGTCGTGTTCACCGGCACTCGGCTGGGACATCTTCTCACGGTGTCCACCCTCCTGGCCATCATCGTTGCCGGCGTGGCCGTACTCGTCTCCCTTCGCTCCCCGACCGTGCAACAGGCCCAACAGCTGTTGGCGGCCGGCTTCTTTCTCATTCCCACGGCCATGGGACCGTCGTGCTGTACCTGTCCCGCAACGGTCAGCGGCAGCCGCTCATCGAGCTGGCCCGGTGGTTGAACACACCGAGGGGAAGGATCGGGCATCTCAGCGTGCTGGCCGTTCTGGCTGTCATCGCGTTGATCCTGGCCAGACTCGGGTTCCGCCGTCCACTTCTCACGGAGCAGTCACGTGGTCGG
>CBDCGP010000018.1:0-70703 GCA_965216655.1 Acidimicrobiales bacterium
TGGACGATCAGGTTCGTGATGTGGCCGCTGTCCACGTCCTCCGGGTTCTCGTCGCTGAAGTCGGCGACCATCGAGGTGGACAACCGCCCGGTGACCGTGCCACCGTCCCAGGCCAGCTCGGCGGACAGCCGGGCGTCGACCCCGTCGACCGGACAATCGGCGGAGGCTGAGGTGACGGTCGGCTCACCGAGACCCAAGGTCTCACCGACGAACCGCAGCCATTGCACGTTGTAGCACCCGAGGTCCATGAGGGCGCCACCGCCGATCGAGAGATTCCAGCGAATGTCGCTGCGTGGAATGTTGCCGTCTTCGATGTCGAACCTGGTGGTCACCCGGGACACGTTGCCAAGCTCGCCCGACACCAACACCGATCGAATCTGATCGACGAACGGGTGGTAGCGCCAGTGGAAGGCCTCCATCGCGACCACGCCGTCGGCGGCGGCGGCTTCGGCCGCGGCCGCGATCGCTGCTCCGTCGGCGGCGTTGGACGCCAGCGGCTTCTCGACCAGCAGATGCTTGCCGGCCTCGAGCACGGCGACCGACCACTTGCGGTGCAGCGCCGCCGGCGTGGCGACGTAGATGGCATCGACATCGGACGCGATGAGCTCCTCGTAGGAGCCGTACGAACGATCGGCTCCCCACTCGGCCGCCGCCTCCGCGGCCCGATCCGCCGAGCGTGAGGCGACCGCGACCACGTCGACTCCGTCGACCTTGGATGCAGGATCCACCACCGCCTGGGTGGCGATTCTGGACGCGGCCAACAGGCCCAACTTGATCGGCTCGGACACTGGTCTACTCCCTGGTTGGTTCGTCGACGCCGGTCAGCCGCCGCCACCGTCGGACGTGCTCGTCGACTCGCTCGTCGTTGTCTGCTCGGTGGTTGTGGTGGTGGCGGCCGTCGTGGTGGTCGTTTCCTGCGACTCCCGGCCGATCCGCACGACCACGGTCTGGCCCTGCTGCGTCGTCTGCCCCGGTGCGGGGTTGGTCTCGATGACAAGACCGATGTTTGGATCACCGGGCTGGAGATCGACCGGCTGGAATTCCGGAACGAGCTGGGCGTCGGCCAACGCCCGTTCGGCCGTCGACTGGTTGTTGCCGATGACGTTCGGCATCGCGATTTCCTGCGGGCCGGACGAGACGAAGATCCTGATCGCCTGATCGGGATCCGTGGGCTGGCCGGCCGGTGGCTGGGTCTCGATGATCTGACCAGCCGGAACAGCGGCGGAGCCCCGCGGCTCGAACGTGAAGTTGGTGAATCCTTCACCCGACAACACGCTGCTGGCCTGCGGTTCTGTCATTCCCCTCAGATCTGGCATGGCGATCTGGGCCGGCCCCTGGGACACGATCATCTTGACCTGGGAGTTGGTGTTCACCAGCTCGCCGGCTTCGGGCTCGGTGCTGATCACCTGATCGAGATCGAACTCGTCACTCGGTTCACGTTCGAGATCGAAGGTGAGGCCGAGCGCGGTCAACTGCTGCTGCGCCTCGTTGAAGTCGAGCCCGACCAGATCCGGCACCTCGACCTGCTCCGGGGTCTGGCTGACCACGATGATGACGGTCTCGGACACGTCGAAGTCGGTGTTGCCCTCCGGAATCTGCCTGATCACGAAGCCTGGATCGACGTCTTCACTCAGCTCGAACTGCACCTCGATGTTGCGAAAGCCGGCCTCTCCCAGATCGTTCTTTGCGTCCGTCTCGGTCTTGCCGACCACAACCGGCACCCGTTCGAGAACGGCCTCGACGGCCACGTCGCCTTCATCGTCGGCGGCACCGATCTGGTTTGTGATGTACCAGATCAATCCGACCAGGCCGACCATGAGGACGGCCAGCATCACGACGAACACGCCGGTGCGGCTGGGCGGCTCGTAGTATTCCTCGACGGGCTCGTCCTGTGCTCGGGCGGCCGAGGCCGGGACGGCCCGGGTGGTGTCGATCACGGCCCGCGACGAGCCGGTGTCGGCGTTGCGAACCGGCATGGCGGCGGTTCCGGCACTCATCGGCATGGCGATCGTGGAGTCGACCGCAGCCGGATCGTAGGCCTGGGTGGGGGCGGTCATCGGCGGGTTGGCCAGATGCCCGGCCAGGGGCTGGCCCTCCTGGAAACGACGCAGATCGGAGCGCAGCTCCTCGGCCGCCGGATAGCGATCGCCGGGGCTCTTCTGCAGCAGCCGGGCGATGATGCCGTCGAGATCGCGGGGGATGTTCGGATTCCGGGCGATGGCGCGCGGAGCCGGCTCCTGGACGTGTTTGTAGGCGATGGCGACCGGTGTGTTGCCAACGAACGGCGGTTCACCGACGGTCATCTCGTAGAGAACGACGCCCAGCGAGTAGAGATCGCTGCGGGGGTCGACGGTCTTGCCCTGGGCCTGCTCCGGGGAGAAGTACGTGGCCGTGCCCATCACCGACCCGGTCTGGGTCAACTCGTCGTCGGCACCACCGAACGCCCGGGCGATACCGAAGTCGGCCACCTTGACCTGGCCGCCCTGCGTGATCATGATGTTGCCCGGCTTGACGTCGCGGTGGACGGTGCCGTTGCGGTGGGCGAAGCCGAGGGCGACGGCCACGTCGATGGCGATCTCGGAGGCCCGATGCGGGCTCAGCGGCCCCTGCGACGCGATGATGTCGGCCAGGGTGCGGCCCTCGACGTACTCCATGACGATGAAGTAGGTGCCTTCGTGCTCGCCCCAGTCGTAGACCGAGACGATGCTGGGATGATTGAGGTTGGCGGCCGCCTGTGCCTCTCGCCGGAACCGGGCCACGAAGGTCGGTTCGGACGCGTACTGGGGGAACAGCACCTTGACCGCCACCGGCCGGTCGAGCAGCTGGTCCTTGGCCAGGAACACGTCGGCCATACCACCCCGGGCTATCCGACGGTGCAGTTCGTAACGTCCGTTGAGGACGGGACGGGCAGCTGAAGTACTAGTCACAGCATCTCAATGGTAACGACTTGGGCGCACAAGCGGTGTGCATGGTCCCTGCTACTGAAAAAAATTGTTCGATCATGGATCGGGCGATCGGACCGGCCACACCGCCTCCGGTCTGGTCCGGATTGCCCTCCTGCCCCTCGACGAGAACCGCCACGGCAATCTCCGGCGGACCATCGGGTCGGCCGGCGAACGCCACGATCCAGGCGTGGGACGCCGGCGGATCCGTGCCCAACTGGGCGGTTCCGGTCTTGGCTCCGACGACCACGCCGGGCACCGCAACCGACTGCGCCGTGCCCCGCTCGACCACCTGCACCATGGCTCCGGCCAGCTCGGCGGCGTTGGACTCCGACGTCGCCCGCTGCCAGGATCCCGGGTTGTTGTCGGACACGGTGTTGAGCGTCACCGAATCCTCCACCCGGTCGACCACGTGGGGTGTGGGTACCACTCCCCCATTGGCCACCGCGGCGGCGACGAGCGCCATCTGCAACGGAGAGGCCTGCACCTCGAACTGGCCGATGGCGGCCTGCGACAGCGCCGGCGTGTTCTCGAACACACCGGCCGGGACCTCGTCCGATGGGTTCGACACCAGCGAGCCGTAATCGGTCGGAAACACGCTCTCGACCGCATTGGGGAGATCGAAGGGGGGCGCCGAGTTGAAACCGAAACGCTGCGCCTGATCGACCATCGGTCCGGGCCCGACCAGCTCGGCGGCCAGCTCGCCGAACCCGGTGTTGCACGACACGACCACGAGCTCGGTGAGATTTCCGCCACAGGAGCTACCGCCGAAGTTCGTGAGTGGCCGCTGGGTCAGCGGCGGCGTGTAGGCATCGGTCACCTCGAACTCGGGCTGGGTCATGGTGGCGGCGCCGGTCTCCAGGGCGGCGGCGGCCGTCACCACCTTGAACGTCGAGCCGGGGAACTCCCGATCGCGGTAGGCCCGCGGGCGAAGCGGATTGCCGTCGGCCTCGAACAGCCGGGTCCAGGCCTCATTCGCCGCGGTGCCGCTGTTGACCGCCAGCTGATTCGGGTCGTATGACGGCCAGCTCCACATGGCCAGCACCGCACCGGTGCGGGGGTCGAGAGCCACAACCGATCCCTCGCGTTCCCCGAGTTGGGAACGGGCCAGGCGCTGCAGCCCGTGGTCGACCGTCAGCACCACGTTGCCGACCGGATTGCGGCCCTCGAGCAGATCGGTCAGACCGGACAGTTCCTGGGAGGCGGTGCGGCCGACGAGCGCATCGTTGTAGGTCCGCTCCACGCCGTCGGCTCCGAACGTGAACGAGTGGTAGCCGACGACGTGAGCGTAGAGATCGGCCTCCGGGTAGACGCGCTGGCGTTCGAAGATTCCGCCCGGCGTCTCCTCCGACTCCGCCACCACGACACCATCCGTGGTCGAGATGATGCCCCGGGGGCGTTCGAAGTCACGCTGGATCGTGCGTGTGTTGGCCGGGTTGATCTCGAGGGCGGCGGCGTCGAAGACCTGAATCCTGTTGAGCTGGACGAACAGGATCGTGAAGCAGCCCAACAACACGGCGATCACATGCTTGAGCGGCCGATTCATGGCATCGCCGAACTTTGTGACGTTGACGACCCCTCAGGGGGGACGTGCCCGTCACAAAGTTCGGTGGTAGGGGGTCGTGAAGTGCACAAAGTTCGACGGGGCGTGCATACCATCATCGGCCGATCACCTGCCAGTCGGCTCTCGCCTCCTGGCCGACGCGGATGCCGTCGGCGCTACGGGCGTTGGCTTCCTGTTCGGCCGCGGCCTGAACCACCGAGTTGTGCGAGATCCGCACGAGGATGCCGAGAATGATGTAGTTCGAGATCAGGGAGGAGCCGCCGTAGGACACGAACGGCAGCGTCACACCGGTCAGCGGCAACACCCGGAGGATCCCTCCGATGATGATGAACGCCTGGAAGCCGAGCAACGACGTCAGCCCGGCGGCCAGCAGCTTCTCGAACGGTGAACGGGCGTTGGTCGCCACCCGGAAGCCGGACGCCACGAAGAACATGAACGTCACGAGAATCCCGGTGGCGCCGAGTAGGCCGAGCTCCTCGCCGAAGGCGGCGAAGATCATGTCGGTCGGGGCGTACGGGATCTTCTTCGGTGTGCCCTGACCGAGCCCGGTGCCGGTCACGCCACCGTCGGCCAGAGCGAATGCGGCCTCCGCGATCTGGAAGCCGCGTCCCTTGGCGTCGGCGAACGGGTCGATCCAGATGTCGACCCGGTTCTGGACGTGACCGAACAGCCGCCAGGCGATCACGGCCCCGATCGAGAACATGAACAGACCGAGGAACACGTAGGCGGCCCGGGAGGTGGCCACATAGATCATCACCAGGAACAGGGTGAAGAACAGCAGCGACGACCCCAGGTCGCGCTGGGCGATCATCACCATGAGGGCGACACCCCAGGCCAGGACGAGCGGGCCGAAGTGACGCACCGCCGGTACGTGCAGCGGGCCGATGCGGCTTCCGGTGAGGGTCAGCAGCTCACGCTTGTCGACCAGATAGCCGGCCAGGAATGCAGCGAGCACGATCTTGGCGAACTCGCCGGGCTGGATCGAGAACGGGCCGACACGCAGCCAGATCCGTGCGCCGTTGATCGTGGCTCCCAGGCCGGGGACCAGAGGTAGCAGCAGGAGCCCGACGCCCAGCACTGCGAGCGAGTAGCGGTAGCGCTCGAGTTTTCGGGGATCCTTCAGCACGATCAGCACGAAGCAGAACGCCCCGAGTCCGAGGAAGATCCACGCCGACTGGCTGTCGGCGAGGCCCTCATCGAGGCGGGTGATCATCACATATCCCAAGCCGTTGAGCATCGCCGCCGCCGGGAACAGCATCCCGTCGGCCAGGGGTGTGACCATCCGGATCACGATGTGGGTGCCGACCAGCAGGGCCAGAACGACGCCGAGGAACCCGGCGACCGGGCCCTCGAGATCGAAGGTGACGTCGCTCAGCACCTCCTCGGTGGCCTGGCTGGTGAAGACCGTGACGTAGCCGACGCCGGTGATCAGCGTGGCCAGGATCAACAAACCCAGCTCCAACGATCGAGCTCGCATGCGCTACTCGTTCGGGTCCGTGGTTCCGCCCTCGCTGCTGTCGCTCCCGGCGTCACCACCGGCGGTGTTGCCGCCTTCGCTCTCCTGGACGTCGAGGTTGTCGACGGCAAGCTGGGCGTCTCGCAGGGAGGCGAACGTGCCCCAGGAGTCGACGGTGGTCTGCGAGGCGCCGGTCAGGTCGTCGAAGAACCTGTCGGACCGCTCGACTTCGGTGGCACCGAGCCACAGCAGACCGCCTGAGCGGCCCTGGTTGATGACCAGTTCGCCCGAGTCGTCAACCGACACGTGATAGACCGAGTCGTTGTAGCGGGTCAGTCCGAAATAGCCGCCGACGAGAACAGCGACACCGGCGAGGAGGCCGAGCACGGACCACAGGACTCGGCTGCGATCCCGGCGTCGAACCGGTTCGTCGACGACGGGTTCAGCGGTTGTCTCGTCGGCGTCGCCGTGAACGTCGGTGTCGACCTCGACGATGCCGGGCGTTCCCGACTCGCCTACCAGACCCCTCAACTCGTGCGTGTCATCGACCTGTTCGACCGGAGACGGCGACCCGTCGAGCGATTCGATCACCTCGGGCGGTTCGTCGGCCAATGATGGCGGATGGGGGCTGTTGCCGTTCTCGCTCGGCCCGTCGTCGGGCCGGTCGGTGATCTGTACCACGGAGCGGGCCACGATCGGCAGCTGGTCGGTTGTCCGCTCGGGCGGCGTCAGATCGATGCCCATGTCGGTCATGTCGACGACCGCAGGATGATCGTCGGCGACTACGTTGATCACGGCAACTGTGACGTTGTCTCGACACGGGGTTTCGAGCGCAGCGGCCACGAGGGCGGAGGCGGCTTCGGCCGGGTCGTCGACGTCGAGCAGGATCTGCGTTATCTCCTCGATCGAAACCTCATTGAACAGCCCGTCGGAGCACAGCAGGAATCGGTCGCCGACCTTGGGCTCGATGTCGAAGCGGTCGACGAGCACCTCGTCGGCGATACCGAGCGCCCGGGTGAGGATGTTGCGCTGAGGGTGGACCGTGGCCTCCTCCGGCGACAGGCGACCCTGACGGACCAGGTCCTCGACGAAGCTGTGGTCCTCGGTGATTTGGGCCAGATAGTCACCTCTCAGCCAATAGGCCCGGCTGTCGCCCACGTTGGCCACGGTGATGGTGTCGTCGTGATGCAAACCCAGGGCGACCATGGTGGTGCCCATGCCTCGTAGGCTCGGATCGGCGGCCTGATGATGGACCTGACGGTTGGCCTCCTCGACGACGTCGACCAGCTCGGCCTGGCTCAGCTGAGCTCGAACGATGCGGAACTCGCCGATGGCCAGCTCGGCCGCCCGCTCGCCGCCTTGATGTCCGCCCATCCCGTCGGCCAGCGCGGCCACCGAGCCGCGGAAGTACACGCGGTCCTGGTTGATTTCGCGCACGTTGCCGACGTGCGACGCGGTTCCGCCCCACAACCTCATCGGCAGCCCCGGTCGGTCGGCGGGTCGAGATCGGGCGCGGTCACGGGCGAAGCTCCAAGACGATGCCACCGAGCTGCACGAGATCTCCCGCTCCCCCGATCACCGGAGCCGTGACCCGTTCGCGGTTGACATAGGTGCCGTTGGTGGAGCCCAGGTCCTCGATGAGCATGCCGGTGCCACTTGGTGAAACCCGAGCGTGGAGCTGGGATATGTATGTGTCGTCCAGGCTGATCTGACAGCCGGCCGCTCGTCCAATTGTTGTATCCCCCGAGATCGAAAACTGTCTGCCTGCCAGATCCGGAGGTTCGAGCACGACGAGGTGGGTGACCGCCGGTGACGCCGCCTCCTGTTTCCTCTGCGCTCGACCCGATCGTGGTTTGGCTTCGGTTCGGACCGTCACGTTCGTGGTGGAGCCGAACCAGGTGGCCTGTAGCACGCGGAAGAAGAAGAGGTACACCAATGCTAGCAGGCACCACTTCAGGAGCGTGAGGAGGGCGTCGGACACAGGGACAGGTTAGTGAGTGTTGATCGGCTCGTCTGGCACGTTAGGGGCGTCTGAACCGAAGTTTGATCGGACCAAGGGTTATCTCGTCGCCGTCGACGAGGACCTGTCGCTCGATACGCTGCCCGTTGACCTTGCATCCGTTTGTCGACCCGAGGTCGACGAGTTGATAGGTGTCGCCCACCGGGTGCAGCTCGGCGTGACGGCGTGAGACGTTCTGATCGTTGAGCACGATGTCGGCTGTCGACATCCGGCCGATCGTCATCACCCCGTTCTTGAGCTGGTGGCGGTATCCGTCGGGGCCCTCCAGCCAGCCGTCGGGCTCGACCTCGGGAAGGCGCTCGTCGTAGGACGGGTGGAGGCGGAACAGGCCGACGCGGAGCGCCGGATCGGTCTGCAGCTCCACCGAAACCCGCCCGAGGAAGCTGAGGTTCTCCTGGGCCGCGTAGCCTCGAACCGTGGCGGCCAGCTCGGCGATGAGCGACCGCTGGACGTCCTCGAACCGCTCGTAGTCCTCCTCCGACATACGGATGACGAACCGGTTGGGGGCGAGGGCACGGCCGCTGACGTCGACGGTGCGGCTGGCGTCCATCTCTCTGATCAGCCGCCGGCCGATCTCGACCGGCTGAAGTCCGCTCTTGAAGGAACGCGAGAAAACACCCTCGACAATCCGCTCCAGACGGTCCTCGAAGCTTTTCAGAACCATGACTCTCTACGGTAGTCGCAACGGCGGAAATATGTGATCGCTACGACCGGAAACCGCGCTACGATGCAGCGGTACTCACAGCACTCCGCTGAAGTCACTCGCGCGAGTGGCGGAATTGGCAGACGCGCAGGATTCAGGTTCCTGTGTCCGAAAGGACGTGAGGGTTCAAGTCCCTCCTCGCGCACGTGTCGGCTGCGTCGCAGCCTGGCCCCGGCCGATCACGTCGACCCAGGTTGTTGCGCCAGGGTGTCAGAGTGACACCGAACCGCGACAACGTCTTCCGATTCGGGTCGCCGGGAACCGGCGGGCTGTTTCGTACGTCAGAATCAGATGATGGGATATTTGTCGTCCAGGTCGGTTGTCGCAGCGGTCATGGCGTTCGGTCTGCTCCTCGCGGCGTGCGGCGAGGGTGTGCAGGAACAGGGGGCGGGAACCGGCGACACCGCCACCTCCGACACCGAGCCGTCGACCGCAACATCATCGTCGTCGACCACCACCGCTCCCCCGCCGACCGGGGTCGGCGATCTGCCCCACGGCCTCACCCGTTGCGACGCCGACGCGCCCCGCTTCGCGGCCGACCCGTCGTTCTACCGTGACACCCCGGTGTATGTCGGCAACGAGCAGCCGACCGAGGAGGTGCGAGCCTGGGCCGTGTCACAACCAGGTTTCGAAGAGCTCTGGATCGACCGCGACCACAACGGCTGGATCACGCTCGGGTTCAGCGGATCGGCCGACATCGACGCCCTCCAGTCCGAGCTCGAGGCCGAATTCGGAGACGCGGGCGTGGTGGCTGTTCTCGTGCCGTTCACCAACGCCGAGCTCGAGGAGGTCCGCGCCGAGGCATCGGCTGCGGTCGAGGGGCTGTCGAACTGGGCCATCAGCCACAGCGTGTCGAGGGGCCTGGTGGAGCTGTCCGTTCCGGTTCTCAGCGAAGAGATTCTCGAACCGCTCGCCCCGTTGGCCGGCGAACCCCTGTGCGTCGAGGGCGCCGACCCGGCGGTGGCGGTGGCCGACGGACCGCAGCCGACCGAGGGCGACGGCTGGCGCCTCCTCGGCGAAGGGCTCACCGGACCGGCGTACCGGACCGGTCTGGCCACCGCCGATGAACAGCTCCAGGCGCTGTGGGGCGAAGCGGGCCTCGACGGCCAACCACCGGACGTCGACTGGGAAACGGAGCTGGCCATCTGGTTCGGCGCCGTCTACGGCTCCAGCTGCCCGATCCGGATGGACGACGTCGTGTTCGACAGCACGTCCCCGTCCGGCGTCCCTGTGGTGCACGCCGCATTCGTCAACCCGGGCAACCCGGTGGTCTGCACGAGCGACGCCAACCCCCACGCCTTCGTCGTGGCCGTCGAACGCGCTCGTCTGCCGGCGGCGCCCTTCGCTTTGCAGCTCGACGCCGACGACCCGCCGAGCGGTGCGCCCGAGGAACGGACCACCGTGCTCGTCGATGTGAGGCCGGCCGGTGCGGAGGTCGAAGCCGACGACCTCGAGGTGGTCACGCTCGGCGACCCGGGAGCCGATCCCGGGCCTCCGACGTTCACCCCCGACGAGGTGATCGAGGTCGGCTTCCCGTGGGAGTTCCGGCTCGACCTGACCTGTGGCATCGAGTTCCTCGGACCGCTGAACAGTGTCATGTGGCGGCGGGTGGATCCAGTCGACGGTTCGTCGGCCTCGGTACCTCCAGCGCCGTGGCAGCAGGCCGCCGACGACGGCGACGTCCACCCGATCGCCGAATTCCTGCTCGAAGCGACCGACGGCCGACAACCCCACCTCACGATCACGATCGCCGAACACCCCGTCGAGTTCGAACCGGTTCCGGCGGCCGAGGCCACGGGGCTGGGCGACCAGCCCGCCTGCCGGTAGCGCTCCTTGGGACCGGCGGTCAGGCCGAGGCCACGACCGACGACTCCAACAGCCGGACGCGGTCGCTGTCGTCGACCCGTCTGGGCGTCTTGACCTGGCCTCGAGACGGAGCATGACGTCCGGCCCCGGCGAGATCGACGAGTCGATCGAACGTCCCCGGTTTCACGATGGCCAATCGGGGGCGGCCGAGAAAGCCGCCGTCCCGGTACTCCACGACCGCCGGGTTGGCCTCCGACAGCAACGTATCGAAGTCCTCGGCCCACTGTTCCAGAGCGGCGGCATCGACGGGCTCACGAACCCGCTCCGGTCCACGTTCGACGTAGATCACGTAGCGAGGAGGCGACGAAGCGGTGTCGGCGGTCGAGGTGTAGTCGTCGACATCGATCGCTGGATGTCGACGCCTCAGTTGGGCCATGGCCGCGGCCACGTGCTCCTCCGTGGTCTTCTCGCCGGTCACGTCGAACTGGGTGCCCCGCCGATGAAGAAACTCGATCACAGGGGCCTGGCCCCGGCGATCGACGACACGCACGACGTCTCCCAGCCGGTAGCGGTAGAGGCCGGCGTGGTTGGTGACCACCAGTTCGTACTCGACGCCGACGACAACACCTTCCATGTCCACCGTGTGCGGTTGATCCTCCTCGGCGTGAGCGATCGGAATGAACTCGAAGTAGGCCGGATCGGTGGTCATCACATAGTGGCCGGGCTCATCCGGTTGGAGGCTCACACCGATGAACGACTCGGTGGCACCGTAGCTCGGGCTGTAGATGGGCAGGTCGCCGCAGTAACGCCGCAGAGCGGGAACGTACACCTCGAACGAACCGGAGGTGATCGTCATCATGTGGGTCATGGCCGGCCACACCCGCTGGAGAAAGCCCTCGAAGCCCGATGCCGTTGCCGCGGTCAGTTCGGCCGCCCGTTCCGGGTCGGGCGGGTTGTCGTCAAGGATCCGGCGTCTCAGGTCGGCGTCGATCTCGAGATCATCGGTGAGGGTGCCGTTGGCGATGTCGGCCACCAGTTCGTCCCAGCGGCTCTCCACGTCACGGAGCCACTCCAGGAGGCGAGGGGCGAACACCGCCTCGACGAACTGGTTGTCACGGTTCCGCAGGCCGTAGAGCGCGTGGAGGTAGCGGGCACTGGGCAGGTGGTCGAGGGTGTAGATCTCGATGGGTGAGTTCCACAGGTGGGGCACGATCCTGGCCATGCGCCGAACTGCTTCCGCCGTCGCGCTGCCGATCGGCACGCCGCCCGACGAGAGTTGTTGGCGGCCGGAGAACGTCATCAGGTCGACGCCCCGCTCGCTCGGGCCCGGCCCGTGCAGTTCCTTGCTGATGACACCCTGCACCACCGTGCCCATGTACTTGAACGTGAACCCGTGGTGGCGTTTCGTGGTGGGCACCAGCTTGGTCATGCCGGTCGTTCCCGAGGACACCGCGAAGAAGAGCAGGTCGTCCGCGGTGAGAATGTTGGTCTCGCCCCGCTCCATACGGGCGATGGCATCGCGGTAGTCGCTGTAGGTACTGAGCGGCACGATCTGTCGAAACCGCTCGGCGGTGGCGGCGGCGCCGGCGGCCACCAGCTCCTCGAAGCCATGGGCGCGACCGAACTCGGTACCGGCATTCGCCTTCAGGATGGTCGACAAGGTGGCTCGATTTTCAGCGATCGCCTTCCGGGATGTGCGTTCGAACTTCCGCAACATGATGCGGCCGCCCCAGAAACCGATCGCCCGAAACACCCGCGAACCCAATCCGCTCATCCACTACCTCCTCCGGCTGCACCGGCACCCGTTGTACACCTTCGTCGAAGCCGCGTCGCCGGATGCATGTTCCGAGCGATGATCACCCGTTTACGCATCCATACCCCGACTTGTGGCGAATACCCCTGGTTATGAGGACATCTGCAGTTGCCCGGCGGGCTGCCCGCGCGATCGTTGCCCTGGTCACAGCCTTTGGCTTGATCCTGGTCGGCGGCGCACCAGCGTCGGCTCACGACCCGATCTTCGTCGAACAGGACCAGACGACACCCGACGTCGGGCCGTACATGCCCGACGGCGCCATCTCCTGGGCACTGTACGGCTCGGTTCTGGAGCCGGGCGACACCAGGGGGTTCGAGTTCGACCTCCGCGACGGTGAGGAACTCTACATCTCCATGCTGATCCCCAACCTCGAACCGGAGCTGAGCCTGTCCGATGACGAACTGCCGATCATCGAGCTGGAGGCACCCGACGGCACGACCAGAACCATCACCAACGACATGCGGGAGCCGTTCGACGAGCCGTTCAGCAACACCTCCTACGTAACCCTGTCGGAGGTGAGGGAGCCCGCCCAGGCCGGGCGCTATCGGGGCTTGGTGATCGGCTCCGCTCCGTCCCGATTCACCGTCGCCATCGGCGAGCGGGAGGAGTTCTTCACCCCAACCGAGCGATCCGGCGACCGGCCGACGAGTTTCCCCGGCATTGCGGCGCCGCTCCAGGCCTGGTACTCCACCCCACCCGGAGCCGAGGGCCCCGGGGAGCTGGCCGAAGGCGACGGCGAGATCGAAATGGAGATGATCGAGGAAGCCATAGACGAGGGTGTGGGCAGCGCCCCGGAGGGGGCGCTAGACGAGGGCGACTCGGAGGATGCGGCGGGCGCAGCCGACACCGACGACGGAGGATCACTCGGCTGGGTTGCACCCACCGCAGCAGCGGTTGCGGTGGCCTTGGGCGCGGCGTGGATCCTAGCCCGGCGCCGTCAGGCTGAAACCGCAGAGGCGCGATCCGAGTGATGCGTACCGGGAGACGAGGGTTCGGAGTCGCACGCCGGAGCTGCATCGTCGTCGTCTTGGGTGCGGTGATGCTGACCTTGGGATTGGGCTCTCCAGCCGCCGCCCACACGACCGAACAGCCCTATCTCTACGTCTTCGTCACCGAGTCGGGTATCGATGGCCGGGCCGAGCTGGCCATTGGCGACATCACGTCGGTCCTCGGTCTCGACCTGTCGGGCGATGACGTCGCCATCGAGGCCACGCTGCGAGACAACGCCGACCTGCTTCATCAGTATCTCGACGACCATCTCGTGATCGCCGCCGAGGGAAGGGAGCGCACGATCGAGTTCGGGGCGGTCGACCTCTTCCGGGAGGGTTCGACCGATCTCGCGTTCGCCGTGGTGCAGTACACGGCCGGATCGCACACCGCGGTCCCGACGGATCTCGACATTCGGTTCGATCCGTTCTTCGCGGAGATTCCGGGGCGGGACGGCCTGCTCCTCATCAACGGCGGATTCGAGCTGGGCGAGTTCACACAGACCAAGGAAAGCCTCGTCACGGTCGACGCCGACGCCCCCTCAGCCGAGATCGATCTCGGGGCCGACGGCCGGTGGGACAACTTCCGCAACAGCATCTCGCTCGGCATCAACCACATCGAGACCGGACCGGATCACATACTCTTCGTGCTGGCCCTTCTCGTCCCGTCCGTGCTGGTCTACACCGACCGGTGGGAGCCGGTTGCCAGCTTCCGGTCCGGGCTCTGGCGGGTGCTGAAGATCGCCACCTTCTTCACGATCGCCCACTCCATCACCTTCACCCTGGCGGGCATGGGGTGGCTGCCGACGCCGCCGGCCAAACTGGTGGAAGCCACCATTGCCGTCTCGATCGCGGCGGCGGCCCTCCACACGCTTCGTCCGATCGTGCCGAACCGGGAGTGGGCGTTGTCGTTCATCTTCGGTCTGTTCCACGGAATGGGGTTCGCCTCGCTGGTTTCCGATCTCGAGGTGTCCCGCTCCAGCCAGCTGATCTCGCTCCTCGGACGGAACGTGGGCATCGAGATCGGCCAGGTGGTGGTCATCCTGCTGCTGTTCCCCGGCCTGTTCCTGCTGCGACGCACGCCGTTCTATCAACCGTTCGTCACGGTGGCGTCACTCGCGCTGGCGGCGGTCGCGCTGTCGTGGACCGCGGAGCGGCTGGCCGAGGTCGACCTCGGTACCGATGCACTCGTGGAGTCTCTGGTGTCGGTCCCGCGCGGCTACTGGCTGAGCGTGGGCTTCGTCGTCGTCGGGGCGGCCGCCTTCGCGTGGTCCCGTCGAAACGGTCAGCTGATCGATACGGCCGCTTCGGCCTGACCCGCCGTCGCGTCCGGCCGCGGCATCGAAAAAACCTTCCTCGCCTGTCCATCTGAGGCGTTCTCGTTCGACATGAGGGTGACGAGAGGGTGATGGACCCTCCATGAGAAAGGTTGTGAACAATGCCCAACTACGTATTGACCTACCACGGCGAAATGGGCGGGATGCCCGAGGATCCCGCGGCCGTCGAGGCCGTCATGGAGGAATGGGGCGCCTGGTACGGATCGATGGGTGATGCACTCGTCGACGGCGGCGCCCCCTTCGGCGAGACCGCATCCATCGGGCCCGACGGCTCGACCGTGGCCAATCCGGCGTCACTCACCGGCTACACCATCATCAAGGCCGACGACATCGCCGGCGCCTCGGCCATCGCCAAGGGTTGCCCCGTGCTGAAGAACGGCCACACCGTTCAGATCTCGCAGTCAATCGACATGTGACCCGGCGTCGGGGTCGGGGATCCCCTGACGTCCCCTCCCCTGTCATTCGCGGGCGAAAACGACCAGTTCTGACCGTTTTCGCCCGCGAACGACCAACGATCGTTGGCGCTGGCGCCGATTCCCCGGCCCTGCTAATTTTGCAGCAAGCGCAATAAAATCGTCGACTCGCCAGAAGGGGAATCACATGGCAGCGAGAATCGAACCAATCAAACCGGGCGAGAGCCCGGACCCGGAGGTCAACGAACTCCTCGAGCAGGCCCGTGATGGCTGGTGGGCCGACGCCAATATGTTCGGGGTGATCGCCCGGAACCCGAAGAACCTGAAGACCATCGTGCCCGTCTTCGTGTCGTTCTTCGCCGAGGGTCAGGTCGAGCCCCACCTGCACGAGCTCATGCGGTTGAAAACCGGGCAGATCAACGACTGCGCCTATTGAAACACCGTTCGCAGCGTCGCCGTGCGCGACGCCGTCGGTCCCCGTGAAGCCGCCTGCATGGAGCATCAGCCCAAGGCCGGCGATGCCCTCAACGAGCGGGAGGCGCTGGGCATCTCCCTCGCCGAACGGATCGCCCTCGATCCCCACACCGTCACCGACGACTTCTTCGCCAAACTCCGAGAGCACTTCAGCGACGACGAGATCGCCGAGATGGTCTTCGCCTGCGGCATCTTCAACTGGGGGAACAAGTTCAACATCACGATGAACATGGACTCGTCGGACGAGTCGGAATACGAGACCGACATGCAGTACCGCCGGGAAGAGATCGCGTAGTCGAATGCCACTCGACGAGGTGGACACGGCGGCGCTCAACCGGCTGTTGTTGGCCGAGGAACGGGGAGTCATCATCGACTTCTGGGGAACGTGGTGTCAGCCGTGCCGGACGCTGCGTCCCCACCTCGAACGCCTCGCCGATTCCCACGCCGAGAACTGGGCGATGGTGGCGGTCCACGTCGACGAACAACCCGACCTCGCCGAGCGATACGACGTGACGACCACGCCGACGCTCGTGTTCATGCGATCCGGTGATGAAGTCCACCGGATCACGGGCGCCGTCCCACCGAGCGCAATCGACGAGGCGATGACGCTCGAACGTTAGGCGAGCGGCTCCCGCACGACAGCCCCACCTTTTGCTGGTCTACGACCCGTTTATGGGTCTGTTCGTTCTTGGGACATCGTGGACAGTTGATGTCGCGCAGCATCGTTGACACCTGAGGGCTGGTGATTCTTGTGTGGGGTCATGGCCATGGAGGTGATCCCGATGTCGGTGAAGGCAACGGCGGCGGCTTATGCGTTGGATGAGCGAGCCCGTCGGTCGATCAATGTGGCGGCCCTGTGCCGGGAGGAGGGTGTGTCTCGGGCGGTGTTCTACAAGTATGTGAACCGGGTTCGAGAAGAAGGCTTGAACGGGCTCGAGGAGCGGTCTCGTCGCCCCCGCTCGTCACCCCAGCAGACACCAGTGGAGGTCGAGGACTGGATCGTGCGGTTACGCAAAGAACTCGACGATGCGGGACTCGATCATGGGGCAACGTCAATCCAGTGGTATCTGGGCCGCCGAGACGCTCCAATGGTGCCGTCGGTGGCCACGATCCATCGGATTCTGGTCCGTCGAGGTCTGGTGGTCCCAGAACCCAAGAAGCGACCCAAGGCCACCTGGAAGCGTTTCGAGGCGCCAGCTCCGAACGAGTTGTGGCAGATCGATCACACCGACTGGGTGGTCGCAACCGGTGAAGTCAAGATCTTCAACATCATCGACGACCATTCACGAGTGGCGATCAAATCCCGAGCGGTCACCGAAGCAACCAGCGAACAAGCGTGGACCACCTTCAGTGAGGGAACCCAAATCTGGGGGCTGCCAGCTGGCACACTGTCCGATAACGGCCTGTGTTTCTCGGGCAAGCTCCGCCAGGCCGAGGTGTTCTTCGAAGCCAAACTTCGTGACACTGGTGTGCGGCCCATCACCAGCCGACCGTTCCATCCCCAAACGGCCGGCAAGGTCGAGCGCTATCAACAGACCCTCAAGAAATGGCTTCGTAAACAAGGCCTGGCGGTCGACATCGACGAACTCCAAGCCCAGCTCGACACCTTCACTGGTATCTACAACACTGAACGACCCCACCAAGGGATCGACCGGCAAATCCCAATCGATCGATGGCGAGCCAGTCCCGCCGCGGGACCCGCCAGCCAGGCTCTCGCCCACCCCGACTGGCCATCAACAACCCATCATGTCACCGTCACCAGCAACGGATGCGTACTCGCCGCAAACTACATAATCAACATCGGTGTTGAACACCAACACCGCAACGCCGTCGTACTCATCGACAAAGCCCGAGCCTCCATCTTCATCAACCATCAACTGATCCGCCACCTCACACTCGACACCACACGCCACTACCAACCATCAGGCCGCCTTAGAGGCGGACCCCGCAAACCACGCCTACAATCCTGACTGTCCACGATGTCTCGCGACACAACTGTCAACGATGCTGCGCGACAGAACAGACCCGTTTATGGGTCGTAGACCAGCAAAACCTCCTCCGGGTCCGGAGGAGTCGCACGGTGGCCGGTTCTGGTCATCGCCCGCCGTCAAGAACTAGCGTGGGCACATCATGAGGTTGTTCTCGCACCGGAAGCGACCGGCCCACCTCGGTCCGTATCCCCTGGAGCGGCTGCAACGGGTGGGCGATCCGGCCGCGGCGCCCTCGGTTGTGGGTGGTCGACGGCCAACGGAGAAACGCACCGAAGGCCCTCAGAGCGCGGGGCACGCCTACGACCGGTATCTCGACCTCTTCAACCAGCAACGAACCGGCGAGGTCGCCGAACCCGCACCCGTTCCCGACGACCCCGGCGAGCGGGCCCACAACGTCAAGGCCGGGCTGTACTTCCTCGACGCCGACATGGTCGGCTGCGGGATCGTCCCGACCGAGGCGTGGATGGTCGAGGGCGCCAGTGGCGAGACCAAGCGCCATCGATACTCGGTGGTGATCCTCATCGCCCACACCCGAACCGTCGGGCGTGACCAGCCCGGCGACGAATGGATCGACGGCACCCGCCAGATCAACGCCGACCTGCGGGCCGCCGAACTGGCCGTGCTCACCGCCGGCTACATTCGGCGGTTGGGCTTCGACGCCACCGCCCACACGCCGACGGCCACCGACGTCGACCTCGACCGGCTCGCCCTGCAGTGCGGTCTTATCGAATCGAGACGGGGTCGGCTGCGGGTCCCGTATCTCAGCCGCGGCTTCGCCTTGGCAGCGGTGTCGACCGATTTCGAGATGACCCCCGACGCCCCGCTGGCCCGCCGCAGTGTGGTCGAATCGCTCCGCTCGACCCGATCACCGGCGTGGCTCGTCGGGTGGGGCGGAACCAGGGCCGGATTCGGGCGACTCAACGGCGACCATCGCCCGTTGCATCAAGGCCGCTACCCGATGGAGCGGATCAAACGGGTCGACGAACCCACCACCCTGGTGATCGCCGACGAGATCAAACGGATCCCCGTACGGGCCGGCGGCTTCCCCCGGGCCGCCCACGGCGACCTCGGCCCCAAGTTCCAGGCCGACGTGAAGGTGTTCGCCTACAAGACACCGCAAGCCCAGACCTACATCCAGCAGATCGCAGCGATGGTCCCCCACCAGGACGGGCCGGTCGCCTCCGACGTCGCTCCCGGTACCACCGATCCCGACCGCAGTGACCCGGATTACAATGCCGACGCACTGAAGGCGTTGGCCTATCATCTCGGCGGCGACATGGTCGGTGTCTGCGAGGTGCCGACCCACGCCTGGTACTCTCACAACGGCGCCGGCGAGAAGATCGAGCCCCGCCACCGGTACGGAGTGGTCATCCTGCTCGACCAGGGTTACGAGACGATGGAGGGGGCCAGCGGCGACGACTGGGTGTCGGGGGCCCAGTCGATGCGGGCCTACATGCGAGGCGCACAGATCGCCGGGATCATGGCCGAGCACCTACGGTCGCTCGGCCACAGCGCCCGGAGCCACACGAACCGGGATTCCGAGGTGCTCCACATCCCGCTGGTGCTCGAAGCCGGACTCGGGGAGATGAGCCGGATCGGTGAGCTGGTGTTGAATCCGTTTGTCGGACCCCGCTTCAAGTCGGTCGTGCTGACCACCGACATGCCGCTCACCCCCGACCGCAAGATCGACTTCGGCCTCCTCGACTTCTGCGAGAAGTGCACCAAGTGCGCGCGTGAGTGTCCGTGCGGGGCCATCCCGTTCGGCGACCGAATCATGTTCAACGGCTACGAGACCTGGAAGCCCGACGTCGAGAAGTGCACCAAGTACCGCTTGGGGAATCTCAAGGGTTCGGCCTGTGGCCGCTGTATGAAGACCTGTCCGTTCAACATCGAAGGCGTGCTGTCGGAGCGGGCGTTCCTGTGGGCGGCCATCAAGCTCCCGTTCACCCGCCGGTTCATCGCCCAGCTCGACGATCGTGTCGGCAACGGTTCGATAAACCCGATCAAGAAGTGGTGGTGGGATCTGGAATGGTTCGACGGACGAGCCGTTGAACCGCGGAAGGGCACCAACGCCCGCGAGCTCGATCCCGATGGGGGCCGGATCGCGGACCGGCAGAAGATCGCCCTCTACGAACCCGACATGTTGCCGGCCGGTGACAATCGTATGGTGCCGGTCAAGCTCGATCGGCCGGAAGCCGTCCGCCGGGGCCAGATGGCCGAATCACCGGCCCAGGCCCGGGCCCGTCTGGCCGACGGCCGCTGAACACTCCACCGATCACCCAACTGTACGCTTCACGCCCCACTTCTGAGGCGCTCGCCGCACGGAACGGCTGGTCGGGCTTACCGAGCCGACCGCCCGGTCGACTTACTCGGGACGCTCCGGGAAGACAGGGCCCTCGGTGCGGGTGCGCTTGAGCTCCCAGAAGCCTTCCATGCCGGCCATCTTGGCCATCGCATCCCACAGCTCCACCGACTCGTCTCCCTCCGGTATCCGGCTGATCACGGGGCCGAACACACCCCGACGACCCTTCGATGTGTCGAACGCCAGAATCGGGGTGCCGACGTCGGTACCGACGAGCTCGAATGCGACATCCATTCGTTCACGGATCACGTCATCCCACGCTTGGTCGTCGAAGGCGTCGTTGTAGTCAGTGGCGAGCCCGGCGGCTTCGAGGAATCGGGTGGCGTCGCCACCCATGACCTCGTCGGTATCGACCGTTCCGGCCGACCGATCGTGGTGGAGGACCGCTCCGCACTGCCAGTAGAACCGGCGGGCGGCCTCCTGGCCTTCCGCCTTCTTCACCGACTCCATCACCCGAAGGAGCTTGTGGGTGAACAGTGAGGCGGTGTAGTACTCGGAGCCCTCGGCCGGGTCGTTCTTGATCAGCAGGCTGATCGGTTCCCAGTGAATGTCGAGTTCACGTCGCGGGGCGACCTCGTCGACAGCCCAACGGGCCGTCATCCAACACCACGGTCATATGGGATCGACCCAAAACGAAACCTGCATGCATGCTCCTCGTGGTGATCGTGCGTTCACGTCCCGGTTCATCAAGGACGGTCTCAGGGAGCGTAGCGGATCGACCGGTCCCGGTCGCCACCGGTCGCCCGTTTGGTCCGACCGGTGCCACCGGGTCGCTAGCCTTGATGACGATGATGGCAGACGGCGGAAACCAGGCGACATGACAGCTTTTGGATCCGTTGCGTCGTGACCACAACCATCGTCATCACCGGTACCGGCACGCCGGTCCCCACCCCTGATCGAGCAGGCGCCGGGGTGTTCATCCGTTACGAGGATGTGAAGAGCGGATCCGACATGCACCTGCAGTTCGACGTCGGACGTTGCACGCTCAACCGTTTGATGGCGATCGAATCCGGTCCGGCCTCGCTCACCGCCGTGTTCCTGACCCACTATCACTCCGACCATGTGGTCGGTCTTCAGGATCTCGTGCTGTCCCACTGGACGATGGACCTCAACGATCGGGCCGGTTGGTTCGACATCGTTGCCCCCAACGGTGCCACGACACGGTTCTGTGAGCGCATGCTGGAACCGTGGGACGACGATCTCGCCGTGCGGGCGCTCCACAATCACCGCGAGCCGGAACCACGGGTCAACCTCATCGGGTTCGACACACCGGACTCCCCGACAGAGGTGTGGTCGAAGGGTGACGTGAGGGTGCTTGCGGGGCCCGTGCGTCACGAGCCTGTCGTCGGCGCGGTGGGCTACCGAATCGAAACCCCTGACGGCACCGTGGCCATCAGCGGCGACACCAAAGTGTGCGACGAGATGGCGGAGCTGTCACAAGGGGCCGACGTGGTGATCTACGAGGCCATGAGGATGGATATGGTCGCGCTCCGCCCACCGAAGACGCAGTACATCATGGAGTATCACGCCGACACACGTTTGATCGGCGCTCAGATGGCCGAGCTCGAGATCCCCTATCTGATGCTGACCCACCTCATCCCGGCACCCAGGTCTCCCGAGGAGGAGCAGGCGTTCGCCGACGAGGTCCGAGAGGGCGGTTACACCGGCAAGGTCACCGTTTGCGCCGACCTTGACACGGTTGTGCTCTAGGACGAAAACCGGATCCGCCACTTCGACGGCGTCGGTACAATGGAGAGTGGGTACTTCCCAGCAAGGAGAGCCAATTGATGGCCGATCAACCCAACGAGCTTCGACGACGCCTCGTCGAGATTGACGACGAGATTCGGGCTCTACCGACCGATGCGTTCGCAGCACGGTATGAGCTCGACAAGGAGCGCGATCTCCTCCGAACCCAGCTGGCCGAACTGGTGGAGTCCGAGTTGGGGCCCGTCGCCGAACAATGGGCGGAGCGGTCCGGGCGGAAGGGCTCACACACCACCGACTACGACGTCGAGCGCGCCAAGGCCGCGATCCCGTCACCGTTGCACAGCAACTAGGTTCCGAAATTCAGTTCTGAACGGCGATTCTCGGATCTCCGGGTTACAGGCTGCGGCCGATCAGTACCAGGCCGCCGATCAGGGCGACCACGAGCACCAAGGGTCGGAACCAGGGTCGTTCCAGGTGCGGGCGAACGTGGCGGGCCAGGACGAGGCCGATCAGCACGCCCGGCAACAGCAGCGCCAACAGCCACGCTTCACGACCGCCGAAGTTGCCGGTGACGGTCAAGCCGACGAAGCTGAGCCCGGCGATGACCGCCATGAACATCGACGTCGTCGAGCGCAAGGTCGCGGGACGCATGTCGCTGAACGCCACCACCAGAGGGGGGCCCGGGATCCCGGCGGCGACGGCGGCGAAGCTGCTGGCTGCGCCGGCCACGACCTCGACCGGTGACGAGCGCCGCAACGACAGCCCGCCGAGTAAGGCCACAGCCGCCAGCGCGGTGAATCCGCCGACGAGCAGGCCGAGCGTGGAGTCGTCCATCGACTCCAACACCACGAGACCGCCGAGCAGACCCAGCGGTAGCCCCCACATGCAGTGGCGCCAAGCCACACGATCGGCCGCGGCCCGTTCGGCCAGAATGTGACGTAGGCCGACGACCTGCCCGCCGAGGAGGAGGGGACCCGGGGCGAACCCGGGGTCGATGGCAACCAAGGCAGGCCCGGCGACCAGGCCGAATCCGATGCCGACCGCACCGTGCACCGTTGACCCGGCCGTGGCCAGCGCGAGGACGGCCACGATCTCGAGGGCACTCACCGTCTTCTCCGCTCCACGACGCCCAATCATGACACAACCGTCGGGACCGTCCCAAGAGTTCGGGTCACATCAGGGGAATCCCCGATGGTGCCCGGCCGGTTCCCGACCTAGCGTTGGAACCGATCACGAGGGAGGACCGTCATGGATCGGCGAACCAGCCGTATGGAGGACCTGACGACGATGGCGCTGGCGTTGTGGACGCTCGGCGGACTGCTGGTCGACGCCTACTATCACTCCACCGACCCCGGACTCGAGTCGTTCTGGACGCCGTGGCACGCGCTGTTCTATTCGGGTTTCACGGCCACCGCGGCGTGGCTCGGCTATGTCGCCGTGAGACGCCTCTCCACATCGGCCGTACCGCCAGAGGGCCGGTCCGCCAACCCGGCGACACGGCTCCTCGACGCCGCGCCGGCCGGTTACGGACCGGCGTTGATCGGTGTTGCGATCTTCGCCGTGGGCGGAGCCGGAGACGCCGTCTGGCACACGATCTTCGGCGTCGAGACCAGTATCGACGCGCTCCTCAGCCCGACGCACCTGATGCTGTTCGCCGGACTCGTACTGATCGTGTCGGCTCCCCTCCGGGCCGCCTGGATCGACGTCGATCTCGACCCGGGCCACGGCCGGCCGACGCTCACGGAGTTCCTACCGGCACTGCTCTCGCTGCTCATCACCATCACGGTTGTCGCCTTCTTCTTCCAGTACGCGTGGGCGGTCACGGAAACGTGGATGATGCGGGTCCCCTACAACCCCGACGACAACTTCAGCGAGACCATCGCCGGCAGCTCCGTGCTCGCGGTGATCATCAGCACGGCCATCATGTTCACCCCGCTGCTGGTGGCGGCCCGACGCTGGCACCTGCCGTTCGGGACGGCCACCATCGTGCTGCCTCTGGTCAGCGGGTTCATCGCCGTCGGGTTCGACGAACCGTTCACAGGCCTACCGGCCGCGGCGCTCGGCGGTCTGGTCTTCGACACGCTGGTCCGGGCCCGGGCCGACACCCGACTGGTGGCGGCGATCCCCCCGGTGACACTCTGGGCCGTCTTCTACCTCTTGATCGACCGGAGCGACAGCGGTCTCGGCCTGGCCCCGGAGATCTGGGGCGGATCCATCGTCTTCGCCGGGCTGGTCATGCTGATGATCGACGGCTTGCTGCGACTGGGAGCGGTTGTCGACTCGGGTCCGGGCGCGGCTGATCCCGGTGACGAGCCTGCAGGGCTCACCACCGGGATCGCAAGGGAAACAATCAACCCCGTAGCACGTAGAGGTTGAAGAAGCCGGCGTCGATGTCGGACAGCTCAACCGACGTGAACCCGGCCTCCCGGGCCAACGAGTCGACCAGGTCGGGGCGGATGACGGTGCCGATCGCCGCCGACGGCTCCTCGGCCAGGGCGGCCGGTAGGCAGTGCACGACACTCCAGCCGTACATCATCCGCTCCAGCTCGTCGCCAGGTGCGGTGAAGGAGTCCTGCACCTTCTCGTCGGCCACGATCAAAACGCCGCCGGGAGCCAGCTTCGCCCGAGCCGCCCGAAGCACCTCGACCGGCTGAGCCATATCGTGCAGGGCTTCGAGGATGAGGACCAGATCGGCGTCGCCGTTGGCCTGGGCTCCGGCGTCGACGGCCTCGAATCGTGCCGTCGAACCGTGGACGTTACCGTTGTCGACGGCGTCGGCGATGCTGGCCCGGTCGCTGTCGATGCCGACGACCTCGGCGTTCGGGAAGCGCCGGGCCAGCGCGATGGTCGACCAGCCGGCGCCACAGCCGAGATCGACGATCCGGCCGCCGTGTTCGAGCCGTTCAACCACATCGGGGACGGCGCCGATCCACGAGTCGACGAGGTCGTGGGTGTAGGCGGGCCGGTTGACGCCGGCCTGCCCGTCGCGGAACCAGCGACCGTAGTCGGCGTAGGGAACACCGGCTCCGGTCAGGTACGCATCGGCGACCTGTTCGATCACGCCGCTCACGCCGACGACCATGTCGGCCAGGGGTGAGACGTGCGACGGGTCGGCGGCACTCACGAACGTGGCCACCTGGGTCTCGTTGAGCCAGTAGGACCGCTGATCCCACTCGGCCACGCTGTCGTCGGTGGTCACGAACCCGGCGACCGCCTGCTGCTCGAGCCACTCCCGGGCGTAGCGGAGATCGACGCCCGTGGTGTTCGACAGTTCGGGGGCCGTCGTCGGCCGGTCGAGGGCCTTGTACAGGCCGAGCCGGCGGCCGAGGTGAATCGAGAACAGCTCGAGGGTGCCGATGGCGGCCTCGACCAGCTTTTCGTCGAGGCCTGGCTGGATGTCGGCGGCGGCGATGGTTTCAGGGATGGTCGTCATGATGATTCTCCTTGTCCAGGTCTTGTCCGGCTAGAACCGGAAGATCGTGTGGCGGACGACGGAACGGGCTCCGACCAGGTCGAAGTCGACGGTGAGGTTCACACCCTCGGAGGCGTTGAAGCCGATGGCGGTCTGCGAAACCTGGCCCCGGGCGACGGCGTAGCGGCCGGTTCCGCCGGTCACGGAACGGACGACGGCCGGGTTGCCGGGAGGCGCCTCGGTGCCGATGGTCACGATCGTGTCCTCCACGCCGGAGCCGTCGCCAAGTTCGGAATGGAATTCGAAGAGTTGGGTCGAGATCACCCACGGACCCTCGACGGTTGCCGCTCCCTCCCCGATCATGAAGCCCCAGCAGGTCCAGGTGCCGAGCACCAGGTCGGGGAATTCAGGGGATCCGTCGGCCAGTACGCCGTTGCTGTCGGTCAGCGTGCCCTTGGGGTAGATGTAGCCCTGGGTCACGAACGCGTTGCCGTAGTCGGGGAAGCCGTTGTCGAGCAGGGGGCCGTTCTGGTCGAACGCGAACCGGGTGCCGTCCTCGGCGATGTCGACGCCGGCGAGCGGGCCCATGCCGTTCGTTCCGACCGCAGTCGAAGCGGCCGATGCGGACGAGGTCGGTACGAGCACGACGGCGCTCAGGGCGAAGGCGGCCAGCAGCAGTCGCAGGAAGCGGAGGCGATCCCCGATTCCGGGCGGGGTTCCGGCCGAGGTAGTGGTCGATTTCATGATTCTTTCCTTTCAGAGGTGAGTTACTTCACCCCTGAAGGCGTGAGATGCCGCCTCACATCGTGAGGGAACGCCTCACAATCCCGAAATCACGAAATCCGGGCACCAGCACCGGTCTTTCAGCTGGTGCGCCAGGTGGTCGACTCGGCGGGGCGGTACACGCAGAACCGTCCCGTCGAGATGGACCGATCGAGGTGGGCGCCCATCTGCGGGTGCACCGATTCGATTCGTTTGACGGCATCCCGAAGCCGCCAGCGGACCGCCGATCGTGCCCGCTCTGCGGTCGAGGCGGTGGCTCGCTCCGAGCCGGCCAACCCGTAAGCGGCCTGCAACTCGCCGACCAGGTGGTCCAACTCGACCTTCGCCCGCTCGGCCCGCACCGGGTCGTTGTCGTCGGCCGCCTCGTCGATCTCGACCTGCAGCTCACGAACGCGCTCCCGATAGGCGTCGCGCGCCTTTCGATCGGCAATCACATCGGCCGCCTGCTCGACCAGCGCCGACTCCATCAGATCCACGGCGGCCATCTCGACATCGGGCCGGGCGAGGAGACGGGCGAGCGTGGCCATGCCCTTCGTGTCACGGACCCGAGAACTGCGCCCGCCATAGCTCACCACCCAGCCATCACCGTCGGGCCGCAGCTCGTTCGGGGGGTCCGCCTCCTCATCGAGCGGCGGGGATGATCCGGCCGCATCGCTCGTCGCGACGCCCGCTTCAGGACCGGCGATCTGACGGAGCGTGGCGACGGTGGCCATCGGCGACATCCGAGGATGATCCTCCGCGACCGTCGTCGGAGCGCCGAGCTTTTCCATCAGCCGGTTCTCACCGGGTCCGACCACGATCTGCCAGTGGCCATGGAGAGCCAAGGCGGCAATGCGCTTACCCTCCTCGATCAGACCGGCACGGGTCACACAGGCGGAGGCCACCCGCAGCGCGTGCACGATGTCGGTCCGGTTCTCGATGCCGATGAACTGCTCGATGCCGTCGGCCAGATACCGGGCTGCGTCGATCAGAGCACTGTCGCCCTTCTCGAGGAGCTCGACCATCGCCAGGTCGACCGAGCACCAACCGGCCACCCATGGATCGTTGGCGGCTGCGTCTGATGCCGCCAGCTCGGCAACGATCGTCCGGGCCTTCGCCGGATCGGCGTCCATGTTGAGCATGGTCTGGAACACTGCGATCCAGGCATCGACGTTCGGAAAAGGCGTGCTCCGTTGCCGCAGCTCATCGGTGATCCGCAGGGCGCCGTCCAGGTCGCCGGCCCGCCACCGGGTGAACGCCTTGTGCATGGACACCTCGAGGGCCACGTCCTCCCGACCCGCCCGCCGGGCGGCGGCGGAGCCGGTTTCGAAGTGATGCTCGGCGTCGGCCCACCGGCCGGCACTCCGGTCGATGAGACCGAGCGTCCGATGGGCGAACGCCGCTGCCACGCCATCGGCAACGGCCACCACGTTCGCCGCTGTCGCGCCCGCCTCTTCGACTCGACCGATGGTGCGGTACATCACGGCGAGTACGGAATGGATCTCGGCAGTCGCGTCGGCGAGGGTGCATCTTTCGGTGATGCGCTCGATGACCTCGACCATTTCCCCCTGATGGCCCGAGTCCTCGAGCCACCAGAGGCCCGAGACGAACCGCAGGCAGCGGTCGACGTCACCGCTGTCGTAGAGATGATCGATGGCCCAGACCCGGGCTCGGAAGGTTCGTCCGAGTTCGGCCAGAGGTTCCGGACGGCCGTTGCGGAGATCGACCTGGAGTTGCTGGGACCGGACGTCGAGATAGTCGATCAGCCGCTGCTGCGACTCGGCTCGTTCGTCGTCGCCGAGCTGCTCGGCAGCGTAGACACGGATGGTGTCGAGCAGCCGATACCAGGATCGGCGGCCATGGATCTCGCGCACCAGCAGCGACCGGTCGACCAGTCTGGCCAGGGCGTCGACGTCCTCGGCATCGTCACCACCAGCAGCATCGTGATCATTGCCGCCGCCGACCGCCAACGCCATCTCGGCGGTGAACGGCGGTGGGATGACCGACAACCGGTTCAGCAACCGGCGTTCCCGGTCGGACAGCAGCTGGTATGACCAGGCGATCGTCGCCTGCAGGCTCCGATGCCGTTCCGGCCCGCGGGGGCGGGCCCGCGACAGGATGTCGAGCTTCACATCGACGTGGCGAAGAATCTCCGACGGTGTCATCGCCACCGTCCGGGCCGCCGCCAGTTCCACCGCCAGAGGAAGGCCGTCGAGTCGTTCGACGAGCCTCGACACGGCGGTCGGATCGTCGAGATCGGACACCCCGTGACGGCGGGCGATCGCCTCGAACAGGGCGCGGGCGTCGGAGTCGGGGCCGTCGGTCGACAGAGGACCGAGCGGCACGACCTCCTCGTCGGCCACATCGAGGCGCTCGCGGCTCGTGGCCAGCACCCGCAGACCCGGGCAGCGGGCGAGCAGGTCACCGAGCAGTTCGGCGGCCGCGTCGAGGACATGTTCACAGTTGTCGAACACGATCAGCGACTCGTTCTGCAGGCGCATGTCGGCGACGAGGTCGTCCACCGATGCAAACCCGAGTTCACCGGCGACGGCCGAGGAGAATCGACGTTCGTCGACCGCCGTCAGGTCGGCGAACGCCGCCATCGACCCGCCATCCCGCAGCCGGTCGAGAACGGTCCGGGCAAGTGTCGTCTTACCGACGCCGCCCGGCCCGGTCAGGGTCACGATCCTCGACCGTTGGAGCGCGCCGGCGACGAGGTCGAGTTCCGCGTCCCTCGCGATGAGCACCTCTCCATCATCGCCAAGACGCGTTCGCCCGGCAAGCAGCGTGCCCCGGGCTAGGCTGACGTTCCCGCCGAGGGGATGATGACGACGACCGAAGGGGTTCAAGCCATGCCTGTTTTCGATTCCTATCCGGCCGGTACGCCGTGCTGGATCGACCTGATGACACCCGACGTCGATGGATCGGCGTCCTTCTACAGTTCGGTCTTCGGCTGGGACGCCCACGACCAGTTCGACGACGACGGCACGCGCATCTACACCACCTTCAAACAGGGTGACCACGACGTGGCCGGAATGGGCGGCCAGGCACCGGGGATGGAAGGTATGCCGGCCGTCTGGAACAGCTACATCGCGGTCGACGATGTCAATGCGGCGGCCGAGGCTGTGAGCGCAGCCGGAGGCACCGTGATGATGCCACCCATGGAGGTGATGACCGCCGGGCACATGGCCGTGTTCGCCGATCCGACGGGGCCGCCTTCTCCGTCTGGCAGGCCGGCGACCACAAGGGCGCCGGTATCGCCAATGAGCCGAACACCTGGTCGTGGAACGAGCTGATCAGCCGCGACGTCGACACCGCCAAGTCCTTCTACAGCTCGGTGTTCGGCTGGGAGTACGACGAGATGGACATGGGTCCCGGCGGAATCTACAACGTGATCAAGGGTGGCGAGAACAACGGGCTCGGCGGGCTCATGGCCATGCCGGCCGAAATGCCCGACCAGGTGCCGAACCACTGGATGGTGTACTTCATCGTGGCCGATGCCGACGCCACGCTCGAAGCGGTCAAAGCGGCCGGCGGGCAGGTCGTGCAGGACCCGTTCGACGCACCCGGCGTCGGCCGGATCGGCATCGCCCACGATCCGAGCGGCGGGTCGTTCTCCGTTCTGCAGCCGGCCCCCGCCGAATAGCGGTCCAACCAGCTCCAACTCTGGGCCCAAGGCGACCCGTTTACGGGTCGCCGCAGGCCCGAAGTTCGACAGGGTGAAAGGGTCAGGGTTGGAGGCCGAGTTCGCCGCGCCAGGATCGCAACGCCGGGATGAGCACGTCAGGGGTCACCGTCTGCGGTGACCCCACGACGTACAGGAGAAACCAGCGATTGTCCCGATGGAATGCGCCGCCGAGCGTGCGCACGGTCTCCCCGTCGTCGATGACGTCCTGTTGGAACCCGCGTATGTCGGGCAGCTCGGCGATGTCGAAGAACTGGCCGCCGTAGCCGCCGATCGTGATCAGCCCGTCCTCGAGATAGAACTCGGCCTCGGCGGCGTCGGCGAACTCGTAGACGGAGGCGACCGCCACGTCGGAGGCCGGGGAGCGGAAGGCCCGTATCCAGCCACCCCGGTAACCCCTCGTCTCGAGGAGCGCGATCTCCTCGGTGGGATCGGGCTGGATGTCGGCCGCGTCGTCGATGGAGAGAAATCGGTCGACGCTGGGATTGTCGATGACGACCATGCCGGCCAGATCCTCGGGGGCCAGTGCGGCCAGGCCGGTCGGCTCGTCGGCTTCCGGCGCGGCGGTGGTCGAGGGACTCGGTGCCGGGCTCGGCGGGGTGGCGGTTGCATCGAGGGTTGACGAAGTTCTCACGAAATCCTCCAGTTGAGCGGGTGAGGTCGGGGGTGGCGTCGTCGATTCGGGACGGATGATCCGAGCTGTCGCCGTCTCGCCGTTCGACCCGGCATCGGGATCCTCGAGCAGCGCCGGCCGGGCGGCCGGTTCACCGGGCAGCCCGCAGCCGGCCAGCAGGGCCGCGGCGAGCGTCATCGCCGCGGCCAGCCCGGTGAGGCTCGACCAACCGCGGCCGCGAAGAGCCCGGGCGGCCGCCAGGTTCGACTCGGGCCGACGGGCCAGGCGACGACTCACCACACCGTTGACGACGATCCGGCAGACGGCGAACCACACGGAGACCGCCACGGTCGTCCAGACGCCGATGAGGGCCGCGCCGATCAACGCCGTCCACCACATCCAGGTGGACAGGATCGTGAGCGGGCCGACGCCGAGGCGGCCGCCGTACAGCATGGCCGTGACCGGAGGCGACAGGATGCGACCCCATTCGCGAGGAACCTGACGGCCGAGTGTGGGCGGGCGGAACGAGCCGGTGACCAGGTGGCACACGTCGAGCACGACGCCGGCGGCGATGACCGCCACGATCCAGCCCGTCGGCCGTGCCGGCAGCGACGGCTGTACCTGCGGCGCAAGCACGGCCGTCACCGCAGCGCCTGACAGGCCGATGATGAAACCCGCCGGCGCAGCAGTGCCGACGGCACCGCCCAACAGAGCCAGCTCCACCTGTGTTCGCTGACGCCCTCGCACGGAGGGCGTGACCGTTTCGGCCACCGACAGGCCTCAGGGCGACCAGAAGGTGTGAACGGCAGCCAGCAGGGCGACACCAAACAGCAGAGCGATATCCGGAATCACGGCTTCTCCTCCCAGGTTCGAAAGATCCGACGGCCGTCGATCAACCCCGGAGGGTCTGACCGAGGCGGGTCCAGTACGCGGGTGGACTCTCGCTTCCCCACGTGAACGCACCGTCGGTTCGGGCCATACCGATCGGCCGTTCGGCCAGCGGCTGACGGATGACCGGCAGGCCCTGCCCGGCCACGCCCTTCAGCTGATCGACCCGGTAACCGTTGACCGCGGCCTGCAGTTGCCAGTACTCGGACGTGATCAGCGAACCGGGGCCGCTGACATGGAAGACCTCGGTCAGTTCCCCCCACTGGAGCGAGTAGTCCTGGAGCCACTGCTCGAGGTGGCCGAGCCGGTCCGGAGGATGCGCCACCACGGGAACACCCAGGTTGGCCAGACCGATCACATCGGCGCTCCCGGCCGGCACGATCGCCACCCGGTTGCCCGTCGCCCCGTTGTTCACGGTGGGCAGGGCTGCAGCCAGGGCGCCGAGTTCGGCCGTCAGGCTCTCGAGTGAGGTCGACCGTGTCTTGTCGTGGACGAGGTCGGCCGCTGCTCCCGTCGGGTTGATGGCCACGAAGAGGGAGGGACGGCCGACGGTGGCCGCCGCGGCCAGCGTGACCACCAACGGGAAACCGCCGAGCGCGGCGAAGGCCGCAGCGTACGGGGCGGCGTCGGCCGACAGCCCGGATCGGGCCACCGTGACGGTGCGGTTGATGTCGTTGACCGATCTGATGTGGTCGGCCACCTCGATACTGGCCACCACGGGATCGGCACTGAGCGTGGCCGCGGTGGCGGTGATCCCCCGGCCTGTGACCGTGCCCAGGCCGGGAATCGGGCCGACGGTGAGCACTTCGGTTGTGCCCAGTTCGGTGAGGATCGCCAGATCCTCTGCGCCCGGTCCGCCGGACCCAATCGACAGGAGCGGCACGCCGAGGCTGCCGGCGAGCGGCGCGGCGATGTACTGGAGCCAGCGGTTGGAGGCCGGAGCCAGTACCGCCTTGGTCGTCGCGGGACGCCCCGTTCTCAGGTGACCGGCCGCGACGGACGAGTGGTGGTAGCCGATCGCTCCTCCGTCCCAGGCCAGCGGACTCAGCGCAACCGTCTGCAGGCGCGGGTCGGTGCCACAACTCTCGACGATGCAGCGCACGTTGGTGCCGCTCGGGCAGTAGCCGTGCACGTTCGGGTAGTTGACGGTGCAGCAGTCGCAGATCTTCTTCAGCCCGCCGTTGCGGCAGCAGCCGTCGCTGGCGTACCAGCACCAGCCCCACACGTCACCGGGACCGACGCAGTCGAAGGTGTCGCACTTGGGGGTTACGCCGCTCTGTCCGCAGACCCGGGCGTCGGCCCGACGCATCAGCAGCGTGGCGATCGACGGGCCGGCCGCCACCACGACGGCCAGCTGGCCGATCCGGTGCAGGAACGACCGTCGGGAGGTCCGTCGGGCGGTCCATCGTCCGAGGTGTTCGATCGATTGGTCGAGCGTGCTCACGACACCACTCCGGCTCCGGTCGCTTCGGTGCCGACGTTGCCGGTCGTCGCGTACACACCGTCGGCCACAGAGGCCAGAACCTCCGCCAGCATCTCCTCGACCTGGTCCATCGTGTTGGCCACGCCGCGGGACCGGACGATGCCGTCCCGATCGATCGCCACCAGATACGGGGTCGATCGGACGCTGAAATCGGCGAACGATCGGGGGTCGTCCTCGTGGCCGATGAAGCGGACGTCGAGTTCGTCGTAGTGGCGGGCCAGTCGTTTGATGTCGGGCTTCAGCGAAGCGCAGATCTCGCAGGTGGGGCTGGTGAACGCGAGCAGAGTCACGTCGGCCGCGCCGTAGTCGACGTCGAGGTCGATCACCGGTGCCGGCTGGTCGAGCTCAGGGCCCTCTCCGGCAAAGTGCACACCCATGGGAGCCACCCGCAGGTGGAGGACGCCGATCTGGCGGAGCAGAGCCACCACCGTGAATCCCAACACCATCACCGACACCCACAACATCACGTAGGAAACGATCCAGATACTTCCGTTCATTGTTCACTCCTCCCGGGTCGACCGATCGACTCCCTGTTCGTTTGACTGTTCATTGGCTGTCCATGTGACCGGCGGCCTCACCGGCGAGTTCCACCGACCACAGCCGGCCCAGCCGGCGCGCTGTCATCGCCGCCTGTGCCCCGACAACCGCCGTCAGAGCAGCGGCGGTCACCACCACCGCGGCCGCCAGATCCGGCATCGTCAGAGACGACGTGGTCCCGGCCATCACCGCCAGGGCCAGGAGCAGGAGGTTCCGGCCGACAGTGGTCGACGAGACCGGCTCACTGCTCGACGGTCCGAAGCACCCGCAGCGAACCTGTCGGTCCGTGGCCAGCGCCCACGTGACGACGGCGGTGAACGCCACGAGCAACGCGGCCGCCAGCGTGGCGCCCAGTACCGGACGGATGATGAGAGCGACCGCGGCTACCGACTCGGCGACCGCCACGGCGATCGGTAGGGCCCGGGTTGGGCCGAGCCCGAGGGCGGCGAAGTCGGAGGCCGTCTCCGACAGCGACGTGAACTTCACCACGGCGGCCGCTCCCAACACGATCGCCAGTACGACGGCGCTCAGTGTGGCAGCCGTGTTGAAGAGCGTGTCGACCAGCGGAGCCGTCATCGGAGCCGTCATTGATCCCATGCCTCGTCGAAGAAGGTCTCGAATGCCTCGTCGGAGGCCCAGAGCCGGGCGTAGAGGCCGCGTTCACCCTCGGCGGCGATCACCGCAGCGCCGGCCAACCGTTCGGCCGCGGTCGGTGACCGGTCGAGCGCGAGCCGGTAGTAGGCGGCCGTGCGGCGGCCGAGCGATTCGCGCCCGCTGTAGATCCCGGCGACGATGAACGGGCGGGGCACACCCCGCGCCGCTTCGCCGGTCCAATACGCCACACCGGCCGATTCAGGTTCCCGGCCCAGGATGTCGCGGTACAGGGCGGCGATCCAGGTCTGGTTCGTGCCGCCGCTTCGGCGGTGATACTCGTTGCTCGACAGAAGCAACACCCGCAGGTCGAGCACATCCCGGGTCTGGAGATGCTCGGTCCAGTAGGCGCCACCAGCGGCATCCGGGGCCCGGCCGAGAATCCCGTCGTAGGCCCGTCGAACCTCGATGGCGGAGCCCTCACGGCTGAACAGCAGCGCTCGTGCCACCTGCTCCCGGCTCACGTCACCGCCCGAGACGACCCGATCGAGGTGGAAGTCGAGACCGGCGTCGGCCGGATCACGGTTGAGGAACTGCTGATACGTGGCGACGACGTACCGGGCGTTGGCCGACGTCACCGGCCCGGTTGCGGCCGAAACCGCAACCTGAGTCGACAGCAGCAGGAACACGACGGCGAGGGCTGTCATCCCAAGCCGTGTACGGCGGATACACACGCTGGATTTCATGATGCTGGCCCCGTCGGCCGGCACCCGTCAGGCTTGAGGTTTCGGTGTTATCTCCGGGGAATCCAGCGAAAGCCGCGGAGGGCCACCAGCACGGCCGCCGCTCCCCAGGCGGCGATCACCAGCCAGTTGTCCCACGGCCAGGGAGCGACCTCGGCGGTCGGATCGAAGCTCTCCTGGAGGGCCACGCTGAGGTGTTTGATCGGGAACAGATCGGCAACGGTCTGGACCCACTCGGGGATCTGGTGGCCGGGGATGAAGACATCGCTGATGAAGTACAACGGCAGCATCAACGCGTTGGTGACCGCCGGCGCGGCCTCCTCGGAGGGGATGATCGCCGTCATGGCCAAACCCATCGCGGCGAACGACACCGACCCGACGAGCACCGTGATGGCGAGCGACGGGATGCCGGGGTTGTTCAGCGTCACGCCGAACAGCAGCCGGCCGACGGCCACGATCAGAACCGTCATGAACACCGACAGGGCGAACCCCGCGACGGCCTGGGAGGCAACAAAGACCCACGGAGGCATCGGGGTGCCCCGCACCCGTTTGAGGATGCCCCGCTCCCGTCGGGTGGTCATGGTGATGGCCAGATTGACCGTGGTGGCCGAGACGATGGCCAGCGCCAGGATGCCGGGAACGTACAGGGTGGCGACCTTGGCCCCATTCTCGAGGGTCTCGTTGCCAAAGATCGACGTGAAGATGACGAGGAAGATCAACGGCAGGGCCACGGTGAAGAACGTCGACGCCGGATTCCGGCGGAAGATCAGGAGATCGAACAGCACCTGTTGACGGAGCCGGGCCACCGCGGCCGTCATGGGTCGACCACCGGTTCCAGCTCACGCTGATCGGTCAGGAGAAGGTAGACGTCCTCGAGCGTCGGGCGCCGAACCTGCAGGTCGGTGAGTTCCACACCGGCGTCGAGCGCCCACCCGGTCAGGGTGTGCAGCGCCGGGGTCACGTCGTCGGTGGCGATGGCGGCCATGCCGTGATCGTCGATCACCGTGCCCAGGCGGGGCGGCGGGGCAACGGCTCGACCGTCGGCACCGATGCGCCAGGTGATCCGGGTTGTGGCGTTGACCTCGGCGGCAAGGTCGGCTGCCGTGCCGCGGGCCACGATGGATCCTCCGGCTATGACCACGATCCGGTCGGCCAGCCGTTCGGCCTCGTCCATGTAGTGGGTGGTCAACAGCACGGTCCGGCCCAGTCCACGGAGGGCCTCGATCATGCCCCATGACTCCCGTCGGGCCGACGGATCGAAACCGGTCGTCGGTTCGTCGAGGAACACCAGTTCCGGGTCGCCGACCAGCGCCTGGGCCAGATCGAGTCGTCGCTTCTGCCCACCGGAGAGCTTGCGTGTCCGCTGCCCGGCGCTGTCGGTCAACCCCACGATGTCGAGCACCTCGTCGACGTTGCGAGGGCTGCCGTAGTAGGCCGCCTGCTGGGCGACGGCCTCTCGGGCGGTCAGCTCGGGGATGGGCTCCGACTCCTGCAGCACGATGCCGATCCGTTCCTTCCAGGCCAGCGGTGCGGTTTCGGGATCGGCGCCGAGGACTCGAACCTCACCGTCGTCGCGGGTCCGGAAACCCTCGAGGATCTCGATCGTGGTGGTCTTACCCGCTCCGTTCGGCCCGAGGAAGGCGACGATCTCGCCCTCAGCGACATGGAGGTCGATGCCGTCGACCGCCACACGGTCGCCGTACCGCTTGACAAGGCCCTCAACCTCGATGGTCACGGGCCAAGCCTACTCCGCAGGACCGGGCTTCCGCCGGGACGTCAGCCGTGCACCCGGTCCCGGGTTTCACGCCAGAAGCCGGCCGCCACCTCGGCCGGATCGGCGCCGGCCGGGAAGTCACTCAGCTTCAGGATTCGACCGGTGAATCCCTCCGCGTTCCAGAACCGATCGTCTGCGTCGAGGTCGAGCCGGTCGGGCCACCAGAGGCTCACATACAGGTATGGCTCGGCGCTGCCGCCGTCGCCCGGGGAGGCGCCGTAGCTGGCCCGGGTGTCGTCGGTTCCCACCTCGATCGCCGGGTCGAAGTGGCCGGGCCAGAGTTGGGGGCGGCTTGGGTCGATCGAGGCGTCATCGGCCCGCACGGTCTCGAGCGCGGCGAACGCCATGCCGAACCAGTGGCCGAGGAAGTGGGCTGCGTCGTCGTCGACGGTCAGCGACTCGTCGGCGTCGCCCACGGCCGGGCTGTCGTGTTCGGCGGCGGTGTCGGGATCGATCTCGCCATCCAGGAACTGGGCGGCGGCCCGAAGCGTGGAGATCGGGGCGTGGCGGATCGAATCCGCCCGCTGGTCCACGAGCGTCGCACCCTGAACCCGGACCTGGCGGTCGTCACCGAAGAACGGGGTACCGAACCCACCGAGGGTCCAGCGGAGCCCGAACTTGCCGTTCGCCTGGTGTCGAAGGGGGGCGATCACGTAGGCGGCCAGTCGGTGGAGCGCCAGCCGGGTGGAAACCAGCGAGTCGAGTGGTGGTGGTTCCGGGAGACGACGGTTGCCGCCAAGCCAACGCTCGGCCAGCCACTCGGTCACCGCGTCCCGGTCGTGCTCGCTACGGTCGGCCAACCATGTGTTCCAGTCGATCGCCGTCGCAGAACGCTGATCGGGGTCGACGAGGCCGGCCGGCAGCACGAGTTCGACGTCGGAGCCATCACCGGTGGCGGCCGTGCGGTCGACAGGGTCGTCGGCAAAGTACGGCTGGTCGTCGACGGCCGGAGGCGACGGCTCGAGCACCCGGGCCGAACGGTCACCTGGGCCGAGGAGTTGCTGGGCTTCGAGGACGGCATTGCGGGGCTCGATCGACATGGCCTATCAACCTAGTCCGGGTGCACCCCATTCCAGGTTTTGCGGGTCTCCGACCCGGAACCGGGTCGGTGAGCAGCGAAAGTTTGATCTTGCCGTCGTCAGTCGTCTTCCCGGATCTCGTGGCGGGGGCCGTTGTCCCACCAGGCTTCGATCCGGGACCGGTGATCGTCGGACCGGAACTCGACCTCGACACCGTCCGACGTGGGATCGATGCGAACTTCGTAGCCGGGGTTGGGGCTGGCCCAGAGCACCTTGGTGTATGACGGCGAGAACTTGATCGACGTCGCCCCGCCGACGAGCGTGAACGTCTTCGTCTCATACGGTTGCGGATTGGAGCCACCGGTGGTGGCCGTCGTTCCACCGGTCGCCGATGTCGACCCGGTGGTGGCGGTCGTCCCGGTCGTGGACGTGGTGGCGGTCGTGGCGGTCGTCCCTGTTGTCGGGGTGGTGCCCGTAGTCGCGGTTCTGGACGTCGTGGCGGTGCCATCCGTGCCCGAGCCGGCCGTCGTCGTCGCGGTTGTCGACGTGGATACCTGGTCCCCGGTCGCGGTGGTGACGGTCAACGTCTCGGAGCCGTCGACCTCCGACTCCCCGATCGACTCCGATACCAATCCGACTTCGCCGTCGACGTTGACCACCGCCGGGGCCGGAGCCACCAGATCGTCGTCGAGCACACCGACGCCGCTCCAGGCAACGCCGATGGCGGTTGCGCTGCCCAGCAGCCAGAGGAGTACGAGGGTCACGGCTTTCATTGGATCCCAGTGTGATGGAGTGGCGTTCGAAAGTGGTTGAAGTCAACCCTAAATCAGGCCTAAATGATGTTCGGGGTTATTCCTATCGCATGACCAAGTGACATAGGGTGGCTAACCATGGCTTCGGTGTTGATGGTCGAGGACGATCACCAGATTCGCGACCTGGCGGTGCGGGCGTTGGCATCCGCCGGACACGTCGTGCGGTCCGAGGCGATGGCCATGACCGGATTGCAGTCGGTGATCGACAACACCCCGGACCTGGTCGTCCTCGATCTCGGTCTTCCCGATGTCGACGGCGAGGATCTGCTGCGCATGATCCGCGCCGTCTCCGAGGTGCCGATCATCGTGGCCACCGCCCGCGACGACGAGGCCGACGTGGTTCGGCTCCTCAACGCCGGGGCCGACGAGTACGTGATCAAGCCGTACTCCGGCCCCGAGCTGGAGGCCCGGGTGCGGGCCCTGTTGCGCCGCATCGAGATGGGTGGCAAGGCCAGGATCATCGAGGTCGGCGGGCTGAGGATCGATTTGCGGTCGCGCACCGTCGAACTCGACGGCGACACGATCGCCTGCAACCGCAAGGAGTTCGACCTGCTCGCCCATCTGGCCGGCAGCCCCGGCGTGGTGATCGAGCGGTCCGAGCTCTACGCCCAGGTGTGGCGGGAGCCGTACGGCGGCGCCGACAAGACGATCGACGTTCATCTGTCGTGGCTACGCCGCAAACTCGGGGAGACGGCGGCCGAACCCCGGTACCTTCACACCGTGCGGGGCATCGGGGTCAAGCTCGTCGATCCAACGGGATGAGTGGCTGGTGCGCCGCCGGCTGATCCTGGTCTTCCTGGCCACCTCCAGCCTGGTGACGCTCGCCTTCGTCGTGCCGCTGGCCGCCCTCGTGCAGCGGACGGTCGCCGATCGGGCGATCGATGCGGCACGGGCCGACGCGGCGGCGGTCGTACCGTCGCTCATCTCGGAGAACACGAGAGATCAGATCGAGGCGGCCATGCTGCTCACCGCGGCCGGGGAGGACGGCCGAATGTCGATTCTCACCTCACAGGGTTGGCGGATCGGGCCGGAGGTCGAACCATCCGAACGCGTTGACCGGGCGCTCACGCTGGGGGTCTCGGAAATCGGCCGGATCGACGATGACGTCGAGGTCGTGTCGGCGGTCGCCTCGGCTCCGGAGGAACTCTCCGTGATCCGGGTCCTGGTGCCCCGGTCAATGATGTGGGAGGGGGTCGCTCGAGCCTGGGCGATCCTCGCCGCCATCGGTGCGTTTCTGATCGCCATCTCCGTGATCGTGGCCGACCGGCTGGCCCGCTCGGTGGTCAAACCGACCCAGGATCTGGCCACGGCCGCCCGGCTCCTCGGCCGGGGGGCACTCGACACCAGGGTCGAGCCGAGCGGCCCCGAGGAACTGGAGGATCTGGCCCATGCGGTGAACAACCTCGGTGGCCAGGTATCGACCATGCTGGCACGGGAGCGGGAGATGGTGGCCGACCTGTCGCACCGTCTGAGGACACCGTTGACCAAACTCAGGCTGCGCATTGATCACGTGAACGACCCCGAGCTGGCCGCCGATCTCAAGTCGGACGTCGATGACATCACCACGGTGGTCACGAACGTGATCCGCGAGGTTCGCGGCGCCATGAACCGCAACCATCGCTGCGACGCGGCCCAAATCGTGACCGCACGAGCCGAGTTCTGGGCCGCGCTGGCCGAGGACCAGGGGCGACCGATCCGACTCGACGGTCGCTCCCCGGCGCTGCCGGTCGCCGTCGATCCGACCGAACTGGCCGCCGTGATCGACAACCTGGTCGACAACGTCTTCGTCCATACCGACGAGGGGCGGGAGCTGACCATCGGGTACGACCAGCTCGACGGCGCAGCCAGGATATGGGTGGCCGACGACGGGCCTGGATTCCCCGACGACTTCGACGCCACCTCGCGGGGCCAATCGGGTGGCAACTCGACCGGACTTGGGCTCTCCATAGCCAAACAGTTGGCCGACGAGGCCGGTGGCCGCCTCGACATCGGCTCGGGTGAGCAGGGCGGCGCGAAGGTCACGCTGTCGCTCCCGATCGCTCCGCTGCTGGCCAACGGCTGACGCTCGGCGGTCGATCCCGTCGAGGCCACGACCGGGCGATACGGTATCCCGGTGGCGCACGACCGGAGAATCATCGGGGTCATCATGGTGGCCACGGTTTCGACCGTCTACCCCGGGTTTCTCATCGGGGCACTGACGGTTCAGGTCAGTGCCGAGTTCTCGGTGACCGAGGCGACCTACGGCTGGGGTCTCGGCGGATTCTTCCTGGCCGCAACCGCCGGATCGGCCTTGTTCGGGCGGCTCGTGCAGCGCATCGGTCCTCGCCGCCAGATCCTCACGGGGCTGACCGTGACCCTGGCCGTGAACCTCTACATCGCCCTACTGGCCGGCGGCTGGTGGCACCTCGTCGGGGCGCTGACGGTGGCCGGGTTCGTGAACGCCGGCAACCAGACCGCGGTGAACCTGGCGTTGACCCAGGCCGACGTCCCGCGCCTCGGTCTCGCCATCGCCCTCAAACAGTCCGGAATGCCGACGGCATCGATGATCAGCGGGCTCATGGTCCCGGCCATCGCGCTCACGGTCGGCTGGCGATGGGCCTACGGCGTCGGGGCTGTGCTCACGATCGTCGCGATCATCGGCGTGCGCCGGGTCATCGACCGCACCAGGCCGGCGCGACAGAACGTCGAGGTGGTGCCCACGTCGAGTCGGGCCGACCTGCTGATCGCAGCCGTGCTCGGCGGCTGCCTGTCGTTTGCGGCCGGCGCACTCAACGCCTGGATCGTCAGCTCGGGGGTCGACGCCGGCCTCGGCGAGGGAACGGCCGGGCTGATGTTGAGCGTCGGCGCCGCGTCCGGAATCGCGTTGCGGGTGTTCGCCGGTACCCGGCTCGACGACATGCGCCCGGCCCCGTTCCTCGTGGCCGGGCTGATGGTGCTCGTCGGTGCCGCCGGGACGGCACTGCTCACCATCCGCTCACCAGGCGTACACATGGCGGCCACCCTGTTGGCGTTCGCCGGGGGCTGGGTGTGGCCCGTCTTCACCAACTACGGCATCGTCAGAACCAATGCGGCCACCGCCGGCGCCGCCACCGGCTTCACTCAGATGGGGGTGTATATCGGCGTGTTCCTGGCTCCGCTCGTGACCGGCTGGATGATCGACGGCTACGGCTATGCCACGATGTGGTCTCTGGTCGTGGTGATGATCCTCATCGGCTCTGCGCTGACACTCTCGGTACGCACCCGGTTCTAGCCGTATCGGCGGTGGGCTCCGTCAGCCCACGAAGTCGACGCCTTCGGCGAGGAGACCACGCCAGCGCTTCTCGTCAACGGCCGTCACGGCGAGCCACTCCTTGAAGACCTTTCCGGCCGGGGCGAACGACTCACCCTCCCCTGCCTCGATGGCCGCCTCCACCCGATCGGCGGGCAGCTTCACGACGAGGCCGTCCTTCTTGTGATGGGGCATCGCCAGGAACTCCTTGCCGACCCGCAGGCACGGCGAACCCATGATGGTGCCTTCGACGACCCGATCGTCGGCGGCCTGAAGCTCGGCGGCCAATTCCCAGAACAGATCCTCGGCGGTGCTCTCACTCGAACTCATTCGCCTATTGTGCCACAGCGCGATGGGCGACTTGGACGGACCCGATCGGTGGTCCACAATGGAAACCTACACACGACGGGGTGGATGTTTCTGGAGGGCGATGCGGCGCCACATGGAATGCACGAGACGAATTCGGACGCGGCGGTGAGGCAACGACCCACCGGTGGCAATCGACGTCCTCCGCTGCCCGAACGGACGCGATGGCCGATGGCCGTGGCGATCATCGTTGCGTTGTGTCTGGCCGCGGCCGCCTGCGGCAGCGACAACGATCCCTCGTCACCGGATGAACGCTCGCTAGCGCTGGCGGAGTGTCCGGATCCGCTCGTCATCCAGACCGACTGGTTCCCCGAACCCGAACACGGCGCGCTCTACAACCTGGTCGCCGACGGCGGCCGCTTCGATCCCGAGACCGGTCGATTCTCGGGCCCGCTGGAAGCGGATCCCTCGCTGAGGATCGAGATCAGAGCCGGCGGACCCTTCATCGGTGACCGCGCCACCCTGGAGGTGATGGCTGCCGACGAGGACATCTTCCTCGGCTTCGTCAACACCGACGAGGCCATCGCCGCGTATGGCGACCTGCCGTCGACGGCGGTGGTGGCCCCGCTCGACATCAATCCGCAGATTCTGATGTGGGATCCCGCCACCTATCAGATCGAGTCCTGGCGCGACGTGAAGTCCACCGGTGCGGTGATCAACCACTTCGCCGGTGCCGCCTACACCGACTATCTGCTGGCCACCGGCCTCGTTGCCGAGGCTCAGATGGAGGCCGACTACGACGGGTCACCTGATCGGTTCATCGCCTCCAACGGCGCGATCATTCAGCAGGGTTTCGCCACCCAGGAGCCGTATCTCTACCAGAACACCTTCACCGAGTGGGGCCGTCCGGTCGACTTCCTGCTGATTCACGACGCCGGCTACGAGCTCTACCAGGGGGCGCTGACGATCCTCGACGAACGGCTCGACGACTCGGCCCGACGCTGCCTCACCGCTTTCGTGCCGCTCGTGCAACAGTCGATCGTCGACTTCCAGCAGGATCCGACCGCCACCAACAACGTCATACTCGACGCCGTCGGAATGCTCGGCGACAGCTGGACGCTGAGCGAGGCGGGGGCCATGGAGACCGTGGTGCAGATGGGTGCGCTCGGCATCGTGGGCAACGGATCCGACGGCGCCGTCGGCAACTTCGACTTCGATCGCATCGACGATGTCATCCTGCAGATCCGAGCCGAGGTCCCGTCCCGAGCTGGACCGGTTGGGTTGTCCGCCGACGAGTTGGTGACCAACGACTTCATCGACTCCAGCATCGGGCTCTGACTGCCGCCCCGCTCCGCTCCGCCGACGCTAGTGTCGGGTTGGGGCGCGAAGGCTCAAGCGTGCGAACTCCGCCACGAGGAAGGCGATCCGGTCGGCGGCCTCGAACATCACCATGTGCCCGCCGCCGTTGATGATCTGAAGGCGGGCCCGGGGGATACCGTTGGCGATCTGGCGGCTGTAGCGAAGTGGGGTCAGCCAATCGTTGGTGCCACCGATCACGAGTGTGTCGCACTCGATCTGGTGAAGCTGCGGGGTGATGTCGTAGTCGACGAGCGCGGCGGTCGCCTCCCGCCGGACATCATGGGGGCAGCGTGCGGTCGACTCGATGAGTTGATCGACGAGCCCGAGGCTCGGGTGACGTCCGAAGGCGACGAGGCCAGTGCCCAACCGGAGGCGTTCGTCGAAACGGGTGAACCGATCGAGCAGCTCGAGCGACAGGAACCGTAGCCCGAAGCGGGTCTGTGGTTGCTGGAGGGTGGCAGTGCTGGCGAGCACGACGAGCTTGCGAACCCGCTCGGCCGCCAGTTCGGGGTGTTCGAGTACGAGGGTCATGGCCGCCATGCCGCCCATCGAGTGGCCGACCACTATGGCGTCGCGCAGGTCGAGGGCGCTCAGCGCCTGGGCCAGATCGGCGGCCAGCCGGCGGGGGCCGTAGCCGTCTCGACCTCTCGACGAATCACCGTGGCCGCGCAGTTCGATGGCGATCACCTCGAAGCCGTCGGTGATGAGACGGCGGGCGATCGGGCCCCAGTCATCCCGGTTGCCGGTGAGCCCGTGGACCAGCACAACCGGCGGACCCGAGCCCGAACGGCGGACGGCCAGGCGGGCGCCGTCGTCGGTCTTGACGGTGGACGGCGAGCCGACGGGATACGTCACCGGTTCCCCGGCCAGAGGATTGGGATTCCGGCGCCAACGCCAGATCATCGCCTTGATACCGGCAAAGGTCACGGCGCCGGCGGTCGCGCCGACCAGCGCCAGCCGGGGGACCCTCAGCCCTGTCGTTGTAGTGGCACCCACATCCAACAAGCCTAGTGGCCGGACGCCCCTCCTCGACAAAGCGGTTGGGTTCGGACGCCGGGCCGGGCCGACGTCAGTCGGTGTCGACGTGGTAGTAACGGGTCCGGCCTGAAGCCGTGTGGCTCACATGGAACCGCTCCAGCGAGTCGACCTGCTCGCTCAACCCGGGAGGGCTGAGGTCGCTCTTCGCCGGATCACGTACTCCGTGGAGATAGTCCTTGGGCGCGATGTGATCGACGAAGCCGAGGTTCGACGACCCGAGACTGTATCCCATGAGCTCCTGCAACCTGTCGGGAAGCGCCCTGGCCTGGTCGGGAGACACCGCCAGGTACTGGTTCTCCTCCTGTCGCAACCACCCGAGCGAGTAGTGGAGTGCGACTCCGGTGCGGACCCCGTTCGATCGATTCGAACCTCCGCCGTGCACCATATTTCCCACATAGATCAGAACGGACCCGGCGGGCATCTCGGCGGCCACGACGTCGTCGCGCGTGGGCACCCGGTCGTTGTCCCATCGATGACTGCCGGGCACCACCCGGGTGCCACCGTTGGCTCTCGTGAAATCCGTGACGGCCCACATCGTTGCCACGGTGAGCGGCGGACACGGGTTGGCTATCGGGTACAGCGACGTGTCCCGATGGAGAACCTGTTGCTTCTCCCCCGGTTCGAGGTGCATGACCCCGGTGTACTGCACCTGGTAGGCGACACAGCTCGGCAGCAGGGCGTGATCGGCGACCGCCAGCACCGTGGGGTGCAGGAGCAGGTTCTGGACGGCCGTCGACTTGGCGATCAGCGCCCCGAACCGTTTGGTCCGCTCCCCCATGAACGATTCGTGGCCGGTGTGGGCGGCGCCGAGATGCGGTTCGAGATCGCGACGCACGGCGTCGAGCAGGTGGGGCCCCATCGCTCCGTGCACGATGGCGTAGCCGTCGCGCACCACGGCCTCGGCCACGTCGCCATCGTCGAAGTCCCGGTCCTCAGCGGATTCGAAGACGTTCTGAAGGACGGCCGTCATCGTTCCTCCTCACGGTCAACCTACCGCCGGGGCACACCCCGATCAAGCCACCAGGCCGGGCCGCTGAAGTTGCCGACCGAACCCAGTGATGATAGCATTGATATCACTCAGATATCGATCAAAGATGGATGGCAGGAATGGCCCAGCTCATCGTACGCGATCTCGATGATCACCTCGTTCAGCTACTCAAGGAGCGAGCTGCTTCACGCGGGCACTCCGCCGAGGAAGAGCATCGGCAGATCCTACGAGCGGCGCTCGAGAGCAGCGGCATGGCTCAATTTCTGCAGTCAATTCCAGATGTCGGTGACGACGATGACTTCGAACGACAGCCGGACCTCCCGAGACCCGTCGATCTGTGAACGGCTACCTCATCGACACAAACGTCGTCTCGGAGCTACGCAAGGGTCACCGCGCCAACGCCGGCGTGAGAGCCTGGTTCGAGGCGCACGCTCAGGAGAGCCTTTGGTTGTCGGTGCTCGTCGTGGCCGAGATCCGCCGAGGGGTCGCGCTCATTAGGCGTCGAGATCCAGCGTCCGCCGAACGACTGGACACCTGGCTGGTTGCGCTCGAAGCGTCCTATGCGGACCGAATCCTGCCGATATCTCTCGATGTCGCCCGCCAGTGGTCAACCCTGGGCATCCCCGATCCGTTGCCCGCGATCGACGGTCTCATTGCCGCCACCGCATTGACACACGAGTTGGAGGTCGTCACGCGAAATGCTGCCGACATCGAACGAAGTGGTGCCAGAGTGTCGAACCCGTTCACGTAGAGGTCTCCGGCACGAAACGTTCCTCAATTCCAGCTGCGGAAGGTAAGGGATTCGAACCCTTGGTGACCCTAAGGCCACAACGGCTTTCGAGGCCGCCCCATTCGTCCGCTCTGGCAACCTTCCGTAGACGAGACTAGCGCTGGAATGCGGAGCTTCCCACGACTTTTCGTCGCTACCGACGGGCGGCGAAGAATTCGGTGAGCGGGCGACCGCACTCGTCGGCCAGGACACCGGGTGTGAGCTCGATCCGATGGTTGAGCCGTGGGTCGTCGCAGACGTTGTAGAGGCTCAGGCAGGCACCGGCGGCCAGATCGGCCGCCCCGTACACCAGCCGCTCGATGCGGGCGTTGAGCAGGGCTCCGCCGCACATCACGCACGGCTCCAGGGTCACATACATCGCGCAGCCGACGAGGTGCCAGGATCCCACGGCGACAGCGGCGTCGCGCAAGGCGAGCACCTCGGCGTGGGCGGTGGGATCACCGGTGAGCTCGCGTTCGTTGTGGCGACTGGCGATGACCTCTCCCGTCGCGTCCACCACCACCGCGCCGACGGGAACGTCGCCGTGTGCCTCGGCCCGCCTCGCCTCGGCCAGGGCGAGACCCATCAGCTGTTCGTCGACGGCGGCTGCGTCGTGCACCGCTAGCCGCGACTTCGCTGGTAGAGGTCAATCACCTCGTCGACCGACGTGTCGGCGATGACACGGCCGATGAGGTCGAGCGGCAACTGCTCCAGGGATTTGAACCGGACGCACGACTTGCCCATGTCGAGCTTCTTGCCCGTGGCCTCGTATTCGGCCCGGAACCAGTCCTCGGTGTCGCCGTCGGCGTAGACCGACGTGAGGTAGACGGCCATGTGGTTCTTCTGCGAGGCCAGGGCGGCGTACATCAGGGGCTTGCCGTTGTAGGTGTCGGGGCAACGGTCGAGGGGAACCTCGTAGCTGATCATCCCCCAGTTCATGGTCTCGACGAAACCCTCGGGAAGGTTGTCGAGAATCACGGCGCGCACCTCGCTGATCGCATCCCGGCGATCGTCGGAAAGCTCGGCCAGGTACTCGTCGACGGTTTCGGCCTTGCTGCTCACCATGTCACAGCACCGCTGTGCCGAGCCATGACCCGATCGCCCACGTGAGGCCGCAGGCCGCCACCGCCCACCCGACCTGGCGAAGGATCGTGCGGACCATCGAACGCTCCGTGAACCAGGCGAGCAGCGCACCGACTCCGGCTGCGGCCACCAGGCCGACGATGATCGAGCCGTTGCGGGCCCCCGAACCCTCCGCAATCAGCCACGGAACCAACGGGATGAAGGCCCCGATGGCGAACGCGATGAACGAACTCACCGCGGCGGCCACCGGCCTGCCGACCGAATCGGGATCGACTCCGAGTTCTTCCCTGGCGTGCACTTCGAGTGCGACCTCGGGGTCGGCCATGATCGCCTCGGCCAGCGCTCTGGCGTCGGCCTTCTCGATTCCCCGCGACATGTAGATGTGGGTCAACTCGGAGATCTCGCGCTTCGGGTTGGTCTGGAGCGAGCGACGCTCGATTTCCAACTCGCGTTCGACGAGCTCGTTCTGGGCCTTCATGGACACATACTCGCCGGCCGCCATCGACGCCGCACCGGCGAGCAGACCCGACGCGCCGGTGATGAGGACGGTGCTGGCATCGGTGCCCGCCGCGGCGACGCCGAGTATCAGAGCGACGTTGGAAACCAGGCCGTCGGACACGCCGAAGACCGCCGCCCGAGCCGCTCCACCCTGAACATCACGATGGTCATGCACCATATGGTGATGGTGGTCGTGATGATCACCCCCGCTGTCCGATCCGTCTTCCCGATCGCTGGATCGGCGCTTCTCCTCACGGCGATCAGTCAACTCACCCATGGAGCCACGATATCGACCCTGGTTCGGCTAGCGCCACCGACCTTTGTCCTGATCCGGCAACCGAGGCTCGACGAGCAGCTGCCCCCCGGCGTCCCCCCGTCGCTTGGAGTTGACGGAGGGATGGCGCCGGCGGCGGACGGTTCCTACCAGTCGAGCTGGAGGTGGGGGTGCGACGGTACCCGAGGCCCGACGAGGGCGAAGACCGCTCCCTGCGGGTCGAGAATCACGCTCTGGCGGCCGATCGGAACGTCGTAGGGGTCGGTCATGACCACGCCACCGAGATCGATGGCGTGGCGGGTGGAGGCCAACACATCATCAACCGCGAACGCCGGGCACCATGAGGCGGGGATCTCCTCGACCGTTGGCTTGATGGCCCCGGCGACGGGCCCGACGGATGTGTTGAACACGCGATAGCCGTTGTCGGGAGTGGGCGTGTCGGCGGCTGCATCGGCTTCGTCGGCGCCGTCGACCGGCAGCGCACCAGGGACCCAGTCGAAGACGGTTCCGTAGAATGCCTGGGCCGCGTCGAGATCAGGGGATTCCAGTTCGATCCAGGCCAGCGAGCCCGACGTCTGCGCAAACGGGTTTCCAGCCTGGTCGCGGGGCTGCCACAGGCAGACGAGCGCGTCGTTGGGGTCGAGGATCGTGGCGACGGTGGCCATCGAGCCGCGGGCGCGGGGGCCGCGCAACACGGTTCCGCCGGCAGCTTCGACCCGGCGGAGGGTCGCCGTGATGTCGACGACACAGAGGTGCGTGTACCACCGCGAGGCCAACGTCATGTCGGCGAACGGTTGCTCGGGCTCGACCAGCTCGGCGGTGGGCCGGCCGTGGCATCGGGCCATGGTGGTCACCTTGACCTGTTCCCAGTAATCGCCGTTCTCGTCGACCACGTTGACGTCGGGATCGAGGCTGTAGCGGGTACTGAACGACCAACCGAGAAGCGCGCCGTAGAAGGCTCTGGACTCCTTGACGTCGGGCGTGTGCAGGTCGACCCAGTTCGGGCAGCCGTGAACCACGAAGTGATCGGCAATAGTCGTGGTGGGGGCGACGGTCATTGCCAGCGCCTACTCCTGCTCGGTGTCCTCTAGTGCGGCGTATTCCAGTGGTCGTCTCCCGGCCATGCCCCGGGAGACATTTCAACGATGTTAGCCCTCATGCCCGCTGCCGGCGGGCACCCGCTCAATCCTTTACCAATCCTGTGCCTTGGAGCCGCAGCCTCAGCCCCAGCCGAGCTCGTGAAGGCGATCGTCGTCGAGGCCCATATGGTGCGCCAGCTCGTGCACGACGGTGATGTGGATCTCCTCGGCGAGTTGTTCGCGATCGTCGACGAAGTCGCACAACGCCAATCGATAGAGGGTGATGCGATCAGGTAGGGCCATGTCGCCGTAGTCCATGCGCTCGGTGTGGGGTATGCCCTCATAGAGGCCGAGCAGATCCTCCGGATGGTCGTCTTCGACGAGGATGACGACGTTGTCCATCCAGCCGAGGATCTCGTCCGGCAGTTCGTCGAGGGCGTCTGCCACCAGCGTCTCGAACTCCTCGGGCGGAATCGGATCCACCGGACCGACGGTACACGATCTACCGTGTTCCCGGGAGCACCGCGAGCCGGAGGACGATCGCATGAGAATCAAAGCCGAGCCGCTGGAACGACTTGTTGCCGCCATCTTCCAGGGGGCGGGCTGTGGGCCGGATGAAGCCGATCGAATCGCCGAGGATCTGGTGGAGGCCAACCTCGTCGGTCACGACAGTCACGGTGTGGTGCGAACGCTGCGGTATCTCAATGCACTGCAGGCGGGATCCGTTGTGGCCGACGGCTCGCTGGAGACGGTGATCGACGGCGGTGCGTTCGCCGTGGTCGACGGCGGGCACGGGTTCGGGCAGACGATCGGCCCGCTGGCCTGTCGCCTCGGTATCGAGCGAGCCGGGCACCATGGCGTGTCGGCGATCGGTCTTCGCAGTTCCGGGCACCTCGGTCGGATCGGCCGTTACGCCGAGATGGCGGCGGCGGCGAATCAGGTCTCCATCCACTTCGTCAACGTGGCCTCCAGCACCTTGGTCGCGCCGTTCGGAGGCGTGGACCGGCGGATGGGAACCAATCCGGTGAGCATCGGTGTGCCCATGGGCGATCGGCCGCCCCTGATCCTCGACTTCGCCACGTCGGTCGTGGCGGAGGGAAAGGCGCTTGTCGCCCTTCACGGCGGCAAGCCGATTCCGTCCGACGCAATGGTCACGCCGGACGGCGGCATCTCCGGCGATCCGTCGGTGCTGTACGGTCCGCCGGAGCCAGGCCTGGCTCCCAACCCTCGCGGCGGCAGGGGTGCGCTCAGGGCCATGGCCGACCACAAGGGGTCCGGCCTGGCGCTGATGTGTGAGCTGTTGGCCGGCGCACTGATCGGTTCCGACACCGCGGGCCCGCCGCCGAAGCGTCACGGCAACGGCATGCTCTCGGTCTATCTCGACGTCGAGCAGATCGCCCCCGACCACGAGGGCATGGCTGCGGCGATGACCTACGTCGACTGGTTCACCAGCGCCCGCCCGGTCTCCGCCGATGGTGAGGTTCTGATCCCTGGTGAGCCCGAACGCCGTCGTCGAGCCGAGCGGCAACGGCATGGTATCGAGCTGCCCGAAGCAACCTGGGCCTCCATTCTGGAGGCGGCCCGGTTGGTGGGAGTGGACGCGCCGGTGCAGGCCACGTAGGCCCGCACCGGTCTCACAGCACCCGGCTAGAGGACTCGTCGACCTCGAAGCACTGCCAGCAGGCCGATGATGGCCAGAACGATGATGACGATGGTGACGATGGTTCCCATGGTCTTGGTACCTTCCTTCGTTGTTAGGTACCAGGTCCATACCCGGAGCCGTCGTGTCCAAACCTGCGCGGATCGAGTGCGCTGCGGCGACTACCCGGTCTTCGCGTTGTCGCTGTGTGCGGCCCGGCGCCGGAGGAACTCGTCGATCTGGTCGGGGTGCATCGGTCGGGCGAACAGATAGCCCTGGGCCAACTCGCACTCCTCTTCCTGGAGCGTGGCGAGCTGGGAGGGTTCCTCGACTCCTTCGGCGATGACGTCGAGGCCGAGCGCCTCGCCGAGTTGCACCAGGGCCTGCACGACGCTCAGTGCTCGATCGTCGCCGTCGTCGAGGGCGGCGATGAAGCACCGGTCGATCTTCAGTGTGTCGACCGGGAGTGTCTGAAGCTGGCTCATCGACGAGTACCCCGTTCCGAAGTCGTCGACGGCGATCTTCACCCCGAACGCTCGAATCTCGTTCAGGCAGCGGGACACGTCGTCGTGATCCATCACGGCCATGCTCTCGGTGATCTCGATCTGCACCGCGGAGGGCGGCAGACCCGATTCGGAGAGCGCAACCTTGATGTCGGCGAGAAGGTCGTTGTCGACCAGCTGTCGCACCGACACGTTGACCGAGATCCACAGATCGTCGTCGTCGAGTCTGCGCCGCCAGTGGGCCAGCTGATGGCAGGCCTCCTTCAAGGCCCACTGCCCGAGGACCACGATGAAGCCGGTTTGTTCCGCCGCCGGTATGAAGGTGACGGGAGGGACGGCGCCGAGGAGGCTGCTGTCCCACCGCATCAACGCCTCGAGACCGAGCAGCCGCTGATTGCTGACCGACACGATCGGCTGATAGGCGAGCCGAAACTCACCGCGCTCGAACGCAGGACGAATCTCGCGTTCGAGACGGCTCGTGAGCTGGAATGCGTCCTGCATCGCCGTGTCGAAGAGGGCGTATCGGTTGCCGCCTTTCGTCTTGGCGTCGTAGAGGGCGATATCGGCCTGGCTGAGCAGCGTCTCGGAGGTCGACGCCTCGGTCGACACGGTCATGCCGACGCTGGCCTGCACCGACAGCATCTCGTTCTCGACCGTGTAGGGGGCGTTCAGCGCCTCGAGAAACCGTTCGCAGGCGGCGACGGGCCCTGCCACGGGGTCGAAGTCCTCCAACACCACGGCGAACTCGTCGCCGCCCAGCCGGCCGACCATCTCGCCGTCGCGCGACGAGCGCAACAACCGCTGGGAGACCTGGCGCAACAGGTCGTCGCCTGCCGGGTGGCCGAGGGTGTCGTTGACGCCTTTGAAACCATCGAGGTCGACCAGCATCACCGCCATCGACGTCCCGCGTCGGCGGCACCGGGCGAGCGCGTTCGACAGATGTCGCTGCAGACCCCGCCGATTGCTCAACCCGGTCAGTTCGTCCTCGACCGCCTGCCGTTCCAGCAGTCGTTGCAGGCGGACCGACTCGGTGATGTCGCGAGCGGTTATCACCCGATTGGCGATGGCCGGATTGTCGCGATGGTCGAACACCCGGATCTCGAACCACAGCTGCTTGGCGCCCGCCGGGGCCGTCACCTGGATCGGACGATCTCCGTCGGCCGCGTCGAACGCCTCGAACACGGCGTCGCGGTGTGCTTCATGGAGCAGGCCGGTGAGGTCGGCCAGCGAGGTGGCCTCAGTGCCGTCCTTGGAGATGGTGGTTCGGGTCGACGAATAAAGGATCCGGCCGCCGTCGTCGATGATGTAGAGATGGTCGGGCGAGGCGTCGACCAGTGCCTGGAATCGTTTGTCGGCCTGAACGCGGGCCGCGGTCTCCGATTCCCGCTGCCGTCGGCGTATCTCGACCGAGACGACGAGCGCCATGGCGATCACGGCGGCCAGACCGCCGATGAGCAGACCTCGCCGTTCGTCGGCCTTGGCCGCATTGGCTTTGGCATCGGCGTCGGCCGCCAGGTTCTCGAGTCCGGTTGCCAACGCATCGAGCAGCGGTTCCGTCGCCTCGTCGTCCAACTCGTCGGCCTCCGCGGCGTTGCCCTCGGTGTACGCCGCCGCGGTGGCCCAGGCAGCGTCGGTGTAGTCGAGTGTCATCTGCCTCAGGTCGAAGTCGTTCCGGCTGACACCGTCGGCCGCCAGCTGATCCACCCGCTCGATGAGCTCGTCGACCACGACCTCCATGCCGTCGATGTCGATGGGCTCACCGGCTTCTGCCTTGTCCTCGAACGAGGACAGTTGATAGAGAAGGGCGCGGGCCTCGTCCGCAGCTCTCGCCCGCTGAGCCTGCTCATCGGCGCGGGCCAGGCCGCTGTAGATGTAGAAGCCGCTGAGCAGGAACGCCACCACGATCATCGCCGGGGCTGCACTCATCGTGGCCATACGGTGCACCGAACGCATGAATCAGACATCGGCCGCTCTGAACCGTCACTGAAGAAACCCGGGTACGGAACAGGCGGGCACGGCGCCCATTCCGACGTCTACGACAACGTGCGGGGGCGGACGATGCCGACAAGTTCGGTGATGGCCAGCACGACGAAGAACTGGGCCACGCTGAGACCGGCGATCGTGGCCCCGCCCGCGGTTCCACCGTGGAAGCTGATGGTCAGACCGGCCACCACCGCCAGCGAACCGAACAGGGCGGAGCCGAGCATCATGGCGGGGATCCGTCTCGTCACGAGTGATGCCGTTGCCGGGGGGCCGACCAGGAGGCCGAACACCAGGAGCGTGCCGACCGTCCGGAAGCTGGCCACGATGCTGAGGGCGAGAAGGACCATCATCGCCAGGTGGGCGAGCCGGGGTCGCATCCCGAGGCTCTGGGCCTTGAGGGGGTTGAACGTGAGGGCGAGAAACGGCCGGTGGAGGATCACGGTTGCGACGACCACAACCACCGTGGCCACGAGCTGTCCGGTGATGTCGGAACGGGTGACCCCCAGCACGTCGCCGAAGAGCAGGGAGGTGACCTCGGTGGCGAACGAACGGGCCTTCGACACGATCACGATGCCAAGCGACAGCATCCCGACGAAGAGCAGGCCGATTCCCGTGTCCTCGCGGATGGTCGACCTCGACGACACCATCGTCACCATGCCACCCATGACCGCGGCCGCGGCGAGGGCGCCGGCGATCGGGCTGAATCCCCACAACACCGCCAGGGCGATGCCGGGGATGACCCCGTGGGCCAAGGCATCCCCCAGAAAGGCGAGCCCTCGGAGGACCACCCAGGTGCCGACCACCGACGTCGCCACCACGGCAAGCAGCCCGGCCAGGAGGGCCCGCTGCATGAATGCCGGGTCGAAGGCTTCGATCACCCCGCCACTCTACCGCTGGCCGTGATATTCGGAATGATTCTCGATATCAGTGAGTCTCGCTATCATTGTCGGTGTGCCGGAACCGATCCACATCCACGATCTGAGCGTCCGACAGGGCAATGTCCTGGCGCTCGACGGGGTATCGGCCGTTGTACCTCCGGGAGCCTCGGTGGCCGTGATCGGCCCGAACGGCTCGGGCAAGTCGACCCTCCTGAAAGCCATCGCCGGCATCCTCAGGCCCGCGGCGGGAACCATCGACCTCGCCGGCAACTCGGTGGCCATCGTGTTGCAGTCGACCGACGTCGACCCCAGCGTGCCGCTCACGGTTCGAGACACGGTGACCATGGCCCGCTTCCCACAGGCGGGATTGTTCGGTCGCCTCCAACCATCCGACCGTGCGGCGATCGACGCCACCATCGACGCCCTCGACCTCGGCGACCTCGTCGACCGGCAGATCCACAACCTCTCCGGCGGTCAGCGACAGCGGGCGTTCGTGGCCCAGGGGCTGGCCCAGGAGGCGGACGTCATCCTCTTCGACGAGCCGCTGACGGGGCTCGACGTCGTGTCACGGACCCTGATCGACGAAGCGATCGACCGGGCCCACGACGCCGGACGGACCACGCTGCTCGCCACCCACAGCTTCACCGAGGCCGAGCACTGCGACCTCGTGATGCTCCTGTCGACCCGGTGCATCGCGTTCGGACCGGCTTCGGACGTGCTGACCGAAAACCATCTGCGTTCGGCGTTCGGCGGTCGACTCGTTCAGGTCAACGACACCCTGGTGCTCGACGACCCCCACCACGATCATGCCCATGCCCACTGAGGAACGCCTGCACACCACGGCGAGCGAGCTGCTCCGACGGAAGGGGCATCGCTACACGCAGGGCCGCCGCCGCCTGGTCGCCGCGCTCCACGCCGCTCGGGCACCGGCCACGATCCCCCAGCTGGTCTCGCATGACGATGAGCTGACGATGTCCAGCACCTACCGGAACCTGGCCCTTCTCGAGGAGGCCGGTGTGGTGGCTCGCATCATCACCCTCGACGACCACGCTCGCTACGAGTTGGCCGAGCGCGTGACGCAGCGGCATCACCATCACCTGGTGTGCGTCGGTTGTGGCGATGTTCGCGATTTCGAACTGTCCGAGGATCTCGAACGGTCACTCGACAGCGAATTGAAACGTGCGGGACAGGCCGAACGATTCGCCGTCGAGAGTCATAGTCTCGACCTGCTCGGCATCTGCCACGAGTGCGCCTGACGGCGTGACGTGGTTGTCGGTGGCCAGGTTTTGTCGGTCTACGACCCGCCAACGGGTCGCAGACCCGCAAATCCTCGTGCCGAATAGGTCCGTTGCTCAGGCCAGGGCTGCGCTGATCCGGGCCGCGTTGGTCCGGACCATGTCGAGGTAGGTCTCGCCGTCCGATCCCGGTTCGCCGAGCGACTCGGAGTACAACTCCACGACCGAGACATCTCCCACCTCGGCGGCCAGGGTTTCGGCCAGGTCCGACGACGACGAGGTGTCGGCAAAGATGGCGGGCACGTCCTCGGCCTCGATCACAGTGGCAAGTTCGGCCAGCTCGCCCGCGCTGGCGCTCTCGGCGGTCGTGCCGCCGGGAATCACGACGCCGACGAGCTCGAAGCCATACCGATCGGCGAAGTACCCGAACACCTCGTGATTCGTGATCAGAACCCGCTGCTCCTCGGGAATCGCGGCCACCAGCTCCTCCACCTCCGAATCGAGCGCGTCGAGTTCGGCGATGTAGTCGTTCACCGCTGTGTCGAGCGCGCCCTCGTCGAGGTCGTCGACTTCGTTGCCGAGAAAGGCGGCGATCCCTCGCACGGCGTCGCCCATGCGGGTCGGGTCGGTGAAGAAGTGGGGGTCGGCGCCCTCATGATCGTGATCGTGTTCGTTTTCATGGTCTTCATCGTCTTCATGGTCTTCGTGCCCTTCGTCCTCGGCGAAGTCGATCGTGTCGACACTGTCGATGGCGTCATGGATCGGCACGCCCTCGTCATGGGCCGACTCGATCAGGTCGAGTAGGCCTTCCTCGAACCCCGCTCCGTTCACGATCAACGCGTCGGCTCGAAGCAGCTGGTCGACCTCTCGGGCCGATGCCTGGAAGTCGTGTGGATCGGCGCCGACCGGCATGATCGTGACGAGGTTTGCCTGATCGCCGATCAGCTCGTCGAGTACATCGCCGAGGATGTTGGTGGTGACGACCACGGTGGGGCGGTCCGCTCCCTCCCCCGCCTCGGTCGCCGGATCATCCGAGCCGCATCCAACGAGAGCGACTGCAGCAGCAGTGGTCGCAATCGCCGCCACCACGGCCCTACGCCGGATGCCCCCGTGTAACTGGTAATGAGAATAAGAATCGATCTCATTACCGTATCCAGCGGTGGGCTGCACGGCAACCACCGCTTCCGAAGCTGTCCTGCGGCTCGACATGACACGCCTGATCCGCCGCCAATATGGTTGACGCTTTGTTGACCGGTGGGAGGCGCTGGTGGAAGAGGAGACAACACCGGCGCTGAACACGCTGGGCCCGCTTCGATTGACGAGCGGCACGACGACACGGCACCTGCTCGTCTACTACGTGGCGTCGGTGACGGCGCTGGTGCTGTTCACGTTTGCACCACAGGCCCAGCCCTTTGTGCTCACCGAGCTGCTCGGCATCGCCGAGTCCGAACAGGGTGTGCTCAGCGGCAACGTCTCGTTGTTCGCGGAGATCGTCATCCTGTTCTCGATCGGTGCGTGGGGCGTCATATCCGACCGGCTCGGCCGCCGGATCGTGTTCGGCGCTGGATTCCTCCTGATGGGAGTGGGCTCGTTTCTGACCGCATCGGTCGATTCGGTGCTGACGCTGTACCTCTACCGGGGCGTGTTCGCCCTCGGCGCGGCCGCCGTGACGACGATGTTGGCGACCGTCATCGCCGACTACGTGGTCGACGAGGATCGGGGCAAGGGCTCCGGGATCGGCGGGATCGGCAACGGCTTTGGCGCACTCATCACCGTCTTTGTGCTCTTGCAACTGCCGGAGATCTTCCAGGACGGCGGCGCCACCGCCATCGAGGCGGCGCGGCGGACCTATCTCATCGCGGCCGCCGTCGGCGTCGCGACCGCCGTCGTGCTGTGGCTGGGCCTGAAGCCGCGGACCGTCCAGCAGCGAGAGCAGAAGAAGCCGTGGAGGACGCGGGCCCGCGAGGGGTTCGCCGCGGCTCGCGATCCGGGTGTGGCGCTCGCGTATGCCGCGGCCTTCGTCTCCCGGGGTGATTTCGCTGTGGTCGGGACGTTCTTCACGCTCTGGGTCACCACCTACGGCACCACCGAGGCCGGGCTGACGACAGCCGAGGCACTGGCCGCAGGCGGGATCGTGATCGGTGTCTCACAGGGCGTCGTGCTGTTGGCCGCGCCCCTGTTCGGGGTGTTGGCCGACCGGCTCAACCGTGTCACCAACGTGCTGATCGCGCTCGCCATCTCCTCGATCGGATACGGCTCGACCATCCTGGTCGACAACCCGCTCGGCGGCATGATCTATCTCAGTGCAACCTTGATCGGCCTCGGCGAGATCAGCGGCCTGATAGCCAGCGGGGTGCTGATCGCCCAGCAGGCACCACGTGACATTCGAGGGAGTGTGATCGGTGTGTTCAGCTTCTGCGGTGCGGTCGGTGTCATGACCGCCACCGGCGTCGGTGGCCAGCTGTTCGACAACTGGCGGCCACAGGGGCCGTTCATCCTGTTCAGCGCCTTCGCCGCCATTGTGTTCCTCTGGGGTCTGACGATCCGCTCGAAGGTCGTCCCACTCAACGAGGACGCCGACTTCGCCGCAGGCCATTGAGACCACCCGGCGGTTGACCCGGCGATTGACCCGGCGAACCAGCCGTATGCAGATCTGCTAACATGTTCGCATGCAAAGCACCAGCGTTCGCGTCGACGTCGCCACCCACAACGAGATCAAGAAACTGGCCGCTTCCCTGGGCACGACGGTCGGCGAGACGGTCGCGCTTGCCATTCGACGGCTCCGACAAGACAGGATCGGTGAACAACTGAGGACACCGCTGACCACGCGCGAGATCGACTGGCTCGATGCTGACCTCGGGTGATGTCATCGATCTCGACCTGGGGACCCCGGAAGGACGTGAGGCAGGATTTCGACACCCAGCCGTAGTCATCACCGCTCAGCGCATTCTCGACGCCGAACCAGCCGTACTCCAGATCATTCCACTCACGTCAACCAACCGCGGGTTCGCCACCGAGGTCGAGGTGCGAGCGGAAGAAACGAACGGCCTCGACCAAGATTCGTCCGCCCAGTGCCAACACGCTCGAGCGATCTCAGCCGTTCGAGTGCTCGAAGCAAGAGGAAACGTCGGGCCGGCTGTCATCGCCCAGATCCGAGAAACGCTCGCTCTGATTCTCGACATCCCGGGTTGACCGAACCTGGTCTCACCAGGTTCTGGGTCGCATCATCGGCGCTCAGCTCTCCTCTGGCCCACTCGATGAGGACGACGTCGCCTTCCCGGACGCATCAGCGACGGACGTCGGCAATGCGAGCCGGTGACGCTGTCCGGTGCGACTTGCAACGGATCCGGGAACTCATCGCTGACCTACTCGGCATCGGCAGCACCCGATTCGCAATCAATGACAGCGCGGCCGCACCTCATCCTCGTGCGACTCGCCGGAAGGCAGGTTCGGTGAAGACATACTTTCTTGCTTCGCAGCGGAGGAGGTGGGATTCGAACCCACGGACCCGTGAAGGTCACACGCTTTCCAAGCGTGCCGATTCGGCCGCTCTCGCACTCCTCCTGTTGTCGCCCCGGAGCCCTCGGGAACCGAAGCAAGAATCGGTAGGATAGCGACCACTGACGGGTCTTCGACGGGTAGTTTTGGAACCCACGTCGAATCCCGAGTCGACAACGTATCTGTTCTGGCAGGTGACGGTCGGGCCCTGTGCAACCTTGGCCCGTGAACCGAGTCAGGGCCGGAAGGCAGCAGCTCTCAGCGGAACCCATGGTGTGCCGCAGATCGCCTGGCCGTCACTTGCGAGAACAGATGCCGACCCCGACTTTCGCACAGACATTGAACCGTCCAGCCACCGAGTTCGACGAACGACGCGTCCGCGGACGCACACCGATCCGAACCAGCCGAACAAATCAGCGAGGCCGGTAGAAGTTCTGGGTGGCGAAGTCCTTGCCCTCGTCGGTGCGGACGTGACCGACACCGATCTCGGTGTACGCCCCCGACATCATGTTGCAGTAGTGGCCGTCGGATTCCCGCCACCCCTGGAAGAACAGCTGGGCAACCCCCGAGAGCTCGTAGCCAACCGCCCACGCAACGTTCTCGCCCCGGGTCGCCCAGTCGATCCCGAGCTCCGAATACACCGCATCCTGCGATTCGGCGCTGCGATGCGACATGGTGTCGGCGTCGGCCATCTGCTGTGACCAGTCACGCGACATCCGGATCGACACCGGCTGACTCGGCGTCAGCTGACGAACCGGTCTCGGGTGACCGGTTGCGGGATCCAACTCGATGTCGTCGTCATCGTTCACGCATTCGGGCATCGGCCCGATTCGCCGCTGCGGCCCGGACGGGTTGGTGCGCAGCTCATTGGTCAACCGAATGATCTCCCGCTCGATCTCGGAGATCTCCGGATCGACCGTGGTGGTCGGCACGCTGATATGCGTTTCCGACGTCGACTGGCCCGACGTCGGCGTGGTGGCCGAACGCTCGGTGGTCGACGGAATCGTGGTCGGCGACACGGTCGTCGTCTCCGAAGCCGTCACCGACGACGGCGTCGACGAGGACGACGACCCGGACCCATCAGCGCCGGCCACCGTCGAAGCCGACGTATCCGAGCCGGCGTCCGAGTTCGAGCCCGACGAAACCGTCGACGACGGCGACGACGTCGAATCTCGAATGCTCAATGCCGGGCCTTCAGGTACGGCACCCACGCCACCGTCGGCACTCGCAGAACCACTCGCCTCAGCATCGGAAGCCGCTGCTTCGACGCTCTCCAGCGAAGCGGCCGTCACGTCGACCGAATCCGTGCCGGTCAGGAACCGCACTCCCACCACCAACACGACCAGGGCAACGACGAAGCCGGCAACCCCGAGGAGCGCCCGCTCGGTTTTACGGCTCATCGGCCGACGGTGTTGCTCGACATACCGTTCCAGTTCGTCAGGACACGGCCGCCCCGCTTCTCGCGGCCCGGCCGGCCTCTCCTCAGTCCTCTAACCCCGGGTCGGCCCTCGGTGGTCGTGACCAGGCCGAACCCGCCTCCCATTTCTACCAGAAGGGCGGGTCGTACCGACGTCACTCGACACGGTTTCGATCGCGATCTACCGGGCCGGATCCACCCGATAGGCTCGAAATCGTGGCCTACCAGTCCCTGTACCGACGCTACCGATCACAACGGTTCTCGGAGCTGCGCGGCCAGTCGCACGTCACCACCTCGCTGAAGAACGCGGTGGCCAACGACAGGGTCGGCCACGCCTACCTGTTCAGCGGCCCGCGGGGCACCGGCAAGACCTCCACCGCCCGGATCCTGGCGAAGGCCCTCAACTGCCCGAACCTGAGTGACGACGGCGAGCCGTGCTGCGAGTGCGAGAGCTGCCTCGCCATCGAGCAGGGCCGTTCGTTCGACGTTCACGAACTCGACGCCGCCTCCAACAACAAGGTCGACGACATCCGCGACCTCATCGCCCGGGTCAACCTCGGATCACCGGGCAATACAAAGGTCTACATCCTCGACGAGGTCCACATGCTCACGGCGGGCGCCGAGAACGCCCTGCTGAAGACCCTCGAGGAGCCGCCGGACCACGTCGTGTTCGTGCTCGCCACCACCGAACCCCACAAGGTGGTGCCCACGATCCGCAGCCGCACCCAGCCCTTCGAGTTCCACCTCCTTCCCGCCGACGAAATGGAGGAACACGTCCGCTGGGTCATCGCCGACGCCGGCCTCGAGATCGCCGACGACAAGCTCGACGAAGCCGTTGACTACGTGCTGCGACAGGGCGGCGGATCGGCCCGTGACACGCTGTCCGCGCTCGACCTCGTCGCCGCCGCCGGAGGGGTCCCGGCCGGGTCCGACATCGGCCCGCTGCTCGTGAGTGCCATCGGTGACGGCGACCCGCAGGCCGCAGTGGCCGGCCTGCAGGAGGGCCTCGGCAACGGCCAGGAACCCAGGGTCATCGGTGAGGCCATGGTCGACGTGCTTCGGAGCGCGTTCCTGGCCGTCATGGGGGCATCGCTCGATCACCTCCACGACACCGCCCAGACCCAGGCCCGAGACCTCGGCGCCAAGCTCGGGCCCGCCACCCTCACCCGGTCGCTGGAGGCGATCGGAACCGCCCTGGTGGACATGCGCCAGGCACCTGATCCCCGGGTGCCGCTGGAAGTCACACTGCTGCAATTGTGTCGCGGCCGGCGGGCTGACGATGAAGCGGGCGCCGTCGTTGCGGGAAGCGGAGCCGACGATGCCACCAAGGCACTGGTCAGCGACCTGGTCAACCGGATCTCGATCCTGGAGCAACAGGTCGTCACCCTGCAGGAGCAGCTGGCCGAAGGCGTCACCCCGGCCACAACCAACCCGGTGCCTGCCGCTCCCTCACCGAGCGCCGAGGCGAACACGCCGGCGGCGGAGCCAAGCACCGAGGCCACCGGGCCGGCGTCCGCCGCCCGCAACCGGCTGGCCGAGGTGGCGTCGGCCAAGCCACCCCGCTCCCCCCGAACAAAGCGGCCGGATCCCCCGGCCGAGCAGAGCACCACCCCGCAGCCCGCGCCGGCGCCACCTCCACCACCGCCACCGCCACCGGAGGACGCAGGTACAGATGCAGCCGTCGGCCAAACCGCAGGCCAGGGTCGCTCGATCACCGTCAGCGAGGTCACAAGAGCGCTCGAGACCCAACTCGACGACGTGAGCCGCCGGGCTCGCGTCCGCTTCCAGGCTGGAACCGTGTCGGCAGTCGACGGGGCCACCATCGCCGTCGCCGTACCCAACGCCCACTACGTCGGCCGCTGCAACGACGTCAAGGCCGAGATCGAACAGGCGTTGAGCCGCCACTTCAACCAGCCGCTCACGGTCAACGTGATCGTCGATGCCAACGCCCCGACCGAATCGCTGGATCCGGCCAAGATGGAGTCGCCACGGCCGCGGCCCACGGATGATTCAATGGATGACGTCGGCCCGGTCGAGGAACTGGCCGACGCAACGGACCAATCGTCCGACGGCGTCGAGCGCCTGACCAAAGCCTTCCCCGGTTCGAAGATCATCGAACCGAATCCCGAGTAGGAGACCACCATGTCCGACCCCGAAACGAACGATCAGGACGACGACGGGCAACCCGACATCGCCGACCTCGCCGGAGCGCTCGGCGGGGGCGGTGCCGGCGGATTCGACTTCGGCGCGATCCTGGAGCAGGCCCAGGCGATGCAACAGCAGGTGCAGGCCGCCCAGGAGACCCAGGCCGCACAGGTCGTCACCGGGTCGGCCGGCGGCGGCAAGGTGACCGTGGAGATGACCGGCAGCGGCGACTATCGCAACGTGACCATCGCCCCCGACGCCGTCGACCCCGACGACGTCGAACTGCTGGAGGAACTGGTGCTGGCCGCCCTCCGCGACGCAGGCGCCCAGATCGCGGAGCTGCAGGAGGCGACCATCAGTGACATCGGCCTCGACATGGGCGGCTTCGGTGGCCTTCTCGGCGGTTGACGCGGCCGAAGCGCCTCGGGCCCGGGAAACGACCGATTCACCGGAGTCGGCCGATCCGGTGAGCACCCTGTGAGCGTCTACGCCCGACCCGTCGAGATCCTCATCGACGAACTCGGCCGCCTGCCGGGCATCGGGCCCAAGTCGGCCCAACGTATCGCGTTCTTCCTCCTGAAGACCGACAAGGTCGACGCCAATCGTCTCGCTGATGCCATCATCTCGCTGAAGGAGCACGTGGCGTTCTGCGAGCGGTGCTTCAACGTGGCCGAGGGCGCCGAATGCGCCGTGTGCCTGAACCCCGATCGGAACCCTCACGTGTTGTGTGTGGTCGAGGAGCCGAAGGACATCGCCGCCATCGAGAAGACCGGCGCCTTCGACGGCGTGTACCACGTGCTGCTGGGTGCGATCAATCCGCTGGAGGGGGTCGGGCCCGAGGATCTCAAGGTTCGGGAGCTGGCGTTGAGGGTTGCATCGGAGGACATCAAAGAGGTGATCCTGTGCACCAATCCGAATCTCGAGGGTGAGACGACGGCCAGCTTCATCGCTAACAAGGTTCTGGCCCCGTTCTCCGACGTCGTCGTGTCGAGGCTGGCGTCCGGTCTACCGGTCGGCGGCGACCTGGAGTACGCCGACGAGCTGACGCTCGGTCGTGCGCTGTCCGGACGCCAAGGCGTCAATCAACCCGAATCGTTCTGATCGACTCGGCCACGATACGACGCACCCAAGCGTTACGAAACCGTTACGAAAATCGGCCCGCGGCCAAACCCACGTCGCCTCGAGCGGGCCGCCTGATCGGCTGCGGCAACCGGCCCAGTTTCGACCAAGGGAGACGTTCGAGTCAAATCAGCGCCACCAGCGGCTAGAACGTTGTTGCCGGAGCGTGTGCCCGAACGCGACGGCCGGGCCGGCGGGGAGAGGGTGCACCGACCCGGACGCTGCTTCGCTACGACGCCCCAGTGACCGTGGCGCGGGCGGTATGGGTAAACCGGCCACTGAGACGTCGTAACGATGTTTCCTTTATGTTACAACAATTGACAGTACGATGACAAGAGGTTTTTCAGGATTTTTGGCCGATCGATCTCAGACCGCCCGAACAACCAGCGCGTCGCCTTGTCCGCCGCCACCGCAAAGCGCTGCGGCACCAAGGCCACCGCCCTGTCGATTCAGTTCGTGGAGCAGCGTGAGCGCCAAGCGGTTGCCTGAGGCGCCGATCGGATGGCCGAGCGCGATGGCCCCACCGTTGACGTTGACCACCGACTCGTCGATGCCGAGATCGTCCATGCTGGCCAGGGCGACCGCGGCGAACGCCTCGTTGAGTTCGAAGAGATCGAGGTCAGAAACGCTCAGGTCGGTCCCCTCCAGCGCATCGAAGATCGCACGCGACGGCTGGGTGAGCAACGACGGGTCGGGGCCCGCGACCTGACCGTAGGCCACGATCTCTCCGAGCGGGCTGAACCCCAGCTGATCGACCTTGGCCTGGCTCATGATGACCATGGCCGACGCGCCGTCGGAGATCTGGGAGGCGTTGCCCGCCGTAATGTTCCCCGACTTGTCGAACGCCGGACGTAGCCCGGCGAGACTTTCGGCCGTGGTGCCGGGTCGGACACCCTCATCGGCGTCGACCACCACCGGGTCACCCTTGCGCTGCGGAATCTCCAACGAGATCATCTCGGCGTCGAAGCGACCTTCCTTGTGGGCGGTGGCGGCCCGCTCGTGCGACAGCGCGGCCAGCTCGTCCTGGGGTTCGCGGGCCAATCCGGCGGACGCCGCGTACTTCTCCGTTCCCGCGCCCATGGCGCAGGCGTCGAAGGCGCAGAACAGGCCGTCGTACATCATCGAATCGACGACGGTCTTGTCGCCGGCCCGGTAGCCGGCTCGGGCGCCGGGCAGCAGGTACGGGGCGTTGGTCATCGACTCCATGCCCCCGGCCACCACGATCTCGGCCATGCCGGATTTGATGAGCATGTCGGCCAGGTGGATCGAGTTGAGGCCGGACAGGCAGACCTTGTTGATGGTCGTGGCCGGCACCGACATCGGGATGCCGGCGTTGACGGCGGCCTGCCGGGCCGTGATCTGACCGGCCCCGGCCTGCAGCACGTGACCCATGTAGACGTAGTCGACCTGATCGGGCGACACGCCTGCCTTGTCGAGTGCGGCGGCGATTGCCTTGCCGCCCAACTCCATGGCGCTCATGCTCTGCAGCGCCCCGGACAGCTTTCCGATCGGGGTGCGGGCCCCGGACACGATGTACGAGTTGGTCATTGCTTCCTCCGATCAGGGGTGCACCGCAGCCGGACGAGTCGGGACGTATCGGCCAGGGTGGACCAGGCGTGAACCCATGGTCCCTCAACGATGCCATGAAGTTGGCGCCAAAGCCAAGTACTCGGCGCTCCGCACGGGTCGCCCCCTACACTCGCGGTGATGAAGATCGGATGGCTTCAAGCGGTGATCGATCTGCCCGTTGAGGGCTTCGACGAAGCGGCCGATTTCTGGGTGGCCGTGAGTGCCACCACGCCCGGCGAGATCCATCCCGATCATCCAGAGTTCATGCACCTGCTGCCGCGAACCGGCGACACGCACCTGGAGATCCAGCGGATCGACGACGGACCGGCCGGGGCCCACCTCGACCTGCTGGTGGATGACATCGCAGCGTGGACCGACCGGGCCATCGAACGAGGAGCGCAGCTCATCGACCGACCGGGCCACGCCGTGTTGGCAACCCCGGGCGGGGTGCGGTTCTGCATCGTGCCCCACCGCGACGAGGCCGAACGGGCGCCGGTGATCGATCCGGCCAGGCCTCATGCAATCGATCAGATCTGCCTCGATGTCCTGCCGGGCCGCTTCGAAGCCGACGTGGCGTTCTGGGCCGCGCTGACCGGTTGGAACGGGGCCGACTCCGCCTCCTACCCCGAGTTCCGTTGGTTCGACCAGCCCGCCACGCTGCCGGTGCGGCTGCTGGTTCAGCGGCTTGGCGCCGATGACCCCGGACCGGCGCGGGCTCACCTCGACATCTCGGCCGGCGATCACGTCGACGCCGTGGTGGCCCACCACGTTGCTCTCGGGGCGCGCCCGGTCAGGCGGCACGAACGATGGGTTGCGCTGGCCGATCCGGCCGGTGGCCTCTATTGCATCACCCGGACCCAGCCCCTCGCTGGTTGACTACGACTCGCTCGAACGGGCGCTCTCGACCGCCCGCTGCATCGCCTCGCGTACGAGCCTCGAAAGGGCGTCCTCGTTCTGCAATTCGATCTCGGGCTCGGCCAGGACCTCGTCGACCTCAGGCACCGAATCCTCGACCTCGGTGGTCTCCCGGGCGGCTTCGACGGCGTCGGCATGAGGATCGCCGTCGAGGTCGATGATGGTCTCCTCGGTGATCGTCTCGCCGTTGTCATCGGCCAGCGCCCTGGCCTCCTCGAGCGCCCGAACCTCGGACGCCTTGTTCAGCACATGCTGGCGGGCCTCGTCGAGCACCTGATCAGGCGTGCCTTCACCCAGCTCCTGCACCGGCTCGGAATCGAGGCGGGAGATCGCCGAGTTGAGTTCGCTCTGGGCGGCGATGATTCGCTCCCGCGACGCCTGCTCGGTGATCCGCAGCCGGGCGATGCGACGCTCGGCCTGATCGATGTGGGCTCGCACCTTCTCCCGGATCTTGTCTTCGGCCTCGAGACGGATGAACTCGCTTTGAGCCTGAGCCTGCTGCAGCAGGTCGGCCACCTGGGCCCGCGCTTCGCTGATCTGGGCCAGCGCCTTGTCTCGCTCCCGCTCGGCCTCCTCGGCGTTCTTGTAGACCTCGCCCTGGCGGGCGGCGGACGTAGTCGTCGGCCTCCTTGTGCTTGAGCATGACGTAGGCGTCGGCTTCGGTGGACTTGGTGGCGTAGTAGTCGTCGCCCTCGGCCCGACGGGAGTCGACGTAGCTGTCGGCTTCGCGGCGGCGGGACTCGTTTTCGGCCTCGGCGTCGAGCCGGAGCTTCTCGGCGTCGGACTCACCGGCGGCCCGGATGCGGTCGGCCTCGGCCGCCGCCTCGGTCTGGATGCGTTCGGCCTCGACGTTGGCCTCGGCCAGCGCGTCCTCGGCCAGACGCTGATGTTCGGCCAGTGTGCGCTCGGCCTCCTCACGCAGGCGTTCGGACTCCTCGGTGGCCTCGGCCAGCTGCTGTTCGACATCGTTCTTGGTGGTCTCGAGCAGGCGGGCCACCTCGTCCTCGACGGCCTGGCGGTGTTCGGCCGCCTCCCGCTCCACGGTTTCCTTGTATTCGGTGGCCTGAGTGGACGCGTTTTGGCGAATCTGCTCGGCTTCCTGGCGGCCCTCCTCGCGGAGTTTGAACGCCTCGGCCTCGGCCGAATTCCACATCTCGTCGGCTCGTGCCTTCGAGTCGGCCAGGATGTTGTTGGCCCGCAAACGCAGTTCGTTGGCCTCGGTCTCCGCAGCCTCGACCATGCTCTCGGCTTCGGCCTTGGCGGTTGACTGGAGCCGCTCGGCCTCCTCATTGGCGGCCCGCCGCAGCGCCTCCGCCTCCGCAGTGGCCGTCGACACCATCTCCTCGGCTTCGGCCTCGGCTTCGGTGAGCATGGCCTCGGATTCGAGACGGGATTCGACCTTGAGTGTGTCGGCCGCGGCCCTGGCCTCGCCGAGCAGTGTGTCGGCTTCGGTCCGTGACGACTCGAGGAGGGCCTGGGCCTCGGTGGTCATCGATTCGGCGTCACCCCGGGCGCGGCCCAGGAGTTCGTCGGCCTTCGCCTCGGCGGCGGAGCGTATCTCGGCACCCGATTCCTGGGCCAGCCTCAGCATCTCCGCCACCCGCTCACCGAGCGCACCGAACTGATCGGCTTCCACGGCGACGGCGGAGGCGGAGGCCTCGGCGCCCTGAGCTTCGGCGGCAGCCGCACGGCGCTTGGCTTCGGCCAGTTCGTTCTGAAGGTCGCGAACAGTACGTCCAACCTGCTGGAGGTAGTTGCGAACCGCGGTCGGCTCATAGCCTTTGCGCGCTCGCTCGAAATCCTGACCCTCGATGTCTTCTGGCGTCATTCCCACCAAATCTCCTAGTTGTTTCCGCGCGCGCCTAGGTTCCTGAATTCGCAGAATCGGGTTCCTACCACCCGTATCCAATTTTGGAAATCTCCACGCCTCCTGGCAAGAGGCATTCACCACACTATCCAATCCGGGTCGATTGCACTAGACAATGGGCGAGTCCGTGGGGGTGTCGTGGATACCAGGCCCAGCCGGTGTCGCCGGTGCCGTCCGGGGCGCGCCGCCTCGACCTGTCATGCCGGTCGCCGATGGAGGCCATCGCCGGAAGCGGTCGCTCGACCAGAATTTGAGCACACGCTTTAACGTCGCCGGTTACCGACTGGTACGTTCGCGGTTCATTGAGGACTTGTCGAGATCGAGGACTCATTGAGGTCACCGCATGGAGGACACCGCATGAAGGACATCCTTGACGCCATCAACTCCGGTGCAAGCAACGAGGACATCGCTGCGCTCGAGATACCCGAGTCCTACCGGGCCGCCTTCGTCCGCCGCGACGAGGTCGACATGTTCGACGGCATTGCGTCCGCCGACAAGGACCCCCGTAAGTCCATCCACGTCGCCGACGTGCCGACGCCCGAGCTGGGTCCGTTCGAGGCCTACGTGGCCGTGATGGCCAGCTCGATCAATTTCAACACGGTGTGGACCTCGATCTTCGAGCCACTGCCGACGTTCGGCTTCCTCGACCGACTGGGCCGCGAGAGCAGCCTCGGTGCCCGCCACGCCCTCGACCACCACGTGATCGGATCGGACGCCTCCGGCGTGGTGCTGAAGGTGGGTTCGTCGGTGCGGAACTTCAAGCCCGGCGACCACGTCACCATCCACTGCAACCACGTCGACGACCAGGATCCGTCGGCTCACAAACGACTCCATGAAGGCGGCGAACCAGCGCATCTGGGGCTTCGAAACCAATTTTCGGCGGTCTGGCCGACCTGACCGTGGTGCGAGCCAACCAGCTGATGCCAAAACCCGCTCATCTCACGTGGGAGGAGGCGGCGGTCAACGCCCTGTGCGCCTCCACCAGCTATCGCATGCTGGTGTCCAACAACGCATCGTCGATGAAGCAGGGCGAGCGGGTGCTGATCTGGGGGGCTACCGGCGGTCTCGGCGGCTACGCCACCCAGCTCGTGCTCAACGGCGGCGGCATCCCGATCGGTGTGGTGTCGAGCCCGGAGAAGGCCGAGCTCCTGAACGAGATGGGGCTGCGAGGCGGGTGATCGATCGCAAAGAGGAGGGCTACCGGTTCTGGGACGACAACGGCATCCAGGACGAGACCGAGTGGCGACGCTTCGGCAAGAAGATCCGTGAGGTCGCGGGGCGATGATCCCGAGATCGTCTTCCGAGCACCCCGGCCGTCAGACCATGGGGGCGTCGGTGTTCGTAGCCAAGCGGGGCGGACGGATCGTGACCTGCGCCGCCACCTCGGGCTACATGATCGAATACGACAACCGCCACCTCTGGGATGAAGCTGAAGCAGATCGTCTCCAGCCACTTCGCCAACTACTACGAGGCCTGGGAGATGAACCGCCTCATCGACTCCGGCGCGATCGTGCCGATCATGTCGCACGTCTACTCACTCGACGATGTGGGGCTCGCCGCCTGGAAGGTTCACCGGAACGAACACGAGGGCAAGCTGGCCGTGCTGTGCCTTTCCCCCGAGGAAGGTCTCGGCGTCACCGATCCCGAGAAGCGGGAGAAGGTCGGTGAGGATCGCCTGACGATGTTCCACCGTCACGCCATGAAGACGGTGTCTCCGACGTAACCCGGCTCACCGCCCTCCTCTCCAACTTTGTGACGGCTTCGACCCACCACACCCGAACTTTTTGACGGCTACGACCCCCGTGGGGGGTCGGCAGCGTCACAAAGTTCCGGGGTTGTCAGGGTGAGGAAGCGCTGCACCGCCGCCTCGGCGTGGCGGCGGATCTCGTCGGCCGGCGGCGGGGGTTCGCCGAGCAGGACACGGATCTGGGTGTCCTGGAGCACCAGGCCGTAGAGCAGCTGGAACGCCTTCGCGGGGTCGGAGATCGACAGCACGCCGTCGTCGGCGAGCCGGGCCAGGAACGCCTCGACCAGCGGGCCGATCCGGTGGCGGCCGTGAGCGAGCAGGACCTCGGCCAGGTCCGGTGACGACATCGCCGCCCGGTTGAGGGCGACCGAGCCAGGGCTGGTCAACAACGTCAGCAGGCCGGTGGCGTAGCCGGTGAGCGTGTCGACGGGATCGTCATCGCCGGCGAGCGCGCGTTCGATCCGCTCAGCGGACCGGTCGGCGTTGGCCTTGATGAGCGCCGCGAACAGGCCCTCCTTGCTACCGAACCAGCTGTACAGCGTCTCTTTCGACGCGCCGGCCCGCGATGCGATCCCCAACATCGTCACCTGCTCGTAGCCGTGCTCGATCAGCTCGTCCAAGGCGGCGGCGACGATGCGCTCCTCGCGCTCGGCCCGCTCCCCGGCCCTGGGCCGTCCCCGTTTCGATTTCGTCCTCGCCACAACTCCCGGCTCCTCTCGGAATTCTCCTTGACAATCGTACCTGATCGTACGAATATGTCAATCGAACCCACGAGTACGAATAACGAAGGAGTCATCATGACCAGTATTCTCAGCCCCAGCCAAACACCTGCTGTCGAGGCGGCCACCTCCCCGACCGCCGGTCGGCTGCCGTTGATGCTCGGCGCTCTGTACGCGCTGATCGTCGCCAACAGCGTTCAGATCGCCGCCGGGTTGGCCCAGCTCGAATTGAGCCCACCGGAGGCCGTGCTTCCCTTGCTCGCGGCCACCGTTGCGTTCGGCGTGGCGGCAGTTCCGCTCGTCCGCTCCGGTGCCCGCGCCGGGTATGCGCTGGGGCTCGTGTTCTGTGCGCTGTCGCTGATCGGCATGGGCCCCCACAAGGTGTTCCTCGAGGACGGCCTCACCATCGCCCCGCTGGCGCTGACCGGGTTCGCTTTCGAAATCGTGTTCGCCCGTGAGGCCGTCAGGGCGCTGCTGAGCCGGTGATGACCACACCTCGCGTGGCGCTGATCACGGCGCTGGTGTTGTGCGGCCTGTCGGCCGGTTTCTTCTACACCTACGAGGCGTCGATCACCGTCGGTCTTGCCGAGGTCGATGACGTAACGTACGTGGCGACGTTCCAGGCGCTCAACGACAACATTCGCAATGCCGCCTTCGGGATCATGTTCTTCGGCTTGGTTCCTGCCATCGGCGTGGCGCTGGCGCTGAGCTGGCATCAGGGACAGCTCCGGCGGTGGCTGATTGCGGTCGGGCTGGTCCTGTATTTGACTCTGATTGCGATCACGGTTGCCGGCAACGTTCCCCTCAACGAGGAGCTGGCCAACGCGACCTCCGGCACCGCCGCCAGCGCCTCCGCGGCCCGCGTCGACTTCGAGAATGACTGGAACCTCCTCAACCTGGCGCGCACCGTCGCC
>CBDCGP010000019.1:0-62609 GCA_965216655.1 Acidimicrobiales bacterium
TCGGTGTCCGTCGGTGTTCACGCCCTGGCGAGATTCGCTGAATGAACGGCCTTATACGCCTGCGAACGGCTTGCCGATTGATGGCATGGAAGAGGTCAGGAGTTCAATTCTCCTAGCTCCACAGATTTGCCTGGTCTGAGCGGTGCGCGGTTCGGTTCCAAACGCCCACGGCACAACGATGGCACATTTCGTGTGATGTGGTCCGGCTCTGCGTCAGTTCGTCGTCGAGTAGCGTTGCGGTATGGATCGGATCGCAAAGGTTGCGGTGAAGCGCCCGCTTGGTGCCGTTGACACCTCGTGGACGGACTATTGGCGATCTCGTCCGGTGGCGGAGCGGTTGGCCATGGCGACTGAGCTCAGTTTGGAGTGTGTCGATGGAGATTCTGACCAAAGACTTCGTCGAGTTCATCGAGTGCTGCGCCGCTCGCGAGGTTAAGTTTCTTGTTGTCGGTCGCGACATGAGCTGGTCAGCGAACCGCGGTCCGAGACGCCGGCGCTGTTGACCGGATTCTGGCGAAGATGGTTCCGCGGAGCCGTTTTCGCCACATCCTCACACCAGAGTCCGGCTGCCAGCGGCCGACGGTTCCGCGGAACCGCCAAAGTCAGCTCTACCCACAACGCCGGTGAGGCGAGATCGCAGAGTGGGAGGCTCCACCCCATAGGCCAACGGCGATCATCGGTGAAGCAGGCGCGAGTTCATCACTCCGTCTGACGGATGCTCCGACTCGGTCAAGGTCTCGTCGAGCCGGACCTGCGGCCGCCAGTTCACGGTGAAGGAGGGCGCGGGCCAACGGTATCGTTGTGATACCATCTAGTCATGGCAATGACGCTGCGTTTGACCGATGAGGAACACGCCGCTCTTAAGGAGCGAGCCGAACTCGCCGGGATCTCGATGCAGGAAGCGGCTCGGCAGGCGGTCCGTGAATATGTGGCGAGGTCGGCTCACCGCGATCGGGTGTCCGACGCAGCAGCGTTGATCGCGGATCGTCATGAGGACGCGCTACGACGTCTCGGGGAGTGAGCAATCACGTCGAGTATCTCGACCTCGCCGATCTGCTCCTGCTGACCGAGACGCTCCTGGGATCCAACCCGCCGATGCGTGACATCGGCTTGCTCGGGTCGGCTGTTGCCCGGCCGCGGACCACAGCGTTCGGCTCGGATGCGTATCCGGATGTCTGGACCAAGGCGGCCGCTCTGCTGCATTCGATTGTCAACAACCATGCTCTGGTCGACGGCAACAAACGGCTCGGTTGGCTGGCCACGGCCGTCTTCCTCGAACTCAACAACGCCAGCGTCGCCGGCGCCACGAACGACGAGGTCTACGAGCTCGTAATGGAGGTCGCAGCCGGCGACCGGTCCGTAGAGGTGATCGCAGCGGCCCTTCGTCGGCTGCACCGCAGCGCCTGATGTGGACGAGGCCGCTTGGAGTCAGCCGGATGACGGGCCCAGCAGGTCCCACCGGTTGCCCTCGATGTCGAGGAAGACGGCGACGCGGCCATACGGTTCGTCACGAGGCTCGCTCACGAACTCCACGCCCTGGTCCAGCATTCTCCGCCTCGCCACCTCGAAGTCGTCGACACGGAGGAAGAGACCGACGCGCCCGGCGAACTGATCGCCCACGCTGCGTTCCTGTTGCTCGCCGTCGGCCTCCGCCAGAAGTAAGCCGGTCTGTGCCCGTGGCGGCCGAACGATGACCCATCGCTTCGGTCGACCGTCGTTTGTCGTCGCCGGGGAATCCTCGACGAGCTCGAATCCCAGGGCATCGACGAAGAAACGAATGGCGGTGTCATAGTCCTCGACGATGAGGGCGATGCTCTGAATGTGCATGGGGAGACGATAGGCCGGCCTTAGGACGTCCCCCGGCGGGTGAGCTAGGATCGTCATCATGAGGGATATGGACTACCGGCAGTGGATCGGGATGTCCGCCGTCCTCGCCGGATTGATCGCGGTGGTCATCAATCTGGTCCAAGGCGACACGGCGTTCGCTGCGGTCCTGGCGGTGATGGTCGCGGTACTGGGTGGCGTACTGTTCTGGTGGACGCGGCCCGTTCGAGGCGGTCCGCACATCAGCCATGCGGCCGCGCAGGCGGCGGCCGGTGATGATGACGTGATCATCTACTGGCGACCCGGCTGAATATTCTGCGATCGTCTCAAGCTCGGCTTGGGAGGCGCTCGCCATGACGTGTCATGGGTCAACATTCTGAGAGACTCCGAAGCGGCCGCCTTCGTGGCCGGTCACCACAACGGCGATGAGACCGTCCCGACCGTCGTCACCGGGGCAGGTGGGATGATCGAGCCCACTCCGGCTGCGGTCAGAGCACAGCTCGCGGTCGCCGACGCCTGATCGGGCTTTGGCGGAGTCCTCTCTGGCAGTTAGACCTGGCTCTCGAAGTAACTCTTCTGGGCGGGGTAGTAGTCGTCGAAATCGGGTTGGGGGTCGCCGGTGTGGGTGGCCACCAGCATGTCGAGGTAGTACTCCCAGCCCGGTCCCACTTCGCCGACGGTCGACGTGTCCTCGAGGTGCTGCACGAACCTGAGCACCGTGTTGCCGGCGTCCTCGGTGAGCGTCGCCTCGAGATGCCAGGATCCGTGGTCGTCGACGGCCGTCACCGCCAGGTGGCGCGGCGGTTCGCAGGCCTGGATCGTCATCTCGCTCTCGGGGATGTCATCGCCCTCGTGGGTCATGCGGAAGCGGATCGTGCGGCCCACCCCGGGTTCACCGGTCCAGCTCGCGAACCACCGGGCGGTTCGTTCCGACTCGGTGATACTGGCCCAGACGTCTTCGATCGGAGCCCGGAACGAGCGCACCAGGATCAGGTCTCTGGCCCCGTCCTCGCCGAGCGCGATGCGGCCGGTCGGTGCAGGGGTGTTCGTAGTGGGATTCATGCTGATTGCTCCTCCGGGTTGTGTGTCGGTCGGCTCGCGGACGACTGCCTGTCGGCGGTGTCGCTCGTGCGCCGGCGATCGCGGCGAGTCCGGTGAACCTCGGTGGCGAGCGCGTCGAATCGCGCGCCCCAGCCGGCCGATGCCGCCCCGGCCGCCGGCATCGCCTCCTCGTCGAAAAACGATGCAACCCAGGCGTTGAGCTCGATCAGCGGCTCAACGGCGAGCCGGTAGATCCTCCTGCGTCCGTCGACAGTGTCGACGACGAGTCCAGCCTCCCGCAGCACTCGCAGGTGGCGCGAGACCGCAGGTCGGCTGATGTCGAAGGCCCCCGCGATGTCGCCCGCCGGCCGTGGCCGACCGCGGAGGAGTTCGAGGATTTCCCGTCGCACCGGGTCCGCTATGGCGCCCGCAATCCTGTCCATGGAAGAAGCGTAACAGATCAGTTACATAAGTCAACCGGTGGAGGAATCGGCGATGATCGCCGCCCAGTCCTTGGCGTCGACGCCGTCGACCACGTGTTCGACCATGCCCTTCGTGTCCCAGATTCGCGTTTGCCATTCGGTTCCGTCAGTGCCGTCCCGTCGGTCGAACGAGACGATGAACGACGCCTGCTCGACCCATTCGAGATCCCGGCTGCGGTTGCCGCCTTCGTCCTCGGCGGACTCGCCGTCATCGGCTCCATGGCCGGCCGTTTGTGTTTCGTCGGCCGCGTCGGTCCCGGCGGTCTCGATCTCCAGAGCCTGAAACAACCAGCGCTGTGAGATGATGCGGCCGGTGGGAACGGGCGATCCCTGGCCGGCGAGCCGTTCGGCCAGCTCATAGACGTTGCTGGTGGCCAACCCGGACATCGTCGTGATGCCCGCTTCGACAAGAGCCTCCGCCGTCTTGTGGCCGATGCCGTCGAGCCGGGTGAAATCGGCGACGTCGTCGTCGCTCTCAGTGCCCATGACGCACCCTTTCTTCCCAAGGGGACCGCCGCCGCGTTACGGCACGGCGATCCCCCCGGTCGATGATCGGGTGGTCAGTCGTGCTCCGGCGACCGGGTGAACATGACAGTGCCGACATCGCAGAAACCCTTGATGTGGCCCTGCTTGTCGCAGGCCCGGCTCGTCAGCGACACCCCGACATGGAACAGCTGTCCGCAGTCTTTGGCCCTAATCTTCTTCCAGTCCGAAGCCCGGAAGACGTACCGGTACCGTCCGTTGCCGCACGGTTCCATCGGCACGGTCACCGGACCGAAGTCGCGGTCCCTGCCCCTGCCGATCGTCTCGAAGCTGACCTTGAGGCAGAAGTCGCCACAGAGGTGGTGTCGAAGACCGCCCTCCAGGTACCACTCGACCAGGACGTACCACTCGTTGTCGATCGAGATGATGTCCTGTGGGCCCTTCTGGCCCTCCTCGTAGATGGTCGTTCGAATGCCGCCCTTGATCTGCTCATATGGCGCGATCTCGAACGAACATTCCTTGTTACACGGACGATCGTATCCGCTCATGATTATTCCCTCCTGATGATTCCGACGTGGCATTTGCACGCCGGACCACGATCGTGCACCACCCGGCTCATCGAGTGCTCACACGTCACTCATCGCGGCGGTACGGCCGCAGACCCGGCGGGCCAGAGATCGGGTCTCATCGGAGGGTGTGAGGCCGAGATCGGACAACGACTCGGTCAGCGCGATGAAGGCCACTGCCGCCAACTGCGGATGGCCGAGCGAACGCTGTGCGTTCATCAGACGGCGACACGCCGACTCGTCGGCGGGATCGAGCACGAGCAGCCTTTCAGCCAATTCGACGACCCGGCTCAACCGTCCCTCACGGTCCCAGTGATCGAGCAGCGCCTCGGTCGCCTCCCGATAGAGCGTGCGATAGTAACGCCGATCGGCTTCCGCCCACTCGGCATATGGCTGGTCGGCCAGGAAGTCGCCGGTGTAGAGCTCGTTCACACGCTGGCACGCTGCGATGTGACCGGCGATGTGGCCGTCGTCGCAGGCCCGACGGGCAGCGACCATGGCGCTCTCGAGTTCGTCGACGTCACGCCAGCGGGTCTCGGATCCGAGGCGATAGTGGTCGTTGACGAACCTCAACTCGTGGTCGGCGCCGATTGTCTGCAGTCGGCGGCGGATGTTGTAGATCACCTGATGGAGGCACCGCCGTGACGACCGTTCGTCGGCATCGGGCCAGAAGCGGGCAGTCAGCTGTTCCTTGTGCACGCCGGTCTCCGGCTGGGCGGCGAGGAACCGCAGGATCTCGGCGGCACGATCGCCGTTGCCGCCGTCGAGTGACCCGCCCTGATGATCGAAGCGACACGATCCTAACAGGTGAATCCTCAGCTGCCCCGACCGGGTCGTGTTCGAAATCGAGGGCGTGTCCGGGACGTCCCGGTTCTGCGCCATCTGATTCGGCGGACCATCGACGGTGAGCGGCTGGGGACCCGGCGTCGATGTCGAGGCCGCCAGTCGCTGCAATTCCCCCTGGGTGTGTTCCTCGGCGCTCGCCAGGCCCGCAGTCACCTCGGCCAACCGCTCCTGGTCCTCGGCCAGGCGCAGCGCCTGTTGCAGAAGGTCGTGCCAGCGCCTCGTGATCGTGACCTCGACCCGTCCGATCCGCTCGATTGCTTCGAGGGTCCGTCGGGCCGCGTCATAGTCGCGGCCCTCCACCTGTGCGATGAAGGTGCCGACCTGATCGTCGTCAGGATGGGCAGGCCAACCAAACATTTCCGCCATGTATTCCCTCCGGTGGTGGCGGAGTTCACGTGGAAACGCCTCCATCCGACAGCCGATCGGGCGAGGATCGGGTCGGCACGGCAATGGTCTGGATGGCGGTTCCACCGAACCACGCATCCATATGACGGAGCGACAGGCGGCGGTGATACGTCGTTCTCACGGCGACCGTTCGCGGTCAACCGAACCCCGCCGGTGCTACCAGGGGCGATGATCGTTAATGCGACGGACTCTCGGGGTAAGACTCGTCTACCATACGAGGCAGCCCCAGATCTCCGTCAACAACCTTGTCACTGATCCCATGGCTATCGCACAGGAATCCCCGAAACAGACCGCAGGCGGGTTGCGCAGTCGAACCGCCCCTCGCGCAGGCTATATCCGGTTGGAGAACCCGTCACTCGAGTTCACCAGGCAGATAGGCCTGATCCTCATCGCGGCCGTGTTCTACTCCGGCGTACGCAAGCTGACCGAGGGAGCCACGGCCGTTGCCGTGGAGAACGGACTCGAGGTGCTCGCCTTCGAGCGTCGAATGGGGATCGCCATCGAACACTGGGCCCAGGATCAGATCATCCACTCACAGTGGATGGTGGCGGTCGCCAACTGGATCTATCTGTGGGGCCATTGGCCGGTCATCGCCTTCACCCTGCTGTGGCTCCATCGCACGAATCGATCGTCGTATCTCGTGCTGCGAAACGCTCTGTTCATCTCCGGTGCCGTCGGGCTGGTCATCTTCACCGCCTACGCCGTTGCACCGCCTCGCCTGCTCGGAGTCGGGCTGGTCGACACGATCCGGGTGCATTCGACGTCCTATCAGGTGCTGCAGCCACCATCGCTCGTCAATCGGTATGCGGCGATTCCCAGCTTCCACGTCGGCTGGAGTTTCCTCATAGCGGTCGCGCACTTCCGGGTTACGGAGCACCGGCTGGTTCGACTGGCCTGTGTGGTCGGGCCGGTCCTCATGGCCTGCGCGGTTGTCGTCACGGCCAATCACTATGTGGTGGACGGCGTTGTCGGCATCGCCGTGTCCTTGGCGGCCCTCATCGCTTCTGATCGGGTGACTCCGCAGCTGGCCGCCGGTCGAGCCGGGTTGCCGATCGGTCGCTTCTTCGCAAGCTCGGGGGGCGCACAGAAGGCAGCGGAGATCGACATCTCATAGCCTGCTACTGTGGTGATTCGTGGGGGATCTGAAGCCGGCCTGTTTGGTGATCATGCGGCATGCGGAAAGTGCCGACCCCTGGGACGTACCGGAGTCGAGCCCTCACCCCGAACTCTCCGACGACGGACTCAAGGAGGCTCGAGCCGTCGCCCGGCGAATGGCGGGCACGATACGCAGTCTCACCGACGATGTGTCACAGGTGGGGATCGTGCATCCGCCGACGGGTCCGGCCGCCGCCACCGCCGCCATCGTGGCCGAGGCCCTCGCCGACCGGTTCGCCGACGTCGACGGCACGCCTGTCGCTCCGATCACCTGGCCTTCTGATCACCTGCGTTCCAACCGCCTGAAACCCGCCGCCGGGGCGTTGGTGTCGGCAATTCCGAAAGGAGCCGACACACCCGATGTCCTGATCGCCGTCGGCCACGACCCCGAGCTGGGGCATCAATTGCACAAGGAGTTGGCATTCGGCGCGTCCAGAGTCCGGGCTCGTGTGGCCACCCGTATCCCGCTGCGACGAGGCGAAGCGGCGATGGTCGACTGCTCGGAGGAGTCACGTTCGCTCGCCTGGGTGGTCAGCCCTGGCTCGGCCGATCTCATCTCGGAGCTGCAGACGAAGGTGAAATCGAAGATGGACACGGCCAAGGTGTTCGGTGCCTTTCTCACTGCGTTCACCGGCCTCGCCATCTCCGAGCTGACCGACGGCGAACGAAGCGCTGTGTTCTCCGTTGTCGGGGCGTTGGGCATCATCGCTCTCGCATTCGCCGTGATCTGCTACATGATCACGATGTTCCTCTACGATTCGCTGCTCATGCCGACCGATCAGTGGCCGTCCCACACCGAACCCGACAACACCGACTGGTTCGCTCGGCTTGGCCGGAGGGCCTCAGCGCTGGTGGGGACCGGCCAGAGCCCGGTCCGTCCACCAAGTTCGGCGGCAACGGTCATCTTCCACTCGATGCAGCGGGTGTGGGGTGGCTTGTTCATTCCTGCCACCTGCGCTGCCGGAGTCGGGATGGCACTGGTAGCCGTCGCCCTGGTGGAGCCGGTCGACCTCGAACTCCTTGCGATGCTGTGGGCGTTCGTCCTCATTGCGGTCGCGGCGTACGCCTTCGCCGGGGCGGCTCGGCCCAGGTTCGGAAGCAACGACTGACGTGGTGTAGTAGCTTCGACAGGCACTGGTTTCGTGTTTGACATCTGGTTGGGGTCGGCAGAGGCCAGCTTCGACATCAACCAAGGAGTCATCATGAAGAAAGCAATCAGTGCCCTCGCCGCGGCCGCCATCACCATCGGTCTCACTGCCGGGCCGGCACTTGCGGCCAAACCCAGCTGCAACTGGGGTGAGTTGACGGCGGACTCGATCGCCGAGGGGTTCGATCAGGGCCCCCACTCGAGCGACCCCAGCGGCGACGGACACGGTCCCGGTACCGCCGATGAGGCCCGCGCCGGTCTCGCCAACGTGGTCGAGCGGGGCAATCTCGACGCCACCTGCCAGTTCATCGCCAGCCTGCTGCCGTAGCCGACCCGTAAGAGGCGGCGGGTAGGATCGGGCGTCGTGACCACAACTTCCGGTGCGGCGCCCGATCCCATTTCGCAGGAATCAACCGGTTCCGAGGTTGTACGGCTCATTGCCTTCGACCTCGACGGCACGTTGTTCAATCGGGATGTCGTCGTCTCCGACCGGACGGCTTCCACGCTGGCCCGGGTGGCCGCCCTCGGTGTGCACCTCGTCGTCGCGTCGGGACGCAGCCACCGGAGCATCGAGGACCGGGTGGGCCATCTGCCGTTCATGAGGTGGGCCGTCTGCAGCAACGGGGCCACGCTCCACGATCTCTTCGCCCGCCGCCGGGTTCGAGCCGACACGGTGGCGGCCGACCACGTCCGCGATCTGCGGGCCGCGGTCGCCCGTGAGGTATCCGACACGGTGTGGGCGTGGGAGGCGGAGCACGGCCACTACTGGACCGAGTCGTTCCTGGCCGCCGGACTGCACACGGTGGCGGCGAGCAACCGGATCCCCGACGACACGCCACCGCCCGACACCTCGGTGAAGCTCTATGTCGGTCACCGCGAGCTGGTCAGCTACGACCTGCTGGACGTCATCGCTCCCGTCGTACCCCATGGGCTGTGCGTGTCGACCTCGGGGTCGGCCTTTCTCGAGGTGACCGCACCGGGCGTGAACAAGGCCAAGGGTCTGGCCGATCTGTGCGCCGACCTTGGTGTCGCCCGGGAGCAGACGATGGCGTTCGGCGACAACGTCAACGACCTCGAGATGATGCAGTGGGTCGCCCAAGGGTACGCCATGGCCAACGCCCACCCCCGCCTTCTCGACGTCACGACCCTCCGAACGAACCACAGCCACGACGACGACGGCGTCGCCGACACGCTCGAGCGGTTCTTCGAACTCGACTAGGCGGTAGACCCGGTCGGCCAGGTGGGCTCACCGTTCACCATCCACCGGCACCAGTCGGCGAGACGACTAGAGTGTGGCCCGGCCCAGCGTGGGCGGGAGGAAAGGTGCAGCAGGTGGACGGGCGATTCGACGATTCGATCCAAAGCGCGGCGAGCGACGCCGCTGTCGACAGCCGAGCCTTCGCCGTGCCCGACGACGGTCGGCGGCCGCCGATACCTCCAACGCCCCGAGAGCCGTCACGTGCCGGTGGGCCGACGAATCTCCCTCTCAGAACCGGTCTGCTCCGCCTTCCGTCGGCTGAACTCTGATCTCACCGTTCGCCGCTGATCGGTTGGCGGTGGTCAATCGTCGAGATGGTCGAGCCGGCCCTCGACGTCGAAGTCGAGCGGCTCGACGACGGACGGGTCCGGAGCCTCGATCGCGAGATCGGCACCAAGGTCGACGAAGTCGGTGGTGACCGCGAAGTCGGCCGAGGCGTTGATCGACTCGTCGACCGGTTCGGCCTCGCCCGACACCTCGATTCGACGCATGAGTCCGTCCTCGTCGACGAACATGTCGACGGTCACCAGACCCTCGGCGTCGATGTCAACCGGGCTGCCCTGCACGCCCTGGGTTCCCGGCAGCCAGCCCGACTCGGCCAGTGATTCATCGGCCAGGTCGACCTCGCTGCGGTAGTGCGTCACCGACCGGCCGTCGATCTCGGTCGGACCGAGGGTTTCGACATCGACGAGCTCTTCGACCTGCGCCAGGATCGAACGGAGATCGGTGAGTCGGGTCAACGTCGACTGGAGGATTTCGGGAGCCTCGATGCTCATCCACTGTGCGCCGTCGGGGGTGGCGTAGAGCTGGCCGTCGACGACCCGGGTCTCGGCTCGACTGATCTCGGCGGCCTCCTCGGCCGACATGGCATCGCTCGAAGGGTCGACCCCTATCGTGACCGCGAAGTCATCCCCGCTGAACAGGGCGGTGACGGTTCCGGTCAGGGTCTCGCGCTCGGCATCCTCTTCACCGACGACGGAGAACGCCGTGATGACCCGACCGCTGTCGGCCTCGGCCGTCTCCTGGGCGGCCGCCTGTACCACGGCGAGCGCAGGCTGGACACCTGATGGTGCGACGATCACCGCCGCCGCAACCACCAGCGCGGCGACGGCGGCCACAGCCGCCAACAGACCGAGGCGGCCTCGACCCCGTTCCTGCCCTCGCGGCGGGCGTACGGCCTCAGCCGAACCTTCGGCCGAATCGGCGTATGGGGCGAAGCCGCCGGAGCGGCTCGTGATCTGGTCGAAGAGCGTGTCGGCGGCGGTCCACGACACATCATCGTCGATCGTCGGTGGAACCGGGTTGGCCGCCTTCAGCCGCTGGAGAAGCTCTTCATCGCCCTCCACCGAATTCGATGGATCGGTGTTGTTGTTGATCTCGGTCATGTCATGCACCTCTGGGGTGGGTGTCGGTTCGGGATGTCGTGTGATGGTCGGTCAGGTTCTCGATGGCTCGAGCCAGACGCTGCTTCGCCCGGCGGATTCGTTGCCCGACCGCATCCACCGAGCAGCCGAGGGCATCTGCGGTCTGCTGGTAGGTCAGTTCCTCCCAGGTGACCAGGCGTAGCACCTCTTGATCGTCGAACGAGAGTGTTTCGAGGGCGCCGCGAATCAGGTCGACGGCCGGATCGGAGTCGGAGTGACCTGCAGGCGGCGTCGACGCGTGTTCCGGCTCGGTGGACGTGGCCGGGTCGCCGGCCACCTTGGACACGAGGCGGAGGTGGCGATTGGCACTGCGGTCCTGGTTGCGCAATTGGTTGCCGGCGACCGCGTAGAGCCAGGGGAGGGGGTTGTCCATCCCGGCCACCTCGGTTCGACGCCGCCAGGCCACGAGGAACGTCTCGGAGACGATGTCGTCGACGACCGAGTCATCGACCCGCCGTCGGGCGTAGGCCACCAGCTTCGGATAGGTGGCATCGAACACGGCTCGGAAGTCTTCGACCTGACTGCTCATTGACCTGTTATGTCCGGTCATGCCCCCAGACTGACGGATCGGGCCGAAATCAGGGAGAAATTGCGCGGAACTCCGGCTGAACTCCTCAGCCCGGTCCTGAACCGAGCGGATCGATGTCGGGCTTCTCGGTTGGATCAGGAGGTGGCGGTGGTGGCTCCGGGTCCGTTGTCGTCGTTGCGGTCGTCGTCGTGGTGACGGAGATGGTGGCTTCGGTGGTCGACGAGGCCGTCGTCGTGGTCGACGCTACCGTCGTCGGTGATGTTGAACCGGTCGTCGTGGTCGGCGACGTGGTGGTCGTGGTGGTCGAACGCACGGCGGTGGTAGGGGTTGTGTCCGTCGTGGCTGTGGTCGATTCGGTCGTCGACAGCACCGTGGTCGTTGTGGTCGATCCCGAGTCGACCGTCGACGTGCTTCCGGCGGGGGTCGTCGATGTCGTCGTTGCGCCTGCGTTTCCTCCCGGAAGTGTCGTCGAGGAATCGGCGAACGACGAGTCGGCGGGAGCGTCCCCGGGATCCTCGGGCTGTGACCCGTTCTCGCAGGCGATCCCGTCCTTGTCGGCGTCGAGACTGAGCCGGTAGCCGGGCTCGCCCAGTCTGATCGGTGCCGCCCCGGCGGCTACGGCCTCCGCGCAACTCTCGTAGCGGGGCGTCGATCCCGATGTCTCGGCCCGGGATCGTGTGGGCGCCTGCCCTGAAGAAGACGATTTCGTGTTCGGCTCCGCTCCGGAGCCGCTGCCACTCGTGGCTCGCGCTGCGTCGTCGCTCGACGTGGCGGCCCTGGTCGACTTGCTGCTGTCGGCCACGAAGAGTTTGGCGCCGCCGGAGGATGCCCCGTCTTGACCGGACGCACCGGTGGAGGAGAAGCCGGCGGTCGATCGCCGCCCGCCGTCGGTCGACGGCTCGAGATCATCGGCCGGCATCTGATCCGACCGCACTTGGGGCCCGGCCGGCGTTCCGTCGGAGGGTCGTACCCCGCCGACCCCCGCGATGTGTCCTCGCTGCCATCCGTAGAACATGATGGCGAGCACGACGACGAAGCCCCCGAGCGCGATCAGCTGAGCACGGAGGCGGGTGGTGAACGCCACGTTCTCCCACTCGCGTCGGGCCGAGGTGACGAGGCTGTCGATCGACGGGGCCTGTCTGTCGTTCTGGGCGCGTTCATCTTTCTCGAGGATTACCCGGGGTCCTGACTGGGGCCGCCGAGCAGCTTCCGCGTCCAACACGGCTCGGTGCTGGTGGAAGACGTCGTCGCTCGTTACCCAGTCAGTCGGCGGCGGCTCGGCTGACATGGATTACACTCTCGCGCGCTACTTCGCCGGAGTCGAGGATCACCGCACAAGGGCGTCATCCACTGTCATCCAGGTGTCTCCAGCCGGTCCCATCGACATTGTTGTGTCGGATTGGGGCGATTGCCCCGGCGGGTCGAGTTGGGGCTGTTGGTTACCGGCGCGTAACCTTCTGTTCGTTGGAGGCGTCTAACTGGGCATGGATGTGATCGTCGAGCGGATTGAGCACGGGGCCAAGGGGCCGGGTTCGCTGACGTTCGTCGGTGGCGACGAACCGGTGACCAAATCGTGGGCCCAGGTGCACGCCGAGGCCAAGGCGATGGCCGCGCGTCTGCAACAGGAGAACATCGGGCGAGGTGACCATGTCGCCGTACTGAGCCCGACCACCGCCGATCTCGTGACGGCCTTCCAAGCCATCTGGCTGTGCGGCGCCACCCTCGTGGTCCTGCCGTTGCCGATGCGGCTGGCGTCGCTCGACGAGTTCACAACGAGCACCAAAGCCCGCGTCAGGGCCGCTGATTGCGTCGCCGTGATCGTCGCTCCCGACTTCGCCCCGTTCATCGAGATCGAGCCGGGCGATCCGCCGATGCTGAGCCTCGATGAACTGTCGGGTCCCGGCGGTCCGAAAGCAGACGATTTCATCCGCCCCGACTATCAGCCCGACGACCTGTTCGTCCTCCAATTCACCAGCGGCTCGACCTCGGAGCCGAAGGGTGTCGTACTGCCGAACCACGTGGTCGCCGCCAATCTCGATGCGATCATCGAAGCGGCCGAGGTCGACGTCGACACCGACGTCATGGTGTCGTGGCTGCCGCTCTACCACGACATGGGGCTGGTCGGATTCTGCATCCTGCCGATGTCGGCCGGCATCGACCTGGTTCTCGCCGCGCCGCAGGACTTCCTGGCGTCCCCCGGCCGGTGGATGGAGTGGATCTCCACCTACGGCGGAACCGCAACCGCCGGTCCGAACTTCAGCTGGGTGCTGGCCGCTCGGGCCCTCCGGCGCGACGGGCCGGACCTCGACCTGTCGTCGCTCCGCATCGGCCTCAACGGCGCCGAGCCGATCGACCCGGAGTCGGTCCGGGCGCTGGTGGCCGCCGGTGAGCGCCACGGTCTCCGGCCCGGCGCGGTCTTTCCCGCATTCGGAATGGCCGAGGTGGCCATAGCCGGCAGTTTCCCCGAGCCGATGAGCGGCATGACGACCGATGTCGTCGACCACGATCGTCTCGAGGTCGACCACGTCGCCGTCCCGGTCGAGCTCGACAACCCGCGGGCCAGGGAGATCGTGCTGCTCGGTCGACCGGTGCCCGGCCTCGAGTTCCGTATCGTCAGCCGGGAGACCGGCCAGGTGCTGGCCGACCGTTGTGTCGGCGAGCTGCAGATCCGGGGCACGTCGGTCACCCCGGGCTACTACCAGCGGGACGACGCCAATGACGAGCTCTTCGACGACGGTTGGTTGAAGACGGGTGACCTGGCCTACATGGTCGACGGACAGATGGCGATGTGCGGGCGTATCAAGGACGTGATCATCGTCGGGGGCCGCAACGTCTATCCCCAGGACATCGAGCGGGCCGTCGGCGGTATTGATGAGATTCGGGCCGGGAATGTCATCGCCTTCGGATCACCGGGCCGTAACGGGAAGGAACAGATCGTGGTGGTGGCCGAAACCCGATCCGACTCGGGTTTCGAAGAGATTCGCTCCGCGGTGAGCGAGCAGTCGCTCCAGGCGGTCGGCGTTCCGTGTCGTGAGATCGTGCTGGTCAAACCGGGCAGCCTGCCGAAGACCAGCTCGGGCAAGCTGCAGCGGGCCCTGTGCCGCCAGCAGTATCTCAGCGGCGATTTGGACGAGGTGGCCGAGGCAGGCCTTTCCGCCTGAGCGCGCCGAATCTGGCGGCCAGGCTTCGCTCCGGTTTGGGTGGGGGACCGGTTCCGGCCTGTTTCGACGACCCGCTCAGCGCGATCAGCGGTGCGGCCCAGCGGGTGCTCGGGTCGATGTCGACCAACATCGCTTTGGCGAACAGGGTCATCGGAACCGCCAGAAGGGCGCCGAGCGGACCGAGTACCCAGCCCCAGAAGATGAGCGAGACGAAGGTGAGCGTCGCGGAGAGTCCGACCGCGTCTCCCACGAACTTGGGCTGGATGGCCGACTGAATCACCACGTTGATCACCGTGTAGATCACGATGACCCAGACCGACAGCTGCCATCCGCCCTCGAAGAAGGCGAGCGTGGCCGGTGGGATCAGACCGAGGACGAAACCGATGTTGGGTATGTAGTTGGTGATGAGCGACAGCACGCCCCAGACGAACGGCAGTGGGATGCCGAGGATCATGAGGGCGATCACGTCGAGCACGGCGACGATGAAGCCGAACAGCGTGGAGACGACAAAGTACGACCTCGTGCGGCTGGCGAAACCTCGCATGGCGTCGACGACGGCGGGCCGTTCGTCGGTGATGGCGGCCAGGTTCGAGGTGAACGAGCCGGTGTCCATCACCATGAAGAGCATCGAGATCAGGATGAGGCTGATGGCGCTGGTGATTCCGAGCGCACTCGACAGGGCGCTCGTGACCTGCCCGGCCACCGAGGTGAGGTCGATTTCGGCGAAGGCCGTGCCGAGGTCGTCCCTCGTGTAGCCCCACTCGGCCAGTTGCGCCTCGATGTCGGCCTGCGTCTCCGACAACTTGGTCGTGTAGAAATCGCTGGTCAGCAACTGGACCAAGCGGGTGACCGTCCAGATGAGTGCGGCCAGCATCACGAACAGCACGCCGTAAGCGGTGATGGCCAGTCCCGTGGTGGCCAATGTTGGGCTCAGCCCCCGTCGTCGAAGCCAGTGGTAGACCGGGCTGACCACCACCACGACGACCAGCGCGAGGAACATGGGCCCGATCGACGATGCGAAGGAACGGAGGCCGGCGACCACGATGATTGCGGCGGCCACCGTCAGCAGCACGTTGAGGCCCCGCGGCAGGACGGTGACTTCACTGTCCGCCGGCTGATGCTCCGGTTGGAGGTCGTCGTCGGATGGTCGATCGGTCATGGACTGGCTCTACATCTCTAGTCGGTGGCTCTGACCTGCAGGTCGGATCCGGTGGTTGGATCTGATGGTCTGATCGGCTCGTCAGGCGTCGGATTTCAGATCGGCGAACACTTTCTTCCACCGCTGCGTGTCGCTCCTGAACGGTGCGTAGAAGGAGATCCGTTGAATGCAGTCGCCGAACCGCCGTTGCAGTTCGGGAGCGATCTGCTCCGGCTCACCGACCACGGCGAACGCATTGAGCACCTCGTCGTCGATGGCGGCGCCCATGTCATCCCAACGTCCCTGCTTCGACAACCGGTTCAGCTCATCCTGGAGTTCGCCCCAGCCGTGGAGGTCGAGTACGGGCCGGTACGCGGGGGTCGAGCCGTAGAACGCGATCTGTTTGCGGGTGGCGGTGGCCGCCTCCTCCAGCTCCGCCTCGTTGTTTCCAGTGACCACGAAGGAGGGGCCGACAACCTCGAAGCCGTCCATCGCCCGGCCCGACGCCGCCCGACCCGACTCGATCGCCGGCAGCGTGACCTCACGAAGGAAGCGCTCGGTTGTGAACGAGTGGCAGATGAAGCCGTCGGCCACCTCGCCGGCCACCCTCGTCATCAGCGGGCCGACACCGGCGAGGAAGATGCGGGCGTTGCCGTGGGGGTTCGGCCCCGGATTGAAGAACGGCGTCATCAGGGTGTGGGAGTAGAAATCTCCCCGGAAGTTGAGCTTCTCGCCGGTCTCCCAGCAGTCCCAGATGGCATGGATGGCCTGGATCATCTCCCGCATCCGGGCCGCCGGCTTCGACCACTCCATCGAGAACCGTTTGGTGATGTGGGGTTTGATCTGCGATCCCAGGCCGAGGATGAAGCGGCCCGAGTAGGCCTGGAGATCCCAGGCCGTGTTGGCCAGCGTCATCGGATTGCGGGCGAAGGCGACGGCGATCGACGTGCCGATCTCCATGGATTCGGTGTGCTCCGCCGCCAGTAGGAGGGGGAGGAACGGGTCGTGGCTCGTCTCCGCTGTCCAGAATCCGTCATAACCCGCCGCCTCCTGTTCCGCCGCGAGCTCGGCCACCTTGTCGAGCGACTCACCGAGCCCGACGCCTCCATCCACCTTCACCGGATATCCTCCGCGATCTGTTTACCGACACCTACCGGTGACAACTGTAGGTGTGATCCGGCGGCCGCGTCGCCTCACCCTCGCTCCAACTGCTGTAACTCGAAGGGCCGTGACGTTGCTACGGTTGATGGCGATGATGATCGACGTGCAAGACGCAACTTTCGAGGCCGAAGTCATCCAGCGGTCGATGACCACGCCGGTGGTGGTCGACCTCTGGGCGCCGTGGTGCGGGCCATGTCGCACCCTCGGGCCGCTCATCGAGAAGGTGGTTGACGAAACCGACGGCAGGGTCGTGCTGGCCAAGATAAACGTCGACGAGAACCCGGGCGCCTCGGCCGCGTTCCAGGTCCAGTCGATTCCCGCCGTCTATGCCTTGAAGGGCGGCCAGGTGGTCGACGGCTTCATCGGAGCTCAACCGGAGCCGGCCATCCGCGAGTTCGTGAACAAGCTGCTCGACGGCGAGCAATCGGATGAGGTGCAGGCGCTGCTGGCCAAGGGCGACGAGGAGTCGTTGCGCAAGGCGATCGAGCTCGACGTTGAGAACGTGCAGGCCGTCGGGATGCTGGCGGCACTGCTGCTGCAGTCCGACCGGGCGCCGGAGGCGGTGCAGGTGTTGACGGACGGTCCCGACGACCCGATGCTCGATCAGCTCCTGACCCAGGCCCGGGAGCTGGCCATGCCCAGCGATGCCCGTAACCAGATCGAGCAGAAGCTGGCGACCTTGATCGAAACGGTCAAGGAGAACGACGAGGACCGGGCCGAGTTCATCAGCCTGCTCGACGAACTGGCCGTGGGAAATCCGGAGGCGGTGGCCGACTGGCGCCGCAAACTGTCAACCAGACTGTTCTGATCCGCCCATCCTGACCCGCCCATCCTGATCCGCCCCTCCCAGCGTCATTCGCGGGCGACAACGACCGCTTTTGACCGTTCTCACCCGTAAACGACCGGAAGGGGACGGATTTTTTCTGCTGACGTGGCAATCGGGTTGGGGACCGGCGGGGTCTGGTTAGAGTGAACGTCTGCCGCAGCTGTCGCTGCGGCGTCTCGGGCCATTCGGTCCCACCCCGATCCACGGCTCGACGGCCCGGACCGGCTGCACTTCCCCCGTCAGTCCTCTTCGTTTCCGGCGTTCTTTCGGTGCGCCCGATGTCAGCTGTGAGGTTGTCGTGGACCCGATTGTCGACCGTCCTCGATTCGATGACGAATCCGATGGATCCGACCCCTTTCCCGACCCCGAGCTCGGACTCGTCGATCTCGTCGACCACGCCCTCGTCCGTCTCGACGGCCTGCGTGATCGTCCTCGTCTGTCGTCGACTCTCACCGCACTGTTGGTCTTTGCGCTGGTGGTGGGATGGGGGCTGACGCGATGGCGGGCGGTGGAGCCGATCGACGATCGGATTCCACGGATCGACGAGGTCGTGGCCGGTGGCGGGCCGCCACCGAGCGATGGGTCTGCGGCCGCAGCCACGAATTCGGCCGCAACGGGGAACTCGACGTCGGCTCCGGTGGCCTCCGATTCGGAACCGACGGCAACCACCGTCGCCGACCCGCACCTCGTCATCCATGTCTCGGGCGCGGTGCGCTCAAAGGGGCTGGTCGAGGTACCGGCCGGATCGAGGCTGGCCGACGCGATCACGGCGGCCGGCGGAGCCACCGCCACTGCCGACGTCCATCGCCTGAACCTGGCCACGCCATTGATCGACGGGATGCATGTGCGAGTGCCGGAGCAGGGGGAGGAGGTGATGGGCGCCCCACCGCTGATCGAACACGCCGACATTGGATCGGGCACACAAAGTCAGCCGGCGCAGGGAGGGGTCGTCGGCGCAGGCGCCGTCAACATCAATCAGGCGGACGCCACCGCTCTCGAACGTCTACCAGGCATCGGGCCCGCCATCGCCGGCGCCATTGTCACCTGGCGGGAGGAGCACGGACCGTTCTCCTCGACCGACGACCTGCTCGATGTGCCCGGCATCGGGCCGGCCAAGCTGGCCGCCATCGAGGATCTCGTTGCGCTGTGAGTGGAGAAACGGTCGGCTCCTGGCCTCCTTCGGTCTCTGTGGCGACGGCCATCGACGAGGCTCGACTGGTTCTGCTGGCGGCGGCGGCCTGGTCGGGCACGCTGCTCGGACTCAGGCAGCCGACCCGATCCTCCGTGGTCATCGTTGCCGCGGCCGGCGCGGTCATCACCGCCGGTGCCGCCCTGATCCGTTGGGCAGCGGGCCGGCCCTCGAGCCGCCGGTTCGTTGCCGCGACCGCGGTCCTCACGCTCATCGCGACCGTGGCCGTCTGGCGGGGCACGCAGGAGGCCAGGGCCTACCAACCGATGGAGACCGGGCGCCTGGAGGCCGTGGCCGTGCTGAGAGGCGATCCCGAGCCGGTCGGAATCGGCTGGCGGGCGGAGGTGCAGCTCGAATCCGGTGAGCGTCTGGAGGCAACAGGTTTCGGCCGAAGCGGGTTCGAGCTTCGCCGGGCGGCCGTCGGTGACCGACTTGCGATCGAAGGCAGGATCCGGTCGATCGGGGATCGGCCGTGGCTTCGCTCCCGCCACATCGTCGGGCGGGTCGCGCTCGACGAGGCGTTGATCGTGGCGCCGGCGGCAGGCTTCGACCGCCTGGTCAACGGGTTGCGACAGGTCATCGTCGACGGGGCGGCATCGTTCGATGATCGGGACCGGTCCCTCTACACCGGCCTCGTCATCGGTGACGACCGGTTCCAGCCGTTGGCGCAGCAGGCCCAGTTCCGGGCGTCGGGACTGACGCACCTGCTCGCGGTGTCGGGGCAGAACGTGGCGTTCGTGCTGTTGGTGGTGCGGCCGCTCCTGATGGCGGCCGGACGCCGAACACGTTTGGTGTTGATCGTGGGGGTTCTCGTCGTGTTCGTCGCGGTGACCAGAGCCGAACCGTCGGTGCTGCGAGCGGCGACGACAGCCGGTGTGGCCACGTGGGCGATGGTGTCGGGGCGGACCAGCTCCGGTCTCCGTACCCTCTGCGCCGGAGTCGCAGGCCTACTCCTGGCGGATCCCTTCCTGGTCGACGTGGTCGGATTCCAGCTGTCGGTGGCTGCGTCGCTCGGGATACTGATCGTGTCACCACTTCTCCTGTCGCGCCTGGCGACCCGCCTCGATCGTGTGCCCGGTGCAGGGTCGATCGGGCAGGCTCTGGCCGTCACGATCGGTGCCCAGATCGGCGTCGCTCCCTTGCTGATCGGTTACTTCGGACCCCTGCCCCTGGCCTCGATCCCGGCCAATCTCGTCGCCGGATGGGCGGCCGGTGCCGTCATGACGCTGGGTCTCACCGTCGGTCCTGTCAGCGGACTCCTCCATCAGGCCCGGTTCTTCGGTGCTGCGGCGTGGCTGCAGTGGCCGTCGCGACTACTCGTCGCCTGGATCGACGGGACAGCCGGATTCTCGGCCGGACTCGGGCTGCCCCGGGTGGATTTGCCAGGCCTCGCCGCGCTGGCGTTGGTCGCGATGGCACTGGCGCTGCGGCCCCGGAGACGGCGTGCCCGAAACCGGCGAGCCGGCCGGCCCGCTGTGGCTCTCGCGCTTCTGACCGTGTTGATGGCGGTCATCGTGGGGTTCGACAACGGGCGTCCACAGCCGACGCAGATCGCCGACGGCGTGATCCATCTCCCGGAGGGGCCGGCTACGGGCACGACGGCAACCGTACTGGTGCTGACCGATCCAACCGAGGCCGCCGTCGATACGGTGTTGGCGGCGGACATCGGCCGGGTCGACATCCTCGTCACCGAGCGCGGCGACCTGCGGGCCGCCACAGTGGTGGCCGCGTTGATCGAGATCGTGGACGTCACGACGATCCTGGGCCCTCCACAGCACCGGATCCGGGGCGCGGCGGTGGTCACGAGTCCGATCAGGGTGACCACTGGGTGGGGAGCCGTTGACATTGCTCCCGCAACCGACGGGTCGAGCCTTGCGATCGACGTGCCGCCGGTGGCCTCGGCCGTCCGGTAGCGTGATCGTGTGCTTCTGGAGCTTGGACCCCATCGGTTCGACGTCACCCACCGAGCGCTCGTCATGGGCATCCTGAATCGAACGCCCGACAGCTTCTACGACGCCGGTAGTTACTGGGACTTCGACGACTTCCTCCGCAAGGCCGAGCAGCTCGTCGACGACGGCGCCGACTTCCTCGACGTTGGCGGGGTGAAGGCCGGACCGGGCGACGAGGTCACCGAGACGGAGGAGATGGAGCGGGTTGTCCCCGCAGTCGAGGCACTCCGGCGACGATTCGACGTGCCACTGTCGGTCGACACGTGGCGGGCGTCGGTGCTGGAGGAGTCGATCAAGGTCGGGGCCGATGTCGGCAACGACATCAGCGGATTCGCGGACCCCGAGTACCTGTCGGTGGCCGCCCGGCGAGGGGCGTCGGTCGTCGCCACCCACATACGCCTGGCGCCCCGGGTGCCCGATCCCGAGCCCGTCTACGACGACCTGGTCGGCGACGTCGTCTCCTTCCTGGCCGATCGGGCCTCCCAGGCCGAGTCCCAAGGGATTCCGCCGCAGCGGATCCTGATCGACGCCGGCCTCGATCTCGGAAAGACGCCGGCGATGTCGTACGAACTGCTGCATCGCTCGGATGCCCTTGCCGATCTCGGCTACCCCGTGCTGCTGTCGGCGTCGAACAAGCGGTTCCTCTTCGAGCTGCTGGAAACCGACCGCTACGACATCGAGTCGGGGACCACGGCCGCCCACGTCATCGGTGTGTCCCTCGGATGTCGGGTGCTCAGGGCCCATGACGTGCAGGCCGGACGCCGGGTGGCCGACCTCATGGCCGAGATCCTGGCCGTCAACGGAACGGCGGCACCATAGTGGCCGTCATCGTGATCAAAGGAGATGACGAGACCCTCGTCGGTCAAGCCATCCAGGCGACCGTCAACGAACTCGTCGGCGACGGCGATCGGTCCCTCATGGTCGAAGAACTCGCCGAGGCGGCCTACCTCGGAGAGGCCAACGACGCGACCCTTGCCCCCCTGGTCAACTCGGCCCAGACACTGCCCTTTCTCACCGAGCGGCGGGTCGTCGTCGGTCGCAATCTCGGTCTCTTCTCCAAGCAGGCCATGGTCGAGCCGCTCGTTCAGCTCCTCGACAGCCTGCCCGACACCACCGACCTCGTCCTCGTGTGGGAGAAGGCGTCGTCGAACCAGCGGCTGCCTGCGATTCCCAAGACGTTGCAGGCCGCCCTCAAAGCGGTGGGAGCGGAGACGGTCGACGCCGCACCCAGTGGTCGCGGGAAGAAGGCGTTCCTCACCGAGCGGCTCGAGACCGCCCCCGTGCGGTTCGATGCGGGTGCCCGGCGGCTGATCGCCGACCACATCGGTGACGACCTCGGCCGTCTGGCCTCGTTGTTCGAGACCCTGGTCAGCACCTTCGGGATCGACGCCGCGGTGAGCGCAGGCGACGTCACCCCATTCCTTGGAACGGCAGCCGATGTTCCTCCGTGGGAGCTGACCGATGCCATCGACAGCGGCGACGTAACGCTGGCTCTCGCCAAGCTGGAGCGGATGGTCGTCGGCGGTGAACGGCACCCGCTGCAGACCCTGGCCACCCTTCACAACCACTATCAGCGGGCGCTCAAACTCGACGGCGCACCGGTGGTCGACGAACGGTCGGCGGCCGCCTACCTGGGTATGAGCGGATCGACCTTTCCGGCCAAGAAGGCGCTGTCGCTGTCGAAGCGGCTCGGGTCGCAACGCCTGGCCCGTGCGATGGAACTCCTGGCCCGAAGCGACCTCGACCTGAGGGGTGCCACCGGCCTCGACGGGGACACGGTCGTCGAGGTGCTCGTCGCCCGGCTGGCCCACTTGAGCCGCACCGGTTGAACGAGAGGTTTTGCTTGTCTACGACCCGCAAACGGGTCGTAGACAAGCAAAACAAGCAGTGGGAAGACCGGTAGACGCGGACAACTGCGGCCTTCGGGAGTCCGGGAGACCGCAGTGTGGTGTTGTCTGTGTGAGTGGGTGGGACCGTGCCGAAGCCGGCCGGCCGGATCGCGCGACTAGCTGTCGGCGCCGAGCTGGCGGATACGGGCGATCAACCGGCTCTTGCGACGGGCAGCCGCATTCTTGTGGATGATGCCCTTGGCCGCGGCCTTGTCGATCCGCTTGATCGTCATTCGCAGAGCTTCGGCTTCGCTGTCGGTACCGGCAGCGGCCAGCGCCGCCTTCTCACGGGTGTGGATCTCGGAGCGAACAGCTCGGTTACGCAGCCTGCGCTTCTCGTTCTGGCGATTTCGCTTGATCTGGCTCTTGATGTTGGCCACGGAAAAACCTCGTCGTTGGGGAGCGTCCCACGGGGACCCATCAATGATAGCGGTCGGTGCCCGAGCGCCAACCGACCATGGCAACCGTTTGGCAAGGGTTCGGTTGAGACGCTTCAGCTGGGAAGCCGGTAGGTTTCAAGAGGAATGCCACGTATAGACCCCGACAAGATCCGCAATATCGCCATCATCGCCCACATCGATCACGGCAAATCGACGCTGGCCGACCGCCTGCTCGAGATCTGCGGGGCGGTCGAGGCCCGCGAGATGCGCGATCAGTACCTCGATTCCATGGATCTCGAACGGGAGCGGGGCATCACGATCAAGCTGCAGAGCGTGAAGCTCGAATGGAAGGGCCACGTCATCAACCTGATCGACACGCCCGGCCACGTCGACTTCGGTTACGAGGTGTCCCGGTCGCTGGCGGCGTGTGAGGGCGTGATCCTGGTGGTCGACGCGGCCCAGGGGATCGAGGCCCAGACCCTGGCCAACACGTACCTCGCGCTGGAGAACGACCTCGAGATCGTGCCCGTGCTGAACAAGCTCGACCTCCCGGCCGCCGATCCGGATCGGTACTCGGCCGAGATCGAGCAGGTGCTCGGTATTCCAGCCTCCGATGTCCTCCGGATCTCGGCCAAGACGGGCCTCGGGGTCGAGGACCTGCTCGATGCCGTCATCGATCGCATCCCGGCCCCGTTGGGCGACGAGAACGCGCCGCTCCAGGCGCTGATCTTCGACAGTCACTTCGACACCTACCGGGGGGTGGTGTCGAGCATGCGGGTCATGAACGGCCGGATCAACTCCGGTGACAAGCTGCGGTTCATGCAGGCCGGCGCGGTCCACGATGCCGACGAGATCGGTGTTCGCACGCCGGACAACACCCCCGTCGACTCGCTCGGCCCCGGTGAGGTCGGCTATCTGATCGCCGGCATCAAGGACGTGCGCGAAGCTCGTTCGGGTGAAACGATCACCACCGCCTCGAACCCCGCCGACGAGCCGTTGTCGGGATACCGGGAACCGAAGCCGATGGTGTTCTGCGGCCTCTACCCGGTCGACGGCGACGACTACGCCGACTTCCGCGACGCCCTCGACAAACTCCGGCTCGACGACGGCAGCTTCAGTTTCGAACCGGAGACCTCCACCGCCCTCGGATTCGGATTCCGCTGCGGCTTCCTCGGTCTGCTGCACATGGAGATCGTGCGCGAACGGCTCCAGCGGGAATTCGACCTGAACCTGATCGCCACCAGTCCGTCGGTCGAGTATCGGCTCACGATGAACAACGGCGACGAGATGGTGATCGACAACCCGGCCACCCTCCCGGCGGCCGGAGACTGGAACCAGATCCAGGAGCCCTACCTCAAGGCATCGATGATCGCCCCGAGCGACTACACCGGCACGATCATGGAGCTGTGCCAGTCCCGTCGGGGGCGGATGGAGAAGATGGAGTATCTGTCGCCCGAACGTCTGGAGCTCGTCTACCGGCTCCCACTGGCCGAGGTCGTCATCGACTTCTTCGACCAGCTGAAGAGCCGCAGCCAGGGCTACGCCAGCCTCGACTACGAACCGGTCGGCTACGAGCCCGGCGACCTGGTGAGGGTCGACGTGTTGTTCAACGGTGAACAGGTCGACGCATTCTCCACCATCGTGCACCGGGACTCCTCCTATGAGTACGGCCGGCGGATGGCCGAGAAGCTCAAGGCGATCATTCCCCGCCAGCAGTTCGAGGTCCCGATCCAGGCGGCCATCGGTGGTCGGATCATCGCCCGGGAGACCGTGAAGGCGTACCGAAAAGACGTCACCGCCAAGCTCTACGGCGGTGACGTGACCAGAAAGAACAAGCTGCTCAAGAAGCAGAAGGAGGGGAAACGGAAGATGAAGAACATCGGCCGGGTCGAGATCCCGTCCGACACCTTCATCCAGGTTCTCCGCCTCGACGACTGAGTCGCAACCGGTCAGGGCGAACAGTGTTTGCCATCTGGTTGAAATCGGACCTTCCGCCCTCCCATCGGTAGACTGTCTCAGCCGGGCCGATTCCAGCGCCCTCCAGCAGTTGATTCATGGTTGACGAACGAAAAGCCGCCATCCTCCGAGCAGTCATCGAGCAATACACCGACACGGCGCTGCCCGTCGGTTCGACGGCCGCGGCCAAGGCCGCCGGCCTGAAGGTCTCGCCGGCCACCGTTCGCAACGACATGGCCGCCCTGGAGAGCGAGGGGTTCCTCACCCAGCCCCACACCAGCGCAGGCCGGGTGCCGACCGAGAAGGGCTACCGGTACTTCGTCGACAGCCTCGATCGTGACGAGCTCCGCGTGCGTGGTGTGTCGGCCGATCAGTCGGTCGCCGCCTTCTTCGGCGAACTCCGGGGTGAGATCGAGCAGGTCATGAAGGACACCGCGTCGTTGCTGAGCGACCTCACCGATTACGCCGCCGTCGTCGTCGACGACACGATCGACGCCGCCGTCGTGCGGTCCGTGCAGCTGGTCCCTCTGGCCGGCCGGGCTGTGATGTCGGTTGTGGTCCTGTCGAATGGCCAGGTACTGAAGCAGACGTTCGAGTTCGACATCGACATCGACCCGGTTGCCATCGAGCGGGCGTCGCGGCTGCTGGCCGAAGCCGCGGTCGACCGGCCGGCGGGGGAGAGTGCCGAACCTCGACCCAGCGGCGACACGCTGGTCGACGCCCTGGTGCAGCAGTTCTACGCCGACATGGTGGATGGCGATCCCGAGGGTGAGCGGGTCTACGTCGACGGCGCCTCCAAGGTGGCGTCGGCCTTCCAGGCGGTCGATTCGGTCAGTCAGGTGCTGACCATTCTCGAACAGCAGCTGGTGGTCGTCAGCCTGCTCGCCGACGTGGTGGAGCGCGGTCTCTCGGTGGCGATCGGATCCGAGACCGGTGTGGCCCCCCTCTCGGAGTGCAGCCTCGTGGTGTCGCCCTACGAGGTCGACGGCGAACACGCCGGCTCGATCGCCGTGCTCGGCCCCACCCGAATGAACTATCCCCAGGCCATGTCAGCCGTGGCCGTTGTCAGCCGCCAGCTGGGCCAGATGTTGAGCGAAGGATGACGATGGACTTCTACCAGCTGCTGGGCGTCAGCCGGTCGGCCACCCAGGACGAGATCAAACGGGCCTATCGCAAGCTGGCCCGCGAACTCCATCCGGACGCCAACCCCGGCGACACCGAGGCCGAAGCCCGCTTCAAACAGGTGGCGGAAGCCTACGAGGTACTCAGCGACCCGGAGAAGCGGGCTCGCTACGACCGCTTCGGGTCGAGCGGAGCCCGGATGGGTGATCCCTTCGCCGGGTCGGGTCTCGGTGATCTGTTCGACGCCTTCTTCAACACCGGCACGAGAGCCGATTCCGGCCCCCAGCGAGGCGTGGACCTCGAAGTGGTGGCCGAACTCACACTGGAGGACGTGGTCAACGGCGAGGCCAAGGAGGTGTCGGTCCGCACCGCGGTGCCGTGCGACACCTGTGAGGCGACGGGAGCCGCGCCCGGTTCCCAGGCACTGCGCTGCGATCAGTGCGGCGGCACCGGGCAGGTCCGCCAGGTTCGACAGTCGATCCTCGGTCAGATGGTCACGACCGCCACCTGCGCCCGGTGCTCAGGTGAGGGGGTCACCATCTCCGATCCGTGCTCTGACTGCTCCGGTGAAGGTCGCCGGGTCGAGGAACAGACCTATGTGGTAGATGTCCCGGCCGGCGTGTCGGACGGCGCCACGCTGCGGCTCACCGGCCGTGGTGCGGTCGGCCGGCGCGGCGGTGGCGCCGGTGACCTGTACGTCCAGGTCCGGGTGCTGCCCCATCCGGTGTTCCAGCGTGACGGCGACAACCTCCTCGCCGAGTTCAAGGTGGCGGCCACCCAAGCTGCGCTCGGCGCAGCCGTCCCGTTCGAGGCCATCGACGGCGACATCGAGGTCAAGGTCCCCGCCGGGTCGCAGAGCGGCGATCTGATCCGGTTCAGAGACCGGGGGGTGCCCAAACTGCGGGGTCGCAGTCGCGGCGACCTGCTCCTGGCGATCATGGTCGAGACACCAACCGATCTCACGCCGGAGCAGGAGGAACTCCTGCGTCAGCTGGCCAAGGAGCGGGGCGAAGCCGTCGCCGAGCCGGGCGAGGACGGGATCCTCGGGCGGTTCAAGTCGAAATTCGCGTGACGCTCGACGCGCTCCGGCATCGACCCCTCGTCTTCGTCGACGATCTCGACGTCCCCGTTCTTCTCGACGGGGACCACCATCATCTCAGCAGGGCACTGCGCTGCCGTCCCGGCGATCCCATCACCGTTTCCGACGGGGCCGGTCGGTGGCGGGAGGCGACACTTGGGGCCGGACCTGGGCCCGGAGAGCTCGGGCCGGTCAACGATGCCAACGACGAGCGCCGCGGTCGCCGTCCGCTCACGGTCGGCTTCGCGGTCGTCAAAGGCGACCGCAGCGAGCTGGCGGTGCAGAAGCTCACCGAATTGGGTATCGACCGGATCATCCCGATGACGACGGAGCGGACCGTGGTCCGATGGGATGATGCCAAGAGCTTCAGGAACCACGAGCGGCACCTTCGGGTGGCCAGGGAGGCGGCCATGCAGTCGCGCAACCTGTGGTTGCCCGAGGTCTGGCCGTTGACTCCGCTGAAGGACGTGATCGGCCAGGTTCCCGACGCAGTACTCGCCGAGCCCGGTGGTGCGCCGCTGGAGCAGTGCCTGGAGGGTACCGCAGGTCCTGAGTCCGGCCCTCCGCTCACGGTGCTGGTCGGGCCCGAGGGCGGTTTCTCCGCTGATGAGTGTGAGGGGCGGCGGCTGGTGGGCCTGCCGGGCAACATCCTGCGGACCGAGTCGGCCGCCATCTGCGCCGGGGTCCTCCTGGTTCTGAACGCAGAACGTGGTTGATGTTGCGCAGAGTGGCGAGTAAGTTGAACGGCGAGTGGGGCTGGAGTCGTCGATCCCTGGAGCATCAATGGGTCTTTCCCAGCCATCTGAAGACGCCACCACCGCCTATGGACGGCGGGTCGGTGAGCGTTTGCGTTTGATCAGGCAGCAAAAACGGCTGTCTCTGCAGGATGTGGAAGCGAACTCCGACCAGGAGTTCAAGGCATCGGTTCTGGGCGCCTACGAGCGGGGCGAACGCGCCATATCCGTCACCCGCCTCGAACGTCTGGCCAGCTGTTACAGCGTGCCCGTCGATCAACTTCTTCCCCGATCGGCTGTTCCGGCGACGTCGCCCGAGGTGGTCGATCTGACCGAACGAACCGGTCGTTCGGCCGGCGTGACGCTCGAACTCGAGCGGCTGTCGGCGGTGCCGAGCCCGGAGGGCGAGATGTTGGGCCGCTACCTCGAGATGATCCAGGTCCAGCGCCAGGACTTCAACGGACGGGTCCTCACGATCCGCCACGACGACCTTCGTGCCGTCGCTTGCATCCTCGGGGTCAGGATCGACTCCGCCGTGGACCAGCTCGACGACCTCGGCCTGATCCATACCGTCGCCTCCTGACCAACCGGGCATTCCGCCCCCGCTCCGACCGTCCCGGTTTGAGTTCCGCCAGCACCCGGCGAACCTCGGCTCCGCTGATCTGCGGTGCCGGTCCTGGATTGTTCTCGCCGAGCGTGATCAACCGACGTCCGATCGTGGCCCAGCGCTCGACGAGGGTGGTCGACGTCGACTCCTCGGATTCCCAAATCGCCGCGAGGTCGACGATCAGGCGGCCGATTCCGGCGATGTCATCCGAGCGCGGGTGTTGGTCGGGTCCGGCCGGGCTGATCAGCACCGGACCGTTGTGGCCGACGAGGACGTGATCGGCCGACAGTGCGCCGTGGACCAGGCCGATTCGGTGGAGCCGTTCGACGATCGACCAGGCCTGTCCGATGAGGGCCGAGGTCGTCCCAGGATCGCCATCGGACGCCGCCAGGGTGCGAGGCCCCACGAAACCGGTGTCGTAGGTGGCGTCTCCGGCGTCGACGGCGTGGAGCCTCACCACACCCGGTCCCTGGGCCCGGGTCAGCCACCGAACCTCGTGGGTGTGGCGATCCCGATCGGGCAGCCGTTTCCGGACGATGAGCGTCGAATCCAGACGGTCGTGTTCGCTGACCAGCAACAGAACCATGTGGTCACCTTCCCCTTCGATGGTCGCCGAGCGACCGATGGAGGAACTCCGGGGGAAGTTCCGGTGTGTTCGCACCCAGGGCACGATGACCGGTGGCTGCAGCGTATCGCCGCCGTCGAGCCGATATGCCGGTCCGATATGTCGAAACTGTGCGGTCGAACCGTCCTATGTTGGGTACGATCGCACATCAGATGACGTCACCAGTGAAGATCGAAGTCGACGACAACCAGATCATGGCGGGCCTTCTGGGTCAGCGTGACGAGTTCCTGCGCGTCGTCGAGGACGCATTCCAGGTGGCGATCCACGCGCGGGGCAACGAGATCGTCGTGGAAGGCGCCGAACAGGCCGAGGCGGCGAAGGTTCTCGACGAGCTGGTGCTGGTTCTCCGTCGCGGTGAGAGCCTGAATCCGGCCGTGGTGCGGCGTTCGATCGACATGCTGAAGGACGATGACCGGCCCTCCGAGGTACTCACCGACCGAGTGCTCACCACCTATCGGGGGAAGCCGGTACGGCCCAAGACGGCGGGCCAGAAGCGTTACATCGACGCCATGCGCCGCAACATCGTCACGTTCGGGGTCGGGCCGGCCGGCACCGGCAAGAGCTGGCTGGCGGTGGCCTGCGCCGTGCGGGCGCTCCAGGACAAGCAGGTCGAACGGATCCTGCTGACCCGGCCGGCCGTGGAGGCCGGCGAACGCCTCGGCTACCTGCCCGGTGACCTGATGTCGAAGGTCGATCCGTACCTTCGGCCGCTGTATGACGCACTGCACGACATGGTCGGCGCCGACAACATGGCCAAGCTGTTCGAGCGAGGTGTGGTGGAGGTCGCTCCGCTGGCCTTCATGCGCGGCCGCACGCTGAACGACAGTTACATCATCCTCGACGAGGCCCAGAACACCACGCCCGAGCAGATGATGATGTTCCTCACCCGGATCGGTTTCAACTCACAGGCCGTCGTCACCGGCGACACCACCCAGGTCGACGTCGCCGGCGGGCGGAGTGGCCTCACCGGTCTGGAGAAGATCCTCACCGGGATCGACGGGCTCGGCTTCGTCCGGCTCCGCTCCCAGGACGTGGTGCGGCACCGCATCGTCCAGGACATCGTCGATGCGTACGCCCGCCGCGACAAATCTCGATGAGCAGCGGTCCGACGGTCGACACAGTGAGCCGATCGACCGTCGACGTCGACACGAGCCGGTGGGCCCAGGTTGCGGTCGAGACGTTGCTGGCCGAAAACGTGGACCGTGGCCAACTGGACCTGAGTTTCGTCGACGAGGACGAGATGGCCGACCTCAACCGGGTCCACATGGCGGGAGACGGGCCGACCGATGTGCTTTCGTTCCCGCTCGACGGTGAGGTTCTCGGCCCCGCCGATGGACGGCCGCACGATATCGTCGACGACGGCGGCGCGGTACCCGTGCTGCTGGGAGACGTGGTCATCTGCCCGCCGGTCGCCGCCCGGCAGGCCCCCGAGCACTGCGGTGATCTCGATGCCGAGCTGACGCTGCTGGTGATCCACGGCGTGCTGCACGTCCTCGGGTACGACCACGCCGAGCCCGACGAGGCCGCGGCCATGATCGGCCGTGAGACCGCGCACCTCGACCGCTACGGCATCGCCCATCCCGGCCCCCAGGAACCGTCGAACCCGACGTTATGACGCCTCCTGAGACGCTGGCCACCGTTGCCGCCGGACTGCTCCTCGTGTTCGTGGCCGTTGCGGTTGCCGCCGAGGAGGCGTTCGGTCGGAGCAGCAAGGCCCGGGCCGCCAGCCTGGCCGAGGACGACCCGAAACGGGCCCCCAGGCTCGAGCGACTGCTGTCGCTTCCCGACGACACCGTCCGGAACCCGCTGCGCCTGCTCGTGGTGATGGCCCAGCTGCTCCAGTCGGCCCTGGTGGCGATCCTGGCGTTTCGGTTGCTGGCCCAGCCGTGGTCGACGCTGGTCCTGGCGGCGAACCTCGTGGTGGTGTTCGTGCTGGGCGAGGCGGTTCCCCGCACACTCGCCATCCTCAACGTCGATAGGGTGGCCCTTGCCCTGGCCCGGCCGATCGGCCTCCTTCTGCGGATCGCCCCCATCCGGCTGCTGGCTCGCACGCTGATCGGCCTGACCAACATCATCGTGCCCGGCCGCGGCCTGCGTCAGGGGCCGTTCGCACTGCCCGAGGAGCTCATTGCTCTCGCCGACGCCGCGGTGGAGGACGAGATCATCGAGCCGGCCGAGCGTGATCTGATCGAATCGGTGATCGAGTTCGGCGGCACGATCGTGCGGGAGGTCATGGTGCCCCGCACCGACATGACCACCGTCGAACGGGACATGTCCGCCGAGGACGCACTGGAGATCTCCTCGGTCGTCGGCTTCTCCCGGGTACCCGTCGTGGGCGACAACATCGACGACGTCGTCGGGCTCGCCTACGTGAAGGACCTGATCAGAGCCGAACTCGACAACCAGGCCGCCCAACCGGTCGATGCTCTGATGCGACAGGCCCACTTCGTTCCCGAGACGAAGAAGGTCGCCGAACTCCTCAAGGAGATGCAGCACGACAAGTTCCACATGGCCATCGTCGTCGACGAGTATGGGGGAGTGGCCGGACTCGTCACGCTCGAGGACCTCATCGAGGAACTGGTCGGAGAGATCGTGGACGAGTACGACGTCGAGGAGGCACTGGTAGAGCGCCTCGTCGACGGATCGCTGCGGGTCGACGCCCGCATCCCGATCGACGAACTCAACGACCTCGGCACGCTCTCGCTGCCCGAGGGGGACTGGGACACCGTGGGGGGTCTCGTGTTCGACGTGTTCGGCCGGGTGCCCGGCCCTGGCGAGATCTGCGAGGTCGACCGCTATCGCCTGAAGGTCGAGCGGGTGCAGGGGCGCCGAATCACGCGCGTCCTGGTGACAAGGCTCGAGATCCGGGAAGCAGGAGGGGGAGACCAGGAATGACCGTTGGTGACGATACGGGAGCCGGTGCGGGCTCGGGCGACGAGGCGACCGGCGACGAGCAGCGACTCGGCGAGGTCGACGGTGACTTCAGGAGCGGCTTCGTCGCGGTGATCGGGCGACCGAACGTCGGCAAGTCCACCCTGGTCAACAAGATCCTCGACGAGAAGATCACCATCGTCTCGAACAAGGCGCAGACGACCCGCCATCAGATCCGGGGCGTGCTGACCGACGACGACAGCCAGCTGGTCTTCGTCGACACCCCGGGCATCGGCAAGCCGCGTTCCGCCCTGGGCAGCCACCTCAACGACGTCGCGGCCGGGGCGATCGACGATGTCGACGTCGTTTGCCTCGTGATCGACGGCCGCGCCGGCTTCGGTCGGGGCGACCGGATGCTGGCCGAGCGTCTCGACCCCGCCCAGACCGTGCTGGTGGTCAACAAGATCGACGGGCTCGAACGCGAGCGGGTACTGGGCCAGCTGGCCGAGGTGGCCGGCTTCGACTTCTCGGCGTACTTCCCGGTGTCGGCCTGGACCGGCCGTGGTGTCGACGCGCTGGTCGACGAGCTGCGGTCGCGTCTGCCGCCCGGTCCGCTCTGGTATCCCGCCGACACCGTCACCGATGTGCCGCAGGCGTTCGTGGTGGCCGAACTGGTTCGCGAACAGTTGCTGCGGACGACCCGCGACGAGGTCCCCCATTCGGTGGCCACCAGGGTGGTCGAGTGGGAGTGGCCCCGCATCCGGGTCGAGATCCTCGTGGAGCGTGACTCGCAGAAGGGGATCGTGATCGGCAAAGGTGGCGAGAACCTCAAGCAGGTCGGTATCCGGGTCCGCAAGCAGCTGCCGCCGGAGGTCTACCTGGAGTTGGTGGTCAACGTCGAGAAGAACTGGCAGGACAGTCCCGAATCGATCGAGCGCCTCGGCTACTGATCGGCCTCGTCGACGATCGGGGCGAGGAGAACGGCGGCCAGCGGCGGCACCGTGAGCCGGATCGACTGTTCCTGGCCGTGCGTCCTGGTCGACTCGGTTTCGACCGTGTCGTTGACCACACCGCTGCCTCCGAATTCAGTGGCGTCGCTGTTGGCCAGCTCCTGCCATCGACCAGCGAGGGGAACGCCGAACAGGTAGTCCTCGCGGGGAACGGGTGTGAAGTTGTAGACGGCGACGACCGGCCGGGAGTCGGCCGTGATCTCCTCCGACGCCGGCCAGCGGACGAAGGCGATGATGCTGTTGGCGTTGTCGTCGCCGACCAGCCACTCGAAACCCGCCGGCTCGCAGTCGAGTTCATGAAGGGCCGGCTCGTCTCGATGGAGCCGGTTGAGGGTCGACACCCAGTCGAGCATGCCCTCGTGTTCGGCGTACTGGAGCAGATGCCACGGCAGCTCATGCTCGTGGCTCCACTCAGAGTCGACGGCGAACTCCGAGCCCATGAACAGCAGCTTCTTGCCCGGCAGACCGTATTGATAGCCGAACAGGAGGCGGAGGCCCGCCATCTGTTGCCACCGATCGCCGGGTTGACGGGTCACGAGCGAACCCTTGCCGTGGACGACCTCGTCGTGCGACAGCGGCAGGACGTAGTTCTCGCTGAACGCGTAGTGCATTCGGAACGTCAGTTCGTTGTGGTGGTGCCGGCGGTGCACGGGATCACGGGCGATGTACTCGAGCGTGTCGTTCATCCAGCCCATGTCCCACTTGAACCCGAAGCCGAGTCCGCCTCCGTCGGTCGGCCGTGACACGCCGGGCCAGGCAGTCGATTCCTCGGCGATGGTGACGGTGTCGGGGTGGTTGCTGTAGACCCGGCGATTCAGCTCCTGGAGGAACGTGATGGCGCCGAGGTTCTCGTTGCCGCCGTGCTCGTTCGGGAGCCATTCGCCGTCGGCTCGGGAGTAGTCTCGGTACAGCATGGAGGCGACGGCATCGACCCGCAGACCGTCGATGTGGTAGCGGGAGAGCCAGAAGCGGGCGCTCGACAGGAGGAAGCTCCGGACCTCGTGGCGCTCGTAGTTGAAGATCGCGCTCTTCCAGTCCGGGTGGAATCCGAGCCGGGGATCGGCGTGCTCGTAGAGATGGGTGCCGTCGAACTGGGCCAATCCGTGCACGTCGTTGGGGAAGTGCGACGGTACCCAGTCGAGAAGCACGCCGTAGCCCCGCTGGTGCAGGAGGTCGATCAGGTGCATGAGGTCGGTTGGCGGGCCATAGCGTGCCGTCGGCGCGAAGTAACCGGTGGTCTGATAACCCCAGGAGCCGTAGAACGGATGCTCCATGACGGGCAGGAGTTCAACGTGGGTGAAGCCGGTGCGGTCCAGGTGGTCGGCCAGCTGCATGGCCAGGCCCCGGTAGCCGCGAGGCTCGTAGCGCCACGAACCGAGGTGCACCTCGTAAATCGACATGGGGCTGTCGTGGCCGTTGCGCCCACTTCGTGACGCCATCCACTCGTCGTCACCCCACTCATAGCCGAGGTCCGCCACCACCGACGCCGTGCGCGGCGGTTCCTCGGTGGAAAAGCCGACCGGGTCGGCCTTGTCGACCGACTGGCCGCCGCGGTGGAAGATCCGGTACTTGTAGACGTTGCCGGCACCGACCCCGCCCACAGAACCCGACCAGATTCCGGACTCCGACGGCGTCAACATGTGGCGGGTCCCGTCCCATTTGTTGAAGTCGCCGATGACGCTCACCTGCACGGCGTTCGGGGCCCAGACCCGAAAGGTTGTGGCCTGGTCATCACCCTCGCCGACGACGTGGGCCCCCAGGAAGGAGGCGATGTCGTCGTGGGTACCCTCGCCGAAACGCCAGAGATCGGCGTCGTTGGGAGCGTTTGTCGGCGGTTCGGTGACAGGTTTGTTGCTCATGGCCCTCCCAGGATGTCGGTTTCTTACCGTTACGACAAGCCAGCATCGGCGATTGTGGTCCAAGATGGAAAGATGACAGGCGAGATGGCATCCAGACCACGAGTTTTGTCCATGGTCCTGGCGGGTGGGGAAGGCAAACGTCTCATGCCGCTGACCAAGGATCGGGCCAAGCCGGCGGTCCCGTTCGGCGGCCACTACCGGCTCATCGACTTTCCGCTCTCGAATCTGGCCAACGGCGGCTACCGGCGAATCGTGGTGCTGACCCAGTACAAGAGCCACAGCCTCGACGTGCACCTGTCGAAGACGTGGCGTATGTCGACCCTGCTCGGCAACTACGTCACGTCGATCCCCGCCCAGATGCGCCAGGGTCCACGCTGGTTCCAGGGTTCGGCCGACGCCATCTTCCAGAACATGAACCTGATCGAGGACGAGCGGCCCGACTACGTCTTCGTATTCGGCGCCGATCACATCTACCGCATAGACCCCCGACAGATGCTCGACGAGCACATCGCGTCGGGGGCCGGTTTGACCGTGGCCGGTATCCGGGTGGCCAAGCAGGAGGCCGACCAGTTCGGCATCATCTCGGCCGGTCCTGACGCCAGGATCAACGAATTCCTGGAGAAGCCGAATCCGGACGACATCGACGGCCTCGACGATGACCCGTCGGTCGTGTTGGCCTCGATGGGCAACTACGTCTTCACCACCGCAGCGCTCGTCGATGCGCTGCACGCCGATGCCGGCGACACCGAATCGAAGCACGACATCGGCGGCAACCTCGTCCCGGCGATGGTGGCCAACGGCGACGCCAACGTCTACGACTTCACCACCAACGTCGTGCCCGGTCGAGACGAGCCGAAGCCCCACTACTGGCGCGACGTCGGAACGCTCGACAGCTACTACGACGCCCACATGGACCTCATCGGCGACTTTCCCGCCTTCGATCTCTACAACCGGCAGTGGCCGATCTTCACCGCCGGAACCACCCATCCACCGGCCAAGGTGGTCAATGACAGCGAGCGAGGGGTGGCCAGCGTGGAACGGGCGCTCCTGTCGAACGGTGTCGTCGTCTCGGGTGGCCGTGTCGAGGGTTCGGTCTTGTCACCGGGGGTGCGTGTCGAAGGCGGAGCGACGGTTCAGGATTCGATCCTGCTCGATGGCGTGGTCGTCTGCCCCGGAGCGACGGTCAAGGGATGCGTGATCGACAAGAACGTGGTGGTTCCGGCCGGCGTGCAGATCGGCGTGGATCCCGAACGCGACGCCGACCAATACACGATGTCGGACAACGGGATCGTCGTCGTCTCGAAGGGTCAGCAGATCATCCCCGGCTGACGTGTGGCCCGTTCCGCAACAGATCAACCGGCTGGGAGGTCGGCCAGTTCGTGGTAGAGCTCGATGTGGTCGGCGGCGGGTTGCATCCACGACCAGTCCGCCGTCATACCCCTCCGTTGGATGGCGTCGCGGCGGCGACTCATGCGCACGGCGCGCACCCCGCGGTGGAGCGCATCGAGGATGCCGGCGTCATCGACGGATTCGCTGATGAAGCCGGTGCCGTCGCCCCGGTTGCGGTCATCGTCGACCACGGTGTCGACGAGTCCGCCGACGCCCGTGACCACCGGGATCGAGCCGTAGGCCATCGCCTGCATCTGGGCCAGGCCACAGGGCTCGAATCGACTCGGCATGAAAAACAGGTCGGAGCCGGCGAACAGGCGGTGGGCGAGGGGCTCGTCATAGCCGTCGAAGAACCAGACGCGGTCGGGGTGGCGGTCCTGCCAATAGCGGAGTCCATCGGCGATGGACACCGAACCCGAGCCGAGGACCATGAGGCGCGCCGGCATCGTGTCGAGGAAGCGGGCGCAGCTCAGTGCGAAGTCGATCCCCTTCTGATCGACGAGCCGGCTGACGACGGCGATCAGCGGTTGGGTGTCTTCGGCCCAACCGGCCTCGGTGTACAGCGCGGCTCGACAGGCTGAGCGGTCGGTGGTGTCGGCCGCCGTGTACTTGGCCGCGATGAGCGGATCCGACGCCGGGTTCCAGATCCCGGTGTCGATCCCGTTCCGGATGCCGATCAGGCGATCGCCCAGGGCGGCCAATCGGTCATGGAGCCCGGCACCGCCGCCGTCGGTAACGATCTCCGACGCGTAGGTCGGGCTCACGGTGAGCACCCGGTCTGCCAGTTGGATGGCGCCCGCCATCGGATTCGTGGCCCCCCACCAGGCGAACCGGAACGCCTGATGGCCCAGATGCTGGAGCCACGACTCGCTGCTCACGCCCTGATAGCCGAGCGTGTGGATCGTGAGGACCGTCGGAAAACGGCCGTGGAGCCAGGCCGTGGCCGCCGCCGTGTGCCAGTCATTGAGATGGATGACATCAGGGTTCGTGCGGTTCGCGAGGAGCGTGATGGCCGCCGAGAACCCCATGAACCGGCGGTCGTTGTCGGGCCAGCCCTCTCCGCTCTCGTCGAGATAGGGATGCGGTCGGTCCATGCCCGGCACGTGCACGAGATCGACGTTACCTACCACCTCGTGTCGGCCCCGGCGGATCGTGACCGGTCCGACCCACTCCGGCCCGTCGATCGTGATCTCCTCCTCGTCGCTGAGGGCGACGCCGCCGTAGTCGGGCACGACGAGATGAACGTCGACGCCGGCGTCCCGCAGGGCCCGAACCAGTCCGGCCGCCGCTTCGGCCAACCCGCCGACCCGAGCGATCGGGGCGAGTTCGGCGGACGCGAACAGGATGCGGACACCGCTGGATGTTTCGGGGGAGGACTCGGTGGCAGTCATGTCAGGATCCGTCCATCTGTAGCACAACCACCGCCCACGGGGCCACGGTCCACTTGTCTTTGGTGGCAACTTCGGTATCGCGCCGATGGTCCGTGGCGGTGTCTATCTCGACCTGCCAGGTCTTGGCCTGAAGACCGTCCGGTACGTGGAAATCCGTTTTCTCGCCACTCGGATTGAACAGGAGCAGGAAGCTGGCATCGGTGATGCGGTTCCCGTAGTAATCGGGCGCGGGGATCACCTGACCGTTCAAGTAGACCATCAGGGAGTGGACGAGCCCGTTGTTCCAGTCGTCGTCGGTCATGTGCTTGCCGCCGGCGTTGAACCATTCGATGTCGAACACATCGCTGCCGTGGAGGTTGCGGCCCTCGAACCAGCGGCGGCGACGGAACGTCGGATGGTTCCGCCGGAGTCGGGCGAGACGCTGCACGAAGGCCAGCAGCTCCTCGTCCACGTTGTCCCAGTCATACCACGACAGTTCGTTGTCCTGGCAGTAGCCGTTGTTGTTCCCCCGCTGGGTTCTACCGATCTCGTCGCCTCCCAGGATCATCGGAATGCCCTGGGAGAGGAGCAGTGTCGCCAGGATCGATCGGCGCCTCACGTTGCGCGTTTCGAGAACGGTGGGGTCGTCGGTTGGGCCCTCGGCTCCGGAGTTCCACGAGCGGTTGTGCGATTCGCCGTCTCGGTTGCCCTCGCCGTTGGCCTCATTGTGCTTCTCGTTGTAGGCGACGAGGTCGGCCAGCGTGAAGCCGTCGTGAGCCGTGACGAAGTTGATGCTGGCCGAAGGGCGACGCCCCGACCAGGCGTAGAGGTCGGAGCTGCCGGTGAGGCGGGAAGCGAAGTCGGCCAGGGACTCGTCGGCCCCCCGCCAGTAATCCCGGACCCCGTCTCGATAGCGGGCGTTCCACTCCGACCACAGCGGCGGAAAGTTGCCGACCTGATAGCCCCCTTCGCCCACGTCCCACGGCTCGGCGATCAACTTGACCCGGTTCACCACCGGGTCCTGGTGGATGAGATCGAAGAAGGAGCTGAGCCGATCGACCTCGTGGAGCCCTCGGGCAAGCGCCGACGCCAGGTCGAATCGAAAGCCGTCGACATGCATCTCGTTGATCCAGAATCTCAGGCTGTCCATCATCAGCTGGAGCGACTGCGAATGACGCATGTTGAGGCTGTTGCCGGTGCCGGTGTAGTCGACGTAGTGGCGTTGATTCTCTGGGCTCAGGCGGTAATAGGCGCGGTTGTCGTAGCCCTTGAGGAACAGCATCGGGCCGAACTGGTTGCCCTCGGCGGTGTGGTTGTAGACCACGTCGAGGATGACCTCGATGCCGGCTCGGTGCATGGCCTTGACCATGTTCTTGAACTCGATGACCTGTGATCCCGCCCAGGGGCCGTGGCCACCGTCGACGGCGTAGGCGGCATGGGGGGCGAAGAAGCCGAGGGTGTTGTAACCCCAGTAGTTGGTCAGCCCGTCCTTCACGAGGTGGTGCTCCGACACGTGGTGGTGGACCGGCAGTAGTTCGACCGCGGTCACGCCCAACGACAACAGGTGATCGATGATCGGTTCGGTGGCCAGGCCCGCATAGGTGCCACGCAGTTCGGGTGGCACGTCGGGGTGGGTCATGCTGATGCCCCGAACGTGGGTCTCGTAGATGATCGTGCGGTACAGCGGCGTGCGGGGCGCCTGATCGGTGCCCCACTCGAACGACTGGTCGACCACGACCGAGCGGGGCATCGACGCCGCACTGTCGAGCGTGTTCATCCGGTCGCTCTCGATGCCGACGCCGTCGCCGTTGTCGAACGCGAAGATGGAGTCGTCCCAGGTCAGATCGCCCTCGAGCGCGAAGGCGTAGGGATCGGTGAGGAGTTTGTGCGGGTTGCACAGCACGCCGTCGCTCGGCGCCCAGGGACCGTGGACCCGGTAGCCGTAGCGCTGCCCCGGCCGCACATCGGGTAGGTAGCCGTGATGCACGAAGGCCGTGATCGACGGGAGATCGACGCGGGTCTCGGTGCCGTCGGCGTCGAACAGGCAGAGTTCGATTCGTTCGGCCGGCTCGGAGTAGACCGCGAAGTTGACACCGGTGCCGTCCCAGACCGCGCCGAGCCGGTTGGGATCACCTGCCCAGATCTGCATCAGCCGTCAAGTGGCTCGTTCGCAACCGCGTCCAGCATCGGCTGGTAGAACTCGTCCCGGTAGTCGGTCAGCATCCGGGCCGCGGTCACCTTCGGGCCGAGCGTCGTCCAGCAGGCCCGCACCCGCTCGATCCAGGGGTCACCCCAGGGGCGGCCTCCGTCCCAGTAGGTCGGAACGATGTCGTCGACGATGATGTCGAGAGCCGCTCTGGCCTCGGCGGTGTCGCGGGCGTTTGCATCGGTGGCGTCGCTGGCCGGGATCGTCCAGCCGTTCATGTCGGTGGCCATCTCGTCCCACCAGCCATCGGAGATCGAGCAGTTGAGGCCGCCGTTGAGCGCCGACTTCTCGCCGCTGGTTCCCGAGGCCTCGCGGGGCCGGATCGGGTTGTTCAGCCAGACGTCGCACCCTGCGTACATGGCGGATGCGACCGCGATGTCGTAGTCGCTGACGAACACGAATCGGCCGTTGGCCCCCTTGCTCTTGGCGAAGTCGACGATGTTGGCCAGCAGGGCCTTGCCCGGCTCGTCGGCCGGGTGGGCCTTGCCGGCGAAGACGAACTGGATGGGGGTGTCGTCGTCGGCCAGGAGCGTCTCCAGCTGTTTGCGGTGGCGCAGGAGAAGGTCGGCTCGTTTGTAGGTGGCGAACCGGCGAGCGAATCCGACGGTGAGGATCTCCGGGTCGAGCGTGGTGCCGGTACGTTCCTGGACCATCTGGGCCAGGGTCTCGCCGCCCCGCCGGCGCAGGTTTCGGATGGCGCTGGCGTCCATGGTGGCGATGCGCTCCCACGCTGCGCCGTCACCGTCGGCCCACGACGGTCCGCCGACCTCGTCGAACGCCTCGGCGATGCGGGGCGCGGTCCAGGTGCGGGCGTGGACGCCGTTGGTCACCGACCCGATCGCGGCTCCCTTGTCGACCTGCCCGAAGAGATCCCGGCTGACCTCGCCGTGGAGCTTCGAGACGCCGTTGGCGCGGTCTGCGGCCTGGAGGCAGAAGATGGCCATGTTGAACTCGTCGTCGGCGCCGTCGGGGTCGAGGCCGAGAGCGGCGATGTCGGCGACCTCGACCGACCATCGCTCGGCCCACGGTGCCAGGTAGCCGTCGATGAGACTGTGATGGAAGCGGTCGATTCCGGCCGGCACGGGTGTGTGGGTTGTGAACAGGAGATGGGGCTCGATGCGTTCGAGGGCCTCGGTCAGCGTGGCCCCGCCGGCAATCTCCCGATCGATCAACTCGAGGATGAGGAATCCGGCGTGACCCTCGTTGAGGTGGTAGAGCGGTGGGTTCAGGCCCAGGGCCCGCAAGGCTCGGGCTCCGCCAACACCGAGGATCATCTCCTGTTCGAGGCGGTGGCGGCGATCGCCCGAATAGAGCCGGTCGGTGATCGCCCGATCGTGTTTGGTGTTGGCTTTGACGTCGGTGTCGAGTAGGACGAGCCTGATGCGACCGACGTCGACGGTCCAGACGCGAGCCGTGACGTCGTGGCCGCCCATCGGAACCTCGACGGTGAGTCCGCTGTCGACCGCCCCGAGGCCCTCCGGCGTGTGGGTCTCGTAGCGCTCGGTCTGACGGCCGTCGGTGATGTCCTGCCGGAAGAAGCCCTGACGGTAGAAGAGACCGACCGCACACAACGGAACGGCCAGGTCCGACGACGCCTTGAGGTGGTCGCCGGCCAGGATGCCGAGGCCACCCGAGTACTGGGGGATCCGGTCGCTGATACCGAACTCGGGGGAGAAGTAGGCGATCCGGGGGTCGACGATTCGGTCCGCCAGGTAGGCCTCGGCCGCCTCCCACTTGTCGGCCAGTCGAGATACGAACGAACTGTCGGAGGCCAGCGCCTCGAGTTCGGCTGCGCCGAGCTTGTCGATCGTGACCACCGGATGCGGTGGCGACGTCGAGTCGGAGTCCTGGCCGGGCTTGGGGTCGAGCAGGGCGGTCAAGCCCTGGTCCCAGGTCCAGAGGTGACTGGTGGCCAGTGTGTGCAGCTGGTGGCGTAGCGTTTGGGAGTCCATGAGCGGTTCGTTCCTGAGGGTCTACAACCGGGCGAACGAAGAATCTAGCGTCGCGCCGCGGTCGTGGTGACGTAATCGGCGGATTGCCCACATCGATGAGAGCGATATCGCCTGTAGCCGGGCGACGTTGACGGCCGTGGTGTGACCACAGTAACAGCTGGGACGAGCAACGATGAAGACGGAATCGCAGTGGCGATCACGATGGTGGGGTTCCTTGTCGCTGGGTTTCCGCATGGCACACTGGCAGCGATGACCTGCGCCGCGGTGCTGCTTGCCGGGGGATCCGGCTCCCGTTTCGTTGGGCCGATCCACAAACTCGACGTCGAGTTCCGAGGACGGCCTTTGGCAGCCCATGCCCTCGGTGTCATGCGCTCATTGTTGATCGACGGGACCGTCGGAGGCGTCTACGTGGTGACGGGCGCGGTCCCGCTCCAGCGCTCTCTGGCCTGGCTGGCCGATGCCGAGTCCATCGAGTGCGCCGACCTCGGATTCACCGTCGTGCGCAACGACCGCTGGGCCGAGGGACAGGCGGTCTCGCTCGCGGTCGGAATCGACCGGGCGGCGGCCGATGCGTATCGGACCGTCATCGTCGGTTTGGCCGATCAACCGTTGATCGGGGCCGACGCATGGCGGGCCGTGGCCCAAGCCGACGGGCCGATCGCGACCGCGACCTTCGACGGTTCGCGCCGCCCTCCGGTCAAACTCGAACAGTCGGTCTGGCCGCTGCTTCCCCGGACCGGCGACGAGGGCGCGCGTTCGCTCATTCGACTGCGTTCCGACCTCGTTTCGGAGGTACCGTGCATGGGTAATCCGATTGACATCGACACCAGGGAGGATCTCCACCGATGGAGCTGACGAACGACTTTGTTATCGAACGAGGCATCGAGGAGACCTGGGCGATTCTCAACGACCTCGAGTTCATTGCTCCGTGTATGCCCGGAGCCCAGCTGACCGAGATCGAGGGCGACGAGTACCGGGGTCTCGTCAAGATAAAGGTTGGTCCGATCACGGCCAACTACAAGGGAAAGGCGTCGTTCATCGAGCAGGATGCCGAGAACCATGTGGCCAAACTGAAAGCGGAAGGCCGCGATCCCCGTCAGGGCAACGCCAACGCCGTGGTCACGGCAACACTCGAAGAGCTGGCGGCCGACCAGACGAAGGTCGTCATCCACACCGACCTCGGTCTGAGCGGCAAGATCGCCAGCTTCGGTCGCGGAGCGATCGAGGACGTGTCGAAGAAGCTGCTCGGTCAGTTCAGCGACAACCTGCGCGACAAGCTGGCCGGGGAATCCCCGTCGGGAGCCGATGGTGTCGCCGCTGCGGCCGGATCGGCGGCCGATGACGCCTCCGGTGCAGCTGATGCCGCTGCCGACGCCGCCTCCGGTGCAGCTGACGCGGCCGCTGATGCCGCCTCCGGTGCAGCTGATGCCGCTGCCGACGCCACCTCCCATGCCGCCGATGGTGCGGCCGAGAAGGTGAGCGAGGCGGCCGGTCGGGCCGCAGCCGCCGCCAGCAGCGCAGCCGGCACGGTGGCCGAGAAGGTGTCGGGCGGTGTGCGAAAGATCGATTCGCCCGAGCCCGAGGCCGTCGACCTGCTCGCCGTCGGCGGCGAGTCGATGGCCAAGCGCCTGGTGCCGGCCGCCGGCCTCACCGCCGCGGTCATCGCCTTCATCTGGTGGCTGATCAGCCGCGGCTGATCGGCCTGATGGACCAAACCCACCCACAATCCGATTCCGAGGTGCCGGACTCCGACCGCGACCTCGACGACATCGTCGCCGAGCTGCTGGGCCGCCGGCCGCAGGGGGCGTATTCGGTGGCCGTCACGCGGGCCGGCGGAGCGCCTGTCGTGCTCGTCAACGCACCGTTGCTCCACTCGGGGCGGCCCATGCCGACCCTCTACTGGCTGGTCGATCCCGAACTCAACAAGGCGATCGGCCGGCTCGAGTCTGTCGGGGGCGTGAAGCGGGCGGAGGCGGCTATCGACCCGGAACTCGTTGCGGCGGCCCACGATCGCTACCGCCGGGAGCGCGATCGGCTGCTCCCTCCCGAGCATGACGGCCCGTCGCCCAGCGGGGGAGTGGGTGGAACCCGCCAAGGGGTCAAGTGCCTCCACGCCCACTACGCCTACCACCTGGCGGGTGGAGACGACCCGGTGGGACGCTGGGTGCACGAGCGGTTGACCGAATCCGGCGACGCGCTCACCGACCTCGTGGCGGAGGAGCGGTGAACGCCCTGGTCGAGATCGGATCGGGAGCCGTGAAGGCGGTGATCCCGACCGCGGCCGGAACCGAGCGGCACCGGATCACCACCGATCTGATCGCCGATGCCGCCGCCAACAGTCGACGGCTGGAGGAGGCCTTGGTCGGGATCGCCGCGCTGCTGGAGGTCTCCGGTTGTGATTCGCCTCGGGTCGTGGCCACCGAGGCCGCACGATCGCGGGTCACCGGCGACATCGTCGCACTGGTCTCGGATCACCTCGGTGTTACGGTGGAGATCCTCGACGGCGAGACGGAGGCCGAGCTCGGCCACCTCGCCGTCGTCTCGGCGCATCCCTCCGTCGGTCCACTGGTCACGATCGACATCGGGTACGGGTCGACGGAGGTGGCCACGAGATTGGACTCCGGCGTGATGTCGGCGATCTCGCTGCCGATCGGCGCGGCCACCGTCACCGCCGACCATCTACACACCGATCCGCCCGACCCGGCCGAGTTGTCGGCCGCGCTCTCGGTCGTCGAGCTGTATCTCGACGACCTGCGACGGGAACGCCCGGAGCTGGCCGCGGCGATCGCCGGGTCGGAGATCGTGGGTCTCGGTGCCTCCCGCTTCGTGGCCGAGGTAGAACTCGGGCGAGCCGAAGGCGACGACATCGATGGCTACATTCTCGAACGAAGCGCAGCGGAGGAGCTGTTCCGGGCTCTGGCCACCGAGTCGGCGGTTGACCGGGCCACCAATCCCGGCCTCCAGCCCGACCATGTCGGATGGATCGTCGGCGCCATGTGTATCCTGCTCGAATTCATGCGTCAGTTCGGTGTTGGGGAGATGAGGGTGTCGACCCTCGGTGTGATCGACGGCATGCTCGTCGACCCCGCCGAGCGCGTCGACCAGGCCGAGCGCGTCGACCAGGTGGGTGACGCAACGGGCGACGCGGCGCCCGGGTCGGGTTCGTGACCGTGAACACGAGCCTTCTCGGACGTCGAATCCTGTTGCGCCCGCTCCGCCCGGATGATTTCTGGGCCTGGCAGGAGGTTCGGCGGCGCAACCTGGACTGGTTGACGAAGTGGGAACCGCGGCGGCCCGACGGCGCTCCCGACCCGGTCGGCGATCGCAGCGCGTTCGCGCTCAGGTGTCACGCGAGAGACCGGGAGTGGCAGGCGGGGACCGGCTACGGTTTCGGCGTCTTCGTCGGCGGGTCGTTCTGCGGCGAGATCAACCTCAACGCGGTGCAGCGGGGCCCGTTCCAGAGTGCGTACCTGGGATACTGGATCGATGAGGAGCAGGCCGGCCGGGGCTACACGCCCGAGGGTGTGGTCATGATGCTCCGCTTCGCCTTCGAGGAGCTCAAACTACACCGGGTGCAGATCTCGATCGTGCCCCGCAACACTTCGTCGCTCCGGGTCGTCGAGAAGCTGGGTCTCCGCAATGAGGGCACTGCGCTCCGCTACCTGGAGATCAATGGTGTGTGGGAGGACCACGTGAGGTTCGCCATCACCTCCGAGGAGTGGAACGAGCGCAGGACCGAACTGGCCGAGGCCTGGCTCTAGGGTCGTTCGCCGGCCAGCCACCCCCGGAACTTTGTGCACCTCACGACCCCCCTGGTGGGTCGTCACCGTCCCAAAGTTCGAGCTGAGGGGGACGTGAGCGTCACAAAGTTGGGTGGGGTTGGGGGTCGGCGGTCAGGTCCTGGAGCTGATCTTGGCCTTCAGGGCGGCCAGGCGTTCCTGGAAGGCCGGCTGACGGGTCGACCAGGCCTGGGGGCCGAGTTCGTGGTCGACGGCGGCCCGCTGGGTGGCGACTGATCGGATGTCCTGCATCGTCCGCTTCGTCTTCAGTACGAGGTCACGAGGTGCGGCGCCCGCCTTGGCCGCCATCGCCTGCGCCGCGTCGAGCAGCTCGTCGTCGTCGTAGACCCGAAACGCCAGCCCCACCCGGGCCGCCTCCGAACCGTCGAACACCTGGGAGAACATGATCGCGGCAGTGGCGGCCTGGGGACCGCAGATGTTCTGGTACATCCACGTGTGCCCACCGCCGGGATGCAGGCCGAGGTCGAGAAATCGGGTGTCGAACCGGGCCGAGCGGGCCGCCAGTCGCACATCGCAGATCAACGCCAGATTCATGCCCGCACCGACGGCCGCGCCGTTCACCGCGGCGATCGTCGGCAGGGGAGAGCGACCGATTCGCAGGAAACCCTCATAGATCGTGAGCAGTCCCTCCTCCGCCGAGTCACCGAGGTGGGAGAGATCGGCTCCGGCGCAAAACGCCGGTGGGTTGCCCGTGACCACGAGGGCGTTGATCGACTCGTCGGCCTCCACTGCGTTCATCGCCTCGTTGATCTCTGCACACATGGGGAGCGTGACGGCGTTGCGGCGCTTCGGATCGTTGAGGGTGACGGTGGCGACACCGTCTGCGCTTGTGACATCGATCAGGTCCATGGCGGTCAAGTGTGCCACCGACCCGAGCCGCCTCCCAAGCCGTGCGACGGGACGGAGCCCGTCGCCTCGAGTTTCGGCTATCGAGGGCCGAAACTCCCTAGGACTTGTTGCGACCCCGAGAAAATCGATTAGCCAAGCCCGTACGATGGAACCAATGGCTGATGGTGGTGTACTGGGAACAACCAGAGTGATTCTGGCGTCGGGCTCGCCCCGACGGGCCGCCATCCTGCGCACGCTCGGCATCGATCCGGAGGTCCGGCCGGCCGACATCGACGAGACGCCCCGAGCGGGCGAAAACGCGGTGGAGCTCGTCGAACGGCTGGCCACGGCCAAGTTGACGGCCTGTTGTCGCGACCTAGCGCCGATGGAGGGTCCCTCGTTGATCATCGCCGCCGATACCGTTGTGGGCGTCGAAGATTCGATCATGGGCAAACCTGAGGGGAAGGCGGATGCCGAGAGGATGCTGACGGCACTGTCGGGGCGAACCCACCAGGTGATCACCGGTATCGCCGCGGCCCTGATCTCGTCGGGCGGCGATCACAACAACACGGATCCGGTGACCGGCCACGTGACCACCGACGTCAGGTTCCGGGTCCTCGATCCCGAGCTGCTCGAGTGGTACGTCGGCACCGGTGAACCGCTCGACAAGGCCGGGGCCTACGCGATCCAGGGGCGAGGAGCTCTGCTCGTCGAGGAGATCAACGGTTCCTATCCGAACGTCGTCGGGCTGCCGGTGGTCGCCCTCGACCACCTGTGTCGGCAACTCGGCCACTCTCTCCACGCCCTGTCCGGCAGGACCCGTGTGGTCGGCCGAGATGTCCAACCCGTGGCTGGAACCCGATCATGAGAACGCAGGAACCCGACGACGAGCGGCCGGTGGATCCCGGGTACGTCGGTCAGGCCGGCGGCCAGCTGTTCATCCGACGGACCCTGGTGTGGGGGATCGGCCTCGCCGTCGCCGCCACGGCAATGTATTTCATGCAGGATCAGCTGCGCGACCTGCTGTCGTCGGGTCCACGGCTACGAACGATTCGCCCGGGCTGGTTCGTCGTCATGTTCGCGCTCGAACTGGCCAGCTTCGTCTGTCTCTGGTGGCTGACGCGGATCGTCATACCACAGGTGTCGTGGTTCATCGCCGCCACCAGCCAACTCGTCTCCAATGCCGTGAGTCGCGTCATTCCCGGCGGGGCGGCGACCGGCGGCGCCATCTACTACCGGATGCTGGCATCGGCCGGAGTCGAGTCGTCGAAGGCCGGCGGGGCGCTGGCGGTGACCTCGGTGATGACGACAGCGGCGTTGGTCGCGATACCGGCGGTCGCCGGTGTGATGGCGCTCCTCGGAGCGCCGATTCCCGAGAGCCTGCTTCCGGCCGCGATGGCCGGCGGCGTGATGTTCGTCGTGCTGGTGGCCATCGGAGCGCTGGCCGTGGCCTTCACCCGGCCGCTCGAGCTGGCCGAGGGCGCCATCCGGGGGCTCATGCGTCTGATCGGCCGCCTCACCCGCCGCTCGCTGACGGTCGGCCATGGACAGTTCGTGGCGGAGCGTGACCGGCTGGTGGCCGTCGTCGACCGCCGCTGGCCCGCCGTGGTAGCCGCATCGGCCGGCAAGTGGGCGTTCGACTATCTCGCCCTCATCGCCGCTCTGTACAGCGTCGGAACCGACCCCCGCCTCAGCCTCGTATTGATCGCCTACGCCGGAGCGCAGGTGCTCGGCATGATCCCGATCACTCCCGGCGGGATCGGCTTCGTGGAGGTCGGGTTGTACTCGCTCCTCATCATCTCCGGCATCAGCGCTCAGGACGCAAGCCTGGCCACGATCGCCTATCGCCTGATTTCGTGGTGGGTGCCGATCGTCAGTGGATTCGGGGCGTGGATGCTGTACCTGCGCCGCACCCCGTTCGACGACACGATGGAAGGGTCGCCGTCTCCGGGCCGGTCGATGGTGCCGTGGTCGTAGTGGCCGCCGGGTGTGAGGGTCGAAGAACGCCTTCGCTGTCACACCCCGCCGTCATAGTGGAGTCGTGGAGTACAGGCAGGAGCAGCACGCTCGCCGGTCACCGGCGACCCCGGCAACGGGTTCGACGGGATTGCAGGAGGAGCTGACGTCGATCGGGTTCGCTCGGTTGGCCCGTGGTCTCATCGATGCGGCCGCCGGGTTCGGTGTCGCCGACGTCACCTTCCGGAGCCCGGGCCGGGTCGGTGTTGGTCGGGCGATCCGTCGCAACGCCGACGGCTCGGCCACGGTCGCCGTCCGCTATCGGGGTCGGCCGGCCATGGCGGTTGCAGCCGACATGATCGAGGGGATCGTCCGGGCGGCGCATAAAGGTTCGATCGACGCTGCGGCCCGCGATGGTCTGTGGCAGGCCGCGGGCGAGATCCTGATCGCGGCGTCATCATCGGAAGCACACGGGGCCGATGGTGATGCCGCCAAAATCCCCGAGTCGGTCTCCGACGGTCGAAGCCATTCGAGCGCGGCCAGATCGTCGGCCACCGGCTCGGGGTTCCGCCAACCGGGTGGCGTAGCGGCGGCCGGCTCACCTCAGCCGCCTCGCCGGTCGCATGCCCAGCGGGCTGCCTGATCTGTTCTGTAACCTGCGCCCCGTCGGAGGGCATCAGGACCTATCCTGAACCCAGCAACACGGGCGAGGACGCTTCATGACCACGATGCAGACAGGTGATAGCAAGACCGAGCGGTCCTTCGAGTTCGACATGGTCCGCTGGCTCATCGTCGCCCTGATTGCCGTGCTGGCCCTCGTGGTCCTGAACCAGGCCCGCAACCGTGTCGTCGCACCGTTCGACAACCTGGTGACCGAGCAGATGTGTCTCCGCTACGGCGAGGACAACCAGCGCACACTGCTCGATTTCGAGCGATCCAATCGTTTCGCCCTGCGCGATCGAACCGACGGCTACTGCAGCTATGGGCCGGGTCCCGAAGGAGAGCCGGCGCTCGCCATGCCCGTTGCCGAGACCGATCCCGGGCCGCTCTACACGTGGGCCAAGGCGATCGGCATCATCATCCAGCTGGGCATTGCCAGCATCTTCATCCGCCTCGTCACCGAGCCGTTGCTGGAAACGCACCGGTTCATCGCCGAGCGGTTCCGCTCGTCGTAGACGATCCGTTCCGGACCGGACCTTTCAGATCCCGAGGCCCGACGTCGATAGGTTGCCATGGACTTTCGTCGGGTTGTCGTCGTCGAGATGAACGAGGTGCCCCGCCGGGTCCTCGCTGACGTGGCCGCTCTCGGTCGGGCCCCGTTCCTCCAAGGCGTGCTCGAGCAGGACCAGGTTGTCGGCACCGTCGTCGCCGAGGAACTGCCTCGGGAGATGTATCCGTCGCAGACCTGGGCCTCGCTCAATACCGGTGTGCCGTGGAGCGAGCATCGGGTTTGGTGGTATGGCGATCCGAAGCCCGCCGACTACCCCTTGTACTGGCAGATCGCGGCCAGGGCCGGGCGGTCCGTCGGGCTGGTCAACACGCTGCACTCGTCGCCGTTGTCGGAGCAGTGCGGCGATGGTGACTACCGCTTCGTGATTCCCGATTGTTTCGCCGCCGACGCAAACACCATGCCCGATCGGTTTCGCCCCTTCCAGGAGGTCAACCTGCGACTGACGAAGGCGAACAGTCGCCGATCGGACCTGGGTTCCCTCCGTTCGGAGATCGCCGCCGCGGTCAAAGCGGCGCCCCGGCTGGGGCTCACCGCAACGACGGTGACCCGACTCGGACGCCTGGCTGCCGATGTGGCCGTTGGTCGGGCGCCGCGGGAGCGGCTCCGTTCGGGCCAGTTCCTGGTGCTGTCGGATATGTTCATGCGGTTGCTGACCACGGAGGCGCCGGACTTGGCCGTGCTGTTCACGAACCACGTTGCTGCCGCCATGCACCGCTACTGGTACGCCATGTATCCGGACGACTTCGGATCCGAGCACTATCCAGCCGAATGGGTGGAGCACCATCGCGACGAGATACCCGTGGCGGTGGAGCTGCTTGATCGAATGCTCGTCGGTCTCGATCGATGGTGTCGCCGAAACGAGCGCACCTTGATCGTCGTCTCGTCCATGGGACAGGGGCCGAGCCCCGAGCTCGACGCCGGGAGGACCCACGAGGCGGTCGTCGCCGATCCACAGGCGTTTCTCCGAGCGATCGGTCTCGATGACGGCGAGACGCCGACGGTGCGAGGGTCGATGAACCCCAACCTCACGTTGGCCTGCGAGTCCCCCGAGCAGGCCGACCGGGTTGAGACCCGCTTGATCGAGGTCGGCGTCGGGCGGCCCCGCTGGATCGTGGATCGGATCGACGACACCGTGACCCTGACCCACGACATTGCCGTGTCAGACCCGGAGCACGTTGTCCTTGCCGGCGCGACCGTGCGTGCCGATCGGGCCGGACTCGACATCTACGCCGTCGACGATCATTCGAGCGGGCGCCACATTCCCGAAGGGGTGGTGGTGGTCTCCAACTCGCCGACCTTCAAGCAACCGGCCGATGGCCCCGTCGACTACCTCGACTTCGCTCCCGCCGTCCTCGATGTGCTCGGCGTTCAGAGGCTCGACCATCACCGGATGCCGATGCTGCAGCTGTAGCTCGGCGAAGCTGGGCCAAATCGCCGAATTCACGATCGTTCTCCCGGCGGGTCTTCTACGCTTGGGTGCGTTCCTGCCCGGGTGGCGGAACGGCAGACGCAGAGGGCTTAAACCCCTCGGCCGCTTCGGCGGCGTGTGGGTTCGACTCCCACCCCGGGCACCAGGAGCGTGTCGTTGCCGACGGGAACCTCTGGTCACGGCCTTTCATGCTTGAAACGAGTTGAACAGCTCGATGTAGTCGGTCGGGTCGAGTGGTTTGGAGAAGTAGGCGTTCGCCCCGACCGCTTCCGCCCGCTCGCGGTCACGGGTCTCGATCGACGAGGTCAACATCGCGACGACGGGCACGGTGCTGAACTCACCATGGGAGCGAATCAGCTTCGTGGTCTGGATGCCGTCCATCCCCGGCATGTTGAGGTCCATGAGGATGAGAGCCGGGTGCGGTTCGCCTCCGGCCACGATGCCACCGAGAAAGGCCATGAGGGCGTCGCCCGACTCGCAGTGCACGAACTCGTTGGTCAGCTCGCTTCGCTGGTACATCAGCTCGGCAATGTAGAAGTCGTCGCTGCTGTCGTCGACCATCACGATCGGCCCTGCACTTTGAATCGTGATGCTGTCGGCGGCGTTCATCATCGTCATGGGTTCGTCCTTCGCGCCTCTCTCTTCATCGTCCGACGGTGGTCAATCGACGGCCCGTCGGCCAAGAGCGCCCGATCGGGATGAAAGCACGTTCGTTCTATCGGCGACGGTGGAACAGGCTTGAGCGGCGACGAATCGAGGGCAGACTGGCCGACATGACCGAGCCGAAACGCCATCTCTACCGTGGTCGAAAATCCATCTTCGAGCCGACTGCGCTGACGACCGGACCCTGGAGACCGGACGCCCAGCATGGTGGTCCTCCCGCCGCGCTGCTGGCGTACCTCTGCGAGCAGGAACTTGGCGAAGGCGAGACGCTGGCCCGGCTCTCGGTCAAACTCGTGGCCGGTGTGCCCCTCAGGCCGCTCGAAGGGTCGGCCGTCCGTTCGGATGTGAGCCGTCGCGTGGGCAACGTCGATGCCGAGCTGCGCTGCGACGGACGTCTCGTGGCCAGGGCCACTGCCCTTGTTCTCGCGGGAGGCGATGTTCCCGCGCCGGACTGGGCACCGGAGCCGACCACAGCGCCGTCCTGGCGCGACGTGGAACCGGTGACAGCCCCGCACTGGGCGGCGACGCATCAGCCCGACGTCTTCCATCGAGATGGGCTCGAGCACCGCTTCGTCGACGGTGCGTTCGATCGTCCCGGTCCGGCCCGGGACTGGGTTCGGCTCCGGTGCCAAGTGGTGGAGGGCACGGAACCCACCGGAGTCCAGCAGACGATGGGTTCGGTGGACGTCGGCTCCGGCATCTCAGCGGTCTTCGACCCCGAATCCGGCTTCGGCATGATCAACGCGGATCTCGACGTTGCGTTCGTCCGTGCGCCGGAGGGCCGCTGGCTCCTCCTCGACGCCGTGACCAGTCTCGGCTCCGACGGCACCGGCGTGGCCATAACCCACGTCCACGACGACGGCGGTCTGGTCGCAGTGGCGACGCAGTGCCTCCTGGGCACGACGATCGGCTCCTAGGCGGAACTACACCGGGCGGTGCGACCACCCCGGGCGCCACCCCACCCTCCCGACGGTCGTTCGCGGGCGAAAACGGTCACTTTTGGTCGAAAGCACCCGCGAACGCGCAGGGTCTGCAGCCGGTCGCCGGTCAGTCGACGGCGGGGTCGTCGGCCGGACGTCGGAGGGCGGCGATCTGGAAACCGTAGGCGATGACGGAGTACAGGAGGTACCCGACAGCCAGCGGAGCGACGGTGCCTCCGAGCCGACGGTCGGTGATGGTGGCCAGTACCGCCCCGCCGACCGAGGTGAAGAAACCGATTACGGAGGCCGCCGTTCCGGCCAACTCGCCCATGGGTTCCAGCGCCAGGCTGTTCAGGCTCGGAAAGGTGGCCACGATACAGAGGTTGGTGAGGCTGAACAGGATCAACCACGGCCAGAACGGCGGGACGCCGTCGGTGGTGGAGGCCAGCACGACCCGGGCGGCCGAGAAGGCGATGATGCCTGCACCGGCCACCATGGTCACCCGACTGGCGGAGATCCGTTTCAGGAGACGATTGATACCGAGGCTCATGACGCCGAGGAAGGTCGCCATGATCGAGAAGTAGCCGACAAACCACTCGCCACGACCGAACACGTCCTCGAAGATCAGCTCGCTGCTGCTCAGGAAGGAGAAGAACGATCCCGAGATGAACATCAGCGACATCGAGAACAGGAAGGTCTCCCGGGTAACGAGCACGGCTCGGATCGATCCGGCGATCGCCTTGGGGGCGAGCGATCGCCGGCGTTCGACCGGAAGCGTTTCCTGCAGCCGCAGCGACCACAGGCCCGTGACGACCGCCGTCAGCACCCCGAACGCCATGATCCAGCGCCAGGAACCGAGTTCGACCAGGCCGGCCCCCAGCAGCGGGGCCGCAATCGGAGCGACGAAGAAGGCGGCCTGGATGAGTGACATCACCCGGGCCATGGCATCGCCGGAGAACCGGTCTCGTACGATGGCCTGGGTAAGGACCCTCGGACCCCCGGCGCCGACCCCCCACAGGAATCGGGCCACCAGGAGCACGGTCAGGTTCGGCGCCAGCGCAGCTCCGAGCGCCGCGACACCGTAGAGGCCGAGCGACGCCACCAGCACCGGCTTTCGACCCCAGGCGTCGGCCATCGGACCGTAGATCAGGTTGCCGATGCCGTTGCCGACGAAGAACAGCGTGACCGTGGCGGCCAGGTCGGTCGCATCGGGGCTCAGGCCGAACGCCTGCCGCATGCCCGCGAAGCCGGGCAACAGCATGTCGATCGCGAGCGCGGTCAACGCGCTGATCAGCGCCATCAACAGCACGAACTCCGTCTCGCCGACACGGCGTTCGACCGGCCGCTCCGCCGCGTCGAACGCGGAGTGGCCGCCACCTACAGGCAGCGGGGCTTCGGGGCCGGGGTCAAGGGGGATCTGCGGATTGTACATACGCAGCCGGCTCGCGTCGTTATCGTCGTGACCGATGCCGGACGGCACTGAGGTGGCTTTCCGGGTGCCGAATCGGTGGTCACCCGTCACATGACGGGTTCAAAACGCCGCGCCGCCAGCGCGCGGGAAAGGCGATAGATTCATCAGATCTAGACCTTATTTCTAGACATCATTAGAGGAGAGTTTCAGCTATGAAAACCTGGATTAAGCTGCTGGCCATATTGGCGGCTCTGGGCCTTCTCGTCGCCGCATGCGGCTCGGACGCCGACGACGAGGCGACCGAGGCGGCCGAGGACACCACCGAAGACGCAGAGGAGACCGAGGAGCCGGCCGAGGAGCCGGACGACGCCGCCGAAGAGCCGGCCGAGGAGCCTGATGACGCGGCCGGCGACGACGCCGCCGCCGGAGGCGACTGCGCCTCCGACGACACGCTCTGCGTAGGTGTCGTCACCGACGTCGGCAAGATCGACGACAAGAGCTTCAACCAGTCCGCTTGGGAAGGTGCCCAGCTCGTGGAGTCGGAACTCGGCGCCACCATCGACTTCATCGAGACCCAGGATTCGACCGACTACGCCACCAACATCGGTAGCTTCATCGACCAGGGCTACGACGTCATCGTGACCGTCGGCTTCGCCCTGGGTGAGGCCACCGCCATCGCGGCCGGCGAGAACCCCGACACCTACTTCATCGGCGTCGATCAGTTCCAGGCCGAGGAACTTCCGAACCTCGCCGGGCTCATCTTCCCCGAAGACCAGGCCGGCTTCCTGGCCGGTGCGCTCGCCGGTCTCATGACCGAGAGCGGCACCGTGGCCCAGGTGCTCGGCACCGACCTCGTTCCGCCGGTCGTGGCCTTCAAGGAGGGCTTCGAGGGCGGCGTCGCCTACTCCAACCCTGACGCCAGCATCATCTCGACCTACCATCCCGGTGGTCTCGACGTGGCCTTCACCGACCCGACCTGGGGTGCCGACACGGCACGCCAGGCGCTCGACAACGGTGCCGACGTGATCTTCGGCGCCGGCGGTCTGACCGGCAACGGTGCGCTGCAGGAAGTCGCCAAGGAGGGTGGAGAGGCCTTCTGCATCGGTGTCGACACCGATCAGTGGGAGACCGTTCCTGAGGCTCAGCCCTGCCTGATCACCAGCGCCATGAAGCTGATCACACCGGGTGTGCGTGACATCGTGCAGCTGTTCGTCGACGGTAACCCGCCGTCGGGCAACTACGTCGGTGACGTCGGCCTCGCCGAGTACCACGACTTTGACAGCCAGATCCCCGACGAGGTCAAGTCCTCGATCGAGGAGCTGACTCCGCTGGTGCTCGCCGGCGACGTGCCCACGGGCTACACGCCGTAGTCGAACCCAAAAGTCCGAAAGACGGGTCCGGTCTGTGGCCGGACCCGTATTTCGGAACCAAACCTTTCGTTGATTCGGTGCCCAAGCTAGGCTTGGGCACCGATCGTTTTCGGATCGGCGCTATTGAGGTATGGGGGAGAGACGCTTGCGACTACCGAACGTGCGAATAGTGGTCATGCCGCTGTTGGCCGTCGTCTTCGGCTTGATCGTCGGTGCGGTGCTGATCATCGTGTCCGGCGACGATCCGCTCACCGCCTACGGCGGTCTGCTGGAAGGATCACTGGGGGGTTCCGAGGCCTTCGGCCGAACGCTCGACAAGGCAACGCCGCTGGTCCTGGGCGGGCTGGCCGTTGCCTTCGCCTTCAAGGCCGGGCTGTTCAACATCGGTGGACAGGGCCAGTTGCTGCTCGGCGCGTCCTTTGCCGCATGGATCGGCTTCGACTTCGGACTCCCCGCTGTCATCCACATTCCTCTGGCGCTTCTGATCGGAGGCCTGGTGGCCTCGCTGCTCGGTGCCTTGGCCGGATTCCTGAAGGCGACCCGGGGCACACACGAGGTCATCAGCACCATCATGTTGAACTTCGTGGCCGCCAACTTCACCGAATGGTTGGTGAGCCGAGACGGACCGTGGAATGATCCGAACGGCGGGGCCATCGCCCGAACGCCACTGGTTCGCGAGTCGGCCGAGCTGCCCCGCTTCGGCAATCTGCCGACGGGATTCATCGTGGCGGTCCTGGCCGCTGTGATCATCTGGTGGCTGCTCAATCGTTCGACGCTCGGCTTCGAGGTGACAACCGTGGGAGCCAACTCCAAGGCCGCCACCTACGCCGGCATCGGCGTGACCAAGATCGTCGTTCTCGCCATGGGGATCAGCGCCTTTCTGGCCGGACTCGGCGGGGCCATCCAGACCATGGGCGTCAACGGTCGTTTCGAGCCGGGCTTCAACACCGGACTCGGCTTCGACGGCATCACGATCGCCCTGCTGGCCCGCACCAATCCGTTGGCCGTCGTACCGGCGGCCCTGCTCATCGGAGCGATGGACGCGGGTTCTACTCTGATGCAGGCCAGAACCGACGTCGAGCCTGAAATCATCGGGGTCATCCAGGCGCTCATCCTGTTCTTCGTCGCGGCGCCGTCGGTCGTCCGGTGGTTCATCCGCCTCCGGGCCGACGAAGACGACGCCCAATTCGATCTGGCCACCGGATGGGGGGCGACGGCATGAGCGGCTCCAACGGCACCTGGGTTTCCAAGAACGCCGGGCTCCTGGCCGGTCTCGCCGTCATCGTGGCGGCCATGCTGATCTCCTTCCAATGGGACGGCCAGCAGACCGAGGCGGTACTGGCCCGCACCATCCGTGAGGCCGCCCCGCTGATCCTCGCCGGTCTGTGCGGCCTGGTCGGTGAGCGGTCGGGCATCATCAACATCGGTATCGAAGGGCAGATGCTGCTGGCCGCCTTCTGCGGGTTCATGGCCGCTTCCTACACCGAGAATTTGTGGCTGGGGGTGGCGGCCGCCATGGCCGTGGCGGCCATCGGCGGCCTCTTTCTGGCCTGGTCGTCGGTCCACCTGAGAATGGACCAGATCATCGCCGGCACGATCATCAACATCTTCGCCCTGGGGGCCACGAGCTTCTTCTTCGTCCAGGGCCGCACGATGCCGTCGATCCCCAACATCACGCTCGGTGCCCTCGCCGATCTGCCATTGGTCGGCCCCATGTTGTTCCGCCATGGTCCGTTGACCTACGCCGCGCTGGTTGCCGTGGCGGTCGTCCACATCGCGTTGTTCAGCACCCGCTGGGGTCTGCGAACCCGGGCCGTCGGCGAGCATCCCAGTGCGGCCGACACCGTCGGGGTCAGCGTGTTCGGCCTGCGCTACGCCAACCTCATGATGGCCGGCGCCCTTGCCGGTCTGGCCGGCGTCGCCCTGCTCCAGTCGGCCGGCGTCTTCAACCGGGGGATGACCAACGGCAAGGGGTTCATCGCCCTGGCCGTGATGATCTTCGGGCGCTGGCGACCCGGGGGTGTGTTGGGGGCGGCCCTGCTGTTCGGGCTGTTCAACGCCGTGCAGGCGCAGCTCCAGTTCCGGCAGGCGTTCGACATCCCACCGCAGTTCTTCGGCATGATCCCGTTCGTCCTGACCATTGCGGTGCTGGCGATCGCCGGCGTCGCCGCCCGACCGCCGGCCGCCATCGGCCAGCCTTACGACAAGGAGTGACGCGATGACCGACCAGGGCAACACGCCCGACGTCGCCTCGGAGAACGACGCGTCCTTCATCCGGGAGGGTGAGGTGCCGCTGCTCGAGATGGAGGGACTCACCAAGACGTTCCCCGGTGTGGTGGCCAACGACGACGTCGACCTTCTCCTTTATGAGGGCGAGATCCTCGGTCTGCTCGGCGAGAACGGAGCGGGCAAGTCGACGCTGGTGAAGATGCTGTTCGGCATCCACGAACCCGACTCCGGCATCATCCGATTCCGGGGGGAGGAGCTCAAACCCTCCGGGCCCGGCGACGCGATCGCCAAGGGCATCGGCATGGTGCACCAGCACTTCCAGCTCGTGCCCCCGTTGACGGTGGCCGAGAACATCGTGTTGGGTGCGGAGTCGACGAGAGCGGGAGGTTTCCTCAACAGCCGCGCGGCCGAGGCCCGGGTGCGCGAGCTGTCGGAGCAGTTCGGCCTCGCGGTGGAACCAACCGACACCGTCGGTGATCTCCCGGTGGGGATCCAGCAGCGGGTGGAGATCCTGAAGGCGTTGTACCGGGGAGCCGAGCTCTTGATCCTCGACGAGCCGACGGCGGTGTTGACCCCCCAGGAGACCGACGAGCTGCTGGAGATCATGCGAGATCTGGCGTCGAACGGCGTCGGCATCATCTTCATCACCCACAAACTCAGAGAGATTTTGGCTGTCACCGACCGGGTGACGGTGCTGCGCCGGGGCAAGTCGGTCGGTCGGGCGTTGACCGCCGACGCCACCACCGAATCGCTGGCCGAGATGATGGTCGGCCGGTCGGTCGTGCTCAGCGTCGACAAACCGCCTCGTGAACCGGGCGACGTCGTGCTGTCGGTCAAGGATCTGGAGGTACGCGACGACCGGCGACAGCTCATCGTCGAAGGCGCCACCTTCGACGTACGGGCCGGGGAGATTCTCGGCGTGGCCGGGGTGGAGGGCAACGGCCAGCGGGAGCTGGTCGAGGCGATCACCGGCATCCGCCCGATCGCCGCCGGCTCGGTCAGCATCGACGGCAAGGCGGTGGTGAACAAGCCCCGCAAGGTGCGCGACATGGGCGCCGCCTACATACCGGAGGATCGAGAACGAGACGGGCTCGTGGGCGGCTACTCCATCGCCGACAACCTCGTGCTCACCCACTACTACGAGCCGCCCTTCGCCAACCGCGGTGTTCGCGACTTCTCCGAGGTCGACGACAAGGCCGAGGTCCTGGTCGAGCGATTCGACGTGCGGACGCCCGACATCCACACGCCGGTCAAGTCGTTGTCGGGCGGCAACAAACAGAAGGTGATCGTGGCCCGGGAGCTGAGCGACGACAACAAACTGGTCGTTGCGTCCCAGCCGACCCGCGGCGTCGACGTCGGCAGTATCGAGTTCATCCACAGCCAGCTGGTGTCGGCGCGAAACGAAGGCGTCGCCGTGCTGCTGGTCTCGGCTGAACTCGACGAGATCTTCAGCCTGTCGGATCGCATCGCGGTGATCTACGAGGGTCGGATCGTGGCCGAACGTGATCCCGAAACCACGACCCGGGAACAGATCGGTCTTCTGATGGCCGGCGGTGACGTCGCCGAGGCACCGGCAGCCTGACGACAACAGGGCCGCGACCCGTAGACTGACCGACCATGTTCGGATTGATTACCGGTAGCGGGCTTTACGACATACCGGGTCTCGTCGATCGCACGGTCGAGGAGATCGACACTCCGTACGGGCCGCCGGTTCGCCTCACCAGTGGTCGCGTGGGCGAGCTCGACGTGTGCTTCCTGCCCCGCCACGGGTCGGATCATTCGGTCGCCCCGCACGCCATCAACTACCGGGCCAACATCGCGGCTCTCCACCAGGTCGGCGCCGAGGCCGTGCTGGCCACGGCCGTGGTCGGATCCATCGAGCCGTCGTGGGGCGAGGGAACGATGGCGGTGGTGTCCGACGTCATCAACCTGACCTCCGGCCGGGCGGACACGTTCTTCGACGGCACCGTGCCGCCGCCGGTCCCCGTGGACTCGCCGGTCGTCCACACCGACATGTCGGATCCGTTCGACCCCGAGCTACGTCGCGCCATGCTCACCGCCGCCGCCGAACTCGATCTCAGCGTCGAACCGGAGGCCGTCTACTGCTGTGCCAATGGTCCCCGATTCGAGACCAAGGCGGAGATCGAGATGATGGCCCGCCTCGGCGGGCAGGTGGTCGGCATGACGGGGTACCCCGAGGTGGCTCTCGCCGTGGAGGTCGGGTTGCCGTATGCGTCGATCGCCCTGGTGTCCAACTTCGCGGCCGGCGTGGGGCCTGCCCCAGTTTCGGTGGAACACATCGTGGCGGAGCTCGACCGCCGGGCCCCGGTCGTTCACCGTCTGATCTCCCGGACGCTCGAGGTCTACCAACGGGAACGAGGTTGATGGCGTCGGCGCCTCGACGTCTCGAAGCCGACTACGTGCTGACGATGTCGGGGCCGGTGGAGCCGATCGCGAACGCGGCCGTCGACATCGGGTCAGACGGCCGTATCGCCGCCGTCGGTCCCGTGGCCGACCTCGGGCCTGCTCCTGCGGAGACCGAGCGCATCGGGGGTCTCCTCATGCCGGGTCTGGTGAACGCCCACGCCCACACGCCGATGACCCTGGTCCGATCCGTTGGAGACGGCTTGCCGCTGGCCAATTGGTTACGCGACGGCGTGTGGCCCCGCGAGGCCAAGATGACACCCGAGGACGCCTGGTGGGGTATGGCCGTCGGTTCGGTGGAGATGCTGGAGGCCGGTGTCACCACGAGCTGCGAGATGTACTTCTACGAGGATCGGGTGGCCGATGCCGTTCGCACCACCGGAGGACGGGCCGTCGTCACGCCTGGCGTCATCTCGGCGCTCAGCCCCGACGGACGGGTCGACGGCCGACTGTCCGAGATCGTCGACTTCCACCGGGAGAACCACGATCCGAACGGCCGGATCACGGTCGGCTTCGCCCCCCACTCGGTCTACGATCTCAGCCCCGAGCAGTGTGGCGAGATCGCGGTTGCGGCCTCGGCCGCGGATGCCTTGTTCCACATCCATCTCGAGGAGACCGAGGCCGAACGGGAGCTGGTGATCGACCGATACGGCCGGCCGGCCACGGTGCTGTTGGCCGAGGTCGGCGCATTCGAGCCGACCTCCGTTGTCGCCCACGGCGTGTGGCTCGACGCCGATGATCGGCGGATCCTGTCCGAATCGGGAGCGGCGGTCGCCCACTGCCCGGTGTCCAACCTGAAGTTGGGGTCCGGCATCGCCGCGGTGGAGGAGATGCTGGCCGAGGGTGTAACCGTCGGACTCGGCACCGACGGTCCTGCGTCGAACGACAATCTGGATCTGTGGGAGGAGCTGAAGCTTGCCCCTCTGCTGGCCCGCGGTCGCTCGCTCGACCCGCTGGCGGTCAGCGCCGGTACCGCGCTGACGCTCGCCACGAGCGCTTCCGCCGCCGCGATCGGTCTTCCCGATGTCGGCCACCTCTCGGTGGGAGCACACGCCGACATCGTTCGTATCGATCTCGACAACCCGGCATTCCGTCCGGGCGAGGATCTCGTGCCCCATCTCGTGTTCGCGGGGTCGAGTCGCTACGTCACCGACGTCTGGGTCGCCGGTGACCGCGTCGTGCGCGACCGCCTGGTGCAGACGATCGACCGCCCTCAGGTGCTGGCCGAGGCCGCCCGACGTGGGCGCCGTCTCGGCGCCGACTGAATCACGTTCCGCCTGCCGTTGCCGCCACCGGTCGGCCCGACTTTCTGACGGACGGCCGCTCGTCTATCTTGAGGGGACAGAGGGCGAACGGGAAGTGACGTGACGGCGATTGCCAGTGGTTCGACGACAGCCGAGGCGGGGCGATGGGCCACGCTCGACCGCGTTCGGGTCTTCGTCGGCCCGGCTGGCGGTGGCGATTCTGGCGCTGCTGATTCTCGTCACCGGCTGGTCGGCCGTCAACCGAGTCGACTCGCTCCTCAGCTGGGACGCAACCTACTCGGGAGCCGGTGAGGTTCACGGTCGTCTCGTGTGAGCCCGAAGCCGCCTTCGGCCCCGGATCGCTGGTTGTGTGCCGGTCGCTTGACCGCGGATTGAGCGGGTCGCCCGATGTGATCGAGGCGACGCTTGCGGTCGGCAAGGACGCCTGGATGTCGTCGCGACCCCTATGTCGGACAGCGGCTCGACGTCTTCTACGATCCCGCCTCCGAAACCGGGGGAGTGCCCGAGATCGTGTACTCCCGTGACGCGCAGCTCGGTGAGCTGGCCCGACTGTTCTTCGCGCTCGTGCCGTTGGTCATGATCGCGATCGGCGCCGCCGGTTGGTTGCTCGGGATGCTGGTCGGTCGGCTCATGGTGCGGTCACCGGCCGACTCCTGGTGGCGGCGCAGCCCGCTCTTCTCGGATCTCAGACGACGAGGGTCGATCTGGCTGATGGTGGGGGTCGGCGTGCTCGTCGTCCATCAACTCATTGTCAGCTACATCCTGGGCTCGGCCGGCGTTGCCTGACTCCTCCACGTACCGGCATGTGGTCGTGGGAGCAGGGTTCGGCCGGATGTGTGATCGCCGCCCGGCTCGCCGAGGCCGGGGCCGATGTCCTTCTTGTCGAAGCCGGGTCACCCTTGGGTCGCGGCCCCCGAGCGGCTCCGTCCGGCCTACTCGACCCCGATCGGCACCCGGACCGTTTTCTGGCCGGCCGTGTTCGAGGGCGACGATCCGTCGATCGGCACGGGCCCGGGCGCTGATCATCGCTATCTGATGGGGCGGGCGGTGGGCGGCGGTTCGGCCGTCAACGCGATGCTGATGACGCCGGGCGACGAGGCCGATTACGACCGTTGGGCCGACTCCGGCGGATGTCCCGATTGGGGCGCGGCCCGCAATGCAACGGTGGCTCGACACGGTGACCGAGGTCCTCGATCCGGAGGTCCAGGGAATCGCGCGGCAAGACGAGCCGACCGATCTCGTCGCCCGGTTCGACGACGCGTTCGTCGAACTGGGTCTGGGACCGCGCGGTTCCACGCTGGACCGCGACCGGTGCGGGCTGTTTGCCCCGGCATTGGCGACCAGGCAGGGGCGGAGGCGCACGGTGGCCGACGCGTATCTCGTCGAGGTCGCGACCGACGTGCCGATCCGGACCGAAACGGCCGTGACGTCGTTGAAGGTCGACGGGCGCA
>CBDCGP010000020.1:0-40878 GCA_965216655.1 Acidimicrobiales bacterium
GTACCACGGTGGTGATGGTCAGTGTCGACGGGTCGAGTGTCAACGTGGCGGTGGTGGCGAGACGTTCGGCCACCAGGTCGTGTTCGGCCAGCACGTTCGAAAGCGCCATCGAGTAGCACGCGGCGTGAGCGGCGGCCAACAACTCCTCGGGGTTGGTGCCGTCTGCGCCCTCGAAACCGTTTGGCGAAGGTGTACTCGACGTCGGACAGCGTGCCCGACTGGGTCGAGACGGTGCCGCCGCCGTCGCGCAGGTTGCCTGACCAGACTGCTGAACCGGTATTGGAGATCATGAGGTGCTCCTGTTGTAGCTGATGGAATCCCACCAACTCTATTGCGCGCAATCTAACAATCGCGATCTTGCAATCAGGCGATCAGGCGATCAGACGATCACGGCCATCTCGTATGAGCGGGCGGCGGCCTCATCGAACAGGCCGTTCTCGCGCATCCACTCCCGCGTGGTCTCGAACACATCTCGCGTGTAGGGCTCGAAGACGATCCGCTCACCAAGGCCGAAACCAGAGACGTCGACCTCGTCGTGATGCTCTGCCGGCAGCTCCCGCAGGTAGTAGTGCTTGTAGCGCTCGGGGTTGGCGTCGATGTCTCGTTGGGCCCGGCGGAGCGCGTTGAAGTACTTCTCGAGATCGGTCGGCTCGGCATCGTCCTCCACGATGAACCCGATCATGAACGATGTGTCGAGGACCTTGCGGAAGCCGGTCTGTTCGGCCACGTACATCGGGTTGCCGAAGAGGTTGGCGGCCGGTATCGAGCCGTTGCGCAGCCCGGCCAACCGATCCTGCGGACCACCTTTGAACTCCAGGTTGATCTGACCCTGGTCGACCACCTGCTGCAGCGCGGCCAGCGCCGAGAAGTGGCTGCCCGAGTGGTAGCCGACGGCGACCGGCACGCTGGCCAGGTCCGATGGCCGCTTGACGTCGGAGTCGAGTGGGACGTACACGCCGGCCGGGGTCATCGAGTAGGCGTGGCCCCACATGCGACCGTGCGATTCGGCGGCGGCCTGATTGACCGCCCAGTGGCAGGCCGAGCCGACGGCGCACGACGTCCCTTCGGCCATCGTTTCGAACGCGCCCTTGTGATGCTCGCCGCCGTCCGCAACCGAGTCGGCGGCGATCTGGTCGTTCATCAGCCGGTTGTCGACGAACTCGTAGTCGAGGCCCTCGTCGGCGAAGTAGCCCTTCTCCTCGGCCACCCATTCGTGGAGCCGGCCATGGGTCTGAATTCGAAAGCGAGCCATCTGCGGGCCTCCCGTGGGTCTCGAATTCGATCGTACGTCGGGCCTCGATAGAGCGCCAGGGGGATATGTGGATTGTTCTATAGAAAGTTTTGATAGTTGCACTACGATGTGTGGCGATGGACACCGCCCGCGGCAGCGATGTGAGCTTGCATCGGCTGGCCGTTTTCGTCGAGGTGGTGGAACGAGCCGGATACAGCGCGGCGGCTGAGCATCTCGACATGACCCAGCCGTCGGTCTCCTACCATGTTCGGGCCCTCGAACGGACCTACGGGACGCAACTCGTCGCCTACACCAACCGCAGGGTCGAGCCGACCACCGAGGGCCTCGCCGTGCACCGCGCCGCCAAACTCATTCTGAACGAGGCCGCCGGGCTGTCCGAGACCATCGACGAACTCCGGTCGGGGCGGGTCGGACGTCTCGTCGTCGGAGCGAGCATCGCCTTCGAGCAGCAGTTCTTCTTCGACGGTGTCATCGCCCCTTTCACCCGGGCGAACCGGGGAATCTCGATGAGCCTCCGCTTCGGTCACAGCGTGGAGCTGGCCCAGGCCGTCTCGGCCCGGTCACTCGACCTTGCGTACATCAACGAGTGGCGTGTTCCCGACGAGCTCGAATTCGAGCTGCTCCACACCGCCGATCTCGTGTTCATGGTGGCCGACGATCACCCCCTGGCCCGACGGCGGGCGGTGACGGCCGCCGAGGTCAACGACGCCGGGCTGATCTCGGCGCCGCTCGAGTCGGTGGAGGAGGCCGGGTACGCCGCGATGTTCCGGGCCATCGGGATCACCAACCCCAACACCGTGCTGGAGGTCGACGGCGTGCAGGCCCGCGTGCTGGCGGCCAGAGCCGGTATCGGTGTCTTGCCCACATTCGCTCCCCGGTACGTCGATCGTCGGGCGATGCATCCGCTGCGACCGGTGGACCTGGCCGTCGAGGCGCCTTCGCTCGACTTCGGTGTCGCCACCCGTCGGGACCAGCCGGGGTCGGTTCCGATGGACCTGTTCGTCGCCTGGTTGCGGGACCGCGCCCGAACGTGAATCCCGGCCTCGCCCTCGCATAGGGTGGATCGATGGCGCCCGTGGTACACGAAGCGGAGGTGACGATCGTCGGCGGCGGTCCCGTGGGGATGGGTCTGGCCATCGAACTCGGTCAGCGCGGCGTGGAGGTCGTGGTGATCGAGAAGGAGGCCGAACTCCACCGGATCCCCAAGGGGCAGAACCTCACCCAGCGGACGATGGAGCACTTCAGGGTCTGGGGGGTCGAGGACGAGATCCGGGCCGCCCGGCTCATGCCGCCCGGCTTCCCGGCCGCCGGGGTCAACGCCTGGGAGTCGCTGTCGAGCGGCCACGCCCACCCGTGGTTTCGTCGCAGCCAGGTCGGCCAGTATTACTTCGCCGCCAACGAACGTCTGCCCCAATACCTGACCGAGGAGGTGTTGCGTCGTCGGGCCGAGAGCCTCCCGTCGGTGTCGGTGCACTACGGCGAGCGGGTCACCGATGTCGCAATCCGGTCCGACGACCCAGCGGGTGCGGTGGAGGTGGTGACCGAGCGGGGAGTGGCCCGCTCGACCTTCGTCGTCGGCTGTGACGGGAGCCGATCGGTGGTCCGCCGCGGCGTCGGGATCACCGAGGAGATCCGCGATCACGATCGGCGGATGGTGTTGCTGGTGTTCCGCTCACCGGAGTTGTACGAGCTGCTGTCGGAGCGCTTCGGGGAGGCTGCGTTCTTCAACGTGCTGCACCCCGACCTCGACGGCTACTGGCGCTTTCTCGGCGCGGTCGATGTGGTCGAGCAGTGGTTCTTCCACGCCCCGGTGCCTTCGGATTCCACCGTGGACGACGTGGACCACGAGGCCCTCCTGCACGACACGGTTGGCCAGACCTTCGCCATCGAGCTCGACCACATCGGGTTCTGGGACCTGCGGGTGGCGATCGCCGAGTCCTACCGGATGGGCCCCGCGTTCCTGGCCGGCGACGCCGCCCACAGCCATCCGCCCTACGGCGGCTACGGCATCAACACCGGATTCGACGACGCCCGGAATCTCGGCTGGAAGCTGGCCGCCCACCTTCAGGGATGGGCCGGAGCCAACCTGCTCGACTCCTACCACGCCGAGCGGCGGCCGGTGTTCGTGTCGACCGCCGAGGACTTCATCGAATCCTTCATCGACCGTGACCGCCGGTTCATCGCCGAGTCCGGATCGCTGTGGTCGCGCCGCGACTCGGCTGCGTTCGCCGAGGCGTGGGAGCGAAGGCGGACCCAGGGTTCCAGGTTCGGGATAAGCGACTACGCCCCGAACTACGCCGGGTCGCCCATCGTGCGCGGCGGTTCGGCCGGCGAAACGGCGGGATCCCGGCGCCCGAGCGCCGTTGGAATCCACGACTTCGTCGCCCGCCCCGGTCACCATCTGCCCCCCAGCGAACGCGCTCCGGGACTCTTCGATCGACTGGGTTCTTGGTTCACGCTGCTGGTGGCTCCAGACCGATCGGACCTCGTCGGATCGGTCGAGAAATCCGCCTCCCGGGCGCGTGTGCCCCTGGTCGTTCAGGAGGTGGCGGACATGTCCTCGTACCGATCCGATGCCGTGCTCGTCCGCCCCGATCATCACGTGGCCTGGGTCGATGACGAATCGGAGGCGGACCTGTCAACGCTCTTGTCCGACACCACAGGTGGGTGATACGTTGCTGCCCAACCCGTCCGGCGGGCAAGTCGCGGGGCGGTGGTACGGGCCTGCGTGGGGCGAAGGGGAGCAGGCGGTCGCTCAAGGAGGAGATATGAACCCACGAAACAGGACCTGGCGCTACTTGGCGCTACTGGCGGTCATCGCGCTGATCATGGCGAGCTGCGGCTCGTCGGACGACGGGGCGGACGACGCCGATTCGGGTGACACCGAGGCCGTGGCCGAATCGGACGACAGCGGCGACGAGGCCACGGATGACGCCGACGCCGAGGCCGATGATGCCGGCGATGAAGAGGACACTGCCGCGGAGTCAGACGATGCCGCCACAGGCGACTTCGGCGAGCCGGTCACACTCACGCTCGGCCATCCCTTCCCCGAGCAACACCCGATCGCCCAGAACGCACTGATTCCCTACGCCGAGGCGGTGAACGCGGCCACCGACGGCACCGTCACCATCGAGTTCGCCGCCGGTGGTTCGCTCGCCGCACCCCCCGCCACCTTCGAGAACACGGTGGCCGGCGGTCAGGATCTCGGCTGGGCACTGCAGGGCTACCACGCCGGCGTGTTCCCCAACACCGAGATCGTCGAGCAGCCGTTCCAGTTCACCTCGGCCGTCCAGGCCACCAGCACGCTGTGGGATCTCTACGACGAGTTCCCGGCGCTACAGGAGGAGTACAGCGACGTCGCCCTCCTCGGGTTGTGGGTCCACGACGTCGGCGACCTGTGGACCAAGGACACCCCCGTCCAGACCCTCGAGGACATGGAGGGTTTGACCCTTCGGTTCCCGACGCCGGTCGTCGGCCGGGTGATGGAGGCGATGGGGGCCAGCACGGTCGGCATGCCCGCTCCCCAGATCTTCGACTCCCTCAACACCGGCGTGATCGACGGGTTGATGATCGCAGTGTCGGGGCTGGCCAGCTTCCAGCTCTACCCGGAATTGAACTATGGAACCGAGTGCAATTGTTATGTGGCGGCTCAGTATCTGGTGATGAATCTCGATCAATGGAACTCGCTGACGCCCGACGCGCAAGCGGTCATGCAGGAGCTCGGTCGAGAGCATTCGATGCTGGCGGCCGAGGTCTATGACGGCCTCTACACGAGCATCTCGCAGGCGGCCATCGACGAGGGCATCGAGAAGTATGTGCTGCCCGACGACGAGCTGGCCCGCTGGCAGGAGGTCGGCACCGGGGTCACGAACGACTGGATCGCAGAACGGGAGGGTGAGGGTTTCCCGGCCCAGGAGATGTTCGACCGGATGCAGGAGATCAAGGCCACCTACGGCTGACCAAACCCATGGGAGCTGATCGAGTGTTGATCGAGTGATTGCCTGGATCGTTTCGGCAATCCGCCGATTCAACCTCTGGATGCACTACGTCGCCGGCATCGCACTGGTGGCGCTGTTGGCGCTGACCGTCGCCGATATCACGGGGCGGTCGGCGTTCAACAATCCGGTGCCTGGCACCGTCGAGATCACCACGCTCATACTGGTTGTCGTGGTGTATCTCGGGCTGGCCCATTCGGAGGATCTCGGCGATCACATAACCGTCGATTTGCTCTATGTGCGGGTCGGCGACCGTGCCAAACGTGTCCTCGATTTCTTCGCCGATGCGCTCACCATGGCTGTCCTCGGCCTCATGGCCATCCAGCTCTTCCGCTTCTCCCTCCGGCAGCAGGACTCAGGCGCCGAGTCTCCGGTGCTGCAGTGGCCGGTGTGGCCGTTCGTCGTCGTCGCCGGGCTCGGTGCGCTCGGCTATGCGGTGGCCACGATGTTGAAGCTGGTGCTCCGGGCGAGGGGTGAACCGACCGAGATCATCGACCAGGTGACCGGCGAGGCGGGTGGGCTCGAAGGCGGCGGTATCGAGATATGAGCCCGGAGATGATCGGCGTGCTCGGACTGATCGCCATGGTCGTGCTTCTGTTGCTGCGAGTGCCGGTGGCGGTGGCGATGATCGGCACCGGCTTCGTCGGCTTCGCGCTCATCACCAACACCACCGCCGCGCTGAACCGGCTCGGCTCCGACGCCTTCTTCGGGGCGTCCCTCTACAGCCTCTCGGTCATCCCGTTGTTCGTGCTGATGGGCCTGTTGCTGGCGTCGGCCCAACTCGGGAAGGATCTCTATCGGGCCATCGATGCGTTCCTGTGGAACGTCAAGGGTGGGCTTGGCATGGCCACGATCGGGGCGTCGGCCATGTTCGGTGCGGTCAGCGGCTCGGCGGTGGCCTCGGCCACCACCATGTCGGTCGTCGCTGTTCCCGAGATGCGCAAGTTCGACTATGACCCCGGCTTTGCTGCCGGCACCGCGGCCGTCGGCGGAACACTCGGTGCGCTCATTCCGCCGAGTGCCGTACTGGTGTTGTACGGGGTCCTCACCGAGGAGCCGATCGGTCAGGTGCTGATCGGCGGCATCGTGCCCGGCATCCTCACCACCGTGTTGCTGATGATCACGGCGTGGATCGCCGTGCGGATGCGCCCGAACTACGCGCCGCGGCCGGCCGAAAAGCCCGATCTGAGCAAGCTCGACGCCATCCGGTTGATCTGGGCCGTCCCCGTGATCTTCGGCATCAGCATGGGCGGCATCTACTTCGGCATCTTCACCCCGACCGAGGCCGGCGGGGCGGGCGCTTTTCTGTCGCTCGTGTACGGGCTCGTCACCCGGCGTCTTACCTGGGAGGGGTTCAAGTCGGCGCTCAGCCGCACGATCCGCACCACGTCGTTCATCTTCATGCTCGTGATCGCCGGTCAGATCTTTGGCTTCTTCCTCACCGCATCCCGCATCCCGTTCGGGCTCGGCGATTGGATCTCCGGCCTGTCGATCGCACCCTGGGTCATCGTCACGATCATCTTCGTCGTCTACTTCATCCTCGGTGCGCTGATGGACGAGATCGCCATCCTCGTGATCATGACCCCGATCATCTACCCGGTGATCATCACGCTCGGCTACAGCGGCGTGTGGTTCGGCGTGCTCACCGTGATGATGCTGCTCACCGGCCTGCTCATGCCCCCGGTCGGTCTGATCACCTTCGTCGTCGCCGGCGTCACGAAGATCGAGCTGGCCAGCGTGTTCCGTGGCATCTTCCCGTTCGTCGGTGCGTTGGCCGTGGCGATCATGTTGGTGATCTTCTTCCCGGCCATCGCCACCTGGTTGCCGGACCTGATGACGAGCTAGAGCTGCTCACGAATCCGAACCGCAAACACCTTCTGAGGCTTCTCGACGTCGCTCAGCGACGTCGAGCAACCTCAGAACCGGGCGATGGCGTATGAGGTACCATGCGGCATGGCAACCAATCCGAAGGTCGACGCCTTCATCGATCGGGCCGAGGTGTGGAAGGACGAGACCATCGAGCTCCGCCGTATTGCGCTCGACTGCGGCCTGACTGAGGAGCTGAAGTGGGGCAAGCCCACCTACACCTCCGACGGCACCAACATCGTCATCGTCCAGGGCTTCAAGAAGTACTGTGCGCTGCTGTTTCCCAAAGGCGTGCTGCTCGAGGATCCGCAGGATCTCCTGGTGAAGGTCGGCCCCAACACGAGGTCGGGGCGCCAGGCCCGTTTCACGTCGGTCGACGAGATCCTCCACGCCGAATCGGCCCTGAAGCACTACCTGCAGGAGGCGGTCGACATCGAGAAGGCCGGTCTGGAGGTCGACATGGAGGCCGCCGACGAGCTGGTCGCTCCTGAGGAGCTCGAAGCCACATTCGAGGAGATCCCCGAGTTCAAAGAAGCGTTCTACCGGCTGACCCCGGGTCGTCAGCGGGAGTATCTTCTGCACTTCACCGGGGCCAAGCAGTCGAAGACCAGAGTCTCGCGGATCGAAAAGGTCGTCGACCGCATCCTCGACGGCAAGGGACTCCGCGACCGATAGTCGAGGCCCGACCCCGGTACATTTGCTCACCACCTGGTCCTTCGGTCGCGCCCCCACCCCCTGACTAAGCTTGTCGTCAGATCGCAAGAGGTGAGGTGGCACATGTGGAATCGGCTTGCGCGCGGGGTTCGGCTTTTGGCAGCGGCGGCGGTTGTGGTCGTGCCGATCGCGGCCGTGCTCACGATCGGCGTGGTGGGCGGAGCAGCTCCGGCGAGCGCCGCATCAGAGGGTCCGCTCGTCGCGTCGCACTCGGCTCTTTGTGCCGGTATCCCCAACGAATCGTTGTCGGTTGGCACCGCAGCCACGCAGAACGCCTGCGACGGGGGAGACGACCAGATCTTCGAACTGCGCGACGCCGGCGGTGGACAGGTCGAGATGGTGGTCAAACACTCCGACCTCTGCCTCGCCGTTCAGGCCGCATCGACCACAGCCGGGGCTCTGGTCATCCAGACCGACTGCAACGGCGCGTCCGAGTCGCGATGGACGGCCACGACCGTGACCGGCGGCCTTCGGCTCGAGGCCGCCCACTCCGGCCTGTGCCTCGACGTCTACGGCGGCGGGACCGACCCCGGTGTCGCACTCATCCAATGGTCCTGTCATGGCGGCGCGAACCAGGTGTTCGACTGGCAGTCCGTCGAGGTCGGCGACGGCAACTGTGTGGACGGCCTCTCCGCCGAAGCCGAGCACGGTGTGCTGTCCGGTGACATGGGGGTCGTGTCGGATGCGTCGGCCTCCGGTGGTGCGTATGTCGAGGTGCCCGACGGAACCGGCAACTACTGGTCGCTGGGTAGTCCGAGTACCGCCGCGTTCTGTTTCGATGTGGCCGAGGCGGGAACCTATCGGATCGAGACCCAGGCGTGGGGTCAGGTCGGGTCCAACTCCCTGTTCGTGACCGTTGACGGCGCCCCGGCCGGTGGCTACGTGTGGGATGTGCATCGAGTCGGCGGGTTCACGGCCGACAACGTGTCGGATCGTTTCGGGGACGACCCGGTTGAGATGGAGCTCTCCGCCGGCGAACACACCATCGTGTTCCACCACCGCAAGGACGGGACCCGGCTCGATTCGGTCACGCTGGTTCGCACCGGAACCGGAGGTGGTGGCGGCGGGGGCGGCGGCGAATGCGTTGCCGGCTTGTCCGCCGAGGCCGAGGACGGTGCGCTTGCCGGTGACATGGGGGTCGTGTCGGATGCGTCCGCTTCCGGCGGTGCGTATGTCGAGGTGCCCGACGGAACCGGTAACTACTGGTCGCTGGGTAGTCCGAGTACCGCCGCGTTCTGTTTCGACGTGGCCGAGGCGGGAACCTATCGGATCGAGACCCGGGCGTGGGCGCAGTCGGGATCGAACTCGTTCTTCGTGACGGTCGACGACGCCCCGGTTGACGGATTCGTGTGGGATCTCCGGAAGGACGACACATTCGTGACCGACAACGTCTCGGATCGGTTCGGCGACGATCCGGTCGAGGTCGAACTCGATGTCGGTGAGCACTCCGTGGTGATCCATCACCGCAAGGACGGCACGAAGCTCGACTCGCTGACGTTGGTCCGCACCGGCGGCGGGGGTGGCGGCGGTGGCGGTGGTGTCAACACGACCGGGGCCTGGGATCCCGTGGTCGACGTCGGCCTGGTGCCGGTGGCGATGGCCAACATCGGTTCGGGTGAGGTGCTGCTGTGGTCGGCCTATGGCCGGTTCACGTTCGGCGGTGAGAACGGTTACACCGAGACCGCCATCTACAATCCGTCGACCGGCGCCATCCGGGCCCAGCGGGTGTCCAACACCCAGCACGACATGTTCTGCCCCGGCATTGCCAACCTTCCAGACGGACGGGTTCTGGTCAGCGGTGGATCGGGCAACGCCGAGACGTCGATCTACGATCCTGCCTCCGACTCGTGGGAGGATGCGGCCGACATGAACATCGGTCGCGGCTACCAGGGCAACGTCACGCTCGGCGACGGTTCTGTACTGACCGTCGGCGGCTCGTGGTCGGGCGGTGTGGGCGACAAGGCCAGCGAGATCTACAGGAACGGATCGTGGACGACGCTGCCGGGCATCGAGGGTGGAGGCACGCTCGAGACCGCCGACAGTCGGGGACAGTACCGGGCCGACAATCACATGTGGCTGTTCGCCTGGACCGGCAATCGGGTGTTCCACGCCGGACCGTCCCGCACCATGCACTGGCTGGATGTTTCCGGACAGGGCTCGGTGGCGTCGGCCGGCGTGCGAGGCAACGACGGCGACGCCATGAACGGCAACGCGGTCATGTACGACGCCGGGAAGATCCTCGTCACCGGGGGTGCTCCGGACTACGACACCAGCGTCGGCACCGCCAACGCCCACGTCATCGATCTCAACGGTGGGGTGTCGGTTCGCCAGGTCGCCGACCTCGAGACCCCACGGACGCTGCACAACAGTGTGGTCCTCCCGTCGGGTGAGGTGGTGGCGACCGGCGGGCAGCGGGTATCCCGGCTGTTCACCGACGACCAGGCGATCCTGGTCGCCGAGCTGTTCGATCCCGCCACCGAAACCTGGTCGAGCCTGGCTCCGATGTCGGTGCCCCGCACCTACCACAGCGCAGCTTTGCTTCTTCTGGACGGCCGGGTGATGGTGGGCGGCGGCGGGCTGTGCGGCAACTGCTCGACCAACCACCCCGACACCCAGATCCTCACGCCGCCGTACCTTCTCGACGCCGACGGCAATCCGAAGGCGAGGCCTACGATCACATCGGCACCGGGATCGGCTTCCCACGGCGCCACGATCGCCGTCGACGTCGACGGCGGTGCCGCTGAGTTCGCACTGGTGCGGATGGCCAACTCGACCCATTCGGTCAACAACGCCCAACGCCGCGTCCCGCTTGCCTTCACCTCGTCGGGCGGTGGCAGCTACCAGGTCACGATCCCCGCCGATCCGGGTGTCGCCCCGCCCGGGGCGTACATGCTGTTCGCCCTGGACGCCAACGGAACCCCGAGCGTGGCGGACGTCGTCAACGTCGGCTGATGATCGCGTCCTCCGGCGTGGTAGGACTGAATCCATGAGTGACGAAACCAGCTACGCCGACGAGACCGGCGCGTATCGACGCGACACCGACTACATCGAAACCCGGATTACCCGTGACGGTACCGACGGCTGGCCGGTCGAAGCCGGGCGGTATCGTCTGGCCGCGGCCCGGGCCTGCCCGTGGGCCAATCGGGCCCTCATCAGCCGGCGGCTTCTCGGGCTCGGCGATGCCATCTCCGTGGCCATGGCCGGACCCACCCACGGTGAGGAGTCCTGGACCTTCGACCTCGACCCGGGTGAGGTCGATCGGGTGCTCGGCATTCACCTCCTCCGGGATGCCTACGAGGCCCGAGGGATCGAGACCGGCAGCGGCGTGACGGTCCCCGCCGTTGTCGACGTCCCCAGCGGAAAGGTGGTCACCAACGACTTCCACCAGATCACCCTCGACTTCGGCCAGGAATGGGTCGACCACCATCGAGCCGGCGCGCCGGATCTCTTCCCCGAGCCGCACCGAGACGAGATCATGGAGGTGGCGGAGGCCAACTACCGCGACGTCAACAACGCGGTGTACGAGGCCGGGTTCGCCTCCGACGCCGAAGCCTACGGGAAGGCCTACCGCCGTCTGTTCGATCGGCTCGATCAGCTGGAGAAGCGGCTGACCGACCGGCGGTACCTCGTCGGTGACACGATCACCGAAGCCGACGTGCGCCTCTGGCCGACACTGGTCCGGTTCGACGCGGTCTACCACAACCACTTCAAGTGCAACCGGAACAAGTTGGCCGAGATGCCCGCCCTCTGGGCATACGCCCGCGATCTGTTCCAGACCCCGGGATTCGGCGACACCATCGACTTCGTCCAGATCAAGCAGCACTACTACGGCGTGCACCGACAGATCAACCCGACCGGCATCGTGCCGATCGGCCCCGATCTCTCGGCCTGGTCGACCGGACACGGGCGCGAGGCGTTGGGCGGCCGCCCCTTCGGTGACGGCACGGCACCGGACCCGGCCCCGGAATCGGAGCGTCCCGATCCGGGAACCAATCCGGTGTGGTGACTGCTCGGCGGATTGTCGACGGCTCAGCCGATGATGTGGCCGGAGAGCGTGGTCACCGGCTGACCGCCGAGGTGTCGTCGCGCGATCGTCGCTGCCAACCCGACTCGCTCGAGCGCCCGGGCGAGGTCGTCGATGGTTGGTCCGTCCGGTGCGTGTGGCTCGGCGTGATGGAATCGGTGACCGGGGTCGTCGAGGTCCTCCTCGATGAACAGGATTCGGCCGCCGGGTCGGAGCACGCGGGTCAGTTCGGTTGACACCGCGTCGACGTCGCTGAGGAGGTGGACCACGTTCATGGCGACAACCGCATCGGCGTCGCGAGCGTGACAGCGGGAGCCGCTCGGCCGATCCGGCTCGCACGTCGATCAGGTCTCGGTCCGGATGTATGACCCGGCGGGCTTGGAGGGCGGTTCGCATCAGCCGGGACGGGTCCACCGCCACGACACGGCCGTCGGGCCCCACTCGACGGGCGAGGTGCAACGTCGCTGCGCCGAACCCGGCACCGAGATCAATGACAGTTTCGCCTGGTTGGGGGTCGACCAGATCGGCTGCGGCGGCGTGAACGGGCGAGCTCCAGAGGTGGGAGGCGACCGCGGGGACTCCGCCCAGTTGTTTGACGACGTCCATGAGGGTTCTCCTGTCTCGAATGACCATCGGTCAGTCCAGTATGACCGCTGGTCAGTCGTTTGGCAAGGTTCTTGCTCGAGATCAGCCCTGACTTCGTCAGCGCGTTCGAGCGGCTCCGAGCCGTCGGGTTCTACTCGGATGTCTTCGACGTCAAGACAACCCAGCTCATCGCTTTCGCCCTACGGCAGGAAGACGACGCACCGACGTAGTCGAGGGCCTCGATCAGAGGAGTTCGAGTCGATTCCGGAGGTGGGCGAGATAGGCCGCCTCCTCGTCCGAGACCCGTTTGCCGCCGATACCGAGGAAGCCTCCCTCCTTCGCCGCCTCGGCCGACGCCTCGGCGCAGGCCATGATCCACTGCTTGTAGCCGTGGGCGTCGGTGGGGTCGACCTTGGCGTCACAGATGTTGAGCGCCAGATCGAGCTGGTCGACGAATGCCGCCATGGCCACCATCGGATCTCTGGTTTTCAGTCTCTGCGACGCAGCCGGGTCCTTGCCGTGGCGATCGGCATCGCCGTAGCGGTCGACATCGTGCAGTTCTCCGTGGAGGAGTTCGATGAGCGGATTGCCGGGAAACCGGTGGGCCGCATCGGCCACGACGCGGGCGGAGGCCAGCATCTCCCGCCCGGCCTCGATAAGTCCCGGATCGCCGAGCGTCACCACGATCGCGCCGGCCATCATCGGTACGGCCTTCAGGACGTCTCTGTCCTCGTCGGTGATGTTGTCGTATCTGCTCACGCTGGGATCCCGTTGGTGTTCGTTGTCGGACTCGACAGAGCGTATCGGGTGCTGTGCCGCCGGTCGGGCCGGGCTGCTAACAGCCGGGATCGTGGCTCCGATGGGATACCCATGACTGCTGAGCGATGCACTCCGACCGTCATGTTCGCCACGGCCGAGTTCGGCCCGTATGTGAAGGTGGGAGGGTTGGGGGAGGCCTCGAGCGGTCTTGTGGGCAGCCTGTCGTCGATGGGCGTCGACGTGACGGTGGTGATGCCCGACTTCGGGTTGATCGAACTCGACGACGAGAAGCGGTGGCCGTTGCTCGGACTGCCGTCGTGGTGCCCGGCCATCGAGGTCCGTCGGGGTCGGGTCGTCGACGAGTCGTCCGACGGGTTTGGCGGTGACTCCGACGACGACCTCGACATGACGTTGCTGTCGTTCGAGGGTGGGCATCGGTCGCATCCCTACATCGACCCTGCGACCGGGGAGAGCTGGCCGGACGCCACCTGGTTCTATCTGACGTTCAGCTCCGGGGTGGCCGCGTTGGCCGCCGACGAGCGACCCGACGTCGTCCACCTGAACGACTGGCACACGGCGGCTGCGTTGCTGCGGTTGCCGGCGGAGATCCCGAGTGTGCTGACGGTGCACAACCTGGCCTACCAGGGTGTCGACGGGTCGGGATGGCTCGAGCGGATGACCGAGTCCGTCGATCCTGGAGCGACGGCCGCGGATCCCGCCGCATACCTGGTCGACGGCGACTTCAACGCCCTGGCCGGCGGGCTCAGCTCGGCCGATCGGGTCGTGATGGTGAGCGAGTCCTATCGAGACGAGGCGATGAGCGAGGCCGGAGGATTCGGTCTGCACCGTCAGCTGATCGATCGGGGCGAGCAGGTGTCGGGCATTCGCAACGGTATCGACCTCGGCCTGTGGCACCCGGCCGACGACATGCGGCTGCCGGTGGGCTTCCACCACGGCGACCTGTCGGGCAAGGAGATCTGCCGCAAGGAATTGTTGCTGGCGGCCGATCTCGAAGCCGACCGCGGTCCGGTGATCGGGATGGTGGCCCGGTTGGTGAATCAGAAGGGCATCGATCTTGCGCTCGACATGGTGCCCTTCCTCGACTCGCTGTCGGCCCGCATGGTGCTGATGGGGTCGGGCTCGCCCGCCTTGGCCGACGATGTGCGCGAGGTTGCCGAACTCTATCCTGACCACTTCGCCGGGTTCTGTCACTACGACGAGTCGATGGCCCATCTCATCGTCGGAGGTAGCGATCTGCTGCTCATGCCGAGCCGGTTCGAGCCGTGCGGGCTGACCCAGCTGCAGGCCATGACGTGTGGAACCATCCCGGTCGTCACCGCCGTCGGCGGCCTGCGGGACACCGTCGTCGACACCGACGCCTGTCCTCGTCGCGGCAGCGGGTTCGTCGCCGGCCGGGCCACCTCGCTCGATCTGTTGAACGCCCTGCATCGAGCCTGCCGCGGCTGGTCCAACCCCCGCCGCCGGGCGGCCGTGCAGCGTCGGGGCATGACGGCCGACTGGTCGTGGAGCAAACCCGCCCGCCAATACCTGGAGCTGTACCGCTCACCTCGGAATTGAGGCGCCATCGAGTGCGGTCGCCGTCAGGTGCCGCCACCGGCGGCGACCGCCGGGTCGAGTCGAGCCGCCTTGGCCGCCGGATACAACCCGGCCAGCATGCCGATGACGACTGCGGCCCCGAAGCCGCCGGCCAGCATGATCGGTGGCAGCTCGATGATCCAGTCCTGGCGGCGGGCGTAGACGACGGTCAGCGCCGATCCGAGCAGGATGCCTCCCACCCCGCCGAGGCCTGACAGGAGCGCGGCCTCGAGCACGAACTGGGATCGGATGTGGCCACGAGTGGCGCCGAGTGCTCTTCGGAGGCCGATCTCGCCCTGACGTTCGAGCACCGATATCACCATCACGTTGGCGATCCCGACGCCGCCGACGATCAGGGCGACGCCCCCGAGCCCCAACAACAGGTTCTGCAGATTGGCGTCGACCTCGGCTCGTGCCTCGAGGAGATCGGAGGGTCGGGACACGCTCACCCTCGTCGGCTTCATGGGATGGGCGGTGCGAGCCAGCAGTGGGCTCGTCTCCTCGACCAACGTCGGGTCGACCCGCACGAAGACGGCGCTGGGATTGGGCTTGGTTCCAAGCAGGCTCGCGGCGGCCCGATCCCCGATGAGAGCCGATCGGGCGATGTCCGGGCTGAGCGGCGCCTCGTCGAGGATGCCGACGACGGCGAACTCCCGTCCCCCCACATCGATCAGGGGGCCACCGCTGAGGTCGCCGATGCCGAGCCTGACCGCGGCCACGTCGCCGAGCACCACGACCGGAAGGTCGCGCATCGCTTCGTCGAGCAGACGTCCCTCCCTCACGTCGAGCTTGAGCGTTTCGAACACATCGGGTTCCGCCGCCAGCGCCGTGATGCCGACCAGCGATGTGTCGTGGCGGTTACGGCGAACCTCGAGGCCGGTGTCGATCACCGCTCCGGCGCTCTGGACGGCACTGATTCGCTCGATCATGGGTTGGGCGTCGACCGGCAACGGCTCGGCCCGGAGACCGGCACCCGACGGCTGGACCGCCAGGAGGTTCGTGCCGAACGAGTCGATCTGGGCCAGCAGAGCGGCCTTCGAGGAGGCCGAGATGCCGACCACGGCCACCATCGATGCGATCCCGATGGCGATGCCGAGCGCGGTCAGTGCCGTGCGCCACCGGCGGCCTCGCAGTCCGATCAACGACGTGCCTATCAGGTCCCGGATCCGGAGGCGGGATCGGTGATTCACGGCTCTCATGGGTTCACTGGATCCGTCCGTCGCGGACGTCCACCCGCCGCGGCATCCGTTTGGCCACGTCCGGGTCGTGGGTGATCACGACGACCGTGGCGCCGCCATCGTTGAGCTCGGTGAGCAGGTCGACGATCCCGGCGCCGGTGGCGGTGTCGAGGTTGCCGGTCGGCTCGTCGGCCAGCACCAGCGCCGGTTCGGCCACGATGGCCCGGGCGATGGCTGTCCGCTGGCGTTCGCCACCGGACAGCTTCCGCGGCGTGGCCCGCAGACGGTGACCGAGACCGACCCGTCGGAGTGCCTCGGCGGCCCGCCGCCTTCGCTCCCGGGTCGAGACCCCCCGGTAGAGCAGACCGTTGGCGACGTTGTCGGTCGCCGTCAGCGGATCGAGCAGGTGGAAGCTCTGGAAGACGAAACCGATCCGGGCCGATCGCAGACCCGACAGTCTGCGATCCGAGAGGGTGGACGTGTCGACCCCCTCGATGACGACCCGGCCCGTCGTCGGCCGGTCGAGGGTGCCCATGATGTTGAGCAGCGTGGACTTGCCCGAGCCCGACGGACCGGTCACGGCCACCATCTCGCCCGCCTCGACGGTCAGGTCGACCCCGGCGAGGGCATCGACGGGAGGTGAGCCGGGATATCGCCGGTGGACGCCTCGGACCTCGATCACCGCGGTCGCGGCGGTCACAGCGGCACCACGACCTGGTCGCCTTCGTCGAGACCGACAACGATCGCCGTGGTGTCGACCACATCGACGAGTTCCACGGTGACCCGCCTCGTGCCGGACCCCGATTCGACCTCGACTTCCCAACCCCCGTCCGACACGGCGAGCAGGGCTCGAACCGGTATCGTCAGGGCGTCCTCGGCCCGGGTGACCGAGCCGACGACCTGAACGGACTGGCCGAGCTCGCCCCCGGCCGACGTGTCGACCGTGATCTCGATGAGCTGTTCGATCCCCAGCTCGCCCGACACGCGGGTCGACCGGGTCACGACGCCGGTGGTCGCCGGGTCGGCCAACACGTCGACCGTGCTGCCGACGGCGAAGAACTCCCGGAGGATGGTCGACCCGATGATCTGGAGCACGGTGTCGGTTCCGGTGACGTCGAAGCGGTCGAAGGTCTGACCGACGATCAGGTGGCCGTCGACGAGCAACTCGGTCGGCATGAAGATCATCTGCGAGGTGTCGACGATGCCCGTGGCCGGATGGCCGGTGGCCCGCTGCCAGGCTTCGACCGCCCGCTCGGTCGACCGTCCGAACTCCTCGTCGACCGTCAGGCGGCCGCGGTCGTCGTATCCCTCGTCGATGAGGAATCGCTGGAGTTGGGCGACGTCGGGACCGGTCAGGCGGCCGACCCGGTTCCCGGCCTCATCCCGTTCACCCGATCCAACGAGCCGCAACGGCCGGTAGAGGGGCGTTTCACCGACAATCAGTACCACGGGACGGCCGCCGACCTCCACGATCACATCGCCCGATCGAAGGACCGCACCCTGGTCGGGGGCCCAGGTCACGATGCCCGCCAACGCCAACGGCAGGGTGACGACGGTTCCGTTGCCCACCCGGGCCTCGACCTCCTGCCGCTCGATAACGTCCTGCCGCACGGCGGCCACCAGCTCGAAGTCCTGCGTTGGCGCCGTCGCCTCGGCGGCGGCGGCGGGGTCATCTCCGGTCGGTGCCCGACAACCGGTGGCGGCTCCGGCGACGATCAGGCCGACGGCGAGCGCGACGCTCGAGGCCGCGAAACGGTTCGTCATCCGTCGCCGCCCCCGAATTCCTCGTAGAGCTGCGGGGCCGCCTCGCGGAAGCAGCGATCCTCGGCCTCGGCGTAGGCCGCCTCGTCGAAGTCGGCGGGTTGATCGGCGCTGTCGATGCTGATGCCGCCGCCGTCTACCGAAACGACGAAGCCCTCATCGGCGAGACACCGCTGGACCTCCAGCATGGCGTCGGCCAGCTCCGCCTCCTGTTCCGGCGAGAGGTCGGGCTGCGCCTCCAGATCGTTGAGGATCGGTTCGCACTCGGCCTCGACGGCCTGCACCTGCTCCTCGGACATCCCCAGGGGGATCTCCACGCCGATGTCGACGCCGTTCGAGTAGTCGATCTCGCCCCTCACGCCGCCGTCGGACAGACAGTCGCGCCACGCCTCCGCAATCCTCGACTTCTCGGCCTCGCTCACATTGTCGCTCGTCAACGGAGAGTCGACCCCGCAGGCGGCCAACAGCATCGCAACGGCCACTGGAGCAACCACCGAGTCGACCGGTGGTCGCAGCCGGTTTCTGATCGGGTTGGCAGATTTGTGCGTCATGGGGTGCCTCCTCAGGCTCGGGTCCTCGACGACCGATAGGGTGGTCGCACACCCTGAGAAGGTTCTGTGAGGGCCTGAGAATCAGCACAGTCGTTCTCAGATCCTTCTCAGCAACCTGTGGGAATCTGGCACCATGCGACTCCTGGTCGTCGAGGACGAACGCAACGTGGCCCGGGCGCTCGAGGGTGGCCTGGCCGCCGAGGGCTTCAACGTGGACGTGGCCACCGACGGCGACACCGGCTACTGGATGGCCAGCGAGCACGCCTACCGGCTGATCATCCTCGACGTGATGCTGCCCGGCCGGAACGGCTACCAGCTGTGCCGGGATCTTCGAGCCGACGGGATCGACACACCGATCCTGATGCTCACCGCCAAGTCGGGTGACTACGACCACGCCGAGGGCCTCGACACCGGCGCCGACGACTACTTGACCAAACCGTTCTCCTTCGTGGTGCTCCTGGCCCACGTCCGGGCGTTGCTGCGGCGGACCGACCCCCGGTCAGATGACACGGTGCTCGTGGCCGGCGACATCGAACTCGACCGCTCCACCCGCCGATGTCGCCGAGGGGAGGACGACGTCCAACTCACGAAGCGGGAGTTCGACCTCATCGAGGTTCTGGCCACGCATCCGGGGCAGGTGTTCAGCAAGCAGCATCTTCTCGACCGGGTGTGGGGTCCGACCTTCGATGGTGGCACCAACGTGGTCGAGGTCTACATCGGCTATCTTCGCCGCAAGATCGATGTCGAGCCGCACACCGGTCGGATCGAGACCGTGCACGGGTTCGGCTACCGGCTGGCCCCGTGAACCGGCTTCCACTCCGAATCCGGATCACGTTGCTGGCGGTGGGCGTCGTCGCCGTCTTCATGGTCGCGCTCGTCGTCTCCGGCGGGATCACGGAGATCGACGAATCGGTGGCGATCGGAACGCTGGAGTCGTCGGCCGAAGCGCTGGCGGAAACCGACGCTCAGCTGGCCACGTACGTGGCCGACCTCCGGACGCGGCTCGAGGAAAAGGGAGATGGCTCATTCAGCGATTGGGGGGATCACCCCGGGCTCAGACGGGTGGTCCTCGATGAGGATGGCGACCAAGTGGCCTTCGAGCCGTCGGGTGGAGTGGTGCTCACCGAGGTCATCCAGTGCCAGGCCTCGCCGACGCTGGTCGCCTGTGATTCCGAGACCACCGACAGCAGCCCGCAGCTGCCGGACTGGGCCGGCGAACTCGTCAGACTGCGGGCCGAGCAGGGCGATGAGGTTCCGATCGTCGTCCACGGGTTCGTGGCGACCGACGAAAACGGTGTCAACACGTTGATTCGCCTGGAGACCGACATCTTCGCCGCGTCGGAAACGGAGATCTCGACGGGGCTCGGTGATCTGGCGATCATCCTGCTTCCCATCCTGTTGCTCTGCTTCGGCGCGATCACCTGGTTCCTCCTCGGCCGGGTGCTGCACCCGGTGGAGGCGATGCGTGCTCAAGTCGATCGGATCGGCGCCGGTAGCCTGGATCAACGGGTGTCGGTGCCGGAGGCCGACGACGAGCTCCGCCAACTGGCCGAGACGATGAACCGGATGCTCGACCGGCTGCAACGGGCCGGTGAGAGCCAGCGCCGGTTCATCTCCGATGCGTCACACGAGCTGCGCAGCCCGATCACCGCCACCGGCGCAACCCTGGAGCTGGCGAACACCGATCCGGATCGGGCCAACTGGCCCGAGGTGGCGGCGGTGATCTCCGAGGAGAACACCCGCCTCTCCCATCTGGTCGACGACCTGCTCCTCCTGGCTCAGATGGACGAGGAGGCCCTGTCGGGGCGGCGGGGGCGGATGACGACGGTCGACCTCGACGAGATCTGCCTGGTCGAAGCGGATCGGTCGCACCCGGTTGCGGTGTCGGTCCATGTGGCCGCTCCGGCCCGGGTCGCGGGCGATGCCGCCGCGCTGACCCGGGCCGTGCGCAACCTGGTGGACAACGCCGCCGCTCACGCCCGCTCGTCGGTCCGGGTCGAGGTCGACACGTGGGGGACGAAGGCCGTTGTCCGAGTGATCGACGACGGCCCCGGCGTGGCCCCCGAGCTCACCGACCGGATCTTCGAGCGGTTCTTCCGGGTCGACGAGTCACGGTCCCGAAACGGGGGTGGAGGCGCCGGTCTCGGTCTGTCGATCGCCCGGCAGGTGGCCGAGAGCCACGGTGGGACCGTCGAGGTCATCGCTTCCTCCGGTGGGGGAGCGACGTTCGAACTCCGACTGCCTCAGAACGCTTGAGCCCACCCACCCCCACCGAACTTTGTGACGGCTACGACCCAGCTCCCCCGAACTTTGTGACGGCCACGACCCCCTCAGGGGGTCGTCAGCTGCACAAAGTTGGGGCGGGGGTGTGGCCTGGCATCGGGGTACGATTTCGATGAAGCCGGTGGGCGGAGAACCAGGCCGGCCGGACAGCTGGAGGTTACATCATGTCGCTTGGCTGGAATGCGGACGTGCCACCGAACGGCTTGGCCAATCGTCGTCGGCTCGACCGTTCGGCGTCGAACGACAATCCGCTGGGGCTGGCCACGCCGATGGGCGAGATCGAGATCGAGACCACGCCCGAGCATCGGAACCTCATCGCCGGTGACCCCCGCTGCGCCGACTGGACGAGGGCCTACGACGACCCGGACGTGGTCGCCCTGCGGGAACGGCTGCGGGAACGCAACGGCATCCCCGGGCTCGAGGTGGTGGCTCCGGACGACGTCGACAAGGCCGTCACCCTGTTCCACCGCGACGGGTTCGTGGCGGTGCGCGACGCGCTCGACGCCGAGCAGCTCGCCGCCCTGCACCGGGCCGCCGGTGAGGTCATCGCTACGCTCACCGAGGCCGATCCCGAGGGAGCGGTGGGAGGTGGCGCCGGCGGTTTGCCCCATCGCTACTCCTTCGGTGGCACGTCGGCCGCGCGCCACATGTTCCACCGGCCCGAGTGGTGTCAGCTGATCGACCTGCCGACGACCACGCCGATCCTCACCGCCATCTTCGGTTCGGCCGACTACATCGTCTACGGGTCCGGTGGCGACCTGGCGCTACCCGGTGCGATCGAATACCAGGGCCTGCATTCGGACAACGTCTGGACCGAGTTGCACGACCCCGTCGGCAGGGTCACGATGCGGGATCTGCCGGTACCGGTGGTGCACATCAACTTTCCGCTGGTCGATCTCACACCGGAGAACGGACCGATCCGTCAGATTCCCGGCACCCACCGTTCCCGGGCGGCCATCCCGACCCTGGCCGACGAACCGGAGTGGATGCGGTTGAGCACCGTGTGTCCCCTGCCGGCCGGTTCGGCCATCATCCGTGACGCCCGCTGCTGGCATGGTGGCACGCCCAACCTGTCGACCGATGTTCGGGCCATGCCGAACGTGGAGTTCATGGCGCCATGGTTCCGCAGCGAGGCGCTGATCCGCTCGATGGCGTTCGACATGTGGGAGACGCTGTCGCCCCACGCCCAGCGGCTCAGCCGCTACATCGTCTGCGATCGCGACGAACCGGTCATCGGCGCTGGATTCAGTCACCCTCGTCGGGCGGAACGTGAGCGCCATCGAGACGCGCAACTCGCCGATTTGGGGGAGGCTGCGGCCGAGGTCTACCTCAGGCGGGGTTGAAGCGGTCGGCCGAAGGTCGGCGCCGGCGCCTGGCCTCGGTAGCCTCTCAATGTGTTCGAACCGCTGGCCGTCGTCGACCCCTCCGCCGGTGGAGGGGGATCCGGGTCGTTGACGTTGCTCGTCGTCTACATCGCCCTGGCCATCGGCGTGTCGTTCCTGTGCTCGATCATGGAGGCCGTGCTGCTGAGCGTCACGCCGGCCTACATCGGAGCGCTGGACGCCCAAAGGCCCACCGTGGCGCAGCGTCTCCGAGAGCTGAAGAACGACGTCGATCGTCCACTGGCCGCGATCCTCACGCTCAACACGGTGGCCCACACCATCGGCGCCGCCGGCGCCGGGGCCGAGGCGGCCGCCTACTTCGGCAGTGGGGCGATCGGTGTGTTCTCCGCCCTGCTGACGCTCGGCATCCTCGTGTTGAGCGAGATCATCCCGAAGACTCTGGGTGCGGTGTACTGGCGTGGGCTGGCCCCGTTGGTCAGCCGGCTGCTGGGGCCGCTCATCTACCTTCTCTACCCGCTGGTCGTGATGTCGCAATGGTTCGCCAAGCTCCTGACCCGGGGCGAGACGAAAGGTGACGTCAGCCGCGAGGAACTGGCGGCGCTGGCCGACATCGGCGCCGAGGAAGGCGTCTTCGGCGACCAGGAGGCCCGCCTGTTCAAGAGCCTCCTCCGATTCGAGAGCCTCAAGGTGTCCGACGTGATGACACCGCGAACCGTCGTCGTGGCGTTCCCGGAAACGGCCACGGTCAGCGAGCTGGTCGATGCCGGCCGTCCGTTCTCCCGCTACCCGATCTACAACGAGAATCGAGACGACATCACCGGTTACGTGCTGTTGAGCGATGCCCTCAGCGCAGTGGCGGCCGACGCCCACGACAAGCCGCTGTCGGATCTTCGACGCGACCTCGTGGCCGTACCGGAGAGGCAGTCACTACTCCAGGTGTTCGACCGCCTCGTCGACGGCCGGGAGCACATTGCGCTCGTGGTCGACGAATACGGCGGAACGGCCGGCGTCGCCACGATGGAGGATGTCATCGAGACGCTGCTGGGGCTGGAGATCACCGACGAAACCGACAAGACCGAGGACATGCAGGTCCTGGCCCGGGAACGCTGGTTGCGGCGAGCCGAGCAGCTTGGCCTGGTCGAGGACCCGGACCGCGACGCGGCGATCCGTCTCGGTCTGACCGGCGGCGAGCCCCCTCGATCCCAGGGCTGAGCAGGCCAACAGACCTCGCGTCAGCGATCAAGCTCCAGCCGTGACCAGGCTCGGGCCGTCAGCAAAACCGAGACAAGCGGTACGACGGTCACGAGCGCGAGCTGAACCGGTTCGACCGTTCCGGGATGGAGCGCCCAGAGGGCTGGGGCGGCGATCGGAAACCAGGCTCCGGTACCGGCCACGGCGAGCACTTGCGCCGTGGCGATCATCAGGATCGCGACGGCAATGCCCGGGAGCAGCCCCCGGCCAGCCGTGGCGGCGAAGGCCGTTGGTGTGGCAATCAGCCCCGACAGTAGGGTGACGACCAGCAGCCGGACGAGGCCGTCGGCCGTGGTGGCGTCGGGCGGACCGACGATCAGTGTTCCGGCGAAGAGTAGAGCCACAACCAGCGCCAACGCCGTCGCTGCGGCCCACACGGTCGTCGTGACGACCTTGGCGAGAGCGATCGCCGACCGCGGGATCGGTATTGCGAACAAGCCGGAGATGGTGCCATCGGCGAACTCACGCCCGACCGCCCAGGCCAGTACCACGCCGAAGCAAAGCAGCGATGCGGCCGCGCTCACCTGAACGGCGACACCCCAGAACCGTTCCCATCCCTGCTCGTTGCCGATGGGGCCGAGTTGGGCCAGAATCTGCTCATTCCCCGCTTCGGCCGCGGCAGCCATCGAGCTCACGAGAATCGAAACCCCGATCACGAGCAGAACGGTGGCACTCGCGACGATGCGCGAAGCGGCCAGCTTCTTCGCCTCGACCACGATCGCTGCCCCCAGCAGGCTGCTCACGCTGCGCTGCTCTCGTCGTCGGTGTGGACGAGCCGGAAGAAGGCTCGCTCCAGGTCGATGCCACCCGGATCAAGGGTCCCGATCAGGCGCCCACGATTCACAACCGTTATCCGATCGGCGATTCTGGCCACCTCGTCGAGATGATGGCTCGACACCAGCACTCCGGCGCCACGCTCCGCGTGAGCCAGGAGCAGATCCCGAAGGCGGATCACTCCGGCGGGATCGAGGGCGTTGGTCGGCTCGTCGACGATGATCACATCGGGATCGTGGATCAGGGCACCGGCCAAGCCGACACGTTGGCGGTTGCCGGCCGACAGCACGGCGGCTCGGACGTGGGCGTACGGGCCGAGGTTCAAGTCCACCAGTGCTCGCTCGACGGTGGCCGGGATGTCCGCCGTCGCCAGACCGTGGAGACGGGCCGAAACGGCCAGGTTGGTGACGACGTCGAGCTCCGGGTAGATGAGCGGTCGATCGATCAGGTGCCCGACCCGCCGCCAGGTGTCGGCACCGGCGTCCGGCAGCGGGCATCCGTCGATGTTGACGCTCCCGTTGCCAGGTTGCAGCATCCCGAGGAGCAGTCGCATCAGGGTGGTCTTGCCGGCCCCGTTGAGGCCGACGAGGGCGTGTACCTGGCCGGGCTCCACATCGAGGTCGACGTCGAAGACACCAACTCCTCCGGGAAAGACGCGGGACAGGTTCCTGGCCCGTATTCGCGACCCATCAGACATGAGAGAATCCCTCCACCGTCTGAAGGGCCAGCTCGATCGCCTGACCCAAACCGATGTCGTCCCGATCCGACCATTCGAACAGCGCGGCGGTGACGGCGGCCAGCAGTGCGGCGGCTGCGACCTTGGCCGGCAGCGGGTCGGCTCCATCGTCGATCAGCTGCTCGGCAATGAGCCGCTCGGTCTCGGCGTTGACCCGAACCATCTCGCCCCGAAGCGAGGCGGTGTTGGCCACCACTCGGACCCGGCGGCGAATCAGCTCGTCCTCAGGCTCGGGAACCTGGGCCCAGGCCTGCCGCAGACCGGCGACGGCTCGATGCGTCGGTGGAAGCCGCGTCGACTGGGCCCCGACGGCGTCGGCAATGACCGCATCGTAGGGATCCTCGAACAGCACGCCGCTCTTGGTGGCGAAATGCCGGTAGTAGGTCATCTCGGTGACACCGGCCGCCGCCGCGATCTCGGCCACTGTCGTCGCTTCGAAACCTTTACGCTCGAACAGTTCCAGCCCGGCGTGCAGCAATTTCAGGTGCGTCCGTTCCCAGGGCGCCAGTGTGATGTCGCTGTCCACATCTTCTATGTTAGTCACTAACATTTCGGTCGGCAACATCACCGCGGTGGGCGAAGCTGCCGGCGCCGAGGTCGACGCAGCAACACTTTGGAGGACCTGCGGCAGCGAGGACACTGCTCGATGTCGCCGGACGCGTACAGCGACGGTCCCGGGCTCGCCGGGTCGATCACCATGCCCAACCGAACGGCGGGCTAGTCCATGTACCAGTCCCCGAGATCGCCGCTGAACACTGCGATCAAGGCGGCCATCCCGACAAGGCTCGCAACGACGGCGGCCACGTCGAATCGATTCCGACCGCTCAGGGCAGTCAGCGCCACCAGGCCGACCGTGGACGGTGGCGATGCGATGAGCGCCAGGCCCGCCGCCAGGTGCAAAGCCGAGTTTGCACTCTTGGGATCAGGGCTGGCGTAGGTGGGCCACGCCCCGAAGGTCAGCGAGGTGTGCCAGGCGAAGGCGTACAGGAGTGTGATCGCAACGAACGGCACGGCAGCAAGAGCGATGGTGGTGAAACGCACTTCTGAAGCCGGGATCGAACCCATCAAGACCATCGTAGCGTCGATGGTCAACCGGCGAGGAGCGCCCGTCGCAGAAGCCGGGTCATCGACTCGACGTAGTGGTCGTTGCTCAATTCGAGCTCGATCACCAGTTCACGCCAGGTGTCGAAGTGGGCCACGGCATACAGGGTGGTGGCTGCATCGTCGGTGGTCCAGCTGGGATCCAGCTCATCTCGGTCGGCCAGGGTCTCGATCATCGATCGGAAGACCGCTTGGCGGAATCCCATTCGGTCCCGCCATGCTTTTCCCAGCGCCTCGTCGGTGTGTTGGGCCGCCTCGAGTACCTGGGCGATGGGGAGGACCCGGGCCCAGAAGACCGTGTTGAGTCGCATGGCGGCCTCCAGCAGCGATGCTCCATCGGGCGCGGCCTGCACTGCGGCCAGCGACTCACCCAGGTCGAGGGTCTCGTCCATGTGCTGCACGAGTGCCACCAGTAGGCCTGACCGATCCCCGAAGTGTTTGTAGACCGCCTGGCGCGAGACCGACGCCCGTGTGGCCACGTCGGCGAGCTTGAGCGCCGCACCCTGCTCGGTGATCAGTTCCCACGTGGCGTCGAGGACCCGGGCCCTCGTCGTGGGATCTCCGTACAACTCCGTGGTTGACACGGCGTAAACCTTTCGGTTAGCGTATGGTTTACACAGTGTAAACCAAGTCGGCGAAAGGTTCGATGATGATCGACGAGAAGTTTGCAGAAGCCCAGGCGGCGGTACTCGCTCGTCACGACGTCGAGTTCCGTGAACAACTGATCGACATCCCGGTCGTCAACGGCCAGGGTCATGTCGTCGTCACCGGCAGCGGCCACCCGATCGTGCTGCTGAACGGGATCGGTACACCGGCGGCCATGTGGGCGCCTCTGACGGCCCGACTCGAGGGGTTCACCCACTACGCGGTCGACCTGCCGGCCTACGGGCTCACCGACACGACGCCGGATTTCGCCGACGACCTGCGGGCCAACGCCGTGCAATTCCTGATCCAGGTACTCGACGGCCTGGGGCTCGATCGGCCGGTCATCGTCGGCAACTCTCTCGGCTCGCTCTGGTCGAGCTGGCTTGCGCTCGACCACCCCGATCGGGTTGCCGGACTGGCCCACATCGGCTGTCCCGCCATCGTGCTCGACACCTCGGCTCCGCTGCCGATGCGGTTGCTCTCGGTCCGGACGCTCGGGCGGCTGATGATGAAGGTCCGGCCCCCGTCGGAGCGTCAGGTCGAGGAACTGTCGAAAATGGTGCACGAACATCCCCTGCCGGCCGAGATCGCCGACGTCATCCTGGCCACCGAGCGCCTCGACCACTTCGAGGGCACGTTCCTCGCCACCCTCAACGGCCTCGTCCGCTTGCGGGGCAGCCGCCCCGAGATGGCGTTGACCGGTGAACAGTTGGCCCGGATCGCCGTGCCGACACTGCTCGTCTTTGCCAGGAACGATCCGATGGGTGACGACCGTGTCGGCCATCGTGTGGCCGCGGCCATGAGGAATGCCGAACTTCACATCGTCGACGGCGGACACGTCCCCTGGATCCACCACGCCGACCAGATAGCCCCGCCACTCACGGCGTTTCTCGCACGAACGGCCGGTCGCCCCGGCGTGTAGCCGCACCGTCGACGGGGTAACGTTCCGTCAGCCCGGCCATCTGCACCTCGGAGGACCGCTGACACACCTGACCGTGAACGCTACGCGCACCGCTTTCGTGCTCGGCGGCGGGGGGCACCTGGGAGCCCACGAGGTCGGCCAGCTGCAGGCCCTCCTCGAGCGGGGCATCCGTCCCGACCTGATCGTCGGCACCTCGATCGGCGCCATCAACGGGGCGATGGTCGCAGCCGATCCGTCGCTCGACGCCGTTGAGACTCTCGCCGACTTGTGGTCGACGGTGGGTCGGTCGGGGGTCTTCGACGCCTCGATCACCAAACGGGTTCGCACGATGGCGTCGTCGCGGACCCACGTCTACGAAAACAGTGGTCTGCGCCAGATCCTGGTCGACACACTGCCAGTCGACCGGATCGAGGATCTTCCGATCGCGTTCGAATGCGTGGCCGCCAGCATCGAGCGGGCATCGGCCCACTACTTCTCCGACGGGTCGCTCGTCGATGCCGTCCTGGCCTCCGCGGCGGTGCCCGGTCTCCTGCCACCGGTCGAGATCGACGGCGAACACTACCTTGACGGCGGACTCGTGGCCTCCATACCGCTCGACCGGGCCGTTGCGTTGGGGGCCACCACCGTCTACGTGCTGCAGGTCGGACGGGTCGAGGAACCACTGTCGGCTCCCCGCTGGCCCTGGGAGGTGGCCATGGTCGCCTTCGAGATCTCCCGGCGGCACCGGTTCGCCGAATCGCTGGCCTCGCTCCCGCCGGACGTCGAGGTGCACCTTCTGCCGACGGGCGAACCGAAACCGTTCAACGACCTCGGCCAGTACCGCGTCGACTCGGCCACGGTCAACCGGGAACGTATCCAGCGATCCTATCGAGAGACCGTCGACTACCTCGACCACCTCGACACTGAGCGCGGTGGGGCATGAGACTGCCGGGGCGCTGGGTCCGCCGCTTCCTGATCTGGCCGCTTCCACTCGTGATCATGGTCGTCTATCTCGCGACCGTGCCCTTGGCGCTGGTCATCGCCTTCGTCGCCTCGTTCCTGCTCCCCGGTTGGCTTCGGGGGCTCCGAGTCCTGGGTCTGGCCACGGTCTACCTCGTGGCCGAGGCGGCCGCCACCGTTGCCGCCTTCTGGCTCTGGGTGTTCAGCGGTTTCGGCTGGAAGTTGCGATCGCCGGGCTTCCAGCGGGCCCACTACGCAGTGCTTCGTATGGTCCTGGCGGTGATCGTGGGGCTCGGCCGCCGTCTCTTCTCCCTCGAGATCGCCGCCGACGGTCAGGACCTGCCGGGCGACGACGGCGACCCGACCACCATCGAGTCACCGCTCGTCGTCATGAGCCGCCACGCCGGTCCTGCCGACTCGATCCTGTTGTTGCACGAGATCATGTCGTGGCGGCACCGACAACCCAGGATCGTGGCCAAGGACCTGCTCCAACTCGACCCCGTGATGGACATCTACCTCAACCGGCTGCCGAATCGCTTCATCTCGTCGCGCCCCGGGGCCGGAGAGCGCTCGATCGACGCCATCCGGGAGCTGGCGTCGGGCATGACCAGCCGGGATGCCTTCGTCATCTTTCCCGAGGGTGCGAACTTCACCCCGAAGCGCCGGCTGCGGGCGATCGACCGGCTACGCCGCGACGGATATGAAGCGGCGGCGATCCGGGCGGCCAAGCTCCGCAACGTCCTTCCCCCACGACCGGCGGGAACGATGGCCGCACTCGAGGCGGCCCCGGCCGCCGACGCCGTGTTCGTCGCCCACACCGGTCTCGACGACCTGGCCACGATCAGCGACCTCTGGTACTCGATTCCCATCAGGAAGACGATCCAACTGGCGTGGCAGGTGATTCCCGCCGATCGCATCCCCGACAGTCCAGCCGACCAGGAGGAGATGTTGTTCGGAGCATGGGAGGCCATCGACGCCTGGATCGAGGCTCGCCGCCGAACCGGCTAGCGGCTTCGGCGGCGGAGCGCCTTGCTTGGAGTTTGCCGGTGGCAAACTCGTGAGTGTTGCCGGGTGCCCTGGAGGTCGATGTGTCGGTTTGCTAGCGGCTTCGGCGGCGGAGCGCCTTGCTTGGAGTTTGCCGGTGGCAAACTCGTGAGTGTTGCCGGGTGCCCTGGAGGTCGATGTGTCGGTTTGCTAGCGGCTTCGGCGGCGGAGCGCCTTGCTTGGAGTTTGCCGGTGGCAAACTCGTGAGTGTTGCCGGGTGCCCTGGAGGTCGATGTGTCGGTTTGCTAGCGGCTTCGGCGCGGGTGTCGCCGCCGACCATCACGACGGGGCGTCGAGCGCCACCCTGCGATACAGAGCGCGGGCGTGGCCAACAAAGTCGTTGACGGGATAATGAAGGGTGAACCGATTGTCCCACAACACAAGCTGCCCGGGCTCCCACGTCACCCGACAGGTGAACTCGGGTTGCGTGATGTGAGCTTCCAGGAACTCGAGAAGCGGAAGGCTCTCGGTCGGGGTCATGCCCTCGAACCGGGTCACGAACATGGTGTTGACGTAGAGGCCTTCGAGCCCGGTCACAGGGTGACACCGAACCACCGGATGGACAGCGGTGAGCCCGGGACGGTCAGGATGACCAGGACCGTCGTAGGAGTGCACCGCCCGTAGCCCGCGCAGAACGTCCTGCATTGCAGGGCTGAGTGTGGCGAAGGCGGCAATGGTGCTGGCGAACAACGTGTCGCCACCGACGGGTGGCACGATGGTTGCATACAAGCCGGTGATGGAGCCGCCGGGGTTGAGGAACGTCGCATCGGCGTGCCAGCCGTCTCCGCCGAAGAGACGCACCCCCTCGGGCTCCTTGCGTAGCTCGAGAACCTGCGGTAGGTCGGGTACGAATACGACGCCGTCGTCCGGGTGATGGATATGAGCCGGACCGAAGTGTTGCATGAAGTCGTCCAACGAGTGCGGATCGAGATCCTGGCCCGGTAGAGCCACGACCAGCCGTTCGGCCAGTACCGTCGAAATCGTGTCGAGGTCGCTCAGCGACGCCGGGCTGTGACCGTCACCGAGGACCGCTCCGATCGAGGTGGCCAAGTTCCGGACTTCGATCATCGAGCGAGTCTACCGTGCCGGTACGGCGGGCGAGAAGAGCCGCAACCGACCCCGTGCTGAACGACATGTTCCTGGTGCGCGCCCTCGGTTGACAGCACATCACGGCACGAACGTTGCCGCCCACCACAACGATGGATCACCAACCGGGCCGTTGAGTTGTCGGTGGAGGTCGGTGCCGGTGCGGGCCCGCCCGTGAGCGGCGATGGCGACGTGCACCTCGGATCCGTGCGGGTCGATCAGGGGCACCCCGTTCACCGGCATTTCACCCAACCGAATGACACCTTCGAAGTGCATTTCGTCGTCATCGGCGATCCTGCCGTCGACCTGGTAGGTGCCGCCACCGGCTGGGGCGTCGGGTGCCAGGTCATCCAGGTCGCATTGATCGTCGGTACACGACGAGGGATTGTTGAAGACGAACACCCAGAGCGTAAACACCTCTGGTGCGTCGGCGGCTCCCTGGGCCACAGCCGGGTGGGCCTCGGCCCAGGGAGGGATCATATCGCCGGTCGGATACTCGTAGCCTCCCGGTGTCGGAGTCGGAACGTCCACTCGAATCCTGAAACCGTCATCGCGGCGCATCAAGGCGGCACCGTCCGTTGCGAGTGGCGACTTGGCCGCTCCCTGGTCTCGTACGTCGGCCGTCTGCCACTCAGTGTTGCCGCGCTCGTAGATCAACAACCTGACGGCGCCCAGCAGCAGCGCCGCCACAAGCAGGAACAGGGCGGCGGTCGACCGGACACCGGTTGAGGTTTTCATGTAGGACTCACGATCAGTGCGTATCGGTCGTTCAGACCCGGCGCCGACAAGTCCCCGAGACAGTTGAGGGCGAGCGGGGAGTCGGCAACCAGGGCCGCGACTCCGGTCCGGCCACCGAGCTGAGCAGTGCTCATGCCCAGGATGAGGCCAAGGCTCTCGGGGATTGACTGGCGGATGCGGGCTTCTTCCTGGAGTTCGGCAACCGTCGTGCCGGGCGGGACTGTCCGGACGGCCAGACCGGTCACGTCGGAACTCGCGTTGATCACTTCGACGGCCACGATCGAGCCTCGTTCCACCATAAGACGATTATCCTGCACCGTGGGGGCGCCTCCTACGCCAGCCCTGACCTCATCGATATCGCAGGCGTCGTCCGTCCGGATGAGGGTGATGGCGACGGCTGGTTCGAACTGCCAGCCGGGTGGTCGGAAGGCCGCAGGCGACACCGCGATGTGATCCAATTCCAGCTCACCTTCGAGCATCTTGAGTTGGCCATCGACTGCGGCGAGACGACCACCGGCCCTCGACACTCCCACGCCCTCGTCAGCGAGCCCCAGGATCAGTTCCCCTGAACCCAGCTCGTCGTTCATGAACCGCTCGATCGCCAGCTCGACGGCGATGTCGAATCGCTTGATCGTCGAGGTCAGCACGACATCGCGTTCGTTCCCCGGCAGGGTCACGAACTCATCGGTGTCGGAGCCGATCGTCCAGACCGGTGATGACGGCGACCTCTCGTTGGCCGCCCGTATCACACCCGCGCCGGCGGCACCGGCGTTGTGAAAGATGACGTCGACGCCGCCCTCGTACATCCGCCGTGCCACCTCGGCGGCAAGCTCGTCTGCGGCTTCCGCCTCCAGCAGGGGATTGGCGACCGGGCCGACGTAGACGGACTCGACGACGATGTCCGGGTCGGCGGATTGAGCGCCCTGCTCGAATCCGCTGCGCGACTGTTCGGTGCGAAACGTCTGAAAGCCGCCGATGAAGCCGACGCGGCCGGTTCGTGATGACATGGCTGCGGCCGACCCGGCCAGGAAGCCACTGTGAGCGACATCGAACTGTAGCTCCGTGACGTTGGGTAGCTCGAGGTGAACGGCCGAGGGGTCGACGGCCACCCACTGAACGTCGGGAAACTCACCGGCCACATTCTCGACAGCGAGATCGAACTCGCGGGAGACGACGACTAGGTCGGTACCGGCTTCGGCCAACCGGCGGAGGTCCTCCTCCACGTCGACGAGCGGCTGGACCAGGTCGACCTCGATACCGTGGTCCCGCTCCGATCGTCCGACCCCGGCGATGATCATGTCGGTGATGCCGAGATCACCGGCGACGGCGTGGACAACCGCAACCTTCGGCTTCGACCCACCGGCGAATGCCACTACACCGGCCACGACCGCAGCGGCCACCAAAACCCCCAACACAGCGATGATCCGGTACCCCTTCCTGGCCGCCCGATCCAGATCGTGCTCCCTTGCCGCTCGCTCCTGTTCGGCCGCCAGCTCGGACTCGCGCCGAAGCAGCGACGCATCGAGGAACCGCTCCTCGGCGTCGGTCAACCGCAGCGTGCTCGTGGCCGCCCACCCCTCATAGTCGGCGAGCCGCTGACCGCTCAGGAGATAGCCCGGTTGGCGGCCGGAATCTTCCCACTCGGTCATCAGCGTTCTCAGCCGTGACTGGGCCTGAACGTCCTTTCGTCCCGTCCTCGATCCATCGTTGGAGACGCGGCCACTGGTCGAGCAGGGCCTCGTGAGCCAGCTCGACGGTGGGCGACCCGGTGATCACGTCGCGATCGACGGTCAACAACCGGTGAGAGGCGAACCGATCGAGGACGGTCTGCAGGGCCACGTTGTCGGCGGCGATCGTCGTGATCTCGCTGGCCTCCACCCGCCGTCGCCCCCAGGCGCCGTGATCAACCGCGGTCACCAGCCGGAGGAACAGCTGCTTGGCGGGCGTCGCTCTCCGCGTCGGTGAGCGCCAGGTAGAGGTCCTCGGCTCGACGGGCGATGGCACCGCTGACACGTCCCATCTCGATGTAGTCGCCATGCGTGAGTATCGTCCCGTCGCGGCCGTCAAACAGCTCGGTCAGTGCGTACTGAAACAGCGGCAGGCCGCCTGGCTGTCCGGCAACGTCGCCCAGCAGTTCGACGAGCATCGACGGCTCCAGGGCGACACCGGCCCGAGCCGCCGGTTCCTCGGCCGCAGACTCCAACTCGTCGAGCGTGAGGGTGACGACGTTGACGATTCCCTCGGTCATCATCCGAGCGAACCTGGGGTACTCCAGCGGTCGACCGTAGAAGTCGGCTCGAAGCCCGAGGACGACCACCACGCAGCCGCTCGGGTCCTCGATCGCGACCTCCAGATTGTCGACGAAGCGTCGCCGCTCGGCACGCGATGGGATCAGGGTGAACAGCTCCTCGAACTGATCGATGACGAGCAGAATCCGGTCGCCTGGCTCGCGGGTCAGACGGCGGCACGCCTTCAGGACTCCATCTTTTGGGGCGGTGAGTTGCTCGCTGATTCGGGTGGGCCCGTCCGGCATCGACTCCAGCGCTGCGTCCACAAGTGCAACCTCGAGCTGCTCGAATGGTCTCGCGCCCGGCACCATCGTGGCGATGGTCCAGTTCTCCGATCCGGATATCTCACCCTTCCGGAATCGCGGAACAAGGCCGGCGTGCAGGGCGCTCGACTTGCCCGAACCGCTGGCCCCGATGACCACAAGGAGCCGGCGCCCGTCCTCGACCTTCTGGATCAGCTCTCCGATGAGGCGGTCCCGACCGAAGAACCGGTCGGCGTCCTCCTCCGTGAAGGCGTGCAGCCCCTTGAACGGATTCGTGGTATCGGTAGGGTCGGGAGAACCGGCAGTAGACGGCACCAACCTCGGGTCGTGGAGAAGTACCTGTTCCTCCACGCGTCGCAACTCGGGAGAAGGCTCGAGACCCGATTGGTCGGCCAGGGCCAGCCGGTACTGCTCGAACGCCCGAAGCGCCTCCGCTTGGCGACCTGATCGGTAGAGGGCGATCATCTGTTGCTGAACGAATCGTTCGCGAGCCGGGTAGGTGGCCACGAGTGTTTGCAGCTCGTCGACGACTTCGCGATGACGTCCGATTCGGAGATCGGCCTCGATCCGATCCTCGGTGACGGCAATTCGAAGATCTTGGAGCCGGGCCACGTCGACACGGACGAAGTCATCGTACGCGAAGTCCTCCAGGGCATCCCCTCGCCACATGTTCAGCGCTTGCCGGAACACGTCACCCGCCTCCTCAGGCTCGGCGTCGAGCAGATGTCGACCCTCCTTTGCAAGCTCAGCGAATCGATAGGCGTCAAGTGCAGCCGGATCGACCCTCAACGAATAGCCGTGATCGTGGGTCACCAGCACCTGATCCATGTCGTTGCCGGAGTCGCCGGCCCCTTCGTCGTGCCGAGCCCGGAGACGCGTGCGTAGCCGGGAGATGTAGACCCACAGCGTGCGCTCCTTGCCGATCGGGTCATCAGGCCACAAGTCCTCGAGGATCCGGTCGGTACTGACGACGGCGTTGGCGTTCAGGAGCAGGATTGCCAGCACAGCACGCTGTTGACGGGGTCCGATATCGATCAAACGTCCGTCGTCAACAACCTCGATCGGTCCGAGAATACGAAATTCCAACCGTCCCTCCTGCCTTAAAGACTGCACCCTCCAAATCCACAAGACAAGAGGCGCCTTAACGACGGCTAAACAGCAGAAGCCGCTCTGGAAGCCGACGAGACTCGGCTCGGAACTTCTGATCACCGCGTTTGCAGTCTCGATTACGGCCGCATTCAAGCCTGTCTACCACGATGCCAACCGGTCCCGCTCACGGGATTCCGTCTACCCGAAAGGACATATCGTGCGACGACTATCCGTCATTCTCATTACCCTTGGCATGGTCTTTGCCGGCGCGGCAACGGCATCTGCTTCGGCGCCGGAGTCTGCTGACGTCTGGGAACAGGGCCTCGGGGCCGTCTACGCGCCGAATGGCGCAAGCATTGTTCGACAGCCGAACGGTCTGGTGGTTTCGGTGACGATGCCGACGCCGGCCTCCGGCACGTATGTGTATCCCGCCGGGGTTGAGCCGGGGCACCCGGAGGTCTTCACCATGTGGCTCTTCATCTTCAATCACCCCGAGAACTGTTCCGGTCCATGCGGGCCCGATGACATGACGAATCCCGCGGTCGAGTTCGGCGTCTACAACGTGGCCGGCCACGTGGTCGGCGGACCGAAGTTGACCCTCACCGGTCGAGCGGGAGTCGGCGAACCGGCCGGCGCACCACCCGGAGTCGTGCCGCACGATCTCTCCAACCCGGCTGGGGCCGAAGTCCACATGGCCGTGACCTCACACGGTCAGCTCGACGCCAGCACCCTGCCTGACGAGTTCCGGGTTCCGACGGGCAACGGCGCCTGCGGATGCTGGTGGCTCGCGTTCTTCTAGCCGCTATGTGGAGGTTTGCGCGGTAGTGCGCTCTGGGCACGCACGATCGCGCAAACCTTCAGGGCCCGGCGGGTGACAGCTGCCGAGCCTGGAGCCAGCGAACCAGCGACCCGACGATGGGAATCGCCGCGGCGATATGCATGACGTTGAGCCAGATGCCGGTGGTGGGGTCGTCGGCCGCGGTCAGTGCGAACAGGCCGTAGAGGATCAGGCCGACGACGCAGATGCCGACGAAGATCTCCACCGGTCGACCCGTCCGCCCCGCCAGGAACGCGATGGCCGTCCCAACCAGGCCGCCGATCACCGTGGCGAAGATCGCTCCGCCGAGGGGAACCTCCTCCGGGCCGTCGCTACCGGGCTGTTCGGCCAGCAGCGGACCGCTGGCCCCGTCGGCGATCAGATAGACGATCACCACAGCGACCACGGCCGCAACGATCCCCATGCCGGCACTCCTCAACAGCGAATCGAAACGCATGTTCAGACCTCCTCCAGTTGCGGGCCATTCTAGTTCCCGGCACACGGGCGTGCCCGTGCCGGCGCCGGCCGTCCGCTACTCGACCAGGCGGATCGGATCGCCCAGCACCTGCACCGACCACGTCATCGTCTCGTTGGTGTCGAGGTCGAGGTCCCGGTATTCGACCCGCCACCAGCAGTCCCGCGGCTCGGCCGCCGGGTAGACGCACTGGTACGTGGTGGGAAGCGGGATCTCGATGCGGATGGTGCGGTCCTGGAAAGAGATCCCGGTGTCCTGACGGATGCACGGGTCGCCGCCGCACGTCTGGGAGATGGGAACAGCCGGGCTACCGAGGTCGCCCCGTCCGCAGTCGTAGCCGAACTGCAGGCAGTCGATCGAGTACCACGGAACATCGGCGTAGGAACCGTCGGGGGCGACGATCCGAACCTCATCGACACCGTCGGCCGGATCGAAGAGTTCGACCTCCATGATGTTGCCGGCGTGGCGGTCGTCGATCTCGGCCAGATACAGCTGGGCTTGACCGATGGTTCCACCCGGGAACAGTTCGGCGTTGGTGTAGGTGGTCAGGTAGTCCTTGGCCAGGATCGTCGGGCAACCTGCGGTACCCGACGGTCCGACCCGCGAGCAGGCGAGGTCGAGCCCACTCGGCACGACCCGCAGCGAGTACAAACTGCGGTTGGCCGCGGCGAAGGCGGGATTCTTGGCCTGAAGGACATAGCGACCGGCGTCGCCGACCGTGTGGATATTCACCCACGGCGCAGGATCGAGTGTTCGCGACCAGCCCGATCCGTCATCGGGGCAGATTGCCGTGTCCGGTCGGTCGATTGTGTTCACGGCGAGCGGAGACCCGGTCACGTTGTCGTTGTCGTCGAATGGAGTGGAGTCGGTGTCGTACAGCGTGAAGGTCATCGGGGCGTTGGCCTGATCGCCACCGAACTCCGCACATGTGATGCGGGCCTGGATGTCATAGCTGCCGGCGACGGGGACATCGACAACGAACGTGTGGCCCTCGGGTCGATGGTTGGGGTTGGCGTTGCCGCTGCAGTTGCCCCCGGAGCCGATCAGGTCACCGGTGGATCGAGGCTCGCATTCGGGCATGGCCCGCAGCCAGAAGTTGGAGACGATGTCGGCCACTTCATCGCTGCCTCCCCCGAGCGTCGACGACGGATTTCCCATGGGCACCGGCGGAAGCGACTCGGCGACGGCAAACCTGGTGACGTCGATCTCGTCGTCGAGAACGACTTGGCCGAGATACACCTCGGCTTCGGTGAAGATCGTCACCTCGAGCACGGTGGAGGCCAACTGCTCGACGACGACCTGTGGAAACGACGTCGGCGTGCACGCGGCGGCGGTGCCGTCGCATCCCGGTTGATCCAGATAGCCATTGCGAGCGGCGGTATCCAGCGCGACCTGCTTGGCTTCGTTGAAGTCGGGCAGGAGCGCAACCCCGGCCAGTGAGGCCGCATCCGCTGCAACTTGGGCCTGTTGGCCCCGCACGTACCATGCCCCGATATCGACGGCGAACGCGGCGAAGACCATCAACGGCACCATCAACAGGGACGTCATGGCGGCTACGTAGCCGTCGTCGTTGCGATGCTGCTTCACAGCAGCTGTATCGATCCGTCGGAGAACGATCTGAACCTCGGTGGGCAACGTTGCCCGAGATACTCGGTCGTTCTCGGGTGATAACGACCGATATTGACTGTTATCACCCGCGAATGACACCCGGTGCGTGACGTATGGCGTCGCAACGGCAGTCAATCGAGCTGCCGGGCCGCCTCGTCGAAGAATTCCTGCGTCTGGTGTCTTCGATGGGCCTCCACGCTCGGCTCGAGGCCCCATGCGCCCATGGTCGCCAGCGCAGCTGCCGACGCGTAGAGCTCCCAGATCGTCAGCGTGTCGAGCGACAACGTACCGACGTGCTCCCGGAACAGATCGAGATAGCGGGTGGTGAACCTCGACATGTCATCGGTGCCGTATTGGCACCGCAGCTCCAGTCGGGCGGCGGCCAAGTCGGCCAGTGGATCGCCGAAGGCTGCGTCCTCCCAGTCGATCACGGCCTGTAGTCGCCCCTCGAGCCACATGACGTTGCCGGGCCAGTAGTCGCCGTGCAGCACGGCCGGGCGGTTGGGCCGCAGTTCGCTGCTGTCGGCCGCCAGCCAGGTTGCGACGGCTCGCCCGGTGTCGGTTTGCGGCAGATAGGGAACGATGGCGGCGAACGGGTCTTCGATCGCGTCCAGTTCGGGGAGCGGCAACCCGGATGGATCGAGGGAGTGGAGCTCAACCAGGAACCGGGCCATCTCGTCCATGGCCCCCGCCATGTCATCGCTCGGCGGTTCGGTCGACCCGTCGATCCACTCCATCACGAGGTACGGGGCCGTGCTGGGAGGCTCGATGTAGAGGAGCGGCTGCGGAACGGCCAAGCCCACCTCGTGCAGCGCGCTGAGCAGGTGGTACTCCTTGGCCGTGACGTGAGCGCTGTGGTCCTTGAAGTCGACGCCAGGGTGTTGACGGCAAACGATCCGGCGAATTGCGCCGTCGGAGGTGTTGATGTCGGCGGCAAAAACGTTGGCCGAGACACCCCCGGTGAGACGGCGCACGCCCGCGACGCGGCCACCCGGTTCCAGCTCGGCGACGACCTGCTCGATCGCTGCGGGCACGTCCATCGACGCGATCCTACTCGCCGTCAGGAAGTTCTTCAGCTGATCATCAGGCTGGCTACAAGATTCGGCCGGCGGAAGGGCTCATGGTGACTTCTGTCGAGAACAACCTCGACTTGATCAGAGGAAATCCAATGAACATGAAACGCTATATCTACAAAGTACCGGTCGGGCTGACCCTGGTCGCCGCGTCGATTCTTGCGGTCGCCGCCGTCGGCGTGGCGGGCGCCAACGGCAACGGCCCGGCCAAGTCATCGGCCGCGGTGTGTACGCGTTTGCCGAACCTGACCGCGAGGTGGGCGCTTCCACCTTGAAGCGTCACGACGACCGAGTCGACGCGACGATGCGGACCAACGGCGTCGCACCGAAAGAGGCGCTCACCCTCTGGTGGGTGGTCTTCAACAACCCGGCCGGGTGCAGCGATCCGTGCGACGCCGACGACATCTTCGTCGACGGTGACCCGGCCGCCGGCCTGAACGATGCGGGGATCGAAGCAGCCGACATCGTCGCCGCCTACGCCACGGGCAAGGTGTCGTCGACGTCGGGGCGGGTCAACTTCACGGCCGGCCTGTCCGAGAATGAGCCGTCCGGAACCCGTGAGATCATCTTCGGTGACGGCGCCACGCTCAAAGACGCCGCCGGTGCCGAAGTGCACCTCGTGGCCCGGAGTCACGGACCGGCGGTGGCCGCCATCGTCGATGAGCAGACCGGCTCGTTCGCCGGCGGATGCGAGGTCTTCCTCAACCCGCCGTCACAGCCGTCGGCCGAGGGCGAATGCGCCGACGTTCTCTTCGCTGTCCACACGGCGTGACCGAGGCTGAGGTCGCCCCGGCTCCCGTCTCAGCCGTGCGCCGCCACGGCTGAGACGGATCGGTCGGGCTCGCCTTCGCGTCCAGTCAGCCCACCGAGGTACAGGATTCGATTCTCATCTCGTCGGCGCCGGGCTGGAACGGCCCTTCTCCGGGCAGGCATTCGCGGGTGACAACGCCCAGAAGTGACCGTCCTTGCCCGCGAATGACATTCGATCTAGTTCTACGGGTTTGACGTCCGGATGGTCGGCGGAACGGTGCTCGTCGATCAGCTCCTGTCGACGGCTTCCGACGAGGAACTCGGGGCGTGCCGAGAATCAGGGGTCGAAACTCCTCGAACTCGCCACCGAGCAGACTCGTGAAGGTGCGGGCCCGCTCCTTGGGGCCGACCTTCGATCCGCACGCCTCCTTGATGTCCTTCTGAATGATTCGGTACGGATTCCGGTTGGCCGCGGCCGCCATCCACACGATGCTGGCCACAGCCGATGCCGGTTTGCCCCGGGCGAGAACGGCGCCGTCGGCTGTGCCTATGGCAACTGCTATTCGGGCGGCGGCGGTGCCGTACTCGGGTCCGTACAGATCGGCGGCCACTGTCGCCGCGTAGGTGGCAACGTGATCGACCAGTGACCGGTACGGATCGTCGACGATCGTGAGATCGAGTTCCTCGGAACTCGGGAGGTGGCTCGGCGGTCAGTGCGTCCAACGCATCATGGCCGCCGACGGCAGCCGCCCGCCGAGCGGCTTCCCACAGCTCGTAATCCGCATCGGTCATGCCTCCGAGACCTTCAAGCCCGTCGACATCCAAGCCGAAGTATGGGGCGGCGGCGTGGAGAAGTGCATCGATGCCCTGGCGGCGGTCGGGCATGAGGCCGGCCAGGAAGGCGGGTTCGAAGTGGTCGACCGCCGACAGGACCTCGGAGGTGTGATGCTCGGCCAGGTCGTCGAGCCGGCGGTGGGCCCACGGGATCAGGGCCCGGAGGATGTTCGGGATGCGACGCAGGTCCTCCTCGGGAACCACGAGTTTGCGCAGCGCCCAGTCGCGCAGCAGAATCTCGACCTGAGTAGGACCCCAGCGGTACAGGTCGCCGTTGGTATAGCCGTCCTTGTACCAGAGGAGCGACGAAACCATCGACGCGACGTCGTCGTCGGAGGCCTGGAGGCGGCGGCGTTCGTCGCTGGCCAGGAACTCGTTGACGATTCGGCTGGACGCCTCATCGCTGATCGGCTCCCAGTCCGGTTTGGAGCTTGGCGCGGGCAGCACCCCGATGATCCACCGCACCAGCAGGGCATGGGGTGGGCCAAGTCTCGGTCACGGGTGGAGGCACGGTGTGAAAGGCGGCGAACAGGGCGTC
>CBDCGP010000021.1:0-180052 GCA_965216655.1 Acidimicrobiales bacterium
TCCAGCTCGAGCTGGAGTTCGATCCTCACGACGAGGACCTCGAGCCGTACCCGAAGTTCACGGTCGAGGAGTGCAAAGAGAAAGACATGACGTATGCGGCTCCGATCTTCGTGCGGGCCCGCTTCATCAACGCGCAGACCGGTGAGATCAAGGAGCAGACGGTCTTCCTCGGCGACTTCCCGATGATGACCGAGAAGGGCACGTTCGTGATCAACGGCACCGAGCGTGTCGTCGTGTCGCAGCTCGTCCGGTCGCCCGGCGTCATCTTCCAGCCCGGTGAGCGGTTCCGTCTCCGTAACCTGGCCAAGCACCAGATGGTCACCGGCACCATCCACCCCTACCGGGGCGAGTGGATCGAGTTCGACGTCGAGCAGAAGCCGGGCAAGGATCCCACCGCCGGCGTCCGGGTCGCCCGCAAGCGTCGCCTGTCGCTGTTCACCATGCTGCGGGCCCTCGGCTACGACGAGGAGAACGCCCCCGGCTTCCTCGAGGCCTTCGTGCGCCACTTCGAGTTCCTCGAGGGTCAGTGGGAGAAGGATCGCGAGATCGCCCCGACTCAGGACGAGGCGCTCATCGAGATCTACAAGCGGGCCCGCCCGGGCGAACCGCCCACCCTGGAGGCCGCCCGCACCTATCTTCGCAACGCGTTCTTCGAGAACCGGCGCTACGACCTCAGCCGGGTCGGCCGCTACAAGCTGAACCGCAAGCTCGGTCCCGAGATCGACAAGCTGGAGAAGCTGTTCCCGATGCTCGACCTCGACAAGCCCGAGGTCGACCAGCCCGTCCTGTCCCGCTGCGAGGTTCTGGCCTCGGCCACCTACCTCCTGCATCTCATGATCGCCGAGCCTGGCTACCGACTCGACGATCAGGACCACTTCGCCAACCGCCGGGTCCGTTCGGTCGGTGAGCTGATCCAGAACCAGGTCCGCATCGGCCTGTCCCGCATGGAGCGGGTCGTCCGCGAGCGTATGACCACCCAGGACGTCGAGGCCATCACGCCGCAGACCCTGATCAACATCCGCCCGGTCGTGGCCGCCATCAAGGAGTTCTTCGGAACGTCCCAGCTGTCGCAGTTCATGGACCAGGTCAACCCGCTGTCGGGTCTGACCCACCGTCGCCGTCTCTCGGCGCTCGGTCCGGGCGGCCTGAGCCGTGAACGAGCCGGGTTCGAGGTTCGTGACGTCCACTTCTCCCACTACGGCCGCATGTGCCCGATCGAGACCCCGGAGGGTCCCAACATCGGGTTGATCGGCTACCTGTCGAGCTACGCCCGGGTCAACGAGTTCGGGTTCCTGGAGACGCCGTATCGCAAGGTCGTCAACGGCAAGGTCACCGATGACATCCAGTACCTCACCGCCGATGAGGAGGAGGAGTACGTCGTCGCGCAGGCCAACGCCAAGCTCAACCCCGATGGCACGTTCAAAGAGGATCGGGTGCTGGCCCGTCGTTCGCCGCAGGCTGCGTCGCTGCGTGACCTGAAACTCCAGCTGGAGCGCGACGTCTTCTTCGGCGCCACCACCGAGATCTCGCAGGTCCCGGCCGACGAGGTCCAGATGATGGACGTCTCGCCGAAGCAGATCGTTTCGATCGGCACCGGCCTGATCCCGTTCCTGGAGCACGACGACGCCAACCGGGCCCTGATGGGCGCCAACATGCAGCGTCAGGCCGTGCCCCTGCTCACCGCCGAGGCCCCCTACATCGGCACCGGCATCGAGCGCCGGGCCGCCTCCGATGCCGCCGACACCCTGGTGGCCGAAGAGGACGGCACCGTTCTCGAAGCCGACGGCAAGTCGATCACCGTCGACTACAAGAAGTCGAGCAAGAAGATCTACCGGCTGCTCAAGTTCGCCCGGTCGAACCAGGACACCTGCATCAACCAGAAGCCCCGTGTCTCGGCCGGCGACAAGTTCAAAGCCGGCGACCTCCTCGCCGACGGCCCCTCCACCGACAACGGCGAACTCGCACTGGGCAAGAACCTGGTCGTGGCGTTCATGCCGTGGGAGGGCTACAACTTCGAGGACGCCATCATCCTGTCCGAGCGCCTTCAGAAGGACGACGTGCTCACGTCGATCCACATCAAGGAGCACGAGATCGACGCCCGCGACACCAAGTTGGGTCCGGAGGAGATCACCCGCGACATCCCGAACCTGGCCGAGGACATCCTGGCCGATCTGGATGAGCGGGGCATCGTGCGGGTCGGCGCCGATGTCGGCCCCGGCGACGTGCTTGTCGGCAAGGTCACCCCGAAGGGCGAGACCGAGCTGACCCCCGAGGAGCGGCTCCTGCGGGCCATCTTCGGTGAGAAGGCTCGAGAGGTCCGCGACACGTCCCTCAAGGTGCCGCACGGCGAGGTCGGCAAGGTCATCGACGTCAAGGTGTTCAACCGCGACGACAGCCACGAGCTGCCCCCCGGCGTCAACCAGCTGGTCCGGGTCTACGTGGCCCAGAAGCGGAAGATCTCGGTCGGCGACAAGCTGGCCGGACGCCACGGCAACAAGGGTGTGATCTCGAAGATCCTGCCCGGTCGAGGACATGCCCTATCTGGCCGACGGCACGCCGGTCGACATCATCTTGAACCCGCTCGGCGTTCCCTCCCGCATGAACGTGGGCCAGGTGCTCGAATCGCATCTCGGTTACGCCGCCCGCTGGGGTTGGGACGATCGACGGCGAGCAGGTCGGCGAGGCCCCGGTCCAGGGCACCGAGAACAAGACCCGCCCGTTCACCACCCCGGCCACCCTGGTCTCGACCCCGGTGTTCGACGGTGCGAAGTGGGACGAGCATCGAGCTGGCCGGCGACAAGCCGACGATCCAGTCGATCTTCGAGAACCTGAACCCCGAGTCGGTCGACGGTGAACGGCTGATCCAGCCCGACGGCAAGGCCGTGCTCTACGACGGCCGCACCGGTCGGCAACCGTTCGACAACCCGATCATGGTCGGGATCATGTACATCCTGAAGTTGTCGCACCTGGTCGACGACAAGATCCACGCCCGGTCCACCGGCCCGTACTCCATGATCACCCAGCAGCCGCTCGGTGGTAAGGCCCAGTTCGGTGGTCAGCGCTTCGGTGAGATGGAGGTGTGGGCGCTCGAGGCCTACGGCGCCGCCTACTGCCTCCAGGAACTCCTGACCATCAAGTCCGACGACGTGTTGGGCCGGGTCAAGGTCTACGAGGCCATCGTCAAGGGCGAGAACATCCCCGAACCCGGCATCCCGGAGAGCTTCAAGGTGCTCATCAAGGAGATGCAGGCCCTGTGCCTCAACGTCGAGGTGCTGGCCGAGGACGGCAAGGAAATCGAGATGCGGGAGCTGGACGACGAACTGTTCCGCACCGCCGAGGAACTCGGGATCGACTTGAGTCGCCCCGAGAGAGGATCCGATGAAGACGACGCTGCCCGCGCTGCGGGTGCCCGTAAGTAAGTAGAGCTGAGGAGCCACACATGCTAGACGTCAACGATTTCGACCAGCTCAAGATCTCGCTCGCCACCGCCGGTTCCATCCGGATGTGGTCGAACGGCGAGGTCAAGAAGCCCGAAACCATCAATTACCGAACCCTGAAGCCCGAGAAGGACGGCCTGTTCTGCGAGAAGATCTTCGGACCGCAGAAAGACTGGGAGTGCGCGTGCGGCAAGTACAAGCGCGTCCGGTTCAAGGGCATCATCTGTGAACGCTGCGGCGTCGAGGTCACCCGCTCGAAGGTCCGGCGTGAGCGCATGGGCCACATCGAGCTGGCCGCTCCGTGCGTGCACATCTGGTACCTGCGGGGCACCCGCTCGTGGTTGGCCTACCTGCTCATGGGCACCGAGCCCCGCGAGGAGCTGAAGGCCAAGCAGCTGGAGAAGGTCATCTACTTCGCCGCCAACCTGGTCACCTGGGTCGACGAGGAGAAGCGCGACGCCGACCTGCCCAACCTCGAGGCCGAGCTGCTGGAGGAGAAGGAGGCCATCAACAAGGAGATGGAGCTCCGCCTCGCCGAGCAGCACGAGGACCTCGAGGATCCGAACTGAAGGCAGATGGAGGCCGACGGGGCCAAGGACACCGAGATCAAGGCCCGTCAGCGTTCGTTCGACAAAGAGCTGGCGATGACCCGCGAGCAGTACGAGATGGAGATCGACGTACTCGAACGGGCCTTCGAGGAGTTCAAGGACCTGTTCGCCCGCAAGATTCTCGAAGACGAGCTGTTGTGGCGGGAGATGGCCGACCGCTTCGGCGACTACTTCGAGGGCGGCATGGGCGCCGATGCCATCGCCCAGCTCATCGAGCGCATCGATTTCGACGAAGAGGAGGAGAAACTCCGCCTCGCCATCGACGCCCCGGGAGACATGAAGCCGCTGTCGGCCCAGCGCAAGCAGAAGGCCATCAAACGGCTGAAGATCGTCGCCGCCTTCAACAAGCGCGACGAGAACGGCAACCGCCAGAACGACCCGCGGGCCATGATCCTCGACGTCGTGCCGGTGATCCCGCCGGAGCTGCGGCCGATGGTCCAGCTCGACGGCGGCCGGTTCGCCACCTCCGACCTGAACGACCTGTACCGCCGGGTCATCAACCGCAACAACCGCCTCAAGCGGCTACTCGACCTCGGGGCTCCCGAGATCATCGTCAACAACGAGAAGCGCATGCTGCAGGAGGCGGTCGACGCCCTGTTCGACAACGGCCGTCGCGGCCGTCCCGTCACCGGGCCGGGCTCGCGTCCGCTCAAGTCGCTGTCCGACATGCTGAAGGGCAAGCAGGGCCGGTTCCGGCAGAACCTGCTGGGCAAGCGCGTCGACTACTCCGGCCGTTCGGTCATCGTGGTCGGCCCCACCCTCAAGTTCCACCAGTGCGGTCTGCCCAAGATCATGGCGCTCGAGCTGTTCAAGCCGTTCGTGATGAAGCGCCTGGTGGATCAGGGCCTGGCCCAGAACATCAAGTCGGCCAAGCGTATGGTCGAGCGGCGCCGCCCCCAGGTGTGGGAGGTGCTCGAGGATGTGATCCAGGAGCACCCGGTGATGCTGAACCGTGCTCCCACGCTGCACCGTCTGGGAATCCAGGCCTTCGAGCCGGTTCTGGTGGAGGGCAAGGCCATCCAGATCCACCCGCTGGTCTGCACCGCGTTCAACGCCGACTTCGACGGCGACCAGATGGCCGTGCACCTGCCCCTGTCGGCCGAGGCTCAGGCCGAAGCCCGGGTGCTGATGCTGAGCGCCAACAACGTGCTGTCACCGGCCCATGGCCGTCCGCTGGTCACCCCGACCCAGGACATGGTCATCGGCTGCTTCTACCTCACCGAGTCGGTCGAGGATCAGAAGGGCGGCGGCGTGTTCCGTCACGTCGCCGACGTCGAGCGGGCCTACGAGGCCGGCGAGATCCACCTGCACGGACCGATCACGTTCCGTCACCCCGACCTGTTGACCACACCGGCCAACGGCTCAGCCGCCGAGTACGAACTCACGACCGCCGGTCGGGTGTTCTTCAACGAGGCGCTGCCCGAGGGCTTCCCGTATATCAACAAGGTGGTCAAGAAGCGAGACATCGGCGAGATCGTCGACCGTCTGGCCTCCGGCTACCCGAAGGCCGAGGTGTCGGCCAGCCTCGACCGGGTCAAGGACGATGGCCTTCCACTACGCCGCCAAATCCGGGTCTGACCGTGTCGATCGACGACGTCACCACTCCTCCCGAGAAGAAGGAGATCCTGGATCGTCATGAGACCGAGGCGGAGAAGATCGAGGGCCAGTTCCGCAAGGGCATCATCACCGACGGTGAGCGGCGCCAGAAGGAAGTGGAGATCTGGACCTCGGCCACCGACGAGGTGCGGGAGGCCATGGAGGTCAGCCTCCGGGCCAAGCAGTTCAACCCGATCGACATGATGGTCGGCTCGGGCGCCCGTGGAAACATGATGCAGGTTCGTCAGATCGCCGGTATGCGCGGCCTGGTGGCCAACCCTCGTGGTGACATGATTCCCCGCCCGATCAAGTCGAACTTCCGTGAGGGCCTGTCGATGTTGGAGTACTTCATCGCCACCCCCGGTGCCCGCAAGGGTCTGGTCGACACCGCGCTGCGTACCGCCGACTCGGGTTATCTGACCCGTCGTCTGGTCGACGTGGCGCAGGAGGTCATCATCAACGATCGTGACCCGTTCGAGCCTGGCCGCCCGGTGCGTGGTCTGTGGTTGGAGGACGTCAAGCCCGACGGCTACTACCACAAGGACACCGGCGAGGCCTCCGATGCGTCGGATCCCGACGCCCGTCTGATCCGCACGTACCTCGAGACCCGTCTCTACAGCCGGGTGCTGGCCGACGATGTCGAGCTGGCCGACGGCTCCGTGATGGAGCGGGGCACGATGGTCATGGAACCGGAGATGGAGACGCTGCGAGACGATCCAGCGGTCACCCGGGTTCGTGTGCTGTCACCGCTCACCGACGATTCCCCGGTCGGCATCACCGCCGCCAGCTACGGCATGTCGCTGGCCACCGGTGAGGTGATCGAGGTCGGTGAGGCGGTCGGCGTGATCGCCGCCCAGTCGATCGGCGAGCCCGGCACCCAGCTGACCATGCGCACCTTCCACACCGGTGGTGTGGCCGGCGGCGCCGACATCGCCGGCGGTCTGCCCCGTGTGGTCGAGCTGTTCGAGGCTCGGAGCCCGAAGGGCAAGGCCACCCTGGCTCGAATCTCCGGCACCGTGCAGATCGCGGAAGACGAGGGTAAGGGCAAGGTCATCACCATCATCGGCGACGATGACACCGAGGACGACTACGTCGTGCCCCTCGCTGCTCGTCTCGAGGTGGTCGACGGTCAGGAGATCAGCGCCGGCGACGCCATCGTCGACGGTCCTCGCGACCCGAAGGAGCTGTTGGAGATCCGGGGTATCCGGGAGACCCAGCAGTACCTGGTCGAGGAGGTCCAGAAGGTCTACCGGGATCAGGGTGTGTCGATCCACGACAAGCACATCGAGCTGATCGTCCGGCAGATGACCCGCCGGGTTGCCATCTCCGAGCCCGGTGATTCCGACTTCCTGCCCGGCGAACGCTGCGATCAGTGGCAGTTCGCCGACGCCAACAAGCGGCTCGTCACCGACGGCAAGCGTCCCGCCGAGGGTCGTCCTGAGATCATGGGTATCACCAAGGCGTCGCTGGCCACCGACTCGTGGCTGTCGGCCGCCTCGTTCCAGGAGACGACCCGGGTGCTCACCGAGGCCGCCATCGAGGGCAAGTCCGACTCGATGATCGGTCTCAAGGAGAACATCATCATCGGCAAGCTGATCCCGGCCGGTACCGGCCTTCCCCGCCATCGGGAGATGTCGGTCGACGCACCGGACTACAAGCCGATGTCGTTCTACTCGTCCGAAGGCGAGGAGCAGGATCCGGCCGCATGGTTGGCCTCCATCGGTGCTGAGCAGGCAGCAGCTGTCACTCAGCTTCCGACGGTGCCTGCGCCGGGGGAGATCGGTTAGCCGCTCTCAGTTTGTTTACGAGGCCTCGGCACAACGATTTCCGGTCCAACACGGACCGGAAATCGGCGCCGGGGCCTCGCTTTTGTTTTGCTGAGCGCGTTCGTCCGTCTCCGCCCGGCGGGGGCCGTCGGCAACTGGTCGACAGCTTCGCCCGTCGGACCTCAGTCGCGCGCTGGTAACCACCAGCCGATCTGGCAGATTTTTTGCGCAGACGGCGCGCGAAAGATCTGCCAGATCTGTGCGAGGTGTCTTGGTTAGAGCTGTTCGGCGATTTCTTCGGGGGCGACCATGGGGGGCCAGCGGTGGGTGACCGTGCCGTTTTCGTCGATCAGGAACTTCTCGAAGTTCCAGGTGATGTCAGGCGTGTCGCCTTCGCCCGGTTGGGCCGCCTTCAGCATCTTGTACAGCGGCGCCGCTTGGTCACCGTTGACGTCGATCTTCGCGAACATCGGAAAGTTGACGTCATAGTTCGACGTGGCGAACTCGAGGATCTCGGCGTTGGTGCCCGGCTCCTGGTTTCCGAACTGGTTGCAGGGAAAGGCCAGGACGGTCACATCGTTGCCGTCGTCATTGTGAAGGGTACGCAGACCTGCGTACTGGGGGGTGAGGCCTCAACGGCTGGCGACGTTGACAATCAGGCACCGGCGGCCCCGAAATTGCTCGAATGGGACCTCCTCGCCGGTGATCGATGGCATGGTGATCGAATGAAAGGTGATGTCTGCAAGTCTCGACATGCCGTGACCATACCCCGTTGCCATGCCTGAGGCGGATTCCGAACTGGAGCAACGCCGGGCCGGGCTGCGCCGGTCATCCCGACCGGTCAGCGGCGGCGTGCGGGAGCCGGATGCCGCTGAGCTCGAACGGGTGGCGGTCTGGTGTCGGGAGAACGACGTCGAAGCCGATTCCTACGGCGAGGGTGACCGGCTGCAGGAGTTCGAGGCGCGGGTGGCCGGCATGCTCGGTCACGAGGCGGCCCTGTTCATGCCATCGGGAACCATGGCCCAGCAGATCTCCGCCCGGATCCATGCCGACCGGCGTGCGTCGAACGTCATCGGCATGCATCCGACGTGCCACCTGGAGCTCCACGAGGAGCGGGGGTACAACCGGCTGCACGGTCTGAGCGCGGTTTTCGTCGGCGAGGAGCAACGGCCCATGTCGGCCGCCGATCTCGCAGCGGTTCCGGAGCAGTTGGCCGCGCTGATCGTGGAGCTGCCGACGAGGGAGAACGGCGGTCAGCTGCCGCCCTGGGAAGACCTCATCGAGCTGACAGCATCGGCTCGGGATCGCGGAATGGCCGTTCACCTCGACGGCGCCCGGGTCTGGGAAGCGGCGGCGGGATACGGGCGACCGTTGGTGGATGTGTGCGAGCTGTTCGACTCGGTGTACGTGTCGTTCTACAAGGGCATCGGCGCCCTGCCCGGATCGATGCTGATCGGGTCGACCGACTTCATCGACGAGGCCGGCAGGTGGAAACGGCGCCACGGCGGCAACCTGTACACGTCGATGGCCAACTGGGCGTCGGCCGCCATGCGCCTCGACGATCAGATGGCCATGATGCCCACCTTCCGTGACCGTGCTCGGGAGCTGGCAGCCGCCATGGCCGAGCTGGATCACCTCGTGATCAACCCGGATCCGCCGCAGGTCAACATGTTCCACGTGTTCCTCCGCGGACATTGTGAGTCGCTTCTGGCTGCTCGTGACCGGGTCGCCCGTGACCACGGCATCTGGCTGTTCGGTGGCCTCAAACCGACGGACGTGCCGAACGTCCACCGGTTCGAGCTGACCGTCCGGGATGCGGCACTCGACATCGACCTCGAGGAGATCGTGGCTGCCCACCGGGCGCTGTTCGACTGGAAGGGCGAGCCGGACGATGCGTGACGACGCGAAGCACCCGTGGCGGGAGGCCTTCCGATCGCTGTGGTTCCTCCCGTCGGTGTTCGTCGTCCTCGCCCTGGCCGCCGGCTACCTCCTGTCCCAGGTCGAGCTGACCGGCGGCATCTGGGACTCGCTCATCTTCCAGGGATCGGCCGGGGCCGCTCGAGAGTTGCTGGTCGTGGTGGCCGGCACCATGATCACCGTCACCGGTCTGGTGTTCGTCCTGACCGTCGTGGCGCTGCAGATCGCCTCCACCCAGTTCTCACTGCGGCTGCTGCGGACGTTCCTCCAGGACACCGGCACCCGTCTCGTTCTCGGGGTGTTCGTCGCCACCTTCGCCTACAGCCTGGGCGGGCTGTTCACGGTCGGTCAGACCGCCGACGACGGCAGCCCGTTCGTGCCCCGTCTCGCCGTCACCGGTTCGCTGTTGCTCGCCCTCGGGAGCGTAGGGATGCTCGTCTACTACATCCAGCACATCACCAACTCGATCAGGATCGACACCGTGATGGTTGGTGTGCGGACCGTCACCCAGCGCTCGATCCGCCGACACTTCCCGGGTCGTGTGACCGACGTCGACGATTCGCCCGGCCCGCGCCCGACTCCTCCGGCCGATGCCGCGATCATCACGTCGGATCGGTCCGGCTACATCCAGGAGCACGACATCGAGGCCCTCCTCGCGGTGACCCGCAGGTTCGACGTCGGGATCCAATTGCGACATCAGGTCGGCCAGCACGTGGTGGCCGGGGCGCCGCTGGGTTGGGTGTGGGCCGACCGGACACTGTCGGCAGTCGATGTGGAGACGATCCATGTTCCTGTGAACCGAGCCGTGGCCAGAGGCGACGAACGCCGCGTCGAGGACGACGTCGGTTTCGGTCTGCGTCAGCTGGTCGACATCGCCGTCCGCGCGGTCGCTCCATCGCTCAACGATCCGTACACGGCAGTGCAGGCGGTGCAGCATCTGTCCGTCCTTCTGACAGAGCTGGCCACGGTCGACATCAGCGACCACTGTCACGGCGATCGGGATCGTCTGCGTCTGTTCGTACCGGTTCCGACCTTCGGCGTGTTCCTCGACATCGTGGTCGGTAATCTACGCCGGAACGCCCGCAATCGGCCGCGGGTTCTGGTGGAGCTGTTCCGCATGCTCGAGAACGCAGCGGTGACGGGGGCACCTGCATCCCGTCGCACCGAAATCGCCGACCGGGTGCGTCAGATCATGAGCGATGTCGAGGACATGCGCTATCTCGACGGCAATAGTGAGCATGACGTCGAGTGGATTCGATTCCACGCCGACCGGGCCATCCGAGCGACCGAAACCGGCACGGTCGCCCCACGCTGAAACGTCAGCCGTCATCGAAGAACAGGCAGCTGACGGTGTCGAACACATCGGAGATGTTGCCGGCCTGGTCGGTGATCCGGCCGGAGACGCCGAAGTCGACCAAGCCGTTGAAGCCGGCCAGATCGTCGCCGCTGAGAAGGATCTGATGGACCGACCCCGATGCGGGCTGCGGGATCGACCGGGTTCGTGACGGTGGCCAGCTCACGGTGAGGTCGCCGTTCGGCTCGGGGTCGATGTTGTCGCTGAGGGTGGCGGTGATGAGCACCCCGTCGGTGCAGTCGACGGCCAGCGCCATCGTCGGAGCCTGACCGTCGGCGATGAAGGTGACGGTGGGGATGGTCGCGCCGAAGGTCGTCGTCGAGCCGCTGGTCGACGGTGGCGGGTCCGGCGGCGCCTCGGTGGCGGTCGGTGGGGGAGCGGCGGTTGACGGTGTGGTGTTCGTCGGCACGGTGGTATCGCTCGTGTCGGGGTTGTCGTCCGGCTGGATCTCGACCTCGGTGCTCGGCGTGACCTGAGGTGATGCCACCGCCTCGGTGTCCGGATCGGTAGGCGTCCGGCTGAGGAGGATGGCGCCGAGGGCCATCAACACCAGCACGGCTGCCGCCGCGCCGATCACCGGTGGTCTGATCCGGGGCCGCCGGCGTGCCGGCCTCCGCCGCACCGGCGGGGCTGGTCGCGTCCCGGCCGAGACGGGAAATCCGGTCTCGGTCCACTGCATGTCGGTGGCGGTCTGTTCGGCAGCAGTGGGATCGTGTTGCGAAGTCTCCAGTCCGGCCCAGACATGTTTCGGCACCCCGACGATCGGGATCGAGGCGAAGATCGTGGTGCCAGCGTGGCGATGGCGCTCGCAGGTCCCGCAGCGTTCGATGTGGCGGGCCACCCGTTTCCGGAGCAGCGGTGTGAGCGGATCCTGGCCGACAATGGTTCGAAGCTCATCGCAGTCCGAACGCCCGTAGCGGATGGCCAGGGTGGCCCCGACGGATCGGTTGAGCCGTTCCCGCATCCGGTGGAGCGCCTGGTTCGCCTGGGGCGCCGTGGTGCCCATCGCCGCCGCGAGATCGGCGCCGGTGAGCCCGTGGCGGAGATGCAGGTCGAGCACGTCTCGATCGGGATCCTCGAGTCCGGCGGCGGCCTCCCACACCAGCGCCTGGGCCTCTGTGGATTCGAGCCGTCGGGCGTCGACCGGATCGGCGGCGCTCATGGCCTGGTCGAGGTCGTCGGTCGGGAGCTGCCGCTTGCGGTCCCGAAGGGTTCGATGGCATCGGTTGCGGGCGATGGCGTAGAGCCAGGGTCGCAGCTTGTCCCGATCCCGGAGCTGTCCGATGCGAGCCGACGCCACCAGAAAAGTGTCCTGGGTGGCGTCGGCGGCATCGGCGTCGTCCCGCAGCATCGATCGGCAGTAATCGTGGATGCGGTCGGCGTAGCGTTGGTAGACCGCGGCGAGTCCGGCATCGGTATCCCGAACCATGAGGTCGGCCAGCGAGCCATCGTCCATCACCGCCATCCTACGACACCGACCGCATCGGATCGCCGAGAGGGAGAGAGGGCGAACTCAGTCATCGAGCATGTCCAGCGTGACGTCGAACGTCATGACCGTGGCGCAGTCGTCGTCGCCGGGAAGACCGTGCTTGACCGACGAACTCAAGACTGTCGTGTACGCATGGTCGCCGATCTGGCCGACCGGTCCCTCAGGCCCGTCAGGAGGGACGCCCACGCCCTTGAATGGCTTGTCCCACTTCCACGGGGCGAACAGCCATGCCCCGGTGGGATCCCGTTCCTCCAGTTTCAGTGTGAACGGGACCGGTTCGTCGTAGAAGACGATCCCGAATGTATGGGCGAACGCATCGACGATCCGGAAATCACCGGCGCCGAGTTTGAAGTCGCGGCGCTTCTCGCCGTCGCCGTTGTCCCAGGTCAGTCGGAAGTCGCCCTTGCCGAACGTGTCGCAGTCGTTGAGGGCCCGGACCGTGATGGGGGAGTAGCTGAGGGTGAAGGCGGCCCTGGTGGAGAACACCAGGCGGTCGCGAAACTCGGTGCCGTCCGGTTCGATGAGCGTTGCGACCACGGTCTGCTGGTCGAAGGTGAGCGTCGGCTCGTACGGGTGGCGGACTCGCACCTCCTGCCCGGGGTTGACGGCACCGATCTGCTCGACGGCCCCGTCGCCGAAGTCGATGGTCAACGTCGAACCGGGAGCGACATCGCCGACGAGGGCCAACACGTTGGCCACATGGGTGCCGCCTTCCTCCAAGACGAGGGCGATCGGCTCGGCGACGACTGACAGCTCGATGTCGGAGTCTCCGCCGATGGCGGCATCGAGCAGGTCGAGGTTCCGGGACGGTGACGGTGGCTCGTCGGCCGGGGTCCCGTTGGCCGGTGGGTCGGTCGCGGGGTCGTCCGCAGGAGGTGTCTCAGCGGCAACATCGCCGTCCGCCGAATCGATGGCAGGCGTGTCGTCGTGATCAGCGTCGTCGGGGACGGTGCCGGCGCCCTCGGTGACCGGGAGAGAAGCATCGCTGCCGGCGCCGCCGACGTCGACGACGGTGGGACCGGCGGCGGATGACACGACGCCAGGTGACGGGCCCTGGCCGCAGGCGGTGCCGAACAGGGCCGTGGCCAGGATCATCGCGGCCAGACGTGTTCGGGAGCGGCGGATCGGGGTTGGGGTGAGCGGTTGGGTGAACATTGCGGGGACCTCCTCGGTCGATGGGTGTGCCGGTAGGAGTCGCCCGTAGTGGGTCGATTGCAGAAACCCTGTGAAAATCCAAAATGAGGAATGGGCGATCGAATGATTCGATCGCCCATTCCTTGGATCCGGTTGTTGTCAAGTATGGGCGGCGCTCAACGGCCGCCTTCGGGTTCAGAGCTGCTCCACGGTCACCTGATAGGTCAGGACTCCGGCGCAGGTACCCGACCCGACGTCGGCCTGAACTGTTGCCGACTCCATGTGCTGTTCGACGTGATTGGTGAGCTGCAGCCACTCGACGGCCGGCTGGAAGCTCACGGTCAGCCCGGTTCCGGCGTCGGCGTCGGCGGCTCGACCCGTCAGGATCGTGGCCCCCGGCCGGTCGGCCCGCAACTCCTCGTCGAGGGCGTTGGTGGAGTGGATGGCACCTCGAAGATCGATGTTGCCGAACAACCGACGGGCTGGATGGTCGACGAAGCAGCCGCGATCACGAAAGCGGAAGTCGATGTTTGACACGGTGTAGCGGTCGATGGCCGTCAGTTCGACGGCGACGGCCTGGCGGGCGGTGGCGCCGTGAACATCCTCGACCAGGATCACGATCCCCGCTGTGTGGGTTGTGCCGACCTCATTCCGGTCGTAGGTGTAGCGGGCTTCGTAGAAGCCGTCGGCCAGCGGCTTGGGGCCGTGGTCCTCGGATCCGTCGGTCTCGACCGGGACGAGCACACCGTCGATCACCTCGAACAGGTCGAGCCGTGGCGGGCGGCCCGGATCGGGGGTGGGCACATCGCCGCCGGTACCGTCGGCATCGGCGCGGAGCGCACCCTGTTGGGGGAGGTCGGGAAGGTCGGTGGTGGTCGTCGGGCCGTCGCCGAACGAAACCGAGGAGGCGATCTCGTCGCCATCCAGATCGTCGATACGGTACTGGACGACAACGGTCATACCGGTCGCCTCGACCGTCACGTCGCTCAGGATCGGCGGCTGGTTGGCGGGCCGGCCCGGGCCGGGACCCGGCTGCTGGGGATCGTTCGGCGTGGGGTCGTTCGCCGGATCGGGGTCGTCCGGTTCCTCGGATCCGTCGCCACCGGAACCGGTAGGTGTGTCTGCGGTTCCTCCCGGGACAGCACCGCCGTCGGCCGGCGAACCGCCGGTGGTGGCGCCATCGCCGGCCGGGTCGAGCACCTCGGATGCACCGGTTATGGGGTCGGTGATCGCCGGCTGCGGGCCCGCTTGCGGTCCGACAGGCATGAGCAACCAGGCGATCGCTCCCATGGCGACGAAGATGACAACGGCCGCCAGCCCCTGGACGGGGCGGGAGTCGTTGATGGCGTAGCTGATCCGATCGAAGGTGGTCGGTGTGGTGTCGTGGTTGGCGTGGTACATGATCGAAACTCCTTGTCTGTGACGTTTGGTCACGGGTAGGAGTCCGACCGGCGCCGGCGATTGCAGAAATCTCGAAAAAGTTCTGGCCCGTCAGCCCGAGTCGATCGTGTAGCTGATCTGCCAGGCCGTGTCGCCCGCCGCCACCGTGGGGAACGGCGCCGAGACCCGTCCCGCAGTGTCGTGTGAATCGGAGTGGTAGTTGCGACCGTTCCAGTGGTCGATGACGGTCATGTCGAGCGTCCAATCCGAGGTCGACGGGGCGTCGAAGGTCGCACCGTCGAGGATGGTGACGGCCTGGTCGAGGGGCAGGTCGACCGGCTGCGATGCAGATGGATTGATCGATCCGATCGTCTGGGTTCCGGCGGTGTCGGTGAACGTCAGCATCGTGCCGGTGAGGATCTGGACGCACGATGGTGAGATCTCGAATCGGGCGTCACCGAATGTGACCTCGTCGCCGTTCTCGACGACACTCCAACTCACGGTCACCGGAACACCGTCGATCGTGATCTCCTCCTCGAGCCGGCTCGACGCACTGTGAACGGTGCCCCTGGTGGTGCCGCTCAGGTGTTCGAGCATCTGGACGTTGAGGTTCCAGGCGCCGGCCACGGTGAACGTGGTGTCTTCGGCCACGATCGTGGGGCTTCCCTCGGCCACCTCCATCTGGGACGCCAGCCCGGGGCCGATGGTCTCCGGGCCCCCGTCCGAATCCATGACCAGGGTGAAGGTGGGGGCCACCGTCAGCGGTTGACAAGGCTCGGTGCGTTCCACCATGACCGGGCCGACCCGCACGACCGATGGGCCGGACGATGCGGTCGAGGGGGTCGTCGACCCGGAGGCCGACGACGCCGACCCGTTGGTGTCGGCCGTCGACGACGTGGTGGAGGCGTCCTCGAGTTGGTCCGGATCGTCCCCTTCCTCCGCCTCGAAGACGCCGTTTGACCCATCGGCGGTTTCGCTCCCGGCCGATGAGTCGGCATCGACTGACGACCCGGCGGTTGATCCGTCGTCGGTGTCGCTGCACGCCGTCAGCGCCATTGCCAAGGTCACCGCGACCAGCAGTGCGTAGCGAACAACCCACCTCACCATCCAATCCATCATGGCTGATTGGTCGGAACCGATCCAGGGACCCGGTGATTTGGGATAGTCTGTGGCTGTGCCATCTCGAATCCCCGGACCGGAAGTGGACGCCACGCTCGACGTGATCGGCGACTGGGTCCGTCGTGGCGACAAGATCAAGGCCGAGTTCCGCTTCGACGACTTCGAGATGGCCTTCGACTTCATGACAGAGGTGGCGGCCGAAGCCGAGCGGCTCAATCATCACCCGGAGTGGTTCAACGTCTACAACCGGGTCGAGATCGAGCTGACCACCCATGATCTCGGTGGCATCACCGATCTCGACCTCGAGTTCGCCCGCTCGATCTCCGATATGGCGGCCCGCCGAACCGGCAACGATTAGCGCAGAGCCGGCCGCCGCGGCCGACGGCCGCGTCCGATGGCACCGCCGATCAGGGATACACTTGGCCGCCATGGCTCCTTCTACAGCCAACACCATCACGTTCTTCTTCGCCCTTCTTGCCGTCGTGGCCGCCGGCATCTCGGTCGCGGTCGTCGTCTCGGCCGTCACCGGTGACCGATTGCGGGTCATCGCCACCCTCCGGCCGGTCGCCGTCGAACTGGCCGCCGCGATCGCCTCCACGGCGATGGTCGGATCGCTCATCATGTCGGAGGCCATCGGCTACGTCCCCTGCCTCAACTGCTGGATCCAACGGGCCTTCATGTACCCGGCCGCGCTGCTGCTCGTCGGTTCGGTCGTCACCAAGCGGACCGGCCTGTCCCGGATCGCCGGTGGCCTGGCCCTGCTCGGCCTCTGCGTGTCGATCTTCCACCGCTACGAGCAGGCGGCCGGCGTGGAGATCGGTGGTCTCTGCGATGCCGCCGCCCCGTGCTCGACCAAGTTCGTCAACCACTTCGGTTTCATGACCATTCCCACCATGGCCGGCTGCGGATTCGCCGCCATAGCCGCCCTGGTCGCCATCGCAACCTGGCCCCGAGGTGACCTTGCGGTCTCGGCGGACAATCCGGCACCGGGCCGGGAAGTGGTCGAGGCCTAGGTCGACGCCGCCGAGTCGGTTGCCACCGGCACGCCCCGGGAACTTTGTGCACCTGACGACCCCCAACGGGGGACGTGACCGTCACAAAGTGTGTGCCGAGGGGGACGCCAGCGTCACAAAGTTCCGCAGGGTGCTTAGGTCGACGCGGCCGAGTCGGTTGTCACCACCCATCCCGGATCCGACTCCGGTTCGTAGCGACACAGCAGGCCCGTCTGCACCGACGCGGCCAGGTGGCGCCCGAGCGCCGGGTTCTGACCTTCGATTCGCTTGATCGTGGCCCGGATCCGGCGGGTCACCGCTGAACGGGCCCGTTCGGCGTCATCACCGGTCGAACGCGCCCGCCCGCCGAACCCAACCGCTTCGGTGAGCTGATCGACGAGAGCGTCCAGCTCGGACTGAGCTCGTTCGGCTCGAGCCGTGTCGTTGTTGGACTCCGCCTCCTCCAGCATCTCCTGCAACTCCCGGATTCTGTCCTCGTACGCCCGCCGGGCCTGGTCGTCCAATACCGGAAGCCCGGACTGGGACACACCGACCGATCCCATCAACTCGAGAGCAGAGACGTCCCGTCCGGGTGACGCCAGAAGTACGGCCAGGTCGTTCACGCCCTTCGACGCCTTCATCCGACTGGACACCCCGTCGAAGTCGATCCGCCAGACGTCGCCTTCCGCCACCAGCCGGGCACCCACCGGGCCGTGACCCTCGGAGTCGGTGTCGTCGATCGTCGGCGCCGGTAGGGATTCGGTCGACTGATCTCGATACCGCTCGATCACGGCGTCGATCTCACGGCGGGCCAGGACAAACGCATCCTGTGCCGGCAGGACCCGACCGAGCCCGGCCGCCCGCTCGGTGACGGCCACCTCGATCGGGGTGGCCACGTTGGTGATGGGCATCGCCGCGGCCGTTGTCGCCAAATCGGCCCAACTGGACCCGGACTCCGCTTCCAGCACGAGCGCCGCTCCGTCGAGCATCATGCGAAGCTCCGTCAGACTGCCCCGACGGCCCAACTCGGTGAGGGCGTCGGCCACCGCCGTCGCCGCCGCGAGGCGGTCACCCTGGACGAGCCGTACCGTGGCCAGCGCCCGGAGCGCACAGGCGATCCCGGCCGGGTAAGAGATCGATCGGGAGAGGCGAAGCCCCTCCTCCAACGACTCGGCCGCCTCCTCCGGCCCAAGGGACGATTGCCGTACGGTCCGGCCATCCCAGCCCAGGTCGTGGGCGATCGCGTTGCCGCGGGCCACCAGGGCCCAGGCCGCATTGATCCGAGCGCCCGCCGCCCGGGCCCTCTCCAGCGCGGTGTCGATGGCGGCGATACCCTCGCTGACTTGACCGAGCTCCGCCTTGACGACCCCGTGGTCGACCCAAAGCTCCATGGCCATGCCCCCGAGATTGCTCTTGTCGGCCAGCGCCGCCCCTTCGGCGAACAGCTCGCACGACAGCTCCGCCTCCATCCGTGAGCGGTGGGACTGGGCCAGGACCCGCCGCAGGGTGATCGGCGCGAACGGTGAGCCGACCGGCCCGACCGTTGAGGCCCCCGCAGTCGATCCGCCGTCATTCGATTCGAGGAGGGTCAGCGCCTGGCGGGCGAGGTCGACCGCATCATCGGGGCGGCCGAGAAGGTTGCGGCAGGTGGCCACCGTGGCTGCGGCATCGGCCCAGTTGCCGCTCGAGCCCGCCGGCCACCGCGCCAGCGCCAGTTCACCGATCGCCGCCACTTCCTCGGTATGGGCCTGGTGGACGACGCCCCAGAGCACGGCCACCAGGAGGTGGGCCCTGACCGGATCGTCGTCGTGGTCGATGGTCCAGCGGATGGCGGCGTCGATGTTGTGGAAGAGGGCGATGAGCTCGGTGAGAAGATCGGCATCCCAACCCTCGGCGCTGCGGGCGATCGTGCCGACGGCCAGCTCGACGATGTGGTCGACGTGGCGGCTCTCCACGTCTCGATGCTTGCCGCCGGCCCGCAACCGCTCGGCCGCGACGCCGCGGACGGGGTGAAGGAGCCGGTACCAGGTGGTTTCGCCACCGCCCTCGGTGACGGTCTCTCTGACGACCAGCGAGGCGTTGGCCAGATCGGAGAGCCGGCGGTCGACCGACGACCGATCGCCGTCGGGATCGGTCACGGCGGCGGCCATGGACGCGGTGAACGGGCCGGCGAACACCGACAGTCGATCCAATACATCGGCCAGCTCGGCATCGAGGAGTTTGATCGACCAGTCGATCAGATCGGCCACGCTTCGATGGTGGGGCCGACCGCGGAAGCGGGGACGGGCCAGGGCGTGGGGCTGGGATTCGAGGTCGGCCAGAATCTCGGTTGGCGTGAGGTCCCGGAGCCGGGCCGCAGCGATCTCGATGGCCAGCGGCACGCCGTCGAGGCGATCGACGATCGAGGCCGCGGCTGGGTGATCCGATACGTCCAGGCGAGCCCCGGCGTCGGAGGCCCCGCTCCAGAAACAAGCGGAGGGCGGGCGCATCGATGTCGAGGAGCTCCGGTCTGGCCGTTCCCAACGGGCCGAGGGCCACCAACGACTCCTGGGGAAGGTCGAGCGGCGAGCGGCTGGTGGCCAGAACCGTCGGACCCGACGGATTGTCGACAAGCGTGGTGATCGCGTCCGCCGCGGCGTCGAGCACGTGCTCGCAGTTGTCGATCACGAGAAGGGTCGATTCGCCGCCGACGACCCGCAACATGGCGGCGAAGTCGGGATACCCGAGTTGGGAGGCGATGGTTCCGGCCACGGCATCGCCGTGCTCGACGAGCGTCAGGTCGATCATGGCCCACCCGGCGGGGCCTCGGTCGGCGCCGTCCGCCACCTGACGGACGATTTGCCGGCACAGCGCGGACTTCCCGATCCCGCCGGGTCCGACCACCGTGACCAGCCGGCGGGTCCGGAGCCGATCCGCCACCTCCGCCAGCTCTCGATCGCGTCCCAGAAGTTCCACAGTCCTCGCGCCCTCTTTCCCACGGCGCCCTCGGACCATGCTACAACGCCGGCGAGCGGCGATCCGAAGCAGACAGGTCCGGCCGATTTGACGCTGATCTCACGATGTTCCCCCCAATGTCACGCCAGGAGGTTGACAGCACCAATCATCCATTTCATCCATGCGGTCGAAGCACCGTCCGAACCAGCCCGAAAAGGAGCCTGTCATGTCCACGATCAGCAACGAAATCAATCCTCCGTCCGATCCGATCTCCGATGGACACCTCTGGATGGCCGACGGCGGCCTCGAGACCACACTCGTCTTCCACCATGGCCTCGATCTGCCCGACTTCGCTGCGTTCCCCCTCGTCGGGGCCGACGAGGGCCGGGAACACCTGCGCCGCTACTTCCGGCCATACCTGGCCATCGCCGCCGACCAGCAGGTCGGCATGGTCCTCGACACACCGACCTGGAGAGCCAACCGCGACTGGGGCACCCGCCTCGGCTACTCGGAACAGCGTCTGGCCGACGCCAACGCCGATGCCGTCACGTTCGTCCGGGAGCTCATCGCCGAAGCCGGTGACGGGCTGAACGGCCGGGTCGCCGTCAACGGCGTCATCGGTCCCCGCGGCGACGGCTACGTGGTGGGGGAGGCCATGTCCGACGTCGAGGCCGCCCACTACCACGCGCTCCAGACCCGGACGTTCGCTCGGGCCGGTGTCGACCTGATCACGGCGGTGACCATGACCTACGCCGCGGAGGCGATCGGGATCGTCAAGGCGGCGCGATCGGCCGGCAAACCGGTGGTGATCTCCTTCACCACCGAGACCGATGGCCGCCTGCCGTCCGGTCAATCGTTGGGGGCGGTGATCAACGAGGTTGACAAGGCCACAGACCACGGCCCGCTCTTCTACATGATCAACTGTGCGCACCCGTCGCACTTCAAATCGACCGCTCGATCCGGCGGAGCCGTGGCTCGAGCGGATCGGTGCGATCAGGGCCAATGCCTCGCGAATGAGCCACGAGGAACTCGACAACGCCACCGAGCTCGACCCTGGCGATGCCTCCGAACTGGCCGACGATTATCGCGAACTGCGTGACCTGCTTCCGAACCTGCGGGTGGTCGGTGGTTGCTGTGGCACCGACCGCAGCCACGTCGAGCAGATCGTGAACCGTCTGATCGCTCAGTAGGTACCTGTGGCGGAGCCTGTCCCGGCTCCGCTGCGGCTACCCTTTGGAGTTGGGCACCAAACCCTCTCCGGACGATCAAACGTCTCATCCGCTTTCGATACGAGAGAATTCCAATGGCTCAAACCAAATCCCCTGTCGTCAATCCCGATGCCGGTTCGAACAAGATGTTCACGCTGGCCATCGTCGGCATCCTCGTGCTCGGCCTCGCCGGCGTTGCGTTCGTCGCCACCCAACGCGAGGGAGTCGACTTCGACGGAGACCAGACGGCGCCCGTCGAACTCGACGGCAACATACTGCTTCCGATGTCGGGCTCGGGCGTCAGCGCCGATCCCGCCGCCGACGCTGCGATCGGTCAGCCGTTGCCGACCATAACCGGAACCGGGTTCGACGACTCGGAGATCGTGATCGGCGACGACGGTCGGGCTAAAGTCATCTACTTCCTGGCCCACTGGTGCCCTCACTGCCAGGCCGAGGTGCCCCGCCTCGTCGAGCTGATCGACTCGGGAGGACAGCCCGAGGGTCTCGATGTCTACGGCATCTCCACCTCGGTCGACGCCACGCGAGGGGGTGCGTATCCGCCGGCCGCCTGGTTCGACCGCGAGGGCTTTGACGTGCCCGTGATCCGTGACAGCCCGAGCAATGACGCGTTCAACTTCTTCGGCGGAGGCGGCTTCCCCTACGCCATCTACGTCGATGCCGACAACAACATCGTCGCCCGCAGCTCGGGTGAGCTCGAGCCGTCGGTCATCCAGAGCATCTGGGAGCTGACTGCCGGCGAGACCGAGGGCGAAGGCTCCGAATAGACTCTCTTCGGGATTGGATTCACCCGAAAATCGGTGGCGCACTATGCGTCACGGGTGAAGATGTGCAAAGCTCTACACGTCCCCTCGACGGCGCGGCGCGGCTGGTCCACGTTGGTGCCCGGGACCTGTGCCTTCGCGCTCCTCAGGTGACGTCGGTATCGAGCCATGAGCCATAAACCCTGACCGCATCCAATCCACGAAGGGGGTCACATGCAGGTCGAAATGACCGTGAATGGTCAAGCGATGTCGGCTGACGTTGAGCCACGAACCTTGCTTGTCCACTATCTCCGAGATCATCTCGGACTGACGGGAACCAATGTCGGGTGTGATACGAGTTCGTGCGGAGCATGCACGATTCACATCGATGGCGAGTCCGTGAAGTCCTGCACGATGCTGGCCGTCCAAGCCCGCGGCGCCGACGTCACCACCATCGAGGGCATGGCCTCCAACGGTGAGCTCCATCCGATGCAGCAGGCGTTCATGGAGTGCCATGGTCTGCAGTGCGGCTACTGCACGCCGGGCATGGTCATGGCCGCCACCTCGCTGCTGAACGAAAACGCCAAGCCGAGCGAGGAGGAGGTCCGCGAGGGTCTCGAGGGCAACCTCTGCCGCTGCACCGGTTACCACAACATCGTCAAGGCCGTGTTGTCGGCCTCGGGACAGGGGAGCTGACAAGTGACCGCCACCGAACAAGCACCCTCGAGCGCAAACATCGGAAGCCGTAAGCTTCGGAAGGAAGATCCCAAACTCCTCACCGGCGAGGGCAAGTATGTCGACGACATCCACGCCCCTGGTGAGCTGTGGATGGGGATGGTCCGGTCGACCATGGCCCATGCCAGCATCACCGGAATCGACACCTCGGCTGCCGCCGAAATGGATGGCGTCCATGCCGTCTACACCGGCGCCGACCTGGCCGACATGGGCCTCTGGGCTGCGCCGCTGCCGTGTGCCTGGCCGGTGACCGAGGACATGGTCAACCCGCCCCACTACCCCGTGGTCAACGGCGACGTCCACCACGTGGGCGACATCATCGCCGTGGTGCTGGCCGACTCCCGCTACGGGGCGGCCGACGCCGCCGAGCAGGTCGTCGTCGACTACGAGCCGCTACCGGTGGTGGCATCCATCGCCGCCGCCCGCGACGGCGACGCCACCGCACATGCCGACCTGGAGTCGAACAAGGCCTTCCACTGGCCGCTGGTACCCGATGCCGACGCACTGGATGCCGCGTTCGCCAACGCCGCCCATGTGGTCAAAGCCGAGTTCGAGCAGCAACGGCTCATCCCGGCGGCCATGGAGCCCCGAGGTGTGCTGGCCGTGCCGTCGCCCCACGGCGGCGACATCACCCTCTACAGCGCCACCCAGGTGCCCCACATCCTCAAGGTGATGGTGGCGGCCACCACCGGCATCCCCGAGATGAAGCTCCGGGTGGTCGCGCCGGCTGTGGGCGGCGGCTTCGGAGCCAAGCTCAACATCAACCCCGACGAGATCCTGGCCGTGACCCTGGCCAACAAGCTCGGCCGGCCGGTCCGTTGGACCGAGACCCGCTCGGAGGCGGCGTTCTCCACCCACCAGGGCCGGGGTCAGCTCCAGACCATCGAGGTGGCCGCCGACGAGAACGGCAAGATCGCCGGTGTCCGGGTCCACGTCGACGCCGACATGGGGGCCTACATGATGCTGATCACCCCCGGCGTGCCGCTGTTGGGCAGTTTCCTCTACACCGGCGTCTACGACGTTCCGGCGTTCGGCTTCACCTGCGACGGCTACTTCACCAACCTCACACCAACCGACGCCTACCGTGGCGCCGGTCGTCCGGAAGCGAGCTACGCGATCGAGCGGGCGATGGACATGCTGGCGGCGAAGGTGGGCGTCGGTCCGGATGAGATCAGGCGCCGCAATTATCTTGCCGGCGGTGAGGCATTCGAGAACCTGGAGACGGCTTCGACGCTGGTGTTCGACTCCGGCAACTACTCGCCCAACCTCGATGCCGCCCTCGACATGGCCGGTTACGACGACCTCCGGGCCGAGCAACAGCGTCGCCGCGACTCGGGCGATTCGAAGCAGCTCGGTATCGGGTTGTGCACCTACGTCGAGATCTGCGGTCTGGCCCCCAGTCGGGCGCTCGGAGGTCTCAACTACGGCGCCGGTGGTTGGGAGCACGCCACGGTCCGCTTCCTCCCGACCGGCAAGGTCGAGGTGGTGTCCGGTTCGACGCCGCACGGGCAGGGCCACGAGACCACGTGGTCCCAGATCGTGGCCGACAAGCTCGGCATCGATCCCGACGATGTCACCGTCCTCCACTCCGACACCGCGATCAGCCCGCTCGGGATGGACACCTACGGGTCGCGTTCGCTGGCCGTCGGCGGTGTTGCCATCGCCATGGCCTGCGAAAAGGTGGTGGAGAAGGCGAAGCTCATCGCCGCCCACCAGCTGGAGGCCAATCCCGACGACCTCGACTTCGAGGGCGGGGCGTTCACGGTGAAGGGTTCACCCGACAAGTCGATGCCCATCCAGGGTGTCGCCTTCGGCGCCTTCACCGCTCATGATCTGCCCGACGGGATGGAGCCCAACCTGCAGGAGCAGGTCACGTTCGATCCCCCGAACTTCGCCTTCCCGTTCGGCACCCACGTGTGTGTCGTCGAGGTCGACGAGGACACGGGTGGGGTCGAGCTGCTCGACTACGTCGCCATCGACGATTGCGGCAACCAGGTCAACCCGCTCATCGTGGAGGGCCAGGTTCACGGCGGCATCGTCCAGGGTGTCGCCCAGGCCCTGTGGGAGCGGGCGGCCTACGACGACGACGGGAACTGCAAGAACCCGTCGCTGTTGGACTACCTGGTTCCGTCGGCCGCCGATGTTCCGAGCATGAAGCTGGGATCGACGACGACTCCGTCCACCTCGAATCCACTCGGGGTGAAGGGTGTTGGTGAGGCCGGCACGATCGGCTCCGCCGCCGCGGTGATCAACGCCGTGTGTGACGCGCTGAGCCCTCACGGCATCACCGACATCGAGATGCCCGCCACCCCGGACCGCGTGTGGAAAGCCATTCAGAACGCCAAGGAGGCGCAGTCATGATTCCGGCAACATTCGACTATGTGGAAGCCGACTCCGCCGACGCCGCCATCGCCGCTCTGACCGAGCACGGTGACGAAGCGAAACTGATGGCAGGAGGCCACAGCCTGATCCCGCTGATGAAGTTCCGGCTGGCCACGCCGGCCGTGGTGGTCGACATCGGCCGCGTCGGCGACCTCAGCTACATCAGGGAGGAGGGCGGTCACCTTGCCATCGGCGCGTTGACCACCCACCGGACCATCGAGATGGATCAGAAGGTCAAGGCCCAGGCGCCGCTGCTGGCTCATGTGGCGGGCAAGGTCGGCGACCCGTCGGTCCGTCATCGAGGAACGCTCGGCGGCGCACTGGCCCATGGCGACCCGGCAGCCGATCTTCCGGCCGCGCTGCTGGCGCTCGGCGGATCGGTGATCGCCAAGGGGCCGAACGGTGAACGGGAGATCGCGGCGGGCGATCTGTTCACCGGGTTCCTGGAGACGGCGTTGGCTCCCGACGAGATGATGACCGAGATCCGGATACCGAACGCGGCCAACGCCGGTTGGTCGTATCAGAAGTTCAACCGGCGCAAGATGGACTGGGCCATCGTCGGCGTGGCCGCCTTGGTGCCGAAGAACAACGATCCGGCTCGGGTGGCTCTTGTCAACATGGGTCCGACGCCGATGTCGGCCGCAGCCGTCGAGGAGGCACTGGCCGGCGGAGCGAGCATCGACGACGCCGCAGCCAAGGCCGCCGACGGGGCTTCCCCACCGGAGGACCTCAACGGCGACGCCGAGTACCGCACCCACCTGGCCAAGGTGTTGGTGAAGCGGGCCCTCACCGAGGCCGGCTGAGCCGAACCTTGTGACGCCCACGACCCCCTCAACCCGTTCTTTGTGACGTTTGCGACCCGTTCAGGGGGTCGTGCAGTGCACAAGGTTCCGGGGAGGGTTGTAACCAATCCGAACGGGAGCTGCAATCTACCTACCGGTGGGTTGCAGCTTGCGTCTTTTTAGTTGGTTTTACCCAGTACTGGTAGGATGCAAAGCGGTCGTTCGTGGGCCCACTCTCGGGGAGAGGAAAAGGGTGCGCCCACGAACGGCCATTCTGATTTTGCCCTCCGCTCCCTGATGGAGCTGGACTTCGGGATTCCGGTTGGGACCGGTGCAGCCAGTAGCCTGGACGGTTGTGAGCAATCGGACTGAGGAAGAGCGCGACACCCTGATCAAACCCAAGTCGGTCGACGATGTGATGGCCGGTCTGGCCGACAACGACTATCTCGCCGACGAGGGACTGGCGACGTCGATCTTCCTGTCGCTGACGCTCGGTCGGCCGCTGTTCCTCGAGGGCGAGGCCGGCGTCGGCAAGACGGAGGTGGCCCGGGTGCTGTCGCGCTGGCTCGACGGGCGGCTCATCCGCCTCCAGTGCTACGAAGGCATCGACTCCGCCCAGGCGGTCTACGAGTGGGACTACGCGCGCCAGTTGCTCCACCTCCGCACGGCCGAGGCCACGTCGGACGACCTCGACGCCGCGCAACTCGAAGCCGAGCTCTACGACGAGCGGTTCCTGATCCGGCGGGCCCTACTCGAGGCTGTCGACGCCCCGGCGGGGCCTCCACCGATCCTGCTCATCGACGAGATCGACCGGGCCGACGACGAGTTCGAGGCCTTCCTGCTGGAGGCACTGTCCGATTATTCGATCACGGTGCCGGAGCTCGGCACCTTCACCGCCGAACAGCCGCCGCGGGTTGTGCTCACGTCGAACCGCACCCGTGACGTGCACGACGCGCTCAAGCGCCGCTGCCTCTACCACTGGGTCGAGCACCCCGACTTCGACCGCGAGGTCGAGATCGTCAAACTGCGGGCGCCGGGCGTGGCCGATTCCCTGGCCCGCCAGGTGGCTGCGGCCACCGAGGCCATGCGGGGCTTCGGTCTTTACAAACCCCCCGGTGTTGCCGAAAGTATCGATTGGGCGCTGTCTCTGGCCGCCCTCGGACGAGAAACGATCGACGAGTCATCGGTGATGGCAACATTGGGAACCGTACTGAAATACCGGGAAGACCAGGATCGGGTGGCCAACCACGGCATTCCGACCCTGGTTCGCGACGCCCTGTTACGGTCCGGCTGACGTGGACGACGCCGCCACCGCCGACGGGGTGGTCCTCGCTCCGGACCACGGCGAACGGATGGCGGTCGGGTTCTGTCGCGTGCTTCGCCGGGCGGGGGTGAGGCTCCCGCCGTCGGCCACCGTCAACTTCGTCGAGGCCCTCGGCCTCGTCGGCATCGAGACCCGGGATGCCGTCTACTGGGCCGGACGGGCCACACTCATCCACCGCCCGGAGGACATCCCGCTCTACGACCGGGTGTTCTCCGTCTACTGGCAGAAACAACGAGGGGAGACGGTCGGCTTCGAAGGCACGCCCCAACCGGTTGTGCTGGCCCTCGACCTCGGCGAGGACGATCCTGACGACCCGGGCGATGCCGAAACCGACGACCACGAGAGTGAGATCCAGCCGGTGCGGTTCAGCCGCACCGAGATCCTGACCAGCAAGGACTTCGCCGACTGCACCCAGGAGGAGCTCGACGAGCTGACCCGCTTGATGTCACGTCTTGCGTTCACCACCAGCCAACGTCGGAGCCGCAGACTCGCCCCGGCCAAGGGTCGGGCCGACCGCCCGGATCTCCGCCGCACGGTTCGGTGGGCACTCCGGCATCACGGCGAGCCGATGCACCGGGCGTACCTGGAGAAGGCCACCCGGCCCAGACGCCTGGTTCTGGTACTCGATGTGTCCGGGTCGATGGAACCCTACGCGCGGGCGCTCATCCGGTTCGCCCATGCCGCGGTCGTGGCCCGCGGCCGCGTCGAGGTGTTCGCGCTGGGCACGAGGCTGACCCGGCTCACCCGTCATCTGACCAGCCGTGATCCCGACATGGCGCTGCGGGCCGCCTTGCCCGAGGTGAAGGACTGGGCGGGTGGCACCAGGCTCGGCGACGGCATCCGCGAGTTCAACGACGAGTGGGGTATTCGGGGCATGGCCCGCGGCAGCATCGTGGTCATCCTGAGCGACGGCTGGGATCGCGGGGATCCGACGCAACTCGGGGCCGAGATGGAGCGGCTCCATCGCGTGACCCGTGAGTTGATCTGGGTCAACCCCTTGAAGGCGACGCCGGGCTATGCGCCGCTGGCGGCGGGAATGGCGGCAGCCCTTCCCCATGTTGATCGTTTCATAGAAGGACATTCCTACGCATCGCTGGAGCAACTGGCGATCATCCTGGCCGGTGTCGGCTCGGACCGCGTCACCGAATTGAGAGTCTCATGACCCACTCGCCGATCGAACCGGCAGCGCCGCCGCCACCGCTCGACTCGATGCCGGCCCCGGCCGGTCCGCCCGCCCAGCGCCGCTACCGTCCTCAACGCCCCTGGTGGGGTTTCGGCGATGTGCTGCTGGGTGTGCCCTTCTTCCTGGCGATGTCGATCGTCGGATTTGTCGTCGGGCTGGCTGTCACCGGCGGTGACGGTCTGATCGACATGGCCACCTCCGGTGACGCCGCGCTGCTTCCGCTCGGCATCCTTGCGTTCTCCCTGCTGTTCCAACAGCTCGGTCAGGGCATCTGGCCGTTCATCGTGTCGCGATGGAAGGGCCTGGGGCCCGTCAGCGACTGGCGTCTCGCCATTCACGCTCGCGACATCGGAATCGGCCTCGGTGTGGCGGTGCTCGGATTCGCAGCCGCCGGATTGGCCGGCATGGCGACCAGCAGCCTCGTGGGGCTTACCGACGAGGCCGCGGCCGACAACACCCAGTTCCTCAGGCAGGCCGAAGGCACACCGTGGCTGTGGTTGATCCTGTTCGCCGCAGTGGTGGGTGCCCCGGTCACCGAAGAGCTGTTCTTCCGGGGGCTGACGTTGCGGGCGATCGAGAAGCGCCTCGGCTCCACGTGGGCGATCTGGTTGTCGGCCCTGGCCTTCACGGTTCCCCACTTCACAAACCCCGACTGGCGGGGAACGGCCGTGCTCTTCTCGTCGATCTTCGTGGTCGGGCTGATCCTCGGCTGGATCACCGTCAAAACCGACCGGCTCGGGCCGGCCATCATCGCCCACATGATCTTCAACGGCATGGGCTCTGCGGCCGCCCTCGGTCATCTGGAGTTCCTCGGCCTGTAGGGTTGCCGCTGTGGACGCGCGACCAACGGCTGAAACAGGTGTGCTCGAGTCCGACGTCGATCCGCGGACCGCCTGGATCAACTACGCCGTCAAGGCTGCGCTGTTCCTGGCGTTCGCGGTGGCGATACTCATTCCTCCCGATGCGGTCGCCGGCAAGGCGATGGGCTTTCGGGCCCCGCTGTTTCTTGCCCCGGCTGTTCTGATCCCGGCGCTCGCCCGATGGCGCAACTGGGATCCGTACCCCCACACCGCGGATGCGCTCGTGTCGCTACCGTTCCTCATCGACACGCTCGGCAATCTGTTCGGCTTCTACGATCGCTACGCCACAACCGACGACGTGCTCCACATGCTGAACTGGGTGCCGCTGGTCGCCGCCTTCCACGCCTTTCGGTTCCGCAATGTGTTCGACCGGCGCGACGCGATCCTGCTCGGCTACGGCTTCGGCGCGCTGGCCATCGTCTGGTGGGAGATCATGGAGTGGGCGGTGTCGGAGGACGGGTTCGGCGGGGCCGGTGGACTGGCTCTCACCTATGGCGACACGATCGGCGACCTGCTGCTGTCGAGCACCGGTGGTCTGATCGGCTCACTGCTCGGGGTGCGCTATCTCGGCCCCGTCGTCAAGTCCAAGTGAGTGCCCGCCCGGGGGCCCCAAACCCAAAATTCTCAACCCAGACGACGCTCAGTGTCACCTGAGCTACTCAGAACCGGGCCCCGCCCAAATTCGCAGCTCAGGTGACGCGCAGTGTCGTTTGGTTTGCTCAGAACGCTGATGTCACGTCGCCTACAGTCGAGGCCATGGCAGATACTGATCTTGAGCCGGTGCCCGAGGACTGGAGCACGGGGTTGGCGGTGGTGGCCCATCCCGACGACATGGAATACGGCGCGGCGTCGGCGGTGGCCCGATGGACGTCGCAGGGCAAGGACATCGCGTACCTTCTCGTGACCCGGGGTGAAGCGGGCATCGATTCGATGAGCCCGGACGAATCGGTGGCGGCCCGGGCGGGGGAGCAGGAGGCGTCGTGCCGGGCGGTCGGCGTCGACCGTCTCGAGTACCTCGATCACCCGGACGGGCTCGTGGTCGCCGACCTCGACCTGAGGCGGGATCTGGCCGGTGCCATCCGCCGCCACCGCCCCGAGGTCGTCATCTCGATCAACTTCCGGGAGTCGTGGGGTGGGCCGTCGTGGAATCACGCCGATCATCGAGCGGTCGGGATCGCCCTCCTCGACGCCGTGCGCGACGCCGGCAACCGCTGGATATTCCCTGAGGCCGGCGAGGCGTGGAACGGGGTGCGCTTCGCCCTGTTCTCCCACGGTCTCGACTCGACCCATGGTGTCGATGTCACCGACACCCTCGACGCCGGCGTCGAGTCGCTGAAATGTCACAAGATCTACCTCGACAACCTCGGCGCCAACGCCCCCGATCCCGATGAGATGCTCCGCGGCGCTGCGGCCGCCACGGGGCCGCGATTGGGCACGACCTACGCCGTGCCGTTCGAGCTGTTCGCGTTCTGAGGGGTCGGCTCGGCTGATCGCCCGTTGATCGGGGCGAACAGCCGCTCGATGAACGGGTTGACGAAGCGCCCGTGCGGATCGGCTTCGGCCTGGATCCGGCGGAACCGGGTGAGCCGATCGCCGTGCATGCGGGCGATGTCGTTGACATCGAAGGACTCGCACCACTTACCGAGGTGGACGCGGGCGTCGTTGGTGCGAGCCCACTGCTCCACCGCGTCGAAGTAGCGGCCGACGGCGCCCGATTGGTTGCAGCACAGACACAACCAGGCGGTGTCCCGCTCGACACCGGCTCCGAGCAGTGTGGTGTCGTGACCTGCCGGGCTGAATCGCACCTCGACGAGCAGGAACGGCAGCCGCTCACCGCCTTTACGCTTCGGGCGGCGGTAGATCTGCTCGTACAGCTCGATGAGTTCTCCCAGATCGCGCCACACCCGATCTCTCGGTACGGCCAGCTCCAACTCCTGGTGGAGGTGATACTGGGTTCGGTTGAACGCCTCGTGGGCGGGATGGACGAGCGAGACCGGGGCCTGCAACCGCATGGCGATCGGAGCGCTGAACCGCAGGATGCCGAGATGGGCGGCGCCATCGCCGATCACCGCTGCTGCCACTGCGGCCTTGGCTTCGTTCAACGCTTCCCGCACCCGAGCGCCGACCGTCGGAGACTCGTCGGTCCGGGTCCACGTGTGCACGTGGACCTTCCTGGTGAACGGATAGGCGTAGAAACTGACGTGCTCGTGATCACCCATCAGCCGGTCGAGGTTGGCCCTCGCCCAATCGAGTGGGCGGACGTCGGTGTTCTGGGCCAGATTGAACGCCTCCACACACTGGACTGTCACCTCCGTGATGATGCCGACTGCGCCGAGGCCCCCGATCGCGGCCCGGAACAGATCGTCGTCACGCGAGAGCGCATGGACCGTGCCCCTACCGTCGACCAGGCGGAGCGCAACAACCTGGTCGCTCAGGTGGGCGGGTTCACGACCCGTCCCGTGCACGTCGGTGGCGAGTATGCCCCCGATGCTCTGGGCGTCATGTGACGCCAGCGAGCGGAGGGCCAGACCGCGGTCGGCGAGTTCGGCCGTCAGATCCCGCAACCGGGTTCCCGCCCTCACCCGAGCCTGGAGCGTTGCCGCGTCGACGGCGACAATGCCCGACATGCGATCGAGCGAGACCGTGGACCCGTCGGAGGTCAGTGCGTCGTTGAACGAGTGTCCCGAGCCGACCACGCGGACCGTCGTGGCCGAGCGGATGACATCGGCCAGTTCCGCCTCGTCAGACGGCTCGGCCCACCGGGCCCTGTGCGTCCGATCGCCTGACCAGTTCTGGTAGAGGCCACGCTTGTTGCGCCCCTCGAGCAGCATCGGCTTGCGGCGGACACCGGTGAGATACAGAAGTGAGTTCGCCACCGTCCGCGCGGCTGACACCAGAAACGACGGATAGCGGATGAGATCCACGGATCGACCGGATCGGACGGAGGTCTTTGTTCCCAGCATGTAGGAAGGACGTTGGCCGGCTCCGATTTGATACAGCACAGTCGTGGCCAGCTACCGTCGAGTCCTGATGAGCGCCTCTCCTGAATCCTCACTTGATCGTTATGCTCACTTCGACAGCCTGTCGGTCGATCGCCTCGAACCCGGGATCCTGCGAATCGTGATCGACACCCCGGGGCGGCTGAACGCCGTCGATGGGGTCAAACACGCTCACCTCGCCGACATCTGGACGGTCGTCAACCGTGATCCGGACACCAACGTCGTCGTGGTCCACGGCGCCGACGGGGCGTTCTCGGCCGGCGGCGACCTCGGAATGATCGACGAGATCATCGCCGATCCCTCCTACCGGGCCGAGGTGTTCCGCGAGGCCCGCGATCTCGTCTACAACATCATCAACTGCTCCAAACCGGTGGTGTCGGCCATCGAGAAGGTGGCAGTGGGTGCCGGCCTGGCGACCGCGTTGATGGCCGACATATCGGTCGTGGGGCGCTCGGCCAGGATCATCGACGGCCACACCAAGATCGGCGTCGCCGCCGGTGATCACGCGGCCATCATCTGGCCGCTGCTGTGCGGTATGGCCAAGGCCAAGTACTACCTCATGACCTGTGAACCGCTGTCAGGGGAGGAGGCCGAACGTATCGGTCTCGTGTCGATGGCGGTCGACGACGATGCTGTGCTCGACAAGGCCTACGACGTGGCCCGCACCCTCAATTCCGGCTCCAACCAGGCCATCCAGTGGACCAAGCTCTCGCTCAACAACTGGCTCCGCCTGGCCGGCCCGACCTTCGACGCATCGGCTGCGCTGGAGATGCTCGGCTTCGGTGGACCCGACGCGGCCGAGGGTGTGACCGCCGTCAAGGAGAAGCGGGCCCCGAACTTCGACTGAGAGGGCCGGCGGATAGGGCCGAGCGGGGTCGGCGCCGATCCGCCGATGCGGCCTGAGGGACTAAGGTCCCTGGTCCCCAGGAAGTCAAGTCTCTTAGTTTTCGACACAACGACTTGACTTCTTCGGATTGGTTCCGTGTTGATACTGGGGTTCCTGGGGATATCCAACCTGCTGCTTGTGGTGTTCGCCGTTGTCATCGTCGGCATCGCAACCTGGTCACGGACCTGGGGTCGTAATCCGGTCGGTGCGACGTCGTGGATCGACGGCTGGTTGAAGGCGGCGGTACTCACGGCGCTGGCTGTCCTGCTCGTCGCCTACCTGCCGTCGGTCGTCCTCCAGACGTCGACGGTGGCCAACTTCAGCCAGCCGGTCCAGGATCTGATCGGCACGTCGGTCTGGGCGGTCGGCCTGCTGGTGACGCTCGGCGGACTCCACCACCTCCGCAGGGCCCGGAGAGTCTGATGTCGGATTGGACCGAGCTCGACTACTACGACTCCAACATCCCGTGCCTCGCCGCCTGCCCCGTCCACACCAACGCCGGCATGTACGTGGCGGCCATCGCCGATGGTGACGACGAACTCGCCTACCTGACCGCACGACTTCCGAACCCGTTCGCCTCGGTCTGCGGACGGGTCTGTGCTGCGCCCTGTGAGGATGCCTGCCGCCGCGGCGAAATCGATCGACCGATCGCGATCCGGGCGCTCAAGCGCTATGTCACCGAGCAGTTCGGACCCGAATCCGGCACGGGGTCCCTGTGGTCCCAGGTGGCGGCCCCGCCGGAGGAGCGGCGCCCCGAGACCATCGGCATCGTCGGTGGCGGTCCGGCCGGCCTGGCGTGCGCCCACGATCTGGCCCGCTGGGGCTACCCGGTGACCGTGTACGAAGCGACCGACCGGCTCGGCGGCGCGATGTGGCTCGGCATCCCGGAGTACCGGCTCGACCGGGACGTACTTGCCGCGGATGTTGGGGCCATCGTCGACCTTGGTGTGGAAGTCCAGTACGACACGAAACTGGGTCGTGACGTCACACTGGCCGAGCTCCGCCGGCGCCACGACGCCGTGTTCCTCGCCATCGGAGCCACCCTCGGGCGGGGCCTCGACATCGAAGGAGCCGACGCCGACGGCGTGTTCAAGGCCATCGAGTTCCTGATCAACATGAATCGGGGATTTCAGGTGGAGATCGGCGAGCGGGTGGTGGTGGTCGGCGGCGGAGACGTGGCCATGGACGCGGCCCGCACCGCACTCAGGGCGGCCGACTACGCGATGGCCGGGACCGATTCGTCCGAGCAACGGTCGGCGATGGGCGACGCGCTGGACGCGGCCCGAACCGCGGCCCGAGCCGGCGCCCGTTCCGTCACCGTGATGTCGCTCGAGTCTCGGGAGGAGATGCCGGCCCATGACTTCGAGATCGAGGAAGCGTTGGTGGAAGGGGTGACGATGGTGCCCCGGCGGGGTCCGGCCCGGATCGTCGTCGACGACGGACACGCCATCGGCGTCGAAACCGTTGGCGTGACCAGGGTGTTCGACGGTGACGGCCGTTTCAACCCCGAGTTCGACGACACCGATCGTCAGGTGCTGGAGGCCGACACGGTCATCCTGGCCATCGGTCAGGCCATCGACCTCGATGCGCTCGGCCCCGGTGCGCCCGATATCTCCCCTCGGCGAACCATCGCCGTTGACGACGAGACCGGGGCCACGTCCGCCGCCGACCTGTGGGCCGGAGGCGATGCCGCGAAGGGCCCCCGAACGCTCATCGCGGCCATCGCCGATGGCCGCCGGTCGGCGGCCGCCATCCACCGGAGCTTCGGCGGTGAAGTGGCCGACGGCCGCTCGGGCCGGATGATCAGGCTCGAACAGTTCCACCGGTTGGAGGACACCTACGATCGATTCGACCGGGTCGAGGTGCCCACGCTGCCAACCGGCCGCCGGCTCGGACTGGCCGAGGTCGAGACCGGGTTCACCCCGGAACAGGCCCGGTGCGAGGCCAATCGCTGCCTGCGCTGTTTCGCCAACATCATGCTCGATGTCGAGCGATGCGTGCTGTGCGCACTGTGCGCCGACGTGTGTCCGGTCGATGTGATCTCGCTGGTGCCGTCCGAGGAGATCGAGCCGACCCGACCGGGAGGGACCGCACTGCTGCTCGACGAGGAGCGCTGCATCCGCTGCGCGCTGTGTATCGACCGCTGCCCTCCGGACGCGCTGTCGATGGGGGTCTGGACCGGAGTGGGGGTTCCTCAATGGACCTGAAGGATCGCCTGGATCGCAGCGACCCGACCGCCGGGTCGAACGGTATGTTCGACCCCGACCGCACCGATCCCGGGCCATGGGCATGGTTCCGACGATCCGAGGTCGGCCGGTCGATCTTTCGGTCCCCCGTTCGGACCACACCCCGCGATCGAGCGTCCGGTCACTGGTCGAACTTTGCCCTACACATCTACCCGGTGAAGATGCGCCGGGCCGAGGCCGGCTTCCGCTACTCGTGGTATCTCGGCGTCATCTCCACAGTCCTGTTGGGATCGCTGGTCGTGTCGGGCATCTACTTGATGTTCTTCTACGTGCCAACGCCGAATCAGGCCTACGTCAACATCCAGACGCTGCAGGTCGACGTCCGGTTCGGCCAGTACATCCGCAACGTGCACCGGTGGTCGGCCCATCTGATGGTGCTGGCCGTGGCCGCACACATGGCCAGGGTTTTCTACCGAGGAGCCCACAAGAAACCCCGTCAGTTCAACTGGGTGATCGGCGTGACCCTTCTGGTCCTGACGCTGCTGATGTCGTTCACCGGCTATCTCCTGCCGTGGGATCAGCTGGCGTTCTGGGCGGTCACCGTCGGCTCGGAGATGGCGGGATACGTACCGTTTGTCGGCGACACCGTGCGGGAGATGCTGCTGGGCGGGCCGGCCGTCGGTGCTCCGACGCTCCTTCGCTTCTACGTCCTGCACGTCGTCGTGCTGCCCCTTGCGACGGTCATGGTCCTCATGATCCACCTGTGGCGGTGGCGGAAGGACTCGATGCTCGATCTCGACTCACCGGCGACAGCCGCGGATGAGGATGGACGAGGAGGTGAGCACGGTGACTGACCCCGAGACCGGCGCACCGTCGAAGGCAGCGGATGACAACGGCCGCCGTGTTCTCGGCATCGTGCCCGGCAAACCGGTTGCCGGTGACCGCAAGGAGCCCGACCGGCAGGATCTGGTGATGGTCTGGCCCCACGTGCTGGTACGCCATGCCGTGACCGCGATGGCCGTTCTCGTGGTGGTGCTCCTCATCTCGGTGTTCTTCGACGCCCCGTTGCGGGCGGTGGCCAACCCGACGCTCACCCCGAACCCGGAGAAGGCCCCCTGGTACTTCGCCGCCCTCCAGGAACTGCTGTCGCACTTTCACCCGCTCGTCGCCGGCGTGCTGATCCCGACCGCCATCATCGTGGGGCTGGCAGCCCTGCCCTACATCGACACGAACCCCACGCACCGTCCCCGCGACCGGAAGGTGGCCGTTCTTGCCTTCACCGTGGTCATGGTGCTGTGGATCGTGCTGACCGTCATCGGATTCGCGTTCCGGGGCCCCAACTGGGATTGGGTCTGGCCCTGGGTCGAGTGGCACGGGGAGCTGTGAGAGGAGCCATGGCAGACAAGGTGAGTCGACGACAGGCATTGATCCGGGCGTGGCAGACCGGGGCCGCGCTGGTGGCCGGGGCGGGGGCGTGGACGACCTGGGACCTGCTGCGGCCCCTGCGCAACTCCGGTGCGGGCGGCCTCGTCCGCACGGTCCCGCCGGAGGCGGTCGGAGAAACGGGTGCGGTCGAGATACTGGCCGCTCGCGCCTTCCTCGTGCGCCTGGAGGGCGAGATCGTGGCGCTGTCCGAAACATGCACCCATCTCGGCTGTCGTGTGCCGTTCTGCGAGCCGTCGAACCAGTTCGAGTGTCCGTGCCACGGGTCGGTCTACAACCGTGCCGGTGAGTTGATCACCGGACCGTCGCCCCGTGGTCTCGACCGGCACCCGGTCGAGGTCGGCGACGATGGTCTGCTCTACATCGACACCGATTCGACGATCCCCGGCGCCGCCCCCGGCACGTTCACCATCGACGAGCCGGGCGGCGGCGCATCCTGCGCCGACGAAGGGGGCCACTGACCGTGCCCTACGGCTACGTCTCCGACCCCGAACTCGACGAGTCGACCGACCGCGTGATGCTGGTCGGTGCCGGGCTGCTGTTCGTCCTCGTCGCCGCCTTCCCCCTCTACCTGCTCTACGAGCCGGGCGCCCGGGAGGAGGCCCGACAGGTTCAGCTCGACTCCCTGGTGGCGGAAGGATCGTCGGTGTGGGAGTTCAGCTGTGGATCCTGCCACGGTGAGGCCGGCGAAGGAGTGTCGGCGCCTGCGCTCAACTCGCAGCAGTTCCTCCAGTCGTCGACCGACGAACAGACCGCCCTGCTCGTCGCCGTCGGCGTTCCCGGCACCACGATGAGCGCCTACTCGCAGGACCATGGCGGACCGTTGACGTCGGAACAGATCCGCGCTGTCGCCGCCTATATCCGGAGCTGGGAGGACCAGGCCCCGGATCGCCCCGACTGGCGTGAACCGGAGGTGACGGAATGACCACGAAGATCAACCAACTCGAGCCGGAAGCACCCCGACTGCTCGACCTGGGCGAGGAGCGGATCCGGGTTCTGCACTTCACCTGGATCGCGTTCTTCATGACGTTCTACGTCTGGTTCAACCTGGCGCCTCTGGCCACCACCATCACCGGTGATCTCGACTGGTTGACCAAGGAACACATCAGGGTCCTCCTGATCTGCAACGTCGCTCTCACCATCCCGGCCCGCATCATCGTCGGCGCACTGATCGATCGCTTCGGTGCCCGCATCGTGTTCAGCGGGCTGATGGTGACGATGGCGATCCCCGCCATCTGGTTCGCCTTCGCCGACAGCTTCACCCAGCTCATGATCTCCCGTCTGGCGTTGGGGAGCATCGGGGCCGGCTTCGTCGTCGGGATCAAGATGGTGGCCCAGTGGTTCCCTCCTCGCTACGTCGGACGGGCCGAGGGGTTCTACGCCGGGTGGGGCAACTTCGGATCGGCGTTTGCCGCCATGACCTTGCCGTGGATAACCATAACCCTGCTCGGCGACTGGTTCGATCTCGGTCCGGACGCCTGGCGGTGGGCCATGGCCATCAACGGCGTGGTGCTCGGTCTCTACGGGATCCTCTACCTGTTCCTGGTGCGCGATGTTCCCGAGGGCAGGGAGCTGGTCCGGTCGAAGAAGACCGAACCGATGTTGGTCTCGTCGTACACCGACCTGGCCCAATATCTGATCTGGTCGATACCACTCGTCGGAGCGCTCGGCGTGCTCGCCTGGCGGGTCAGCAACGCAACCATCGACGGTGAGGCCATCCTGTCGAAACGCAACCTGTACCTGATCTACGCCGCGCTCGCCCTGGTCTACGCATTCCACGCGGCCAAGACATTGCAGGTGAACCTGCCCCGTATCCGACGGGGCGATGGCGCCGACGAGGACTTCCACTTCGGCAGTGTCGCCGCACTCAACTCCACGTACTTCGCCAACTTCGGAGCGGAACTGGCGGTGGTGTCGATGCTGCCAACGTTCTTCGAGACGGCCTTCGCCAACCTGACCAACTCGAGCGGTGGTCCGCTGGTCACGGCCACGGTGGCCGGTCTGGTCGCCTCGTCGTTCGCCTTCGTCAACCTGGTGGCCCGGCCGCTCGGCGGCTACCTGTCGGACCGGCTGGCCAACCGCAAACGAACGATGCTCATCTACATCGCCGGGATCGTCGTTGGCTTCCTCCTGATGGCCTACATCACGAAGTGGGCTCCCGGCGTCGACGCCGACGGATTCCGTAACATCACCCCCACCTTCGACGGTGTGTGGTGGCTGGCCGTGGCGGTTGCGATCACCGTCTTCGCCTCGATCTTCGTGCAGGGGGCCGAGGGTGCGACGTTCGCCATCATCCCGATGGTCAATCGCCGTATGACCGGCCAGATCGCCGGCATGGCCGGCGCCTACGGGAACGTCGGCGCCGTCATCTACCTGGTGCTGTTCTCCCTGGTTGATTCCAGAACGTTCTTCTTCATCCTCGCCGCCGGTGCCGCCGTCAGCTTTGCGATGACGTGGCTGCTGCTGGAGGAACCGAAGGGGTCGTTCTCGACCACGTTCGATGACGATCCGGCGGATTCGGAAGCAGAGGACTCGCCGTCGACGAGGGTGGGGGAGGACGTCTAGCCGTGGTCGACCTGTACGAGTGGGACGTCGAGGACGAAACCTTCTGGGAGACCAAAGGTCGCCCGATCGCGAATCGCAATCTGTGGATCTCGATTCCGAGCCTGCTGTGCGGATTCGCCGTCTGGCTGTACTGGAGCATCGTCACGGTCCAGATGCTCAACCTCGGCTTCCCATTCTCCCAGGCCGAGCTGTTCACCCTCTCGGCGATCGCCGGACTGACCGGCGCCAGCCTTCGTATACCAAGCAGCTTCTTCATCCGCATCGCCGGTGGCCGCAACACCATCTTCTTCACCACGGCCCTGCTGATGATCCCGGCTGCGGGCACGGGCCTGGCGCTGCTCGACCAGGACACCCCGCTCTGGGTCTTCCAGCTCCTCGCCTTCCTGTCCGGTCTGGGTGGCGGCAACTTCGCGTCGTCGATGTCGAACATCAGCTTCTTCTTCCCCAAACGGATGCAGGGCCTGAGCCTCGGTCTCAACGCCGGTCTGGGCAACGCGGGCGTCACCACCATGCAGGTGCTTATTCCGTTCGTCATGACCCGGGCATTCTTCGGTGGCGGATCGATGATCCTCGAGACCGACTCCGGGACGCTGATCGGCAAGATCGCCGCCGGCACCGAAACCTGGATCCACAACGCCGGATTCGTGTGGCTGGTACTGCTGATCCCGCTGGCGATCGCCGGCTGGTTGGGGCTCAACAACATCCGGGCCGAGCACGTGTCACCCAACATCGGTTCACCGCTCGCGTCGTTCGCCCGGATCACCTCGATGCTGGCCATGGCGTTCATCGCCTCGGCCATCGGGTTGTTCATCATCCTTCCCGACCCGACCGGGCTCGGGGCCCCGTCGGTGGCCAAGTACCCGATCATCGCCGGCGTGATCTACCTGACCGTGCTGCTCCTGAAATGGCTGCCGGGCGACGTCAGGCCGATCCTGCAGCGCCAGTATCGGATCTTCTCCCACAAACACACCTGGATCATGAGCGTCATCTACACGATGACGTTCGGAAGCTTCATCGGGTACTCGGCCGGGTTCGCTCTCGCCATCAAGGTCGTGTTCGGCTTCAAACACATCGACGTCGACGGGGTGCTGACCCACGACACGCCCAACCCCGACGGGCCGTCCGCCCTGACCTTTGCCTGGATGGGTCCGTTCATCGGTGCCTTCATCCGCCCGATCGGCGGGTGGATCGCCGATCGGGTGGGAGGGGCCCGGGTCACGCACTACGTGGCCATCGTCATGACGGCCAGCGCCTTGGGCGTCGCCTACTTCCTGCGGGAGGCCTACCGGTCGGCCACCCCGGAGGATTTCTTCCTGCCGTTCTTCGTGATCTTCCTCGTACTGTTCGCCGCCTCCGGTATCGGCAACGGTTCGACCTTCCGCACCATCGCCATCGTCTTCGATCAAGAACAGGCCGGGCCGGTTCTCGGCTGGACCTCGGCGGTCGCCGCCTACGGGGCCTTCGTCGTCCCCCAGGAGTTCGGTGAACAGATCAACGGTGGAACACCGGAGATCGCACTGTTCGGGTTCGCTGCGTTCTACGTCGTCTGTCTCGTCCTGAACTGGTGGTACTACCTCGGGCCGAGAAGGGAGTACGACAACCCATGAAGCGAAGAGTGATGTTTTACGTCGTTTCGGTGCTGATCGGGGGAGTGGCGGTCATCGTTGCCGCTGCCGCCGCTCCGTTGGCGGCTCCAGTCGGTGCAGCATCCCTTCTGCCCAGCCAGGACGATGGAGCCGCGGTCTACAACGAGCGCTGCTCCTCCTGCCATCAACCTGGTGGGGTAGGGGTTCCCGGCAGTTTCCCTCCACTGGCCGGGAACCCCAATGCCGCTGATCCCGCCTATGTCGACGACGTGATCCGCAACGGGCTCAGCGGACCGATCGAGGTCGAGGGGGTCGCCTACGACGCGGCGATGGTCGCCGTCGATCTGAGTGACGGCGACCGGGCCGCGGTGGTCGAGTATGTGGTCGGGCTGGCGACGGCCGAGCCGACCGATGACGCGGACGCGGCCGAGACGGCGGCGCCTGAGCCGATCGTGGGCGACGTCGACCGGGGGCGCAGCCTGTTCGTCGGGTCCACGAGGTTCGAGAACGGTGGCGGATCGTGTTCGTCGTGCCACGAAGCGGGCGATGTCGGCCATTTCGGCGGCTCGAGCCTCGGCCCCGACCTCGACGCCACGTTCGCCAACTTCGGAGGCGAAGCCGGGTTGTCGACCTGGCTGTCGGCTCCGGCTTCACCCACGATGCAGCCGATCTTCGACGATCGCCCGCTCACCGAAACGGAGATCGCCGATCTGGTCGCCTACCTGGAGACCGCTCCCGAGCGGTCGAGACCCCGCAGCTTCGGCGACGCCCTCCTGCTGGGCGGTTTGGCCGGCCTGATCGTGCTGCTCGGCGGGATGGCGTGGGCCCGCCGCACGATGAGACCCGGCTACGGCCAACGACTGAGGAGCAACGCATGACCAAACAATGGATCTCGGAAACAGTCGCTCCGGCCGAGCGGAAGTGGGAGGAGTTCTACCGCAACCGGTTCCAGCACGACAAGCGGGTGCGATCCACCCACGGGGTCAACTGCACGGGAAGCTGTTCGTGGGAGGTGTTCGTCAAGAACGGCATCGTCACCTGGGAGCTGCAGGCCACCGACTATCCGCAGCTCGAGGAGGGCCTGCCGCCGTACGAGCCGCGGGGCTGTCAGCGGGGCATCTCCTACTCGTGGTATCTGTACTCGCCGATCCGGATCAAGTACCCCTACGTGCGGGGAGCGCTGCTCGACCTCTACCGCCAGGCCAAGCGGGAGACGCTCGGCGATCCGGTCGATGCGTGGACCGCCATCCAGGAGAACGGCGAGTGGCGCCGACGCTATCAGCAGGCCCGAGGCAAGGGCGGCTTCCGTCGCATCTCGTGGGACGAAGCGCTCGAGATCGCGGCGGCGTCGACCATCCACACGATAAAGGCGCACGGTCCGGACCGGGTCGCCGGATTCTCACCGATCCCGGCCATGTCGCAGATCAGCTATGCCGCCGGCAGCCGGTTCATGTCGCTGATCGGCGGGGTGATCATGAGCTTCTACGACTGGTACTGCGACCTGCCTCCGGCATCCCCCGAGATCTGGGGCGAGCAGACCGACGTGCACGAGTCGGCCGACTGGTATCACGCCCGCTTCGTGGCCGTGATGGGCTCCAACCTGAACATGACCCGCACGCCCGACACCCACTTCATTGCCGAGGTGCGCCACGCCGGGGCCAAACTGGCGGTGTTCAGCCCCGACTTCTCGCAGGTGGCCAAGTACGCCGACTGGTGGATCCCCGCCAACGCCGGGCAGGACACGGCGTTCTGGCTCGCCGTGAACCATGTGCTGCTCACCGAGTACTACCACCGGCGCCAGGTGCCGTACTTCGAGCAGTACGCCCGCCGCTACACCGACCTGCCGTTCCTGGTCGAGATCGTCGACGGCAAACCCGGCCGGTACCTCCGGGCCAATCGTCTGCATCGCTACGCCGATGTGGAGAACGGTGATTGGAAGATGCTGGTGTGGGACGACGATCACGACGACCCCCGGATGCCCAACGGCAGTATCGGCGACCGGTGGGCCACCGAGGAAAAGGGCCAGTGGAACCTGAAGATGGAGGACACGGTCACCGGGGAGGCCATCTCACCCCGGCTCAGCCTGTTCGACGAGAGCACCGACGGTGACTACGACGTGGCCGAGCTGGAGTTCGAGTTTTTCGGCGAGGATGGCGCCTTCGTCCGATCGGTCCCGGTTCGCACGGTCCAGACCGTCGACGGCGCGGCCACGGTCACGACCGTGTTCGATCTGCTCAACGCCCGCTTCGGGGTCGACCGGGGGCTCCGCGGCTACAGCGCGTCGAGTTACGACGAGGACCTTCCGTACACACCGGCCTGGCAGGAGCGCTACACCGGTATCCACCGCGACACAGTGATCAAGTTCGCCCGTGAGTGGGGCCGCAACGGCGAACTGACGAAGGGGAAGAACCTGATCATCATCGGCGCCGGGGCCAACCACTGGTACCACAACAACCTTCTCTACCGCTCGGGCATCGTGGCCCTGATGCTGACCGGTTCGGTTGGAGTCAACGGCGGCGGGCTCGGCCACTACGTCGGCCAGGAGAAGGTGGTGAACCAGGCCTCGTGGGGATCGATCGCGTTCGGTCTCGACTGGGGCATGGCGCCCCGGCACCAGAACACGCCGTCGTTCCACTACGTGCACTCCGACCAGTGGCGCTACGAACGGGGCTATCGGGAGTACGACTCGCTGCCCGACGAACATCCCGAGCGGTTCGACCACACCATCGACCATCAGGCCCGAGCCGTGCGGCAGGGATGGCTGCCGTTCTTTCCCCAGTTCAAGCAGAACCCGCTGGAGGTGGTCCGCCAGGCCCGGCGTCGGGGCGCCGCCTCCGACGACGAGATTCGCCAACACGTCGTCGACGGGCTGACGTCGGGAGAACTCGAGTTCGCGGTCGATGACCCGGACGCTCCCGAGTCGTGGCCCCGCACCTGGTTCATCTGGCGGGGCAACGCCATCGGCACCTCGGCCAAGGGCCACGAGTTCTTCATGCGCCACTACCTCGGCACCGACTCCACGGCGATCGCCGCCGAACCCGACGACCACGGCGTGGCCGAGGTGGAGGTCCGCCCCGACGCCCCGATCGGCAAGATGGACCTGGTCGTCGACCTCAACTTCCGGATGGACACCTCCGCCCTGTACTCCGATCTCGTCTTACCCGCGGCCACCTGGTACGAGAAGGACGACCTCAACACCACCGACATGCACTCCTTCATCAACCCGATGCAGGCCGCCGTGCCGCCGGCGTGGGAGTCGCGTTCGGACTGGCAGACCTTCTCCGCCCTGGCGGCCAAGGTCGCCGAGCTGTCCGGCGGTCACCTACCGACCGAGGTCGAGGACGTGGTGATGCAACCACTGGTCCATGATTCTCCGGATGAGCTGGCTCAGACCGAGCCGGGCGATTGGCGGGCGGGGGAGGTCGAGCCCATCCCCGGCAAGACCATGCCGAAGTTCCAGATCGTCAGGCGTCGGTACGCGGAGCTGTACGAACAGATGACCTCGCTCGGCCTCGGCGTTCGCAGCAACGGTGTCGCCGCCCACGGGCTGCGGGTCGGGGTGGAGGAGTTCTACGACGAGCTGGGCCGCCGTCAGCCCGACCGTCGATCCGGTGCCGACGGTGAGCCGCTTCGACCGTCGCTGATCGAGGACCGCGAGGTGTGCGAGGCGATCCTCGCCCTCGACCCGGCGTCCAACGGTGAGCTGGCCCACCGGGCCTTCCTGGCCGAGGAGGCCAAGACCGGGGTGCCGCTGACCCACCTGGGGGCCGGCCAGCGCGATGTCCGCATCGACTTCTCCCAGCTGATCGCCCAGCCTCGGCGGGTGTTGACCACGCCAACGTGGAGCGGGTTGGTGGCCAAAGGCCGGTCCTACAGCCCCTTCACCCTGAATGTGGAGCACCTCGTGCCGTGGCGCACCCTCACCGGACGCCAGCACTTCTATCTCGACCACGAGCAGTATCTGGCCTGGGGCGAGCACCTTCCCGTCTACAAACCCCGGCCCGACCATCTGATGCTGTCGGAGACCGAGCAGTCGCTGCGGGAGGGGCAGGACGGCCAGATGTTCAACTACATCACGCCGCACGGCAAGTGGTCGATCCACTCCACCTACTCGGAGAACGATCGCATGATGACGCTGTCGCGGGGCGGCTACCCGGTGTGGCTCAACAACAAAGATGCCGCCCGTCTCGGGATCGCCGACAACGACTGGGTCGAGGTCTACAACGACAACGGCGTGTTCGTCCAGCGCTGCACCACCTCGTCACGCATTCCCAGCGGCACCGTGTTCGTCTATCACGCCACCGAGCGAACTGTCGGCATCCCCATCTCGCCCCGGCGAAAGAAGCGGGCGGGGATGAACAACTCGTTGACCAGAACCCGGCTGAAACCGGTGTTGATGAGCGGCGGCTACGCCCAGTTCACCTACGCCTTCAACTACTGGGGCCCCACCGGGGTCAACCGTGACACGTTCGTCTACGTCCGCCGGATCGACCGGCCCGAATACTAGGGGGCAAATCATGAGGGTCAGAGCCCAGATGAGCATGCTGTTTCATCTCGACAAGTGCATCGGCTGTCACACCTGTTCGGTGGCCTGCAAGAACCTGTGGACCGACCGTGAGGGCGCCGAGTACATGTGGTGGAACAACGTCGAGACCCGGCCGGGCACCGGGTATCCGACCGGCTGGGAGGACCAGACCCACTACAAGGGAGGGTGGTACCGCGACAAGTCGGGAAGACTCAAGCTGAAGCTGCAGTCGAAGGCCGGCGGACTCGGCAAGATCTTCTACAACCCGGCCCTTCCGACGTTGGAGGACTACTACGACCCCTTCACGTTCAAATACGGCGACCTGATCAACGGCCCCCAGCAGGACCAGCAGCCGACAGCCGTCCCGATCTCGAAGATCACGGGCGAGGAGATGGAGATCAACACCGGCCCCAACTGGGACGACGACCTCGGCGGTTCCGACGTCTACGCCAGCAACGACCCGTCGATGGAGGGTGTGGACGAGGCGGTGCGAGCCCAACTCGACGAGATCGAACGGGTCGTGTTCAACTACCTGCCCCGGATCTGCAATCACTGTCTGAACCCGTCGTGTGCCGCCGCCTGCCCCAGTGGGGCGATCTACAAGCGGGCGGAGGACGGCGTGGTGCTGGTCAACGAGGACAAGTGCCGCGGCTGGCGCATGTGCGTGGCCGGTTGTCCCTACAAGAAGGTCTACTACAACTGGTCCACCGGCAAGTCCGAGAAATGCATCCTGTGCTTCCCCCGAATGGAGACCGGTGAGGCCCCGGCCTGTGCCCACTCCTGCGTCGGTCGTATCCGGTACATGGGCGTGATCCTCTACGACGCCGATCGCATCGAGGAGGTCAACACCCTTCCCGATGACCAGTTGCTCGACGCCCAGCTCGGTCTGATCCTCGATCCCCACGACGAGCGGGTCGTCACCGCAGCGCAGGCCGCCGGCATCGACCGGGGTTGGATCGACGCCGCTCGCCGCTCGCCGATCCACCGCTTCGTGAAGGAGTGGGGGATGGCGCTGCCGCTCCATCCGGAGTACCGGACGTCGGCCATGATGTTCTACGTCCCGCCGCTGTCGCCGGTCATCTCCCACCTCGAGCGGAACCTGTCCCGTCTCGACATTCCCGACGACCGTGTCGACTTCGAACTGTTCGACCGGCTCGACAGCGCCCGACTGCCGGTCCGGTACCTGGCCAATCTGTTCTCGATCGGCGACGAGGAGCCGATCCGCCGGATCCTGCGCACGATGCTGGCCGTTCGGGCCTTCAAACGGCGCCAGAGTGTCGACGGCGAGCTTGACGACGCGACCAGGGCCATGCTGTCGTCGGTCGGGGTCACCGAACAGCGGGCCGAGGACATCTACCGGCTCACCACGATCCCGACGCTCGACGAACGGTTCGTGCTGCCCCCGTACCGGCGGGAGATGTCGATCGAAGAGCTCAACGATCCACTGTCGTTCAAGGGGACGACCGGGTTCGGGTACATGCAGCGCCCCGAGAGGGGGGCGTGATGCGGCCGGGTGAGGTGGTTGCGCTGGGCTACCGCTACCCGGACCCCGAACGTCTCGCCCTCTTGGACGCCGCCATCGCCGCCGACCTCACCGGATCCGTGCAGCGGAGGATGCGCCGGTTCGTGTCGGCGGTAGGCCGCCTGCCCCTCACCGAATGGGAGGAGTTGCACACCCGCACCCTCGATCTCTCGCCACTGTTCGTTCCCTACGTCGGTCACCTCATCTGGGGCGAGAACTATCGGCGCGGCGAGTTCATGGCCGATCTGAAACGACACATGGAACTCGAGGGGGTCGATCTCGGCGGTGAGCTGCCCGATCACATCGAACCGGTTCTGCGCTACCTGGCCGTCGCTCCGCACCCGCTGTCGGACCTGGTCCATGTCGTCGGCGATGCCGTCCACCAGATGCGTCTGGCGCTCCGCACGAGCGACCCGCACAACCCGTATCGCCACCTGATCGGGGCCACCGAGGCGGTCGTCGGCAATGAGACGCCGGTCTCGCTTGGAGGTCAGCCGTGAGTTTCGAAACCTTCCTGTTCGCCGTCTTTCCCTACATGGCGATCGGTCTGCTCGTCGTGGTCACGGTGCTGCGCTGGCGGCGTCATCCCTTTTCGGTCTCGTCGCTGTCGTCACAGCTGCTGGAGAGCCGGCGGCTGTACTGGGGGTCGATCTCGTTCCACTGGGGCCTGTCGCTGATCCTTATCGGCCACCTGGCCGCGCTGATCGTGCCCCGGGGGTTCGAGATCTGGAACGGGGCTCCGTTGCGCCTCTACCTGCTGGAGGCCACCGGCCTAGCCTTGGGGTTGTGGACGGCGTTCGGGCTCATCGTCCTCGCATCCCGGCGGCTGCAGAACCCCCGGATCCGCTCGGTCACGAGCCCGATGGACGTCGTGGTCCTCATCGTGCTCGCGGTCCAGGTCGGCAGCGGTCTGTGGATCGCCATCGGCTACCGGTGGGGGTCGTTCTGGGGAACCTCGGTGCTGGTGCCCTACATGCGATCCGTTCTCACCCTGTCGCCCGACGCGAGCTACGTCGAACCGCTCCCGATCGTGCTGCAGATCCACGTCCTGGCGTTCTGGGTCTTCGTCGCCATCTTCGCCTTCAGCCGGCTCGTGCACATCGTGACGCTGCCGTTGGGCTACCTGACTCGTCCCTGGCAGAAGGTGGTGCGCAACAGTGACGAACCCGAGGTCTTCCACCCCGCCTCCGACCGAGGTCTCGAGAAGGTGCGGTAGGCCCCAGGGGGCCCACGGCGCGCCCCCGCACCGGTCGTTTTCGGGTGAGAACGGTCACTCTTGGTCGTTTTCGCCCGCGAACGCGGCTGGACTGTACCGTTGCCAATGGTGTGGTGTGGGCGACCGGGCAAGACGTTTGGCTGCAGATGTGTCGTGGTGGCACCTCAGCCTCCAAAACTCGGATCATCCCCTGGAACCACTCGTCTAGGATTCGGTCGTGACCACGACCGAATCAATCGACCTCGGCCAGCCGATCACGACGTCGCGTCTCGTACTACGCGCTTCACGAATGGACGACGCGGGGGTGCTGACCGCCCGCCGAAACCAGCCGCTGGCCGAGCAGTTCGTCGACTGGCCGTACCCCTACCCGCACGATCGGGCCGTGGAGCAGTTGACCGTGCTCGCTGAACGAACCGGCCCGACGGCCGGAAAGGGCTGGATGCTCATCATCGACACCGGCACTACGGCTCCGGACGGTCGTGGCGACGGTGAGATCAACGTCGGCGACGTCGCCGTGTTCCTCGATGACTCGGGCACCATTGCCGAGATCGGCTACAACGTCAACCCGGAGTCACACGGCCTCGGCTATGCCACCGAGGCCGTCGCCGCCGTCGTCGCCAGGTTGTTCGAGCGTGAATCGCGGCTGCAGCGCATCGAGGCCAGGATGCACCCCGAGAACATCGCGTCGGCGATGGTGGCCGAACGTTGCGGGTTTCTCTACGAGGGTCGCCCCCGGCTGGCCTGTCCTCCCAGCCACGACGGGCAGGTGCAGACCGACGACCTGGTCTACGGGCTCATCCGCGCCGATCTGGAAGCCTGGGACCAGCGACCCGTCGGTCCGCCTGCTGACGTCTCGCTGGTCGAGGTGACGGTCGAGAATCTCGACCCGGTCTACGACCTCGCCGTCCACCACTCACAGGAGCGACTGGTCGCCCCGGTCTCCTTCTCCTTGAGCCAGGCCGCCCATCCGCGCCCGCACAACGGCCGACCGGTCGAGGCCTGGTACCGGGCCGTGGTGGCCGACGGCGACGTCGCCGGGTTTGTGATGCTGGCACTGCAGCCCGACGAGGCTCCGTACCTGTGGCGGATGCTCATCGACCGCCGGCATCAGCGGCGCGGTATCGGTCGACGGGTCCTCGATCTCGTGGTCGACGAGGCCCGACGGCAAGGTGGCAACGAACTCACGGTCTCATGGATGCCGGGCCCGGGTTCTCCCGAACCGTTCTACCTGGGCTACGGGTTTCGGCCGACCGGTGAGCCCGACGGCGACGGGGAGATTCCGGGAATTCTGTCGATATGATGGATGGTCGGTGGTTGTCCCGGTGACGGTTCAACGTACCGGATTTCACCGTTGCGCCGCCCGGCTTCGAGAAGCTCACCCTTGTTGTGAACGTCTCAAACCGGCCGTAGCCTAACTAGCTGGCGTGTAAACGCACCGAGGTGCGACGCGCCCCAGCCTCATATGACCCGTCCCGTCTTCCCAACCCGGCCGACGGCTCGAGGCCGCATTGATTTGATGTCCGATTGATCGCAAGGATCGCCAACGCTTCGGGGGCGGTCGAAAACCGAGTGTCCGTCCCACGTTTGAGCGTGAACGCCCAGAGAGGTCCCTGGTGCCCACCATACAACAACTGGTCCGCAAGGGCCGTCAAAGCAAAACGAAGAAGGGTACGACTCCCGCTCTGATGGGGTCGCCCCAACGTCGTGGGGTGTGCACCCGCGTCTACACCGCCACGCCGAAGAAGCCGAACTCGGCGCTGCGCAAGGTCGCCCGTGTGCGTTTGACCAGCGGCATCGAGGTCACCGCCTACATTCCCGGCGAGGGCCACAACCTCCAGGAGCACTCCATGGTGCTCGTACGCGGCGGCCGTGTGAAGGACCTCCCCGGCGTCCGCTACAAGATCGTACGAGGCACGCTCGACACCTCCGGTGTGCGTGACCGCAAGCAGGCTCGTAGTCGCTACGGGGCCAAGAAGGATTAGGTAAGGACTCGATATGCCTCGCAAGGGACCAGCCCCCCGCCGTGAACTCCAGCCCGACCCCGTCTATCGGTCGGTGCTCGTCACCCAGCTGATCAACAAGGTTCTGCTTTCCGGCAAGAAGACCACGGCCGAGCGGATCGTCTACTCGGCGTTCGATATCGTCGGCGAGAAGACCGGCGGCGACCCGGTCGCCGCGTTCAAGCGGGCGGTCGACAACGTACGGCCCCAGCTCGAGGTCAAGAGCCGCCGCGTCGGCGGCGCCACCTACCAGGTTCCGGTCGAAGTTCGCCCCCGGCGGGCCACCACGCTCGCCATCCGCTGGCTGGTCGGCTATGCCCGCGACCGGCGGGAGCGCACGATGGCCGAGCGGCTGGCCAACGAGATCCTCGATGCCTCCAACGGCATCGGCGCCGCGGTGAAGCGGCGTGAGGACGTCCACAAGATGGCCGAGTCCAACAAGGCCTTCGCCCATTACCGCTGGTAGAAGAAAGAACGCAACCCATGGCTGACCGCCCATCCCCACTCGATCGATATCGCAACATCGGCATCATGGCCCACATCGATGCCGGCAAGACCACCACAACCGAGCGCATCCTGTTCTACACCGGCAAGAACTACAAGATCGGTGAGGTCCACGACGGTGGCGCCACGATGGACTGGATGGAGCAGGAACAGGAGCGTGGCATCACGATCACGTCGGCCGCCACCACCTGCTTCTGGAAGGACCATCGGATCAACATCATCGACACCCCGGGCCACGTCGATTTCACCGTCGAGGTGGAGCGTTCGCTGCGTGTCCTCGACGGCGCTGTTGCCGTGTTCGACGGTGTGGCCGGTGTCGAGCCGCAGTCCGAGACCGTGTGGCGTCAGGCCGACCGGTACCGGGTGCCCCGGATGTGCTTCGTCAACAAACTCGACCGCACCGGCGCCGACTTCTACTTCTGCGTCGACACCATCAAGGATCGCCTCACCGCCGACATCGCCGTCATCCAGCTGCCGATCGGCATCGAGGCCGATTTCGTCGGTGTCGTCGACCTGGTCAAGATGAAAGCCCTCGTCTGGCCGAAGGCCACCGACGAGAAGGACCTCGGGGCCACCTACGACGAGGTCGAGATTCCCGACCACATGGCCGACCAGGCCGCCGAGTACCGGGCCGAGCTGCTCGAAGCGGTGGCCGGTGTCGACGAGGAGGCCATGGAGTCCTACCTCGAGAACGAGGATCTCACCGAAGCCGAGCTGAAGGCCGCACTGCGTCGCACCACCATCGCCAACGAGCTGGTGCCGATCCTGTGTGGCACGGCGTTCAAGAACAAGGGCGTGCAGCCTCTGCTCGACGCCGTCATCGACTACCTCCCGTCGCCGATCGAGCTTCCTCCCGTCGAGGGAACCGAGCTCAAGGGTGGCGAGGAGACCAGCCGCAAGCCGTCCGACGACGAGCCGTTCTCCGCGCTGGCGTTCAAGATCATGTCCGCTCCCCAGGTCGGCAAGCTCACCTACTTCCGGGTCTACTCCGGCAAGTTGGAGAAGGGCAGCCAGGTGCTCAACACCCGCACCGGCAACAAGGAGCGCATGGGCCGTCTCCTCGAGATGCACGCCAACAAGCAGGAGGACCGTGACTTCGCCATGACCGGCGACATCATGGCCGCCATCGGCATCAAGGACGTGCGCACCGGTGACACCCTCACCGACGCCTCGCACGCCATCGTGCTGGAGTCACTCGACTTCCCGGATCCGGTGATCCACGTTGCCGTCGAGCCCAAGACCAAGAGCGACCAGGACAAGCTGGCCAAGGCCCTCACCTCGCTGTCGGCCGAGGATCCCACGTTCACGGTTCGCACCGATGAGGAGACCGGCCAAACCATCATCGCCGGTATGGGCGAGCTGCACCTCGAGGTGCTGGTCGACCGCATGATGCGCGAGTTCAAGGTCGACGCCACCGTCGGCAAGCCGCAGGTCGCCTACCGCGAGACCATCACCGCCACGGTCGAAAAGGACACCTACACCCACAAGAAGCAGACGGGTGGTTCGGGTCAGTTCGCCGAGGTCACCATCATGATGGAGCCCAACGAGGCCGGTGGTGGCTACGAGTTCATCGACAAGATCACCGGTGGTCGCATCCCGAAGGAATACATCCCCTCGGTCAGCCACGGCATCGAGGAAGCGATGACCACCGGCGTGCTCGCCGGGTTCCCCACCGTCGACATCCGCGTCACGCTGCTCGACGGCAAGTTCCACGACGTCGACTCCTCCGAGATGGCGTTCAAGATCGCCGGCAACATGGCGTTCAAGCAGGTGGCTCGCAAGGCGAAGCCGGTGCTCCTCGAACCCATCATGGCCGTCGAGGTCGTGACGCCCGAGGACTACATGGGCGACGTCATCGGCGACCTCAACTCCCGCCGGGGCAAGGTCGGCCAGATGGAGGCCCGAGGTTTGAACCAGGTGGTGACGGCCGAGGTGCCGCTCTCCGAGATGTTCGCCTACTCCAACGACCTGCGGTCGAAGACCCAGGGTCGGGCCACCTACACGATGCAGTTCCACAACTACCAGCAGACTCCTGCCAACGTGCAGGAAGAGATCGTCCAGCGCATCCGCGGCGAGTAAGAGCCCGGATCTAGGAAAGGGAGCGCCTCCTCATGGCGAAAGCAAAATTCGAACGCACGAAGCCGCACGTGAATGTGGGCACCATGGGCCATATCGACCATGGCAAAACAACCCTCACCGCTGCCATCACGAAGGTGTTGGCGGATCGGGTGTCGGGTAATGAGGCGACGGCGTTTGACAATATTGATAAGGCTCCTGAGGAGCGTGAGCGTGGGATCACGATCAACGTGTCTCATGTGGAGTATGAGACCGAGGCCCGGCATTATGCCCATGTGGATATGCCGGGTCACGCTGATTACATCAAGAACATGATCACTGGTGCCGCGCAGGTTGACGGGGCGATTCTGGTGGTCAGTGCGGCTGATGGTCCGATGCCGCAGACTCGTGAGCATGTGCTTCTTGCTCGTCAGGTTGGTGTCCCGGCCATTGTGGTCGCCCTCAACAAGGCTGACATGGTTGATGACGAGGAGTTGTTGGAGCTGGTCGAACTCGAGGCTCGTGAACTGTTGACCGAGTATGAGTTTCCTGGTGATGATGTGCCGGTGATTCATGTGAGTGCTCTGAAGGCGTTGGAGGGTGATGCTGATGCTGGGGACAAGATCATGGAGCTCATGGATGCGGTGGATTCCTATATTCCGGAGCCGGAGCGTGAGTTGGATAAGCCGTTCTTGATGCCGATCGAGGATGTGTTCTCGATCACTGGTCGGGGCACGGTGGTGACGGGCAAGGTTGAGCAGGGCATTGTCAACACGGGTGATGAGTTGGAGATTATTGGTATTCGTCCGACGCAGAAGACGACGTGTACTGGTGTGGAGATGTTCCGTAAGCTCTTGGATCAGGGGCAGGCGGGTGACAACATCGGTGCGCTTCTCAGAGGGATTGAGAAGGATGAGGTGCAGCGGGGTCAGGTGTTGGCGAAGCCGGGCAGTATTACGCCGCATACTGATTTTGAGGCCCAGGTGTATGTGTTGACCAAGGAGGAGGGTGGCCGTCATAAGCCGTTCTTCGCCAATTATCGGCCGCAGTTTTATTTCCGGACCACTGATATTACGGGGACGGTGCAGTTGCCGGAGGGTACCGAGATGTGTATGCCGGGTGATAACACCGAGATGACGGTTGAGTTGATCAACCCGATTGCTATGGATGAGGGTCTCCGGTTCGCTATTCGTGAGGGTGGCCGCACCGTCGGCGCCGGCCGCGTCACCAAAATCCTCAAATAGGAACGAGAACGATGGCTAAGCAGAAGATTCGCATCCGCCTCAAGGCCTACGATCACGAGATCGTCGATCAATCGACGAAGAAGATCGTGGAGACCGTCGCCCGCACCAACGCCGAGTTCCGGGGCCCGATCCCGCTACCCACCGAGAAACATCGGTTCTGCGTGATCCGGTCACCGCACAAGGACAAGGACAGCCGCGAGCACTTCGAGATGCGGATCCACAAGCGATTGATCGACATCCTGGAGCCCAACCCCAAGACGGTGGACTCGCTCCAGCGTCTTGAACTCCCGGCCGGTGTCGACATCGAGCTGAAGATCCAGGAGCTGTAGGCCGCCGTCGATCCGCCTCGATCCGGAACATTCGAACAGCTACGTCCGACGGCGTCGGCCAGGACCTTCTCAGCTCAGTGAGGTCTCCAGCCGGCTCGGTGTGGGATCGGCGTCGAAGCCGAGATGGATGGGATCCGCTCCGGCGGTGATCAGCCGCACCACCAGTTCCTCACCCGATCCGAACGTGTGCGTCGGCGAGCCGAAGTCGAACGTGACGGACTGGAAGCCGCTACCGACCCAGGTCGTCACGTTGGCGCTGTCGGAGGCGATGGAGGTGCACGAGACGACGAAGTAGCATCCTGCGATGTCGGCGTCGACCACCGTCGGTGAACCGCCGAGGTCGCTGTCGGTGGCCAGCCAAACCGTCAACGTCGTGGCCCCCGACATCGTTGCCCTTCCCGGGTTGATGCGGAACGCTTCGATGCGACTGGTATTCGTCTCTCCGAATCCGGCGCTGGTCGGTCGGAACCGTGAGCCTGGGCGGGCGTCCTCATCGGTGTTGTAGTTGGGAAGCGATGGGTTGTCCGGTCCGCTTGTCGAGAGCGCCTTGTTCCACTGCGCCGTTGTATCGCCGGTCCAGGGATTCTTCAGATAGAGGACGGTGCCTGGTGGCGTCGTCGTCGATGTCGAGATCGTCGTCGACGTTGTGCTGGTCGTGGTCGGTGTCGTGGCTGTGGTCGTCGGTGCGGCGGATGTGGTTGTCTGTGTCGTACTCGGTGTCGTCGTCGGTGTTGACGTGGTTGACGATTCGGTACTCGGTGTGGCCGTTGACGGCGGTGCGGCGGCAGCGGTCGCGGTCGTCGTCGGTGCCGAGGTTGACGAGGTTGACGACGTGGACGAAGTCGCCAGCGAGGTCGTGGTCTTCGATGACACGGTGGTGGTGGAGTTCGGCGTGGTTGAGCTGGTCGTCGATTCGACCGCCGGCTCCGCGGACTGGGTCGTGCGTTCGGTCGTCACAACCGGCGATTGCTCGGCCAACGGCGTCGCCGTTGTGGTCGTCGATTCCACCACGTCGATCGAATCGGTGAACGCCAGCGCTTCCGGCGGCTCGGGTGCCGGGGCGGCGGCGGTGAACAAGGTGGCCGCCGACGCCGCGACGCCTGCGGTGATCACGGCCGGCGCAGACGTCAGGTTGGCCAGTGGGAGATTGGACAAGGTGGCAAGCACTCCGGCCGTCCATCGTCGGCCGAGGGACACGTTGAGGAACGCTCGGACCACCGCCGGGTCGAACTGGGCGCCGGCACAGTCGACCATCTCGCGACGGGCCGCTTCCACCGACATCGCCTTCTTGTAGGAACGGTTGGAGGTGATGACGTCGTAGGCGTCGGCCACCGCGGTGATCCGACCGGCCAGGGAGATCTCCTCGCCGGACAGACCGAGAGGGTAGCCGCCACCGTCCCACCGTTCGTGATGCTCGGCCGCGGCTCGGGCCCATGGCCCCAACCAGTCAGCAAGCGGGGTCAACAAGCGTCCGCCGGCTTCGGGATGGGTCTTCAGCAAGGCCCACTCGGTGTCGGTGAGCGGATCGGTCTTGTTGAGCACGTCCGCCGGCACCGTCACCTTCCCGATGTCGTGGAGCATGACCCCCCAGGCCAATTTGGCCCGCTCATCGTCCGACAGTCCCATCTCGGTTCCGATGATGTCGGCGTAGGCCCGCACTCGTTCGGTGTGACCACGAGTCATCCGATCATGGTCGCTGAGCATGGTGATGAATTCGATCGCCGTTGCGGACGCCTCGGCCGCGTTCGCTCCCAAGCCCGTTTGATTCACCTCGGCCACCCGCTGCTCGATGCGACGAAAGGATCCCGCCCGAAGGGCCATGGCGAACCTGGACGGCGCCTCGTCGGGGAAGATCATCGACATCCGGAGAAGGGCGACCAGTGGCAGCAATCGCCGGACCCACCGGTCGAGGATCACCGATATGCCGGTCCCCACGGCGAGGCCCTGGGCGAACCACACAACAAGTCCCGATCGTGCCGGGTGGCCGGTAGCGAACCACACAGCGAGTCCGATCGTGCCGGGAGGCGGTTGCGGTGGAACAGATCGGCCACTGAAGGACAGCGGGCCGGAGTGACTGGCCGAAGGCAGCCTGACGGCGGGGAACAGGGAGAGCGCCAGGCGAAGGAGCAGCGCCATCTCCGAGGCGAAGCTTTCCACTGGGAGTTCGGTTTGCCCTCGTAGGCGCCCCGAGTCGGGCCGTCGACCGTCACGCCCGGAAGATCGACGTCGTCGATCATGTCGGCCAGCCACGCTCAGACGGTGAACGAGCTGTCCGTCGGTTAGCGGCCCGCCGGTCTGCTGTTGGGGGCCGCCTCTTGAAACACCAGGCGACGTGGTGCCCGGTTTGATGGGCCGATCGACCCTGCACTTCGGACAGGTACCTGTCGCGGCGGCAAGGTTTGTCTCCGGGCTGACGACTTCCCCGTGACGCCTGCGGATCCCACCCGGCATGAGCTCACCGGAATTGTAACGGCTACGAGCCGAAGAAAAAACCCCGTCCGGGGGGTCGCCAGGTGCACAAAGTTCCGGGGTCGGTATGCCGTCTATCGCTCGATCGCAAGCAAAGCCGGACCCAGCTGGTCGCGGAGGTACGTCACGATCCGTCCCGACTGCCTGTCCGCCTCATCGGCCGGGATGTTCCAGGCCGCGGTCGCGGCGATCACCAGATCGTGGTCGGGGGCGACGGCCAACGTCTGACCGCCGTAGCCGGAGGCGACCACGAACCGAACCGGGTCGTCCTCGACCCACCAGTGAAACCCGTAGGCCGACCCCTCGCCGGTTTCAATCTGGGGACGGGTCGACATCTCGATCCAATCGGCTCCCACCACCGGTTGCCCATCCACCCGACCGTCGTCGAGAACGAGCCGGCCGATCGTCACGAGATCCATGGTTCGAAGCTTCATGGCCGAGGCGGCGTTCGCGGAGCCGTCGGACAGGCGTTCCCAGCCGACTCCGTCGATGGCCAAGGGCCGGAAGAGCCGATCGTCGGCGTATTCGTCGATTGGTGAGCCGGTGGCCGACGCCACGAGCTGACCCAGGAGATGTGAGGAAGCCGACGAGTAGCTGAATCGAGCGCCAGGCTCATCGGTGACCGGACGGGCCAGGTAGTACCCGATTGGATCGGCCGACCGGCGCCAATCGAGATACTCATCGAGCTCGTCCTCCCGCCACTCCAGGCCGGCCGACATGGTGAGGAGATCCCGAATCCGCAGATCGGCCTTCTCGCTGCCGTGGGCTTCGCCGACGTCGGGGATCAGCTCGCCGACCGTCTGATCGATCGACTGCAGATCGCCGTCACTGATTGCGATTCCCACCAGCAACGACGTGACGCTCTTGGTCACCGATCGTACGTCCCGTGGCGTGTCGGCGTCACCGACCAGGTACTCCTCGGCCATCAGTTCGCCCCGATACCAGACGGCGAGGCTTTCCAGCCCGTCGATACCTCGGGAATCGGCGACGACCTGTGACAGCTCGCCCGGTTCGACCCGTTCGGCCGCCGACCCGGTGCCGAGCGGAGCGCAAGCCGCCGTCAACAGCCCGATCGTCGTCGCCACCGTGGCGGCGAGGCGCTGGGTGGGGCCGCTTGCCATGAACCGGGTCTTGACAAAGGGGTTCGCCACGGGCACGAAACCGCCGTCGGTCGGTCGTCATTCCCTCGATGACCGTGCTGTCGGTCGGTCGCGGGAGCTGGATAGCCTGACAGCGCACAAGGCACGCTGGCGAGCGATGGAGTGGCATGCGATTCACCAAACCGTTCTGGGAACGGCATTGCCGATGGCTCGATCACCGTTGCCTACCGTCGATGGAGACGCCCGACGGTGGCTGCCGGACGGCCCTATCGCACCGGTGGTGGCCGGATCGAGGTCACGTCGGTCGAGGTCGTCGAGGTGGACTCGATCGATGAGTCAGCGGCTCGGGCGGCCGGCCACGAATCGCTTGGCGAGTTGCTCGGCTACCTGAACGACGGCGATCGAGCCGACCGGCCGTTGTACCGTGTCGAGTTCCGCCGCCTCGACGAACCCGATCCACGAGAGGTTCTGGCCAGCGACGATGATCTGCAACCGGCCGACGTCGAGTCGATCACGACCCGGCTCGATCGCCTCGACCGGGCGGCCACGGATGGACCTTGGACCCGGGCGACCCTCGCCCTCATCGCCGAGCATCCCGAGAGGCGGGCCCCCGACCTGGCCGACATGGCCGGCCGTGAGACACAACCGTTCAAACTCGATGTGCGCAAGCTCAAGAATCTGGGGCTCACCGAGAGTCTGCGCATCGGCTATCGCCTGTCGCCCCGGGGCCGGGCCTATTTATCAGCCGTTGCCGACGCACACTAGAGCTCGAGCACGAGTGGACAGTGGTCGGAAACTTCGGGTGTTCGGAGAATCTCGAACGACTTGACCGCCCCGGGATCCGACACGAGGAGGTAGTTCGCGCTGCGAACCGGCTTGGTGTAGCGCGACGATCGTGTATCGGCGGGGCCGACGAGGTCGACGAGACCAATTCGGCTCAGGATCTCGAAGGTCTCACTGTCGGGGAGCAGGTTGAGGTCGCCGGCGACGACGCTGACGTCCTCCGGTTGCCGCACCCGCTCGACGAGCTCGGCCAAGGCCGTGGCCTGGATCCTGCGGGTGGGTGTATCGTGCTTGCCCTCCGGGTAGCGAACGCCGTGGAGATGGGCGACGGTGAAGGTCCGCCTGGTCTCACGGTCGAGGACCCGCACCGCGTGGGCCTGACGGGGCCGGTCGCTGGTGGCCCATTCCTCCTGGTCGCGGAACTGGTGCAGCACGAACGACCCTTCGGTGCCGATCACGGGAAGTCGCTCGTGCACGAAGGTGGCGATGCCGAAGTCCTGCTGGTGCCGCCGACCGTCGCCGTCGGTGATCGGTCCGGCGTCATTGGCCAGGAACCAGCCTTGATGATCGGGGAGGGCCTGGGTGACGTCGTCGAAGAGGTCGGCCCGCTGTTCGAGGCTGCGCTCGCCGTCGTCGAATCGGGTCCAACCGCCGAGGCCCGGTGTGCGGGTGACCTCCTGGAGGCAGATGATGTCGGCGTCGCACGTGGCCACCCAGTCGATGAACGGCTCGAACATGACACCACACCAGGCGTTGACGCTGACGATCTTCACTTGATCGACCTTACAACGGGGCTGCGACGGTTGAGCCGTCCTGCAGGCTCGAAATAGGCCGGCCGGCGAGTGGAAGGGCGGTGGGAGCCGGGTAGAGTCAACAGGTCTGGGTTTTGGGTGGTGACTCGCTCGCCGTTGCACCCAACATCAATCGACGTCCGTCAAGGCCTCTGCTCCTGGTAGCGGAGGAACCCGACGGCACAACCTACAACCGCTCCGCTTGTCTGCCAGTTGTTTCGCACACACGCGGAGCGTTCGCGTGAACGGCTGCGTCATGCCGCCGCCTCCCGGGGCGGCGGATGTGCTGGGGCCCGCTGACGGGAAAGAGAATGAGATGACACAGAAAGCCATCGTCGGCAAAAAAGTCGGCATGACTCAGGTGTGGAACGAGGACAACAAAATAGTTCCGGTCACCATCGTCGAGGTGACGCCATGCCGGGTCGTGCAGATCAAGACGCCCGACACCGACGGCTACTCGGCCATTCAGGTCACCACCGGTGAAAAGAACGCCTCCAAGCTGAGCTCACCCGAGGCCGGGCACTTCGCCAAGGCCGGCGTTGCTCCAGGAACCGAGCTCGTCGAGCTCCGCCTCGACGATGTCTCCGAGTTCACCATCGGTCACGAGTTCGGCGCCGAGACGTTCGAGGCGGGCGAGATGGTCGACGCCATCGGCACCAGCAAGGGCAAGGGTTTCGCCGGTGTGATGAAGCGCCACAACTTTGCCGGCCAGCGGGCCAGCCACGGCGCCCACCTGGTTCACCGCATGCCCGGTTCGATCGGCCAGTGCGCCACCCCGTCCCGGGTCTTCAAGGGCACCAAGATGGCCGGTCGCATGGGCCATGAGCGGGTGACCGTTCAAGGCCTCCGTGTCGTCCAGGCCGACGCCGACAATCATCTGGTTCTCGTCAAGGGTTCGGTTCCCGGCCCGAAGGGCGGAACCGTGGTCATTCGCAGTGCCGTCAAGGGCGGCTCGAGCAACGGGAGCGAAGCCTGATGCCCACCGTTTCCATCAAGACGCCGGCCGGCAAGGCCGCAGGCTCGGTCGATCTCGACTCCGAGATCTTCGGCATCGAGCCCAACATGGCCGTGATGCACCAGGTGGTCAACGCCCAGTTGGCCGCCCGCCGCGCCGGCACCCACAGCACCAAGACCCGCTCGGAGGTTCGAGGCGGCGGATCCAAGCCGTGGCGCCAGAAGGGCACCGGTCGGGCCAGAGCCGGATCGATCCGGTCACCGATCTGGGTCGGAGGTGGCGTTGCCCACGGGCCGAAGCCCCGCAACTACGCCGAGCGGACGAACAAGAAGATGATCAAGCTGGCGCTGCGCTCCGCGTTGTCCGATCGGGCCGCCGACGACAAGATCGTCGTCGTCGACTCCTGGGGTCTCGACAAGCCCAGCACCAAGGCGGCCAAGGAACTCCTCGCCGCTCTCGGCGTCGAAGGACGTGCCCTGGTGGTCGTCGGACGCGATGACGATGCCGATGTCGTCGTTCGCAGCTTCCGCAACCTCCCCGAGGTCCATCTACTGGCCGCCGATCAGCTCAACTGCTACGACGTGCTGGTCAGCGACTACGTGGTGTTCGCCAAAGACACCGTCCCCACCTCCGCCGCCGGCGCCGAGGGAGCGCCGGCTTCTGCCGAAGCCACCGCCGACACCGATCCTGATGGAGAGGAAGAGTAATGAGAGCTCCTGAAGATGTCGTGATCCGCCCGGTGGTGTCGGAGAAGTCCTACATCACCGCCGAGGACCACAACGCCTACACCTTCATCGTCGCCCCCGACGCCTCGAAGCCCGAGATCTCCGATGCGATCGAAAAGCTGTTCGAAGGCGTCAAGGTGGCGAAGGTCAACACCATGAACCGGAAGGGCAAGCGGGTCCGCAATCGCCGTAGCAACACGGTGAGTTCCCGAGCGTCCACGAAGCGAGCCGTCGTCACCCTGGCCGAGGGTGAGATCGACCTCTACGGAAACTGAGTCAGCCATGGGTATCCGCAAACGCAAGCCAACGAGCCCCGGTCGTCGCTTCCAGACCAGCTCCGATTTCTCCGACATCACCACCGATACGCCGGAGAAGTCCCTGCTGGCCAAGCAGCACTCCACCGGCGGCCGCAACAACCATGGCCGCAAGACCGCCCGTCACCGTGGCGGCGGCCACAAGCGCCGCTACCGGGTGATCGACTTCCGGCGTAACAAGGACGACGTGCCCGCCACCGTCGCCTCGATCGAATACGATCCCAACCGCAACGCCCGCATCGCCCTGCTCCACTACCACGACGGCGAGAAACGCTACATCCTCGCCCCTCGTGATTTGAGCGTCGGTGATCGTGTCGAGTCCGGCCAGGGCGCCGACATCAAGCCGGGCAACGCACTGCCGATCCGCTACATCCCGGTCGGTACCACCATCCACGCCGTCGAGCTCCAGCCCGGTGCCGGAGCCAAGCTCGGCCGTTCGGCCGGCACGGCCGTGCAGTTGGTGGCCAAGGAAGGCACCACGGCAACGCTTCGTCTTCCCTCCACCGAGATGCGTCGGGTGTCGATCGACTGCCGGGCCACCGTCGGTGAGGTCGGCAACGCCGAGGCCGAGCTGGTCAAGGTCGGCAAGGCCGGCCGTTCCCGCTGGAAGGGCAAGCGCCCCCAGACCCGCGGTGTGGCCATGAACCCGGTCGACCACCCCCACGGTGGTGGTGAGGGCAAGACCTCCGGTGGTCGTCATCCGGTGTCACCCTGGGGCAAGCCCGAGGGTCGCACCCGCAAGAAGGGCAAGAAGTCGGACGATCTGATCGTACGCCGTCGTCGTACGCGTGGAGGACGGAGGTAGTCATGCCACGGAGTCTGAAGAAAGGTGCGTTCGTCGACGATCATCTGTTGAAGAAGGTCGACGAACTCAACGAGAAGAACGAGAAGCGCGTCATCAAGACGTGGTCGCGCCGCTCCACCATCATCCCGGACATGGTCGGCCACACCATCGCCGTCCACGACGGCCGCAAACACGTCCCGGTGTACGTCACCGAGTCGATGGTCGGCCACAAGCTCGGTGAGTTCTCACCGACCCGCACGTTCAAGTTCCATGCCGGTCAGGAACGGGGAGGTCGTCGCTGATGGCAGCCGCCACCGAGACCACCGCCCGACCGGGCACGAAGGCCAAGGTCCGCTATGTGCGGATGTCGGCCTCCAAGGTTCGTGTCGTGCTCAACCTGATCCGGGGCAAGCGGGTCACCGAGGCGATCGAGATCCTCGATTTCTCCGAGCGCCTTGCCGCCAAGGAGATCCTCAACTGCCTCAACTCGGCGGTTGCCAACGCCGAGCACAACGAGGACATCCCGGTTGACGAGCTGTTCATCTCGGCCTGCTTCGCCGATCAGGGTCCAACCCTGCGGCGTTTCCGCCCCCGGGCGCGAGGTCGGGCCGGCCGAATCCAGAAGCAGACCTGCCACATCACGATCGAGGTCAGCCGTCTGACGTCGGATGAGCTCGACGAGATCCGCGAGCGCGAGGAGCGCTCAGCGGCCGGCAGAGCCACGTCGAAGAAGTCGTCCGGCGGCGACCGTGCCGCCCGAGTGGCCAAGTCACGGGCGAGCGATGCCGGCACGGCGGCTGAAGCCGACGCCAACGCCGACGACGTGGCCGACGTCGAGGAACAAGACGTCGAGGTCGAAGAGACGGCCGAAGATGTCGCCGAAGCCGAGGCCGAAGCCACCGAGGCCGAAGCCGCTGAGACCGAAGCCGCTGAGGCCGATGACGCCGAGGATGAGGTTGCCGACGCCGAGGATTCCGAAGACACCGATGCCGATGCCTCCGACGATGCCGGAGAGGAAGAATAATGGGTCAGAAAGTTCATCCCTACGGCTACCGCCTGGGAATCACCACCGACTGGAAGTCGCGCTGGATCGCCGACCGGCAGGAATACCGCGACTACCTGCTCGAAGACCACCACATCCGCAAGTACCTGATGGATGAGCTGCCCAACGCGGCCATCAGCCGGATCGAGGTCGAGCGCACCCGAGACAAGCTGCAGGTCGACGTGCACACCGCCCGTCCCGGCATCGTCATCGGTCGCAAGGGTTCCGAGGCCGACCGCCTTCGGGCCGGCCTCACGAAGCTCACCGGCAACCCCCGCATCAAGCTCAACATCGTGGAGATCAAGCAGCCCGAGCTCGACGCCGCTCTGATCGCTCAGGGCGTCGCCGATCAGCTCATGGGCCGCATGGCCTTCCGTCGGGCGATGAAGCGGGCCATGCAGAACGCCATGAAGGCCGGGGCCAAGGGTGTGCGCATCCAGTCCTCCGGTCGGCTGGGCGGCGCCGAGATGGGTCGCACCGAGTGGTACCGCGAAGGTCGGGTGCCGCTGCACACGTTGCGGGCCGACATCGACTACGGCCTCCGCGAGGCCCACACCACCTACGGCCGCATCGGCGTGAAGGTGTGGCTCTACAAGGGCGACATCCTGCCCTACAAGTCGACCACCGACAAGGCGGCCAAGGAGGCGGCGATGGCCGTCGGCGAGGCCGCCGGCACCGTCGAGGCGCCCCGTCCCGTCGTGTCGTCGTCCCGTCGCCCGAAGGGCGGCGCTGCCGGACAGGCCGCTCCGCAGGTTCCCGATCCCGAAGCGAGCGCCGCAGGCGCCACGTCCGAGGGCACCCCCGCAGAGGAACCGGCACCGCTGGTCAAGGAGGCCGATCCCGAGTTCGAGCGCCTGCTCGCCGAGGAGGAGGCCATCGAGGAGTCCCTCAACAAGCAGGCCGGTGGCGAAGACCTGAGCTTCCGCCCCGGCGATGGGGAATAGGTGATCACATGTTGATGCCGAAGAAAGTCAAGCACCGCAAACATCATCGAGGCCGGATGACCGGTAACGCCAAGGGCGCCACCAACGTGTCCTACGGCGATTATGGGATCCAGGTTCTCGAGCCGGGATGGATCACCTCACGCCAGATCGAGGCGGCCCGTATCGCCATGACCCGCCACGTCCGCCGTGGCGGCAAGGTGTGGATCAACGTGTTCCCCGACAAGCCGGTTACGGCCAAGCCGGCCGAGACCCGCATGGGATCCGGCAAGGGCAACCCCGAGCACTGGGTGGCCGTGGTCAAGCCCGGTCGTGTGGTGTTCGAGTTGTCCTACCCCGACGAAGCAATCGCCAAGGCGGCCATGAAGCGGGCAATCCAGAAGTTGCCGGTCAAGGCCCGCGTGATCACCCGGGAGACTGGTTTCGATGGCTGACGCCGCAATCACCGATATTTCCGACGCCGAGCTGGTGTCGATGCTGGAGGATGCCAAGCGGGAACTGTTCAACCTGCGGTTCCAGCTGGCCACCGGGCAGCTCGACAACACGGCCCGCATCTCGCACGTCAAGCGCGAGGTTGCTCGGGCCAAGACCGAAATGCGCAGCCGCGAGATCGTGGCGGCCGAGCAGCTTGCTGCCGCCGGCACCGATTCTGGAGACGAATCATGAGCACCGAAACCGAGAATCAGTCGGGTACCGAGGCCGGCAAGCCGCCGAAGGACCGGTCCCAGAACCGCAAGGTCCGTGAAGGGCTGGTGGTGTCGACCAAGATGGACAAGACCGCCGTGGTCGAGGTCATCCGTCGTTCCCGTCATCCCCAGTACGGCAAGACGGTCCAGAACTCGAAGAAGTACTTCGCCCACGATGAGGAGAACGACCTCAACGAGGGTGACCGCGTTCGTATCGTCGAGACCCGGCCGATGTCGGCCAAGAAGCGCTGGCGGGTCCTGGAAGTGCTGGAGCGTGCCCGATGATCCAACAGGAATCACGCCTTCGGGTCGCCGACAACTCCGGTGCCCGCGAGGTCCTCTGTATCAAAGTGCTCGGCGGCTCCCGCCGCCGCTATGCGGGCATCGGCGACATCTTCGTCGCCACCGTCAAGGACGCCATGCCCGGTGCCGCGGTCAAGAAGGGTGATGTCGTCAAGTGCGTCGTCGTCCGCACCGCCAAGGAACGGCGTCGGGCCGACGGCTCCTACATCCGATTCGACGAGAACGCCGCTGTGCTGATCAACGAGAACCGGGAGCCCCGTGGCACCCGCATCTTCGGCCCGGTCGGTCGTGAGCTTCGGGAGAAGCGATTCATGCGCATCGTGTCTTTAGCGCCGGAGGTGTTGTAACCATGGGAATGAGAATTCGCACAGGTGACAAGGTCCGCGTCCTCAGCGGCAAGGATCGCGGTGCCGAGGGCACCGTGATCGCCGCCGACCCCGCCCGCAACCGGGTGACGGTGGAGGGTGTCAACACCGCTCGCCGCCACACCAAGCCTCGCTCCCAGGAGGAGCCGGGAGGCATCATCGACAAGGACATGCCCATCCACGTGTCCAACGTGGCCGTGATCAGCCCGAAAGACGGCAAGCCGACCCGGGTCGGCTACAAGGTCGAAGACGGCCGCAAGATCCGTATTTGCAAGCGCACCGGAGTCGAGATTCCGGAGGTCACGCTCTAATGTCAACTGCAACCATCGAGACGCCCCGTCTCAAGGCGCTCTACACCGAGCAGATCCTGGATCAGCTGAAAGCCGATCTCGAACTCGACAACATCATGGAAGTGCCACGGCTCGAGAAGATCGTGGTCAACATGGGAGTCGGTGAGGCGCTGGCCAACTCGAAGAACCTGGAGTCGGCGATGAACGACCTGGCGTTGATCGCCGGTCAGAAGCCCATCGCCACCAAGGCCAAGAAGTCGCTCGCCAGCTTCAAGCTGCGTCAGGGCAACGCCGTCGGGGCCAAGGTGACCCTTCGGGGCAACCAGATGTGGTACTTCTTCGACCGGCTGGTCACCCTGGCCATTCCCCGAATTCGAGACTTCCGTGGTCTCAATCCCCGTTCCTTCGATGGCAACGGCAACTACACCTTCGGTCTCACCGAACAGCTCGTGTTCCTCGAGATCGACTACGACACGGTGGACGCCCCCAGGGGTATGGACATCACGATCGTGACAACCGCACGTTCCGACGCCGAAGGCAAGGCGCTGCTCGACGCCTTCGGCTTCCCGTTCCGGCGCGAAGGACAGGCCCAGTAATGGCAAAGAAAGCACTCAAGAACAAGCAACGTAAGACGCCGAAGTTCAAGGTCCGGGCCTACACCCGGTGCCAGGTTTGCGGCCGGCCCCGCGCCGTCTACCGCAAGTTCGACCTTTGCCGCGTGTGTTTCCGTGAGATGGCCCACGCCGGGGAGATTCCGGGCGTGACCAAGGCCAGTTGGTGAGCGGAAGGAGCTGAGAAAATGTCAATGACCGATCCGATCGCCGACATGCTGACCCGCATCCGCAACGCCAACATCGCGATGCACGATGAGGTTCACATGCCGTCCTCCAAGCTCAAGGTCGCCCTGGCCGAGGTTCTCCAGGCCGAGGGTTACATCACCAGCTTCGAGGCCAACGAAAACACCGATGGTCCGGGCTCGACCCTGACCATCAACATGAAGTATTCGCCGGAGCGCCAGCGGGTGATCAACGGCCTGAAGCGGGTGTCGAAGCCCGGTCTCCGGGTCTACACCAAGACCGACCAGATCCCCCGGGTTCTCGGTGGTCTCGGCGTCGCCGTCCTCTCGACCAGCAAGGGTCTTCTCACCGATCGGGCCGCCCGCAAGGCCAAGATCGGCGGCGAAGTGCTCTGCTACGTGTGGTAATCGATCATGTCTAGAATTGGAAACGCCCCCATCACCGTCCCCGACGGCGTCGAGATCTCGGTCTCCGGGTCCGACGTCACCGTCAAGGGTCCCAAGGGTTCGCTGGAACACACGGTTCCCGAGGTCATCTCGGTGAGCGTCGACGACGGCGAGATCAACGTGGCCCGAGCCGACGAGCAGCGGCAGACGAAGGCCCTCCACGGCCTGACCCGGTCGCTGGTCAACAACATGGTCATCGGCGTCAGCCAGGGGTTCCGGAAGGACCTCGAGATCATCGGCGTCGGTTACCGGGCCCAGGCCAAGGGCAAGGACAAGCTCGAGCTGGCGCTCGGCTTCAGCCACCCGGTCGAGGTCCAGGCACCCGACGGCATCGAGTTCGACGTTCCCGAGCCGACGAAGATCGGGGTCGTCGGAATCGACAAGCAGGTCGTCGGCCAGGTGGCCGCAGAGATCCGCTCCTACCGCAAGCCCGAACCCTACAAGGGCAAGGGTGTCCGATACGTCGGCGAGCGTGTCGTGCGTAAAGCAGGGAAGGCAGGTAAGTAATGGCCTCCAAGACCGCATCCCGCCATGCACTCCGGGCCCGGCGCCAACGCCGGGTTCGCAAGAAGGTGACCGGCACCACCGAGCGTCCTCGTCTGGCCGTGTACCGGTCCAACAAGCACATCAGCGCCCAGCTGATCGACGACACCAAGGGTCAGACCGTGGCTGCGGCCTCGACCTACGAGGGAGACGTCCGCTCCGACGGTGCCACCGGCACGGTGGCCGCGGCCTCCAAGGTCGGGCAACTGATCGCCGAGCGGGGCAAAGCCGCCGGCGTCGAAGCCGTTGTGTTCGATCGGGGCGGAAACCGATACCACGGTCGAGTGGCTGCACTGGCCGACGCCGCCCGCGAAGCCGGACTGACTTTTTAAGGACTGATCATGGCAAACGAACGAAACAGTCGAAACGATCGTGGCGACGGTCGGGAGTCACGGGTTATCACCATCAACCGTGTGGCCAAGGTGGTCCGCGGTGGCCGCCGCTTCGCCTTCACCGCGCTCGTGGTGCTGGGCGACGGCAACGGCCGGGTCGGCCTCGGCTACGGTAAGGCCAAAGAGGTTCCGCTGGCGATCCAGAAGGGAACCGAAGAGGCCCGCAAGCTCATGTTCGACGTCCCCATGGCCGGCGGAACCGTGACGCACGAGGTCATCGGCGAGCAGGGAGCGGGGCGGGTCATGCTCAAGCCCGCTGCCCCCGGTACCGGTGTGATCGCCGGTGGCGCCGCCCGCGCCATCCTGGAGGAGGCCGGCATCCGCGACGTGCTGTGCAAGTCGCTCGGTTCGGCCAACCAGATCAACGTGGCTCGTGCCACCATCGACGCCCTGCAGAGCCTGAAGCGACCCGACGAGGTTGCCCGGCTCCGCGGCCTCGACGCCTCCGAGTTCACCCCCAAGGGCATGCTCGAGGCCTACAAGGAGCGCGAGCGTGAACTGAAGTCGTCCAGAGCGGCTGCCGAGACCGCCGAGGTGTCATGACCATGAGCGAGATTGCCGGGGCGCCGGTGCCGCCCCTAACCGAGTTTCGCCTATCGGCGAAACGTCGCCCGGAGAGAGGCATGTGGTACGTATGAGCGAAATCAAAGTCACGCAGACCCGATCGGCCATCGGGACCAAGCCAAAGCAGCGGGGAACGTTGCGAGCGCTCGGCCTCGGCCGCATCGGCAAGTCCAATGTTCTCACCGACGGGCCGGTGGTGCGGGGCATGATCGCCCGCGTCCCCCATCTGGTCGACGTGTCCGAGGACACCTCCGAGGAGTCATAGCGATGAAGATCCACGATCTCAAGCCGGCCGACGGGTCACGCACCCGGCGTAAGCGAGTCGGCCGGGGTATCGCCGGCAAGGGCGGAAAGACCGCCGGTCGCGGCACCAAGGGTCAGAAGGCCCGCAACACCATTCCCGTCGGTTTCGAGGGCGGCCAGCTGCCGCTGCAGCAGCGCCTGCCGAAACTGCGGGGCTTCAACAACCCGTTCCGGGTGGAGTACCAGGCCATCAACCTCGACACGATCGCCGAGAGCGGCCTGTCCGAGGTCACACCCGAGTCGCTGCTCGACAAGGGTCTGGTGTCCAAGGGGGCCCTGGTCAAGATCCTGGGCCGGGGCGAGCTCTCCGGCAAGGTGACCGTCAAGGCCCACGCCTTCTCCAAGAGTGCTGAAGCCGCCATCACCTCCGCGGGGGGTACGGTGGAGAAGTTGCCGCTGCCGTTCAAGGTTCGACCGGCGGCCCAGGGCAACCAGCACATGAACCGTTAGCGTGTCTCGCCCTGCGGGCTCGCCCCCGAGTTTCGTGACCTGGCGGTCAGGAAACTCGAGGAGGAGTGAGAGTAACCAATGTCCACACTGCTGAACGTGTTCCGAACCTCGGAGCTGCGGAACAAGATCCTGTTCACGATATTCATCCTGGTCGTGTACCGCCTGGGTGTGCAGATCCCGGCGCCGGGGGTCAGCCTCACCGGAATCGAGAACCTGCGCCGCCAGATCGACGATTCCGAGGGCGGGATCTTCGGTTACCTCACTCTGTTCACCGGCAACGGTGGTGTGCTGAACCTGTTCGGCCTCGGCATCCTGCCGTACATCACGGCGTCGATCGTCATCCAGATCCTCACCGTGGCTGTGCCGAAGTTGGAGGAATGGCAGTCGCAGGGTGCCGTCGGACAGCGCAAGATCACGCAGTGGACCCGCTATCTCACGGTGATCCTGGCCTTGATCCAGAGCGCAGGCTTCGTGTTCCTGATCAGCCGCAGCCCCGAGCAGATCTACGGCTTCGACCCGGGTCTGTTCCCGGAGGACAACAGCATCTGGATGATGCTGCTCGCCGTCCTCTGTATCACCACCGGCGTAGCCCTCCTGATGTGGATGGGTGAGATGATCACCCAGCGCGGTATCGGCAACGGTATGTCGGTGCTGATCTTCGCCTCCGTCGTGGCCGGTCTCCCGGCTCTCGGCATCAACATCTGGCGGGTGCGGGGTGTGATCTGGTTCATCGTGTCGATGGTCGTGCTTCTCCTGCTGTGTCTCGGCATCGTGTTCATCGAGCAGGGTCAACGTCGTATCCCGATCAACTTCCCGAAGCGGGTCGTCGGTCGCCGGCAGTACGGCGGCAACAAGACCTACATCCCGCTGAAGGTCAACCAGGCCGGCGTGATCCCGGTCATCTTCGCCAGCTCGTTGCTGCAGCTGCCGTCGTTGATCGCCAACGTCCTGCCCACCAACGCCACCCAGGACTCCTGGGGCGACGTGGTCCGCACATTCATTCAGAACCGGCTGTTCCGGCCGACCGACCCGGCCTACATTCTCGTCTTCGGCCTGTTGATCATCGGGTTCGCGTACTTCTACAACTCGATCGCCTTCGACCCGGCCCGCCGGGCCGACGAACTCCGCAAGTCCGGCGGCTTCATCACCGGCATCCGGCCCGGACCCCAGACGGAGCGGTATCTGTCGAAGGTGCTCAACCGCATCACACTGCCCGGCTCAATCTTCCTGGCCGTCATCGCGTTGATCCCCTCTGCGTTGCTGTTCCAGCTCGTCGGCAACAACACCAGCCTGGGTCTGCTCGGCTTCTCCGGTGTGTCGATCCTCATCGGTGTTGGCGTATCGCTCGAGTTGATGAAGCAGATCGATTCCCAGCTATTGGCCCAGAACTACGACGGCTTCTTGAAATAGGATGGCGAGCCATGAGTGACGTGACTCGACTGGTAATTTTCGGCCGCCAGGGTGCGGGCAAAGGCACGCAGTGTGACCGCATCGTGGAGCACTACGGCGTTATCCACCTCAGCACGGGCGACATGTTCCGCAAGGCGGTGGCCGACGAGACCGAGCTCGGCAAGAAGGTCGAACCGATCATGTCGTCCGGTGATCTGGTGCCTGACGACCTGACGATCGGCATCGTGCGGGAACGGCTGGCCGAACCCGACGTCGAGTCGAAGGGTTTCGTGCTCGACGGCTTCCCCCGCACGCCGAATCAGGCCGAGGCGCTGGTCGAGATGTTGGGTGAGGACTCGTTGACCACGGTCATCAATCTCGAGGTGCCGCTCGACGAGGTGAAGGCCCGCATGAAGGCCCGAGGCCGCGGCGACGACACCGACGAGGGCATCGACAAGCGACTTGCGCTCTACGAGTCGGAGACGGTTCCCACCATCAACTGGTTCGCCGACCGCAACATGGTGGTCGAAGTCGACGGGCTCGGCACCGAAGACGAGGTTGCCGAGCGGGTGTTCGCCGCCATCGACGAAGCCTCCGGTTAGTTCAATCGGGACCGGCGTGCGTACCACGCTGCCGCTGGTCGGGCAGGTTGCGCTGGTAACCGGCGCCAACCACGGGATCGGCGCAGCCACCGCCATTGCGTTGGCTCAGCGCGGAGCCGACGTCGCCATCAGCTACCTCCGAACGGTCCGTGACAGCGGGTCGTCGGCGAATGACGCCTATGCGGCCGCCCGTTCGTCAGATGGAACCGATGTGGCGGCCGCGGTCGAACGGACCGGTCGGAGGGCAACGCTGATCGAGGCGGACCTCACCGACAGCGAGACACCCGGCCGGCTGCTGGACGCCATCGAGGCGACACTCGGCCCGGTGTCGATCCTGGTTCACAACGCCAGCGGGTGGTCGAAGGACAGCTTCTCCCCGGATGAAACCGACGTCGTCGGCCGACCCGGACGTAAGGTCACAGTCGAGACCATCGACCGGCAGTACCACGTCGATGCCCGGGCCGGTGCGTTGTTGATGCAGGAGTTCATCACCCGCCATCGGGCCCGAGGCGCCGACTGGGGCCGGATCGTGACCCTGACATCCGGAGAGGGTCGGGCGTTCCCCGGCGAGGTGTCGTATGGTGCGGCCAAAGGCGCGCTGATCAGCTACACCCTCTCGGCGGCGGCCGAGATGGCGGCCGACGGAATCACCGCCAACGTCGTCTATCCGCCGGTGACCGACACCGGCTGGGTCACCCAGGAGGTTCGGGATTTCGTCGCCAACGATGTCGATCACCACCACGTCGTCGACCCCGACGAGGTGGCCGAGGTCATCGCCTGGCTGTGTTCCGAGGCCGGCCGTATTGTCACCGGCAACATCATTCGCCTCCGCTGACCGGACAACCCACAGCTGTAGTGGCGGCTCGAGCCGCCGGGTTCGGTGGGTTGGGGCCGCCAGAGAGCTTGGGGAGCGGGCCTAGATGTAGAGGCCGAGCTCGGTCAGCTCCACCGGCCGGCCGGTGTCGATGCTGCGGTGGGCGGCCACGCCGAGGGCCACCGACCAGAGTCCATCGGTCACCGTGACCTCGGGCTCGGTCCCGTTGAGGATGGCGTCGCGGAACCGCTGATGTTCCACGTAGGACGATCCGTGGTGAAGTCCGACATGGTGCACGTTGTCGAGGTCGCCGGGTTCGACGGATTCGACGTCGACCGAGCCGATCCAATGCTCACCCCGGCGACCGACCCGAACCTCGTTCTCCGGTAGCAGGGCTTCGACCTTGCCGAGTTCGCCCACCACCGAGACCTCCTCCTGGTTGCGGGTGGCGTCGGCGAACATGCAGAGGTCGAGCGAGGCCCTCGCTCCACCGTCGTAGTCGACGATGACGAAGGCGTTGTCGATGATGTCGCTCGGTCCGTCCTCGTATGTCTCGTCGAGGTGGTTGACGTCCTGCGCTCCACTGGCGAAGACCCGGACCGGGCGGGTTCCGATGATCAGGTTCATCAGGTCGAAGAAGTGGCAGCACTTCTCGACCAACGTGCCACCGGTGTTGGCGCTGTGACGGTTCCAGTTGTCGACCTTCACCAGGAACGGGAAGCGATGTTCGCGGATGGCGACCATCTTCACCGTGCCGACGGCCCCGCCCTGCACGTGTTCGATCAGCCGGGTGACCGGTGCCATGTAGCGGTATTCGAGTCCGATCCATACCGGTGCTGCTCGACCGGCGGTCATGGCCACGATCTTCTGGCAGTCCTCGACGGTCGTGCACATCGGCTTCTCCAGCAGCACCGGGAGATCGGTGACAAGCACGTCGGCCATCACCTCGATGTGATGGAAGTTGGGGGTGGCCACAACGAGGGCGTCGCAACCGCCTGCGGCCAGGAGGTCCTGATAGTGGGAGTGAACCTCGATCGGCCCGTCGGCTGCGGCGACCGCTGCCTCCTGTGAGGCGACGGTGGGATCCGCGATGGCCACCACCGTTGCGCCGGCGAGCGCGTTGATGTTCTCGATGTGCTCGATACCCATCATCCCGGTGCCGATGATGCCGTAGCGAAGTTCGTCGGTCATGACGTCGAAGCCGGAGATCCGGTGAAATGCGGCTTGAACGGCTCGTGGGCGATTCGGGGGAGCACATGTTCGGCCACGAGCTCGGCTTCGGCCTTGTGCGTGTAGCCCGAGAGGATGAAGGCGTTGACGCCCACCTCACGATAGGCCTCCAGTTTGGCCACGACCTGATCGGGGTCGCCGACGATGGCCGCTCCTGCGCCGCTGCGGGCCCGACCCACGCCGGTCCAGAGGTTGTCCTCGGCGTAGCCCTCGTCGTCCGACGTCTCCCGCAGCTCACCCTGGCGGGCGACACCCACCGACTTGGCGTCGAGCGAGCGACCACGGATCTCGGACCCGGCGTCGTCGTCGAGGCGGGACACGAGGCGGCGGGCCGCCTCCCTCGCCTCGGCCTCGGTCTCCCGCACGATCACATGGGCGCGCAGCCCGTAGCCGAGAGAGCGGCCGTGGCGTTCGGCCCTGGTCTGCATGTCGGCCACCGTTTCGCCGACCGATGCGACCTTGTCGGGCCAGGTAAGGAACACATCGGCCGCGGCGGCCGCCGTTTCCTTCGCCGCTTCCGAGAAGCCGCCGAAGTAGAACGGGGGACAGCGACCGTCGACGGTCGAGATCCGGGGCGGATCCAGCGTCAGGTCCACGAACTCGCCGTGATAGTCGATCGACTCGCCGTTGAGCAGGAGGCGGAGCACCTCCATGTATTCGAGGGTGCGCTGATAGCGGGGCTCGGACTCCAGCTGCTGACCGGGCAGATCGCTGGAGATGATGTTGACGGTCAGCCGTCCACCGGCCATCTGATCGATGGTGGCGAGTTGGCGGGCCAGTTGCGGTACCCACATCTCGCCCATCCGTACGGCAAGGAGCAGATGGATCTGTTCGGTGACGGTGGCGATGGCCGAGCCGAAGGCGACGGCATCGATCCCCAGGGTGTAACCCGAGGGCAGCAGCACGTTGTCGAAACCCAACCGGTCGGCGGTGGACACGATGTCTCGGCAGTGGGACCACGACGACTGCAGCGCCGGATCGGGAACGCCGAGGTACTCATAGTCGTCGTCGCAGAGCGCCGAGAACCAGGAGATCTCCGGTGGACTCTGCGGGACCGGCTCAGTAGTTGTTTGCGTCATGGCAATGGCACTCCTTCGGATGCCTCGATGATGTCGTAAAGGTCGTTTCGGTCGAGTTCGACGGAGAGGGCGGCGGTGGAGGTGGCGATCCGCTCCGTGGTCTGGGTGCCGATGATGGCGATCGGACGCGACGGGTGGGCCAGCACGAAGGCCAGTGCGATCTCGGCCCGGCCGACCTCCTCACGTTCGGCCAGGCGGTCGAGCACCGTGACCAGCTCCTCGGAGATGTTCTCACTGGTGGCCACCCGACCTCCACCGAGCGGGCTCCAGGCCAGAGGGGTAACGCCGACCTCCAAGCAGAGGTCGAGCGTGCCGTCGCGCAGTGGGTCGAGGTGGACGACCGAGTACTCGGGCTGGGTGGTGACGAGCGGAACGTCGTCGCCGAGGTGAGCCAGCAGAGCTCTCGTCTGGGCCGGGGTGTGGTTGGACACGCCGATCGCGCCGACGGCCCCGTCCGACACCAACTGGGCCAGCACCTCCGCGATCTCGCCGGGATGGCCGAACAGGTCGGGGCGGTGAATCTGGTAGAGATCGATGACGTCGACGCCGAGGCGACGGCGGGAGGCGTCGACCGCGGAGCGAAGATAGGCCGCGCTTGAATCGTAGGGCGAGGGTGGAATGATGCCGCCTTTGGTGGCGAGCACCATACGATCCCGGAGCCCCGGGCTGGCAGCCAGAACGCGGCCGAGCAGCTCCTCGACGGTGCCGAAGCCGGTGCCGCCCCAGTCGAAGCCGTAGACGTCGGCCGTGTCGATCAGGTTCATGCCGGCCGCGAGCGCCGCCTCCACCCGGTCCGTGGCCCGACCGATGTCGTCGTCGGTGAACCGCCAGAGCCCGTAGGCGAGCGGTCCGACCTCGTGGCGGCCGATGGTACGGGGCGAGCTGTCGACCAGCGACACCTTTGACATTTTGCCTCTCTTCGTACGTCCGATTGCAGCGCACGTTAGTCACCTTTGCCAGGGGTGGCAACTCCCGTTTGCAGGCGGTGGGGTCGTGTGTTCTACCCTGGGCCAACACGGTGGCCGAAGCCATCGGAACTCCGGCAAACAACCGATTCCCTCCCGTGCCCTGCGCAACTGATTCATGACCGACGACACCCGAGCCGAACTCGACACCGAAGCCACCTCCGACCTCCTTTCCGCCGTAGCCGAGATCACGTCCGACGACTCGCTGACCTCGTTCGAATCCCGTCTCCGCCTCGCCCGCCTGCTCGGCGCCCGCTTCGATCCGGATTCCGGTCTCACGTCCTTCGGCTTCTGGGCCCCCGGGCTCGCCGAGGCCCGCATCGCAGCCTCCGACGTCCGTCTCGAACTCTTCACCGCCGACGAACCCGTCGATTTCACCGCTGATCGGCAGGCGCTCACCGTCACCCGTGAACGGGTGCCGCTGGTGGCCGACGGCGACTACTGGTGGGGTGTGGTGCGCGGCGTGCGGGCGGGAACGGCGGACCGGATCGGCGCCCTCTACTGGTTGATCGCCGAGGGTCCGGACGGCCGCGAAGTCACCGTCCGGGATCTGGTTGCCGATTCGATCCCCTTCGGTTCCTTCGCTCCGGCGGAGGTCTACGACCTGGTGGGTCTGCAGCGACGACGCCGTGACCTCGACCACTTCGCGACCGAACCGACGGCGCCGACGTCGATCCTCGAACTGCACATTCCCACCGCCACGACCGGGGGCACCGTCGCCGACCTGGCCGAGACCTATCAACGGATCGGTGACCGTTTGCGCCGAGGAGAGCCGCTGTCGGCCGCCGATCAGGTCTACGTCGGCTACGACGCCATCCAGCCGCTGCCGGTTGATCCGACCATCGAGCGGCCCGAGCCGACACCGACGTTCTCCGTGATCGACGTGGTCGACGAGATGGCGGGGAAGGTCGGCGTGCTGCTCCGCCAACCCGAGAACAAGAACTGGGGGTACGACAACGTCGTGGCGTCCTCATCGGCCACCAACCCCTCGCTGCTGCGGACGAAACGCCCCGACGAGCTGGTGGCACTGGCGGAGGCCCTGCACGGCCTGCCGGAACCGATGATGCTGATCTACGACCTCGTCTACGGTCACGCCGACAACCAGGCGCTCGACCTTCTGCCGTCACGCTTCTTCAAGGGCCCCAACATGTACGGGCAGGATCTCAACCATCAGGATCCAACCGTGCGGGCGATCCTGCTGGAGATGCAGAGGCGCCGGGTGAACACCGGCTGCGACGGCCTCCGGGTCGACGGGGCGCAGGACTTCAAGTTCTACGATCCCCGCACCGGCCAGCTCGGCTACGACGACGACTACCTGCAGTCGATGAGCGAGGTCCCCCAGGAGATCGGCGAGCATACCCGGCGGTTGTGGATGATCTTCGAGGACGGTCGCCCGTGGCCCGACGAGGGCTGGGAGACGTCGTCGACCTACCGAGACGTCATAGACGTCCAACCGGACGTCTATCAGTGGGGGCCGCTGATCTTCGCCCACAACACTCCGATGTTGGAGGGGTTCTGGTCCGACAAGTGGTGGCGGGTCGAGCAGATCATCGAACACGGCGGCAACTGGATCAGCGGCTGTGCCAACCACGACACGGTGCGGCGGGGCACCCAGGTCGATCCGTTGCGGCCGCTCAACCGGCACCTCGGCGACCACCTGCCCACGATCCTCGACAACGCCTACGACAACGACGCCGTGCTCGCCGTCTCCTACGCACTGCTGCCCGGCATCCCGATGGACTTCCTCAATGCCACCACCCGAACACCGTGGGGGTTCATGCGCACCACCGACGACGTCTACGGCGTCAAGGTCATGTGCGAGGAAGCGGGCTTTCTCAGCTGGCAACTCGACGACGAGACGTGGAAACGGCCGGAGACCATGTGGCGAACGAAGCGGTATGGGTTCGCCGAACGCGACGCCCTCACATCGTTCCTGGTGAGATTGGGTGAACTGGTCGACGCCACCGATTACCACCTCGATCGGATGGCGGCCGAGATCGAGCGGCCCGACGAGCTACCGCCGGGCCCAGCCGGCCTTCAGGGCCTGGCGTTCGACTTCATGTCCGACATGCACGAACTGAGTAATGTGGGTCCCTCGTTGGCCGGGCTCGACGCCGATCGGGTGGCCTACGCCCATGATCTCCGGCTGCTCCGTCGAGCCGAACCGTGGCTGGGTGGCGACTGCCGGTCAGGCGACGTCGTCGAGAAGGTGGAGGAGGGGCAGGTCGTCTACCGGGGGCATCGGACCGCCCCGGACGGCGCCACGGTCGTCGCCACCATTGCGAACATGGCCGGCCCGGCCGGCGAATTCGACCTCGACCCGTTCGTACCGCGGCCATTGTCCGACGCCGACACGACGCTCGTGTCGGCGGGGGCGGAACTGGTCGACGGTCGCGTCCGGCTATCCGACGGATCGGCTGCGGTCTTCGTCTGGACCGGCCTTCGGTAGCGGCCTGGCTACCGCAACCAGACGGCGGCGTCGGGAGCCAGCGTGTCCCCGTCGGGCGCCGGGTCGCTGCTGATCAGTAGCTCCTCGTGGGCCGGCAGCGTCATCGGCTGTGAGCCCATGTTGATGACGACCTTGAGCCCGGAGCCGCGCTCGAACGCCAGAACGTCGGGCCCGAGGTCGAGCATCGTGAGGGTTTCATCGTCGACGGCATGCGTTCGGCGCAGACCGATGGCTCGCCGGTAGAGCTCGAGAGTGGAGTCCCTGTCCGCCTGTTGGGCCCCGACCGACAGCGCGCCGAATTCGGATGGTTGCGGCAGCCAGGCCCCGTTGTCGCCGAAGCCGAACGAGGGGCCCTGCGTCGTCCACGGAATCGGCACCCGGCAGCCGTCTCGGCCCCGCTGCTCGTGCCCGGAACGCTCCCACACCGGGTCGTCGAGCACCTCCTCCGGGAGATCCCAGACCTCGGGCAAACCAAGTTCCTCACCCTGATAGACGTAGGCCGATCCGGGCAGCCCGAGCAGAAGCAGCGCCGCGGCCCTGGCCCTACGGTGGCCCAACTCGGGGTCCAGGATCTCGTGGGGGCCCGTCACGGGCCAACGTCGCCAGTCGGTTCCGGCGGGGAGGCCATAGCGGGTGGCCTCGCGCATCACGTCGTGATTGGAGAGAACCCACGTCGGTGTCGAGCCGACGGCGGCGGCCCGCTCCACCGAGGTGGTGATGACCTCGATCATGTCGCCCGCGTCCCACGGAGCCAGCAGAAGGTCGAAGTTGAACACCTGGTGGTACTCGTCCGGGCGCAGGTAGAGGGGATACGTCTCGGGCGACACCCAGGCCTCGGCCACCATCATCCGATCGTCGTAGCTGTCGAGCACGGTTCGCCACCGACGGATGATGGGATGAACCTCATCGCGGTCCCAGTGGGGATGGTTGGGCGTCTTGTTGTTGCCGAGAACCGTCTGGTGGTCGGCCTCGACGTCCGGGTAGGACATGTCCTTGACCAGACTGTGGGCGACGTCGACCCGGAACCCGTCGACACCCCGCTCCAACCAGAAGCGCAACACGGTGTCGTACTCGTTGGCCACCTGGGGGTTCTCCCAGTTCAAATCCGGCTGTTCGGGGGCGAACAGATGGAGATACCACTCGCCGTCAGGCAGTCGGGACCAGGCCGGGCCACCGAACACGCTGGTCCAGTTGTTCGGTGGTTCGCTGCCGTCGCCCCGACCCGGGCGAATGTGGTAGCGGTCTCGGGCCGGGCTGCCCGGCTCGGAAGCCACCGCCTTCTGGAACCAGACGTGTTGATCCGAGCTGTGGTTGGGAACGATGTCGGCGATGACCCGAAGCCCATGGGCGTGAGCCTCGTCGATGAGTGACACGGCCTCTTCGGTGGTGCCGAACATCGGATTGATCTGCCGGTAGTCGGCCACGTCGTAGCCGCCGTCGGCCAGCGGCGACAGATACCAGGGATTGAACCAGAGCGCGTCGACACCCAGCGCACGAAGGTAGGGGAGACGGCTTCGGATGCCTTCCAGGTCGCCGGTACCATCCGCATTGCCATCGGCGAAGGAGCGGGGATAGATCTGGTAGACGACCGCTCGCCGCCACCAGGGAGCGTCGGTGCTGGGCTCGGATTGCTCTGACATCCGATGACCCTATCAGCGGCGGTGCGGAGGCGAGTCGCCGGTGCCCTGGATTCACACGGCTTTGATTTGCGCGAAATCGTAACAGGACGTTAACAAGATGTCGCCTTGATTGTCCTTGAAGCGTTAGAGCGTGCCCGCTGTTGCGTCGACGCCGACCGCGGTTACAGTTTTCCGCTAGGCCTGCAACGGCGCAGGACGAGAGAGGTCCTGCTCCGCCCGGAGCACGGCTATGGGAGACGCCGGGCAATCCGGCCTGCACAGAGAGATCGAAGGGGTAGTTATGAACCTTTCCCGTTGGAAGAGCCTGCTGGCTCTTTTGTTCGTATTCACGCTGGTAGCGGCAGCGTGTAGTGGTGACGAGGTCACCGAAGCCGCTGACGATACCGAGGAGGCGGCCGACGAAGCCGCCGACGAGGCCGAAGACGCTGCCGATGAGGCCGCCGACGAAGGCGACGAGCCTGCCGAAGACGCAGGCGACGATGCTGCCGCCGCCACTGGCACGGTCACCATCACCGGTCCGGAACGCACCGAAGCCGAAGCGGGCGCCATCCAGGAGGTCATGTCGGCCTGGGGCGCTGAGAACGGCATCGACGTCACCTACACCGGTTCCGCCGACTGGGAGGCCGAGATCAACGTGGCCGTCGAAGGCGGTACCGCTCCCGACATCTCGTTCTTCCCGCAGCCCGGCAAGCTCGCCGACTTCGCCCGAGCCGGCCACCTGGCTCAGCTTCCCGACGAAACCGTGAGCGCGGTCGAGGGCAACTGGGACCCGGGTTCTTGGAGCTTCGGAACGGTCGATGATGCTCAGTACGGCATCCCGGCCAAGACCGACCTCAAGTCGCTGGTCTGGTATCAGCCGGCCCGTTTCGAGGCCGCAGGCTACGCCGTCCCGGAGACCTGGGACGAGTTCAACGCCCTGGTCGACACGATGATCGCGGACGGCAACACGCCGCTGTGTGTTGGTATCGAGTCGGGTCAGGCCACTGGCTGGCCGTTCACCGACTGGGTCGAGGATCGTCTCCTCCGCACCGCCGGCCCCGAGGCCTACGATCAGTGGGTCGCCGGTGACCTCGACTTCGCTTCCGAGGAAGTGAGCGGCGTCATGCAGGAGATCGTGGACCTGTGGAACAAGCCGGGTGCGGTGTTCGCCTCCGGTGGCTCCATCTCGGCCACCAACTTCGGTGACAATGCCCAGCCCCTGGTCGACGGCGACTGCTTCATGCACCGGCAGGCTTCGTTCTTCTCCGGCTTCATGCCCGAGGGAACGCCGGCCGCCGACGGTTCCGAGGGCGCCATCGACGTGTTCTACTTCCCGAGCGACGGCGACAGCCGTCCGATCCTGGTGGCCGGCACGGTTGCCGGTGCGTTCGCCGACCGTCCCGAGGTCTGGCAGGTGATGGAGTACATCGGTAGTGCCGAGTACGCCAACGCACGTCAGGCGGCCCAGAAGGCACGAGCTGGTGGCGAAGGTTCGCTGTCGGGCTTCCTCACGGCGGTCGATGGCGCTGACCTGAGCCTCTACGAGCCGCTCGAGCAGTCGATGATGGAGATCATGGCCAACGCCGAGGTCGCCCGCTTCGACGGTTCCGACCTGATGCCGGCCGATGTCGGCGCCGGCACGTTCTGGAGCGAGGGTACGTCGGTCGTCAACGGCGACAAGAGCGTGGCCGATGCTGCGGCCGCGATCGATGCCAGCTGGCCCTCCTAGGGTCGTGTATGGTGGCCTGACGGGCCGCTAATCGAATACCTCAACGAGGAGGGGCGCCGGCTGAGCTGGCGCCCCTCCTTGGTTCTATGGCTACTATCTAGACAAGCGAACAACAGGGGGACATATGCAGAAAGTCATCCAGACGATCCTGGGTGTCGTCATTGCCGTAGGTGCGTTCACTGCGCTCTGGGTGGGCGCGAACTTGATCTTCAACCAGGCCACCCGGGACTTCAAGAAGTTCAGTGCGCTTGCCGGTGCTGCCGTTGGGCTGGTCCTGATGACCATTCTCGACGGCAACCGGCTGGTGACCGGGATCGGGGTCAGACCCGATTCATGGGAATGGGGTTCGATTCACGTCTTCCTCTTCTGGCCGATCGTCGGCGCCATCATTGGTGCGGCCATCGCCTTGGTGCTGGCGAATCTCGACGACCCGAAGATGAGGCTCGGCTTCGGGATCGCAGCCGGAGTAGGCGTTGGGCTGTTGCTCGCCTTCATCCTGAAGACCCGCTATCAGTTGGCAATGCGTACCACCCCCTTGATCATCTGGCCGGTGATAGGCCTGGCGATCGGGGCCGGTAGCAACTTCCTGCGCCGTCGTGATCTTCTCAAAGGGGCACTGACCGGCCTGTTCTTCGGCTGGTTGTACGGATCGTTCGGAGGCGCATTCCAGGGGGTGACGCAGGCCAACCTCGCAGAGACGCTGCTGGCCTCGGTGGTTGCCGGCGGCGTGGCCGGCGCCCGACTGGGCCTGACCGGCAACCCCGACGTCGTCGGTCGAGCGGAGATCGATCAGCGATCCCGCTCATGGATCTTCGTGGGCCCGGCCTTCCTGTTCTACGGCATCATGTTGATCATTCCCGCCATCCTCACGTTCCTCTTGTCGCTCAAGGATCGTGAGGCGGCGGAGTGGGTTGGCCTGGAGAACTACAGCACGGTGTTCACCGATCCCAACAACTTCGACGCATCGCAGGTCGGTGGCTTCTTCGGCTCCGACATCCTGCTCTGGGTCATCTTCTTCCTGGTCGCCGGTCTGGTACTCGCGTTCCTTCTCGGTCGCGAAACGTCACAACCGCTCAACTTCGGAGGCGCGCCGATCGTCCCGATCGGAGCGGCGATCGTCCTCTTCGGCTTGATCATCTTCACCCACTTCCGGGGAACAATCATCAACAACCTGTGGTGGGTTGTCGCCGTCACCACGCTCTCGACGGCGTTGGGGCTCGCCGTCGCCAAGATCTCCGACGGACAGCCCGGCGAGTCGGTGGCGAAGTCGTTCGTCTTCATGCCGATGGCCATCAGCATGGTCGGTGCGTCGATCATCTGGCGGCTCATGATGTATCAGGCCCGCGACGTCAGTCGAGATCAAACCGGCGTGTTCAACGCCCTCTGGGTGTGGCTGGGCAACGTCAGCACCGGCGGGATCGGCCAGGTCGTCATTGGGCTGATATTCGTCGCCGCAGCTCTCGGCTTGGGCTACGCCGCATTCCGCAACCTGGCGGCATCGCCAACCGTGGCCGGCCTATACCTCGTCGTCGCAGTGATCCCGCTGTGGGTCGCCTACCGGACGTTCATCGAAGGCATCGGTGGCTATCAGTTCACTGAAGCCGGGGATCAGTTGCCGCTGACCAACAACTTCGTGCAGGACGGACCTTGGAACAACATGTGGCTGATGTTGATCATGGTCTGGATCCAAACGGGGTTCGCCATGGTGATCCTGTCGGCCGCCATCAAGGCAGTACCGGAGGACTTCATCGAGGCGGCGAAGATCGACGGCGCCACCGACGGTCAGATCTTCTGGCGGATCACCGTCCCGCAGGTGATGCCCACCATCCTCGTCGTCGCCTCCACGATCATGGTGGCGGTGATGAAGGTGTTCGACTTCGTCAAGGTAACCACCAACGGCCAGTTCGGCACTCAGGTGCTGGCCAACGCCATGTTCCAAGAAGCCTTCTTGAACTTCGATCGGGGGGTGGGCGCAGCGTTGGCCATCGTCCTGTTCCTCCTGGTTCTGCCAATCATGTCCTGGAACGTCTACAACATGACCAAGGAGTCCTGAGATGGTCGCAACCGCAAACCAAACCTCGAGTTCCGACGTCGTCGTTGTCGGTGATTCCGATGCTGGCATAGGGGCCCGCATCTACCGTGGCCTGAGCCGAGTGCCGATGTGGGTCTTCGCCTTCATGTGGCTGCTCCCGAGCCTCGGCCTCCTGATCAATTCGTTCCGGACCCGCGACGCCCAGCGGACAACCGGATTCTGGCGGACCCGCCCGTCGGAGTTGACCGCGGAGAACTACACGGAGGTGCTGACGGCGGAAACGGTCAACAACATGGCCGATTCGCTGTTGAACTCCGTGGCCATCGCCGTGCCGGCCACGATCATCCCGATCGCGGTCGCGGCGTTCGCCGCCTATGGATTCGCCTGGATCGATTTCAAGGGCCGCAAATGGTTGTTCATCATCACGGTGTCGATCATGGCCATTCCGTTGCAGGTGGCCCTCATTCCGCTGCTGAGGATGTACGTGGCCGGGGCCCATCTCACGTTGCCGTTCATCGACAAAACGTTGACGCTGGTGCCCGCGTGGGGGATCAACGGCACGGCGACCGCCGTCTGGTTGACCCACACCGGCTTTGCCATGCCCTTTGCCATCTTCTTGTTGCACAACTACATCTCGAGCCTGCCGAAGGACATCTTCGAGTCGGCGAGGATCGACGGCGCCGACCATTTCACCATCTTCTGGCGTCTGGTGTTGCCGCTGTCGATCCCAGTGCTGGCGGCGTTCGCCATCTTCCAGTTCCTGTGGACCTGGAATGACTTCCTGATTGCCTTGACGATGATCGGTTCCGCCAATCCGGATGCTCTGCCGACCACGATCGCCATCGCCAACCTGGCGGGCGACTTCGGCCGCAACGAGCACCTGTTGCCGGCGGCCGCGTTCGTCCAGGCGTTCGTGCCGTTGATCGTCTTCTTCGCCCTGCAGAGGTTCTTCGTGCGAGGTCTGCTGGCCGGCTCCGTGAAAGGTTGATGTGCTCGGCGCTTGCGGTCGACGTCAGTCGACCGTGAGCGCCAGCCATTGGAACAGACGCCACCCGGCGTGGGGTACCCCGAGCGTCGCCGCGGCCACTGCCGCTGCGTCGTCGGAGATCGGAACCGCGTTTGGCGCCTTGACATGCACCTCCGCCACCCGTTCGGCCATCACGAACCAGCCGACGGCCTCCTCCACGGTGCGGCCGACGGTCAACAGGCCGTGGTTGCGGAGGATGCACACCTTGCCCGATCCGAGGGCGGCGGCGATCCGCTTGCCGCCGTCATACGACAGCACCTCGACCTCCTCGTCGTCGAACAGACCCTGATCGAATACGAACGCGCACGACTCCTGGCTGATGGCCGAGAACGGTTTCACGTTGGCCGACCACGGTGTGCCATACGGGGTGTGGGTGTGGGCAGCCGAGACGGCGTCGGGTCGAGCCTCCAGGACCGGAGCGTGGATGTTGTACCCGGCGGTGTTCACCGCCCCGGTGTAGTCGCCGGCGCGATCCCGTACCCGGCCTCCGGGACCGACCAGGACCAATCGGTCGACGGTCGCCTGGCTGAACGCCACCCCCCAGTCGAGCAGCCAGAAATGATCGGTCCACTCGGGATCGCGGGCGCTGATGTGGCCGTCGCCGAGCTGACCCCAGCGCATCGACCCGAAGGCCCGGTAACCGTGGGCGCAAACCCGAAGGCGGTGCTCCCGCTCGGCCTCGATACCGCGCTCGGTGTCGTAGGGTTCGACACCGGGGAACGGGGGATAGGGACTCTCGGCTGCCTGGTCCATATCCAGATCGTAAACCTATTCCGGTGTGGTGGACAGATGCTGGAGCACGAGACGACTATCGGTCTGACGGACGCCACCTTCGTTCTTCATCGTGACGAGGAGATCGTTCAGATCCTCGGCCGACGACAGGCGGGCCCGCAGCCGGAAGTCCAGAGGTCCGGTGAGGAAGAAGCACTCGACGATGCGGTCGTCGCTGCGAACCAGCTCCTCGAAGGCGGCCCGATCAACCCGATCCGACACCCAAACATCGATCGACGCCTCGAGCGGACGCCCCAGGGCGGCGTGGTTCAGGCGAACCCCGAACCCGGTGATCACGCCGGTCGACACCAGCCGCTGCACTCGGGCTCCGGCTGCGTTGGGGCTCAGGCCGACGGCTCGCCCCAGTTCACGCTGGGTCAGACGTGAGTCTCGTCTCAAACTACGGATGATTTCTCTGTCAATCTCATCAATCACAGTGCACTACACTGTAAGGCAAGCCGATCGGCAGGGCAAACAGTGCCTATCGCAGCGCATCTTGGTTCATAATGAAAGCAGGTAAACCAGAAAGAGCGCAGACTCATGACCGACTTCCAGAACCTCACCTTCCACTCACTGCTGACCGCCTGGCGGGAGCACGACGAACTGCGTCGCTCCGGAGCCTCGATCTCCGAACTCTCCGCCTCCAGGCTCAAACTCGACGCGGCCCGGGAAGTGTCCGCGATGGCGCTTCGCTGATTCCGGACCTACCGTGGTGGATGGGTGGCACGTCCGCTTGCCACCCGTTCCACCGGTAGATGAAACGTCGATCCCAGCCCGAAACCTGCGGTCACGCCGATCGCATCGAGGAACGACAACGCTTCGTGCGCACCCAGATCCAAGGTCGCGGCGTCGCCGATCCTCGCGTTCTGGACGCCATGCTGGCGGTTCCCCGTCACCGCTTCGTCGGACGTGACATCGCCGAGTACGCCTACGATGATCGTCCGCTCCCGATCGGCCAGGGGCAGACCATCAGCCAACCGTTCATGGTGGCGATGATGGCCGACGCCGCCATGATCGCGCCCGACGATCGTGTGCTCGAGGTGGGAACCGGATCGGGCTACGGTGCGGCGATCCTGAGTTGCCTTGGCGGAGAAGTCCGGACCATCGAACGGCATTCCTCGCTGGCCCGGTCGGCGGCCAGGAGGTTGGCCGATCTCGGCTACTCGAACGTGTCGGTGATCGAGGGCGACGGAACGCTCGGCGATCCCGACGGCGGTCCCTACGACGCGATCGTCGTCACGGCCGCCGGACCGGTGGTGCCTGACGCCCTGATCGACCAACTGGCCGATCGAGGTCGCCTCATCATGCCCGTCGGGCGGCGCCGGGGTGAGCAGCGACTCCTCCGCCTGATACGATCGGGCGGCGACGTCGAATCCGAGGATCTGGGCGGTGTGCGCTTCGTGCCACTCATCGGTGAGCAAGGGCTCGACGGGGCCTGAAAACGGACCTGAATCGGCAGGTTGTGGCCGCTATTTGAGGCCAGTAGCATGGTTTGTTGGTCTGTTGCGGTGCTTCTGGAGCCTGCGTTTCGCACTCCAGCCCGGCGCCGACGACGTCTCCGACCGCCCAGGTCCGAACGAAAGGTCTCGTCCTGCCAAAGCACAAAGAAGATACGATCGTCCTCGAAGGAACCATCACCGAGTCGCTCCCGAACGCCATGTTCCGGGTCGAACTCGAGAATGGTCATACCGTTTTGGGCCACATCTCAGGCAAGATGCGGCGCCACTACATCCGTATTCTTCCGGGTGACAAAGTCCAGGTTGAGCTCACACCCTACGACCTCACCCGCGGACGAATCACCTACCGCTACAAGTAGGTCGACCCCAGGTCGTACCCCGTGGGGAAGACGCGGCGTGTCGCCATGTCCCCCATACCCAAACCAACCCGCTCAGCGCCCCGAGCGCATGCCACCACGGCACGTTTGACCACGGCTGCGAGCGGTGTCTGCACGTAATCTCCGAACAACACCACAGGACTCCCTACCTTTAGGACAATGCGATGAAGGTTCGCCCCAGCGTCAAACCAATGTGTGAAAAGTGCAAGGTGATCCGTCGTAATCGCACGATCCGGGTTATCTGCGAGAACCCGCGACACAAGCAGAGGCAAGGTTGATATGGCCCGCATAGCCGGCGTTGACATCCCCCGAGACAAGCGCACTGAAGTGGCCCTCACCTACGTCTTCGGCGTCGGTCGCTCCACGGCCCAGACCATCACCGAGGCCACCGGTGTCGATCCCAACACCCGGGTCAAAGACCTCACCGAGGAAGAGGTCATGCGGATCCGGGCCTGGATCGACTCCAACCTGAAGACCGAAGGCGACCTCCGCCGCGAGGTGTCGCAGGACATCAAGCGGAAGATGGAGATCGGCTGTCACCAGGGCATCCGTCATCGTAAGGGTCTGCCGGTTCGCGGTCAGCGCACCCAGACCAACGCCCGTACCCGCAAAGGCCCGAAGAAGACGGTGGCCGGCAAGAAGAAAGCAACCAAGTAATGGCCAAACCAAGCGCAGGCGGTCGTCGCCCCCGTCGTCGGGAACGCAAGAACGTCACCCACGGCGTTGCTCACATCAAGTCGAGCTTCAACAACACCATCATCGCCATCTCCGATCGCGAAGGTCACATCCTGTCGTGGTCCTCGGCCGGCAACGTGGGCTTCAAAGGCTCACGCAAGTCCACCCCGTACGCCGCCCAGATGGCCGCCGAGGCCGCCGCCCGCCGGGCGATGGAGCACGGTGTGCGCAAGGTCGACGTGCAGGTCAAGGGTCCCGGCTCCGGCCGTGAGACCGCCATCCGCTCGATCCAGAACGCCGGCATCGAGGTCACCGGTATCAAGGACGTGACCCCGGTTCCCCACAACGGCTGCCGCCAGCCCAAGCGTCGTCGGGTCTGAGGAGGATCTGAGTCATGTCACGCTACACCGGCCCCCGGGCCCGAGTCTCCCGCCGTCTCGGCACCAACATCTTCGGCACCAAGGGCGAGGAGATCGCCCTCGACAAGCGGCCCTATCCTCCCGGCATCCACGGTCGCACCCGTCGCCGTGGCAACCAGAGCGAGTACCTGTTCCAGCTCCAGGAGAAGCAGAAGGCTCGCTTCACCTACGGCCTCAACGAGCGCCAGTTTCGCCGGATCTACGATGAGGCGTCCCGCAAGCAGGGCGTCACCGGCGAGAACATGCTCCGCTTCCTCGAACTCCGCCTCGACAACGTGATCTACCGCGCCGGCTGGGCCTCCACCCGCCCCCAGGCCCGTCAGTTCGTGTCGCACGGTCACGTGTTGGTCAACGGGTCCCGGGTCAACGTGCCCTCCTACCGGGTCCGTAAGGGCGACGTGATCGAAATCAAGGAAAAGACCCGCACCAACCCGATCGTGGTGTGGAACAAGGACGTGCTCGACCGTCAGCCCCCGGCCTGGCTCGAGCGCGACGGCGAGTTCACCATCAAGGTCTACTCCGAACCTCTCCGTGAGCAGATCGACGTTCCGCTGCGGGAGCAGCTCATCGTCGAGCTCTATTCGAAATAGTAGAAACCGCCCGAAACCTCACCTCTCAAAGGAACCCCCCAGATGCTGGTTATTCAGCGACCCACGGTCGAACAGCTCGATGACGGCGAGTCCAGCCGCGGCAAGTTTGCGGTCAGCCCCCTGGAGCCTGGCTTCGGTCACACGCTCGGCACCTCGCTGCGGCGGGCGCTGCTGTCGTCGGTGCCCGGTGCCGCCGTCACCTCCGTCCGGTTCGACGACGCCCTCCACGAGTTCGACACCATCAAGGGTGTCACCGAGGACGTTACCGACATCATCCTGAACGTCAAGGACATCGTGCTCACCTCCGAGAGCGAGGAGCCGGTCGTGCTGCGGCTCGACGCCCGAGGACCGGGTTCGGTGACCGCCGGCGACATCGCCTGCCCGCCCGAGGTCGAGATCCTCAATCGCGACGCCCTGATCGCCACCCTGACCGACCAGGGCCGTCTGGCCATCGACATGACCGTCGAGCGCGGCCGGGCCTGGCTGCCGTCCAGCAGGGCCAGCGAGTCCAACACCATCGGCGTGATCCCGATCGACGCCGTGTTCAGCCCGGTTCGCCGGGTGTCGATCTCGGTCGAGCCGACCCGCGTCGACCAGTCCACCGACTTCGACAAGCTCATCCTCGACATCGAGACCGACGGTTCGCTGTCGCCCCGCGACGCGCTGGCCTCGGCCGGTGCGACCGTGCGCTCGCTGTTCCAGCTCATCGAGGAGATGAGCGAGGAGCCCGAGGGCCTCACCCTGGGCGAAGCGCCGGCTGCGGCCTCCGGATCGCCCGATCTCGATCTCCCGATCGAGGATCTGGATCTCTCGGAGCGGCCCCGTAACTGCCTCAAGCGGGCCCAGGTCAACACCATCGGCGAGTTGCTGACCAAGAACGAGGACGACCTTCTGGCCATCACCAACTTCGGCCAGAAGTCGCTCGACGAAGTGATCGCGAAGCTGGACGAGCGGGGTCTCACCCTGCGCGGTTCCCGGTAAACCTGTCGGGCCCGGATTAGGAGTATCGAACAATGCCTGGAACGCCCCGCAAAGCCCGCCGGTTCGGCGGCAGCTCATCGCACCAGAAGTTGATGATGGCCAACCTGGTGGCCTCGCTCGTCGCCGCTGAAGGCATCGAGACCACGGAGGCCAAGGCCAAGGCGATGCGCCCGGTGGCCGAGCGCTTGATCACCAAATCCAAGAAAGGCGGCCTGCACAACTTCCGTCAGGTGCTCGCCTATCTCGGTGATGTGGAGATGACCACGAAGCTGTTCGACGAGGTCGGCCCGCGTTACGCCAGCAGGCCCGGCGGTTACACCCGGATCCTGAAGATGGGTCCCCGTCAGGGCGACAACGCCCCGATGGCCCGTATCGAACTTGTTTGACTAACGTCCGGCTCGTCGTTGCCTACGACGGAACCGACTTTCGCGGCCTGGCGCCCAATCCCGAGGTTCGCACCGTCGTGGGTGAACTCGAGCGGGTCATCGAGCCGCTGATCGGGTCAAAGCCCGACATCGTCATGTCCGGCCGAACCGACGCCGGGGTGCACGCCTGGGGGCAGGTTCTCTCGTTCACCATGCCCGAAGCCGCGGTTGACCTCGAACGGATCCAGAAGTCGGTCAACAGCCGACTCGGCCCGGAGATCGTGATCCGCGAGATCGACACGGCCGGCGATAGGTTCAGCGCCCGCTTCTCCGCCATCGGCCGTCGGTATCGGTATCTCGTCATCAACCGCCCGGTCAATGATCCGTTCCTGGCTCGCACCGGATGGTGGGTTGAGAGGCCGCTCGACGTCGAGGCGATGAACGTCGCCTGTCCCCATCTCGTGGGTGAACACGACTTCAGCTCGTTCTGCCGCCGCCCTCGCCCGCGCCCGAACGATGACGGGGAGTTTGACGAGGCGTCCCTTGTCCGTCGGGTCGACGACGCCCGCTGGCTCGACCTCGGTGACGGTTTGCTGCGGTTCGATATCCGGGGCTCGGCGTTCTGCCACCAGATGGTGCGCAGCATCGTCGGCTTCATGGTGGCCATCGGCACCGGCAAACGCCAAGCCGACGAGCTCCCCGACGTGTTGGCCGCCCGGGACCGGTCGAAGGCCGAGAACCCGGCTCCCCCGCACGGTCTCACCCTGTGGCAGGTCGACTACCCGGACTGAATCACGGAGTGATTCACGGAACGATTCCCGGATTGATTCAAGGCATCAGGTACCCGAAACGCCAGGAGGCGAGCACGGTTCACGGTTACGTCGATTCGGGTCACCAGCCCGGTGCGACCGAAAACGGCGGTGCTGGTGTCACGATCCAACTCCGTCTCGAAGCGGACCAGATCACCTTCGGCCCGGGAGACCACCACATTCGACTCCGTGCCGAGCGAGTAGACGACGGGCACGCCGCAATAGGTCAACCCGAGTGAACCCGGCTGCAGGAGACCGTCGGGTCCGAGCGCATCCCACCTTGCCGGGCTCGTCAGGAACTCACCGGGGTCGAGGAGCACGGGATCGAATCCAAGCCGACCGTCACGGACCCGAACACCGAGTTCGGCCCACCGGATCAGCACCCCCTCCTTCACCTGCCCCGTCATGCCCGGCTGTTGCGCGCCCATGCCCAGCGGGGTGTGGGAGTGGGGGTCGGTCGGGAAGGTTCCCTGTTTGGCCACCGTCTTCCGGTAGCCGAGCCCGTCCCGCACGCGACCGTAGAACCGGAACAGTTCGTCGACGACGGTCGGAGACTCGCCGCTGTCGACGGCCGCCAGCACCCGTTCCTGGAGGGCGAACAGCAGCTTCGACACCATGTGCCAGTAGATCGAACCGAGACCCTCGTAACCGTACATCGACTGTGACCGGCCCGTGAACGACCGATGGTCGAACACCGCTTCATAGGCGGCGAGGATGTCAGCCCGCGCCGACGCCACGGCTACACCAAGGGCGCCACTGACCGCGAGGCCGTCGAGTTCCGATTCGAGAACACGGGCTGACCGTAGATGGGATGCGAAGCGCAGATCACCGTTGGCATCCTGCTCCACCAGGCCCGAGTCGCCATCGGCCAGGGCGGACAAGGCGCTGTTCGAAACATGGGCCGGCATCCGGTTCTTCTCGAGGAACGATGGTGGCCGACGGTCGGGGTAGAGCACAAACGATCCCTGATCGGCACGGTGGAGCTCACCGTCGAACAGCGCCGACATCGTGGTCGAAACCTGGTCGGGGGCCGCCGTGGGTGAGGACATCGCGGCAACCTGGCCCTCCAGCATCTCGTAGAGCGGATCGAGGTACGCGGCGTCATCGGTCAGGCGCATCAGCCAGTAGGTGTGGACCAACCCGTCGGAGCGCTCGGCCAGCCGGACCGCCGCCTCGACGTGGGGGGTGGCCGCCTCGATCAGCCGACGCAGATCGTCGACGGCCAACGGTTCCGGATCACCCGGGCCGGCAGCATAGGCAGCGGTTCGATACCGTTCGTAGGCCACGCCGAGCGCGTTGAGCAGGTGTCGCCGATCGCGGGCAACGGTGGGATCGTTGATCGAGTCGGGACCGAGGTCCACGAGCGAGTCATGAGTCGTGAAGGCATCGGCCACCTCTCTGAGCCACGTCAGAACGCGGCCGGCCATCACAACCTCACCGCTGGTCTTCGCCAGCAGGCCGTCGAGGAAGCCGAGGTAGTCCCGCAGGTGCATGACCGTCACCACAGAGACCCCGTTTCCGACCAGGGCGTTGTTGGCGTCGTTCCATTCCGGACGCTGGGTGTTGAGCCAGATCCCACCGCCGGCGACGAGGTTCGAGAGCTTGGCCAGGGCCGGAACCAGCAGCTTCTCGGCCAGGGTGGCCAGCAGTACACCGGATCCGTCCTCTGCCGGGACCAGGCGACCGTCGGCGCCGATGGCGCTGACCCGATCGTCGATCTCCGCCTGGCGTTCGTGATCAAAATCGAGGGTTCGCTTGGGATCTCGAACCAGGTCGTCGTAAGGGCGGAGCCGGTAGGGCACATCGGCGTAGGAGAAGGCCTTGGCTGCGAGCCTCGACTCGAGGAGGTCGGGGTGGAAGCGGTCGGCTGTGTCGAGCAACCGGTGCAGGTAGACGATCTGGTGATCGCCCCAGTAGCCGTAGTTGCCCCAGCTCCCGTCCTCCGGAAGCTCCCAGTCGATACCCTCATCGGTGATCCGGTAGGGGTTGTGGCCGTCGAGCGTCGAGGCGCTCAGGAACTTGGAGATGACCGACTCGATGTAGAGGGGGAAGCTGTGAAGCAGCGCTTCCCAGTTCTGGAAGATGTCGCGCCAGTTGCCCTGGTAACCGATCGCCGGTCGACCGCTCGGCCCCGGTTCGCCGATGCGGAACGAGTTCCACGGCCGGCTTGGATCGCCATGGCGTCGGCTGAAGGCGAGCGGAAGATACTCGTTGACCAGTCGACGGATGTCATCGTCGGCCGACACGGCCTGACGCAGCGTGTCGATCTCGACCTCGGGATCGAGCCGTTCGGTCAGCTCGACGTACCGGGCGTGGCGTCGTCGATCCCGCTTCGCCACGAAGTCGGCGACCGACTCGACCGCCACTCGGTGGTCGTCGGGGAACACCCCGCCCCGCATGCAGTTGAACAACACATTGGCCAGGTGGTGAACTGTAGATCTGCGGTCGGCGGTGATCTGCAGGCCGTCGGCGGCGGCCACCAGTTCGATGAGGCGCTGCCGGGCCTGCTCGATCTCGGCGGTGACGACGGACGACGGGTCGTCATCATCGTCGTCGAGAAAACGAATCAGGTCGACGACGGCACGGTGATCCAGCGCGACGTCGGCGACCTGTACCCAGCGCAGCTCCCGGCCGACGTCGATCGTGGTCGTCCAGGTCTGCAGGTGTGCGCCCTTCGTGCCGGTGGTCAACCGTTCCGGGGTCACGTCGTGACCGGAGCGGAACCGCCGGACCTGGCGCTCCGACAGAAGAAGGTCGTGCGTGCCATCGGCCTGCGTCGCCGTGAGGTCCGGCCCGCAGCTCCAGATCACATTCGCGGTTAGTGCTTCAGCCGGATCGGCCTTGTCCGAGATCAGCGCCTCGAGGGTGAAGAGCGCAAGATGACTTGAACCGGATCCTTCGAGCTCGGTTCGTCGGTAGGCGTCGACCAGCGTGCTCGACGCCTGCTGCGTGGCGAGTTCGACTCCAGCCGGCAACACGTTGACAAGTCCGTCGAGCACCGTCACCTCGAGGGGATCGCGATCAGGTTCGAGAGCCAGGCGGCAGCTCCGCACGAGACCGAAGCGCCCGGCGGTGGCCCACGTGTACTCGAAGGTCAGACCCCACCCGGGATGGTGCTCGGTGAAACGGAGACGGTCGCCGACTGCGGTCTTGGCCAGTGTCCGCTTTGTTCGGCCGATCGGTGTGTCTGGGTCGAACGGCTGCCAGACCTCGGGTCGTCCCGCGGCCCGGATGATGGTCAGCGGCCCCGCTCGCCCGCCGCTGCGGTGCAGCCGATCATCGGTCTCGTAGGGCAGCAGCGATTTCTCGGCGCTGCCCCGACCCGCCGTGAGCGCTCCGCTCGATGAGATGAACGCCCACTGATCGTCGGGGGTGACGAGGCTGACCAGGAACGGATCGAGGAGATCATGGTTCTCGATACGGAACCACGTCGATCCGTCATCGTCGATGAAACTTCCGTTCACGGTGTCTGACTGCTCCCTCATGTCGCCGCTCTATGTCCGCGATCCCATTGCGCCTGACCGCCCGATTCCGGATCATCGACCTGCCCGCTGTTCCTCGGCCACCGCCGCGGTAGGCGCCCCGTGAAGGGGACGGCGCCAGTCAGCACATCGGCGACACCGTCACCCTCGGTGCCCGGAAGCCATGCGACGACCACGGCGTCGCAGACGTTCATCACGGAGTCGATGAACAGCGGCCGTCCGGCCACCAGCACGAGGATCAGATACTCGACCTGTCGACGCACCCGCTCGATGATGGCGACATCCTCGGGAGGCAGCGCCAGATCGGACCGGTCGCCGGAACCCTCGGAGTATGGAGGTTCGGCCGCGACCACCAACCCGTATCGTGCCCGCCTGTCCGGCTCGAACACCCCGGCCCGGTGGTAGAGGACGTCGAGTCCGGTGCCGGGCCGGCGCAGCCCGTCGAGGATGGTGGTGCCTGCGGTGATCGCTCCTCGGCCGCCCTGCCATTCGATCGTCCAGCCGCCACACTGCAGGCCCACGTCATCGGCGCCTTCACCGGCCACCAGCAGTGTGTCCGGCTCCAGCGGGAGCATGCCGGCAGGGTCGGTGAGCAGGACCGTCGACGCTGCGACCGCTCGTCGAGCCAGCCGGCGGTGGGCGTCGCAGCCGACCACGTCGATCGGCGGCGGGGGAGCAGGCGAGGGGTCGAACAGGCCCATGGCGTGTTTCACGGTCAGGATCCTGGCCACCGCATCGTCCAGTCGCTCCATCGCCAGATCGCCGATCTCGGTTGCTCGAATCACGTTGTTGATGAATCGGCGGAAGTCGAAGGGAACCATCACCATGTCGATGCCGGCCGTCAGGGCCTCCACGGCGCAGCGGTACGGGTCCGCGTCGAGCTGATCGATACCGAGCCAGTCGGAGACGACGAACCCGGAGAAGCCGAGCTCGTTCTTGAGCACGTCGGTGAGAAGGTACCGGTGGCCGTGCAGTCTGTCGCCGTTCCACGAGTTGTAGGACGCCATGACGGTGAGTGCACCCGCGGCCAGGCTGTCGAGGTAAGGATGCAGGTGAACCCTTCGCAGCGTCGCCTCGTCGACGACGGTGTCACCCTGGTCGATCCGCCAGCCCGGCCCCCAGCCGTCCCACCAGTCGATCCACGCCAGATTGCCCTGGCCCACCGAACCCCACGACGTACCCCCGTCGCCGACATAGTGTTTCAGGCACGACGCCACGGAGTCCGCCCGGCTGTGCCCGACGCCGTGGAGCCCACGCACTGCCGCCTCGCCGAGCCGGGACACCAGGTCGGGGTCATCGCCGAACGATTCGTACGTTCGTCCCCAGCGGGGATCGAGTGCGACCGCCACCGTCGGAGCGAACGCCCAGCGGGCCCCGGTGGCCGCCGTTTCCACCGCCGTGGCCCGGTAGACGGCCTCCACCAACTCCGGGTCGCCGGTTGCGCCGAGGCCGATGTTGTGAGGGAATATCGTGGCTCCGTGCACGTTGCCGTGGCCGTGGACCGAGTCGGTCCCGTACAGCAACGGAACACCGAGGCGGGAGCGGGCCGCCCCATCGAGATAGTCGGCGACCATCGCCCGCCAGTCCGCCGGCGTGTTCGGAACCGGGTTCCCGCCACATCCGGAGAGCACCGAGCCGATGCCGTACTCCGCCACGTCGTCAGGCGTGATCGAGTTCTTCTCGGCCTGGGTGATCTGCCCCGCCTTCTCGGCCAGTGACATCGTCGCTGTCAGCTCCTCAGCGAAGGCTCGGGATTCGGTGAGGGTCGTTGCGATCGAGGTCACTCGACCGCCTCGGATCGCTGGTAGACGCGCACGTGATCGACGTACAGGTGGACCGGGAACTCGAGGTCGAGATCGATCGGTCCGGGAAACTGGCCCCCGACCGCCAGGTTGACGATCAGGAAGAACTCGTGGTCGAAGACCCACTCCCGGTTGCCGACCAACTCCCGGTCGACCGTGTGGTAGTGCTCGCCGTCGTAGTACCACCGGATCTCATCGGGCTCCCACTCCACGGCGTAGATGTGAAAATCGTCGGCGATCGGTTGGTCCTGGGGGTTCCACTTGGTCAAGCCCCCGCCGCCCGAATAGCCGGGGCCATGAGCCGTGCCGAAGATCAGGTTCGGCTCCCGACCGAGGTATTCCATCACATCGATCTCGCCCACATGGGGCCAGCGGTTGGCCTCGTCGGGAGCGTCCTCGTCGAAGTTGGCGCCCAGCATCCAGAATGCGGGCCACAGGCCGGCCCCTTCCGGCACCTTCAGGCGGGCCTCGAACCGGCCGTACTGGAACTCCTGGAGTCCCTGGGTCCGGAGGCGGGCGGATGTGTAGTAGCTGCCCTCGTACTGTTCCTGGCGGGCCTCGATCACCAGGAGGCCGTTCTCGACCCGGCTGTTCTCGCGGCGATCGGTGTAGTACTGGGCCTCGCCGTTGCCCCAACCCCAGCCTCCGATGTCGTAGGTCCAGTTGTCGGGGTCGATCTCATCGCCGTCGAACTCGTCCTGCCACACCAGTTGCCAGCCGTCGCTCTCGTCGACCGGAACAGGTTCAGGAGCGTCGATGGCGGTCGTCGCGTTACCGCCGCCGGAGCAGGCTCCGAGAAGAAGGGCGCCGAGAACGAGGAGTGCGACGATGTGGCGGCGAGAAGGCATGGATGCACGCGTGCGGTGAGGGGTCATTCGAGGTCAGAGAGGCTCGGTTCGGGGGCTCAATTGGGCGGTGATGCCGCCATCGACGTAGATGGTCTGGCCGGTGATGTAGGCGGCGTCGTCGGAGGCGAGAAAGGCGACGGCGGCAGCGATGTCTTCGACGGTGCCGTAGCGCTCCAGCGGTATACGATCGGCGATCCGGCGTCGGCGTTCGGGATCCACGGTGTCGGCCCTTTGGGTGTGGGTGACGCCCGGACCGATGGCGTTGACCCGAATCCCGTAGCGGCCGAGATCGACCGCCATGGTTCGGGTCATGGCGTCGATGGCCCCCTTCGTGATGTCGTAGGGCAGACCCCGATGGTGAGCCTGGACGGCACCCACCGAGGACAGGTTGACGATTGCGCCCCCGCCGTTGCCGGCCATGACGCGGGCTGCGTGTTGTGAGCAGAGGTAGGGTCCACTGACATTGACCGCCAGCTGCCGGTCCAGAAGCTCGGGGTGCTCGTCCATGGCCTCCCGTCGTCGTAGATCGGCGGCGTTGTTGACCAGGAGATCAACCGTGCCATGAGTGTCGACCACTGCGGTGAAGATCCGGTCGATCTGGTCGGGTTGTCCGACGTCGGCGACGATCGGGAGGAGAGCGGTATCGGCGGGTTCAGCCGGCTCGAGATCGGACGTGACCGCTCGATCGAGTGCAGACCCGTCGATGTCGACCACCACGAGGCGCATGCCCTCTGCCGCCAGCCGGCGAGCGATGCCCAGGCCGATGCCTCGGGCTGCGCCGGTGACCACGGCGACCCGGCCGGAGAGTTCGGGATGTCGGCCGCCGGAGCGTCGATACTCGTCGCTCGGATTCTCGTCGCTCATGGCCGAGCCGGGCTTCCATCGGGGAGCCGGGTCTGGGTCCAGTCCTCCACCTCATCCCTGCACGGGTAGCGGTCGGCAAGCGCCTCGTCGACGTCGATTCCCAGCCCCGGGCGGTCGTTGCCGTAGAGGTAGCCGTCGACCACCTCAGGCAGCCCGGGGAACATCTCGTACTCGAGATCCGACGGCCGGTACCACTCGTGGATGCCGAAGTTCGGGGCCCACAGCTCGACGTGCAGGTTGGCGGCATGTCCGACCGGGGAGGTGTCGCCCGGTCCGTGCCAGGCGGTGCGGACTCCGAACGTGTCGGCCAGGATGGCCAGGTTGCGTGCAGGGGTGATGCCACCGATCTGGCTGATGTGGACCCGGATGAAGTCGATGAGCCGGTCGACGATCAGTCGCCTCCACTCGTGAGGATTGTTGAACAGCTCACCTATGGCCAACGGTGTGGCGCACTGCTGCCTGATCGTGGCAAACCATTCGACGTCCTCCGGAGCCAGTGCGTCCTCGAGGAAGAACAGGCGGTAGGGCTCGACGTCTTTTGCGAACTGCACGGCGTCGATCGGCGCCAGCCGTTCATGGACGTCGTGCAGGAGCTCGATTCGATCGCCGAGTTCGTGGCGGACGTGGTCGATCATCGTCAGCGCCGAGCGGGCATAGTACCGCGGGTCGAAGAACCGGCCCGGGGAGATGCCGGTCGGCTGATGCAGGTCGCCGGAACCGCCGCCGTAGCCGCCCATCTGGACCCGCACGCAGCGGTAGCCGTCGTCGATCAGCCGGCGGGCGTTGTCCGTCACTTCAGCCGGTTCGGAGCCATCGGCGTGGGTGTAGACCCGGGCCGCCTCCCGGCATCGGCCGCCCAGGAGCTCGTGGACCGCCATGTTCGCCCGCTTGCCCTTGATGTCCCACAGGGCCTGGTCGACCCCGGAGATGGCGTTGTTGAGCACCGGCCCGTTGCGCCAGTAGCCGTGCACCATCATCATCCGCCACAACTCTTCGATCCGGTCGACGTCGCGCCCGACGAGAAAGGGCGCGATGTGACGTTCGAGGACAGCCTGCACCGCGAAGATGCGCTGGGTGAAGGTTGCGCAGCCGATGCCATACAAACCTGGTTCGGACGTGTCGACCCGCACGACCGCCAGGCGTGACCGGCCCGGTTGTGTGAGGATGATCCTCACACCGGTGATTGAAACCCTTGCCGGGCCGGTCACATCGCCCATCCTGCCCTAGCTCTCAACCCTTGACGGCCCCGGACGTGAGCCCGGAGATGATGTAGCGCTGGAGGAACATGTACAGCACCAGCATCGGGATCATCAGCATGAGCACGGCTGCGGCCAGCTTCGGCCAGTCGCTGCCGTACACACCTTCGAACACGATGAGCCCGCGGGTGATCGGATACAGATCGGCGTTGGTCAGGTAGACCGTGGCCAGGATGAGTTCGTTCCAGATGCCGATGGCATGAATGACCGTGACCGTCGCGATCGCCGGCCGGATCAGGGGTATCAGGATCGAGAAGATGAACCGGGCATAGCCGCAGCCGTCGACCGCAGCCGACTCGTCGAGTTCGCGGGGAATCGACTTGATGTAGTTCACCAGGATGATCAACCCGATCGGGTTGATGAGGAACAACATGATGTAGCCGGTCCGGGTGTTGAACAAGCCCAGGTTCAAGACGAGCTGGAACTGGGGGATCAGCGCCGGTGGCAGGAACAGTGCGATGACGTACAACGTGAGCAGCGCTCCGGCTCCTTTGACGTAGCCTCGCGCCAGCGGGAAGGCGACGAAGATCGACATCAACACGAACAACGCCGTCGCCACTACCGTGTAGATCAGCGAGTTCAGCAGGTACTGCGGGAAGTTGGCGAGTTCCCACGCCTCGGTGTAGTTCTCGATGGTGAGGCTTGGCGGAAGTCCCGTCGGGTCCTTGAAGAACTCGGGCAGTGTCTTCAGCGATGCGCTGATGAGGATCAGGAGGGGCGCCACATAGATCACGGCGAAGGCCAGGAGCAGCGCGTAGGACGCAATCTTCGTCCGGCGGTCCCGCTGGGTGGCGGTGATCGGCGGCGGTTCGGAGAGGTCGATGTCGACAGTCGAACCTTCCTCGATCGGATCGATGGTGGAGGTCATCCCAGGTACTTCCTTTCCCGACGGGTGACGATGAAGTTGGCGGCCATCCCGACGATCAGCACCAGGATGAACAGCACGATGGAGGCGGCGGCCGCATAGCCTTGGCGGAAGGAGGCGCCGGCCTCGTCCGTCTGCCCGAAGCCTTCGGCGAAGACGACGTAGCCCAGCACCTGGGTGCCGTTGCGGTAGCCGATCAGCACCAGGAAGAGCATCCAGGCCTGCAGCGAGCCGACGATATTGAGCAGGAAGTTGGTGTTGACCGCCGGAGTGAGCTGCGGCCAGGTGACGTTGCGGAACATGCTCCAGCCGTAGGCTCCGTCAACCGATGCAGCCTCGTAGAGATCGGCGGAAATGGTCTGCATGCCGGCCAGGAAGATGACCATCGTGAAGCCGGCGTTGGCCCAGATCTGCACCACGATCACCCAGTAGAAGCCGCCCGTGCCGCCCAGGAACTCCGACTCGATTCCGAGCCAGCCGAAGACGGTGGCGACCGGTCCTCCACCCGGCAGGAGGAAGAGTTTCCACATCAGCCCCTGGACGACGACGCCGAGAATGACCGGGATGAAGAACAGGGTGCGGAACAGAAGTCGGCCCCGCAGGTTCTGATGGACCAGGAGGGCCATGATCAGGCCGATGACGAACTGGATCGCCGTGACCAGCACCATGAAGATGATGGTGCGGCGTAGCGCGTCGAGGTTGTCGCGTGATGCGTTGCCTCGGAAGAGGAACTCGTCGTAGTTCTCGAACCCGATCCAGTTGATCGGAACACCCCGGATCCCGGTGGCGTCGGTGAACGAGTAGATCGTCGTGGCCAGCGACGGGCCGACCCCGATCAGGACGTAGAAGAACAGACCGGGAAAGAGCAGCAGCCACGGTGTGGCATCCGCGAACCTTCCGCCGAACAGAGATCGTTGACTCGATTGTGTTGCCATGCGTTTCCCCCTTCTTCAAGGGCGACTGATCGGTGACATGGTGCGGCCCGCCCCGGACGTGCGGGCCGCACCATGTGAGCGTGGTGCTAGCAGGTGCTAGCCGACCCGATCAGCCGCCGAGACCGGCGTCGAGATCGGCCTGGGCCTGAGCGGCAAGAGCCGCTGCGTCGTCCCACTCGTTGAACGGGGCGAACCATGAGGCGGCGTTGAGGCCGCCGTTGGCCCACTGGCCGGCACCGGCCGGCGTCTTCCAGTACTGCTCGAAGCCGACCCGGAAATCTCCGACCAGAGGATCGAGGTCCTCACCGATCGTGCCTCCGAGGGTGGCTCCCGGCTGGGTCGGCAGGAAGCTGACCGCGTTGATGAAGTTGTTGTAGGTCTCCGGTTCCGACAAGGCCGCCAGGTAGGCGACGGCCTCTTCGGGATGCTGCGTCTCCGCGGCGATGGACAGCGTCTGGTCGTACTTGCCGAACAGGAACTGGTTGTCGGCGGCGTCGTCGCTACCGGGGAACGGAACATAGGTCCATTCGAACGCAGGCTCGGCGTCTTCGAGAGCGGCGGCCTGCCACATGCCGGTAGGGGCAAAGGCCACATCGCCGGCGGCGTATCGGGCGATGGCGGCGTCGTGGGCCAGGCCGGTCACACCGGCTTCGAGCATGTCGGTGGCGTAGACCTGCATCTTCTCGAACATCTCGGTCGAGGTCTCGTCATCCCAGGTGATGTCGCCGGTCCACAGACCTTCGGTCAGGCCAGCCTGATCGGGGTAGGTGGCACCCAGCAGTCCGTAGGACCCGACGAATATCGGCCAGGTGTCGGCACCGCCGGCGGTCATGCACTCGTTGCCCGATGCCTTGACAGCCTCGCATGCGGCGACGAGTTCGGTCCACGTGGTCGGGACCCCGACGCCTACTTCGGCGAGAAGATCCTCGTTGACGAACATGCCGCTGTAGGTGACCCGGCCGAGTGGGATGCCATACACACGACCGTCGGACGAACCACCGGCTTCGAGAGCCGTCGGATCGTAGTTCTTCACGAACTCCTCGTCGGTCAGGTCCATCAGGAGGCCGGCTTCGATGAGCGTCTGCCAAGCCGGCGGCTCCACGCCCTCCATATAAGGCTGGGCCGGAGCGGAGAAGCCACTGTCGGAGATCGTGGTGACGTCGAGGTCGTTTGCCGTCAGACGGGTCTGGTTGGAGACGCCGAGGTCGGCGGCGTTCACCACGGACATGTCGACCGTGATGTTGGGATTGTCGGCCTCGAACTGGTCGTTGAACTCCTCGAAGAACTCGACCATGGGTGGGTTCTGGTGCACGAGCACTCGGAGGGTCACCCCGTCGCCGTCGCCGTCGCCGTCGTCTTCGGAGTCACCTGAATCGTCGCTGGCGTCGTCCGAGTCGCCCGATGAGTCGTCGCCCGCTTCGGCACTGTCGTCGGCGCCCGAATTGGCGCCGCTATCGGCGCTGCCGGAGTTGTCGTCACCGCCACAAGCGGCGGCGATCAACGCCAGCGTCAGGAGAACGGCCAGGAGCCGTCCAAATCTAAACTTGATCATGGTACTTCTCTCCTCATGGTTGGAAGGTGTGGTTGGATGCTTGTCGGAAGGAGTGGTCTGAAGGTCTCGATGCCGTTTGGGAGCGCTCCCACGGATGGGCGTCAATCGGGAAAATCCGTGTCATGCGACTCGCTAGGCCTTGTTGGCGCCGCAGGACTCCCGAACCACGATGTGGGTCGGGAACACGACGTGTTCGGGCGTGGTGACAGCTCCGTCGACGATTTCGGCCAGGAGTCGGGCCGCCCGTTCACCGACCTCGGTCACCGGCTGGGCGACCGACGTGAGTCGAGGGTTGGTCTGGTCGGGGGAGAGCAGGCCGTCGAATCCGACGATGGCGATGTCGTCGGGGCACGACAGGCCGGCGTCGCTGATCGCTCGCAACGCACCCACGGCCATTCGGTCGGAGCCGACGAACACTGCATCGGGACTCGACTCGAGCAGCGTTTCCATGGCTCGACGACCTGACTCCTCGGTCCAGTCGCCTTCGGCAATACGGCCGTCGATGTCCAGGCCGACCTCCGACATGCCCTCGAGGAAGCCTCGCCGGCGATCGAGACCGGCTGTGGAGTTCGATGGTGGGGTGATCAGCCCGAGCCGGCTGCGCCCGAGCTCGGCGAGGTGCCGGGCGGCCATGTGCGCTCCGCCCCGGTTGTCGGCGTCGACCGAGTACATCGACTGTGTGTCCTCGGGCCGACCGACCACCACGTAGGGCATGCCTGTGCGCTGGAGGTGCTCGAGCAGCGGATCGCCCATCTGGGTGGCGGTGATGATCACCCCGTCGACCAGCCCCGGATTCACCACCCGGGGCACGATCGAGTCCTCGTCGGACGCTTGATCGAACAGGAAGAGGGCCAGGGTGGCCTTTCGGGCGTTGGTGGCTGCGGTCACGCCGAGAATGAGGCGGCCGAAGTACGGGTCGTCGAACAGGGTTTCGGCCGAGCGGGGGATCACGAGACCGAACACACCGGTCCGGTTCGAAGCCAGGGAGCGGGCGGCGGCGTGGGGCTGGTAGCCGGTCTCGGCGATCACCGCCTCCACCCGTTCCTTGACCTCGGGGCTGACATTGGGACTGCCGTTGACGACGCGCGAGACGGTGGAGCGGGACACACCGGCCCGCCGACCGATCTCCTCGAGGTTCACTTTCGTCATGTCAACTCCTCCCGGTGTCGGAGCTCAGCCTACGATCCCAGCTCGTAGGCCCCGATGTCACAGGCCGCGTCCCGGGCGACGCCTCGCTGGTCCGTAGCCGGGCAGGCTGCAGAGTCGGCAGCGTCGACGGCGGCCGACCCTGCCAACAGAGCATGGGTCTGCGTCGGGCCGCCGTTGTCGGCCAACGGTCCGAGATCGGCTGCGGTGTTCGGCTGGTCGCCGGTGGCGGTGAGATTGCACGAGCCGTCGGAGGCCAGGTTGTGACCCAGCGACGACAGCGTCACGGTGCCGGCGCCGAAGAACCCGGCGAAACAGTTGTCACCGGTGTTGTCGGCCACGATCGAATTGTGCAGCGTCAACGTTGCCGGGGCGTCGGTGAAGGTGCCGACGAAGAAGCCGCCGGCTGTGCCGGCCGGCGCCGAGTTGTCGGTCACCGTGGTGTTCAGCAGCGTCATCACACCGTCGGTATGGAAGGCGGCGCCGCCGTGCCAGGCCACGGAGGTGTTGCCGCTGATCGTGGAGTTGACGAACGTGGCGTCGCCCAGCATCCGCAGCCCACCACCGACATCGGTTGCGGTGTTGCCGCTGATCGTCGAGCGGGTCACGTTGGTGGTCGAACCGAAGAAGCCGAAGAGGCCGCCGCCGGACCAGCCGCTCGAGTTGTCGGCCACCGTCGAGTCGACGAGGTTGAGCGTGCCGCCGGTGCCGGTGTAGATCGCCCCGCCGCCCTGCCAGAAATCGCCGGCATCGGTGGTCATCACACAACTGCTGACCGTGGCGCCCTCGAGCGTCAGCGTGCCGTTGTTCAGCACGCATCCGGCCAGCTGGAATCCGAACCCGTTGGTCAGGTCGACGCTCCGGAACGTCACGTCGGCTCCGGCGTCGACGACGAGCACCCGGCCGGCCGCGCCCCCGTCGAGAGTGAAGCCGGGGGCCGCCCCGCCGTCAACCGTGACGGCCTTGCCGATCACCAGCGGACCGGAGTTGAGGTTCACGCTCTGACCGGCCAGCGCAGGATCGACGGTGATCGTACCGCCATCGGCAATGCGGTCGATGGCGTCCCGCAGCGAACCGGAGCCGCTGTTGGCCGCGCTGGTAACCGTCAGCTCGGTGGGCGGTGGGAGTGGGATGCGCTCCACCAGGTCGACGGCGACCTCGCCGTCGGCGTTGCCCTCACCGAAGGCGAAGCCGTAGCCCCAGACCTCGCTCAGGGTCAGGCCGTCGTCGGGAGCGCTGTCGGGCTGATCGGCCGAGCGGGTGAAATCGGTAAGCGGGATCGACAGCCGCTGCCAGTCGGCCGAGCTGTCGGTGAAGCTGGTCTCGAAGCGCTCGGCGGTGTCGGGACCCTGGTAGACCCGAACGTAGTCGACGAAGTACTCCTGCGGATAGACGTTGGCCGGGTCGACCGGTCCGCCGAAGTTGCCGCCGATGGCGAAGTTCAACAGCAGGAAGAACGGCTTCTCGAACACCCACGGGTTTGGTGATACGTCGGCCGGGGTGGCCTGGTGGTACTGGATGCCGTCGACGTACCAGGTGATGAGGTTGGGCTCCCATTCCACGGTGAAGGTGTGATAGGTCTGGTCGACCCGCTCACCGAAGTCGTAGATGCCGCCGAAGCTGGCGCCACCGGCGTAGCCCGGACCGTGGATGGTGCCGAAGATCTCCTCGGGGAGACGGCTGACGTACTCCATGAAGTCGATCTCGCCGGCGCCGGGCCACGGGTTGTAGGTGATGTCGGTACCGAGGCTCCAGAATGCGGGCCAGAGACCGTCGCCCCCGGTGGGGACCCGCAGTCGGGACTCGATCCGGCCGTAGGCGAACTCGGCCTTGTTCTGGGTGATGAGGCGGGCCGACTCGTATTCGCACGGCCCGTAGTAGCACTCCTGGCCGCCGTCGGCCTCCGTGAGCGTGATCACCAGGTTGCCGTCGCCGTCGGTGGCCGCGTTGGCCGGGTCGTCGGTGTAGTACTGCAGTTCCTCGTTGCCCCAGCCGTTCTTGCCGTCGGGGGTGGTGTCGCCGAGTTCGTAGGCCCAGTTGTCCTGATTGGGCGGCGTGCCCGCCGGGTCGTCGAACTCGTCGGCCCACACCAGCTCCCAGCCTTCGGGCCCGGGATCGGGAGCCCGGTTGTCCTTCAGCGTGAGCACGACCTCTTCGCCGGTGCCCGAGCCCTTGAACCAGAAGTCGATGGTCTCGGTGTCGGTCCAGTCCTGGCCGATCGGGAAGTCGTGGACGATGGCGGCGTCGGAGCCGCCGGCGGTGATGGCCTGGCCGTCGGTGGTGAACCCGTTGAGGGGGATCGACATGCCGTCGCAGGAGCCGAGCTCGCCGATCTCGGATTGACGGAAATGGAGCACCAGGTCGGTGTCGCCGTCGCCGTCGACGTCCTCGGGATGGCCCTTGCCGTGGGTCTCCGAAGCGTCGCCCAGCGTCACGGTCGAGCCGTCGACGGTGGTGGCGTCGAACCGGTCGGTGGTGAGGATGCTCACGATGGCGAGACCGTTGCCCCGGTCGCCGCCGTTGCCCTTGCCCTGGTTGGCCCCGTCGCCGCTGGTCTGGTCGAACCGACAGAGGTTGCCGGAGACCTGAACGTCGACCGCGACGGGGATCGAGGCCACGCCGATGTTCTCGACCGCATCCTGATCGGGTCGGGCGTGCGGGTCATCGGACTCGGTCCGCACGGCCTCGATGTCGGCCGGGCCATCCGAGTCCCACAGGAACGCGCCTTGCTCGAGGTCGTCGAGCAGCCGGGGATCGAACGGATCGTTGTCGTCGATGAGGATGGAGCCTTGGAACAGGGAACCCCGTTCGACGCCCACCGGATTGGTGAGCCGGATCACGATCTGCAGATCGCCGGTGAACTTGGTGTCGTCGATCGTCTCGACGTCGAACGTCAGCTCCTGGGGTCCGCCGTTGGTGAAGGTCAGCGTGCCCGACGTGGGAACGTAGTCCTCGCCCGACACGGCGTTGGAGCGTTCGGTGGCGTAGTCGATGCTGACCTCCGCCGGATCGTCGGGGCCCATCGCCCGGTTGAGGCGCACGGCGATCTCGCCGGTCGTACCCTCCTCCACCAGGTTGATGGTTCGGGCGAACTGAACGGCAAGGGGCGGAAGCTCGCCGACGCCGTAGAGGGAGGCGTTGTCGAGATAGAAGGTGCGCGGACCGTCGGTGCCCAGCGTGCCGAAGGCCCAGCCGTGGACCTCGGTGAGGGTGAAGCCGTCGTTCGGGGCGCCGTTGCCGATCTCCTTGCGGCTGAAGTCGGCGAACGGGATCTCGAAGTAGCGCCAACCGGCGAAGTCGTCGACGAGCTCGACCGTCCACCGCTCGGCGTCGTCGACGGAGGATCCGGGATTCCGGTTGTCGAGGATGTCGATGAACATCGGCGTGCCGGAGCCTTCACCGTGTAACCAGAATGCGAAGCCCTCACTCTCCGACCAGTCCTGCGGCACCCAGGTGTCGACGGCGTCATTGGTGAAGCCGTGGATGAAACCGGCGAACGAGGTGACGTCGAGGTCGACCTGCAGCACGCTGTTGAGATCGGCCGAGCCGGGGATCGCCGGTGCCGGTGGGGTGGTTGGGGTCGAGAGGGCAACCGAGCTCCCGGCACCGGAGAAGGTGTAGAAGCCGACAGGAACCCCATCGCTGTCGGTTCCGGTGGGGAGGCCCGATTCGAAGTCGTCGATGATCGGGTTGTCGAGCCGGACGTCGTCGAAATGGACCGTGTCGGCACCGAGCGGCAGGACGATGGCCCAGGCCCAGACCTCGGTGAGGGTCAGGCCGTCGTCGGGGGCGCCGGCGGGCTGGAAGTCGGTGGCCCGGGTGAAGTCCGACCAGGGGATGGAGATGAGCCGCCAGCCGGTCGAATCGTCGACGAAGGTGTAGTCGAAGCGCTCGGACGTGTCGGTCGCCGGGTCGGACCGGTTGTCGGAGATCTCGGCCTGGTAGGCGAGCCCCGACCCGGTGCCGTGGAACCAGAAGCTGAACCCGGCGGTGCTGCTCCAGTCCTGGGGACCGCCGTTGGCCAGGTTGACGTCCTGGCCGAAGCCACCGAAGTCGGATACATCGTAGGTGAGTTCGAGGATCTCGTTGTCGCCTACCTGACCGGGCCGGGCCAGGGCATCGGCGTCGCCCACCACAACCGTGGAGGTGGCGACGCTGGAGCCGCCGGCGAAGGTGAACCATGCCTCGGGTACACCGCCCTCGAAGTCGGCGAGTGCGTCGGGGCCATCGGGAGGGGCGGCGGCGACGGGGCCCGGTCCGATCGGAACGGTCAACACGGCCACCAGTAGTGCCACGACGGCACCCACCAGCGCTCGTTTGCTCGAGACTCGAATGCTCATGAGATCCCCCTCTGGGCCTTCTATACAGGCGAATCGTGTGCTCGACCGCCGGGTTCGAGTTTGGGAGCGCTCCCATGAGAGCGCTCCCAACACCGTAGGCCAGAAAACCCGAGTCGTCAAGGTGATACCCTCGCCGAGATGAGCGATCTCGGTCCCAACGCGTTCGACTTCTGGGTGGGGGAGTGGGACTGCGCGTTCGATGGTGGTCACGCCGTCAACACCGTCACCCGGGACTTCGACGCCAAGGTGATCCGGGAGGACTTCCAGGTCGATCAACCCCGGGCCTGGCGGGGCATGAGCGTTTCGGTCCACGACGATCGGGTCGGATGGCGTCAAACCTGGGTCGATGAGTCGGGTAGTTATTGGGCGTTCGTCGGCGGCCTGGTCGATGGCAACCCGTCCTTCGGCACGCCTGTGCCGGTTGACCCGACACCTGATTTCCCCGGGGGACTCTTCAAACGGATGGTGTTCACCGACATCGCCGAGCACGGTTTCAACTGGCGATGGGAATCGTCACCCGACGGCGGGGATCGGGGTGAGTGGACCGTCAACTGGGAGATCGCTTACACCCGACGTGAGGTTGGAGCCGGCACCGAAAGGCCCGTAGACTAGCGAGTCGGCCCTGTTCCGCCCCGCGTTCGCACGCGACCCGCCGGCCGAAGAGATTTCTTGACCTGAAAGAGTGCTGTCGTGAAGACGTACACCCCCAAAGCTTCAGAGATCCAGCGAGACTGGTTCGTCGTCGACGCCGACGGCATGACCCTCGGCCGGATGGCTACCGAGGTCGCCCGCGTCCTGCGAGGCAAGCACAAGCCCACGTTCGCCCCCCACATGGACATGGGCGACCACGTGATCGTGGTCAACGCCGACAAGGTCGTTCTGACCGCCGGCAAGGCCAACCGGAAGATGGTGCATCGTCACTCCGGCTATCCCGGCGGCCTTCGGTCGGAGAGCTACGCCGACCTGATGAACCGCCGCCCGGCCGAAGCCGTACGACGCTCGATCGTCGGGATGTTGCCCAAGAACCGTCTTGGCCGCCAGCAGGCCCGCAAGTTGAAGATCTACGCGGGGGAGACCCACCCCCACGCCGCCCAGAAGCCCCAGCCGCTCGAGATCGCGGGCGCCCGTGCACAAGCGCCGCAGGAAAGCTGAGAGAAGTCGTGTCGACCATTCAAGCCACAGGCCGTCGTAAGCAAGCCGTCGCCCGAGTGAGGATGTCTCCGGGCACCGGTCAGATCGTGGCCAACGGCCGCCCGTTCGAGGAGTACTTTCCTTCCGCGGTCCACCGCACGCTCATCACCGAGCCCCTTCGGGTCACGTCGGCCGAGGAGTCCTACGACATCTCCGTCACCCTCCACGGTGGCGGCAAGTCCGGTCAGGCCGGTGCGTTCCGGCTCGGTATCAGCCGAGCCCTGGTCGCCGTGAGCGAGGAGGACCGCCCTGCTCTGCGCGGCGCCGGTCTTCTCACCCGGGATCCTCGCAAGAAGGAATCCAAGAAGTACGGCCTCAAGAAGGCCCGCAAGGCTCCGCAGTACAGCAAGCGCTAGCGCGCGGCGGCAGCGTCGAGCAAACGTTCCGAGCCTCTCGTGGCCGCGCCCGCCTCCATCCCCACGTTCGGCACCGACGGTGTGCGCGGCCGAGCCGATTCCGAGCTGACCGCTCCAGTGGCCGAAGCCCTTGGTCGAGCCGCGGCCGAGTTTCTGCCCGGTTCCCGGTTCGTCATCGGCTCCGACACGAGGGAGTCGGGCCCCATGCTGCAGGCTGCCCTCAGCCGGGGCCTTCGTGCCGCCGGTAGCGAAGCCGTTGATCTCGGCGTGGTGCCCACCCCGGCCGTGGCCTGGGTCGCGGCCAACGAGTCCGTGCCTGCGGCCATGATCTCGGCCTCGCACAATCCCTACCACGACAACGGCATCAAGTTGTTCGCCGCCGGTGGGCTGAAGCTGCGCGACGATCTGGAATCCCGGATTCAGGCTCGATACGTGGAGCTGGCCGAGGAGTTGATGAGGTCGGCGCCGAACGGCGGGCCGGACTCTTCCGCCGATCTCCCGGTTGACCGGGCGGCCTCGCCCGAGGTCGGCGGCTGGGCCGAATCCGTGATCAACTCGGTGGGCGAACAAGCGCTCGCCGGGCTGAAACTCGTCGTCGACTGTGCCAACGGCGCAGCACACGGCGTCGCTCCTGCCATCTTCGGCCGGCTCGGTGCCGAGGTCGTCGCCATCGGTGTGAGCCCCGACGGCACCAACATCAACGACGGCGTCGGGTCCACGGCCCCCCAGGCGCTGGCCGATGCCGTCGTGACCGCCGGTGCCGACGCCGGTCTGGCCTTCGATGGCGACGCCGATCGCCTCATCGCGATCGACGGCAACGGCCGGATCGTCGACGGCGACCGGGTGCTCGGTCTGCTCGCCTCCGACTGGGCCACATCTGGTCGGTTGAGCGACAACACCGTCGTGGTGACCGTCATGACCAATCTCGGTTTTCATCGGGCCATGGCCGATGGGGGCATCAAGGTGATGACCACCGCGGTTGGTGACCGTCATGTGCTGGCCGCGCTCGACGACCACGGCCTGTCGCTGGGGGGCGAGCAGTCGGGCCACATCATCTGCCGGGATCTGGCCACCACCGGCGACGGGATCCTCGCCGGCGTCCAGCTGCTGGATGTTGTCGCCCGCCACCGGGAACCGCTCGCCGATCTGGCTGAGCGCCTGATGACGACCGTGCCCCAGTTGCTCCGCAATGTGAGATTGGCCGCCCGCAATCCCGACGCCGCGGCGATGCTCGCACCTCACGTTGTCGCCGTCGAGGAGCGATTCGGCGACGACGGCCGGGTCGTGGTCAGACCCTCGGGCACCGAACCGCTATTGCGGATCATGGTCGAACATATCGACCAGGCCACCGCCGAGCAGGCCTGCGCCGAACTCGTCGAGCACGCCACCCGCCTTCTCGGACCGACCGGCTGAGCACACCGCTTGGCTCCGCTCGCTATTTAGTTGCCAAGTAGCAGTTGCCCATTCCGGTGGGGCGGTCGGCACCGTTCAGCGTCAGCGGTTCGACCGGTACCGACACCCACCGTGAGCGATCTCTAAGCAGCTTTTGGCGACCCTCTGGCTTTTGGTGGTTTGATCCGATCCGGCCACGTCGTGGCGTGATGCGCTCCGTCGGGACAGAAGATGTCGACTCGTCGGTCGTCTGCACAGACTTTGACCGTCCAGCAGCCTTCATGGACGGCATGGTGGTGGCGGTGACAAGCGGAATCAAGTTGCATAGATCAGTGGCCCCACCGTGCTCCCACTCCTGAACATGGTGCAATTGACACCATGCCAGTGGACGATCACAGCCCGCCCACACACATGACCGGTCGATCGCCCGCAGCGCCTTCCACTGGGCATCGGTGGCAGTTCGATACTGGCGACCGACGTTGATTGGCACGCCGTCGGGATCGAGCACAATGCGTTGCACCACCGCATCACAAGCCAATCGAGCGATCGACTCGCGTGCCAACGGGTGTCCATCGGCGGTTTCCCGCACCGAAGACTCATGGGATCCGTTGGAGAACGTCTCCCAGTCGACCACGACGCTGATGTGAGGTCGTCCAGATCCACCCCTGGCTGCTGAGCCGGTGAGAAGGTTGTAGGCGGCGTCAGCGGCCAACTGTGCGTTCTTCGACACGCCGCCCTGGTTGGAGAGGCGGGTCAGTTCGGCTTCGACCGACCCAACGATGGATTCGTAGCGTTCCGGGTCGAACTCGCCGTGCACGTGGCCCATCCCCGTTCGTTCGTCGAACCAGTGTTTCCACGACGTCCGAGCCCGACGTTTCTTGGCGTCGGCCAGCCCAGCGTCGCCCTTGATGTTCTCCACCATCTGGCGGACATGGCGGGCGAACACGTCGGCCGGCATCGACACAGCAGCTTCAACCAACCCGTCAGTGTTCAATGATTCGAACTGATCAGGGGCCAGGCCCTTGGCCGAGAACGTGATGGCATCTACCTGCGCACCACCGACCCGACCGGCTGCCACCGCGGCAGCGACCTTCGACAGGGCGGTGCTGGTGCGGGCTCGGTCGGTCTCCCGGTGGGCGGTACGGCCCCGCACAGCGTGCCCGTCACCCAACAACACCCCCTGCGCGCCTCGGCCCCGTCCGTCGACAGCATGAGCATCAGCAGTGGACGCGATCTGTGTGACCATCCGATCCAACGCCTGTTGGCCGGCCCGAACACCGGCTGTCAACACGACCAGATCATCAGGGGAACACGAGCCCACCTCGACGGCAGATACAACCGATCCGAGCGACCGGAAGACGTCAACGGCATCGGCGACAGAAAGAGAACCGTTGACCATTTGTTCCGTATCGGAATCAAGAACCGCCATTGACCAATCCGATCAACACAACCGAATGCGAGTCACCCCGAAGGTGAGAGGAAGCGGCCCCGATCCGCTGCCATCCACCCTAGCACGAACATACGATCGATGCAACATATGTTCGATAGACTGGTCCGACCGGTGGCAACCTCGGCCCGCCGACCGCCTGCCACGGGCCCAAAGTACACTGACCGCCTATGTGTGGAATCGTTGCCATCGTCCGTCGTCGAACCGAACGGGCTCAACCCACCGCCGCCGATCTGCTCGAGCGCCTCGATGACTTGATTGCCGGTTTCCCCACCCCGGGCGATGACGAGACCGCTCAGGCCCTCGCCGCCCGGGCCAGTGAGCTGGCATCGATCGACCGTGAACTCAGGGGCGAGGCGGGGCTGGCGGCCATGATCGGCCAGTCCGAGCTGGTGCCGGGGATCGAGGGCCGCCTGGCCCAGCTCGGCACCCACATCGAGCGCCTGGAGGCGCATCTCGACGCCGAGGGTGACGCCGTACGAGACCTCGAGGCGGTGAACGCCGCCATGGTCGAGCTGAAGGACGCGGTGTGGGCCGTCGAACGCGATCGGCTGCGGGCCGCGGCCGAGGTCGTCGCCCTCGCCGGGCCCGACGTGGCCGGAGCCCGCTTGGCCGCCATGTTCTCCGTACAGCAGGCTCTCAGCAACATCGACCGGCTGGAGGTTCGCGGTCGCGACTCCGCCGGCATCCACATCGCCGTCCGCAATCACGGGCTCGATCTCACCGATCCCGCCGTCGCGGATCTGATGGCCGATCGTGTTGGCAACCGCCTCTTCATCGACCGCTCGGTGGTGGCGTCCAACGGAGTACTCGGGTTCGTGTACAAGGCGGCGGCCGAGATCGGTGAGCTCGGCGACAACACGGCGTCGATGCGAGCCGCCATTTCCGACGACGACCTGCTGCGGGTCGCGCTCGGTTCGGAATCGGTGGAGGCCACCGTTCTGGCCCACACCCGCTGGGCGTCCGTCGGGATCATCTCCGAGCCCAACGCCCACCCGGTGAATTCGGTCGAGGTGGGGGAGGGGCCGGCGGGTCCCTACGTGACGGCCGCCCTCAACGGCGACGTCGACAACTTCTCCGATCTGATCGCCGCCAAGAGTCTGTCGTTCCCGGCCGAGATCACCACCGACGCCAAGGTCATCCCGTCGATGATCAGCCGCGCTCTGTCGGAGGGGGGAGCGCTCGACGAAGCGGTCCGCTCGACGGTGTCAACGTTCGAAGGCTCCGTCGCCATCGGGGTCAGCACCGCAGTCGCTCCCGACGACGTGCACCTGGCACTTCGGGGCAGCGGTCAGGGCGTGTTCATCGGCTTGGCCGAGGACGCGTTCGTCGTCGCCTCCGAACCCTACGGCGTCGTGGAGGACTCCGACCTCTATCTCCGAATGGACGGCGAGACTCCGGCGGATCCCGACAACCCCACGGCCAGCCAGGGCCAGATCATCAGGCTGTCGGGCGCACTCGCCGGCGACCGGTCCGGCCTGACCCGCTGGTCATACGACGGAACCGAGCTGCCGGTCGGCCCCGACGAGTGGAAGCAGCCGTCGGTGACCACCCGCGACATCGATCGAGGTGATGCTCCGCACTTCCTGCTGAAGGAGATCTCGGAGTCGCCCACGTCATTCCGCAAGACCCTGCGCGGTCGCCTGGTCGAGGACGACGACAATCCGTCGGCACTCACGGTGAAGTTGGGCACCGAGTCCATCTCCGAGCTGATGGCGAAACGACTGCGGTCGGGCATGATCGAATCGGTTCAGGTGATCGGTCAGGGAACGGCCGCCGTGGCCGGTCAGGCCATCGCCACCGCCATCGCGGATGCCCTCGACGGCTCCGGCGTGGTGGTGGAGCCGATCACGGCCACCGAGCTGTCGGGCTTCCACCTGACCGACGACATGTCGGACACCCTCGTCGTCGCCGTCAGCCAGTCCGGTACCACGACCGACACCAACCGCACCGTCGACCTGGCCCGCTCCAGGGGAGCCGGGGTCATCGCCATCGTCAACCGTCGGGGAAGCGACCTGGTCGACAAGTCCGACGGTGTGCTCTACACCTCTGACGGTCGCGACGTCGAGATGAGCGTGGCCTCCACCAAGGCCTTCTATTCTCAGATCGCCGCCGGGTTCCTGCTGGCCGACGCGCTGGCGCAGCTCATCCCCGGCGCGGTGGTCGAGCAGTCGGAGCGGCAGGAGATCCTGGCCGGGCTGCGGGATCTGCCCGACGCCATGATCGCAACCGTCGAGAAGCGGGCCGAGATCGGCGTGGCCGCCGGCCGGCACGCCCCGAGCCGCCGCTACTGGGCCATCGTGGGGAACGGGGCCAACTTCATCGCCGCCAAGGAGCTCCGGATCAAGTTGTCGGAGCTGTGCTACAAGTCGATCGCCTGTGACGTCACCGAGGACAAGAAGCACATCGACCTGTCGTCCGAGCCGATGATCCTGGTGTGCGCAGCCGGGCTGACCGGATCGAACGCCGACGACGTGGCCAAGGAGGTCGCCATCTTCCGGGCCCACAAGGCGGCCCCCATCGTCGTGGCCACCGAGGGGGAGAATCGGTTCTCGGCGGCGCTCGAGGTGATCTCGGTTCCCGATGTTCACCCGAAGCTGGCGTTCGTGTTGTCGACCATCGTCGGCCACCTGTTCGGCTACGAGGCGGCACTGGCCATCGACGCGTCGGCCCGCCCGCTGCGGGAGGCCAGAGGCGCGATCGAGGGATTCGTCGGCACGGCTGTGTCGGGGGAGGGTAGTGACGGTTGGTTCGAACGGTTCGGGGACGAGATCACGCCCTATGCCACCCGCTTCTTCGACGGCCTGCGGGCAGGTCAGTACAACGGTCATCTCGAGGCGTCGACGGCGGTGAAAATGTCGGCCCTCCTACGGTTCGCCACCGGCGCGGTGCCCATCGAGTCCTATCAGATGGAGTTCGGCAAGGTCGGTACGCCCGGTGTCGTCGTCGAGGATCTGGCGGTCGCGTTGACCTCGGGAATCGAGGAACTGACACGGCCCGTCGATGCCATCAAACATCAGGCCAAGACCGTCACGGTCGGGATCAGCCGGGCCGACGAGAGCCTCCTGCAGGGGCATCTCATCCAGGACCTGCTGGCCACCGGCTGTCCCCGGGACCGGCTCAGCTACTCCACGCTCCGCACGTTGGCCGCCATCACCCCGGCGATCTCCGAGACCGTGGGCTACACCCGGTATCGCCTCGAGGGCGACGCCGACCACGATGGTCAGCTCCACGTCATCGACAAGGGCGGTATCGCCACCGGCATCGCATCACGGGTCGACCGCGACCCGACCCTCCGGGGCACGAAACACCGGGTTGCGGTCGAGCGGATACCGTTCGTCACCGTCGGCACCGACGGGCGTACGGTTCTGATCGTGCCCGAGGTGAAGGACGCCCAGACGACCGGGTTGACGCTGCTCCACGTGCTGTTGGCCGACGACCTCGGTGCGCCCGTGGCTCGAACCGTTCTGCAGGGCTACCGCAACCGCTACCGGCAACTCGTCGACTTCGTCACCGAGCGCCAGCCCAGTTTCCGTGACGATCTCCTGGCCCATGTTCCGACCGTCGAGTTGCTGACCGCTCCGATCTCGGATGTGGCCGGCCGCTGGTCGTAGCGAGGATGACAGGTAGATGACCGTCGTCGGGATCGGCGCCGACCTGGTCGACATCGAACGGATGCGTTCGATCATCGGTCGACGGCCACGTTTCGTCGAGCGGGTGTTCACCGCAGCCGAACGGGAGTACTGCCAGGCGACACGGGACCCGTCGGAGCGATTCGCGGCCCGCTTCGCCGCGAAGGAGGCAGTGCTCAAGACCCTGGGCGTCGGCCTGGGTGGAGCGGACTTCGCCGACATCGAGGTCGTCCGCCTCCCGTCGGGCCAACCGGAGCTGCGGATCTCCGGACGGGCCGCCGCGCTGGCCGCCGATCAGGGCATCGTGCGGTGGTTGATCACGCTGTCGCATTCGGAACAGCTGGCACAGGCCTTCGTCGTCGGTCTCAGCGACGAACTGCCATGAACCAACTGCCATGAACGAACTGCCATGAACAAACTGACTTGATGGACGGACGAGTGAGCGACCACAGCCCCGGATTGCGGTTGGCGATCCAACGGCTGTGGGCCACGATGGCCGACGACTACGGCCTGATCGCCGAGATCGAACTCGACACGGTTCTGGCCCGGACCAAGACCGGCGATGCCGCCGATGTCGTCCGCGGCCTGCCCCGACTGCTTTCGGCGCTGGTCGACGGCGAGCTTTCGCCGGTCGAGGGGATCGAGGTGATGGAGCTTCTGCACCGCGACCACTGGTCGGACTCCTCCCGGTCGGTGATGCTCGATGTCCTCGACGCCTGGTGGTTCGATGTGCTGCAGCGCGATTCGGCCGAACACCACCCCGGATTGCGTCCGGACGCTGTGCTCGGCCTCCTGGCACATTCGCCGGCGCCGATGGTTCGCTGGCTGCATCCTTGGTTGGACGAGCTCGATGGCCCAGCGTCCACCCATCTGGCCGAAGCCGTGGTCGCCGGGTTTCCCTCCCCGACCTGGGCTGGACGTGAAGACGAGCGACAGCAGGTCATGGCCTGGACCCGTTCGGAAACGGTGGTCAACGGACTGACCCTCGTCGGTGCCACCCACATAGACAGTGCCACGATGAGCCGGATGCTCGACGTCCTGATCCTCGGAGAGGACGTGACCGATGGATGAGACTGATGCATGAGGTCGTGACTCCGGCCGAGATGGCGGCCATCGACGCCGAGGCCCCCGAGCCGGTGGACGAGTTGATCGAACGAGCCGGACGGGCCACCGCCCGGGCCGCCCTGCGTCTACTCGAGGGACATGCGTACGGTAAACGGATCGCCGTGCTGGCCGGCAAGGGCAACAACGGAGCCGATGGCCGAAGCGCCGCCCGATACCTGGAGCGCCGGGGCGCACGGTGTCACGTCATCGACGTTCCGGGAGATGTCTCCGCCGCCGAAGCCTCGAGCCGTTCCACGCCTCGCCTCCGCTACGACCTGGTCATCGACGCCTGCTTCGGGACCGGGCTGCGGGGCCGATTCGACTCGGCCGATCTGCCGATCGACGTCGGCGACGCGCCGGTCCTCGCCGTCGACATCCCCTCCGGAGTCAACGGGCTGACCGGTGCCGTTCAGGGCCATCCGTTGGCCGCGGCCGCAACCGTCACGTTCGCCGCCCTCAAACCCGGGCTGCTCCTGGAGCCGGGCCGCTCCCTGGCCGGTCAGGTCGAGGTGGCCGACATCGGTCTCGACTGTTCCCGGGCGACGATGCACCATCTCGGCGCGGACGACATCGAGCGCTGGCCCCGACGCGACCGCAACGCCCACAAGTGGCGTCACGGAGTGGCAGTGGTGGGAGGCAGTCCCGGGATGACCGGCGCCGCGGCCCTGGCGTCGATCGCCGCCATGCGAACCGGTGCAGGCTACGTCGTCCAGGTTCGACCGGCACCGGTGTCCGATCAACCGAGCACTCCAACGGAGGCGGTCACCGTCTCGATGGTCGACGAGCCGGACCTCTCGATCCGCCAGGCCGGTCGGTGCGCCGCGGTCGTCGTCGGCCCTGGTCTCAGCGTCGACGGCCCGCAGCTGCTGGCCCAGACCCACCATCTGCTGGCCACCATCGAGGCGCCGGTCGTCTTCGACGCGGGGGCGCTCCGGCCGGATCTCATCGAGGCGGTCCTCGGCTCATCGGTGGCCGACGACCGTCTCCCGGTGCTCACTCCGCACGACGGTGAGTTCGAGCGCTTGACCGGACGAGACCCGGGCTCGGATCGGATCGACGACGTTCGACGAGCCGCCGCCGATCTGGGCGCGGTGGTTCTGCTCAAGGGACCGACGACGATCGTCGCCCATCCCGACGGTCGGGTGCTGCTGTCCACGGCCGGCGATCAGCGACTGGCCACGGCCGGCAGCGGCGATGTGCTCGCCGGTATGATCGGCGCCGGTCTGGCCCTCGGACTGGACCCGTTCCTGGCCGCCGGGCTCGGCGCCCAACTGCATGGCCGGGCCGCAGGCCGCGGATCCGAGGTGGGTCTGATGGCGGGAGACATTCCAGGTCTTGCGGCCGAGTTGTTGTCTCGTCAGCCCTCGTAGGCGCCGATGGTGGTCCGGTGCAGGACCCGGTCGAAGCCGTCGTAGCCGCCGGTGGCTCGATGGAGGACCGACCGGTTGTCCCACATGACCAGCATGTTCTTCGCCCATCGATGCCGGTAGACGAATTCGTCGCGGCCCTGCCACTCCCGGAGCTCGATCAGCAGATCGAGCGCCTCGCGGTCGTCGAGCCTGTCGGCGCCGTCGCGGTCTCCGTCGACGTCGACGCCATCGTCGAAGCCGATGATGTAGCCGAGGCAGCCGAACAGGCCGAGTCGTCCCGTTTCCGGGTGGGGCCGGATGATGGGGTGGAGTTGCGTGGCCGTGGCCTCGGGTGACGGTCGGATGTCCATCGACCGGCCCTGTTGCTGATCGGCGGCTCCGTAGAGGCCATCCGGCGCGTAGCCGCCGCGGGCCGAGTGGACGGCCACGCGACCCTCGATTCTCGATCGAAGCTCGGTGGGCATGGCCTCGAGCGCCACGTGCTGGTTGGCGAACAGCGTGTCACCCCCGTGGGGTGGGATGGTGATGCCGAACAGGCAGGTACCGGCTGGGGGAGTGGCCTGGAAGCTCCAGTCGGAGTGCCAGTTCTCGGCGAACAGCGGTGCGGTCTCATCCGCGTCGCGCCGGATCTCGATGACGTGGTCGCGCCCCGGGATCGGGGCGATGAAGGGATCGTGGCCGAACGGACCGAAGGCGAGGGTGAACCGTTCGAGGTCGTCGTCGGTCATCGCCTGATCGGGGAAGGCAAGCACGTGGTGTTCGAGCCACGCCGTCCTGATAGCGGTGACCTGCTCTGCCGTCAGTGGTCCAGTGAGGTCTACTCCCCGCACGGTGGCGCCACAGGCCTGGCCGGACGGCTCGACCTCGATGGCGCCGGCGGTCACGCCCGTGGGGCGGTGACGAAGACCGGGATCTCCCGATCGGTCTTCTCCTGATACTCCGCGTAATTGGGGAACACGGCGACCGCGCGCTCCCACCACGTCGCGCGCTCGTCACCGTCGACCAGGCGGGCCACGGTGTCGAACGGTTCCGGGCCGTCCTGGATCATGATGTTCGGATCGGCCACGAGGTTGTTGTACCAGCCGGGGTTGGTTTCGGCTCCGCCCTTGGACGCCACGAGCGCATAGGAGCCCTCGTGCTCGACCCTCATCAGGGCGAACTTGCGGACCTTGCCGCTCTTGTGCCCTTTGGTGGTGACGATGATGATCGGGATCCCGGTGTCGCGCAGCGTGTTGGCCCGCGTTCCGCCGGACGCCTCGTATTCGGCCACCTGCTCGGCGACCCAGTCCCACGTGCTCGGTTCGTACTCTCCGGTGATCGGCATGTCGTCAACGATAGCCCACCCCGGCTGCGGTCAGTGGTTGGCGAAACCCCGGAGGAAGAGCGACGTGAACTGATCGATTCTGGTGTCGAGGTCGACGTCGGAGGCTTCGTCCGCTGTTCCCTTCTTGCCGGTCTTGCAGTGGAGCGTGGCCAGACCATGGACGGCGGACCAGGCGAGAGTGGCTGCGGCGTCGATGTCGAGGTCGGGATTGTGGATGTCGGCCACGGCGGTGACCGAACGCTCGAGAAAGCCGTAGGCTTCGGCGGCCAGCTCGACCAATCGCTCGTCGGTGTCGTCGACCAACTCGTCGGACCACATGACCGCGAAGTGGCCGACGTTTTCGGTGGCCACACCAACGTAGGCCTTGCCCAGAGCGGTCAGTCGCTCCACCGGATCATCGAGGCCGTCGAGCGCTTCGTCGAATGCGGCGCACAACATGGTGAACCCCTCCACCGCAACCGCCGTCAGCAGCCCCCGGGAATCACCGAAATGATGTGCCGGCGCGGCATGGGAGACACCGGCCCGTCTGGCCACTTCACGAAGGCTGAAACCGTATGGACCGCGCTCGGCCACCAATTCAGCAGTGGCGGCTCGCAGCGCAGATGGCAGCTCGCCGTGGTGGTACCGGTTGGTTCTGGGGTTGGTCGTGGCCATTCCTCCGCCCATGATAGTGGTCTTGACAGTGGAAACATTGTGCCGTATGGTCTGATCTTACCACTGGAAACTTCTGGTGGCGAGAAGGAGCATCATGAAGACTCGAAACCTGGTCGACCGGCTGGCCGAACATACCGGCCTCCTTGCCCTGGTGGTCCTCGTCACCACGGCCGTCCTCGCCGTGCCGTTCCTCACCATGGCTCCAACCACGTCGGCGTCGACGGAGCCGACCGGTGATGTGTTCACCGCCCGTGACCGCATCGACGAGTCGTTCGTCTCATCGGTCCACCCGACGTTCCTGATCCTCGAGCACGAGTCGGGCGACGTGCTCACCGTCGATGCGCTCAGCTCCCTCCTCGCCGCCGAGGAGGCATTGCGCAACGACCCCCGATTCGCCGACACACTGGTCTCCTACATCGACGCGGACACCACCACCGAGGTCGATGGGATGATCTCGATCGCCGACCTGGTCGACGCGGAACTGCGGGACCAGGGCACGGGCGGGCTCGAAGCAGCCTCCGATGAAGACGTGCGACGTATCGGCTCGGCCATCATCGACCGCCTCGGCGAGCGAAATCAGCTCCTCGGTGTCTCTGCCCAATCCACCCGAACCGAGTCGGGGTGGACGGTGCCCGCCGTCGCCATGGTGGTGGTGTCCGACAACGACGCCCTGGGATTCGGCAACACCTCGATCAACATCGGCGGCGGAACCGAGGTGGAGGAGTTCGACCGCTCGATCCAGGACGTGTTTCGGGTCGACGGCTGGCAGGCAAACGGCGTCGCAATCGACGTCAACCTCACATCCCAGGAGCAGGGGCCGTCGCCGGACCGTTCATCGGATTCACCATCCTCGCTGTTCTCCTGCTCGTCGGACTGACGTTCCGCAGCTACTGGGTGCTGGCCACGGTGAGCGTCGCCTTCCTCCTCCTCATCGTCTGGCTGAAGGGCATCTCGAATCTCATCGGCCTGAAGGACGATCTCGTGCTGTCGCTGATCGTGCCGGTCGCCATGATCAGCTTCGGCGTCGACTTCGCGTTCCACGCCATCGGCCGCTATCGGGAGGAGCGCGACGGAGGCCGAGCTGCGGCGACCGCCGTCGTCACCGGATTGACCGCTGTGTCCGGTGCCTTGCTGCTCGCGTTGATCTCCGACACGACCGCCTTCCTCGCCAATCTGTCGTCGGGCATCGAGTCGATCAACCAGTTCGGCATCGGGGCCGCCATCGCTCTGGTATCGGCCTATTTGCTGCTCGGCATCATCAGCCCGCTGGTCGTTGCCAGACTCGAGTCGGCGGTACCCGCCCCTGCCTCCGGTCGACGCTCAACCGCCGTGAGGATTCTGGGCGCCCTCGGCACCGCCGGTTTGACCATGGCGGCCGTCCTCATGCTCGTGTACGTCAGCCCTCCGGTCGGGCTGGCACTGACCGTGGCGACGATTGTGTTCGGACTGCTTGTGCCGTTCGCTGTCATTCGCCGTCGGCCGGGGCCCCGAGTGGGGCAACTCGTCACGGCCGACGCCGACGGCAGTGCGTCCGGCCGGGCCGGACGTCTGTCGGCGCGTGTCGGGCGGGCGGTTCGCCGGCTGGCCGAGCGGCGGGCGGTCGTCCTGCCGGTGGCGCTTGCCGTCACGATCGCCGCCGCCACCGCAGCCGTCCGTGTGCCGGCCGAGTTCGACGTCGAGGACTTCTTCAGTTCGGACACCGACTTCGTGATCGGGCTGGATCAGCTCGACACCCACGTGGGCGACCGCGGCGGCGAACCGGCAATCGTCTACATCGAAGGTGACCTGAGCGATCCCGACAACCTTTCTGCGGTGGCGGCCCGTATCGACCAGATCCAAAATCTGGACGCACCGTCACTGTCCCGGGACGACGACGGCCTGGTGTTCGTCGATGCCGGCCTGTTCGACGTGTTCGACCGGGCGTTGACCAGCGATCTGATGCCGAATCTGGTGGCCGACCGGACCGGCGTGACGCTCACCGACGACGACGGTGATGGTATTCCCGACACCCGGGAGCAGGTCAAGGCGCTGCTGGCCGTGGCGGCCGAGACGGGTATCCCCCTTGACGACGAACGGCTGTTGGTCACGCCCGATCGGGTCAACACCGTCGTCGAACTCGATGGCTCCGGCTCGGACCGGGCGATCCTGCAGCTCGGTGTGGTCGACAGCCGGGCCCAGGAGTCGGTGACCGCAACCAGAGCGGCGCTGGAGCCGATCGCCGAGGCATTGTCGGCCGATCTCGATGGAAGTTTCGTTCAGGTCACGGGTAGTGCCTTCGTACGGGAGGCCTCGCTCGATGGCACCAACCGGGCGCTTCAGCTGTCGCTGCCGCTGTCGGTGCTGTTGTGCCTGGTGATCGCCGCCGCCTTCCTTCGATCGCTCCGCTACGGTGTCGCGGCGATCGTGCCCATTCTGATGGTGGTGACCTGGCTCTACGGGTTCATGTACCTGACCGGCTACGCCATCAATCTGGTGACCGCCACCATCGCCGCCGTCTCGATCGGCATCGGGATCGATTTCGCCATCCACTACATCGTTCGGTATCGGGAGGAACTGGCCGGTCGGGGCATTCGGCTCGATGCGGTTCAGGCTGCCGGCGAGGGTACCGGTATGGCGTTGGTGGCCTCCGCGGTCAGCTCGGCGGTGGGATTCGGCATCCTGGCGCTCGCGCCCATGCCACTCTTTGCCGCCTATGGTCTGCTCACCGCGATCATGATCGCAATGGCCCTCGTCGCCACCCTCAGCGTGCTGCCGGGCGTGCTTGTGTTCATGACGTCGGACGACGCAACCGCCCCCGCGCCGACCACCGTGAGTGCCGACCAACTGCAGCGCGTCTAATCTGAGATCAGCCATCGACCCTACACAGATGTGACAGCAGATGTGATACAGGCGTTTGTGCGATTGGGTCGATAGCTGTATCATATTAACGAACGCAGTTCCGGGGGTGTGATGAACGATCGCAACGACCGAAACGGATATGAACCGATCGAAACAGCGTCGATCGACGAGCTTCGATCGTTGCAGCTGGATCGCCTCAAGTGGTCGCTCCGTCAGGCGTACGACAACATCGACCACTACGGCGACAGCTTCAGCGAGGCCGACGTCCACCCCGACGACCTGACATCGCTCGACGACCTCGGTCGCTTCCCGTTTCTCGTCAAGGACGACCTGCGCAAGAGCTACCCGTTCGGGATGCTCGCCGTGCCCATGGAGCAGGTGTCACGGCTCCACGCGTCCTCGGGCACCACCGGAAAGCCGACCGTCGTTCCCTACACGGCCAACGACATCGACGTCTGGTCGACGGTGGTGGCCCGCTCGCTGTACGCCGCCGGCACCCGTCCTGGCGACATGGTGCACGTGGCCTACGGCTACGGCCTGTTCACCGGCGGGCTCGGCGCCCACTACGGGGCCGAGAAACTGGGTTGTACCGTGATCCCGGTCTCGGGCGGCCAGACGGAGAAGCAGGTGTCGCTGATGATCGACCTGCGGCCCCGGGTGCTCATGGTCACCCCGTCGTACTGCCTCAACCTGGTCGACGAGTTCGAACGACGTGGGCTGAACGCGGCCGAGGTGTCGTCGGTGGAGATCGGCGTGTTCGGGGCCGAGCCGTGGACCGACGAGATGCGCACCGAGATCGAGTGGCGCATGGGGCTCGATGCCGTCGACATCTACGGACTGTCGGAGGTCATCGGCCCCGGCGTGGCCCAGGAGTGCATCGAGACCAAGGACGGCCTCACCATCTGGGAGGACCACTTCTACCCCGAGATCATCGACCCCGACACCGGCGACGTTCTGCCCGATGGCTCCGAGGGTGAGTTGGTGTTGACGTCGCTGACCAAGGAGGCGTTCCCGGTCATCCGGTACCGCACCCGTGACCTGGCCCGGCTGATGCCCGGTACCGCCCGCACCATGCGTCGTATCGGCCGGATCGCCGGTCGCAGCGACGACATGTTGATCATTCGGGGCGTCAACGTGTTCCCCAGCCAGGTCGAGGCCGAGATCCTCAAGGTCAGCGGGCTGAGCCCCCACTACCAGCTCGCCGTCGGCACCGACGGCAACATGAAATCGCTCACCGTCAACGTGGAGCGCCTTCCCGATGCGACCGTCGATCCCGCCGCGGATCCGACACGGGTCGATCAGCTTCGCAAACACATCAAGGACAACATCGGGGTGACCGCGGATGTGGTCATCACCGACCCCGACACCATTCCCCGCTCGCAGGGCAAGGCCCAGCGGGTGGTCGAGGAGTAGACATGACCGACGTGCTCAACCACGAAACCAGTGCTCACCAGGACGGGTTTCAGGCGCTGCTCGACGCCGAGGCCAAGGTCGAGCCCCGCGACTGGATGCCCGACGACTATCGCAAGACGATGATCCGCCAGATCGCCCAGCACGCTCACTCCGAGGTGATCGGCCAGCAGCCGGAGGGCAACTGGATCACGCGGGCGCCGACGCTCAAACGCAAGGCGATCCTCATGGCCAAGGTGCAGGACGAGGCGGGTCACGGCCTGTACCTGTACTCGGCGGCCGAGACGCTCGGGGTGTCGCGCGACGAGTTGATGGACATGCTCCACACCGGGCGGCAGAAGTACTCGTCGATCTTCAACTACCCCACGTTGACGTGGGCCGACATCGGCGCCATCGGCTGGCTGGTCGACGGCGCGGCCATCACCAACCAGGTGATGCTGACCCGCACCTCGTATGGCCCCTACGCCCGAGCCATGATCCGGATCTGCAAGGAGGAGTCGTTCCACCAGCGTCAGGGCTACGAGATCATGATGGTGCTGTGCGACGGGTCCGACGAGCAACGGGCCATGGCCCAGGATGCGTTGAACCGCTGGTGGTGGCCGTCGCTGGCCATGTTCGGACCGCCTGACGCCGAGTCGACGCACACCGCCCAGTCGGTGGCCTGGAAGATCAAGCGGGAGACCAACGATGAGCTTCGCCAGAAGTTCGTCGACATGACGGTTCCCCAGGCCGAGTATCTCGGCTTGACGATCCCGGATCCGGATCTCGAGTGGGACGCCGAGGCCGGACACTACCGGTTCGGCGACATCGATTGGGACGACTTCTGGCAGGTGGTCAAGGGCAACGGCCCGTGCAACCGGGAACGTATCGCCAACAAGCTCGGGGCCTGGAACGAAGGGGCCTGGGTCAGAGAAGCTGCACTGGCCTATGCGGCACGGAAGGAGCAGGGCTGATGTCGTATGATGTGCCGCTCGCCGAGGGTGAGCAGATCGAGGCGGCGGCAGGAACCGCTGGTGGATACCCATTGTGGGAGGTGTTCGTGCGGGCCCAGCGGGGTCTGAACCACGTGCACTGCGGCAGCCTGCACGCGCCCGATGCCGAGACCGCCACCCGTCACGCCCGCGATGTCTACACCCGTCGGGGCGAAGGGGTGAGCCTGTGGGTGGTGCGCTCGGCCGACATCCACGCCTCCGATCCCGACGACAAGGACACGTGGTTCGATTCGACCAAGCCTTATCGCCATCCCACCTTCTATGAGATCCCCGACGAAGTGGGGCACATGTGATGGACCCGCTGCTCACCTACGTGCTCCGCCTGGCCGACGACAATCTGATCCTCGGCCAGCGGCTCGGCGCTCTGATCGCCGCCATGCCGGAGCTGGAGGAGGACATCGCCGTGGCGAACCTGGCGCTCGACCATGTCGGCCAGGCCCGCAACCTGTATCAGTACGCGTCGGAGCTGGATCCCGACGGCCGTTCGGAGGATGACTTCTCCATGCTGCGATCGGAACGCGAGTTCATGAACGCCGTGCTGGTGGAGCAGCCCAACGGTGACTTCGCCCACACGATGGTCCGCCAGTTCTTCGTCGATGCCTTTCAGGTGCCCCTGTGGGCGGCGCTGTCGTCGAGTTCCGATGAGCGACTGGCCGCCATCGCGGCCAAGGCCGTGAAAGAGGCCGCGTATCACCGCGACCATTCATCGTCGTGGATCATCACGCTGGGCAACGGCACCTCCGAGAGCCATCAGCGCACCCAGGCTGCGGTCGACGCCACGTGGCGGTTCACCGCCGATCTGTTCGCCGTCGTCGACGATGTGACCGAGGAGCTGGTCGACGCCGCCGTCGCTCCCGACATGGCCCCGGTTCGCGCCGCCTTCGACGCCACCGTGGCCGACGTGTTGGCCGAGGCGAACATCACGCTGCCCGCCGATCCGTACCAGCGAACCGGAGGCCGCACCGGGTTCCACACCGAGCACCTTGGGCACCTGCTACCGGACATGCAGGCGCTGTACCGGACCCATCCGGGGGTCTCGTGGTAGCCGGCCAGACCGTCGCCTCCGAGCTGTGGCCGGTGGTGGCCGCGGTTCCCGACCCGGAGATGCCGCCACTCACGATCGCCGACCTCGGGATCCTCCGATCGGTGGAGGAGGTCGACGCTTCGGTCGTGGTGACGATCACGCCGACCTATTCCGGCTGTCCCGCCGTCGAATACATCGAGTCGTTGATCGTCGAGGCACTGGTGGACCACGGAGTCGACCGCGACGCCGTGGTGGTCGAACGGGCCCTGTCGCCGGCATGGTCGACCGACTGGATCACATCCGAGGGTCGGGCCAAGCTGAGCGCTTCCGGAATCTCGCCCCCTCGGACCTCGGCCGACGGCACACCGGTGCGGCTCGGCTCGATCGCCTGCCCCCAGTGTGGCTCGACGAACACATCCGAGATCAGCCGGTTCGGCTCGACCGCCTGCAAGGCGCTGTATCGATGCCTCGACTGTGCCGAGCCGTTCGATCACGTGAAGGAGCTGTAGGTGTCGACCGTCGAATTTCATCCGCTCGAGGTGGCCGCCGTCGATGCGCAGACCGACGACTCGGTCGCCGTGACCTTCGACGTTCCGGACGACCTCCGGGATATGTTCCGCCACACCCCTGGTCAGCACGTGGTCGTGCGGACTGAACTCGGTGGCGAGGACGTGCGCCGGACGTACTCGATCTGCAGCCCGCCGGGGGAGGCGGTGCGGGTTGGTGTCAAACGTATTCCCGATGGTGTGTTCTCGACGTGGGCCACCACCGAACTCAAACCGGGTGACGTGCTCGAAGTGATGGCCCCGATCGGCGAGTTCATGCTCGACCCCGCCGAGCCCGGTCGTTACGTGGCGATCGCCGCCGGATCGGGGATCACCCCGATTCTGTCGATGATCACGACCGCTCTCGAACAGCAGCCGTCGACCGAGTTCACTCTGCTGTACGGCAACCGCACCTCCCTCTCCATCATGTTCCTCGAGGAGCTCGAGGATCTGAAGAACCGGTTCGCCGAGCGGTTCCAGGTGGTCCACGTGCTCAGCCGGGAACCCCACCAGGTGCCTCTGTTCCAGGGGCGGATCGATGAGGACAAGCTGCGGTCGCTCACGTCGACACTGATCGATCCGGCCCGAATCGACGGTTGGTTCCTGTGCGGCCCGCTCGACATGGTCGAGACGGCCCGATCGACACTCGCATCGCTCGGTGTGGACGAGGCCGACGTGCACTACGAGCTGTTCTTCGACCAGCGGGTGGAGACCGTCGTGGAGCCCGACGTCGAGGTGGAGGGCGCCGTGACGGTGCACGTCACGATCGACGGTCGGACCTCGGTCGTGAAGGCCGATCCCGCCGGACCGCCGTTGCTCGACTACGCCCGCTCGGTGAGGGCCGAGGTGCCGTTCGCCTGCAAGGGCGGCATGTGTGCCACGTGCAAGGCCCGAGTGGTCGATGGTGAGGTGACCATGGAGAAGAACTACGCGCTCACCGATGAGGAACTTGCCGCCGGCTACGTGCTGACCTGCCAGGCCCATCCGATCGGCGACGTCTCGATCAGCTACGACGTACACGGCGGCGTGGGTCGCTAGGGCGGCCGCTGACGCACCTCATTCGTCGCGCTTCCACTTGTTGTGCGGATCGCAGAGAATCTGTCCGTTCGAGAGTTCAGTCGGCCCGCCTCTTGAGTGCGGTTTCACATGGTCCGCCTGTAACCATGCGGAAGGCGAATCGCACCCCGGGATCTGACATCGCCCCCTCGCTCTCACCAGCAACACCTGTCTCATCCACTGCGGGAAACGTCGGGATCGAGCCGCAATGTCGACCGGCCGTGACTTCGAGTCAAAAACCATCCGCCGGAAGGTGCCGGCCACCAGCATCACGGCCGCCAAGTTCGGGTGGATCGGCGTTCCATCATCCAATTCGCAGCGCCGATCGAGGTTCTCATGATCCGGCGGTACGTACTCGGTGGTCTCGCCGGCGAGCCGGCTGACCAGATTCTCGGCCAACTCTTGGCCCATGACCAGGCTCACCAGCGGGGTTATGGAGGCATCGCCGCCGCCCGCCTCGAAGCCGCGGATCATCAGGTTCAACAACGCTTGACCCTGCCGAGCCCCCATCGAACGAGATACGTCGTTCTCCGAGTCCTGCCGAAAGAGGCGTTGCGACTCGTGGTCCAAGAGCCGACGGAACGCCTGACCCGACAGCGGGCCGAAGAAGAAGCGCCCTGACACGGATCCGTCAGCGTGCTTGCGATAGGTGCAGCCGGACCGGGATTCCTGCTCGATCGGTTCGCGACCATCCGGATCGGCTGCGTTCAGCCAGTAGATCAGCACATTCAGAAAGTCGGAGAAGTCGCATTCTCCGGCCGCGTCAACCAGCATCGCCTGCGAGTCGACCAAGGCGTTGTGGACCTTCGGCTTGTCGAGTTTACGCAGCTCGTTCACGTGGCGATGTGTCAACATCCCGTTGGCGAACGCGTCCGCGAAGATCGGGAAATCGATCAACCAACGGCCGGTACGCGTGAGCCGACGAACCTCTCGCCCGTCGGAATTCGTCTTGTCGGTCACGTAGTCGGTGGCGTGCCGAAATCCGAGCGCCTTGAAGGCGCCAGGTCCTTCGGCTGCATCATGAGCGGCCGCCAGTGTGGCGGCTTCGATCGCCGTGAGTTGCTCGGACAAGCGTCGTAGCTCACACGCTCGCTCCGCCAATTCGACGGGAGACAGACACGACAACGGTGTTTCACGCACGTCGGCAAGCGCTCGCTTGAGAGCGTCAAGATCACCGCCAGTCTGAGACCCACCTTTCAACACACTTCGACAATAACATACAAATGTTCGAGTAATCAACTGTAATAAGTATTAATCTATAGTTATCTATGATTGTCCGATCTCAACTATCTGAGGCGTGCATAGCCCTCGGTGTCCGACTCGTTGGAGGAGGGGGCGAGCCGGGCACGCCTGCGGCGGATGCCAGCGATCAGGCCTCAGTCCCGTAGATCGGTGGTCGACGACCGGAATGGGAAGGGTGGGTCAGCGTCGACGTAGGGGCTGGAATCGCTGGTCCAGTCCGAGCCCTCGACCTGGGAACGCGATCGTCGGCCGAACAGCGCACGGATCAGCTCGTACCTGGTCGTCGTGACGGAACCGGCCACCGCCTCCTCCGGCTCGCCGACGCGCCACGTCCGCTTGTCCGTGACGACCGCGTCGAGTGGCGTGGAGTAGCCCGAAACCAGCGGAGCGATGGAATAGCCGCCGTCAGGGGCCGTTGATGGTGTCGGCGTCGCAGTGGCCCTGGTGGAAGTAGTCGCTTCGCAACGCTTCGAGATCAGGCGAGGATTCGATGGCTTCGATCAGGGCCTGTGGGCCACCGACGTAGGTCCACATGAAATCGACCTCGCTTACCACGAACCAGCGGTGGTCGTCCGGCCACCACAGATTCGGTGAGCGAGTGAGCCAATCGTTGGCCGGGTGGGCCGCTTGGACGGCGAAACGGGAAACGTCGTCGATCTCGGCCAGGGAGGCCTTCACCAGAAAGTACTGGCGACTGAACGTCCCGGTTCTCGGGGGCAGATCCGGGTCGCGATCGTCAAGCCCGCTGTTGATGTCGGAGTACCCGAACCAGGTGGGTTCCCTGGAGCCCCATTCTTGGAGGATGTCGGCCAGGAAGCGTCGCTCGGCCGGTGGGAGGTGCCCCATGTCGACCCAGGGGACGTCCTGGAAGTGGCGCTGCTCGCCCGGTGTTGACACGATGCGATGGAGCTGCATTTCGGGGTGCGGGGTGCGGCCGTTGGCCCGGGCCACATCGGTCCAACGGTGCAGGATGGTGTCGTCGTCATCATCTTCGATCGGATGAAAGATCCGGGTGACCGCCTCGAACCCGGAGGGCATCACGGAGCCGACCATGTGCTCGTGAGACGGGCGGAGGCGGGAGATCCACCAGTCGGCGGCGTCGGTTTGGTGCGACCACTCCATGGGCCTTGAGATCCAGCCTTCCGGCTAGTCGTCCTCGGCCCCGGTTGTGTCAAGGCCGTCGACGATCAGCATATTGCGATCGATGGCCCGTGGTCTGACGTCGAGGGCAGGAGCGTAGTCGGCCGACGAGTACCACTCCTTGGCGGCATCCATCGAGGGGAATTCGGCGACGACCACGACGGTGGGGGACCAGTCTCCTTCGAGCACGACCACCTCGCCCGCCTGGACATGGAACGTTCCGCCGTAGGGGGCGAGCGTGTGCTGGGAGAGACGCAGGTACTCCCGAAGCGCCTCCCTGTCCTTCACCGTCACGTCGCAAATGAGGAAAGCTGACACGCGAGCGATGCTACAGCACGTCGTATCTCATCAAGACGGCGATGTCGGTGCCGTCGTCTTCGTTCGCTCAGTCTCGCAGGTCGATGTCCGACCACCGGAACGGGAAGGGCAGGCCGGCGTCGAGGTACGGGGTGGAATCGCAGGTCCAGTCCCAGCCCTCGACCTGCGAACGGGATCGGCGGCCGAACAGCGCACGGAACAGCTCGTACCCGGTCGTCGTGACCGAACCGCCCGCCGCCACAGCCTCGGGGCCGCCGATGCGCCAAGTCCGCTTGTCCGCGGCGACCACGTCGAGTGGCCCGACAGCGTCGGTGGCGGAGGACAGCTGCGCTCGCCAGCGGCTGATGGCCGCCTTGAGCCCAAGGTCCACGGCTTGATCAGGCACACGCGTGCCAGGGGCCAAGACGGGTCGGAGGTCAGCCTCGTGAACAACGGCGTCGCCGAACGCCCACATGGCCGGTGTGCCGCCCATCGGAGCCGGACCCAGGTCACCGAATCGATCCACGGCGTTCTGCCACTCCGACAGCAGCTCGCCGACGGTCGCCCCGTCGAATCGAGCGACCTGGGCCGCGGCCCATTCATCGGAGCCGTAGCCGTTCAGGTTGCCCATGACCCAGTCCTGGGCCAAGCCGGTCAGATGGCCTACGAGTTGACGAGCGGTCCACGCCGGGCAGGCGGTGACAGGGTCGTCAATCCGATCGGGCGCCCGGCGAACCAAGGCGATCATCCGGTCGACTGCCTCGAGATAAGCCTCGAGGTGCACGTCGGTCGTCACCCTCATCAGGGTATCGACCGACGTGACGACCCTACGGTTCAGGCGACTCGAGCCACGCCGTCAGCGCCCGGTCGAGTTCCGCCGGACGGCGGCTGAAGATCGCCAAGAGCTGCCCCGTCTCGCGGGCCTTCAGCACCAGCATCGACGTGCCCCGGCGGCGGCCCCACGAACCGCCGACGATGCGCATGTCGGCCTGCGGCGGAAGTGGCCATTCCTCCTCGACCCGATTCTGCTCGTCGACCGACAGAACCAGCGGCGGCTGCACCCCGAACCCGAAGTCGAAGTCTGATCGCTCGAACGTCTCACGTCCGACGACCAGCTGAGACGGTGTCAGGTTGATGCGGTTCATACGGTACGTCCCGTACGCAACCGCACACGCCAGTATGACGAACGTCGATCCGAACCCGAGCCAACTGCGCCAACCCGTCATGGGCAGCCCGTTTGACGCAGCCACGATCAAACCCGCCAATGCCACGCCGCCAAGGATCCAGACGCCCCGGCCGAGCATGTGAAACTCGCGATGGATGACGGTGTCCTGGTCCATGGACCCTCGTGCCTAGTCCGACGATCGGTCTGCAGCCGCCGACCGGCTCACCTGTCTGGTTGAATGAACATGTCGACAGAAAGATTCTACGTTCGGTGTGGCGCGATCCGCAGGCCTGGCCGTTTACACAATGTGAGCAGTGAGGCTGATCCGATCGCGGCCCTGTTGGCCGAGGCCAGACCACGTCTGTGGAGGGCATTCCTGGTCGTGCGAGGGATCGACGGCGCCGACGAGGCGACCGCCGAGGCCCTGGCCTGGGGCTGGGAGAATGCCGACCGTCTGATCCCTATGCGGAACCCGATCGGCTATCTCTATCGGGTCGGCCTCACCCGCTCCGCCCCTCGACTCAAACCTCGCCACCTGCCGGATCCCGTCGAGATGCGCATCCCGGAGATCGAGCCCAAGCTGATCCCGGCGCTGTTGGAACTCACGGAGCAGCAGCGGGCCGCCGTGTGGCTGGTCCATGGCTGCCGTTGGTCGTATTCCGAGGTCGCCGAGGCTCTTGACATCGGCCGCTCGACCGTCGGCACGCATGTCAGCAGGGCGCTCGAAGCCCTCCGGTCGAAGTTGGAGGTGGCAACCGATGTCTGACACCACCGCGCTACCGATCGAAGAACAGTTGGCCCGTTACGGCGACGCCGTGGAGGCCTTCCACGCTCCGTCGCCCGCCGGCCATCACCGCCAGAACGGAGAGGTGTCCGGTCCCATCGCCATCGACTCCGGTGCCCGCCGAGACGACGAATCGGGACGGCAGTCGCCGAGCCGTCGTGGACGACTTCTCCTGGTGGCGGCGGTCGTTCTGGTCCTCACCGTTTCGGCCTTCATAGTGGTTGGACTTCTCGATCGGTCCGATCGATTGGTTACCGATGATGTGGACATCCCGACGACCACTGCTCCCGAACGCTCGGCCACATCGTCGACGCAGGCCAACCCCGCCCCATCGGACGTAGACGACGTCGATGGCGATGGAGAGGCACTGCTTGATCCCGATGTTGATGTCATACCCGACGCCATGCGCGTCTTGTCTCCCGATGTCGAATGGCTTCCGACCTCTGCCAGGTGGGTATCCCTTCCGCCGTCGGATAGCGGGGAACCCGACGTTGGCCGGTCCGATGCGGTCGTGTTCCATGACGCCGAGGCCGAGCTGCTCCATATCTGGATCGTCGAGATCGACTCCGATCACGTCGACGGGCTACCTGGTTCGATCGACGGAGCCACACCCTGGGGTGATTCGCTCCACGGAGGCCTGTCGTGGGCCGGCAACGATGACCGTTTCCTCTTCCAGACGCTTGCGCTGGGTGAGAGGCCTGCGCCAACGGGGTCCAACCTGAAGGATGTCGCTCGGGCGGTCACGTCGACCGACGACGGCTGGGAACTGGCCGGCACGTCGCCGATCATGGCGGGAGTCTTCCGAGATGGACGCCCTCCCGATGAGCTGGAGCCGGGTTACGCCGAGATCCGGTGGGCCCCCGTTGCCGACGGGCGGCCGGTGCTTGCTGATGTCGTCAACCAGCAGATAGAAGAGGGCGGGATTGGTGACCTGATCTCGATCCTCCACGAGGTGGCGTCTTCTGGAACGGTACGAATGGTTCTTGCTGTCGATGGCACCACCCGGTTCATCGTCGACAGCGGATCGTTCGGGTACGCCCTCGCCGTGGTGGGAGCCAACGTCATCACCTGGCAGGGTCCGTCAGGCGAATCGTTCGACCGGCTGGTCACCGGAGCGGAACTGGTCGACGATGACACCTGGTCGGAGATCTGGGCCGACTCCACCAAGCGACTCGTCCGGTTGCTGACCGAGCAGGAGGCCGAAGCCAAACCGATTCCGCGCCTCGTGCCGGGCGAGGACTGGACGCCGGTGGACGCCAGCGACCCGTCGCTCTGGCCGATCGGCGATCGCATCGAATTCGAGACGACGTTCTCCTCGACGGCGGCCCAACCGACCTGGATTGGTGGTTTCGTTGTCGACGCCGAGACATCCAAGTTGCCGGATGTCCTGGTTACGGTCAACCGCGACGTGTCGCCAGCGCCGTTCCTCATCTGCGACGATCCGTCCGTGTCGACACGGCTGGGCCTTGAGGCGTGTGGTGGCAATGGACGATCGACGGGTTCACGAATGATCGTTCGTGGGGACGGCTGGGGGGCCGTGGTGATCTCGCCGGTGCTGACGATCGACGAGCTCGTCACCTTCTCCGATGAACTGGAGGCTCGGCGGTCCGACGCATGGTCCGGCTTCAATCACGCCGATTCGTCCTACACGTTGGTCGTCGACAGCGACGACGTCTCATTCGATGTCGATGGCTACAGGGCGACATGGCGCAGAGATGACCTCGACATCGCAGTGCAGGTCGACGGGATTCATCGCGGGTTCTTCCTGCAGTCCCGCATCTTTGGTGTGCTCAACGGTAGATCGGAACTCCGCGACAACGGCCGCCACTGGTTCGAGGACGGAACACGAAGTGGCGTGACCTGGTACGACGAGGGGGGTCGTTACTCGGTAGCGGTGACCTGGGATCCGAGGGACACGTCGGCATCCGATGAGGTGATGGAGGCGGTGGTGGGCGAGGTGGCCGCCAATCTGGTCGAGGTCGACGATCAGCAGTGGAGACGTCTTGTTGAGCCGGTGAATCGTCCTCCTCTCAGTCCTGAGGACATATTCACTGAGTACAGCGAAGACTAGGCCGGGTGCTGGGAACCGTTTGCCCGGCTCGTAGTAGCATATGAGCAATGCTTGTCCAAGCTCAGCTTCTTTGCCCGGACGACATCGGTTGGCTCGTCGATCACGCAACCGTCGACGGTGAGACGCTGACGCTCATGACCAGCTACGGCCTTCATCCACGACGCAACCAGCGCCAGGACACGGTCGTACATGCCGCCCGGGCCGAGGCGCTGTGGCGAGGTTGTCGGGTTCACGTCAGCGGAGGCGGTCGTTGTGGTCGGCTGCCCGTGGGCAGACGGGAGAATCTGGTGGTTCACATCGAACCGCCGCGGAACGGCCCCGACGACGCCGGGTCGTTCGTCCCTCGTCGGCCGAGGCCGTCGGCTCCGAGCGGCGGTCGCCGTCTTCACCCACCCCGCGCCTCCGACTGAGCCGCCACCACCACCCCTGGCACGCAACCGCAGCCGCTCGGTCAGGTCCGTTTGGTGAGCGCCGCCGTGAGACGGGGGATGCGGTGCTGGGCCCGCACGGCCTCGGTGGCCAAACGCCGCTTCACCAGCCACCACGACAGCGGTAGTGTCACCACCGGGCAGACCATCGCCCAATACGGGTCGTAGACGAGGGCCACGATGATCGCCGGCAGCGCGGCGAACACCGCGACGAGGTCGGCCACCGCCAGCGCGGTCAACTGAAACAGCGGCGCGATGCAGCCGGCGTTGGTGGCGTTGAAGCCGCCGATCTTGTCGGGCAGCGGGATCGGGGACCGGATGGTCACGAAGATACCGGCCGCGGCTCCCATCATCAGCGACTGGGCGATCAGCAGGAGGCTGACCGGGAGGTACTGCCAGCCGTCCATCACCCATGCCAACACGATGGCGCCGGTGACCACGATGATGGCGACGAGGATGACCCGGGGCAGGAGCTTGCCGAGCAGTATCGGCCGGAAGTCGTCGCCCGGGATTGCGTCGGCGGTGAACCTCGGACCGTCGCCGCCGAACAGGTTCGTGGAGGTCATCGTTGCGCCGGACACGGCGGCCAGGAACGGCACGAGCACCAGTCGAGGATTGCGGGCCTGTATCTCGGTTATGGTCGGCAGGGCGAACGCCAGGATCAGGGGGAGGAACGCGGCGATCTCGGTCCACTCGCGCACGTCGCGCCGGATCGCCCGGGCCGACTTGGCCCAGACCGCCGCCGTTCGGCGGTCGACGATCCGATCCATCAACGGGGCGACGAGCGGCTTCGCCTGCTTGGCCCGGGTCTGCGCCTCCTTGCCGTCGAGCACCCGGTCGAGGGTCGCGCGCCACAGGACCAGCAGGATCAACGGCACGGTCGCCCCGAGAACGAGAAAGAACAACGCCGGGCGGAGGTTTCCGGTGGATGCGTTGGCGATCGACTCCGGGGTCCAGCCGATCGGCAGGAGTCGAACGACTCGGCGTGCGGTGGCGGTCCAACCGAGGTCGATGTCGTCGATGGTGAGGGCGATCAGCTGCGACGAGATACCCAGTGTGATGGCGGCCAGCACGGTGACCGCGCCTGCGATCGACCGGAACCGGCTGGAGGCGAGCAGGCCGACGACGGCCACGGTGAATCGTCCGGCCATCACGGCCGTGGCGGTCAACTGGACGGCTCCGGCCGCCAGCAGCACTCCGTCGAGCCAGCCGGTTGCATGGCTCAGGAGGCTCAGCGACACCACCAGCGTCATCATCGCCGGGATGCCGACAGCGGCGGCCAGCAGCAGGCCGGCCACCAGCGTCGACGTGTTGAGCGGGTACAGGGCCAGCGACTTCAGGTCGAGGATGAGCTCTCCTCCGCCCATCACCAGGGGCGCCAACAGCCAAAGTCCCAGTAGCGCCGAGCCGCCGATCATCAGGAGCGGTCCTCGCATCTCGTGCCCGTCGAGCCGGATGACGGCGGAGATGGCACCGATCGCCAGCCCGCCGCCGAGGAACAACCCGAGCAACATGCCGACGATCACCTGCGGGGTGTGACGGATGAGCCGGAACTTGAGTCCGGCCATCGAGCGGGCTCGTCGCCAGTCGACGGTGGTGACGGCCATCAGACCGGTGATCGCCCGGTTCGGCTCGACGGAGTGCCGCCGCGGCGGAGTGCGGTCACTGCAGCCAGTCGAGACTCGGGGGCGCCACCCGGTCGGTGCCGACGGCCTGAGCGAACACGTCGTCGAGACGGTGCCCGTTCGTCACCTCGCCCATCGGCCCGCTGCGGATGATGCTGCCGTGATCCATGATGGCGACGTGATCGCACAGCTCCTCGACGGTGCTCATCACGTGGCTGGAGAACACCACCGTGCGCCCCCGGGAGATGAGGTGATCGAGGATGTGTCGGATCGAGCGCTGCGACACCGGGTCGACGGACTCGAACGGCTCGTCGAGGATCAGCAGGGGAGGGGAGTGGATGAGCGCAGCAGCCAGGCTGATCTTCTTCCGCATCCCCTGGCTGTAGTCGGCGATGAGCTTGCGGTTCGCGGTGTCGAGGTCGAGGGCTCGCAGCAGGTCGTCGGTGCGGTCGTCGATCTCGGCGTCGTCGAGCTGCCGGAACCGGCCGACGTAGGTCAGGAACTCGCGGGCCGACAGCCGCTCGAAGAGCAGCAGGTTCTCGGGCACGACACCGATGGTGGCCTTGACCTCGGTCGGATCAGGCCACACCGGCAGGCCGTTGACCATGACGTTGCCGCCGTCGGGGCGAAGCAGGCCGGTCGCCATCGCCAGGGTGGTGCTCTTGCCGGCGCCGTTGGGGCCGAGCAGGCCGAAGAAGGTTCCGGTCGGGACCCGCAACGTGATCTGGTTGACGGCCAGGTGGGTACCGAAACGCTTACTCAGCGAAACGGCCTGAATGGCGAAGTCTCCCGCGATCCATTGCTCGGGGAGCGGGGTTGTCGGCGGTGGACGATTCTCGGGCGAGGGGCCGGTTCCGGTGGGGGCTGCCGATGCCGGTGCCGCATGGTCGGGCATCCGGACCAGTGTAGAAGGTCCACCCGCCGCCGGGCCGGGGGCGGGGGTGGGCACAACGGCTCATTTCGTCTTCGCCTTGTTTCGACATGCGGACGCATGCAAACGCATCCGGCTCGGCTCGGAAACGCTCGTCTAGAATTCAGCTCAACGGTGGTTCGAACCGAGTCCGGCGGATGATCATCAGGAGTTGGCTGTGAGGATCTTGCTGGTTGAGCCTTGGGAGACCGGGTCACATCTGGCCTGGGCCACCGGGTATCAGGCCGCCAGTCGCAACGAGGTCCACATCGTCGGCCTGCCAGGGCAGCTGTGGCGATGGCGGTTGCGGGGCGGCGCGCTGCCGTTGGCCGACAAGATCGCCGCCTGGGTCGGCGCCCACGGCCAACCCGATCTGCTGCTGATCTCCGGGCTGGTCGACGTGGCCGAACTCCTCGGCCTCGTCCGTCGCCGGATCGCGCCCGACACCGCCGTGGTGATCTATCAACACGAGAGCCAGCTCGTCTACCCGATCGCCGACGGCAACTACGATCAGGGGGCTGCTCTACGCAACTGGATGTCGTGGTGTGCGGCCGACCTGGTGCTGTTCAACAGCTACTACCACCTGCGGGCGGTGGCCGACGCCCTGCCCGGCTTCGTCACCAACCTGCCCGACAAGACCCACGTGCCGAAGCTCGACGAGGTCGTCGGCCGGTTCGAGGTGTTTCCTGTCGGGGTCGATCTGGCCGAAGTGGCCGACGACGACCCGTACTCCTCCATGGCTCGACCTTCCGGTCCGCCCGTTATTCTCTGGCCCCATCGATGGGAGCGCGACAAGGACCCGGCGGCCTTTCTCCGGGCGCTCGACAAGGTGGTCGCCTCCGGTCTCGAGTTCCGGCTGGTTCTGGCCGGGCAGGACCCGCCCAGCGGCTCGACCAACGCGGGGGCCGAGCGGGCCGAAGCCGACAAGCGTTTCGGATCGTGGATCATCGCCTCCGGCGAGTTGGATCGGGCGGCGTATCTGGCCGCGCTTCGGCGCTGTGACCTGGTCGTGAGCTGTGCCCGTCACGAGTTCTTCGGGGTCGCCGTGGTCGAGGCGGTGGCCAGCGGCTGTGTACCGCTGCTACCCGACGACCTGAGCTACCCCGAGCTGATCCGCCCCCCGTGGCACCAGTTCGCGCTCTACGAGCCGGGCACGTTCGGTACGAGGCTTGTCGACGCCGTCGCCCGCATCGATCAGCTGCGCTCGTCGACGCTGGGCCTGGCCCAGAGCATGCGTCGCTTCGACTGGTCGAGGATCGCCCGCGTCTACGACGATCGCTTCGACGCCGTTGTCGGTCGCCTGCGAACGGCACCGAAGCCGGCCGTCAGTAACGGGGCGCCGACGGCGCTCAACCCGGCCTGATCGCCGGGCCGGTGGGCGTTCGCCCGTTCGCCCGTCCGGCATACTTGTGGGGTGACTGTCTCGATCTCCGGCCTCGGTGTCGGTCACTGGACCGACACCGAGGCCCGCACCGGTTGTACCGTGGTCGTTCTGCCGGAGGGGACGATGGCGTCGGGCGAGGTTCGCGGCGGGGCTCCGGCCACCCGGGAGTTCGCACTCCTCGATCCGAGCCGCACCGTGTCCGCGGTCGACGCGGTCGTCCTGTCCGGGGGATCGGCGTTCGGACTGGCCGCGGTCGACGGTGTGATGGCCGAGTTGGAGGCCGCCGGGCGAGGGTTCCCGACCCGGTTCGGTCGGGTACCGATCGTGGTCGGCATGTCACTGTACGATCTCGGTGTCGGTGACCCGTCGGTTCGGCCCCGTTCTGAGCAGGGCCGGTCGGCCTGTCGGGAGGCGCTTGCATCACCGGGAGGCACGATCAGCGGAGGTCCTGTCGGGGCCGGCTGTGGCGCGACCGTCGGCAAGTGGGGCGGATCCGCGGCCGACGGCGGTCTCGGGGTGGCCACGGTGACCGGTGTCGGTCGTGGTGACCAGGGCGACGTGGACGTCGTCGTCACCGCGATCGTTGCGGTCAACGCCTTCGGGTTTGTCGACGACGGCACGCTTGGCGACGATCCGGGGCCGCAACAACTTCCATCTTTTGGTCCAGCCGCCGACGACGGCGGCGGCGAGTTGACCAACACCACCATCGGGGTGATTGTGACCAACGCCCGGCTGTCGAAAACCGACTGCTTGCTGTTGGCCCATAGCGGCCACGACGGGTTGGCCCGATCGCTGCTGCCCGCCCACACCGCGGTCGACGGTGATGCGCTCGTGGCCGCGGCCACCGGTGCGGTCGACGCCGAGATGATGGGGCTGCGGGCACTCGCGCAGACGGCCGTGATTCGGGCGGTGCGATCGGTGGGCGCCACTACCCTGTAGAGGTGTTCCCCATCGATGCCACGGCTTCGATCGAGGTGCCGAGCGACGGCCCCGATCGAACCGCAGAGATCGCCGCCGCGCTGGCCGACCTGGTCCAGGTCGGCGATCTGGTGATCCTGACCGGCGACCTGGGGGCGGGCAAGACCCGGTTCACGCAAGGCCTCGGCCGGGGGCTCGGCGTCACTCAACGGATCACGAGCCCCACGTTCACACTGGCCAACCGGTACGAGGGGCGGTTGGTGTTGCATCATCTCGACGTCTACCGCCTCGACTCGGTGGCCGAAACGCTCGACCTCGACCTGCCCGATCTGCTCGACTCGGGGGTGACCGTCATCGAGTGGGGCGACAAGTTCACCGACGTGCTGCCGGCCGATCATCTGGTCGTGGCCCTGCGCTATCCGGAACCGGTTGACGAGCACCTCGACACCGACCGGCTCATCGAGTTCACCGCCCGGGGTGCTGGGTGGAGCGAGCGTGTTCGCGCCCTGGAGACGCTGCTGACCGAGGGTGTTCGATGACCACCTCATCGACACGACCCGTGCTGGCGCTGTCGTCGTCGACCGGCGTCATCAGTGCTGCTGTCGGCCTGATCGACGCCGCGACGCCGTTGGCCGCAGCGACTCTCGCCACCGATCGGCGTCACGCCGAGGAGATAAGCCCGCTCGTCCAGAAGCTGCTGGCCGACTCGGGTATCGGCCTCGGCGACCTCGGCCTGCTCGTGGTCGACCGCGGCCCGGGCCGGTTCACCGGTCTTCGAGTCGGTCTGGCCACGATCAAGACGCTGGCGTTCGCTCTCGACGTTCCGGTCGTGGGTCTCACCAGCCTCGAGATCCTGGCCGCCGTGGTCCGATCACGCCCTGGGGCGGATGGTGGCCCCGACCAGATCACCGCGGTGATCGACGCTCGCCGCAACGAGGTGTTCCAGCAATCGTTCGGGATCGATGCCGACTCGTCGACCTCCCCCGAAGTCGGACCGGCGGCTGATCTGGCCGCTCGGGCGACCGGCGTTGTCGTCGGCGACGGACTCGACCGGTATCGGGCCGACTACGAGGCGGCCGCCGTCGAGGGAGCGGAACTGGTGGCCGGCGTCAACGTCGACGCCGCGGTCATGATCGCCGTGGCCGCCGACCTGACGTCGTCGGCCGGGTCTGCGATCGAACCCCTCTACCTCCGCGATCCCGACGTCAACCCGAACGTCAAGATCCGGCCCCGGGTATGAGCGGTTCGGCGATGATGCGATCCGCGGGGGATCCGATGTCGGATGACAACACGCCTGCTGTGTTGCGTCCGATGCGGGAGTCGGACCTCGACGCCGTGGCCGCCATCGAGGTGCTGGTGAGCCCGGAGCCATGGACTCGATCGCTGCTGGCCGCCGAACTCGACCTCCCGGACAACGCCAACCACTGGCTCGTGGTGGTGGACGGGCCGGACCAGTCGATCATCGGGTTCGGCGGCACCATGATCGTGGCCGACGAGGCGCACATCATGAACATCGCCGTCCACCCCGATCATCGCCGTCGAGGCATCGGCCGGCAGCTCCTGATCAACCTGTTGGCCGCCGGTCGTGAGCGGGGGGCCGTGGCGGCGACGCTCGAAGTCCGGGTTCACAATCGCCCGGCCATCTCCCTCTACTCGGCCATGGGATTTCGCCGCTCCGGCCGCCGTCACGGCTACTACCGTGACGGCACCGACGCACTGATCATGTGGCGGCGCGACCGGGTGGAAGACCGGTTGAAAGACAGGGTGAAAGGAAGCGCATGACGACCCTGTTGGCCATCGAAACGAGTTGCGACGAGACCGCCGTCTCGGTGGTGCGAGGCGCCGGTGTCGTCACCGACACTGCGAAGGACTCGGCGGACGCCGCACCGTTCGCCCCGGTCGAGGTGCTGTCCAATGTGGTGTCGAGCCAGATCGATCTCCACGCCGAGTTCGGAGGCGTGGTTCCCGAGGTCGCCAGCCGGGCCCACCTCGAAACGCTGGAGCACGTGACCGTGCGAGCCCTGGCCGACGCCGACATCGACGCCTCGGAGATCGAAGCCGTGGCCGCCACCTGCGGGCCCGGCCTCATCGGGGCTCTGCTGATCGGCGTCAGCGCGGCGAAAGCCCTGGCCATGGCGTGGGACGTCCCCTACGTCGGCGTCAACCACATGGAAGGCCATCTGTTCGCCACCTTCCTCGAACGGCCCGATCTCGAACTGCCCCTGGTTGTCCTGCTCGTCTCGGGTGGCCACACCCTGCTGGTGGAGGTTCGCCGCCCGGGTTCGTACCGCTATCTCGGTTCGACCATCGACGATGCCGCCGGCGAGGCGTTCGACAAGGTGGCCCGCTACCTCGGACTGGGCTATCCCGGCGGGCCGATCATCGATCGACTGGCCGGGGAGGGTGATTCCGAGGCCATCGCCTTCCCCCGGGGCATGATCGACGACGGCCTCGATTTCTCGTTCAGCGGTATGAAGACGGCGGTGGTCAACTTCGTGCGCCGCCACCCTCATGTGGAGGATGCCGATGTGGCGGCCGCCTTCCAGGAGGCGGTGGTCGACGTGTTGGTCACGAAGGCCATTCGGGCGGGCCGGAACGTGGGCGCTCGAACGCTGTGTCTGGGTGGGGGAGTGGCCGCCAACTCCCGTCTCCGAGAGCGATTCGCGGCCGAGGCAGCGGACGCCGGCTTCGACGCTCTGGTACCCGACCGGGCGTACTGCACCGACAACGCCGCGATGATCGGAGCGGCGGCGTTGTGGCGGTTGACCAACGACGGGCCGACACGGTTGGACAGTGGCGCCGACCCGTCGTTGGTTCTTCCCGCTACCGGCACCTGATGACAGGCTGGCGTCTGAGATATCACCAGCCCGCCCGCAGGATCCGCCGCAGCCGGTAGAGGCGGGTGGCCACGGTTTGAGGGGCGACCCCCAGGTCCGTGGCGATGGCGGTCGTCGGCTCGTCCTCGATCCAGGCTCGGTAGGCCATCGTGGCGGTCAGCTGCCGTGATGCCGTGGTTCCACCGAGGCCTTTCACGCTCTCGCGCAGATGGAGCCACAACTCGACACCTTCGACCCAGGCCGGCTCCGACGACGAACCGGACCATGCCACGTCCGGAGCACCGGGATCGCCACCCGAGACCGTCGTCAGTCCGACGGTGGGCGGCCCGGCTCGGGGGACGCGTCGCCAGAGCTTCTGGCGTGTGTCGAGGAGCAGGTTGGCGGCGATGCGCTCGGGTCGTCGGGTGAGGTCGTGGCGGAACAGCACTTCGAGGAAGGTGGCCTGCACCTCGTCGTCGACGTCGTGGTTCATGATCCACTCCCAGGCGCGGGCCGCTCGGGCCAGGCGGATGAGCCCGGGACGGAGCTGCACGAGGAGGGTGAGCCCGGCTTCGGCCGAACCGGCTTGGGTCAAGGCCACGAGCGCTGCTTGCATGGCGTCGGTCTGTGGGCTCGACACCGGATCGGTGAGGGCGTCGATCGACCAGCCGCTCAGCCGAGGATCATGCCGCTGCCAGTCGGCGAGGGTTCGCCCGCCGGCCGGTGAGTCGCCCCAGGCCCGCCATCGGTCGGGAAGACGGTGATCGAGCGCCTCGAGGTCGCGCCACCAGCTGGTACTCGATGGGGACGTGTGCTGGTCAACCGATGTCATGGCCGGCAGTGAAGCCGACGGCATCCCGACTCGATTCCCGTTTAGGGTTCGTCGCCGAAAATTCCTGCAAAACATTCGTCCTGAGCGGATTCGGGAACCGATCCGGGAATCAACTCGGTAACGCCCCCCAACCGAACTGTCATGAAATAGGTTCTGGTCTGGGCGCGCGCGTTTAGCGGCGGTTGTTGTGGTTGTGGCCGGGATTCAGGTTTTGGTGATGGTGTAGCCGGCGGCTTCGACGGCGTTGAGGTGACGGCGGAGAGCCCGACCGCTGTCACGGTTGTCGTAGTAGTCGCCTCCGAGGTCTCGGTAGGGTTCACCGGTGCTAGCGATGTGCCAGGCCGCGACGAGGATGCTGCGAGCAATGGCAACGGTTGCTTTGTTCGGTCCTCGCCGTCGCATGATCCTCCGATAGCGGGCCGCCAGGAACGTGTTCTTTGATCGAGATGCTGCGTTGGCGGCTTCGATGAGGGCGTGACGCAAGTGGGTTGCCCCGTGGCGGGTTCCGACCGGTCGCCGTTTCCCGGCTGATTCATAGGATGCTGGCGCAACCCCAGCCCACGATGCCAAATGCCCAGCAGTTGGAAACACCGACATGTCAGCGCCGGTTTCGGCCACCATGATCTCCGCGGTTCGTGTCCCCACTCCTGGAATGGTTGACCACAGTTCGATCAGCGCACGGTTGGGTTCGACCCGTCGAGCAATCTCGGTGTTCAACATCGTGATCGTGGCGTCGGCGAAGTCGATGTGATCCAGGATCGCTCGGGCGACAGCCCGGTGATGATCACCCCAGCGGGATTCCAACGCTTCGGTCAATGCTGCGATCTTGGACCGCATCCGCCCTCTGGCCAGTTCGGCGAGCACCTCAGAATCGGTTTGTCCGTCAATGAGCGCCTCGACCATGTCTCGTGCCGATTTCGACCACACACGAGACGCCACCGAGGTCAGTTTGATCCCTGCGTCTTGAAGGAGTTTCTCCAACCGTTGGATCTCGGCTGCCCGAACCTGGATCTGGGTTCGCCGATACCGGGTCAGCTCCCGCAGAGCTCGAATATCAGGTGGCGGCACAAACGATGCCCGCACCATCCCGTGAGCAGCCACATCAGCCAACCAGCGGGCATCAGACACATCGGTCTTACGGCCCGGCACGTTCTTGACATGATGAGCGTTGACCAGCTGTAACTCCCACGGCCCAGCTTCTAGCCCATAGAACACCGGTTTCCAATACACTCCGGTGGCTTCCATCGAGACCAGCTCCACTCGCTGCCCCTCCAACCAGCGGCCCAACTCACCCACCGCACAAACCGTGGTCGAGAACTTGCGGGTCTCAGCAGTCACCCGGCCCTGCTCAACCCACTCGACACAAGCGGTCACCGAGTCACGATGCACATCAAGCCCAGCAACACAATTCCGTATCCGTCTCATCAGAGACTTTCCTTCCCCACCCACACCAGCAACAATGGGACACAGCGGCTGCCGGGACGAAGACCGGGGAAGAATGAGAATCTGTCATTCGTGCTCGAAGCAACACTCCACGGCCCCTCGAAACAGGTCTCGCACCAGACTTTGTACGGGCTCAACGGCACCAAGTTCGGACGGCGACCACAACCCGGCAGCCGCCACCACCACTATTTCATCCCACCCCGGCGGCAACACAGCCATACAGACTTTGTGCACCTGACGACCCCCCAAGGGGGTCGTTGGCGACGCTCCTATGTTGTGTCAAGGGGTGGGGGGTGTTCGAGTTGGCGGAAGAGTTGGCGGGTTACGTAGCGTTTGAGGCAGCGCCGGATTTCTCGGTTGGTTTTTCCTTCGGCTCGTCGTCGTTCGACGTAGTCCCGGGTTTCGGGGTCTACACGCATTCGGGTGATGACGATGGTGTGGATGACTTGGTTGAGTCGTCGATCACCGGATCGGTTGAGACGATGCCGCACGGTCTGCCCGGACGAGGCTGGGATGGGGGCGGTGCCGGCGAGCATGGCGAACGCGGCCTCGTTACGGACTCGCCCGGGGTGGGACCAGGCACACAACACGGTGGCGGCAACAATGGGGCCGACCCCGCAGGGGTCGAGCAGGTCGGGGCGCCACGACCGGATGAGTGCCAGAATGGACTGTTCGTGTTCACGGGCTTCGTTGGTGAGAGCGACCACTCGCCGGGCCAGTAGGCGAAGCACCTGGGCGGTCTCTCGGGTTGTGATGTCCCATCGGGGGTTGACACGAAGCCCACAACAGCTTTTGACCAGTTCTCGTGTGGTGGCGCCCCGGAGCTTGCTGCGGAGCGGTTCAGGGGCGGCGACAACCAGGGCGTGGAGTTGGCGTTGGGTATCAGAGGCGGCCCCAACAGCAGACCGGCGGGCCGCTAACCGCACCGAAAGAGCAGCTCGTTCACCGTCTGAGCGTGGCTGGCCGACATGATCTCGGGCCAGTGCTTCGCGTGCGGCTCGAATAGCGTCGACCTCGTCGGACTTGACACCATGACGCCGTTTGGGGCGAGCCGGGCGGTCCACCTCGACCACCATCTCGTTTCGTTCGATCAAGAACCGGGCCAGACCAGCACCATAACTATTCACCCCCTCGATCGCCCAAACCCGTCGACCACTATGGCGGCCGGCCATCTCGACCAGCGCTTCATAGCCATCGGGATCAGTGGCGGTGGTCATCACCTCGACCACTGCGGTGGTGTCTGCTGCGACGACAGCTGCGGTATTGGTGTGTTTATGGGTGTCGACACCGATGACGACGTCGACAACTTCTGCCAATATGGACACTGCGTTTCTCCTTTGAACGTGGGAACGTGACGTTCCGGTCCAGGTCGGAGATCGGCAAGACTGTGATGGGACACGCCAGATTCAGCTGGCGGTCAAGCTCCTGATCAGGCCAGTCACTCCGGCCCGGACCGGGGCCGATGACCAGGCACGGACAAGTCGCTCAACAAGACACCAAACAGGGTCAGTCACAAAGAGAGTCACGCACCAAGCCATCAACCCACAGCACACCACACGGCGGCTGCCCACCCATACTCACAGTCACAAAGTTCGAGTCGAGGGGGACGTCAGCGTCACAAAGTTCGGTGGAGGGTGAGAACGGCGTGTCAGTGCACGACGACGTCGGCCCACACCATCCGGTGGTCCGAGGTCGGGAATCCGATCCCGTCCTGGAGGAACTGACCGAAGTCGAACACGCCGGTCAGCCGCGACAGCTCATCGTCGAGCGGTGGCCAGAACACGGCCGTGTCGGCCACCTGCATCTGCTTCGACGGCAGCAGGTAGTCGACCCGCAGATTGCCGGGTCCGGCGTCGTTGAAGTCGGCCGTGTCGAGGGCCGGATCGCCCAGGTGATCGTCGTTGACCCCACCCTGGGCCGCCGCCTCGGCCCCTCCGAGGCTTGTGGGCTCCGGATCGGCGATCTTCGGATGCTTCAACAGTTGATCGATGGCAGTTGCCACCGAGTCGCCGTCGAGTGGATCGGCGTTCTGATCGCCGGCGATCACGAACCGGGCACCGCCGTCGAGGCCGCCGACACCGCCGTCGTCATCGTAGATGTAGCCGCTGCGGGCGGGATGCACGTAGTCGGCCCAGAACCGGATCTCATCGTGGTTCCGCCTGCCGTTGCGATCCTCTGGCCCGTCGAAGACCGGTGGTGTCGGGTGGCTGGTGAGGAAGTGCACGGTCGTCGTGCGCTTGCCCGGACCGGGGATCTCGATAGGCACGTCCCAATGTGACTTCGACGAGAGACGGAAGACGTCGATCGCCTCGTCGGAGTAGAACTCGGTTGGGATCAGGTTGTCGGGCATGTCCTTCCAGAGGAAGTTCTGGAAGGTGCGGGCCTCGTCGTGATCGATCGGATACATCGACAGAACGACCATCGCGAACTGCCCCGGATAGAAGCCGAAGCCGTAGGCGTCGTTGGGCCCGCCGACTGTGCCGCTGTTGTCGAGATCGACCCCGGACGGGATACCGGTGTTCGACGGGGCGTTGAAGACGTACGGATAGTCGATCGGGTCGGCCCCGTTCTGCGAGACGCCCAGGTAGTTCTGCTGGAATCCCGCCAGGGCCGCACCGGCCGCGTCGAAGTCGAACTCGTTGATCAGCAGAACATCGGGTCGGGTCCGCTGAATGACCTCGGCCACGTTGGCGGCCTGCCAGCGGCGGCGAGCCTCGACCGACGTGGACGGATCGGTACCGTCGTAGGGGACGGACAGGTTGTCGGCTAGCTCACCCTCCGCCGTGCGGTTCAGCGATGCGTTGAACGTTGCGAACCGTACGGTCGACGGGGCGGAATCCGACTTGCGGGCGGCGGCCACCGGGGTGGCGACCGAGGCGAGGAGCAGCAACGCGGCGACGAGGCTCACAATCCCGTAGCGTCGCTTCCGGAGCGACGGTTTCCAACGTGGCGCCCTGTTCGATCCGACATTCCCGGTCATGATTCGTTCCTCCCCCTCGAGGTTTGTGAAATACGCTGTCTAGATTCACGGTCTAGATTCACTGTCCAGATTCACGGTCTAGATTCACTGTTGAAGTAGAGCCAGCCTACGCCATGTGTGGCATCAGCGCCGCCTCGATGGCGGCGACGTCGGGAAGGCGGGTGTGATCGAAGTCGGCATGATCGTCGAAGGGGTCGACCTGCACGACCTGCATGCCGGCCGCGAGCGCACCGTCGACATCGGCGTAGACGGTGTCGCCGACGTAGAGGGCCTCGTCCGCTGCCACGTTCAGCGCCTCGAGCGCAGGGGCGAAGATCGCCGGATCGGGTTTGAGGATGCCGACGACGGTGCTGTCGACGATGGCGGCCACCGACGGCAACGGCCCCGGCCCGACCTGGCACACGCCGAACTCGAGCATCTGCGCGGCGGCCGTGCCGTCGTTGTTGCTGACCACGGCCGCCGGGACACCGGCCGCGGCAAGACGGTGGAACGCCGCAACGTTGCCGGTGTGTACCCAGTCCCAGTCGGTCCGGATGGCCGGTCGGAGTTCGGCCATCCTGTCCTCGCCGACGCCGAGGGTGGCTCCGTAGGCGTGATCGTAGGTGTACCAGTAGTCCTCCGAGTGACCGCTCACCCCTCGGTCGCGGCGGGCCAGGGTCAGTGCGTGGACGCCGGTGTGGTGGGCGCGGAGGAAGCGCTCGTCCTCGATGTCCCCAAGCCCCCAGCCGGTCAACACGGCCCGAACAGGGTCGAAGGTCGGATAGGCGAACACCCCGCCGATGTCGAAGATCACGGCGGAGACGCTGCTCGGATCGAAGGTCGTCATGAAGACGGGTTTAGATCACGGACGGCTGCGGGCGCAACTGCGCCGCCGTCGTCGCCCCCCGTCCGCCCGGGTTACTCGATGACGAACTCGATTCGCCGGTTCTGCGCCTTGCCCTCGTCGGTGTCGTTCGACGCGATCGGCTGATCCTCGCCGTAGCCGATGGCGGTCATCCTCGAGCCGTCGATCCCCTTGTCCTCGAGATAGGACTTGACCGCGTCGGCCCGTGCTTGGCTCAGCGCCAGGTTGGTGGCGTTGTCGCCATCGGAATCGGTGTGGCCGGCGATCTCAACCGTCACATCGGGGTTGGCCGCGAGGTAGTCGGCGGCCTGGTCGAGAACGTCCTGACCCTGGGTGGTGATTGACGACACCTCGAACGTTATGGGATCGAGATCGAGCTCCTCGTTGATCGTTGCCTGCTCGGCCGGTTCTTCTTCCTCTTCTTCGCCGGGCCGGTCAGCTGTGTCGACGGTGGTCTCGATCGTGGTGGCGACGGTGGTTTCCGTCGGCTCGTTCGACTCGGTGGTGGGAGGTGGCTCCTCCTCGACGGTGTCGGTCGAGTCGGTGGTGGCACCGCTGGTCAGACCGCTCGAGTCAGGCGCGTCCTCTCCGAACTCGCTCAGCACCCACGACAGGGCGATCACGACGACCAATCCCCCGATGCTCCACCACAGCCACATCGGCACACCGTCGCGGCTGCCCCTGCTGCTCGGCCCGGATCCCCCCGGTCGACCACCGCCGGCGGCGTCTCGGCGATGGGAGCCGATCCGCCCCACGTCGGCCGCCGTCGAGGAGGTGCCGGCCGCGGCGCTCGTCGTCGTACTGTCGGATAGTGAATGCATGATGACGCCAAACCTTTCACTGAAGTTGTCGGCTCCTGGAGGTGCGGTGTTGAGCGAAGTTGTGAATCCGATTGGTGGGCGAGCGGCCGAGACGTGCGACATTGCGGGCTCCAGTAGGATGAACGGCTATGCAGGAGGAGTTCTCCAACAGCCCGATCGACGTGGCCGAATTGCCGCAGCTGCCTCTCGATTCCTACGAACCGCTCGCGCCCGCGTACCTGCGGTCGAAGTATGTGGCCGACACCGTGGCGGCGATCGTGGTCGTGGTCGTGGCGATGGTGGCGATGACCGCCGTGCGGGCGGCCGGGGGCCCGGTCTGGATACCGATCGTCGGTGCGCTCGTCGCCCTCGCCCTGATCGGCCTGGCCGCCGTGCTGCAGACGATGTCGATCCGTCACCTCGGATATCTGGTGCGGGAGCACGACCTGTCGCTGCGGCAGGGGGTGATCGTGAGGATCACATCGACCATCCCCTACAACCGGGTGCAACACGTCGGGGTCGACCGGGGGCCGATCGAGCGCCTCTACGGGCTGGCCACACTGCAGCTTCGCTCGGCGGGTGGGGTGATCGGGATCAGCGGGTTGACGGTCGACGATGCCAATCGGCTCAAGGAGCTGGTGGCAACCCGGGCGGGCATGGACTCTCCGGCCACGGCCCCGGCACCGGCGTGGCCGGTCGACGGTGAGTGACGCCGCCCGACTTCTGGCCGAGCCGTCACGCCAGTCGCCGCTCGCCGTCATCTTCCTGGCCTGGCGTCTGCTGCGGCAGCTCAGCCTCGTCAACCTCATCGTCCTCGGCGCGGTGGTCACCTCGGGCCGGCTGCCGGTGTCGGGCATGGCGGTCGTGGTGCTCGGAGCACTCGCGCTCGCCGTGATGGGCGGGCTCAGTTGGTGGCGGTTCGTCTTCGTGGTGGCCGACGGTGAGCTGCGCGTGACCAAGGGTGTGCTGTCGGAGGAGAAACTCGCCATTCCGTTGAACCGGGTGCAGACGGTGAGCCTGGAGCAGGGCCTTCTCCACCAGATTCTCAACCTCACGAGCGTGGCGGTCGACACCGCCGGGTCGACCGAGACCGAGTTCAAGTTCGACGCTCTCGAGCGGCAACGGGCCGAGGCTCTGCGTCAGGTGGTGGGGGAGCACCGGTCGGCCGCCGCGACCGCAACCGCTCCCGGCGCCGTTGCCGGCACCGTCACGGCGCCTCCCGGAACCGACGTGCCCGACGCGCCACCGCCGACGGGTCCACGATCGGCCGGCGGGCCACCACCCGGTTTGGGTGCCGAGACCCGGACCGAGGTGATCGCCCGCCGAAGTGTCGGCGATCTGGTCAAGATCGGGCTCAGTAGCTGGCCGTGGGCCGGGTTGGTCTTCATCGTCCCCCTCGTCGCCGCTCTCGATGAGTTGCGGGAGCTGCTGGATCTGCCGATCCTCGATGAGGCGTCGCAGCGGTTCGAGGAGATCGGGGCCGACGGTGCTCCCGATGTCTCCGTCTCGGTGCTGGTGGCCACCGCAGTGACGTTCATCGTCGTGGTCACCCTCGCCGGATGGGCCCTGCAGGTCGTCCGCTCCGTCATCACCAACTGGGAGCTGACGCTGACCCGGAGCATCTCGTCGGCCGGCGACAGTCTCCGCCGCGACGCCGGACTGTTCAATCGCACGAGCCTCGCGGCGAACCTCGCCCGGGTGCAGGGTCTACGGAGCCGGCAGACCCCCATGCAACGTTGGTTCGGCATGCGGAGGTTGGTGCTCTCGATCACCGGCGAGGCCGATCTGGCCGTTCCCGGTTCGTCCGATGAGGAGTTCGACCGGATCGAGAAGCTGGTGTTCGACGGGGCCTCGCCGACCGTCGACCGGGTGGTGTCACGGGCCTGGGTCGTGCTGGAGGTCCGCAATCGGATACTGGGTCTGATCGGGCCCGCCGTCGTCGTCGCCGTCCTGTTCCGATGGTGGGCGCTGCTGTTGTTGGTGCCGCTCGTCACCGGCGTCATCAGTGCCTACTGGACCTGGCGGCGCTATCGCTGGGGATTCACCGCGCGTCGTCTCGCGGTACGCCAGGGACTGTTGACTCGGCGAACCCATGACGTCGAGTTCGTCAAGGCTCAGAGTGTCGACGTCAGACGGTCCTTCTTTCAGCGTCGACGAGGGCTGGCGACCTTCCGCCTGCAGACCGCCGAGGACGGCTTCGAGGTCCACATGATCACCGAGGCCGAGGCCAACGCGCTCCGCGACCTGGTGTTGTATCACGTCGAGTCGTCGCGGCGCTCCTGGATGTAGGGACGGCGTCGAGCGCGGTCAGCGGCCCCGGAGGTTCCAGGCCCGCAACCACACGACCGTGGTGAAACCGAGCCCGAACAGCCAGAGGATGCCCGTGCTGCCCGCGTCGATGCACTGGGTGTTGCCGACGTCGACACACTGTTGGACGAGCTGGTCCGACGTGTACCTCGTGATCGCCATGAGGCCGCTGACCACGAGCGCCGAGATGGCGACGTTTCTGATGGTCGACGGCTTCGACCGGCGCCGGGCGACGACGAAGACCGGTATCGCCAGCGCCAGCAGCAGCGCCAGGTACAGCACCCAGACGGTCAACATGCCATCATTCTGGTCGAGCGACCGGTCCGGCGCCGACAATATTCGGCCGAGCAGGATACTTGGCCGCCTACTTTTCGCCGGATTTTGTCCGTAATCCAAGCGAAAAGGTTGGCGACGCCCCGCTCGTGGTCTAGCATTAGCACTCGACTGGCGAGAGTGCTAATGCCTCCGCCGAGTCGCCGTGAGTGCCGAAATCGCTCGTACCTGTTCATTGGACAGCGGGCCGTTTTCGCGCTCCAACTTCCGTATTCGAAAGTGCCAACGCCCAAATGGAGCAACTTGCATGAACCTGCAACCACTCGAGGACCGCATCGTCGTCCGGCCGAAAGACGCCGAGGCCACAACGGCCAGCGGTCTGGTCATCCCCGATACCGCCAAGGAGAAGCCCCAGCAGGGTGAGGTCCTGGCCGTCGGATCCGGTCGCCGGGCCGACAACGGCGAACTGATCCCGATGGACGTGAGCGCCGGTGACACCGTCGTCTACTCGAAGTACGGCGGCACCGAGATCGCCATCGATGGTGAGGATCTCCTCATCCTGTCCGCCCGCGACGTACTTGCAATCGTCAAGTAGCGCCGCAGCCGTCCCCATCTACCCACGAAGCGAAGTGATTTGATATGGCAAAGATTCTGAAATTCGACGAAGACGCCCGACGTGCGCTCGAAGCCGGCGTGAACAAGCTGGCCGACGCGGTCAAGGTCACCCTCGGCCCGAAGGGTCGCAACGTCGTGCTCGACAAGAAGTTCGGCGCCCCGACCATCACCAACGACGGTGTGTCGATCGCCCGTGAGATCGAGCTCGAGGACCCGTTCGAGAACATGGGCGCCCAGCTGGTCAAGGAGGTCGCCACCAAGACCAACGACGTCGCCGGCGACGGCACCACCACCGCCACCGTGCTGGCCCAGGCTCTCATCAAGGAAGGTCTCCGCAACGTGGCGGCAGGCGCCAACCCGATGGGCCTCAAGCGGGGCATCGAAGCCGCCGTCGAGGTCGCCGTGGCCGAGATCCACAAGCAGGCCAAGGAGATCGACACCAAGGACGAGATCGCCCACGTGGCCGCCATCTCGGCCGCCGATCCTTCGATCGGCGAGGTTCTGGCCGAGGCGATCGACAAGGTCGGCAAGGACGGCGTCGTCACCATCGAGGAGTCGAACACCTTCGGCCTCGACCTCGAGTTCACCGAGGGTATGCAGTTCGACAAGGGCTTCATCTCGCCCTACTTCGTCACCGACCCCGAGCGGCAGGAAGCCGTGATCGAGGATCCCTACATCCTGCTCAACCAGGGCAAGATCTCCTCGGTCCAGGATCTCCTCCCCGTGCTCGAGAAGGTGATGCAATCGGGCAAGCAGCTCGTCATCATCGCCGAGGACATCGAGGGTGAAGCCCTCGCCACGCTCGTCGTCAACAAGATCCGCGGCACCTTCGCCTCGGCTGCCGTCAAGGCCCCCGGCTTCGGCGAGCGCCGCAAGGCGATGCTGCAGGACATGGCGATCCTCACCGGTGGTCAGGTCATCTCTGAAGAGGTCGGCCTCAAGCTCGACGCCGTCACGATGGACATGCTGGGCACCGCCCGCAAGGTGATCATCACCAAGGACAACACCACCATCGTCGAAGGTGCCGGCGAGCGAGCCGACGTCGACGGTCGTGTGGCCCAGATCAAGGCCGAGATCGACAACACCGACTCGGACTGGGATCGGGAGAAGCTGCAGGAGCGTCTGGCCAAGCTGGCCGGCGGTGTTGCGGTCGTCCAGGTCGGTGCCGCCACCGAAGTGGAGCTCAAGGAGAAGAAGCACCGCATCGAGGATGCACTGTCCGCCACCCGGGCCGCCCTCGAGGAGGGTGTGGTCGCCGGCGGTGGTACCGCGCTGCTGCGGGCCCGCCCCGCCGTCGACGCCCTGCTCACCGAGCTGAGCGGCGACGAGGAGACCGGCGCCCGCTCGGTGTCGCGTGCCCTCGAGGCCCCCACCCGCCTGATCGCCGGCAACGCCGGTATGGAAGGCGCCATCTGGGTCAAGAAGGTCGAGGAGGCCAAGGGCAACCAGGGTCTCAACGCCGCCACCGGCGAGATCGTCGACCTGATGGACGCCGGTGTCGTCGACCCGGCCAAGGTCACCCGGGCCGCTCTTCAGAATGCCGCTTCCATCGCCTCGCTGGTGCTCACCACCGAGTCGCTGGTTGCCGACAAGCCTGAGGAGGAGCCTGCCGGCATGCCTGGTGGCATGGACGGGATGGGTGGCATGGGTGGAATGATGTAGGTTCCTACGGGAACACGCCCATCATCTGAACTGATGACGATGGAAGGGCCGATCCGCTTTCGGGCGGGTCGGCCCTTTTGCCGTTGGTGGACGGGTGCCTCGTCGGGGAATAGTCTGGGATCGGGTGCCCGCAACGCCTCTGGAGGTAACGGTGAAGGTAGAGAAGCTGCTGTCGATGAAGGGTCGAAAGGTTGTGACCGTTCAACCATCGGACACGGTGGAGGCGGCGGCCAAGATCCTCGGCGAGAATCGGTTCGGTGTGGTGGTGGTGTCGACCGACGGCGAGACGATCGCCGGCATCGTCTCCGAGCGCGACATCGTGCGCGAGCTCGGGGTCGTGGGCGCCGATCTCCTGGGTAGGCCGGTGTCCGACATCATGACGCGGACCGTTCGTACCTGCAACGAGTCCGACAACGTCGAGCGGCTCATGGAGATCATGACCGAACACCGGATTCGTCACCTTCCGGTCACCGACAACGGAACGCTCGTCGGACTCATCTCGATCGGCGACATCGTCAAGGTGCGTGTTCGCCAACTCGAGCACGAGGCCGACCAGTTGGAACGCTACATCAGCAACACCTGGTAGTCCGCCGACCGGGCGAGAATTTGCGCCGCTCCGAGCCGTCCACAAAGATTGGAAGCGGGTGCCGTCGCCGGGGCATCTGACGTCCGACGAAGGAGGCTCAGGCCAACATGCGCATGCGATTCGGGAGTTTCATCGCCCCATTCCACCCGCCCGATCACAACCCGACACTCTCACTCGAGTGGGATCTCGAGCTGGTCGAACACATGGACAGGCTCGGGTTCGACGAAGCCTGGATCGGTGAGCATCATTCGGCGGGAAGCGAGATCATCGCGTCTCCGGAGATCTTCATCGCGTCGGCCGCGGCGCGGACGAACCACATCAAGTTGGGGACGGGCGTGGTGTCGCTGCCCTACCACAATCCGCTGTGGACGGCCGAGCGGATGGTGCTGCTCGACCACCTGACCCGCGGGCGGGTGATGTTCGGTGTCGGCCCGGGAGCTCTGCCGACCGACGCGGCGATGCTGGGGTTGGAGCCGCAGCAGATGCGGCCGCTGCTCGAGGAGTACATGGACATCGTGATGCAGCTGCTGACCACCGACAAGCCGGTCAACTACGAGAGCGACCGACTGACCCTCAAGGAGGCGCAGCTCCACCTCCGCCCCTACAGCGATCCGCTGTTCGATGTGGCCGTGGCCGCTGTGGCGTCACCGTCGGGGGCCCGGCTGGCCGGCAAACACGGCGCCGGGGTGCTGTCGCTCGGCGCCACCGTGGCCATCGGCATGGACGTTTTGGCCCACCACTGGACCATCCAGGAGGAGGTGGCGGCGACCTACGGCAACGTGGCCGACCGGGAGAAGTGGCGGCTCGTCGGCCTGATGCATCTGGCCGAGACGGACGAGCAGGCGAGGCGCGACGTCGAGTACGGCATCGAGCAGTGGTTCCGGTACTTCCAGAATGTGGCGGCCTTCCCCCAGATGGCGGTGGAGGGGGGCGACATCGACGAGATGGTCGACTTCGTCAACGGCGGCCTCGGTGTGATCGGCACGCCGGACAAGGCGGTCAAGCAGATCGAGGAGTTGCTCGAACAGTCCAACGGTGGGTTCGGTGCGTACCTGACGCTGGCTCACAACTGGGCCAACAACCAGGCCACGAAGAAGAGCTACGAGCTGTTCGCCCGTCACGTGATGCCCCACTTCCAGGGTCAGGTCCACTCCACTATCGGCGCAGCCGACCGGGCCCGCCAGGCCCGCCCCGATCTGGCCGACAAGCAGCTGGTGGCGGTCGACGAGGCCACCCAGCGGTACGAGGCGGCAAAGGGTTCCTGACCCGAAGCACGACGCTCACCGTCCCCGGCGGTTGTTCGCGGGTGAAAACGGTCACTTGTGGTCGAAATCACCCGCGAACGCGCAAGGGGGGACGGGTCAGTGCGGGCCGCGTAGAGCGGCGATGTTGTCGGCGTAGTTGTCCGGACCGCCGCTGAACACGGCCGAGCCGGCGACGAGAACATCGGCTCCGGCGGCCACCAGTTTCGGAGCGTTGTCGGGATTGACGCCGCCGTCGACCTCGATGCGGATCGGCCGCTCGCCGATCAACTCCCGCAGCTCGGCCACCTTGTCGAGCGCGGCCGGGATGAACGACTGCCCACCGAAGCCCGGGTTGACCGACATGATGAGCACCAGGTCGATACGATCGAGCACCCAGCGCACGGAGTCGAGTGGTGTGCCGGGATTGAGTGACACCCCGACCCGGCAGCCGAGATCCCGGATGCACTGCAGCGAGCGATCGAGATGCGGCCCGGCCTCGGCGTGGATGGTGATCCCGTCGCATCCGGCCTCGGCGAACCGCTCCAGATACGGATCGACGGGAGCGATCATGAGGTGGGCGTCGAAGAACAGCTCGGTGTGGGGCCGCATGGCCTTGATCACCGGCGGCCCGAACGTGATGTTGGGCACGTAGTGGCCGTCCATGACGTCGAGGTGGATCCAGTCGGCGCCGGCGGCCTCCACTCGCCCGAGTTCGGTGGCCAGGTTGGCGAAATCGGATGACAGCATCGACGGGGCGATCAGGGGACCGGACACGCTGTTCATCCTACCGCCCGGCCCATGAGCCCGAGATACCGGCGGTCCCAGCCCACGGTTTTGGTGGGCTGGGGCCGCCGGATGATCTGATTGGTGGGTTGGCCCCTGTTGCAATCGATTGCACGATGGGAGAGCGAGCGCCTACAGTTGAACGATGGCCGCGGTGGCAATACTCGACACCACCTACCCCGATCTCGACATCGAACACGACGTGCTCGACAGCCACGCCGTCACCATTCGACGCGAAGACGGTTCCACGCCGGAAGCGATCGCCTCCTGCGCCGACGCCGATGTCATCATCACCGGCTCCCGGGCCCGGTTCGACGCCGCCACCATCGGCACCCTCTCGGTCACGGGGATCGTGCGGGCCGGAATCGGGGTCGAAACCGTCGACCTGACCGCGGCGGAGGCGGCCGGGATCATCGTGTGCAACGTCCCCGATTACGGCACCGAAACCGTGGCCCAGCATGCCCTGGCCATGGCCCTGGCCGGGACCCGACGGCTCGTCGAGGCCGACGCCATGGTGCGACAGGGGGAATGGGGATTCCGGTCGACCCGGCCGATGCATCTGCCGTCGACATCGACGGCCGGGGTGCTCGGCGCCGGCCGAATCGGTCGCCGAACCGCCGAACTGTTCACCGCGGTGGGGTTCGGGCGGGTGTTGTGCCATGACCCGTTCGTGGACGGTGCCCCACCCGGAGTCGAAGCCGTTGGACTCACGGAGCTCCTGGCGGAGTCGGACGTGTTGTCGCTGCACGTCCCCGGCAGCTCCGACGGCACGCCGATCCTGGGGTCGGCCGAGCTGGGTGGTTTGAAGTCGGGCTCGGTCCTGGTCAACACGGCCCGGGGCAACCTCGTCGACACCAGGGCTCTCGCCGCCGGTCTTGCGGCCGGACGGCCCCGAGTCGCCGCCCTCGACGTATTCGCCGTCGAACCCCCGGACCTGTCCGACTTCGCCGGCGTCGAACACCGGCTCATCCTCAGCCCGCATCAGGCCTGGTACACCGAGGAGAGTCAGGCCGACCTCCGTCGCAAATCGGCCGAGGAGGCCCTCCGGATCATCACCGGCGATCCTCCCCGCAACCCGGTGACGCCGCCCCCTGCCCACACAGCCGGCAAGGAGACCCGATGAACCCCCACTCCATCTCCGACCTCACCTCACCCGAGGTCGCCGATCTGATCGAGCGCACCAGAACAGCCGTCGTCCCCTTCGGCAGTATCGAACAGCATGGTCCCCACCTGCCCAACGGCACCGACACCATCGCCGCCGAGGTGCTGGCCGCCGCCGTGGCCGAGCAGCTGCCCGGGCTCCACGTGCCGTTCGGGCCCTACGGGGTGACGCCGATCCATGCCGGGCATCCGGGCACGATCAGCCTGCGGCGCTCCACCTTCGAGGCGCTGCTGACCGACATCTGCACCGAGCTCGTCGCCATGGGCGTCGACCGCTTCGTGTTCGTGAACTGGCACGAGGGAAACATCGCCTCGATGGACGGCGTCGCCACCGAGATCCAGGACCGCCACTCCGGGGTTCACATCGTGACGGCCAACGCCTGTTACACCGCCCAGCGGCTCTACGCCCAACACGGTGGGGAGCTGACCCACGGCGGAGGCATCGAGGTGTTGGCGGTCATGGCACACGATCCCGAGTTGGTCAAGGTCGACCGGGCCGGTGACGCCACGCGCCCCGACCACGCCATCGCCCTCGACGACATGCGCCGCGGCCGCGAGGTGTACGGCTATATCACCGACGTCGCCGAGATCGACAGCGACGGCTGGTACGGAAACCCGACGTGGGCGTCGAAGGACCGGGCAGCGGGCTTTGCCGCCACCGTCGGAGGCGAGGTGGCCAAGCAGGCCGCGGCGATCTTCGAGTTGCGGTCACGATGACGGTCATTGGACGCTCGTCGTTCCAGTTCGCCGATCTGCCGGGGCGCCGCTCGGCCGACCCCTTCGCCGGCCTCGACAGTCAGTCGAGCGTCCGCTGTGTGACCCTCGCCCACGACCCGGGTCGCACGGCCCACCGCCACCCGCACTCCGAGGAGGTCATGTTGGTGGTCGCCGGACGCGGCCACCTCTGGCTGGAAGGCGAACGGCTGCCGGTGCAGCAGGGTGACGTGGTCCACGTGCCGATCGGGGCGGCCCACGCCACCGTGCCCGACCCGGGGCATCCGATGGAGCTCATGTGCTTCTTTCCCCACCCGAACCTGGCCGACAACATCGTCGAGACCGACATCGCCGTCCTCGACACCGACGGCTGAGAGGAAACCGATGACCGACAAGATCAGACTCGCCTCCGTCGGCCTGGGCCGTTGGGCCAAGGTGCTGGCCAGGGGCGTGATGCGCAGCGACATCATCGACATCCACTCGTGCTACTCCCGGTCCGAATCCAACCGGGCCGACTTCATGGCGACCCACGGCGTGGACAAATCGGCGGCGACCTACGAGGAGTTGTTGGCCGACCCCGACATCGAGGGTGTGATCCTGACCACGCCAAACGACACCCACCGGGACCTCGTCATCCAGGGACTGGAGGCGGGCAAGGCCGTCTACACCGACAAACCGATCGCCCAGACACTCGACGACGCGCTCGCCATCAAAGCCGCGGTCGAACGTACCGGCGGCGTGTTCGCCGTCGGCCACAGCGCCCGTCGTCTGTCGGGCTGCCGGGTCATGAAACAGTGGATCGACGACGGCACCCTGGGTGGCGTGTCACTCGTCGAGGCCAACTTCTCCAACGAACGGGGCCTGGAGCTGACCCCCGAGACGTGGCGCTGGTACCTGTCGAAAACGCCGGGCGGCCCGCTCATCCAGCTCGGTGTGCACCACGCCGACAACCTCCAGTACCTGCTCGGTCCGGTCCGGTCGGTCAGCTCCCACCAGCGCAAGCTCTACACCGAGTCCGAGGTGCCGGACGCCACCATGGCCATCCTCGAGTTCGAATCGGGTGCGCTCGGCTACCTCGGGTGCGGGTGGGCCTCGCCCGGCATCTACCAGATCCGGGTACAGGGGACGAAGCAGAACCTCATGTACGACCTCGACTTCACCCACTGGGATGAATCACACGAGGCGGATGGGTGGTCGACGCTGGTGTCCCAGGCCTATGGCGAGCAGGAGCGCGCCGCGGTCGACATGCCGGCGACCGACATGTTCCGTGAGCAGCTCGAGGAGTTCGGCCTAGCGGCGCGGGGGCAGGCCACCGTGGAGGTCGACGCCGAGGCCGCCGTTCGGGCCCTGGCCGTGGTGCACGCCGCCATCGTCTCCAACGACCGTCGCGGTCAGGCCGTCGAGATCGCCGAGTTGCTCGCCGGCTGACCTCCCGACTCGTAAGCCACCACCCAGCTCGAACTAGCCGATCGGCCCGTCGAGCACGCAGGCCGCCCGGCGACCGTCGCCCCGATCCTCGACCACCACCTCGGGCACCTCCCGGAAGTGGATCGAGACGACCGATTCCCGCACCGTCACGTCTTCAACCGCGTCGGCCATGACGTCGGGGATGGCCGGACCGGTGAAGGCGTCGGCGAGACGTTGGGCCGACTCGCCGTCGTCGAAGGCCAGATCGGCATCGAAGCGGGAACGTCGCTCGACCCCGGCGAGCGTGTCGAACATCGTGGGCACGTCCTCCAGCCGGGCGATCACATCGTCGATCTCCCAGCCGCATTCGACGGTGGCCAGATCACAGCGGGTGTGGAACCGGCAGCCGGCGGGGGGCCGGGCCGGATCGGGAACGTTGCCCTCCAGACCGCGGAACGACTCGGCGCCGGCGCCCGACCGGACGTCGGGGCTGGAGCGCAGCAACGCCCGGGTGTAGGGATGCAGTGGGCGGTCGAAAAGGTCGTTGGCCGGTCCGGCCTCGGCCACCCGCCCGAGATACATCACGATGATCTCCTCGGCCATGTGGCGGACCACCGACAGATCATGGGTGATGAACAGGTACGTCAGACCCCGTTCGGTCTGCAACCGGTGGAGCAGGTTCAGGATCTGGGCCTGAACCGAGACGTCGAGGGCGCTGGTCGGCTCGTCGAGCACGATCATGTCAGGGTCGAGGGCCAGGGCCCGGGCGATGGAGACCCGCTGCCGTTGCCCGCCGGAGAACTGGTGGGGGAACCGGTAGAGATGCTGTCGGCCGAGCCCGACCTGCTCGAGCAGTTCGACCACCCGCTCGGTGAGCGCGGTTCCGGAGGCCTCCTTGTGGACCTTGAGCGGACGGCCGACGATGTCGCGCACGAGATGCCGGGGGTTGAGTGACGAGAACGAATCCTGGAACACCATCTGGCAGTTGCGGCGGAAGTGGTGCTTGGCCGCACCGGTCAACTGGGTGATCGGCACTGCGTCGGCCCCGCCGGCGGATCCCGGGCCGTGGACGTACACGCCCCCCGCTGTTGGCGTCTCGAGCCCGGCGATCAGGCGCCCCAGCGTGGTCTTTCCGCAGCCCGACTCGCCGACCAGGCCGAGCGTCGTACCTCGCTTGAGATCGAAGCTGACGCCGTCGACGGCTCGAACGTGGCCGGCGACCCGCTGCATGACGCCCTCACGGATCGGGAAGTGTTTCTCGACGTCGCGGATCGACAGCAGCACATCATCGGTGCCGGCCACCGCATCGGGCCGGGCGGCACTGGATTCGGGTCCGGATTCCGGTTCGGAGGTCTGCCGAACGGTCATCTCGCCTCCGCCCGGTCCGTCGCACCGACCAGAGCCGGCGCGTTCAACTCCGAGCCCTCCACCGGGTGATAGCCGAAGCAGCTCACAACATGGCCGGGATCGACGGGCGCCAGGGTCGGGTCGGTCGATCGGCACATGTCGGTGGCGTGGCGGCACCGGTCGGCGAACCGACAGCCCGGTTCGGGGTCGATGAGTTCCGGGACCGTGCCCTCGATCGCCTCCAGCGCGCCCCGTTCGCTGGCCATCGACGGAATCGCCGCGAGCAGGCCCTGTGTGTAGGGGTGGCGTGGGTGGTTGAACACCTCGGAGGCCGGGCCGAGCTCGACGATCCGGCCGGCGTACATCACCGCGATCCGATCGCAGACGTTGCGGACCAGTGAGAGATCGTGGCTGATGTAGAGCACGGACGTGTTGTGGCGGCGTTGGAGGTCGGCGATGAGTTCGACGATCCTGGCCTGGACGGTGACGTCGAGCGCGGTCGTCGGCTCGTCCGCGATCAGCACGTCGGGGTTGCAGGCCAGCGCCTGGGCGATCATGACCCGCTGTTTCATGCCGCCGGACAGCTCGTGGGGGTAGCGGTCGAGGATGTTGGCCGGGTTCGGAATCTGGGTCTCCGCCAGGGCGGCCATGACCAGCTTGTCGATCGATGCCTTGAGGGCCGCTCGACGGGCTCGCCATGGCGGGATCGAGAGGAGAACCCGTTCGATGCCCCGTGACCGCAGCCGGGCGGCCCGGCGGATGAGCCTGACGCCGAAGCCCGAGTCGGCGGGATCGACGCCGGCGCCTTCGAGCACCTCGGCCGACCGGTGGATGAGGAAGACCTCACCCAGCTGATCACGAACGGTGAGGGCGGGATTCAGCGCCTTGCCCGGATCCTGGAAGATCATGGCGATCTGGTTGCCCCGGATGCGGCCCATGGCCGACTCGTCGAGGTCGAGGAGTTCGACCATGGTGTCGTCGCCCCGGTGCCGGAACCGCACCGAGCCTTCCGTTGGCAGCGCGGGCGGTGAGGGGACCAGGCCGAGAAACGATCGGGCGGTCACGCTCTTGCCGCAGCCCGTCTCGCCCACCAGGCCGAGTGTCTCGCCCTCTCGCAGGTCGAACTCGACGCCGTCGACCGCCTCGACAACACCGGTCTTGGCCTGGAAGTGCACCCGGAGGTCGCGCACGCTGATGACGGCGTCGATCGAATCGGCCTGATCGTGGTCGTCCCGTGGTCGCCCGGGGGCGGCCGCCGTGGTGGTCACCGGCTCTTCTCCGTGCGGGGATCGAGCACGTCACGCATCCCGTCGCCGACGAGGTTGAAACCGAGCGCCCACAGGAACACCATCAGGCCGGGGAACGTGGAGGCCCACCACCGGCCCGACGAGATGCCGGCCTGGCCCTCGGCCACCAGCACCCCCCATTCGGCCAGTCCGGCCTCGGCCAGGCCGATGAAGCTGAGGGTGGCGCCGACCAGCACGATGTTGCCCATGTCCATCGTGGCCTGAACCACCACCGGGGTGATGGCGTTGGGCAGCACGTCCTTGGCGAAGATCCGGACCGGGGAGTCGCCGATGACCCGGGCCGCGTCGACGTAGTCGTTCTGCTTGACGGTGATGACCTGCCCTCGCATGATGCGGGCGTACTTCACCCAGAAGACCACGGCCAGGGCGAGGATGATGTTGCGGAACGCCGGGCCGAGAACGGCGGCGATGGCAAGGGCGAAGATCAGCTCGGGGATCGAGAGGAAGACGTCGACGAGCCGCATGAGGATCTCGTCGACCCGGCCGCCGAGGAAGCCGGCCACACTGCCGACGATCACCCCGACGGTTACCGTGATCGAGACGACCAGGATCGACAGCCGCAGCGATGTGCGGGATCCCCAGACGACGCCGTAGAACACGTCGCCGCCGGTGTTGGTGGTGCCGAGGATGTGGTCGGGCGATCCCGGAGGCACGGCGATGGCACCCCAGTCGCGGGGCATCTGAGCCGGATCGGGCGAGTTCGGCTCGGTGATGACGGGAGCGAGCAGCGCCATGGCAATCAGCGCCAGCACCAGGACCAGACCGGCCACCGTCGTGGGGTTCGACAAGATGCTGCGGGCCAGTTCCAACCCGCGCCGGGCTCGGACCCGGGCCGCCCCGTCGCCGGGCAGGGCGGCGTCGAGTTCGGGGATCGGCGGTGGGGTCGGTTCCTGTACCGGGACGAAGCTAGTCACCGAGCACCACCCGCCGGTCGAGATAGGCGTAGAGCACATCGACGATCAGGTTCACCACCAGGAACAGCACGCTGGTGAACAGCACGTAGGCCATGATCGTGGCCTGGTCGCCCCGCAACACCGATTGGGCCATCCACTGGCCCAGCCCCGGCCAGCGGAAGATGATCTCGGCCACCACCGTGCCCTGGAGCAGGAAGCCGAACGACAAGCCGATGACCGTGACGGTGGGCATCAGCGCGTTGCGGCGGGCGTGGCGGCGCAACACCAGGCGTTCGGGCAGGCCCTTGGCCCGGGCGGCGTCGACGTAGTCCTCCTGAAGCTCTTCCACCAGCGACGAGCGCATCATCCGGGCGATGATGGCCGTGGCGCCGTAGCCCAACGTGATGGCCGGCAGGATGAGGTGCCACAGGGCGTCGACGAAGGCGCGAAGGTTGCCGGCCAGCAGGGCGTCGACCGTGTACAGGTTCGTCGGGTGGTCGATCGAGGCAAAGATGTCGGGATCGCTGCGGCCGATCGGCGCCCACCCGAGATTGACCCAGAAGACGATCAACATCACGATGGCGAACCAGAACAGGGGCATGGCCGCGCCGCTGATGGCCACGATCCTGGTCACATGGTCGGGCAGACGGTTGCGTCTGGCCCCGGCATAGGTGCCGAGCGCGATGCCGAGGCTGATGGCGACGGCGGCGGACGCCACCGCCAACTCGATCGTGGCCGCCAGCTTGGCCGGGAAGACCGACGTGACGGGAGCCACCGAGACGCCGGACCAGCCCAGATCACCTCGCAGAACCCCGGATGCCCAGTAGAAGTACTGGACGGGGACCGGATCGTCGAGGTGATACCGGGCCTCGATCTCGGCGACTTCGTCCGGCGTCATCTCATGCGACAGGTAGATGGCCACCGGCGACCCGCCGATGCGGGTCAGGGCGAACACCACGATGGAGACCCCGATCACGAGGAACGGGAGAACCAGGAGTCGTCGAATGAGATATTGCCGGATCTGCATGATGGGCCTCTACCAGCCTCCCATCATTTGTCCATGAACTGGAATTTCAGGCTGGGCCGGGGCCACAGCGGGTTCGACACCCATCCCTGGAGGTCGGTGCGGTAGGCGGCGACGACACCCTCCTGGCCGGCGATCAGCCACATCGGGTCGTCGTACAGCGCGGTCTGCAGTTCGCTGTAGAGCGCGGCCCGGGCGTCCGGGTCGAGTTCGGTCTCGGCGTCGTCGATGAGCTGGGCGATCCGGTCGGGATCCTGATAGCCGTTGGCGAAGCCGTGGACGGCGCCCCACTCACCGTCGGGATGCTGATACGACGACACGTAGCCGTGCGGATCGGCGAACGGGTCGGCGTTCTTAACCCACATGGCGTACTCGATCGGATCCTGGGCGTGGGCGTCATCGAACTGGGCCTCGGCCACGGCCAGCACCCGGATTTCGATGTTGCACGGCAGCGACTCGAGCGAGTCCTTCATGACCAGGGCGGCCACCTCGAACAGGTTGGCCTCCTCGGTGATCACCGAAGCGGTGAAGCCGTCGGGGCAGTACCCGGCCTCGGTGAACAACTGCTCGGCCAATGCCGGATCCGGTGCGGAGTAGCGAGGGGCGTCCGGGTCGTGGCCGAAGATCCCCTGGGGGATGTAGTGGGGATTGAAGTCGCCGAACCCGCCCAGGGCCCCGTCGATGAACGCCTGGTAGTCGAAGGCGTGGTTGAACGCCTGGCGAACCCTCGGATCGTGGAAGAAGTCGGTCGGGATCGTGTCCTCCTCCGGCAGGGCGCCGTCGGGGATGTTGAGGTTGAAGCCGATATGGATCGGCTCCACCGTGAGCCCCTCACCGGCGATGGTCACGCCCTCGGCGCCTTCGAGATCACCGATGAACGAGGGGTCGGCTTCAATCGTGTCGTAGTCGCCGGCCCGCAGGCCGAGCACACGCACATCGGGGGTCGAACCGATCTCGATCCGCACCGGCAGGTTGGCCGGCGTACCCCAGTAGCTCTCGTTGACCGCCAGTTGGATGTTCTCCTCCCGGTTCCAGACGATCAGCGAGTAGGGACCGGTGCCCACCATGTTGGTCTGCATGTACTCGTTGGGCTCTCCGGCGGTGATACCGCCGTTGGCCTCGACGGCGTCCTGACTCACGATCGACGAGGTCATCGACACCACGGTGGTGTTGAGGAATGCCGCGCTCGGCCGCTGCAGGGTGACCTCGAAGGTGAAGTCGTCGACCACGGCGGTCTCGGCCACGATCTCCGAGATCAGACCGGCCGCGCTCTCGGGCAGGTCCATCTCGGTGACCCGGTCCCAGGAGTACTTGACGTCATCCGCGGTCAGGTCGGTTCCGTCGTGGAAGGTCACGCCCTCACGGATCGGGAAGGTGTAGGTCAGCCCGTCGGCCGAGATCAGGCCGTTGTCGACCGACGGCACCTCGGTCGACAGCGCCGGAATCAGTTCGGGGCCGTCGGGGGAGATCTCCAGCAGCCGCTCGTAGACCTGGAGAATCACCGTTTCGCCGCCCTCGCCGGGTTCCACCTGCGCCGGGTCGAGGGTGGTCGGTTCGTCGTCGGCGGCGTGCACGAGTGTGTCGCCACTGCCTCCGGCGGCCTCGGTGTCGCCGCCGTCATCGGCTTCCTCGGTGTCTCCGCCCTCGGCTTCGTCGTCCGAGCCGGCGTCGTCTTCCGCGGCTTCGGATGCTCCTTCGTCGTCGGCTCCTTCGGAGCCGTCGTCGTCGGAACCCCCGCACGAGGCTGCGATCATTGCCAGCGCCAGCAGGATTCCGAGCAAACGCAGGATGCGCTGTGTGCTGCTCATTCCTTCCCCCTTCGGTTTGTCAGGAATCGCCGGGCGCGACCCCGCTGCAAACGATTGTTGTGCAATCGATTGTATTCCACCCGTCCAGAATTGCACAAGCATGTTACGAACGGGTGGCGGAGCCTCCGGATCGGCGGGCGATCACCCGTGGTGGCCGCAGAGGCGACCCATGTTGGCTCCGCAGATCGACGTCAACTCGTGGTCGCTCACCCGTGGCATCGCCTTCACCGAAGACACCGGGTCGAGGTCGCCCATGGGGAACGGATAGTCGGTTCCCAACAGGACCTGCTCGGCGCCGAGGTAGTCGACGATGAACCGCAGGGCGTGGGGATTGTTGACGACGGTGTCGACGTAGACCTGTCGGAGGTAGTCGCTCGGTAATCGGCTCAGGCGCCGCCCGGCGACGGCGGGTTTGGCCTTGACCGCCTGATCGAGGCGGCCGATCTGATAGGGGACGAACCCGCCGCCGTGAACGGCGCAGACCTTGAGGTTCGGAAAGCGCTCGAAGACACCATCGAGGATGAGCCCGGCCAGGGTTATCGAGGTTTCGGCCGGGCGTCCCACCGCGTTGGCCATGAAGTAGCGGCCGAGATCGATGCCGGTCAGCGGGGTCATCGGATGGAGCAGCACGAACGCTCCGGTGCCCTCCGCAGCTTCCCACACCGGATCGAGTCCGGCCCGGTCGAGGGCCAGACCGCCGACGGTGGTGGCGATCTCCACGCCCACGAATCCTGATTCCATCAGCGACGTCAGCTCACGGGCCGCCGCTTCCGGCGCCTGCAGGGGGATGGTGCCGATCAAATGGAACCGGTCGCCGTGGTCGGCCGCGTGTTCGGCCAGGCAGTCGTTGTGGGCCCGGCTGTACTCGACGGCGTGGGCCGGCTCGATCTCGTAGCCGGTAAAGTCGATCCATCCGGCCAGGATCTGGACGTCGATGCCGACGCGATCCATCCAGGAGACCCGGGCGTCCATGTCGCTCAGCGACGGGTTGAGCGGTGCCGTCGTCCGTTGGCCGAACGTGACGCGAAGCCCCTGCTCCGAGGAGGTGGTCGACAGGCCGCCGATGGCAGTCGTCCGGCTTCGATCGGTCAGGTACTCGACGAACCGGGGTGGAATCGCGTGGGCGTGGGCGTCGATGATCACACCGCAAAGAATAATCGGTCCACAGATCTGTCCACACTTCTGTCTGCAATCGTTTGCAGATCAGGTTGAACGTGACCTACATTCGACGTCATGGACGTCGATGCCGACGCCGACTTCGTCGTGGCCGGAGCGGGCCACAACAGCCTCATCACCGCCGCCTACCTGGCCCGGGCGGGGTACTCGTCGATCATCCTCGACGCCCGGCCCATACCCGGCGGAGGCGCATCGACCGAGGACTGGCTCATCCCGGGGCTCGGCATCGATGCCTGCTCCACCGGACACACGCTCATCCGCGTCAACCCGCTGATCCGCAACGACGAACTGGGCCTGGTCTCCCGATACGGCCTCTCCTATGTCGACCCCGACCCCGTTGCCCACGTGGCGTTCCCCGACGGCGAGCATTTCACCATGTCGCTCGACCCGGCCGAGACGGCGGCCGAGTTCGCCCGTTTCTCCCCGGCCGACGGGGAGCGCTACCGGCAGTTGCTCGACGAGTGGGCCGAGGTCGCCCCCATCTTCGGGCCGGGCCGGTTCCGACCCGTCGGCCACGGTCCCTCGGTAGACGCGCTACTGGACGGCCACCCGAGGGCTGCGACCTGGCGCCGCCGTCAGGCCATGTCGGCCTACGACGTCATCATGACCGAGTTCGACGACCCGCACTCCCAGGCCTTCCTGTTGTGGATGACGTTCCAGACGATCGTGGCCATCGACCGCCCGGGCACCGGCCTGCTCGCCTTCTCGATCGTGGCCGGCCGACAGCGCAACAGTTGGTCGATCCCGATCGGTGGATCGGGCACGCTGATCGACGCTCTGGTCGGCTATCTCGACGACCACGACGTCCGCATCGAGTGCAACAAGACCGTCACCCGGCTCGTGGTCGACAACGGACGGTGTGTCGGTGTGGAGACGGCGGACGGCTCCGTCTACCGCGGTTCGAAGGGTGTCGTGTCGACCATCCACGTCAAGCATCTGGTCGACATGGCGCCGCCCGAGTTGTGGGGCGAGGACTTCCGGTACGGCGTCGACACCTACGAGGTCGGCATCTCCGGCTTCTCGCTCTATGCCGCCGCCACCGAGGCGCCGGTGTTCTCAACACCCGATGGCGGTCGACAGGCGGTCTCGGCCGGCATCGTCGACTGGCCCGACCGTTTTCTCGGCATGCTCCGGCAGTTGAACGACGACGTCGCGTTCGACGACGTGCCGTTCCTCCTCGTCGCCACCCCGACACTGGTCGACTCATCGCGCACCGTCGACGATCTGCACACGGTCAAGATGCTGAACGCCGTGGCCTACGACCCGGGGCCGGGTCGGACCTGGGAGGATCACAAGTCGGTGGTGGCCGATCGTTATCTGGCCGCAGTCTCGCGCTACTGCCCGGACTTCACCGAAGACGTCATCGTCGGACTCGACGTGCGATCACCCGACGATCTCGAACGGCACAACGCCCACATGATCCGCGGCGCCTACCACGGCGGAGACCGGACGCCGGCCAACTCCGGCGCCAACCGCCCGGTTCCGGGCTGGGCCCAGCACCGTATGCCGATCCCCGGCCTGTACCAGACCGGCGGCACCACCCATCCCGGCGGCTCGATCACCGGTGCGCCCGGCCGCAACGCCGCCCACATCATCCTCACCGACCTGGGCCACGACCCCTCCGAGGTCCCGCTGCCCTGACAACGAGACTAGAGTCCAGAGGAGCGGACCCGATGCTCGAACTACCAACCGACGGCACCGACATCGTCCACCGCGTCACGGAGGTCGACGGCAACGAGGTCCACTTCCTGTACGTCGAGACGTGGGATGGACTGTACGCGCCGATGGCCCTGCGTCTACCCGACCCCGACAGCGCCGGGCCGGGCCCGTACCCGGTGATTCTCCTCGGCCTCGGCAACGGCGGCGAGGCGACGGGATGGCTGGAACAGACGCTGGTCGACCGCAGCCACATCCTCGACGCCCTGTGCGATGCCGGCTACGCCTGCGCGTGGTTGCGGTACCGCACCGAGGTCGAGCTCGGCTACAACGACGGAGGCGCGCTGGTGCGCGACATGCGCCAGGGTCGGGAGATGTTCAACCGGTCACCGCTCGAGTACGAAGACGAGATCGCCGCCATCGAGTTCGTCAAGCGACTTGGCGGGATCGACGGCGACCGCGTCGGCCTGGTCGGAGTCAGCCATGCCGGTGAGATGATCCTCAAGATCTGCTCCGAATATCACGGTGCGGCCGTCGGGGTCTGCTGTGAGCCGGCGGCGCATGAGTATCTCGCGCTGACGCCCGACGACACGGCGTTCGTCAACACCGAGACCCAACTCCGCAACATCGAGGACATGCAGATGGCGGAGACGGAGAAGGTGTGGCGCCGGATCGACCACGACGTCGCCAACGAACGCATCGCGGGGATCAAGACACCGTTGCTCGTCATGGGGCGCGATGAGGATCATCTCCAAGGCATCTTCCGCACGACCTACCAGCTGCTCGCCGACGCCGGCAAGGAGGTCGAGTGGGTGTCGTACGATCACCCGCTCCACGGCTATATCTACCCCGAGCGCGGTCCAGGCGGCGATTACGACGTCGACGACATGCAGCGGGAGGCCATCGGGACGGTCATCTCCTACCTCGACCGGTACCTGAAACCTGGAAGCTGAGCCTCTAGTCTGTCGATCATGACAACGGCGCCGCCACGCAACCGGCCGCCGGCGCTGCAATCGGCGACAGACCTGGTCCACGTACCCCGCCCGGAGCGGGCCCCGCTCACCGCCATCGTGCGTCGAGTGGCATTCGCCGCCGGACTGGTGTTGTTCGTGGCGCTGGTCGTCCGCTTGGGCCGCGACGGCTACGTAGACATCACCGGCGACGACATCTCGTTTCTCGACGCCCTCTACTACGCGTCGGTGACCGTCACGACGACGGGCTACGGCGACATCACCGCCGTCAGTTCCGGGGCCCGGCTGGCCACCGTGCTGCTCATCACGCCGGCCCGGGTCCTCTTTCTCATCCTGGTGGTGTCCACCACGGTCGAGGTGCTGACCGATCAGACCAGGGAACTCATTCAGAAGCGCCGCTGGAGGCAGAACGTGAACGATCACACCGTGATATGCGGCTACGGAGCCACCGGCGCCAGCGCCGCCAACGACCTCATCAACCGGGGTGTCGACCCGGCCGACATCGTCGTCGTCGACCAGAATCCGGCGGTGATCGACGATGCCGTCTCCGCCGGGTTCGTGGGCGTGGTCGGCGACGCCACCCGCCGGGAGGTGCTGGCCCAGGCCGGCGTCGATCGGGCGAGGGCGGTGATCGTGGCACCGAACCGCGACGACACGGCGGTGTTGATCACCCTCACCGTCCGGGAGATCAACGAGGACGCACACATCGTCGCCGGTGGCCGGGAGCAGGAGAACCTCCATCTTCTCCGCCAGGGTGGCGCCGACGAGGTGATCGACGCCACGGCCGCCGTCGGCCGGATGCTCGGGCTGGGCACCTTCGCCCCCGGCGCGGTCCGGGTGCTCGACGACCTGCTCGACGCCGGCGACGGGCTCGAGTTGGTGGAGCTGAGCCCCCACCCGGTCGACGGAGGCTTCATGGCGCCCGCCGGCTCCAGCGTGGTGGCGGTCATTCGTGATGGCGTGCGACTCCCGCCCGCATCCGTCGGCAAGGAGACACTTCGCCAGGGCGATCGGCTGGTCGTCCTTCGGGAGTCGGAGTCTGAGACCGAGTCGACCTCCTCGGCAGAACTACAGGCCGAATGAAGCGGCCGAGGAACGGGCCGTGTGAAGGCCGTGAAAGGTACCCGTGAGCGGCTCTGCTGATCGAGTGACGCTGAATGAGGTGGCCGCCGAGGCAGGCGTGCACGTCTCGACCGCGTCCCGGGCGCTCAACCGGGAAAGTCGGTCGATCGTGCGCCCCGAAACCGTGGCACGGGTACTCGCAGCGGCCGAGAAGCTCGGATACCGTCCGCACCCTCTGGCCCGTGGGCTGAGAACGAGTCGGAGTCACTCGATCGGCGTGGCCATCCCCGACATCGAGAATCCGCTGTTCGGCCCGATCGTCGCCGGCATCGAGAGCACGCTGGCTCCCGAGGGTTATTCGGTTCTGCTCACCGCCGGCGCCGACGGGCACGAGGCCACGGCCGTGCAGAACCTCGTCGACCGGCGTGTTGACGGCCTCATCCTCGCCACGGCGAAGCGGAGCGACCCGGTGACCGCCGAGCTCGCCGGTGCAGCGACGCCGGTGGTATTGGTCAACCGGGTGGCCGAGGGCTCAGCTCTCTCGGCCGTTGTCGGTGACGACAATCGCGGTATCCGCCTGGCCGTCGATCATCTCGTGAGCCTCGGACACAGGGTGATAGGCCACGTCGCCGGTCCCTCCGAGCTGTCGACCGGTTTCGGACGTCGCAACGCCTTCGAGAAGGCGATTCGGGACCACGGCTGCCGGGGGTTGGTGGAGGACGCGCCCAGCTTCCAGGTCGCTCCGGGTGAGAAGGCCACCCGGTTGTTACTCGAGAGGGAACCGGCTATCACCGCCATCGTGGCGGCCAACGATCTGCTCGGACTCGGTGCCTACCGAACGGTTCGGGCGCTCGGCCGATCGGTCGGCCACGACGTGGCCGTCACCGGATACAACGATGTGGCCATGCTGGATCTCATGGAGCCGCCGATGACCGCGGTGAAGATCGACTTCCGGGCGATGGGGGCGAGAGCGGCTGAGATTCTGCTCGATCGGATCGGAGGCGATCCCGAGCCGCTGACCCACCTCCTGGAGCCGACGTTGTCGGTTCGGGCTTCGACCCAAGCAGGTTGAGGGACGGCGTCGAGCCCATCACCCCAACCAGGAGAGATCGGTCAGCCGCCGCCAAGCCCGTCGTCGACGTCGCGGTTCTCCGACTCGATGTCCATGCCCGCGTCCTCGTAGGACTTCGTCAGCAGAGCCGCGAAGTCGAGCTCACCGAAACCCCGCCCGATCCCCTCGGAAACGATCTGGTGGACCAGAGCCGAAGCCGGAAGCGGCACCTCCATCTCCCGGCTCGCTCGGAGGCCCAGCTCGAAGTCCTTGCGCAGCAGTGGCCAGGTGAAGGTCGGCTTGTAGTCGAGGTTGACATACGCCGGCGTCTTGTAGCGCGTGAACACCGATCCCATGACGCTGTCGTTCAGGAACTCGAGGTAGTCGTGACGGCTGACGCCGGCCTTGCCGACGAGAGCGCAGGTCTCGGCCATGGTCTGAGCAACGATGCCGAGCATCAGGTTGTGACAGATCTTGACCAGCCGCGCCTCGTCACCCCCGCCCACGTAGGTCACCTTCTTGCCGAACATGTTCAGGTAGGGGAGTGCGGTGTCGAACGCGTCGCGAGGTCCGGAGCACACGACGGTGAGGTTGCCCGAGGCCACCACTTTCGGGTTGCCCGACACCGGGGCGGCAAGAACCGCCGCTCCGAGGTCGGCCGCCCGGGCGCTTAACTCGGCCGATGTCGTCGGATCGATGGTGGTCGAGTCGACGATGATCGGGGGACGGGGCGAACCGGACAGAACCCCGCCGTCCTCCACGACCACGTCGAGCACGTCCTGAGGGCCGCCGACCATGGTGAACACGATGTCGCGGTCACCGAGGTCGGTCACGTTGTCGACCACGGTGGCGCCGAGATCGGCCAGTGGTTCGGCCTTGGACCGGGTCCGGTTGTAGACGGCCAGGTCGACCCCGGCGTTGACCAGCCGTTCGGCGATGGCGAACCCCATCCGGCCGATGCCGATCCAGCCAACCTTGTGGTTGGCGTTCTCACCTGTTTGCTCTGACGAGGTGTCCGACATGACGGGGTCCTTTCTGATTCCGAACCGGGGAGACGGCTACTGCATCGCTTTGGCGATGGTCTCGACGATGCGCTCGGCCGACGGCACGGCGATGTCCTCGAGTGATGCTGCGGCCGGCAGCGGTATGTGGGGAGTGGTGATCCGTAGCGGCGGGCCGTCGAGATTCCAGAATCCCTCGTCGACCACGATCGAGACGATCTCGGCTCCCCAGCCGCAGAGCCGGGGATTCTCCTCGACGGTGAACAGCCGACTGGTCTTGTCGACCGACGACAGGATCGTCCGGGTGTCGAGCGGCACCAGCGATCGGAGATCGATCACCTCGGCCGAGATGCCGTGGCGGCTGGACAGCTCCTCTGCGGCATCGAGCGCCCGGTCGACCATCAGTGCCAACGCCACGATCGTGCAGTCGGTGCCCTCGCGGACAATCGTGGCCTCACCGAGTTTGGCGACATGTTCGCCCCCGGGCACCGGGCCCTTCTTGGCCAGCAGCGTCTTGTGTTCGAAGAAGATCACCGGGTCCGGGTCGCGAACGGCGGCGGCCATCAGGCCGATGACATCGGCCGGGGTCGACGGCGCCACCACCTTCAGCCCGGGGATCATCATGCACCAGTTCTCGACGCTCTGGGAGTGCTGGGCGCCGAAGCGGCTCCCGGCGCCATTGTGCGTGCGGACCACCAGCGGCGCCTGAAGCTGGCCACCGGTCATGTACCGGCCCTTGGCGATCTCATTGGCCAGAAGATCGAAACAGACGGCGAAGAAGTCGCTGAACATGATCTCGGCGATCACCGGCATTCCGGTCATGGCCACGCCGGCGGCCGCGCCGAGGATCGCCTGCTCGGAGATCGGCGTGTCCCGGATTCTGGCCGGCCCGAATTCGTCGAGGAGGCCCACGGTGGTCTTGAACACCCCGCCGGCACCGGCGATGTCCTCCCCGAGCATCACGAGCCGGGGGTCGCGGCGCATTTCCTGGGCGATGCCCCGGGCAACGGCTTCCCGGTAGCTCAGTTCCTCCATGACGCACCTCCGTCGGCCCACACGTCGGTGAACAGATGCTCCGGGCCCGGCTCGGATCCGCTCTTTGCGAACTCCGTCGCCTCGTCGACCCGGGACGCCACATCCTGTTGGATGTCGAGCAGCCGGCTCTCGTCGACCCCGAGGCGAAGCATCCGCTGGTGGTACAGCGGGATCGGATCCCGCTCCAGCCACGCCTCGACCTCGGACTCGGGACGGTACTTGCCGGGATCGGCCCGGCTGTGACCGCCCGTGCGGTAGGTCTTGGCCTCGATCAACGACGGTCCGTCGCCCGCCCGAGCCTTGGCGACGGCCGCCGCGGCGGCAACGTAGACGTCGTCGGCATCGTTGCCGTCGACGATGATGGACTCGAGCCCGTAGGCCGACGCCCGATCGGCGGCCGGATTCGCCACCGGGGTCACGAGATCGATGGGCGTGTACTCCATATACAGGTTGTTCTCGCACACGAAGATGACCGGCAGTTTCCACACCGCGGCCATGTTGAGGGCCTCATGGAACGCACCGATGTTGGTGGCACCGTCGCCGCAGAAGGCGACGGTCACCTGATCGGTTCCGCGCAGCTGGGCCGACCACGCCGTTCCGTTGGCGATACAGAGTTGGGCTCCGATGATGGCGTAGGAGCCCATCATGTTGTTCTCGACCGAGGTCAGGTGCATCGAGCCGCCCTTGCCCTTGAGAATGCCGTTGTCGCGGCCCAGAAGCTCGGCCAGCACGGGGCCGAGCGGCGCCCCGCGCGACATGGTGTGGGCATGGCCTCGATAGGTGGCGAAGGTGTAGTCATCCGGGCGTTGGGCCTTCGCCACCCCGGCGCTGATCGCCTCCATCCCCAACGAGAGGTGGCTGGTTCCCTTGACCAGGTTCTGCAGGAACAGGTCGTAGGCCCGTTTCTCCATCTGGCGGAGCACCTGCAGTGACTCGTAGATCGTGAGTCGATCGTCGAGGCTGATGTCCAGGTTGTCGTTGGCCGGGTCGGGCGGGTCCGGCATGCGGGCCGGGCGCTTCGAATAGTCGAGAAGCTCGGCCGGATCGATGTCTGTACTCATCGGGCACCTCTCGGCATGTCGTCGATCATGTTGGCCCCTCACGTCCCGGATCCGCAGATCCTGGTGCAATCGATTGTAGCTGTCCGGCCACAAATATCGCCGACGGAGCAACAATGGTCAAGTCGGTTGTCCCATCAGCTGGTACTGACGAGATTTCTTCCGGACGGTGTACTTAGCAATCGATTGCAGACCCGTACTATAATTTTCTCATGGGGCGAGTGACCCTCAAAGACGTGGCCGAGCATGTGGGCGTCAACGTATCGACCGCTTCGAGGGCGCTGAGCGACGATCGCAACTCCCTGGTGAGCCCCGTCACCCGGCGTCGTGTCGAGGAGGCGGCTCGGAAACTCGGCTATCGGGGCAACCTGCAGGCCTCCGCTCTGCGCCGGGGCAGGACGGGAATCATCGGGGTCATCGTCGCCGACCTCAACAACCCCTTCATCGGGCCGGTACTTCGCGGTGTGGCCAACGCCCTCGCCGGTCGAGGCCTGTTGCCGATCATGACCGAGAGCCGTGACTCGTCGGAGGAGCTGGCCCAGATCTGCGACAAGATGCTGGCGCAACGGGTCGACGGCATCATCATCACCGCCGGCCGCTACGGCGATCGTGAACTGCTGCAACAGGTTGCGGCCGAGGTTCCCACAGTGCTCGCCGTACGCCAGCTGCCCGGCAGTGGGATCCCGGCCATCGGTCACGACGACACGGCAGGCGGGCGACTTGCCGCCGAGCACCTTCTCTCGCTGGGCCACACCCGGCTGGCACAACTCATGGGTCCGGAGGACATCTGGTCGTTCGAGGGCCGCGCCATCGGATTCCGGGAGGCCGCCGAGCGGGGTGGCGCAACCTGCCTCGACGTCGAAGTGGCGGCGCGTCTGCCGACCTTCGACGCGGGCCGGCAACTGGCGGAACGGTTGCTGCAGAACAATGGCGAGCGACCCACGGCGGTCTTCGCCCACAACGACAGCATCGCCATCGGCGCCATCGACAGACTCCGCCAAGCCGAGGTCGGCTGCCCCCGCGACGTGTCGATCGTCGGCTACAACGACGTTCCGTTGACCGACAAGCTCTCGCCGCCGCTCACCACCGTTCGGCTCCCGGGCTACGATCTCGGCCGCTTGGCCGCCGAGCTGGTGTTGAACCGGATCGACGGCAGCGAGCGGGTGGCCGACACCGTCATGCTCACCCCGGAACTCGTCGTCCGCGGATCCACCGCCGCGGTCACCTGACATGGCCCTGCGCGTCGAATCCGTCGTCTTTCCCCTCATGCGGAAGCTGATCGCCCATCCCCGCGTCGCCGACCTGGTCCTCGGCCGCATGCGCTGGGGAAATCCGTTCGCTCCCGACCGGGTGGCCGACCCGTACGCCTCGACAGAGCGGTATCTCGACGACGGATACGTGACCTTCCACCGAGCATTCAACCAGTGGTTCGTGATGGGCTACGCCGAGGCTCAGGAAGTTCTCCGCTCCAAGGCATTCGGTGTCGAAGGCCGAATCGACATGCTGGCCGCCGTCCATCCGTACACGAAGCTCGACGCCCTGTCGTTCGAGAATCTGAACTCCTGGTTGCTCTTCGTCGATCCTCCCGACCACACCAGGCTGCGCCGGCTCGTCGTCCGGTGGTTCACGCCGGGCCGGATGGAGCGGCTACGACCGCGGGTCGAGGCACTGGTCGGCGAACTGATCGCCGAGATGCGCGACGATATCGACAACCGTCGGCCCATCGAGATGATGTCCCGATTCGCGGCGCCGCTGCCGGTCAACGTGATCGGCGACATCGTCGGGATCCCCGAGGATCAGTGGCCGGAGGTGAAGGCGATCAGCGACGACCTCGCCCAGGTGATCGACCCGATCCGGGGCTTCGACCCGGATCGCATCAACGCACGGTTCGCTCAACTTCGGGACCTGATCCTCGCCGCGGCCGAGCAACGGCGGCGCAATCCGACCGACGACCTGATGTCGGTACTCGTCAGCGAGACCGACGACGGGGATCGGCTTTCGGAGCCCGAACTCGTCTCCACCGTGTCGCTGCTGCTGTTGGCCGGTCATGAAACCACGACCGGGGCGATAGGCAACAGCCTGATCAACCTGGCGTTCCATCCCGACCAGCGCGACCGCTGGCGCGCCGATCCCGGCCTCACCGTCAACGCCGTCGAGGAACTGCTTCGCTACGACACCCCCGTGACAACCATCGGCCGCAATGCGCTCGAGGCCGTCGAACTCGGTGGGCGACGGATCGCCAAGGGCGACCTGCTCGTCATTCTGCTGGGTATGGCAAACCGCGACCAGCGGCGGTTCCCCGATGCCCACGAGCTGCGCCTGGATCGACCAGATCCCCAACCCATCTCGTTCGGCCACGGCATCCACCACTGTGTCGGCGCCGCCCTGGCCCGCCTCGAACTGCAGGTTGCCCTACCGGCTCTGATCGACGCACTCGGCGACTACACGGTTGACCGGACCCAACTCGAGTGGCTGCCGGTGATCTCCTTGCGTCGAGCGGTGCGGCTGGTCGCGACCGCCGGCCCGGTGGCCGGTTGACCCGTTGACCGGTTGTCCCGGCCGGCGTATTGGATGCGTCCCGAGCGGAATTGTCGTCTATCATCCCGGGTGAGTGGCCTGGAGGCGGCGGCCCCATGTCAGGCGGACAGGGGTCGGGTCCGGGCCTCAAACGACAACAACAAAGGAACGACAATGAAACCAGGGAGAGGTTCGGTCTGGATTGCCCTGCTCGCGGCATTCGCGTTGATTCTCAGCGCGTGCGGCGACGGGGACGACGCGGCCGAAGACACCGAATCAACCGAGGATACGGCGGCCGAAACAGCCGAAGAAGACGGCGAGGCCCCGAAGCGGACGAGGACGCCGCGGCCGAAGAGGACACTGATGACGACGCCGAGGAGACGGGTGACGAACCGGCGTCCGGCGAGCCGATCAAGATCGGGGCGTTGACATCGTTGACCGGCCCGTTCACGTCATGGGGCCTCCACGTGGAGGCCGGGATGAAGATGGCGGCCGATGAGATCAACGCCGACGGTGGTGTCGACGGCCGGATGATCGAGATCATCGTGGCCGATGATCAGTCCGACGCCGAGGAGGGCGCCGTACAGTTCGAGCGCCTCGTCGAGGAGGGCGTGGTCGCCATCGCAGGCACGATCTCGAGCGGCGTCGGTGGGGCCACCGTGGGTCTGGCCGAGGAGAACCAGGTTCCGCTGTTCCTGTCGAAAGCCGGATCCGACGCCCTGCTCACGGCGGACAGCCGCCACACGTTCCGCACCTGCCTGCCGGCCGGTCCGATGCTGGCCGGACCCTGGGCCCAGTACTCCCAGGACGAGGGCTTCACCAAAGTCGGACAGGTCATCGCCGACTACGCCTGGGGTCAGTCGTTCCTGACCGCCTCCGAGCCGGTGCGTTCGGTGAGGCCGGCATCGAGTTGCAGTCCGAGATTGCCCCGGTTCACCGAGCAAGACTTCACCACCTATCTCCGCAGTCTTGACGAATTCGGTCCCGAGCTTCATACTGGCCACCGGTCACCCTCCGGGCTTCCGGTCCCGATCCTGGCCCAAGCCTCCGATCTCGGACTCAACGTCCGAATGTGGCTGGCCCCGAGCTCATCGCATGACCGCGGTGCTCGAGGCGGCTGGTGATACCGCAATCGGTCGCTATGCCGATCAGAGCTGCGCCGACTACTTCAGCGACGACTACGCCGAACTGGCCACCCGCTACGTGGCCGACACCGGCCTTGGTTTCATGGAAGACGACGCCGTGGCCATGTATGGCGTGGTCAACGGCTGTGGCCGATGCCGTGGCCAATGTTGCAACGATGACCCCGCGGCCATGGCCGAGTACTTGCACGGCCAAAGCTATCGATTCGCCCGGGTATGGCCTACCCACTGGCCTGGACCGAGTGGGGCGAGCTGGCCCAGGCCCAGATGGTGCTCGTCGGCGTGACCGAAGGTCCGGCACCCGAGGGGCTCAACGAAGCCGGCGACTGGTGGCTCGAGGAGCTCGTCACCTCCGACGTGCTCGAGCCCTACAACCCCGGTTCGTAGGCGTGATCCCGACCCCGTGACCGACAACACCTGATGACCGCTGTCCTCGAAATTGCCGGCGTCGAGAAGCATTTCGGTGGCCTTCCGGCGGTCGACGGTGTCGATCTGCGGGTCGACGAGGGTGAGATCGTCGCCCTCGTCGGCCCCAACGGGGCGGTAAGAGCACCCTGCTCAAGGCGATCAGCTGCATGCAGCCGGCCACTCGGGGGAGCATTCGTTTCCTCGGGTCGGAGATCGCCGACCTGCCCACCCACGTGGTTCGGCGGCGGGGCGTGTCGATGGCACTCCAGCATCCCCGGGTGTTCGAGTCGATGTCGG
>CBDCGP010000022.1:0-134174 GCA_965216655.1 Acidimicrobiales bacterium
GACCTCCCGGTTCGCACAATCATCCCGACGCTCTCACCGTCTCGGCCTCACGCTCCTCGTCGCGGCGTTCATACTGCTGGCGAGCGGCTGCGCCGGCTCCGGCACCTCCGTCTCGACCGGCCAGGCGGCGGCGGAAACCGAGTCCGCTCCGGTCACCACCCACCACGCCAACGACCACGACCACCACCGCACCGGACTCCGACACCGAGGCCGGCACCGACGGCACACTGGCGACCGACGGTGGCCTGCCACCGGCCGAGTTCCCGACCGGGATCGTCCCCGCCCGTATCGAGATCCCGGCCATCGATGTCGACGCCACGATCATCGACCTCGACCTTCGAGGGGCCGAACCCGAGGTTCCCGAGGACTTCGCCGACACCGGCTGGTACACCCAGACCCGGCTGCCCGGCGAGATCGGACCGGCCGTGATCGCCGGTCACGTCGACTCCGTCGACGGCCCGGCGGTGTTCGCCCGGCTCAGCCTCCTCGAACCCGGTGACGAGATCACGGTGACCGCGGCCGACGGTGAGCAGCGCAGCTTCGTCGTCGCCGACAGCGGTCAGTACCCGAAGACGAACCTCCCCGACGAGGTGTTCGGATTCGGCCAACCGGTGCCGGAACTCAGGCTGATCACCTGTGGCGGAACCTTCGACGGCAGTGTCCGCCACTACGTCGACAACTTCGTGGTCTACGCCGTCAGCAGCAGCCAGAGCCCCAGCGCGCTGTAGGCGATCATCACGAACACCATCGCCAGCTGGCTTCTTGTGGCGACGCGTGCGGGGAACCGGTCGACGGCGATGTCGTGGGCCACGACGACGGCTCCGACGTGCCCGGCCAGCATGGCGGCCACCTGAACCCACGCCGTGACGTCGGGGTCGATCTGCCAGATGAGGTTGTCGGCCAGGCCGGCGATGTTCCAGCCCCAGCCGAACGGATCGGCCAGCCGGAACACGAAGGCCTGCAAGTTGTCGACGAGGAGCTGGAAGTAGTGGGCCATCGTGTAACCGAACGCGATGGGGACGAGTGAGGGGGCGAACGCCCGAGCGGCCTCGACCCGATCGAGGTCGGTCACGCGGGCGGTCCACCACACCCCGTAGCCGTAGAGCCCGGACACGATCAGGATCGACAGGATCAGACCGGCGAACTCGGCGACCGAGAACGTCCAGCCGCCGAGATCGGCGAAGATGTCCCGGCCGATCGAACTCTCGCTGAAGCCGTCGAACGATGTGCCGCCGATGACCGTGAGCAGCAGGGCCGCGGTGCCGGGCCGCACCGGCATCGCCGACAGTCCGCTCAGTGGCGCTCGCAGCCGAAGCCGCTCCCCGTCGCCGAACACCGGGCCCATCGCTCCGAGCAGCCGGAACACGGCGGTGAACGGTTCGTTCTCGACCACCCACCGGCGGCCCCAGGCCGCGGCCGCGACGATGACGCCGATCAGGTGGGTGGTGAGCAGAACCGCCAGTGTGCGTGGCTCGGAGCCCGTCGGGTGCGACAGCTCATAGAACAGGAAGATGATGATCCCGACGGTGGCGGGCCACAGGCCCCAGTCCGGGGGTGGTCGGTCGGCCACCTCGGTCGGGGAACGACGATCGGCGGCGGCCGCGATCGGCCGGAACGGGTTGAGCACGGCCCACACATCGCCGACGAGCCCGGCCGCCACGGCTCCGCCGACCCACACCGTCACATACAGGGTCACCGGGAGGATGTTGTCGACGACGATGTTCTCACCTATCCAGCCGGCGGTCAGACTCAGCACGTACAGCGCAAGACCGAGCGCGGCGACGGCGCCGGTCAGGGCACGGGCCGGTCGGAACAGCGGCCGCCCGCCGGACAGGCGGCGCAGCTTCGGCTCGGGCCACAACACGACCAGAGCCGCAAATGACAGCGCCAGCGCCAGTCCGAGCGCCCACACGAAGAACGGCAACGGCAGCGGCAGGTCGCCACGGGCGCCGACGCCGTGGGCGATGACGGCAAGCACGGTGTCAGCCGATCTGAAGGTCGAACAGGAACAGCCCTGCGCCCTCGAGTTCGACCTCGAACACGCCGGACGAGTCGGCCGTGAACACGACGTCGGCGGGGGCGTCCGGCCCGACAGCCGTCAGGATGTCATAACCGTGCACATGGACCAGATCGGACTCGTCGCTCGTCACGATCAGGCCGACCGTCGAGCCCTCGTCGACGACGAAGCGGGTTTCGTCTCGCTGCACCTCACCGTCGATCACGGACACCTCGATCACCGTGTCGGCTTCGGCCGCCGCACCGGCGGCCCGATCCTCGGTCTCCTCGATCGTGACCGAGGCGCTCACCGGTTCACCGTCGACCACATACGGGGCGTGGTTGTTGGCCGTCACCTCCACGGTTATCTCGTGTTCACCCGCTGGCAGCGGATCGAGATGCCACCACTCGCCGTAGAGGCGGGTCACCTTCACGCCGTCGACGTAGAGGTGGAGGTGGCCTTCCCCGTCGACGTTGTCGCGGCCGGCCGAGCGTGGTGCGATCGTCAGGTTGGCGACGGCAGCGTGCACATTCCACCCGGACTTGGGGTCCGGTGAGACGTCGAGATCGACCGACGGCGCCGGGTCGGCGGCCTGCACCGGTTCGTGATGCGGGTGCTCCCCATCGGAGGCGGGAACCGTCACCTTCGCGTGCGCGGCGATCGGTTCACCGTCGAGCGCATAGGTCGAATGGTCGTTGGCGCTGAGTTCCACCATCACCGTGTGGTCGCCCTCCGGTAACGAGAGGTGGATCGACTGGTTGTAGAAACGGGCCACCTTCTCCCCGTCGACGTAGGCGTGAAAGTGGCCTTCGCCGTTCACCGCCTCGGTGGAGGCGTTCTCGGGGGCGACGTCGAAGTTCGTCACGTCGACGTGGACGTTGACTCCGGAGACCGGGTCGGGTTCGGCCTCGATCTCGACGGTGGGCACGGGATCGCCGTCGGCCACCTCGAGGAGAGCGTGGTCGCCGTGCCCGGAGTGTTCGGTGTCGTTGGCGTGTTCGTGGGTTCCGTCCTCGGATTCCGTTGCGGTTTCCACCTCTCCGTCGCCGCACGCGGCGAAGAGGAGGCCGAGGGCCAGGGCGGCAGCGGAGACGACAGAGGTCGTGACCGCCGACACCCGTAGGTGTCGGTACATGGTTGTTCCTTTCGAGAGCTACGAGCGGATGACGGTGAGGTTCGTAACGTCTCGATGGGGTGGCCCGCGCGGATCGCCGGGGGCGTGTCGGATTCCGGTGGCGATCGGGAGTACCAACGGCTTCGGTCGGGTTTCGCCCGCCCGAATCAAAGCAGGTCCTGATTTGAGAAGCCAGGCCGCGAGCAGCTCCTCGGCCTGGGCGAGCATTCGCAGGAGGATCCGTGCGATCAGCGGCGTCAGTACGAGACCGATCAGGATCGCCCGGTTCTCGATGAACGCGGCGAGGCCCGGCCCACCCGGACCCGCAGCGAGAATCTCGAGCGACTCCTGGACCAGATAGAAGCTGCCGATGGCGATCGACAGCCGCTGCGGGCCCCAGGTGGACACAACTTCCATCCGGCGCACCTGACGAATGACGAACGCGGCAGTCGCCCACAACGCCAGCGGCCCGGCTGTGGCCATCAGCAGATTCTGGTGGCCGTGGTCGACCAGGCCGCCTCCGCCCTGGAAGGGAGCGAGCCATGCGAGCACCGCGTAGGCGGTCTCGTGCGTGACCAACAATCCCAGCACGGCCAAGCCGAGACTGGCAATCTGCCCGGTGACAGGGCGCTCGATGACGGGCTCGATGACGGGGGAGCGTCGGTCGGGTGAGGCGAGGGAGGTCATGGAGTAGTGCGGATCGAAGCCGCGCCCTTCAGGCTACCGGCGAATCGATGGCAGATTCGTGCAGGACGACGCCATCGAATCTCGATTTGCTGAACGGCGATGTGGGTAGTGTTCGAGCAGGCACATGTCGACCGACGAAAGGCCTCATCATGACGACAAACAACCCGAGCTCCGGCGACCCTGGTCCGGCTGCGACCGGTGCGGACACACTTGTCGACGTGTTGAAGCGCGCGGCCGACAACGGATTCGACACCCAGCTCATCGCCCGGGTCGGCGGTCAGGTGGAATGCGAAGCATGTGAGGCCAGAAGTCCGGCCGCAGCCATCGATTCGATCCGCCACCATCGGCTGGAGGGGGCGAGTGACGCGGCCGACATGATGGTGCTGATCGAGGCCCGGTGCCCGAACTGCGACGCGGCCGGAGTGCTCACCCTCGGCTACGGACCGAACGCCACCGCGGAGGACGTGTCGGTGCTCGAAGATCTCACGCTCGACGACGGCTGAAACGCGCCCGACGGTCGCCGCAGCCGCGTCAGCCAGGTGGCCGGGCCAGATGCGTCGGATCGAGAACTTGGCGCGCCTGGTCCTCGTCGAGCACTCCGTCCTCGATGACGACGTCGAGGACCGTCCGCCCGGAGCGATGCGCCTTTTCGACGATGGCCACGGCCCGGTCGTAGCCGACCTCGAGATTGAGGCGGGCCGCACCGGCCAGGGTGCGTTCGGCGTGGGCCCGACACTGTGCCTCGTCGGCGGAGAGGTCGACGCACAGCTCGGCGAACGCCGTGGTCGCCGAGGTGAGCAGGTGCAACGACTCGAGCAGGTTACGGCCGATCAACGGGAGGAACACGTTGAGCTCGAGGTTGCCCTGGGATCCCGCGAAGGCCACGGCTGTGTCGTTGCCGAACACCTGGGCACAGACCTGCAGCACCACCTCGCAGATGACCGGATTCGTCTTCCCCGGCATGATCGACGACCCCGGCTGCAGCTCGGGGAGGACCAGCTCGCCCAAGCCCGTGCGGGGCCCGCTGCCGAGCCACCGGACGTCGTTGGCGATCTTGAACAACGCAACGGCGAGCCCCCGTAGCTGAGCGGACAGTTCGACGAGGGCGTCCTGGTTGCCCTGGGCCGCAAAGTGGTTTCCGGCCTCGGTGAGAGGAAGGCCGGTTCGCTCGGCGAGAATCCCGATCGCCCGCTCCGCATAGCCTGGCGGGGCGTTGAGCCCGCTGCCGGTCGCCGTTCCCCCGAGCGGCAGAGCGCCGAGCCTGGGCAGGGTCTCGGTCAGCCGCTCGGCGGCCTCCGCCATGGCGTGGCGGTAGCCACCGAACTCGTCGCCCAGCATGATCGGTGTGGCGTCCATCAGATGCGTTCGACCCGCCTTGACCACCGAGTCGAATCGCCGGGCGGCGTTCCCGAGTACCTCGGTGAGCGTCCCAAGAGCCGGCAGGAGGTTGTCGACGAGTTCGGACATGGCGGCGATCCGAATTGCGGTGGGAATCGTGTCGTTCGACGATTGGGACGCGTTGACGTGATCGTTCGGATGCACCGGTTGCTGCAAGACCCGCTCGGCCAGGGTCGCCAGCACTTCGTTCATGTTCATGTTGGTCGAGGTGCCGGAGCCGGTCTGGAACACGTCGACGGGAAACTGATCGGTCCACCGGCCGTCGATGATCTGCCCGGCCGCCTCGTCGATCGCCGCCGCCATCCCTTCGGTCACGCCGGTGCCCGAGGCGGACTCGACGTTTGCCGCCGCGGCCGCCGCTTTGATACGGGCGAGAGCGATCAGGATCGGGCGCGGCATCGGCTCACCCGAGATCGGGAAGTTACGGATGGCCAGCTCGGTGTTCGGTCCGTAGAGCACCGGGTCGAGGTCGTCGTGATTCGCGGACGTGGTCATGGGCCCTCCGACCGTGGTTGGGTCGACGTTGGTGTCGGTCGTGAACTTCACGGTATGGTCGGTGAGGCAACCGTCTCAACATCCCACCGGAGGTGGAACCTATTCGCAGGGTTCTCTTGTCCGAGCAGCCTGTCGACACGCTCGCCGCCTACGAGGGCGGGGGTGGCGGTGCCGGGTTGACGGTGCTGTCCGATCTCGGTCCGGCACACGTCGTCGACGAGCTGGAGACCTCGGGTCTGCGAGGTCGGGGTGGCGCCGGCTTCCCGACCGGTCTGAAGTGGCGTTCCATTCTGGCCGGCGGACCGTCGGTGGGCGAACGGTTCGTCGTCGCCAACGGTGCCGAAGGCGAGCCGGGCACCTTCAAGGATCGATTCCTGCTTCGCCACAGCCCCTACTCCATGCTCGAAGGATTGGCCATCTCGGCGGCCGTGATGGGCGCTCGACGAGCCTACGTGGCCGTCAAGTCCTCCTTCTCCGCCGAGATCGAGCGGCTCTCGTCGGCTCTCATCGAGACGGCGGAGGCGGGATGGTGGCACGATGTGGAGGTCTCGATAGTCGGCGGTCCCGAGGAATACCTGTTCGGCGAGGAGAAGGCGCTACTCGAGGTGATCGAGGGCGAGGATCCGTTGCCCCGGCAGTTCCCTCCCTATGTGTACGGCCTGTTCACCACGAGCCCCCAGATGGGTTGGTCGGCCGGCCGAAGCCTCGAACGGCGCGACGAGGGCTCCAACCCGACCCTGGTGAACAACATCGAGACGCTGGCCAACGTCGCCCACATCGCCACCCGTGGCGGTGACTGGTTCCGGTCGATAGGAACCGCCGAGTCCCCCGGCACGTTGTTGTGCACGATCTCGGGTGACACCAACCGGCATGGCGTCGGTGAGTTCGAGATGGGCACCCCGATCGGTGAGATCGTCGAGGCGCTGGGCGGTGGCGTGGCCGACGGTCGCTCCGTGCGCTACCTGCTGTCGGGCGTGTCCAACCCGGTGCTACGAGGCGATCGGCTACACACTCCGGCGTCCCACGAGGCGCTGTCGGCCGTCGGCGCCGGGTTGGGAACCGGCGGCTTCATCGTGTTCGACGACCGGACCGATCCCATCGAACTGGCCCACGCGGTGTCGCGGTTCCTCTGGATCGAATCATGTGGCCAGTGCCCGGCCTGCAAGCTCGGCTGCGAGCATGTCACCTCCTTGCTCGACGAGGCCTCCGGAACCCGTCGGGTCGACCTCGGGGTGTTGTCGGCCCGGCTGAACACCGTGAACGACGCCGCTCGTTGCTACCTGCCGACACAGGAACAGCGGGTTGTCGGCAGCCTCCTCGCCGATGTGCGCGACGGCATCGTCGGTACCCACCGGGACCTGCTCATCGCACCGATCGTCGACCTTGTCGACGACCGTTTCGTGCTGGCCGAACGGCACCGACACAAGCGGCCGGATTGGACCTACCCCGATTGAGCTTTTGTGGCTCTACGACCCGTTTGGGGGTCGTAGACGCGCTAGAGCTCGTGGGGTGGTGGTTCCCACCCGATGTGCCGTCGCACTCAGTCCTGGGCGACCATCGCCACTTCGATGCGGTCCTGACGCCACTCCCGGGCTGCTTCGAGGGCGGAATCGGCGGCCTCCAGAACCTCGGTCGGGCCGAAGGCGTGCGCCGGATAGCAGGCGACCCCGGCCCACAGGGTGAGGTCTGCGGTTCGATCGGCCAGGTACCGGCGGATCCGTTCGACCGTCCAGATGGCGCCGTTCTCCGGCGTGTCCTCCAGCAGGAGGGCGAAATCGCCGTTGCGCAGACGGCAGGCGGTGTCGGCCTCTCGTAGCGTGGCCTTGATGGCCTCGGTGACGATGTCGGCCTGGGTGGGGACCGGATCCTCGGCAGGCAGACCTTCGACGACCTGGAGGATGACGATGGCGACCGGCCGCAGATGGCGACGGGCGGCGGCGATACGTGAGTCGAGGGCAACGAGGAAGAAGTTCTCGCTGAACAACCCCGTCGACTTGTCGATCAGGGGATCGCTGTCGTCGTCGTCGTCGACGTCGTAGTCGTTATTGACGTCGGTTGACGTCGCGGCCAGTTCCTCCCGAAGGCGGGACTCGGTCTCGTTGGCCTCCTGGCGAACGCTGCGCAGCTCGTCCTCCACCAGGGACTGAACCGCCGCCTGCTCTTCGAGCTGCTGGGCGATACGCAGCCCGGCGACTCCCGCCGCCAAGGCCAGAACGCCGGCGACCGCCCCGAAGCTGGGCGCGTTCATCCCGAGGCCGATCATCCCGGCGGCCAACCCCAGAACACCGGCAGCGATGCCCGGCAGGGCGGTCTTTGTGCTCACGGTAGATCTCGCAACTCTGACGGGTCCCTTTGCAGCGGACGGTCGTGGACGCCACGACCGTTGAGGAGGCTCTGTCTATCCATCGGCCGTAAACCTGCCGACTGAAGTTGAAGTCTAGGCGCTGAGGCCGCACCCAAAGCGCACTTCCGAGGCGTTCTGTGCGCTCCAGGCCTCCGTTCCGGGGCCTGGGGCGCACGGATGGCTCCGATCGGTCAGCGGGCGTCGTCAGCGGCGGTGTCGTCGGTGGTGCCGGCCCGGTCGCCGACACCGCGGTGGGCCAGCGCCAGATCGACCATGTCTGTCACGATCTCGGCCAGCCGGTAGTCCTTCGGCGTGAACACTCTGGCGACGCCGGCATCAATCAGGACCGCCCGGTCGTCGACGGGGATGATGCCGCCGACGACGACCGGGGCGTCGACTCCCTCCGCTCGTAGTGCGGCCACGGTTTCGGGGATGAGTTCGAGGTGGCTGCCCGAAAGGATCGACAGACCGACGATGTCGACGTCCTCATCACGAGCCACGTCGGCGATGCGGGACGGTGTGACCCTGATCCCCTCGTAGATGACCTCCATACCCCCGTCTCGCGCGGCGACCGCGATTTGTTCGGCGCCGTTGGAGTGTCCGTCGAGGCCCGGTTTCGCAACAAGCAGGCGGGGCGGACCGTCAGGCGCCCGCCGTACCCGCTGCGACACCGCACGCAGCGACGCCGACTCGATCGTCGCGCCGACCGCTCCCTGCACACCCGTCGGCCCGCGGTACTCGCCGAACACCTCGCGCAGACACGCGGCCCACTCGCCGGTGGTGCCCCCCGCCTCGGCCAACGCCAGGGTCGGAGCCATGATGTTTGCCGCCGTGGAATGATCGCCTCTGGACGCCGTCGCGGCCAGGATGTCGAGGGCCCGGGCGACGGCATCGTCGTCCCGCTCCGCCATCCACCGTTCCAGATCCGCCACCATCTCCACGCCAACCCGGGGATCGACCCGTAGGATCGATCCGCCCTCGTCGGCCCCGGGATCGTGCAGCTCCGACGGCGCCGACTCGACGAAGTCGTTGACCCCCACCACCACCTGATCACCGGCCTCGATCCGGCGAACCCGTTCGGCGTTCGATCGCACCAGCCGCGACTTGAGCTCCTCGATGGCCCCGAACGCGCCACCGAGCGCCAGGACCTCATCGAGTTCCGCCTGGGCCGCGTCGATCAGCTCGTCGGTGCGGGCCTCGATCACATGGGACCCGTTGAAGATGTCGTCGTGGTCGAGGAGATCGGTCTCGTGGGCCAGTACCTGCTGGATGCGGAGCGACCATTGCTGATCCCACGGTCGGGGCAACCCGAGCGCTTCGTTCCACGCCGGCAGCTGGATGGAGCGGGCCCTGGCGTCACGGGACAGGGTGACCCCGAGCGCTTCGAGCACGATGCGCTGCAGGTTGTTCTCCGGCTGCGTCTCCGTCAGACCCAGCGAGTTGACCTGCACCCCGTAGCGGAACCGGCGGGCCCTTGGATCGGCAATGCCGTAGCGCTCGGCGCAGATCCGATCCCACATCCGGGTGAAGGCCCGCATCTTGCAGACCTCGGTCACGAAGCGGATCCCGGCGTTCACGAAGAACGACATCGAGGCCACCACCGCCGGGAAACGTTCGGCTTCGACCTGGCCCGAATCGCGAATGGCGTCGAGCACGTCGATGGCGTTGGCCAGGGCGAACGCGATCTCCTGCGTCGGCGTGGCCCCCGCCTCCTGCAGGTGGTAGGAGCACACGTTCATCGGATTCCACTTGGGGAGATGACGCGAGCAGTAGGCGAACATGTCGACCACGAGCCGCCGCGACGCTTCGGGGCCGAAGATGTAGGTGCCGCGGCTGAGGTACTCCTTCACGATGTCGTTCTGGGTCGTTCCCCTCAGCTCCTCGGACGCCACGCCCTCACGGGTCGCGTTCACGACATAGAGGGCGAGCATCCACGATGCCGGGGCATTGATCGTCATCGAGGTGTTCATCCGCCCGACGGGGATGCCGTCGAGCAACGTGGCCATGTGCCCGTTGTGCACGACCGGGACCCCGACCTTGCCGACCTCGCCCCGGGCGAGCGGGTGGTCGGGGTTGTAGCCGGTCTGGGTGGGCAGGTCGAAGGCGATCGAGAGACCGGTCTGGCCCTTGGCCAGATTCGTGCGGTAGAGCTCGTTCGAGGCGGCTGCCGTCGAATGACCGGAATAGGTCCGCATCATCCAGGGGCGGTCCCTCGGCCTGGGTTCGGACCGGGTCTCGCCGTTACCGGTGCTCACGGAAACGTCGCTCCGGGACCGTCGACGGGTGGCACGGAAGCGGCCCGCCCTGATCGAGAGCGTCGGCGATGAGTTCCTGGTAGCGATCGCGGGTGACCGTCGTGGCTCCCAGCGACTCTAAATGGGGGGTCGACCACTGCACGTCGACAATGGTGGCAGACCCCGTCCCCAAAAGGTCAACCAGGTGAACCAGTGCCACTTTCGATGCATCGGTGCGGCGGTGGAACATCGACTCGCCGGCGAACAGCCCGGCGATGCCGACGCCGTAGAGGCCGCCGGCGAGGCCCTTGTCATCCCAGACCTCGACCGAGTGGACCCAGCCCAGCCGGTGGAGACGGGTGTAGGCCCGACGGATTCGCTGATCGATCCAGCCCATCGGCCGGGCCGGATCGGCACAGGCGGCGATGACCTGATCGAACGCTTCATTGACCGTCACCGTGTAGCGGCGCACCGAGCGGCGCAGTGAGCGGGAGATCTTCAGATCGCCGGGACGGATGATGCCGCGCGGATCGGGGCTGAACCAGCCGATGTGCTTGCGGTCGACAGGCATCGGAAAGAAGCCCCTGGCGTATGCGCCGAGCAGTGTTCCCGGCTCGAGGTCGGCTCCGACGGCGATGAAGTCTTCGCCCGGCGACAGACTGTCGAGTGGAGGGAACTCCCACGACGAGGACGGCGGCACCACCGGTTGATCGCGACCGATCACACTGACAAGGTTATCGCGCCCGAAATCGGCAACCCAGACGGAGCCGCTCCTGTCTCGCCTGCGCAGAACGGTCCGCAGCAGAGCGGGTTAGGTGATGAGGGCCGTGACCACCGCGATGCCGTTGGCCACCATGACGCCGGCCCCCCATCGGTAGAGGTTTCCGATGTCGGCTTTGAGTTCGCCGCGGAGGTTGGTCATCTCGCCGCGGAGTTCCGCGATCTCGCCCCGTAGTTCGGCGATCTCGCCCCGTAGTTCGGCCCTCAGTTCGGCCATCTCGCCCCGTAGTTCGGCCCTCAGTTCGGCGATTTCCCCGCGCAGAAGACTGGTGTTGGCGTGCAGATCGGCCTGGGTGACGAGTTCGCCGGTCGGTTGGGTGAAGAGTAGCTCCATGACGATCTCGGCGACCGGTTGGGTCAACCGATCGGCGAATGCTTGATAGACCATGTTGCGGTCGGCTTCGGATACTGACATCAGGGTCTCACAGTTCGTCGGCGGCGTCGAGCCGCGTCCGGCTGAGGAGAACCGGCCTCGGTTCTCGAGCCAACAATCGACCCCGATCGACCGTGGTGTTCCCAACGTAGCTTGCCTGGCCGGATCCGCCAAAGTTTGGACAGTCGTCCAAATCGGCTCTACGGTGGGACCATGTCGTCGTCACATCCGGCCATCGGTCGTGGATGGCATCACGAACCGGGGCGGTCGCTGTCACTCCACGCCGACGCCTACACCCTCGATCGCTGGTTCGCGGTCGACCAGGCGCAGATCATCCTGCGGACCTGGCAGTGGATCTGTCACGGCGAGAAGCTGCGGGACCCGGGATGCTATGTCGCCGACACCATCGCCGGGATGCCGATCGTCGTCGTGCGGGACGGTGACGGCGAGCTGGGTGCCTTCTACAACGTCTGCAGGCATCGAGCCCATGAGCTGGTCGCGGGGGAGGGGCGGCTCCGCAGTCTCGTCTGCCCCTACCATGCGTGGACCTACGATCTGTCGGGCCGCCTGACCGCCGCCCGCCACACGTCGAACCTGATCGACTTCGACCCCGGCTCCGTCTGCCTCGAACCCGTCCAGGTGACCGAGTTCGCCGGGTTCGTCTTCGTCAACCTCGATCCCGACGCCGAGCCCATGGAAGCCGCCACCGGTGACCTCGGCACCGAGATCGCACACTGGGCACGGGATGTCGCCGACCTCACGTTCGCCCACCGGCTCACCTACACCATCCGGTCGAACTGGAAGAACGTCGTCGACAACTTCCTGGAGTGCTACCACTGCCATATCGCCCACAAGGACTTCGTGTCGCTGGTCGACATGGACACCTACACCGTCACGACCCACGGCATCTACTCGAGCCACATGGCCGAGGCGGGCAAGTCGAACAACTCGGCCTACGACGTGTCGGAGGCGACGGTTACCGACCACGCCGTGTGGTGGCTGTGGCCCAACACGGCCATGATGCGCTACCCGGGGAGGGGCAACTTCATCGTGCTCAAGATCATTCCCGCCGGCCCCGACCTCACCCACGAAACCTACGACTTCTTCCTGGAGACCGCCGAACCCGACGAGGCCGAACAGGAGGCGATCCGGTACCTCGACGAGGTGCTTCAGGTCGAGGACATCAATCTGGTCGAGAGTGTGCAGCGAGGCATGTCCACGCCGGCGTTCACCCAGGGCCGCATCGTCAACGACCCGTCGGGGTCGGGATTGTCCGAACACGCCCTCCACCACTTCCACGGGTTGGTTCTCGATGCCTACGGGAGGGGTGAGAACCGGTGAGCGGGGCCCTTGACGGGCGGGTCGCCCTCGTCACCGGAGGCCGCGGCGGAGCCGGCCGAGCCGTCTGTCGCCGACTCGTGGAGGAGGGGGCGGTCGTCTACGCCGGTGATCTCGGTGATGGCGGATCGCTCGGTGGCGACGGCGACGCACCCGGTGCCTTTCTGCGGTTGGACGTCACTTCGGAGCAGTCCGTGGCCGCCGCCATCGACTCGATTGAATCCGAACAGGGCGGCCTCGACATCGTGGTCAACGCAGCCGGGATCGAGATCGAGAAATCGATCGACGACACCACGCTCGACGAGTGGAACCGCATTTTCGCCGTCAACGTCACCGGCACATTCCTCGTCTGCAAGCACGCATTGCCGATGCTGCGGCGGTCGGACCACGCCGCAATCGTCAACTTCGGCTCCTACGACGGCTACATCGCCGACCCGAAGCTGGCCGCCTACTGCGCCACCAAGGGAGCCGTCCACGCGCTGACCAGGGCGATGGCGTGTGACCACGGCCCCGAGAGCATCAGGGTCAACGCCATCTGCCCCGGCTACATCGACACCCCCATGCTCGAACAGTTCTATCCCGACGGCGTCGACCCGGCGGAGGCCCGGGCCGAAGCCGAACGGGTCCACCCGCTGCGCACCATCGGCACGCCCACCGACATGGCCAACCTCGTGTTCTGGTTGGTCTCCGACGAGGCCCGCTACGCCACCGGTCAGCTCTGGGTGCTCGACGGCGGACTGTCGGCCCAGATCCAGCAGATGAGGTTCTGACATGGTCGGGACCGCCGGCTCGGGAGTCGACCGTGCAGCCGACGACCACTCGTCGGCCGATCAGCGCATCCTCGACGCAACCCTGGCGGTTCTGGCCCGCAACGGGGTCGCCGGCGTCAGCGTCCGGGCGGTGGCCGCCGAGGCCGGAGTCGCCCGTGGTCTCGCCGGCTACTACTTCGCCAACAAGTCGGGTCTGATCAGCGCCGCGCTTCGCCGCATCGGTGAACAGGATCTCGACCTCGTCGAACCGGCAGCCGATGGTGTGGACCCGGTCGAGCACCTGCGCCTGAGCCTCCGACGGTCGGTCGATCCCTCCTACCTCGATCCCGGCTACCTGAGCCTTCGGTTGCAGCTGTGGTCGCTGGCCGGCGTCGACCCGACCTATGCCGACATCAATCGCATGGCCCAGATGCGTTATCTCGACGGCCTGACCGAGTTGGTGGCCGCATCCCGCCCCGACCTGGATCGGACCGAGGTGGAGCGCCGAGCGGTGGACATACTCATCGTGCAGAACGGGGTGTGGCTGACCGCAGTACTGATCGATGACGCTGATTCTGTAGACCGCGCGATCATCCGTTGCGAGGAGCTGGCGTTCGGCTGAGCCGTTCGAGCAGCGGTCAGCGGAGCTCGCGGGCTATCAGCTCGGTGAGCGCCTGGTTCACAGCGGGATTCTCGCCCGGCACCGTGCGCAGGATCTGATGGATGCGGGGGAGGGGCTCCAGTTCCACCGGGGGGTGCCACTCGACGATTCGGTCGGTCAGGTACTGGCTCAACACCAGGCCGACTCCCAAACCGGCCTCGACCGCGGCCACGATCGCCGACGTCGACGCACCGGAGAACGAAACGAAGTAGTCGAGCCCGGCATCGCGGAGCTGGGGTCGTCCGGTCATCTGGTAGAAGCAGTCCTCGCCGAAGCTGACAAGGGGGACGGGTGCTTTCGGGTGATCCCACTGGCTGGAGGTGACCCAGCACATCTGATCGGTCCAGAGGATGACGTCGTCGGGGCGAAGCTGCTCGTCGGTCACCTGGATGATGGCGAGATCGATCTCGCCCCGATCGATCTGGCCGGTCAGGACCTCGGTGGACGCGAACGCGAACTGCACGATGGCGTCGGGGTACACGCGGCTGAACCGGCCGAGGATGGCGGTGAGATTCTCGGCGTAGAAATCCTGATTGGCGCCGATCCGAACCGTGCCCGACAGCTCGTCGTAGACCAGTCGAGCGGCCGCTCGATCATGGAGTTCGAGCATCGCCCGCCCGTCCTCGATGAGCGCCGTACCGTCGCGGTTCGGCCGGATGTCGTGGCCGTCGCGGATCAACAGCGGCCGTCCCACCTTCTCCTCCAGACGCTTGATCTTGTGGCTGACGGCCGACTGGCTGAGGTTCAGGTGGCGGGCTGCATTCGTCATTCCCTCGTGGTCGACGACGGCGATGAGGGTGCGTATCGATTCGAGGTCGAGTTGGAGTGCCGGCATGATTCGATACTAGCGCAGAATCATGACAAAAACGAATGGAAAGTAGAAACTCATGTCGGTTGTGTCATGCATCGTTTCAAGCGATGATGATCACATGACTTCAACTCTGACCCCCTCACCACGAACCGAAAACCTCGAAGCCCCCACCCGTACCCACGTCGACGAACCGAGCACGGCGCTCGTTCTGGACCGGTCACTGACGCCAGCCGACGCAACCACGGTGACCGCCCGCCCACGGCGGGCGAACTGGCTCGTAGATCTTCTGCGTCGCCCGTCATCGACCTTCTCCTCGCCGAGAGAAGCCGCTCTCTTCTCCGTCGATTCGGGTCACGGCGTTCGTTCGATCCAGCGGTAGCCGAATGCTCCCATGCAGCCGACCGATACGGATCAGCGACAAAGAGCCGGGACCTGCCCCTCAGGTCCCGGCTCTCTTCTCTTTTGCCCTTCGGATGGCTCCAGTGAGTACCTGCTACAGGCAGCCCTCGATGTAGCCGACCTCGGGGAATCGACCACTGCGGATCGAGACGATCTCGTCGTTGATGGCCTCGAACACGATGCGATACTGTGTCCCTTCGTTGAAGTCGGTCGGACCGTACACGTAGACGCCTCCGCTCGATTCCTCGGCCATGAAGTCGAGTTCCCCGTCGTAGGCGGCCCGCATCTCCTCAACGGAGTCGCCGATGCCGATACCGCCAATCGTGGTCAAGCCTTCCACCAGCTCGATCCGGGCGATAACCCCCTCCCGGGGATCGGTGTCCGGCGGAGCGATCACCATGAACCGGGGGCTGTTGACGTCGTCCCGTAGCACGGCATAGCCGCACTCGGCGCTGATGTCGGGATTGATGTCGACGATCAACGCCTCGGGATCGCCCAGGGCTCGACCGGCCTCGACCACCGTCATGCCGATCTCGATCGGACCTATGCGGTTGAGACTGAGCGGTACGCCGCCGAGTGGGATCTCGCTCTCCGGTTGCTCCGCAGCCGCCTCGGGCTGGGTGGTGAGGGTCGTTGCCGTGGCGTCGGAGTCGCCTGTCGCCCCATCCGATCCGGAGCCGTCGGACCCGGTGGTGTCGTCGTCACTCGTAGGATCGGCGATGGTGGGGTCGAAGGTGAGGGCGTAGCCGATCGAAGCCGAACCGTCGAAGGTCGAGACGGCCACGACCCGCCCGTCGTCGGCCACCGCCACCGATGACCACCCCTCGGTGCCGAGCTCGACGTCGACGACGACCGGCTCAACGGGGCGACCGGGACTCCACACGATGATGTCGGGATCGATCGTGCTCACCGAGAGGAGCTGGCCGCTCGTGTTCCAGGCGGCGTCGCCGACCTCGTCCTCGTCTCGCATTTCGCCGAGCACCATGCCATCCGAGTTGACGATGACCAGGTTGTTGCCACTCCAGGCCGCCACCATGGTCTGGTCGAGCGAGACGGCCGTCTGCACGAACAGGAAGTCCTGGTCGTCGATCAGCGGGATCTCGACACCGTTCACCTCGATACCTTCGTCGGTCTGATTCACGGCGACACCGCCCGCCAACTCTGCCAGCAGCAACCGGTCGATCGACTCCTGGCCCACCAGCTCACCGGTGTTGGCATCGATGGTGAACAGGAGGAATCCACCGTCGAATTCGATGCCGTTGACCAGCAGACGTTCGCCGTCGGCCGACCACAACGGCCGTCCGGTGAACGCATCGACGCCTTCGAGAGCGGTTTCGATGTCGTTCTCGATCTGGATCTCGCCTTGGCCCTGCAGGCCGGCGATCCAGTTGAGGGTGGTGAACTCCTCACACCGGTTGCCCAGGACCAGGCGGTTCTGGTTGTTCTGCACGACGTAGTCGATGTCGGGCAGCTCGGAGGCCGGTGTCAGCACGGTGCCGTCGGCCGTCTGGGTGGACAGGCCGACCCGCCCGGCGCCTTCGCAGCCGGAGCCCTCACTGTCGGCGATGGGGGTGGTCAGCAGCAACGAATCCACGAAGTGGTCGGCGCCGGCGACGGCCGCTCCGGCCGGGAGGTTGGAGACCCGGTACTGACCGGTGTAGTCGACGGCACCGTTCTCGGAGTCGTCGGTGGTGGTCGACCCGTCGTCGGTGTCAGTGTCGGCATCAGTGTCGGTGGAGTCGTCGGCGAGGTCGTCGCCGGTCTCGTCGTCGTCGCTCGCCTGCACGGCGGTGGCGTCGTCGTCGCCGAACGGGTTGGCCAGAGCCAGACCGCCGACGAGGGCCATGGCGGCAACTGCGGCCACCATGAGGAGGCGGCTTCCGATTTGCCGCCACGAATCGAGGGATGTCACGTTGTTCCTTTGTTGATTGGGTTGGTGGGTCTCGCCGTCGAGAGCGGCGAGGTTTTGGGACAGGTCGTCCCAGAATCCGTCGGGCGTCGGCGGTTCGCTGATGGCCCGGAGGGCTGCTCCGAGTTGGAGGTCCCGGCCGACGTTTTCGGGAGAATCTGATGTGCTCATTGCCGTTCCTCCGGAGAGTTGAAGGAGGGGTTGGGTTCGGATGCCGGTTGCTCCTGGGAGAGGAGCTCGCGCAACGTCGTGCGTGCTCGTGACACTCGGGAGGCGATCGTGCCCGGCGGCACGCCGAGCACTTCGGACGCCTCGGCGAAGGTCATTCCTTCGGCGTCGACGAGCCAGATGGCGGCCCGTTGGGCCGGGGCCAGATGGGTCAGTGCCTCTCGGAGGCTTAGCCGGCGCTCGACGGCCCGGTCGAACGACTCGTCGTCGTGGCCGGCGGCGTCGGAGATACGTTCGTCGAACGGCACCGTCGGTTTTCTCCGTCGGTGTTCGTCGATACAGCACCGGTACACGATCGTGTACAGCCAGGTCGACATGGAGGCCTCACCCCGAAACGTGTGTCGGTTCTGGTAGGCCTTCATGTAGGCGTTCTGAAGGGCGTCGTCGGCCGCTTCGGGGTTGTGGAGGACTCGTATGGCCAACCCCCGCATCTGCTGGTGGTGTTCCTGCAGCTGTGAGATGAACCGGTCTCGTTCGTCGGCCGTGCGATCGACCTGCGCCGAGACCAGGATCCGGGGCTCGGCCGACTGTCGCCGCCAGTTTCCCTGAGTCATGGAAACAGTTTGTATCACAGCCGATTTGACGGTCTGCCGCCTCGGGTTTCATCCGTGACCGGTAAAGATTTCGGGATTTTGTTCGGGCCGGCTCCGGTACCGTTCCTGCCGATGGTCGACAACGAGCCGCCACCGTGGGATCAGGAAGCGACGCTGGCCGAGGCCAGGGCCCAGGTCGCTCGGCGGGTCGACCGGCAGGCCGCCGAGCGTGGTGTGGCTGCTCGCTGGCTGTCCGACTCCGACGTGCGTACCGAGCTGGCCCGCGATCGAGGAGGCTGGTTCGGGCGTCGTCGTCGGCACCGACTTTCGGTTGTGGCGCTGGCCCGCTCCCATGCTCGTGCGGTTGTCGGAACAGATCCGGCTACAGGACGGACTTCTCGTGTTCATCGAGCCGACGGCCGGGCTAGGGCTGCGGCGGCTCGGGCAGCTGCTGTTTCGCTGCTACCGCCGGGACCTCCCGGCGGACCTGCGGGCCGCCGGGCTGATCGTCACAACCCAGGTCCGGCTGCGTGATGGCATCGTCGGCACGTTCGTGCGAGGCGAAGCCCGGCACTTCGATTAGCCCTCGGTGATTGTCACCGACTCGATGTAGATCTCCTCGGTCGGGGCGTCCTGAGGCGATGGGGTGGTTGGGATCGACTCGATCGCGGTCACGACGTCCATGCCGTCGGTGATCTGGCCGAACAGCGAATATTCGGGAGGCAGCGCTGCGCCGTCCTCGCCGGTGACGACGAAGAACTGCGCTCCGGTGGCCGTGGATCCGGCCCCCTTCGCCATGGCGAACGATCCGATGTCGTAGGCCGTCTCGCCCTCGGCCGGCTCGGGTGGAGGCTCCTCGTCGATCACGTATCCCGGGTTGCCGAATCCGGGGCTCGGCGCGCTCGCGTCGCCGTCACCGCCCTGGATGACGAACCCGGGGATGATGCGATGGAACGGCGTGCCGTCGTAGTAGTGATAGCGCGACTGAGGACGACGAAGTTGTTGACCGTCTCCGGCGCCGCGGCGGCGTCGAGCTCCACGGTGAAGTCGCCGGACGTGGTGGCGATCGTGGCCGTGTAGGTCGAGCGATGGGTCGATGCACATCGGCGGGGCCTCGGAGAATGCTGGTGATCCGCTCCGACGAGCCGTCGGCAGCCGGACACTCGGTCGGTCCCTCGATGGCTCCACCCGCTGCGGGAACGCTCACGGCACTGACCGGACCAGCCGTGGTGCTGGTGGTCGACACCTCGGTGTCGAGCTCGGTTGCCTCCAGCTCGGAGTCGAGCTCGGAGTCGTCGCCACCGCGGGTGGCGACGAAGAGCAGGCCGAGACCGGCCAGCACGGCGACGACGATGATGGCCGGCCGTGAAGCCGACCTGACGCCGGCGCTCCTGCTTCTCGACCTTTCTCCTCGATTTCCTGCTTGAGCGCCCGGTTGGCCCGCTGGCGCTCCCGTTTTTCAGTAGCCACGAGGTTGCAATCTAACGGGCCCGGGCGGACGAGTCCGACGTCACAGCGGGCCGAAGGCCCTAAATGGGGTTCCAGCCCGTTGCCAGGGCGCTACCGTTGTTTCTCGTGTCCTTACTCGTTCAGAAATTCGGAGGCACGTCGGTTGCCGATCCCGATCGGATGCGGTCGGTGGCCGACTATGTTGCCCGCTGTCGTCGCCGGGGCGATCAGGTCACCATGGTCGTGTCCGCGATGGGCAAGGAGACCGACGAGCTGCTCCATGTCGCCTCCCGGTGTCGAAGCACCCAGCCCGGCCGGGAGATGGACATGCTCATCACGGCCGGCGAACGCAAGGCGATCGCCCTGATGTGCATGGCCCTCGGCGAACTCGGGGTGCCGGCCCACTCGTTCACCGGAAGCCAGGCCGGCTTCCTCACCGACACCAACCATCAGAACGCCAAGATCCTCGAGATCAACCCCTACCGCGTCCGAAAGAGACGCTCGACAACGGCATCGTGCCGGTCGTGGCCGGCTCCCAGGGCGTGTCCACCGACAAGGACGTCACCTTCCTCGGACGCGGCGGATCCGACACCACGGCGGTTGCGCTGGCCAAGGCCTCGGCGCCGATCGTGCGAGCTGTTCACCGACGTGAGCGGCGTGTCTTCAGCGCCGATCCCCGCAGTCTGTCCACAGGCCACCAAGATGAGCTCGATCAGCTTCGACGAGCTGCTCGAGATGACGGCCGACCGGCTGCCCCAAACCGGCGATGCGCTCGGTCGAGGTCGCCCACAACCACAACGTTCCCCTTCACATCCGATCCGCCTTCACCTGGGAGCCGGGCACCTCGTGCTCGACGAGGCGGGCCATACTCGACACTGGAGAATACGATGGAGCAGCCGATCATCCGGGCCGTCACCCACGATCTGTCCGAGTCGAAGATCACCGTCGCCGACGTACCCGACAAGCCCGGCATCTCCGCCACCCTGTTCCGGGCGCTGGCCGAGGCCGGGGTCAACGTCGACATGATCGTGCAGAACGTCTCCGAGCAGGGCAACACCGACATCTCGTTCACCGTCCCCAACGAGGACGCCGAGCGGGCCCACGCTCTGGTCGCCGACGACATCATCGGTCGCATCGGCGGGCAGGTGATGCCCCTCGACCCCAACATCGGGAAAGTGTCGGTGATCGGCGCCGGCATGAAGTCGAATCCCGGCGTGGCGGCCACGATGTTCGAGACGCTGGCCGACAACGGCATCAACATCGAGATGATCTCGACGTCGGCCATCCGCATCAGCTGCGTCGTCGAGGCCGGATCGGGCCGAGGAGGCCGTCCAATATCTTCACACCGCCTACGGGCTCGATTCCTGATCTGGAATCCACAAGACCCGATCTCTGCATCCATAGACCAGGAGCAAAACCATGACCAACGGTCCAGTCAACGTCGGGGTGGTCGGCGCAACCGGCCAGGTCGGCACCAAGATGCTCGAGATCCTCACCGAGCGGGCGTTCCCCGTCGGTGAGCTGCGGCTGTTCGCGTCCGCCCGCTCGGCGGGGCGGACCATCGAGTGGAACGGTCGGGAGATCACCGTCGAGGACGCCGCCACCGCCGACTACGCCGGCGTCGACATCGCACATGTTCTCGGCAGGCGGCGGTACCTCCAAGGAACTGGCGCCGAAGGTTGCGGCGGCGGGCGCGGTCGTCATCGACAACTCGTCGGCATGGCGTATGGACCCGGACGTGCCCCTCGTCGTGGCCGGCGTCAACGATGAGGCGGTGGCGCAGACCGGCCGAAGGGGATCATCGCCAACCCCAACTGCACCACCATGGCGGCCATGCCCGTCCTGAAGCCGTTGCACGACGAGGCCGGGTCTGCTGTCGATGATCGTGTCGACCTACCAGGCCACCTCGGGTGCGGGATTGAGCGGTGTCGAGGAGCTGGCCGACCAGGTGGCCAAGGCCGGCGACGCCCGCCGGTTGACCCACGACGGTGGCGCGGTCGACGTGGGCGAGCCGTCGTCGTTCCCGGAACCGATCGCTTACAACGTCGTGGCCAAGGCCGGATCCCCGGTCGACGACGGAACCGACGAGACCAGCGAGGAGCAGAAGCTCCGGTTCGAGAGTCGCAAGATCCTCGGCATCCCGGAGCTGACCGTGTCCGGCACCTGTGTGCGGGTTCCGGTGTTCACCGGCCATTCGCTCTCGATCAACGCCCGCTTCGCCCGGCCGCTCTCCGCGGGGCGAGCCACCGAGATCCTGGCCTCGGCGCCGGGTGTCGTGCTCGACGACGTGCCCACGCCGCTGAAGGCGGCCGGTGCCGATCCGACCTTCGTCGGTCGGATCAGATCCGATGAGACGGCGGAGAACGGCTTGGCCCTTTTTCTGTCCAGCGACAACCTGCGCAAGGGCGCCGCGCTCAACGCCGTCGAGATCGCCGAGTTGATCATCGGATGAACGGCGGGCCACCCGAATTCCCTCTGCGGTCCTTTCTCGGCATGGAGTTGGAGCAGGGCGAGGGAACCGGGGCCGCGGCGGTTGAGGTGGGGCCCGCCCACATGAACCCCAACGGTGTCGTTCACGGCGCGGTCGCCTTCGCCATGATGGACACCGCCATGGGAGCGGCCGTCTCATCCCTGCTGACCGACGGACGTCGGTGTGCCACCGTCGAGATGCAGACCCGGTACCACCGCCCGGCCGTGTCGGGCACGCTTCGTGCGTCGGCCGAGGTCGTGACGGCCGGGCGGAGACTGGCCCACGTGGAGGCCCGCACCGTCGACGGCGACGACCGTCTGATCGCATCCGCGACCTCCACCTACGCCATCTTCGAGGCGCCGACCGCCAAGTAGGGCTCGTCGTGCCCGGTCGTCGCCTACCGAACGAGTCCGAGTTCGCCGGGGGGCGTTACGACGGGCCGGAGTTCGCCCGCCGTCGAGCCGTCCTGCGTTCGACGTTGGAGGCGTTCGAGAGCGACGGTCCGTCGATCCGGCGCCGAGCGGCGGCCAATATGGAGCGATGGCGTGATGCCGCGTCGCCGTCGACCGGTCCGGTCCTACTCGTGCTACCCGGCGACTGGGGCGAGGTTACGAAGGAGTTGACCCGGAGGTGGGGCACGACCTTCACCGTGTTGAACATGGCCAACGCCCACGTTCCCGGGGGTGCCTACGTCGAGGGCACCGCGGCCCAGGAGGAGAACATGTTCCGGCGCACCGATTGCCATTTCTCGGTGCTCGACGAGCACATGGTCGGGGATCGCTACACGCCTCAGATGTCAGCGCTGTTGGGAGCCGTCGACGGGCGTGTGTACCTCGATGTCGACCAGCCTCGGATCTGCATTCGAGGACCGGAAGACCGGACCCGGGACGATCTCGGCTACCGGTGGCTCGACGACGACGAGATCTTCCCCTTCATCGAACTGCGAGCGGCGGCCCAAGATCTGCGCTCGGGTCTGCCGTTCGACGAAGCCGGCGCCCGTCGCAGGATCGCCGCCCAACTCGACACGCTGATCGAGGACGGGTTGCGTCACGCCGTGCTCAGTGCGTTCGGATGTGGAGCCTTCGCCAATCCGGCCGATCGGGTTGCGGCCATCTACCGCGACGAGTTGCAAGCGCGGGCTGGACGCTTCGACTGTGTCGCCTTCGCCATCTTCCATCCCGGATACGGCCCCGACAACCACCCGGTGTTCGAGCAGACCCTGAACTCCTGAGCCTCAGGGTGGGTCGTCGACGTAGCGGGCGACGGCCTCGTCGAGTGAGAGGTCGAGCTGATTGGCCAGCGAGGCGAGCCAGGCCAGTACGTCGCCCAGCTCGTGCAGCTGCTGGTCGCGAGATCCCTTGCGCACCGCCTGGGCCAGTTCGCCGAGTTCCTCGCAGAGCCAGGCCACGGTGGCAGGCACGCCGCGCTCACGGTCCGCCGCCCCGTAGAGCTCGTCCATCAACTGCTGAAGCTCTGCCAACTGCACCTGCGGCACGATACTGGGAGATGGCCGGGCACACGGTCACCGACCACCCCACCACCCTGTCATTCTCGGGTGATAACGACCACTTTTGACCGTTATCACCCGCGAACGCGTAGGGGGCGGGTGCGTTGGGGCGAGAGGCGGGACGGCCGGAGGCGATCAGCGGGAGTCGATGAGGTGGTCGTCGAGGTCGGCGCCGCGGTCGCTCATGAGCCAACCGATGGCCCGGGTGAGTGCCGTGGCCGGCGGGTTGACGGCGAAGCCGGGGGGCACCGGGATGCCCAGCATCGAACGGGCCCACGGCGGCAGATCGGCCACGGCGGCCACCGTGATCAACCCGTACGCCCCCCGAAGCCGTAGCGGCACCGGCGGGCGGAGCAGAAACCGTACCGCTTCCCTGGCCTGGTCACCGTAGACACACTCCACCCGAAACGCCTCCAGCGCCTCGGCGAGCTCCGTGCGGCTTTCCGGCGGTGTCGCCCCCAGACGACGTCCGACGTCGGCCATTTCGGCCACGTATCGATCACATTCGGCGTCGGTCAACTTGCCGTAGCCGTAGCTCTCGAATGCCGACAGGAAGCTGTCGACCTCCGTGCAGTGCACCCAGTTCAGCAGGTGGGGATCGTTGGCCTCGTAGGGCCGGCCGTCGGAAGCGGTGCCGACTACCCGGTCGTGTATTCGGCTCACCAGCTCGATCCACGCCTCGGCGGTGTCGGTGTTGCCGTAGGTGGTGGCGCCGATGAATCGTCCGGTGCGATGCAGGCGGCCCCAGGGATCGTTCCGGTAGTCGGAGTGTTCGGCCACCCCGGCCATGGCCAGAGGATGGAGCGTCTGGATGAGAAGCGATCGCAGACCGCCGATGAGCATGGAGGCGTCGCCGTGCACCCGCCAGGCCACGCTGGCGGGGCCGAACAGCCCGGGATCCTCGAGCGTCGCCAGCTGATCGGAACTCAACCGTTGGTCGCCGGCCAACGCCGATCTGAGTGCCTCGCCGCCCTGCCGGCGGATCGCAGCGAGAGCTTCCTCGACGATCATGATCACCCATGGTAGTTCGCCGACTTCGGTGTCTACCATCGCCGACGGTCCGCCGGAGAACGCCGTAAGCCGCGCCGACGCATGATCTCGAAATTGCAACAGTGCCGGTCGATTGGCGACAAATCGGCTACTTTTGTGCCCGTGGGGGACTTGTCGGCATCATCGACGATGCATCGACGAGGCGCTCAGTGGCGCAAGTAGTTGTTGAACCGTGTCCCCACCTGCTAGGAAATGGGAACCGAATTCGTCAAACGGAGGAAATTGTGGGATTCATCGGAGCCATTATCGGAACCATTATCGTCGGTGCCATTGTCGGCGCTCTCGGTCGGTTGATTCTGCCGGGAGGTCAAGACATCGGAATCGTGAAGACGATTGGTCTCGGCGTGGTCTCGGCGTTCATCGTCGGTCTCATCCTGGGCAATGTCAACGCCGTCGTGGCCATCATCGTGTCGGCCTTGGTGGCCGCCGGGCTCTTGTGGCTCGGCATCCGCCAGGGATTCCTGAAGGCCTGACAACGTCTGCGTTCAGCCGAACGAACACGAGAAAACTGAAACAGCGGCCCGAACAGGGCCGCTGTTTTGTTCTCTGGTCGGGTTGGGGAGATTTGAACTCCCGACCTCCTCGTCCCGAACGAGGCGCGCTACCAACCTGCGCCACAACCCGAGTCATGTGATCCTATCGCGAACCCAAGTCGCCGCGTCAGGAAATAGCCGACGCGATCAGGCCGGTTCGGCCACTCCTTCGTAGGACTCGTCGCCGGCGAGCAGTGCCTTGGTGGCTCGACGGAGTCGCAGGGAGTCGATCGGCTTGATAAGCCAGCCGTCGGCTCGAGACTGCTGGGCCAGGAAGACATCGGCGTGTCGATCGAGCAGGAGGGCAACCGGACGGTGATCGAGGCGGCCCGCCCCCTCCTCCTGACGGATCGCCAGACAGACGGCGATGCCGCCCATGTTGCCGATCTGCAGATCGAGCAGGACGATGTCGGGGTCTCGGGCCTCGACAACCGCCAGAACATCGGCACCGGAGCGGACTCGGAGGACGTCGCAGTCATCGGTGGCCAGCGTGGCGTCGACATCGGCGGCCAGGTCGTTGGAGTCGGTGGCAAGCAACACGGTCGTCACCCGACCAATGCTACAACTCGGGAACCCAAATGTTTGATGCCACCGAACCACGACGGGCCCGGTCCGGCGCACCTGGAGGGCAAATAGGCGCTAGCATCGCCGTGTCGACAAGATCGCACGGTCGACGAGGTTTGCGCCGACGGAGAGTGAACGATGCTCGAGATCCAGATCGAGGAAAACGAAAACTACACGCTGTGCCGTCCTTCGGGGGAGCTCGACGCCTATACCGTGGGCGCGTTTCGTGAGGCGTTGTCGAAACTGGCCGGGCATCAGCATCTTCTGATCGACCTGTCCGAGGTGCCGTTCATGGATTCGGCGGGTCTCGGCGCACTCATCGGTGGCATTCGGCGGGCTCGTGAGGCCGATGGCGCCGTTGCCGTCGCCTGCACCCGTCCCGCGCTCACCCGGCTGCTCCACACCACCGGCTTCGATCGCATCGTTCCGGTCACCGAATCGGTCGAGGAGGCGGAGCAGGCGCTTGCCGGCGAAGGTGATCTCGGCGCCTAGGCTTCGATCCGGCGGTGGCTGTATCAACCAGCCAGTTCCGCCGCCAACTCCCGTAACACGTCCAGGTCGGCAACCGGTCGCGCCCGCTCGGCAAGCCGTCGTACCACCGGGGCACCGTCGATCGTGTCGATGAACCCGTCGACGGCGGCGATCTCCTGGGCGGCCAGGGTGCTCAGTTCCCGTCGATTCTGATCGAGGGGTCCGTCACCGGCGGCCGCTACGGGGTCCGAGCCGGAGACCGGAGGCACCGGGCATGCCCGGTTCACGACCACGGCGTCCACCGGTCCGATCCGCTCGGCGATACCGGTGGCGATCCAGCCGGCCTCGGTGAGAGGCTGTCGCCGGGGTGCCGAGACCAGGATGAACGCCGTGTCGTCGTGCAGCACCTCGTCGATCTCGGCCGCCCGGCGGTCGAATCCCACGTCGAGGCCCTCGAAGTTGGCGAAGAACGTCACGACGTCGTCGACGAGACGGCTACCGACGATTCGGCCGAGGAGTCGGAGCACGAGCTGGGTTCCGGCGCCGACCGTGCGCAGCAGGCCCCGCGGCGCGAAGACCGACCGATAGAGGCGATGGTTGACGAACCGGTTCAGCCGGCCCGGGCTGTCGAGGAAGTCGAGTGCGTGGTTGGAAGGTGGCGTGTCGACGACGACCCGGTCGAATCGCGGGTCTCGGTGGAGTTGGTGCAGCCGTTCGGCCGCCATGTACTCGTTCGTCCCGGACAGCGACCGGGTGAGGTTCCGGAAGAGGGGGTTGGTGAGGATCCGTTCGGCCTGATCGTCGCTGCGGGCCTCCTCTCGCACCACGGTCTCGAAGGTCTCGGCCTGGTCGAGCATGGCCGCCCACAGCTCGCCGCCGTTGTCGTGGGTCTCGACCCGCTGCGGCTCGTTGCCCAGGCCGGCATCGATGCCGAGGGCGTCGGCGAGGCGACGGGCCGGGTCGATCGTCAGGACGACCACACGGTCGCCCCGGTCGGCCAGCGCGATGCCGAGCGCCGCCGCAACGGTCGTCTTTCCCACTCCACCGGGGCCGAGGCAGAGGATCACCCGGTGGGCGAGGGCGAGTGGCCCGTCTCCGGTTCGGTGCTCGTCGGTCATCGCTCTAGGTTCCGGCCACGTCACCGGACAGCACCGGGCTCATGGCGAACACGCCGGCCAGGTCGGCGATGTCGTCGAGGTCGACCGCCGCGGTGAACAACTGGGGGAGATGGATTTGCGGTAGCGGCAGCTCGGCAGCAAGGCGCTCGACCTGGGTGTGCTGGTCGGCGGTCCTGATCAGCCGGAATCGGGCGGCGGCGAGGTCCGCCTCGTCGCCGGGGTCCGCCGATGCGCGCTCGGCCGCCTCGGCCAGCCCCTCCAGTTCCGGCCACAGCCCGTTCACCACGACCGGGCCGAGTTGCGCCCCGACCTCGTCCTCGATGCGGAACGCCGTCTCCACCACCTCGGACACCGGGGTCTCCTCGGGGAGGGTCACCAGGATCACCCGACAGCGCGATTCGTCGGACAGCATGTCCAGGACCTGGTCGGCCTGCTCCCTGATCGGGCCGCCGGAGGCCGAGTCGGCCATTCCGGCGGCGGAGGTCAGGAACGACAGGGCGTGACCCGACGCGGGGGCGTCGACGACGATCAGATCGGCGGCGCCGCTCTGTTCCAGGCGGCGGATCTCGCCCAGGGTGACCAGATCCCGGAGGCCCGGCGCCGCCGCGACCACCACCTCGACGGCCCCCGTACGGCTGAACATCCCGATGATGGGCCCCATGCCGGAGCGGTCGAGATAGTCGGCCAGCGCTTCGTCCGGCCGGAGCTGCATGACCTTCAGCGTGCCGCCACCATCGGCCAGCAGTTCCTGGGCCACCGGCTGCGGGTCATGGCTCAACGACTCGGCTCCGAGGTGGTCGAGGCTGCTGTAGCCCTCCAGCTCGATGAGAAGAACGTCACATCCGCTGCTGGCGGCCGCGAAGGCGATCGCAGCCCCTACCGTTGTCTTCCCGACCCCTCCCTTACCGGCCACGACGAGGACATTGGATGCGGAGAAGAAGCTCTGAGCAGACACCACTGACGAGGTTAACGGCCACGCGCGTCCTGCTGATGATCTTTGTGGCGCTGGCACTGTCCGTCGTCGGCGCCGGTCCGGTGGCGGCGCAGGACGATCTCGCGGCGTGCCCTGCCGACCTGAACAGTGTGCAGGCAACCGATTCGGTCGTCCGGTTCGTCAAGGTGGCCGGCCTGATCGATCCCGCGGTTCGTGACTACATGCTGTCGCAGCTCGACCAGGCAGAGTCCGATCCGAACACCGTCGGTTACGTGCTCTGGATGAACAGCAACGGTTCGGTGCTCGGCGACGACGAATATCTCGATCTCGCCACCCGCATCCGCGAATCGCCGGTCGAGACGGCGCTGTGGGTCGGAAACGCCGGGTCGACGGCCCGAGGCGGGGCGGCCGAGCTGGCGACGGTGGTCGACCTGGTCGCCGTCACCCCCAACTCCACCATCGGTGAAACCGGTGAACGGCGGTTGCCGGCCGAATGGGGGAGTGGCTTCGGCGACGCCGCCGACCGGCTCGAGACCGGCCTGTTCTCGGCCGAGCAGTCCATCGAGGCCGACATCTCCGTCGGCCCGCTGGTCAACACGGTGCCGATCGGTTCGTTCGCCACCATGTTGTCGGGAATCGAGATCTTCGAGTGTGTCAACGAGGACGGCGCGGTGGCCACCGTGCCGACGACACAGCAGATCCTCTCGGGTCTGCCGCTGGCCCATCAGCTGTTCCATACGGTCGCCAGTCCTGAGGTGGCGTACCTGTTGTTCGTCATGGGGTTGGGGATCATCGTGTTCGAGCTCTTCGTGGCCGGGGTCGGCATCGCCGGTGTGATCGGCGCCGGCTCGCTCGTGCTGGGTGGCTACGGCCTCGCCGTCCTGCCGGTCAACGGTTGGGCGGTCGCCCTGCTTCTCGTGGCCATGTTCTTTCTCTCCATCGACATCCAGACCAATGTTCCCCGCTTCTACACGATCGCCGGGCTCATCCTGTTCGTCGTCGGAACGTGGTTCCTCTACGACGGCGTCTCGATGTCGTGGATTACGGGGCTGGCCGGAATCGTCGGCGCGGTTCTCTATGCGTACACGGGTATGCCGTCGATGGTGCGTACGCGCTTCTCGACGCCCACGATCGGCCGGAAGTGGATGATCGGTGAGATCGGTGAGGCGCTGACGCCCGTCGATCCGGAGGGAACGGTGAGAATCCGGGACGCCACGTGGCGGGCGATCACGAACCGGGCCACGCCGGTTCAGACCGGTGAATCTATTCGAGTGATAGGGCTCGATCGTCTGATCTTGGAAATAGAACCCGAGGAGGGTGGAGCGAAGGATTACCGCGAACGGCGAACCGAAACCGCCGACAGCGAATAGCCCAGAATCCGGAAAATCGTTCCACAAGGTTCTTGTCATCGGCCACTGAATCGACATAAAGTTTCCCCCACAAGGGGGAATATCCGTGACATTCACGCATCCAGTAAGCGGCCGTCGATGGGACGACGGGTCGTGGCAGGACGCAGCAGCGTGCCGGGGTCCGAACCAAGCCATCTTCTTCCCGCCGCCCCGCCTGGAGCGGCGCACCGAGAAGCGACATCGTGAGGAGCGGGCGAAGGAGATCTGCGCGGCTTGCCCGGTCCTGGGCATGTGTCGCCGCTACGCGCTCGAGATCGGCGAGCAGCACGGAATCTGGGGTGGTCTCACCGCCAAGGAGCGTCGCGAGCTGATCCCGGCCGCCCGCGGCTGAGCGTTCGAGAAAGCCTCGGCTCGAACCTTGGACTTTGGACGACCCGTTTCCGGGTCGGCGTCGGCCCGAAGTTCGACTAGAGGCGGGGGCCGGGGATGCGTAGATCGTCGCGCCGGCGGGTCATTCCGTTGCCGTCCATGTGGGCCAGGAGCGCCAGCACGTATTTCCGTGTGGTGCCCAGGAGATCGCGGATCTCAGCCACGGTCAGGCCGTCGCTGCCGGCGAACGCCTCCGTGAGGATCGCCCTGGCCTGATCGATGGCCACCGTGGCGAAGTGAATGCCGTCCTGTTCGACGACGAGCCCCCGGCGCACCAGCTCCCGGATCTCGCCGCGGTCGACGCCGTCGGGGCCGGGAGGGGTGAACGGTTCGGCGGCCAGCGCGGCCACCCACGGGTGGTCGGCCAGCGGGTCGACGACGGGCCCGATGACGGCCCGCCCCTGATCGACGCGTACGTTGTCCATCGCATCGAGCACGGTGCGTTGCCGTTCGTTCAGCGAGGCGAGATCGAGCCCGAGCGGTCCGGCGACCGTCACCATCTCCTCGACCTCGACCTGCACCGCGGTCAGCGCATCGGCGTCGACGACCCACTGCCCGATCGTCGGTGCGAGTGACGCGCCGGTCAACCGGCGGAGGTCGTCGACCGCAATCCAGCCGCGCTCGGCGATGATCCGCTCCACCGAATCGTCGGGTCGTGCCCTGGTGGCCGGCAGTATCGGATCCACATCGAGGATCCGTCCTCCGCCGACCGTTTCGTGACGGCCGCTCTCCCGGAGGATGAACCGGTCGCCCGGTATCAGCGGCACGGGCCTCGACAGGTAGAGGCGCACGTTGCCCGTGGCCCCCGGCGCGATCTCGGTCGGTAGCTCCGAACCGGGCTCGGCGTCCGCCGTCGCAAGTACCCGCAGACGGCACGGGAACTCGCCGGAGCCGATGTAGGCGGCGTAGGCGCCCCGGCGGGTGATCGGATGATCCAGCCCGTCCAAAACGGAGAGTTCGGCGTCGACCATCGCGCTGTGGTGCCATGCCTCGTCGGCGATGAGCACGTCACCCCGCGCCACATCGTGATGGCTGACCCCCACGAGATTGAGCGCAACCCGGTTGCCGGCCTCCACACTACCGAGGTCGTGGTGATGGTTCTGGATCCCCCTGATTCGCACCGAGTCGGCATCGGGCTGCGCGCCGCTCACGGCCAGAGCGTCGCCGACGGCGATCGGTCCGCCCGTCAAGGTGCCTGTGACCACGGTGCCGACCCCGGGCGGAGCAAACGCCCGGTCGATCCACAGCCTCGGCGTGCCGTCCGCAACCCTGGTCTCGGCGTCGGCGGCCAGATCGTCGAGGGCGCCGCGGAGGGCGTCCATCCCCTCGCCGTCGGGCCCGTCACCGGCGGCCACGGCGATGATGTCGGCACCCTCGAGGAAGGTGCCAACGACGTGCTCCTCCACATCGAGTTGGGCCAGCTCACGCAGATCGTCGTCGACCAGGTCGACCTTCGTGAGCGCCACCACGCCTCGTTCGAGGCCGAGTAGATCGAGGATCCGGAGATGTTCCTCGGATTGCGGCTTCCAGCCCTCGGTAGCGGCCACGACGAACAGGCAGCCGTCGACCGCGCCGACTCCGGACAACATGTTGCGAAGGAAGCGGATGTGGCCCGGCACGTCGACAAGGGACAGCGCCCGGCCGGAGGGCAACACCGTCGAGGCGAACCCGAGATCGATCGTGAGGCCTCGTTCCTTCTCCTCGGCCCATCGGTCGGGATCGGTGCCGGTGAGCGCCCGCACGAGCGTGGATTTGCCGTGGTCGACATGACCGGCGGTGGCGATGACGGTCACGTTGTGGTGACCTCGGCGGCCGCTCCCGAGGCGGCGAGCGCGGCCTGGAGTGCACCGACGAGGTACTCGTCGTCGGCCGGATCGACGGTTCGCAGATCGAGGATCGTCTCGTCGTTCTCGATCCGGGCGATGATCGGCCGGGTACATTCGCGCAGCACCGTGACCAGGTCGCCTTCGAGGCGCAGGCCGTGGCTGGGCAGGGTGACGGTGGGTAGGGTTCCGCCTCCCGGTACCGACTCGCAGGGTGAGCTCGCCGGGGCACCGGCCGCACCCACGGCGGCCACGATCGCGTCGGCCCGAGCCTCGAGCTCCGCCGGGGTGGCGGCCGCCATCCTCCACAACGGGATGTCGTCGCCCCGCCGGTCGAGATAGGCCAACGTCGTCTGCTGGATGGCGTGCAGCACCAGCGATCCGGGCCGGACGGCCCGGGCCAGAGGATGGCGACCACACCGCTCGACGAGATCGCGGCTCCCCGCGATGATTCCAGCCTGCGGTCCGCCGAAGAGCTTGTCGCCGCTGAACAGTACCAGATCCGCTCCGGCGGCCAGCGTCTGGCGTATCGCCGGTTCCCCGGCGAGCCATGTCGGCGGCGGTCCGTCGAGCCACGGGCAGGAAGCGTCGAGGAGCCCGGAGCCCAGGTCGACGACGAGCGCCGTGTCGGACAGTTCGGGCGCACCCGCCAGCGCTTCGATCGACACATCCTGGGTGAAGCCGACGATCTTGTAGTTGGACCGGTGAACCTTGAGCACCATGGCCAGCTCCTCGGCTCCGGTGTAGTCGCTGAGGCGACATCGGTTCGTGGTGCCGACCTCGACGAGGTCAGCCCCCGATTGGGCCATCACGTCGGGGATGCGGAAGCCCCCTCCGATCTCGACCAGCTCACCGCGGCCGACCGCCACCCGCTGCCCGGTGGCCAGTGCGGCCATGGCCAACAGCACCGCCGAGGCGCAGTTGTTGACGACCATCGCCGCCTCGGCCCCGCAGGCGGTGGCCAACGTGTCGCCGACGGTCTTCTGGCGGCTGCCTCGTTGCCCCGTGGCGAGTGAGAGCTCGAGGTTGGTGTAGGTGGGGTCGACGGCGACCGCCAGAGGTGCTCGACCGAGGTTGGTGTGCAACAGCACGCCGGTGGCGTTGATGACCGGCCGGAGCATCGCCCGTTTACGCTCCTCGGCCAGGGCGTCGGCCCGCTCGTGCTCACCTTCCGCGATGGCACGGCGGGCGATCTCGACGAGTATCGGGTGGGGCAGTCCGTGGTGTTGAAGCGATCGGGCCAGCTGATCAACCGACGGTGGGCGAGTCACGTTCCCCACACTATCGGACCCTGTTTCGGCCGCCATCGACCGCAATCCGCACCGGCTTGGGCCAAGGTGCCGGTAGAATGGGCCGTGATGTTGTTCAGGTCGGCAAGGGGCGTTGCTGCATCGGTGACCGCTGTTTTTGTTGCCGAGTTGGTGGTGTTCGTCGCCATGGCCGGCCGTTTCGGTCTGCCGACCGTCTCCCTGATCTCGTTGGCCGCCTCGTTTCTCGGGCTCCGATACCTGTTCCGGCACGGTCCGGGGGCGATCGCCCGGTCACTCCAGGACGTCACCGACGCCGCCACCGGTCGTGGTGCCGCCGCCCACGACGCCCGTCCCTCGCCCGACCTGGCCGTCGCTGATCGGGCCCTCACCATTGTCGGCGCCCTTTTGCTCGCCTTCCCCGGACTGTTGACCGGGGCCATCGGAACAGTGTTGTTTGTTGGGCCAGTGAGGAGGCTGCTCGCCCCCTCACTGGGATCGAGGCTGTCAGGCCTCCTACCCGCTGGGGCCCTGAACGGTCGCAGCTTCCAGCGTCGACGCGATGTCGTCGACGTCAACTCATCCGTAAAGGACCCAGCCCGCCCACCGGCGTCGTCGGCTGATCGTGCACGGCCGAATTCGACCGTCCACGAACTGCCATGACGACCGGCCCCTAGAACAGAGGAGACGTAGTGTCGATCACCGAAGAACAAGTTCCGCTTCCGCCCATCACTCCTGGTGTGGCCAGGGCGCTGAGCCCCTTGGTGCGGCGAATCGCCGCCGCGGGTGACGACGGCGAGCCCGGTCTCAACACGTATCTGGTCGGGATCGACGAGATCGTGATCGTCGACCCCGGTCCGATGGACGACGGCCACCTCGACGTCCTCTGCGGTTGCGGGGGCGATCGGATCCGTTGGATCGTGCTGACCGACACGAGCGAGTCGTACTCGGCCGGTGCCCAGATGCTGAAGGAGCGCACCGGGGCCGAACTCGTCGCCCCTCCCGGATTCGACGGTGCCGATCAGGTCCTGGGCGACGGCTACAAGATCGACGCCACCGAGTTCCGTATCACCGCGGTGGCGATCGACGACGGCTCCGACGGCAAATTCTCCTTCGTCCTCGAGCAGGAGCGCACGCTGTTGTGTGGCGATCACGTCACCGACGACACCGTGCCCGAGTCCCTGCCGGCCAAGGTCAAGTCGTTCCGGATCAAGTCGATGGCTCCGGGCCACGGCCAGTACATCGAGGATGTGAACGGTCTGCTGTAACGGCTCGCCGCCTCACCTCGGAAACACGAAACCGCGCCCACCGGATCACGGCCGGGCGCGGTTTGGCGTTTTCGGGTCGTTGTCGGACGGCTGGGCTACGAGAACGACTGCCCGCAGCCACAGGTGCGCTGGGCATTGGGGTTGTCGATCGAAAAGCCGGTCTGCTGGAGGCCGTCCTTGTAATCGAGCGTGGCACCGGTCAGCAGCTGGGCGCTGGTCGGGTCGACGATGACGGTCACGTCGCCGAACGTCGTCGACTGATCGCTGTCGGCGACCTCACCATCGAAGAACATCTCGTAGGAAAATCCGGAGCAGCCGCCTGGACGGACCGCCACCCGAAGGGCCAGGGAGGCGTCATCCTCCTGGTCGAGCAGCTCTTTGACCTTGGTCGCTGCAGCGTCGGTTACGGTCAGCATTCGCTGAGACTCCTCTGTCGTGGCCGGCTGGTGTGCCGGCGTTCGTACCATACGATTCTACCGTTGAACGGCGGTTCCTGATCAAGCCAACATCATCAGTGGTTGAACTATTCCGTCACGTCCTGGTCCCGATGCCGGCCGAAAACGACCGATCGGCCCGAGGATAGGGATCGGGCCGACCGGCTCGTCGCGCAATCTCCGACCGTTGCCCATGAGGGCGCCGGCCGTTACGGATTGCGTCGACTGGTAGCCGAAAGAGGCCTCCGACGCGATTCCCTCCTTCGACTCGATCAATTCCAATCGTCGTTGATCGGCAATTGTCCTTGATGACTCGTATGTCGTCCCGATGGTGGTTGGAACGAGACGTGCGCTCACGATCCTACCGACGTGACGGCGATGATGGCAAATGCTGTTCGCCGGCGGAACGTGGCGATCGTCATCTCGTCCGCCCCGCCGGGCTCGCTACCCTGGAATGGTGCCGAGCCCTCCTGACGAACCAACGATCACCGGTGTACTCCAGGGTGTCATCGATCCCGAACTGGGGTCGAACATCGTCGAACTCGGAATGGTCAAGGGCGTGGCGATCGATTCCGACGGAGTCGTCACCCTTCAGGTCGCCCTGACCACCGCGGGCTGTCCGCTCCGGGGGCAGATTCAGCGTGATGCCAAGACGAGGGTCGAGGCGCTGCCCGGTGTCTCGAAGGTGTTGATCGAATGGAGTGAGCTGAACGCCGAGGAACGCTCCGCGGCGATGGCGGTGGCCCGGCGCAACGCGGCGGAGCGCGCACCCCAGACCGCGATTCCGGCGACGGCGAGGGTGCTGGCCGTCGCCTCCGGAAAGGGCGGCGTCGGCAAGTCGTCGGTCACGGCCAATCTGGCTGCCGCACTGGCGTCACGCGGCTTCAACGTCGGGGTCATCGACGCCGACATCTGGGGCTTCTCCCTGCCCCGAATGCTCGGTCTCGAAGGTCGCCTCGGTGCCTCGAAGTCGGGGGAGCGGACCTCGATCGTGCCGCTGACCCGAGCGGTCGGCGCGGGCCGTCTCGACGTCGTTTCGATGGGATTTCTCGTGGACGACGAGGAGTCCGCGCTGCTGTGGCGCGGCCTGATGCTCAACCGGGCGGTCCAACACTTCCTGGAGGACGTCGAATGGGCCACCGACCTCGACTACGTGGTCATCGACATGCCGCCGGGCACCGGTGACGTCGCCATGGGGTTGGCCCGCATGATTCCCAGGGCGGAGTTGATCGTCGTCACCACGCCGGCCACCGGCGCTCAGAAGGTGGCCGCCCGCGCGGTGTCGATGGCCCGAAAGTCATATCTGCGGGTGGCCGGGGCGATCGAGAACATGTCCTACTTCGAGACGCCCGACGGAGAGCGTCACGAACTGTTCGGCAGCGGCGGAGGTGAGGCGCTCGCCGCCGAAGCGGGGCTGGAACTCATCGGTCGGATTCCGATCGAACCGGAGGTCTCATCTGGCGGTGATTCCGGCGAGCCGGTGGTGCTGGCCGGGGGTGCCGCTGCTGACGCCTTCAACGCCATCGCCGATCGGATCGTCACCGAGGTCGCCCCTCCGGTCGAGATGGAGGGCTGCACGGCCCGGATGCTCGATCTGATGGACCAGGCTCTGGCCGACGCCGACTCCGTGGGTGGCCGAAGCCTCTAGTGCTCTGACCATGATGGTTGGTGGGTCGCGTCCACCGTTTGGTGTTCTGGGTCTGTTTTGATTGGGGGATGGCAGAACGTGTGCGTGTGCGTCGATTGAACGACGCGGAAGGCCGCGAGTTGCAGGCGATCGTGCGGCGGGGCGGTAAGTCCGACCGGTCGATCGTGCGCTGGCGGCGAGCAATGGTGGTGCTGGCCTCGGCCGGTGGGAACGATGTGGCGGTGATCGCCCGGTTGGTGCAGACCTCACCCGATCGGGTCCGGGAGATGATCCACCGGTTCAACGATTTGGGGATGCGATCGCTGGACCCTCAGTGGGCGGGTGGCCGTCCCCGCCTGATCACGACGACTGACCGCGAGTTGATCGTCAAGACGGCCAAGACTCGCCCCGAGAAGCTGGGGCGCCCATTCACTTGCTGGTCGATCCGGAAATTGGTCGACTATCTGGCCACCAAGCCCGGTGGCCGGGTGCGGATCGGTCGTGAACGTCTCCGTCAGATCCTGGCCGCTGAGGGGATCACGTTCCAGCGGACCAAGACCTGGAAAGAGTCGCCGGATCCGTTGAAAGAACAGAAGCTGGCTCGGATCGAGTGGTGCCTGGAACACGCCAGAGACCGCACGTTCGCGTTCGACGAGTTCGGGCCCTTGACCATCAAACCGGTCGGTGGCTCTGGGTGGGCACCCGAGGGGCGACCCCAGCGGCTGCGGGCGAACTACAACAAACCGCACGGATCCCGACAGTTCTTTGCCAGCTACTCGATCGGTGAGGACCAGCTGTTCGGCCGGATCGAACGCCGCAAAGGATGGAAACCGACCCTGCGGGCATTGCAATCGATCCGGGCTCGTCTCGATGACGGTGAGTGGATTCATGTGATCCTGGACAACCTGAACCATCACCGGGGCCAAGCGATCCGTGAATGGTGCCAGGCGAATCGGGTCGAGCTGGTGTTCACCCCCACGTATGCGTCGTGGGCCAATCCGATCGAGGCCCACTTCGGGCCGCTCCGACAGTTCGTCGTGGCCAACAGCGACCATGCCGACCACCCGGCACTGACCAGAGCCATCCGGAGCTACCTACGGTGGCGGAACTCACACACCCGAGATCCCGAACTCCTCGCAGCCGAACGCCGGCATCGAGCCAAGATCCGAAGCGAACAACAACGACGCTGGGGCCACCCCAAACCACGAGCCGCCTAAAGCGCGCAAACGTTAGTGGTCAGAGCACTAGCTGTCGTCGGTCGCGCTGTTGGCACCGGCCGGTGTGCCCGTCCGCTCGACCGACACGTTGTGGTTCAGGAAGTGCGACGACGGCACGAGCACGGACTCGTTGGTGACCGTGACGATCTCGATGGCCGTTGGGTGTAGGGCCTGGACCGTTCCGGTGACGCCGTCGATCGTGACCTTGTCACCTTCGTTGACCACCCGGCGCAGCGCCCGTGAAGCCGCGACCTCGCGGGCAACACCGTGACCGCCGAGGCCGACCAGGAGGGTGAAGCTCGCGGCCAGGGCGAAGAAGATGGCGGCGACGCCCATGTTGATCACATCGGTGTCGATGCCGAGTTGACTGACGGCCAGGAGTACGGCCAGTGCGACGATCGTGGCCTTCACGATCAGGTTGGCCTGGCGTTGCACGTTCAGCGGCATTCGGCCCGTGGCCTGGTTCAGGGCGGTGGTGGCGAATGACGCCAACACGTTCGCCAGGATCACGATGATCGCCGCCACCATCAGTTTCGGCACGAAGGCGACCATGTCTCGGGGGAGCTGATCGAGAGCCTCCGGTTGCACGAAGCCGAGGGCGGCGATGAGTCCGGCGACGACACAGATGGCCAGCACAAGCTGAGACACGGGCCGGGCCACGTTTCGTACCGCCTCGGGTCGGCTCGGCGAACCGACGACCGCGTGGACGATGCGAGCCGCGACGATGCCGACCACGACCCCGACGGCCACTGCGATAACGGCAAGAATCCAGCTGTTCATCTCTCCACTTCCTTCCGTGTGTCAGTCATGGTCGTCGGTTTCCTCGAGAATCAGCATCCGGGAGGTCTCGACGCCGGCCGCGAACAGATCGGACAGCACTCCGAACATAACCCGCGAGTCGAGCCGTTGTGTCACTCTCGCCTCGAGGCGCGTCGACAGGTCGACCGGAGGGGCGAGAGCGGCCGAGAGCGCCCCGGCCAGTGCATCGGACCGCTCCGGCTCGGCACCGTCAGCATCCTCGGAGTCGAGGTCGGCGTCGAGTCCTTCCAATGTCGTGGCGCACCGCCTGCAGATCGCAATATGGGCGTCGAGTTTCGCGTCTCCGTCCTCGCCGTGCAACCAGGCGCGGAGCGTCTCGCGGGAGGGATGGAACAACAGCGGCCTCATGCCCAGTCCCTCAAGACGTTGCCGAGGCGCCGTCGAGCCCGCAGGAGTCTGGTTTTCACCGTCGGCATGGGCACACCCAGGACCTCGGAGATCTCCTCGTAGGACAGACCCTCGAGTTCGCGGAGCACCACGATCGACCGGGAGAGTTCGTCGAGCGTGTCCAGCGCATCCACGAATTCGTCCATGACCGCATGACCCTGAACACGGGACTCGACCGAACGGTCCACCCTCGTTTGCCGTTCCGGAAGATCGTGCGGGTCGAGAACGACGGCCCGTCGTCGGCGCAAGGTCGAGACGGCCGTGTTGTGGGTGATGCGAAGCAGCCAGCTGCGGATCGACGCATCACCCCTGAACGTGGGGAGCGCCAGCCAGGCCTTCACAAGAGCCTCCTGAGCCACATCTTCGGCCAGGGCCCGGTCGCGCACGACCGACAACGCCAGACGGTAGATCGCGTCGCCGTGTTCCACGACCAGTTGGTGGAGGTCGTCTGGATCGATCTCCAACGCAGCGCCCCCACCGGATGCCGAGGGTTGCCCCGATCGGGAGCTCCTCAGATCGGCATCGGCCACGATCCCGACGTCGGCGGACGCCTTCACCGAGCCGGCGGACTCCCGGTCGACGCCGGCCGACATCATCAGGATGTGATGCACGGGCAACAACGGACGGCGGAGCCGAAACGGAATCCGCCGATCGGCGCGACCCGACCACGAATCCTGCATGTGCCCTCGCAACAGCTCCACCAGGGGAGCCGGCCGGGCCAGCGCTGCCTGCTGTGACGTCACTGCCATGCACCTTCCGACGCCTCAAACACTACGGTGTCGCGAACAAAATCCCGCATACGAAGTGGCCAAACAGGATTTTTTGGAAATCTTCGCGACCTTTCCGACCGCCGTCCGTCTATCTCCGTGCTCAACAACAAACGAAAGAGAGCTTCACATGGACGTTGTCGACTCCTTGCAAACGGGGGTAACCAGCTTCTTCGATCAGCTTTTCGGGTTCCTGCCCGCTCTGATCGGGTTCCTGGCCATCCTCCTCATTGGCTGGTGGGTTGCTCGTTTCCTTACCGGACTGGTCACCCGCCTGTTCCGGGCCATCAATCTTGACCATTACCTCGACCGTGCCGGTATCGGCGGTCCGCTCGAGCGGGCCGGCTACGCCGACAGCGGCCGGTTCGTGGCAAAGCTGGTGTACTACCTGCTCATGTTGCTCGTGCTCAAGCTCGCCTTCGGTGCGCTCGACATCGACGCTTTGAACGAGCCGTTCGACCAGCTGATCGCGTGGATTCCCAAGGCCATCGTCGCTCTGGCTCTGATCGTCATCGGCGGCATCGTCGCCAACATCGTGCGAGACCTCGTGCGCAGTGTGACGACCGGTCAGACCTACGGCAACCTGGCGACCAACGCGGCGACCATCGGTGTCTGGATCATCTTCGGTCTTGCCGCTCTCGATCAGGCCGGCATCGCCGCCGACGTGATCGACACGCTGACGACGACCGTGTTCGCATCACTCGGCGCCATCCTCATCATCAAGTTCGGTGTCGGTGGCATCTGGGCCGCTCGCGACCGCTTCTGGCCGGCCGTCTACGACAGCGTCGCCGCACAACGCGACACGTCGCCCCCGGCCCCCGAACACCAGGCGCCACCGGCATGACCTGGTAACCTCTGAGCCGAGGTCTGTTGGGCGAACTCGGCTTCGGGCGACAAGTCTCCTGGATGGGGCCCTCAGCCATCCAGGAACCGGGGCGGGCCCGCAATGGGCGATTCGGTGCCCGCCCCTCTTTCTTCCGAAGGTGGTTGTCGACAGTGACGTCGACGCCACCTTCGGCCGGTTTTCGGGCCGCCCGGCGGTCGCAGCCGCTCAGGTCAGCGCACGCAGGGCATCGACCGCCTCGTCGACATCGAACACGTTGTCGATGCGTTCGACGAGGACCCCGTCGGACCCGACGAGAAAGAGGGCGGGCTCGAAGGTGAGCCGGGTGGCCAGCACTGCCGGGGCCAGGCGGATCGCCGGATCGGCGAAGTTGCCGTCGACCTCGTCGGGGTTGGCGTAGACCTCTGCATGGACGATGTCGACATCGTCGACCACTGCGGCCGCCTCGATCATCGTCTCCACCACGGGCCCGCAATAGGCCGTCGAGCAGAACGCCGGAGTGGCCACCAGCAGGGCGCTGGGCCGGCCGTTGGCCATCACGGAATCGAAGCTCCGCTCATGGAAGGGGCAGGGGTCGGGTCGGGTGCAGAGGCGATCGACGCCGGTCGGATCATCGAAGGTAGGCGTGGCGATCGCCGGCATCTCGGTGCCCGGCAGGGGGATGGTGATGTCGGCCGGATCGAAGGCCTGAACGGGGAGTGACGTCGACGGCGGGTTGGAGAACCCGGAGCCGATCACGGTGATCACCAGATCGTAGATACCGGGATCGGGCATGGTGAATCGGGCCGGATAGTAGCGGAACAGGTCGCTGTGAACGTGGTCTTCGGCTTCACCGACATGATCGTGGGTCACGACGTGGCCGGCGACCTCGATCCGGTCGAGAACCTCACCGTCGGCGGTGAGTTCGACGGACACCAGCGCATCGTCGGTTTCCGGCAACGCCACGCCGCCCTCGCCCCCGGGATCGATGAGGGCGAACGGGATACGTTGGGGACGGCCCGCGGCCAGAACCCGATCGGGATTGAACAGCGCGGCCACGTCGGGGGCCCGCAGTTGCTCGCCGCACCCGCCGAGCAGCGCCGCTCCCAGCCCGCCGCCGACGGTGACCGCCGCGGCGGTCGTGGCCGATCGTGACAGAAACCGGCGCCTGGTCATGGGACTCATGGTTCTGGCCACGCTACAGCCTCGGCGGCTCGACGGGTCGTCGCGGCGCCTATCCTCGTGACGTGACCGACAGCGGATTGACCCTCACGGTGAACGGACAGGACGTGACCGTCGACGAGGGCGTCCTGGTGGCCGGATCGTCCAGCCGGGGTCCGTCGTTGCTCGACGTCCTGCGCTCACAGCTCGGCCTGATCTCGGTCAAGGACGGCTGCAGCCCGCAGGGACAGTGCGGTTGCTGCACCGTGCTGGTCGACGGCAGCCCCCGGGTGGCGTGCGTGACCCCGGCACGGCGGGTTCGGGGCCGCCGGATCACCACGCTGGAGGGTTTGGCCGAGGGTCGGCGCTGGGCCGAGGCGTTCTGTGCCACCGGGGCCAGCCAGTGCGGATTCTGCACCCCGGGCATCATCATGCGTCTGGCCGGCACCGAGTCCGCCGGCACCGAATCGGCCGATAGGGCCGCGGTGGACCAGGCGCTGCTCGCCCACCTGTGTCGATGCACCGGTTGGCAGACGATCGGTGAGGCGTGGGAGCTCTGTCATCGTGGATCCCCGCCGCCCGCCGGCCGGGATCTGGAGGCGGCCGCCAAGCGGGCCGGCCTCGAGGGCGGCACGGCTCAGCTCGTGTCGCCGGACGTGGCGCTGGGCCGCGGTGGTTTCGCGGTCGACACCGCACCGGCCGACGCCCTCGTCGCCGTGGGCGCCGACGACGGTGGATGGACCGTGGCCGAGTCGCTCGAGGCGGCCCGGGCGGCTGCCGGCAAGGTCCAGGGTCGTCGCACCACGGCCGCCCACCGCTGGCCGCTCGAGCTGCCCGCCGGCGAGTGGGATGTGTCCCTGCGCACCACGTGGGTCGACCCGGCCTACCTGGAGACCGACGCCTCATGGTGCGTCCCCGGCGGCACGCCGTACACCACGGTGGCCAACGGCGGCGCGTTCGGGGCCAAGCGCGCGCACACCGTTGCTGGTTCCGAACTCGACGTGGCGGCGGTCGCCCGGCAACTGGCCGACGAGCACGATCACCCGGTCCTCGTCGTGGCCAGCCGCGAGGATGTGGCCCGGTACGGCGTCAAACGTCCGCCGCTGGCGGCTGGGATGAACCTCGACGGCCGGACCGCTTTCCGAGTGGCCGCCACCCCCGGTATCGACGCCGCCATCGAAAACGGTCTGCGAATCGCCGGGTGGGAGGGCGATGTGGTCATCGACCAGGTGGCGGTGCCGGGGCCGCGGACCTCGGTCGGGGTGCGGGCGGCCGGCTGGGCCGAGGCCTGTATCCTGGTGGCAGGCATGAGGGGCGAGGTCGGTGTCGTGCGTTCACCGTCGGGGGCCGAGGCGGAGGCCGAGGTCGACTTCGACGGTGACGAACCCGTCATCCGGGTCGCGGTCCGCTGTGGCGCCGTCCTCGACGACGTGGTGCTGCGGTCGTATTGCATCGGCGCCGCCCACATGGCGTGGTCGTGGCTGACGAGTGAGGCGCTGGCGGTCGACGAGGCCGGTGTCGTCCACGATCTCACGGTCCGCAGCTTCGGTGTGGTGCGAGCCGTCGACACGCCACGGATCGAGGTCGAGATGGTCCAATCCGATGCCGAGCCGGTCAACGGCTCCGACGCCGTGTTCGTGGCGGTGGCCGCGGCCGGATGGCTGGCCCGTGGCCGTCCGTCCGACTGGCCCATCGGCTCCCGAAACCCGTGAGGTTTTGCTTGTCTACGACCCGTTACCGGGTCGTAGACAAGCAAAAGCTACGATGCTTGAGGCTGGAGCCGTTCGACCCGAGGAGTTCCCATGTCCAAACCCGTAGGTCCCTACACACCCATCGTGGCCGCTGGAGACTGGCTGATAGCGTCCGGCCAGGTCGGCATCTCCGACGGAGCGTTGGTCGACGGTGGCATGGGATCCCAGCTTCACCAGGCGCTGGCCAACCTGAAGGGACTGGTCGAAGGCCAGGGGGCTCGCCTCGACCAGATCGTGAAGACCACGGTGTTCCTCGTCGACATGGACGATTACGCCGAGATGAACGAGATCTACACCTCCTTCTTCGGCGATCACCGTCCGGCGCGCTCGGCTGTGGCGGTGGCCCAGCTCCCGCTCGGGGCACAGGTCGAGATCGAGGCCTGGATCCACACCGGTCCCTGATGCCGTCGCCGGGATGGTGCTGCAATCGGTCGGTCGACGAGGCAGAATGGCAACCATGCTCGGACCGATCATCATCGTGGCAGTTCTCGTGGTTCTCATTCCGGTGGGCTTTCTCATGAGCACATCGATTGCGGCCGCGGTCATGGGATTCCTCCTGAAGGACAAGGTGGAGAAGGCCAACCCCGACTCCGAACTGCTTTCGACCAACTACTGAGCGCCCATAACGGGCGCGGCGGGACCATCGAACCACTACTGTTTTCATCGTGATAGATCTACGCAGATTGCGAGACGACGCCGACTACCGCGAAGGTGTGCTGGCCAAGGGCGTCGGGGCCGACGTCATCGATCGGGTGCTCAAGCTCGACGAGGCCCACCGGGCCGCCCGAACCGAGACCGAGGCGCTGCGAGCGGAGTCGAACGCGGCGTCGAAGGACATCGGACGCGCCGCACCCGACGAGCGCGACGCGAAGATCGCCGCGGCCGGTGAGCTGAAGAACCGGTTGACGGCGGCCGAGGACGCCCTCGCCCCGGTCGAGGCCGAGCTCAACGAGGTGGCGCTCACCATTCCCAACCCGGCCCACGAGTCGGTGCCCGTTGGTGACGAGGATGAGTTCCGCACCGAGAAGGTGGTCGGCGACACGCCGCCGGCCCCGCGCTACGCGCACGGTGAGCTCGGTGAGCACCTCGGCATCGTCGACACCGAACGGGCGGTGCGCATGTCGGGCAGCCGCTTCGCCTACATCCTGGGCGACGCCGTCCGCCTTCAGTTCGCCCTCGTCCAGTACGCCATGGACAAGATCTCGGCCCACGGGTTCGTCCCGGTCGTCACCCCGGTCCTGGTCCGGGAAGAGATGATGGAGCTGGCCGGTTTCTTCCCCACCGACCGGAACCAGGTCTACGCCCTCGAGGCCGACGAGCTGTATCTGATCGGAACGTCGGAGGTGGCCTTGGCCGGCATGCACCGCCAGGAGCGAATCGACGAGGCCGACCTGCCGATCCGCTATGCCGGCTACTCGAGCTGCTTCCGGCGCGAAGCGGGCACCTACGGGAAGGACACGTCGGGCCTGTTCCGGGTGCACCAGTTCGACAAGGTGGAGATGTTCAGCTACGCCCACCCCGACCGGTCGTGGGACGAGCTGGAGCTGTTGCGCGAACTCCAGGAGGAGATCGTCGGCGGGCTCGGCCTGCCGTACCGGGTGATTACCGTCGCCTCCCGTGACCTTGGTGCGGCGGCGGCCAAGAAGTACGACCTCGAGGTCTGGCTGCCGTCGGAGCAGCGGTATCGCGAGGTCACGTCGTGCTCGAACTACACCGAGTTCTCGGCCCGGCGGATGAACACCAGGATGAAAACCGAAGACAAGTCGAGTGGCGGCAACGTTCTCGTTCACACCTTGAACGGGACCGCGTGCGCGATCGGCCGAACGCTGCTGTACATTTTCGAGAATCATCAGCAGCCGGACGGCACCGTGGCCGTTCCCGAGGTTCTGCGACCCTATTGTGGCGGCCTGGAGGCCATCGGTCCGCCGTAGGTCGCCGAACCAGAGTCGGAGCGGTCGAACCGTCAAACCGACCCGGCAACAACCGACAGGAAACCACATGACGCCACGAGGGCAACGGAGCCTTCACGAAGCGGCCGTGGCTCAGTTTCAGCGAGCCGCCGACCTGATCGATCTCGAACCCCGTTATCGGGGGATCCTCTCCTATCCGAAGAACGAGATCATCGTCAACTTCCCGGTGACCCTCGACGACGGGTCGATGAGGATGTTCACCGGCTACCGGATCCAGCACAACAACATCCTCGGCCCGTACAAGGGCGGTCTGCGGTTCCACCCCGATGTCGACCTCGACGAGGTCCGGGCGCTGGCCGCGTGGATGACGTTCAAGACGGCCCTGGCCGGGATTCCGTTCGGTGGCGCAAAGGGCGGGCTCACGATCAACCCCGGCGACTACTCGACCGACGAGATGCGCCGCATCGTTCGCCGGTTCACCCACGCCCTCGGTTCGAATATCGGGCCCGACCATGACATCCCGGCCCCCGACATGGGCACGTCGGCCGAGACGATGGACTGGGTGATGGACACCTACGCCAACATCTCCCCACCGGGATTCCGCCAGAGTGTGAAGGGTGTGGTGACGGGCAAGTCGATTGCCTGCGGTGGGTCGATCGGCCGGGAGGCCGCCACCGGGCGCGGCGTGCTCTACAGCCTTCGCCATTGGTGTGGTGAGCACGACGCCCGTCTCGACGAACTCTCGGTCAGCGTCCAGGGTTTCGGCAACGTCGGCAGCCATTTCGCCGACCTGGCGTCTCAGGCCGGATGTCGGGTGAGGGCGATCGCCGACCACACCGGCACGATCGTGAACGCCGACGGCATCGACGTGGCCAAGCTTCGCCGCTACGTGGACGAGACCGGCGGTGTCGCCGGGTTCGATCTGGCCGAGGAGGCCGAGACCGAGGATCTGTTCCGGGTCGAGACCGATGTGTTCGTCCCCGCGGCGCTGGAGAATCAGCTCACGTTGGACCGGGCCAAGAACCTGTCGGCCCGGGTCGTCGTCGAGGCGGCCAACGGGCCGACCACCAAGGAGGCCGATGACTACCTCTTCGCCCAGGGGGTCGACGTCGTACCCGACATCCTGGCCAACTCGGGCGGCGTGATCGTCTCGTACTTCGAATGGCTGCAGAACAAGTCGGCCCGGGCCTGGTCGTTCGACGACGTTGACGGCCGCCTGCGTGATCTGATGTGGCAGGCCCACGACCGGGTGGTGCACGCCATGCGGGCGCACGAGTGCACCCGCCGCGACGCGGCCTACATCGTTGCCCTCGACCGGATCATCGATGTCTACGACCGCCGCGGCATCTTCCCATAGCCTGAACTTTGGGCCTCCGCCGACCCGAAAAAGGGTCGTGGGAGGCCCGAGGTTGCAATCGAGTCAGGAGGATTCGAGGTGCATGGCGTCGGCCAACTCCTGGCGGCCGGTGACGCCAAGCTTGCGGTACACGTTGCCGAGGTGGGTTTCCACCGTGCGGATCGACACCACGAGCCGCTCCGCTATCTCGGCGTTGCTCGATCCGGCGGCGGCCAGCGAGGCGATCTCCCGCTCCCGGCGGGTCAGCGGGTCGACCGAGTGGCGCCGGGCGAGCGCCGGGGTGCGGGCAGGGCCGATCGAGCGGCGGGCCGAGTCGGAACGGCGCTGCGACGCCGTGGCGGACCGCTGATCACCGGTCGCCGACCACAGGTCGCTGGCGATCGCCGAGAGTTCAGCCGCCCACAGCAGGAAGCCGAGGTCCTGCAGACTGCCCGCCACGTCATCCAGCGCCGACGGGTCGGCGGCGATCGCCGCCGCCGTTCCTCGGGCGAGCAGGATCAGCAGCTCACCGTGGACCCGCTCGGTCAGTTCAGTTACCCGGTTCGGGTCCATCAAGTCGGCCCGACCGAGACGCACCACGTCGAACAGGGTCAGCACCTCCACCATGACCAGGTCCCGGCGGGCCGCCTCCGCTGCGGCGTCGAGCAGCAGTTCGGCGGCCTTGTGTCCGTCACCGGCGAGCGCTGTGCGCCACGCCTCGGCCCAGCGGGCTTCGGCATCGCCCCGAGGGCCGGGAACCACCGGCAGCTCGCTCAACCGGTGCCAGGCTCGCTCGGCCTGATCGTGATCACCGCGTTGGGAGTGGGCGATGGTCAACGCGGCCATCGAGGTTCGCATGGCCGTCGCCAGGGAGACCTCGCCGGCGATCTCGAACGCCTCCTCGTGATAGGCCGACGCCCGGTCGAGGTTGCCGGCGTAGAGCTCGAGCCAACCGGCCAGGTCGAGGAAGAACAGCAGCGGTGGCGTCTCGCTCCGGTGCCGGCAGTCGGCGATGGCCATCTCGGTCACGAATCGTGAGCCGTCGAGGTCGCCCTGATACAGGAGCGCGTGCCCCAGCGCAATCAGATGCTGGCCCCGAGCCCCGAACTGGTAGTCGTCACCCCAACATCGGTCCCAGGCGAGTTGGGCCAGCGCCGCACCCTCGTCGACTCGTCCGGTGAGGATCAGGGCCGGCGCCTCGGCCGCGGCGATGGCGAACCGAACGCCGGGATGGATGTGGGGGTCGTCCACCTCGGTCAGACCATCGAGTCGCTCGAGCGCCCGGCCGCTCCACCCGTCGCAGTAGTCGATCCACGCCTCGTGGGCCCGTACCCGTTCGATCGCCATGGGGTCGGTCAGCCCGGTGATGCAGTCGGCGTCGATCTCGAGTGCGGTGGTCGCATCGCCGAACCCCCAGAACCGGTTGGACGATCGCCTCACCGCGCGGTGGGCCCGAGACCAGTCGTCGGTCGCCGGGGTGCCACGGGCCATGTGCTCGTCGGCCTCGACGAAGCGTCCCTGACGCACGAGGGACTCGGCCACCGCGGCCAGGGTGGCCTCCGTCGGTTCCTGGGCGTGTGCGGTGGTGGCGAAGACGGCGCTGTCGTTGATGCGGTCGGACTTGAGCGCCAGGTGGGTTGCCTCGACCAGTTCGTCGGTGTCGGCCGCGATACCCGCCTCGATCTCGAGCCGGATCGACGTCAATCGGTCGTGTCGGCGTCGCTGAGGGCGGGCCCCGATCAGTTCGAGGATCTTTCGACGACGCTCACGTAGGGCGAGCGCGGTCATGTTGGCGGCGATGGCCTCGGCGTGCATGGGATGACACAGGGAGATCTCGAGGCGGCGCCGACTGGTCCATGTCGTGACCAGCTCGCGCTGCTCCATTGCCTCCAGGCGGTCGAGATCGATGAGTGGCGACAGGTCGTGAACCCCCATCGTTCCTGCCAGCGCCAACGTTTCGAGAACGGCCTGCTCCTCCTGCGACAGCAGGCCGAGCCCGGAGATGATCTGCCGGCAGAGTTCGGCGCCGAGTTCGACCTGGCCGGCGAGCTGGAACGTGTCGCCGATGGCGCGGATCCGATCGGCGGCCAGCGCCGAGTCGACCAGATCGCGGACGAACGCGGGGTGGCCGGCCGTGCGGTGGAAGAGGGCGCGGGTGAGCCCGGGAGCGACCGGTCCGCCCAGACGGTGGGCGGCCATCTCGGCCGTCTCGCTGAAGTCGAGGGGTTTGAGCTCGACGACCTGCGGTGCGGCCGGCCCGAGGCGACGCAACGCCTCGCCCAGCCCCGGACCCGGCCGTTGACAGGCGACGAGGAAGACCCGTCGGTTGGCCGCCAGATGGACGAGGATCTCGCAGCTGGCCTGATCGACCGAGGCCGGTTCGTTGACGACGATCACCGCCGGCCGGCGAACGTCGTCGAGGCCGAGCGCCGACTCCAGGCCGCGGTGCACGGCGAGTCGGGCGGCATCGGTGTTGGGTTCGCCCACCTGATCGAGCACCTCGGGTACCACCGGCGAGAGCGACGAGAACGGCACCGTGGCGGCCGCCTCGGTCGCCGAGAGCGTGACTCCACGCCATCCCTCGTCGGCCAGCCGCTCGACAACGGCATCGGCCAGTGCCGTCTTGCCGATCCCGGCGACCCCGGTCACGAGCAGTGCTCCACACGCCGAATCGACGGCCAGTGCGAGGGCGCGATCCAACTCCGGGACACGGCCCACGAGGCGATCGGTAGCGCCGCTCGTCGTCACGCAACAAGTCTAGATTCCCGCCTCCGGCCGTTCGAGTGGGACCGGCGCGGCGGGTCGTTGTCGAGCGCCTACGTAGTGGGTGGGTGGAATCTACGTGGTGGCCACGGATGGCGGCCGGCGGATGCTGCTGCAGGATAACCATCGCACTACCAGATATCCGTACAAACGAACTTCTGAATCTACGAAACACGGAGGGATACACCCATGACCATCACCCTGACCAACCCGGTCGCCGCCGACACCGAACCGCCGTCCAGCCAACCCGGCCCGGCCAAGGGGGCCGTGGTCGCGGCCCGCAACCTGTCGGTCACGCTCGACGGCACCGATGTGCTGACCGGTGTGAACGTGACGATGCGACCCGGCGAACTGGTGGCCGTCATCGGGCCCAGCGGGTCGGGCAAGACGACGCTCCTGCGGTCGCTCTCCGGCGACCAGGCGCCAACGGGTGGCGTTGTCACCGTGGATGGTGTCGCGGCCACGGCCATGAACAACGGCCACCGGTCGACCGTCGCCGTCGTGCCCCAGGCCGACGAGCTGCACGACGACCTGCCGCTGGCCCGGATGTTGACCTACGCGGCCCGCCTGCGGCTGCCGCGGCGAGCCGGCCGCGCCGAGGTTCTGGCCGCGGTCGACCGGGTGCTGGCCACCGTCGAACTCACCGAATCGGCCCGGGTCCGTGTGGGCCGGCTGAGTGGCGGACAGCGTCGGCGGGCGTCGCTCGCCATGGAACTGTTGACCGGCCCTCGGCTGTGTCTGCTCGACGAGCCGACGTCGGGCCTCGACCCGGCGACCGCCGAGACCATCGTGTCGGAGCTGCGAGCCCTCGCCGATGGCGGTCGGACCGTGGTGTTCATCACTCACAGCGCCAACGACCTGCGTCGCTGCGATCGGATCGTGGCCGTGGCCGAGGGTGGCCACATCGTGTTCGATGGAACCCAGGCCGAGGCCATCGAACTGGTCGGCTCCGCCGATGTCGAAGTGGTCCACCGGGCGCTGACCACCGGACGACTCGCGCAGGACATTGTCGGTCGACAGGAGACCGACGCCGGTCCAGCCGGTCCTGCCGATCCAGCCGACCCGGTTGTCACGACGGTCGAAACCCCGGTCCTGAGCACGCCCCGCCGGGGCGATCGCGTCTCTCCCGTCACCCGGTGGTGGGCGTTGACGCAGCGTTCGCTCGAGATCGTGGCCCGCAACCGTCTGACTCTCGGGATCATGGTCGGCTCCCCGGCGATGGTGATCGCCATGTTCGCCGTGCTGTTCCGCCCCGGTGCGTTCGACGTGTGGGCGCCGAGCCCGACGTCTGCCATCATGATTGCGTTCTGGGTGGCGTTCGGCGGCTTCTTCTTCGGACTCACCTATGGGCTGTTGCAGATCTGCCCCGAGCTGCCCACCATGCAGCGGGAACACCGCAGCGGTGTTGGCGCCGGACTGCAGGTTCTGGCCAAGTTCACGGCCCTGACGCCGTTGTTGATCGCCATCAATGTGGCCATGCTCGTCGTGTTGCGTTGGCTCGACCGGCTACCCGCCATCCCGGCCGACGCCTTCGGTCGTCTGACCATCACGATGGCACTGGGCGCCGCCGCGGCGCTGGCTCTCGGGTTGTTGGCGTCGGCCATCGTGCGTTCTCCGGCTCAGGCTTCACTGGCGCTACCGATGCTGTGCTTTCCGGCCGTGTTGTTCTCCGGTGCCGTGCTCCCGGTGCCGGTCATGGCCACCGTCGGCCAGTGGATCAGCGCGGCGATGCCCGACCGGTGGGCGTTCGAGCTGATCGGTCGCGATCTCGGCCTCCGTCCGCTGTTCGCAGCCGATCCGTCACCGCTGGGAGGATCGTTGCTCGCCGAATACGGTGACACCTGGACACGGGCCCACGGCGACGTGTGGTTCCTGCTCACCGGGTTCACCGTCGGTCTCGGTCTCGCCACCTGGGCGGTTCTGGCCACCCGTTGCACCCGACAGACCTGATCGTTCGGCGGAGTCAGGCCTGCCAGCGGGACTGACCGAGGCGGTAGCCGACGCCCCGCACCGTCGATATCAACGAGCTGTGGTCCTCGCCCATCTTGGCCCGCAGGCGCCGAATGTGGACATCGACGGTGCGGGCACCTCCGTAGTATTCGTAGCCCCACACCCGGTTGAGCAGCGTCTCCCGGGTGAACACCTGGCCGGGGCTGGAGGCGAGAAACCGCAACAGCTCGTATTCCATGTAGGTCAGGTCGAGGTGACGGCCGTCGACGACCGCCTGGTAGGTCTCGATGTTGAGCGTCAGTGGGCCGTAGGTCACCAGATCCCCCGGCTGACCGTTCACCTTCCCCGCTCTGGTCAGGAGGAGATCGAGCCGGGACTTGAGCTCCTGCGGATGGAACGGCGAGATGATGAAGTCGTCGAAACGGTCGTGCCGGTCGGTCAGCGTGTCGATCAGCCCGCCGCCGACGAGCACGAGAACGGGCGTGTCCTCCGACCTCACGGCCTCGCAGAACCGCCAGCACTGCTCGGCCTGGTCCTCGTCGCCGGCCAAGACGGCAACGGCTCCATCCCACTGGGAACGCTCGGTGGTATCGGCATCGTCGCCCACGTCCAGCTCGTCTTCCACCGCCTTCCACCGGTACCCCTCCAGCTCGAAGAAGCGAATCAGCTCGACCGGCGGCGGGTCCGGCCACACGGCGAGCACGCCGAGATGGCGAGGGCTCGGGCCGTCGGTCGACTCCGATTCCGACGCCGACGACGAGCCGCGTGCTACCACGTCGGCAGGTACCTCTCGAGTTCCCATTGGCTGACGTGCAGCTTGTAGCTGCCCCACTCGCTTCGCTTGTTGCGGAGGAACCACTCGAAGATGTGCTCACCGAGGGCGTTGTGCACGAGCTCGGATCGTTCCATCTCGTCGAGGGCCTCGGCCAAGGATCGAGGTAGTGGCTGGACGCCCAGCTTCTCGGCCTCGGCTGGGGTGAGCTCGAACAGGTTCTCGTGGATCTCGTCGGGCAGCTCGTAGTCGCCTCGCACCCCGGCCATGCCTGCGGCCAGGATCACGGCGAACGCCAGGTAGGGGTTGCAGGCCGGGTCGGGGGAGCGGTATTCGATGCGGGTGGAGCTCGGCTTGTCGGGCTTGGTGACCGGCACCCGCACGAGGGCCGACCGGTTGTTCTTGGCCCATGACACCCATACCGGCGCCTCGAATCCGACGACCAGGCGTTTGTAGGAGTTGACGAGCTGGTTGGTGACCGCCGTGATCTCGCGGGCGTGGGTGAGCAGACCGGCCATGAAGCGACGGCCGACGGGTGACAGTACATCACCGCCATCGGGGTCGCCGCCGGAAGGACCGTCGGATGGATGGAACGCGTTGTCGTCGCGTTCGAACAGCGACAGGTGCAGGTGCATCCCGGAGCCCTGCAGCCCGGGCAGCGGCTTCGGCATGAACGACGCGAACCGCCCCTGCTCCATCGCCAGCTCCCGGACCACGAGGCGAAACGTCATGATCTGGTCGGCCATGGTGAGCGCGTCGGTGTAGCGCAGGTCGATCTCGTGCTGCGACGGCGAGTCCTCGTGGAACGAGTACTCCACGGGGATGCCCATCGTCTCGAGCACCGAGATGGTGCGCCGACGAAGGTCGGAGGCCACATCGCTGGTCGTCAGATCGAAGTAGGAGCCGGAATCGAGAGGGGTCGGCGACTTCGACGGATCGCCGTCGGCGAAGTAGAAGAACTCCATCTCGGGCGCCACGAAGAAACTGAAGCCGGCGTCGAGGGCCGAGTCGAGGTTCCGGCGCAGCACGTGGCGGGGATCACCGTCGAACGGCTGGCCGCCGGGCAGGTGGATGTCGCAGAACATGCGGGCCGTGGTGCCGGCGTCGGTCCAGGGCAGCAGCTCGAAGGTGGCTGGATCCGGTTTGGCCAGCACGTCGGACTCCTGGATGCGGCTGAAACCGTCGATCGCCGAGCCGTCGAAATGGACGCCTTCGGCGAACGCATTCTCCAGCTCCATGGGTGATATCGCCACCGATTTCAGCTGGCCGACGACGTCGGTGAACCACAACCGGATCAGCTTCACGTTGCGGTCCTCCACGGCCCGCAACACGTACTCGATCTGACGATCGTTCATGGGATCTGCCTCTGGGGTCGGGTTCGAGGTGGTTTCGCCGGGAGCTGACACCCTTCGATTACAACATCGCCGGACTCCGATTGCACGGGCGTCGGCAGGCGGCGAGCCATCGTTCACACAGCGTTAACATTCCTGATTTGTATGTCGGCGCTCCAGCCGATTAAGTGACAGGAGGGTACCCCTCGACACCGACAGCGTGGTCACTGGTGCAGGAACCCGCCAGTAGCAACCAGTAGGAACAAAGCTGACCCACCCACGGGTGTCACAGTCGGGAACAACAGGAGTTACCAATGAGCTACATAGCTGAGTACATCTGGATCGACGGCACCGAGCCGACGGCCGAGGTGCGGGCCAAGACGAAGATCCTGGCCGACGGGGAGGAGCCGGGGATCTGGGGCTTCGACGGCTCCAGCACCAACCAGGCGACCGGCGACAATTCCGACGTCGTCCTCCAGCCGGTCTTCTCGTGCCCGGACCCGTTCCGGGGTGGCGACAACATTCTCGTGCTGTGCGAGACGCTGATCCCGGGTGATCTGGAGATCCATCCGTCCAACACCCGGGCCGCCGCCCGTGAGGCGCTCGAGACCTATGGTGACCAGGAGCCGCTGTTCGGCATGGAGCAGGAGTACACCATGCTCGATCCGGTCACCGGTTGGCCCGCCGGCTTCCCGGCGCATGGCTATCCCCGGCCCCAGGGTCCCTATTACTGCGGTGTCGGCGCCGTGAAGATCACCGGCCGTGACATCATCGAGGAGCACATCGAGGCTTGCCTGAAGGCCGGATTGGCCATCTCCGGCGTCAACGCCGAGGTCATGCCCGGTCAGTGGGAGTTCCAGATCGGCCCGGTCGACACGGTCACGGTCGGCGACCACATCTGGATGGCCCGCTACCTGATGTACCGCATCGGTGAGAAGCACCACCTCGAGGTGTCGCTGGCCGCCAAGCCGATGCAGGGCGACTGGAACGGCGCCGGCATGCACACCAACTTCTCGACCAAGGCCATGCGGGAGGGCTACGACGCCGTCATCGCCGCCGCCGAGTCGCTCGGTGCGCCGGGCAAGCCGGAGGAGCACTTGGCCGGCTACGGCATCGGCATCGAGGACCGCCTCACCGGTGAGCACGAGACCCAGCGCTACGACCAGTTCAGCTACGGCGTGTCCGACCGGGGCGCCTCGATCCGGATCCCGTGGCAGGTGGCCCAGGACAAGAAGGGTTACATCGAGGACCGTCGTCCGAACGCCAACGCCGACCCCTACGTGGTGGCCACGCTGATGACGAACACGGTCTGCTCCGCAGCCCTCTAATTCATTCCGTGCGGTCCCGGCCCCGGATGTGAGGGCTGGGACGCACAGAAGTTACGGTGGCGGTCGATGACCGTTTCCGACTCCCGGGCCGATCCTGTTTTCACGCCCTCGGATCGTCGGGCGCTGATCGCGGTGGCCGCCCAATTCTTCATCAACGGCGCCGTGTTCGCGTCGTTCATGCCCCGGTTGCCGGAGATCCGGGATCAGATCGGCGTCACCGTTGATCGACTCGGGCTGCTGCTGTCGCTCGCTGGGCTGACGGGTCTCCTCGGCAGCGCAATGGTCGGACGGGCCATCGGCCGGTTCGGCACCCGGCTCGTCATGACCGGTACGGCCACGGTCATCGCCCTCGTGCTGCCAACGATCGGCTTCGCCCGCTCGCAGGTGGTGTTCCTGATCGCCTTGGCGTTGATCATGGGGCTCGACGTGCTGGTCGATGTGGCCATGAACATGCAGGGTTCCTGGCTGAGTGCCCGCCGCCATGCACCGGTGATGAGCCGGTTGCACGGGCTGTGGAGCCTGGGCACGGTGATCGGAGGCTTGGCCGCCGCCCGGATCGCGGCGGCGGGGATTCCGCTGACGATGCATCTCCCGGCTGCCACCGCGGTGTTGCTGGTGGCCGTGTTCCTCGTGAGCCGCTGGGCGCTGCCCGTCGACGAGGCGACGGTCGACGAGCCGGCCGTGCCACCGAACGGTCGTCGAGGTGGCAGGCGGTGGGTGTTGACGCTGTTTCTCCTGGCCGGGATGTCGGCGCTGGCGGTCGAGGCGACGTCGATCGACTGGGCCGCCTTCCGTTTCACCGACGATTTCGGTCTGCCGGCGGGAAGGGCGGCATTGGCCTATGTTGCCGTCACCGGTGGCATGACGGCAGGCCGGTTCGGCGGAGATTGGGCCGCGGCCCGTCTCGGCACCGACCGTGTCGCCGGGCTCAGCACGGTGCTCACCGGTGGCGGCTTGGCGGTGGCCACGCTGGTCGACATCGAGTGGGCCGATCTGGTCGGGTTCTTCGTGGCCGGTACCGGCATCGCGGTCATGCTGCCGGCGATCTACGACCGGGCGGCCCGGCACCCCGGTCGGCCCGGCGCCGGCCTCGGAGCACTCACCGCCGGTCTGCGGGTGGCCACGATCGTGTTTCCCATGCTGGTCGGCTGGCTGGCCTCGACGGCACTGACCGTCGGCGCGGCGATGGCGCTGGTCACCATCCCCGGCGTTCTGGCGTTCGCCGCAGTGATCCGGGCGCTGCCGCCCGTGGGTGAGTATCCCAGTTCGTCCCGATCGGGCGGCGCCGCATAGTCTGAGACACGCCGCTGTTCCCCGACCCCCGAAAGGCCGCTCCGATGAGGCTTTCCATGATGTTGACCTACTCCGGCGACCCGGTCGCCGCGGCCGACGCCGCCGTCGATCTGGAGAAGGCGGGGCTCGACGTCGGCTGGGTCCCCGAGCTGTACAGCTTCGACGCCGTCAGCATCCTCGGCTACCTGGCCGCCCGTACCACCACCATGGAACTCGGGTCGGCCATCCTGCCCATCTACTCACGGACGCCGGCGCTCACCGCCATGACGGCGGCAGGGCTCGATGCCGTATCCGGAGGCCGTTTCATCCTCGGCATCGGAGCCAGCGGCCCGCAGGTCATCGAAGGATGGCACGGCGTTGTCTACGACAAACCGGTGAGCCGCCAGCGGGAGCTGATGGACATCTGTCGGAAGGTGTGGCGGCGGGAGGTCGTGGTCCACGACGGCCCCAACTACCAGCTGCCGCTGCCCGAGGACCAGGGCACCGGCCTCGGCAAACCGCTCAAGCTCATCAACCATCCCAAGCGGGCCGACATCCCGATCTACATCGCGTCGCTCGGTCCGAAGAACGTCGAGCTCACCGCCGAGGCGGCTGATGGTTGGCTGCCCGCGTTCTTCCATCCGGAGAAGGCGGATCGGGTGTGGGGTGACGCGCTGGCCGAAGGTCGGGCGAAACGTGACGGGTCGCTCGGCCCGCTCGAGGTCGTGGCCGGCGGCACCGTCGCCATCTGCGACGACGAGCAGGCCCAGAAACTGCGAGACGGCGGCCGGTTCATGACCGCCCTCTACGTCGGGGGCATGGGGGCCAAGGGCAAGAACTTCTACAACAATGTCTTCCAGGCCTACGGCTACGAGGAGGCGGCCGAAAAGATCCAGGATCTCTACCTCGACGGCCACAAGGAGGAGGCCATGGCCGCCGTACCCGACGACTACCTGGCCGCAACCACCCTCGCCGGTGACGAGGGGTACGTGCGGGAGCGGGTCGAGGCATACCGGGCCGCCGGGGTGACTATGCTCCAGATCCAGCCGGCCGGCCCGGATCCGCTGGGCACCGTCGAGAAGCTCAAATCCTGGCTCAACTGAGCGGCCCACTCCGAGCAAACCTCTGGGTCGCCGAGGCCTGCCAACAACGTCCCAACGGCGTTCACAACTCCTTCACATCCGAGGGTGACGATGGATGGTGTCAGCCATTCAGCAACACCCACCGCTGCGGTGGGAAGGAGACCCCAATCATGTTCGCATTCCGTCGAGGCCGGCTCCCGCTGCTCGTTCCGCTCGCTCTGGCCGTTGCCTTCGGCTATCTCCTGGCCGGCGGCGTCGGCTCGGCGCTCGGGGCCCTGTTGTTCCTTCCGTTCCTCATCATGAAGATCGTGTTCATGATGTTCTTCTTCGGGTTCATGCTCAAGATGTTCGCCCACTGGGGCGGCCTCAACCGGCACGCACCGCATCGGGCCCATGGCGAGGGTGGACCGGCACCGAAGGCCGAGGCCGAGGATCGTGATTGGGAGGAGGCACTCCGAGCGGCCAAACGTGAGATCGACAAGTTGTTCCCCAACCCGGGCACGAAGGACGAAGGCCCGCAACAATAGACAGCAACAAGAGATACTGTCCATGAACACCGTGACAACCACGTCCGCGGCCACGATCCTCGTCGTCGACGACGAACCGCGCATTTCCCGCCTGGTCAGGGACTACCTGCACCAGGCGGGTTTCCGCGCCGTCGAGGCTCACGACGGTCCGTCGGCCATCGAGGCGTTCTCGGCCCATCGGCCGCAGCTGCTCGTCGTCGACCTCGGTTTGCCCGGTCTCGACGGCCTTGACGTCATTCGGGAGATCCGGACCAGGTCCGACGTTCCGATCATCATCCTGAGCGCCCGCTCCGAGGAGACCGACCGGGTTGTCGGCCTCGAGTTGGGAGCCGACGACTACGTGGTCAAGCCGTTCGGCCCGAAGGAGCTGGTGGCCCGGGTCCGGGCCCTGCTGCGGCGCATGGAATCCCTCGGTCCGGGAGACGTGTATCGGGCGGGGTCGGTTGAGGTCGACGTCCCCCGGATGCGGGTTACGGTCGACGGTTCCGAGATCGACTTGACGCCAACCGAGTTCCAGCTTGTGGCCACCATGGCTGCCCAGCCCGGCCGGGTGTTCACCCGCGGTCAACTGCTCGCGGCCCTGCATGGCGTCAGCTTCGAGTCCTACGAGCGGGCGGTCGACGCCCACGTCAAGAACATCCGCCGGAAATTCGGATCGAAACCCCGTCAGCCGCAGTTCATCCTCACGGTGCATGGCGTGGGCTACAAGTTCGCGGACGGCGACGACTGATGGGCGGCCCGGGCCGGTACCCGTGGCGGTATGGGCCTCCGGGGTCGGGCGATCACCGGGCGATGTTCCGTCGGTTCCGGCGCTTCATGGGTCTGATGATGGTGCTCACCGTGCTGCTGCCGGTGCTCCTGGCGGGGGCCTTGACCGCCGCCTTCGCCGGTTGGACCGGAGCCGCGGCCGCCGCCGTCTTGAGTTTGGCCGTGGTCGTCGTCGGCGTGTTGCTCGGCCGCTTCCTGTTCCGGGGGTTTCGGTCGGTCAACGAACTGGTCGAGGCGACGGGTCGGCTCGCCGATGGCGACTACACGGCCCGTATCGTCTCGGAGTCGCCGCCGGCATTCGGCCCGATGATCGGTGCCTTCAACCGGATGGCCGAGCGTCTGGAGCAGTCCGACGACCAGCGACGTAGGCTGCTGGCCGACGTCGGGCACGAGCTGCGCACCCCGCTCACCATCATCCGAGGTGAGCTGGAGGCGATGGTCGACGGCGTACACGAATTGAGGGAGTCCGAGTTGCGTCGGCTGCTGGTCGACGTCGACGGGATGGAGCGGTTGCTCGATGATCTGAAGACCCTCAGCACCACGGAAGCCGGTGTCCTGGCCCTCCACCCGGAACCGACCGATGTCGGCCGCCTGGTGTCCGACACCGTCGCCCGGTTCGAGGCCGAGGCGCATGCCGATGGCGTTGATCTGGTCGTCGACGTTCCCTCGACCACTGAACCGCCGGTCGTGGCCGAGGTCGACTCCATGCGGATCGGCGAGGTGGTGACGAACCTCGTGACCAACGCACTCCGGGCGGTCGATTCCGGCGGCCGCATCGACGTGTGGGCCCGGACCACCGGGGAGGGGGACGGCGATATCGAGATCATGATCCGAGACAACGGTGCGGGTATCGCGGCCGATCAGTTACCGACGATCTTCGACCGCTTCGCCAAGGGCCGCGACTCGAACGGGTCCGGTCTCGGTTTGACCATCAGCCGCAGTCTGGTCGAGGCCCACGCCGGAACCATCGAGGCGGACAGCACGCCGGGGCAGGGGACGACGATGACCGTGCGGCTCCCCAAGGCCGGATGAGTCCCTAGTCGAGCAGGATGTCCTGACGCATCCCCGCCCGTTCGAGATGGACGGGCAGGACCCGACCGTAGAGCTGGCGGCAGCGTTCGGGGCTGGCCACCATGTCGGGTTCGTCGACGTAGGAGAAGATGCCGACGTAGCGGGGCCGGTCGCCGGCCATCGGAGCCACCCGGTGCAGGCTGTGCCGACCGAGAAAGATCTGGAGATCGCCTGGGGCGAGGTCGAGGTTGACCACCCGATCCGAAACCCCGTCGAGCACACGGGCCACCGCATCGAAGTTCTCATCGTGATCGGTGCGGATGTTCGGCGCGTACTGGAACGCGCCACCCTCCTCGGCCGTCTGGATCGCCAGCGTGATCGTGTAGTCGTTGGTGTCGAAGTGCCACGGGAAGCCGGGCCCCTCCTCCGCCAAGTTGATGATCACGTCGGCCAGCGGGTCGGCGTAGCGGTGGAACGGGTCGGCCTCGAGGCAATCGCGGATGAAGTCATCGAAGCCGGGTTCGTCGTAGAGCCCGCGCAACGGCCCGTCGGCTGCGAAGTTGTCGGCCGGGACGAAGGCGTTGGAACGATCATGGAATCGTCGAACCGGATGGTTCGACGGCAGTGACTCGTCGTCGGCGGTGAAGTAGGGGTTGGTGCGGTTGAACGAGCGATGGGCCGCCGGAGCGACGGCATCGGCCTCGGCGACGGCGGCAGCCAGCCCGGTCGGGGTCAAGACCTTGTGGATGACCGCACAGCCGTCTTGCGCCAGATCGGCCCGCACCCGCTCGACGAGCGCGGCTCGGGCGCTGGATGCGGGCCGGTCAATCGGCAGGGCGTCATAGTCGATGTTGGGTTCACCGGCTGGACTTCTGTTGGGAATCACAGCACGGCCTCCAGGCGGGCCGGTACGTGTTTGTGCCACGGCGTGCCGGCGTAGGCGTCACGCCAGTCGGTGGTGGTCAGTTCGTTGGGTGCGACCCCGGTCGGCTCGGGATCGCCGCCGGCGGGGGAGTAGTCGAGACCGAGCCCGTTGGGCGGCGACACGTGTCCGTCCAGCATGGTGTCGTTGACCTCGGCCACGGCAACGGCCGTCCCTCCCGGCGTGGTGACCCGGACGCGGGCGCCCGATTCGACCCCGAGGGTCGCGGCGTCGGCCGGGCTCAGCCGCAACGCACCCTCGGCGTCCCGCTTGCGCCACGACGGGTCTCGCATGATCGTGTTGGCGGTGAAGCTGCGGCGCTCGCCGGCCGACAGGATGAACGGGAATTCGTCGCTCCGGTGGTCGATCGGTTGACCGGACAGCGAGGCCAGGTCGGCCACCATCTCCGGCAGGTCGACGTTGATCCGGGCGTCGTCGACTTTGAGCATGGACCATGAATCCTCGTAGTCGTGGCGGGTGAAGATCACCCCGTCGCGTGACGCCACCATTGCATCGAACAGGGCGTCGGCATCGTGGTGTCCGGCGGCCCGCATCGCCTCGGGATACTTCATCGCCACCTGTTGCGCCGAGAACCACAGCGGAGCGGCCTCGGCCATGCCGGCCGGCAACGTGGGGCCGAGCACCTCATAGAGGACGACGGCGCCATAACCGGCTAGATCCGGGTTGGTCGACACGGCCTCGCCCAGGGCGGCGGCGAACGCCTGACGCCCCTTGGCGGCTGCGGCCTTGAGCGGGGCCAGCGTCTCGTCGTCGATCACACCGAGCTCATGGAGCAACCGGCGGTGGATCTCGGCCTCTGACAGCGTGCCCGGCAGCGGTTCGAGAATCGGGGCCCGCACCGTGAACGTGTTCTCCGGGAACGACAGACTGAGGAACGTGGCCTCACACTTCTCGTACTGCGAAGACGCCGGGAGTACGTAGTCGGCGAAGCGGGCGGTTTCGGTCATCGCCACGTCGATCACGACGGAGAACTCGAGACCGGCCATCACCTCCCGCCACTCCCTCGACGAGGCCAGCGAGTGAACCGGGTTGGCGCTCTCGATGAACATGGCCCGGATGCGGTCCGGATGATCCGACAGCACCAGCTCGGGGATTTCATTACAGGGGACGAGGCCGGAGATGATGGCGCTTCCGGTGACCGGAGTGGTCGGCTCCCGCCCGGCGGCGCTGTAGTTGAAGAGGGGCACCATCCACGAATGGGTGGTCATGCCTCCCGGTTTGGCGAAGCTGCCGACCAGCACCCACAGCAGCTTCTGCAGATACGACACCAGCGTGGAGTTGGGGGCCATCTCCACTCCGAGGTCCTCGAGCACGGCCACCGAATCGGCGGTCGCCAGCCGGTGAGCGGCGGACCGGATGAGGGCCTCGTCGACGCCGCAACGCCGAGCGAAGTCGACGACATCGACCTGCCCGAGTTCGGCCATCACCGCCTCGGCCCCGGCGGTGTTGTCATCGAGCCACGCCTGATCGCAGAGGTCGTCCTGGACGATGACGCCGGCCAGGGCGGCGACGCAGAACGCGTCGGTGCCAGGTCGAACCTGGAGATGGAAATCGGCGAGCTCGGCGGTCTCGGTGCGCCGTGGGTCGATCACGACCATTGACCGTGACTCGTCAGCCGCGATCTGTTTCAGCACTCGCCGGGTCTCGTCGAACCCGTGGGAGTGCCACGGGTTCTTCCCGACGAACACCGAGACCTCGGCGTGGTGGAAGTTGCCGTGAAGGTGGGAGCCGAACATGCGGCCGTCGACCCACGCCTCCCCGGTCTTCTCCTGGGCCAGGGCGTTCGATCGGAGGCGGATGCCGAGCGCTCGTCGAGTGGCGGCTCCGTAGGCCCCGCACAGGTGGTTCCCCTGCCCGCCGCCCCCGTAGTAGAACAGTGACTCGGTGCCGTGGGTGGCGCCGACTCGTTGAAAGCCCGCGGCCACCTCGGCGATGGCGGTGTCCCAGTCCACCTCGGTGTAGCTGCCGTCGGCCTCCCGCCGCAACGGGCTCGTCAGCCTCCCGTTGGCGTTCTGATAGTGGTTGAGCCGCAGCGCCTTCTCACAGGTGTAGCCCTTCGAGGCGACATGGGCCTTGTTGCCCCGCACCCGTGTGATCACCCGGTCGTCGAGACGCACCTCGACCCCGCAGTTGTTCGAGCAGAGGATGCAGACCGTCTTGTGCCACTCCCGAGCGGAATCGCTGCCGCCTGCTTTATCCGGGCTTTCCTGGTCGACCCCTGCAACGGTCATCACATACTCCTAACACTGCGATTGGATCATGGTGCCATCCCCTGAGACAAGACCTCAACACAGGAGTTGACTTACCAATGGCTATTCCCGACCTGAAGCGGTTCATGATTCCCGGTGCGTTGGTCATCGGTGGTGTGACCGCCGGATCGATGTTGGCGCCGGTCGCCCTCGCCTCTGCCGCCGACGACACGACCGACAGCACCGACGAGAGCACCGACGAGACCGTCGACACGCCCGATTCGGAGGCTGACTCCGACGTCGACGAACGACGGGCTCGCCACCGCCGCCACCATCGGCTCCACGCCGCCAGACACCTTGCGGCCGACGTGGTGACCGAGACCCTCGACATGACCGAGGACGAGCTGCGAGACGCGTTCTCCGAAGGAAAGTCGCTGGCCGACATCGCCGCCGACCAGGGTGTCGCGGTCGACGACCTGAAGGCCGCGCTCGAAGCCGCCGCCACCGAACGCATCGATCAGGCCGTCGAAGACGAGCGCATCGACGCCGACCGGGCCGCCGAGATGAAGGAGAATCTCGGTGATCGGATCGACGAACTCATCGAGCGCACGCCCGGTGATCGCTTCGGTCGGGGACACGGCCATCATGCTCATGGCGGCGGTGAGGCGCTGGCCGAGTTCCTCGGTCTGAGCGTTGACGAACTGCGGGCCGCCATGGCGGACGGTGGAACACTGGCCGAGCTGGCCGAGGCCCAAGGTGTATCCGAGGACGACCTCGTGGCGTTTCTGCTCGACAGCGTCGAGGAGCGACTCGATCAGGCGGTGGAGAACGGCCGTCTTGACGCCGACGACGCCGAGGACAAACTCGACGGCGCCGCCGAACGTATCGAGGAGCACATCAACTCCGAGTTCGGCGAGCGACCAGGCCGGAAGGGCCACGGCCACCGTCACGGTCCCGCTGACTCCTCACTCGACGCCTGATCGGACGACTTTTCCGGATTTCGGCTCGATCCGGGCATAAATGCTTCCCGATCGAGGTTGTACAGTCTGCAACCGTTTCTCCCCCCTTTGACGGATTGCAAACAGCGACGGAGGACCATTCCCTCCACCTCCGTCGCCAAATCCACTGGACTCTCTTCAATCCCCCACCGCGATCCAGTGGAACCAGTGGCCCCGCCTCTTGTGCGGGGCCACTGATGTTTTGCGGTTTCCAGTCGAACTACCCTTGAAGGCCGTGAGCCATCGTGTGGTGCTGCGGAACATGGACGGACGGGTGGTGGAGGTCCAGCCGGGTCAAGCGGTGTTGGAGGCGGTCGAGGCCGCAGGCATCGAGTTGCCTCACGGCTGTCGCCAGGGTGGTTGCACGACGTGTGCCGCCCGGCTGATCGAGGGCGAGCTGGATCAGACCGATGCATTGGCGCTGACCGATGCCATGCGGGAGCGTGGTTGGGTGCTGCTGTGCGTTGGTCGTCCGATCACCGACTGTGTGCTCGACGTTAGCGGCGCCGGCGCAGTCCACCGCCGCCGCCGCACCCGCTCGGACCCCCGCCGCACCCGCTGACCCCCGGGCCCTCGCCGAGCCTCGTCCGGGAGCTACGCGCGAAGTCGGGCAATGTTGCCTCGGTTCGCGCGCAACTCGGCGGGACGCCGGGGATCTCAAGCCGCCGGGCGTTCGAGTTGCCGGCTTCGGATTCGGGCGATCTCGGCCACGGTGGCCACGAACCGCGCCGGATCGGCGAGCTGCGACCTGGTGACGTACAGAAGCTGCCAACCCTGGGTGCTGACGAGCAGATCTCGAACATTGTCGGCATCATGCTTGGCCGCACCTCGGTGGAACGTGCGGCCGTGAGCCTCGATCCCGAGCTTGATCGACGGCATGGCCAGATCCAGTCGGAACCGACGACCCGCCACCTCGATCGGGTACTGCGCCTCGAGACGAGGCAGATCCGCCATCGTCAGAAGGTCGGCGACAACCCGTTCGAGCCATGATTCGGTGACGTCGGTGATTCGCCGACTGTCTTCGAGGAGGGCGGCCAGGGCCACCGGTCCGGCGTCGGTCGGGGACCAGATACGGTCGAGGGTGTCGGTCAACCAGCGGGTGGAGTTGGTTTGGCAGAACTGATCGAGATACCAGGACAGATCGCGCCGGCTCACGACCCGCCCCAGCAGGCACAGGGTGGCCGCCCGATTCAGCGTGCGGATGCCGTTGACCTCACAGACATCGGTTCGGGGGTCGACGCCCTTCGCCCGGTGGAGGCTGACCGCGGTCGGAGCCCGCGCTGAGCCGGGCACGAGAATCTGCGGCGACGCCGGCGGAGCCGAGTCCCATTCGTGCAGCCAGGTTGACGACAGATGACAGGCCGCCGCTGCCCGTCGGGCCAGCGTGGCCGCCCGCGTCGCCTGACCCGGAGGCTTGCCGAGGGACGCAAAGCCCCACACCCGAGGGTGGAGGTGCGTCAGGATTCCCTCACCCGCCGCTCGCGAGAGACGCTGGGGTGGGATGGACATGTCGGCGGCCTCGGTGGTGTGAAAGGCGTTGTGTCGAGAGGCCGCGAACTCGACCAACGCCGCCATGACGCTGTCGAATCGCATGCTCGAGACAATAGCGACCCCCACCGACACCGAGGCTTCGGCCTACGGGTTGCCGCGGTAGAGGTTGGTGATCGGCATGCGGCGGTCCTTGCCGAACGCCCGGGTCGTGATCCGGGTGCCGAGCGGGCTCTGCTGACGTTTGAACTCGGCGATGTCGACGAGGCGGGCGATCCGCTTCGACAGTTCGGGGTCGTGCCCGGCGGCGATGAGGTCGGCGGCAGTCTTGTTGTGTTCGACGATCTCGATCAGCATCGGATCGAGCACCTCGTAGGGCGGCAGGCTCTGGTCGTCACGCTGGTCCGGCCGCAGCTCGGCCGACGGTGCTTTGGTCAGGATGTTCTCCGGGATGATCTCCCGCCCGGCCCGCCGGTTGTAGTCGCGGGCCAGTTCGTAGACCTGCAGCTTCCACACGTCCTTGATCACCGCGTAGGCTCCGGCGGTGTCGCCGTAGAGCGTGGAGTAGCCGACCGCCGTCTCGCTCTTGTTGCCGGTCGTCAGCACCAGCCACCCGAACTTGTTCGCCAGCGCCATCAGGATCACGCCCCGCAGGCGCGACTGCATGTTCTCCTCGGTCAGCCCCCACTCGTCGGTCCCGAACTCCGGCGTCAGCATCTCGAGAAACGCGGCGTGGGCCGGTTCGATCGGTATCGTCCGCCCCTCGATCCCGAGGTTCTGGCACAGCTTCTCCGAGTCGCTCAGCGAGTGGTCGGACGAGTAGCGGGACGGCATCATCACGGCGTGCACGTGGTCCGGTCCGAAGGCGTCGGCGGCCACGGTGGCGGTCAGCGCCGAGTCGATGCCGCCCGACAGGCCGAAGCAGATGTCGGTGAAGCCGTTGTTTTGGACGTAGTCCCGGGCGCCGAGCACCAGCGCCGCCCAGATCTCCTCGAGCGGCTCCAGCAGCGGCTCGAGCTTCGGCGGCAGCCCCTCGACCGACACCGATTCGCGTTCGGTCACCACCGTGATCGGCAGCGAGACCGGCTTCGGATCGGTGACCGAGAAGTCGGCAACCTGGACCTGCTCGGCGAACTGCTTCGACCGGGCGATGGTCGCACCTGTGGCGTCGACGACAACCGATGTTCCGTCGAAGACCAGCTCGTCCTGCCCGCCGACGAGGTTGACGTAGACCAGCGGCGTCGACGTCTCGGCGACTCGGCGGGCGATCATGGCGTCACGGGCCTCGACCTTGTCCTGGTGATAGGGGGAGGCGTTGATGTTGACGATGAGTTGGGCGCCGCCGTCGGCCATGACGTTGACCGGGCTCGGGTCGACCCACATGTCCTCGCAGACGCACACCCCGACCGTCACCCCGGCGATCGACCACAGCGGGTAGCTCTCGCCGGGCCGGAAGTAGCGTTTCTCGTCGAACACGTTGTAGTTGGGCAGCCACTGTTTGACGTAGCGGCCCTTGACCTCGCCGTTGGCGCAGAGGGCGGCGGCGTTGAGGACGGCACCGGTCGCGGGAGCGCCCGGCACTTTGGACAGATCGACGTCGGTCGGGTCCGGTTGATCGTTGTCGACATAACCGACGATCACGGCGCAGTCACCTGCGGCCTCGGCGACCCGGGCCAGGGCGGCTCGGTTGTCGTCGATGAACTTCTGCTTGAACAGCAGATCCTCCGGTGGATAGCCGCAGATCGACAGCTCGCCGAGCACGGCCAGGTCGCAGCCGGCCTCCTCGGCCCGGCGGACCGCGGCGAGTATCAGGTCGACGTTGGTGTCGAGATCGCCGACGATGATGTCGATCTGGCAGAGGGCAATTCGAAGCGATGGCACGCTACAAATGTATGGGTGAATCGACGCTCGGAAAAGGCAAAGATCGGGTGAATTTCAGCACTAGGAAACGCCTGAAACCCGCGGAAACACGAGGGTTTGGTGGGATCGTCGATCGTCGCGACACCCGCCGCGGGCGGAAATCCACCATCCTGGTCGACGCTGCGCTACCATTTCAGATGGCTGGGCGGTAGGACTCCGTATGTATTTTTCCCATGCCCCTAAAGCGGTGAAGGCGTTTGTTGCCATCTTCGTCGCGCTCGCCGTCGGATCGGTTGCGTTCCCCTCCAACGCCGACCTCAAGGACGATCTGGAGAAGCTCGAACAGGAGCGGGAACAGAACCAGGCCGACATAGATGCCAAGACCGCCCAGGTCGATGCCGCCACGGCCGAGGTCGACGAGGTCACCGCCGCCCTCGCCGCGCTCAACGCCCAGGTCAACGAGCAGGAGGCGGAACTCGCCACGGCCGAGGACAAGCTGAACGAGGCCGAGGCCCGGTTCGCCGAGGCCACGGCGGCGGTCAGGATCAAGACCGCCGAGATCGAGCTGCTGAAGGATCAGGTGAAGAACAAGGCCATTTCGGCCTTCGTCGGCCGGGGCGGGGATTCGAACCCGATCATGGAGGACATCGATCCCAATGAGGCCGTTCGCCGGCGGTCGCTGGTGCTGTCGGTGACGCAGGCGGATCTCGACATCACCGAATCACTGCGTACTGCACAGGAGGAATTGGCCATCCAGCAGGCATTGGCCGACCAGGCGCAGGCCGACGCCGAAGTGTTCCGCAACGAGATGGCCGACCCTTCTCGGCGAACTCGAGATCTCCCGCGACCAGCAGGCGGCGCTGGCTGAGGAGGCCGAGGCCCGGCTCGACGCCCGTCTGGCGGAGCAGGCAGATCCTCGAGGAGATGGATCGTGAGCTCGCCGGCAAGATCAAGGAGACCAACGACGAGTTGGCCCGCCAGGCCGCACTGGCGGCCCAGCGAGCTGCCGCCTCCCGCAACCCGGCCTCCAGCAGCAGTGGGGGTAGCTACCCGTCGGCCGATCAGATCACGAAGGTCCAGGGTTTCTGGGTGCATGTCGACATCGCCGGCAACCTCGACGCGATGTTGAACCACGCGGCCTCCGACGGGATCCACTTCGGCGGCTGGGGATATCGTGATCACCAGGCTCAGATCCGCCTGCGCAAGTCACATTGCGGCACCAGCAACTACGCTGATCTGGCACATGCCGTCATCGCAGTGCCGGCCGCCGACCGCCCGTCCCGGCGCCTCGATGCACGAGCAGGGCAAGGCGATCGACTTCACCTATGGGGGCCGCACGATCGGCACCCGTTCGAGTCCCGGCTACAAGTGGTTGGCCGCCCACGCCGCATCGTACGGCTTCTACAATCTGCCGTCCGAGCCCTGGCACTGGTCCACCAACGGTCGCTGACAGGCCGCTGATCTCGTTCCTTCGGGTCGAGAACGGGCTCATTCGGAGGCGACCGTCGCAACTGGAACGGTTGAACGGTCAAAGAGTTAAGACTTGCTTTGGGCTTCTTCAAGGCTGGACCAGCATTGTCGCTTCATCCGCGTCGTTGTTGACGGATTGCTAAGCTAGGCTGCCATCGGCCAAGTATTACGGTCGTGTTGCGACTGGCAGGAGTATTGGGTAGAGGAGCGCAGCTTCCTCAGGCGGCAGATGCACATGTCATTGATTGGGACCTTATTCGAGGGTGGCGACCATCGAGGCCGGCGGCGCACGGTGCGCCGACTGTCGGTGTTCTTTGCACTGTTCGTGATCGTGGGCGCGGCCCCGTTCCCGTCGGTTGCCCAGGACCCATCGTCAACAACCTCGACCACCGAGTCGACCACCACCACCGAGGCCACCACGACCTCGGAGGCGACGACCACCACCGAGGCCACAACCACGACGGCCGAGCCCACCACCACAACCGAGGCCACCACCACGACCGCGGAGGCGACGACCACCACCGCTGAGACCTCGACGACGGCGTCGGAGACCTCGATGCCCAACACCGATGAGGCTGGCGACGACGACCTCGCGGCACCGTGTCGGAGGATCTCGCTGGGGCGTTGGCGGTATGGAATCAGCGGTGTGCGCGACAAGGAGAAGGAGCTGGAAACGGCGGAGGCGACGCTCGGCTCGGCCGAGAACCGGCTGGCCGCCACCACCGCTCAGATCGAGGCCATCAGGTCGGAGCTCGCTCAGCTGGAGGTGGAGGTCATCGACCGTGCCATCTCGGCCTTCCAGGATCAGGATCTCTCCGAACTCGACTTCATCAGCTACGGGCAGGCGCAGGAGGCCACCCGGATGAGGACCCTCCTGGCCCTTGCCGTCAATCAGAACTTCGACGTTGCCGAGGAGCTGCGCCAGGCCCAGGAGGATCTCGCCATCCAGCAGGCGATCGCCGACGAGGCGAAGGCCGACGCCGACGATGCCCGAGCGGTGATCGCCGAGGAGCTGGTCGAGTTGGAGAAGGCTCGGGATCAGAAGGCGAGCCTCACGGCCAAGGCGGCCGACAGCCTCGGTGTCGTGACCGAGGACGACATCGTGACCGTGCGGGGCTTCCGGGTCCACCGCGACATCGCCGACGCGGTCGCCGGCATGGTGGATCACGCGTCGTCGGAGGGGATCAACCTCGGTGGCGGTGCCTTACCGGTCGTTCGAGTCGCAGATCGAGATCCGCAAGAACAACTGCGGCACGTCGTACTACGCGATCTGGCAGATGCCGTCCCGTCAGTGCCGTCCGCCCACGGCCCGCCCCGGCGCCTCGATGCACGAGCGGGGCATGGCCCTCGACTTCACTTGCGACGGTTCCTGATCCGTAGCCGCAGCAGCAAGTGTTTCTCCTGGCTGGCCGCTAACGCCGGCAACTACGGGTTCAAGAACCTGCCATCGGAGCCCTGGCACTGGTCGGTCAACGGCCGCTGACACCGCCCCCCGGGGCAAATTTCAGAGTCGGGCGGGTTTCGGGGTAGAACAGGGTGGTGACCGAGCCGTTCGAACTGTCGGCGTGCGCCGCTCGGGCGGCTGTGGCGGAGGGCGACCTGTCGGCCGAGGAACTGACGAGGTCCTGTCTCGAACGGATCGAGCGCCTCGATCCAAAGGTCAATGCGGTCGTGACGGTGGCAGCCGAGCAGGCACTGGCCGAGGCCTCGTCGCTCGATCGGGAGCTGCGGCGACACGGGCCGGGATCGATGCGACGAGCGGCCGCCGTGGCCGAACAACCGCTGCTCGCACTCCCCGGTCGCGATCAAGGATCTGCAGCCGACGGCCGGAATCCGCACCACACTCGGCAGCACTGACTTCGCCGACCACGTGCCCGACACCGACGCCGGCATCGTGGCCAGGATCCGGGCCGCCGGTGGGATCGTGATCGGCAAGACCAACATCCCCGAACGCAGCATCGGTGCCAACACGGTGAACCGGCTGTTCGGGGCCACCGGCAACCCGTTCGACCCGACGTTGACCTGCGGTGGTTCATCCGGCGGCTCCGCCGTGGCGCTGGCTGCTGAGATGGCACCGTTGGCCACCGGTTCGGACCACGGCGGCAGTCTGCGGATCCCGGCGTCGTACTGTGGCGTGGTCGGGTTCCGGGCCACGCCGGGAGTCGTGCCGTTCGACGAGCGGGCGATCAGCCAGACCTTCTACAGCGTGCAGGGCCCGATGGCCCGCACCGTCGACGACCTGGCGTTACTGCTGTCGGTCATCGCCGACCGCGGCGGCAGCGGATCGTCGGACCCGATGGCCTTTCCGCTTGACTCGAAGACGCTGACCGAGCTCGAACCCATCGACATCGCGGAGCTCCGGATCGGTGTGTCGGCTGATCTCGGTGGCGTACTGGTTTCGGGTGCGGTGCGCGTCGAGTTCGACCGCCGAGTGGCGTGGCTGGCCGACCGGGCCGGAGCGTGTGTGGAGATCGAGCTCGATCTGCGCGACGCACTCGAGGTCGACTGGCGGCTCCGGGCCGACATCTTCGCCACCTACTACCACCGTGAGGCCGAGGATTGGGATGAGGGTTTCAATCCGAACATCAGAGCGAGTTACGAGACGGCGATGGCCGCGTCGGAGGCAGAGATCGCCCGGGCCCGGGTGCGTCAGATGGAGCTGATCCGATCGACCGAGGCGGCGATGGCCGATGCCGGTGTCGACGTGGTGCTCTGCCCCGGGGTCAGCGTCGCCCCGTTCCCGTGGCGTCAGCTGTATCCGACCGAGATCGACGGCACACCGGTCGAGAACTACATGGCCTGGCTGACCCTGACCGCAGCCTGGACGGTGGTCGGGCAACCGGTGGTGGCGTTGCCGGCCGGGACCGACGCCAACGGCCTACCGTTCGGTGTGCAGGTCGTCGGCCACCGGTACCGCGATCGGGAGGTACTGTCCGCCGCTCGAGCGCTCGAAGCAGCCTGGGCCGGCACCGGGTTCGCCCGCCCCCGCCCCGACGTCGAGACACTGGCCGCCACCAACGTCGATCTCAGCCCCGATGCGACCGCCCTAGTATTCATTGGTGATCGAAACTCGACCGCTGGAGTTTCGCCCTCGATGTTCTGAGCGAGTTCTGAGCCGGTGACATCGTGACTTCACCCGTTCTCGACCTCCTCGCCGGCTCCCGGTCATCGATCGAGTTGGACGACGGCGTCGTTACCGGGCCGGAGTTGGTCGAACGCGGCCGCCGTGTCGCCACGGAGTGGGCTCGGCTTGGGCTGGAGCCGGGAGACCGGGTTGGGCTGTGGTCGCCCAACACCAGCCGATATCTCGAAGCGCTCGCCGCCTGCGCGGCCGGTGGATACGCCGCCGTCTCGGTCAACACCCGCTGGTCTCGGGACGAGGCTGACACCCTCCTGCATCGATCGGGGGCTCGGCTCTTGCGCACCGCCGAGGAGGATCGCAGGCTCGATGTCGTCGACGTCAAGACTGCTGATCGACCGGCCGTCGGAGCACTGGTGCTCGGCGGCGATCAGCCGTTTGTCGTCTTCACCACCTCGGGTACCACCAGTAGACCCAAGATGGTGCTGCACGGACAGCGATCGATCGTCGACCACGCCAACGACGCCGCGCGCGCCTTCGGCTACGGCCCGACCGATCCGGTGCTCGTGGCCATGCCGCTCTGCGGGGTCTTCGGCCTGACCAGCTTTACCGCCGCCGTCGCGGCCGGCGCTCCGGTCATCATGCCGTCGGAGATCGACCCGGTCGAGATCGCGGCCACCGTCGAGCGACGAGGTGTCGTGGCCATGAACGGTTCCGACGATCTCTTCCACCGCATGCTCGCCACCGACGCCGATCTGTCGTCGATCCGTGTGGGCGGCTACGCCCGGTTCAACACGAGCCTCGACGGAATCGTGGCCCGAGCCGACGCCCGTGGCATGACGCTCACCGGGCTCTACGGCATGAGTGAGGTTCAGGCCCTCTACTCGCTACGGGATCCGACGGCTCCGGCCGACGTGAGGGAACGTGCGGGCGGTACGGCCGTGTCCACCCGGGCCGAGGTGAGGGTCGTCGACGACGAACTCCAGTTGAAGGGCCCCAGCCTGTTCGCCGGGTACCTGGCGGAAGGTGGCTCGTCGATCGACGTCGACCTGACCGCGTCGAACGTCACCGCCGATGGCTGGTTTCGCACCGGTGACGCGGCGGAGGTGGACGGCGATCCCGACCCGCAGGGACGGCCGACGTTCACCTACAAGACCCGCATGGATGACGTGCTGCGCCTCGGCGGATTTCTTGTCGCACCGCCCGAGATCGAGTCGGTCCTGATGAGCCACCGCGGGATCGGGGCCGCCCAGGTGGTGGCCGTCGACCGGCCCAGTGGCGCCCGCCCGGTGGCCTTCGTCATCAGACAACCCGACGCCGCCGATGCTTGGGACGAGTCCGCCGTGATCGACCACTGCGAAGCCCAGCTCGCCCGCTACAAGGTGCCGGTCCGGGTCCTGGTGATCGACGAGTTCCCGACCACGCCGTCGGCCAATGGCACGAAGATCCAGAAGGTCAAGCTCCGGGAGATGGCGGCGGCCACCCTCGCTGACGAGGAACGTTAAGGTTCCTCGAGGTGGAGGGCGACACCGTGGATGACCCCGTCGCCGTCGACGAAGAGATCGACGGCGCTCCACTCGAGGCAGGAGTCGATCGAACCCTCCAACGGCAGGATGCCTATTCGGGTGTAGGACGCCAGCTCGGGTGGTGAGGGGATCGCCTCGGGTCCGAAACAGCGGGCGTGGGGTCCGACCACGACCTCCGACGGTGACGGCACCAGGTCCAACACATTGAACGGCCCGACCACCGCCGCGAACGGCCTGCTGTTCAGCGTCCACGCCGACCGCCGGAAGAGCTCGGTGACGTCGCGGCGGGCGACAACCTCGGAGCCCAGGGCCAGGAGAACCTCGTCGGCCAGCGGCAACTCGTTGATCACGCCCTCGCCACCGCTGGCGAAATCGGCCATGGTGAATCCGAGTGTCCTCTGGGATGCGGTCGGTTCGGCTCTGGCGTACTCGACAACGGAAACGCCGTCGGCGGTGAGGTGGGCCTCGCCCCATTGATCGTCGGCGACCATCGACTCGACCACCGAGATCAGGCGGTTCGTGGCGATGGACGAGTGGGCGGCCCCGGACGGATCCGTCCAGTTGGAGAATCTTCGGCCGCTCTCCTCGGTCGGGTCCTGGAGCTCGGCCGTCAGACGCTCGGCGGTTTCGTCGCCGGTCAGGCCGACCAACGTCACGGCATCGTCGGTGACGGTGGCGGCCAACGGCTCGGGGAAGCGGCGACCGGGCATGAGGTCGACCCAGGCGTCACCGAAGTCTCTGCTCAGGACCGCCTTGGGGCCGTCGGGATGATGGGCCCAGATCCAGGTGTCCTGCTCACCCTCGGTGAAGGGGCCTCGCAGTGATCGGGCGAATCCGGACCACATCCAACCGTTCTCGTCCGGGTCGTCGTTGCCGGACACGTACAGCAGCCCGGGCTGTTCCGGGTCGCCCATGCCGGTGGGGTCGCAGGTCGACAGCTGGAGCGCCGCCAGCCGGAACGCATCGGCGTCCTCGGCGGTGAAGTCCTCATTGAACGACGAGGGGTCGGTCATCTCGGCCGGGGGCTCGATCTCCGCCCGCATGGTCGGGCAGACGTCGAGGAGGTCGGGATTCAGACCATCCGAACTCACGTCTGTCCCGACGAGCGCAGCGGTTCCCCACCGGGCCCAGAACGTTCGGGTGCAGTCTCTTCCTCCGGATGAGCACCGCAGGTCGTACACGATGTGCTGCATCATCGGGTCGGCCGGTTCGGTGGGATAGCGGGCCATCATCACGGACCGGCCGTCGAAGTCGACGAGGCTGAGCCACGGTGCGAACACACCGCCGGCGTCGACCGTCCACTCGACGATCCCGTCGCGCTCCACCTCGAGTCGGGCCGGGGATCGGAACTCGGTGACATAGCCGTCCCCGTCGACATCGGCGTCGGGCGGCAGTATCCGCACCGTGATGCCGTTGTCGGCGGTGATGAAGTCGCCGTCCTCCCCGAGGGCGGTGTTCGATCGCACCGATCCGGCACCCTCGGCGATCACCTCCGGATCGTCGAAGGGGTTGACGATGATGTTGCCCTCGCCGTCGTGGGTGACCCCGAAGACCTGGTCGACGTCGGTCTGGACCTCCTCGCGCTCGGTCCCATCGATGGTTCGCCGCCACAGCGAGCCGTTGAGCACGTAGTAGATCGACCCGTCCGTCGCCCGCACCACCGACGGACGGTTGCTGCCCGGGATACCGGTGAGCGAATCGATGGTGCGACCCTGGTCGTCGACCAGGCCGTCGAAGTCGTTGACGACCCACGCCACCTCGGCCAGGTCGAACGGCGGCGCGGTTGTGGTGGTGGTGGCCACCGTCGAGGTGGTGGTGTCGGTGTCGGCGAGGGCTTGAACGTCGGATGACTCGCTGGTCGACGTGGTGCCGGCGTCGTCGTCGGAGTCGGCACGGATGCAACCGGCCGCAAGCACGCAGAGGGCCAGGCCAATGACGACCACTGGTGGACGACGGGAGCGCATACACCCCATGCTTACACGATCTGCGGCCGGTCAGTCATCGGGAGCGCCGAAGAACAGGGTGCCCCATGTCTGGCGGCCTACCATCCCGTCGACCGTCAGGTCGGCCCCTCGCTGGAATCCGCGGGTGGCGGCGTCGGACAGCTCGGAGAACACCGGCGACGCCGGCAGCAGTAGCTCGGTGTTGAGGAGGCGGGTGAGCGCCTGGTACTGGCTGCGGTGCGCATACGGCGACCGGAGCCAGAGGGTGTAGGGCAGGGCCTCCGATACCTCCTTCGTGTAGACCGACTGTGGTTCGTCGACCCGCCCCCAGGTCTTCGGTCCGACGATGCCATCGATGCCGAGACCCTGGGCCATCTGGAAGGCCTTGACCGCGGCCTCGGTCATGGGCCCGAAGATGCCGTCGGCCGGGATCTTCAGGAACTTCTGCAACGCCTGCACGTCGGAGCCCCGGGAGCCGTCGCGGATGGTGGAGCGGGTCTCGTCGCCGTTCCCGTCGGGCGGATCGATGGTGCCTGCGGCCAGTGGCATGACCACGTCCACAAGCTGATGGATCCGGGTTCGGCCGGGGCAGGTCTTGCCGAGCGCGGTGGTCCACGGGCTCGGCACCGGGCGGCCTCTCAGGTTGATCGGGTCGGTCGGATACGACCACATGCTGTGCCATCCGACGCCGGGTGCGGTCGAGGAGCGGCAACGCTTGATGGGGATGCCGTGGGTCGAGGCCGCCCATCTGATGACCCGGACCAGCGATTGGATCTGGGCGTAGGTCCACGGGTTGCCTTCGGGGTCGCCGTCGTCCTCGGTCTCGATCGAGATAGCGCTGTAATTGGCCCGGTAGTTGGCGTCGGCCTGCCGGTGGGTGTCCATCAGCTGGGTGATACGGCCCGAGCGGGTGATCCAGAAGTGGGATTCGACGAACACGTCGCGGCGGCGGAAGTAGGCCGGAATGTTCACGTTTCCGTCGACGGCGGTGTGCACGATGATCTGCGACGGATTGATGTAGGGCTCGGTCCGGTTCTCCGGCAGCGGATCCCAAACGACGCCAGGCATTCTGGCCATGCTTCCTCTCCCCTCTGCGGCGGTGGAGGCGTTCGCGCCGGGTTGCAGCCTATCTGTTGATCACGATCCCCAGATGAGCGCCGGGTCGGCCTGATCGGTCAACCGGGCCGCCGCCGTGCCCCGGTCGATGTTGAGGTTGACGCCGTTGAGGTACGACGACGCGGCCTCGTCGCCGAGGAACAGCATGGCCGGCGCCATCTCGGAGGGTTCGGCGAACCGGCCGGCAACGGCGGCGGCGTGGTCGATCAGATCGCCGCCCATGCCACGGCGGAAGTCGTTGACCAGGCCGGTGGCGGTGATTCCGGGGCAGACGCTGTTCATCCGGATCCCCCGGGGAAGCAGCTGCACCGACCGCCACAGTGTGTAGTACTGCACGGCCTCCTTCGACACGACATAGCCGTCACCGCAGGCGTCCCGGTTGTCGGCCAGCCAGGCCATACCGGCGTCGAACCCGTCGACGGTCATGAGCTCTCGGTGCAGCTCGACCCGGGCCGGCCAGTCACGTCCGGCGGTCGACGCGATGTGGGCGATCGCCGAACCCGGCGGCATCCGGGGAATCAGCGCTTCAGTGAGGTGACGCAGCCCGAACCAGTTGATCGCCATGACCTCGTCGGTGTCGAACCGCCCGCCGTTGGGGACTCCGGCGCAGTTCATCACCACGTCGACCCGATCCGGCAGCCGCTCGAGCACCGCATCGATGGACTCCCGCCGCCCGAGGTTGCAGTGGTGGCGGGTGACGGCGTCCCCCTTGTCCTGTCGCCCCTCCTCCTTGTCGTCGCCCTCGGCGTAGCCGACATCGAGGGCATGGACGACCGCGCCGTGGGTGACCAGCAGGTCAAGGGTTGCCGCTCCGATACCGCTGGCCGTGCCCGTGATCACCACGACCCGGTCGGAGTAGTCGAGGAGGGGCCCGGTGGCGTTCAGGGAGTCGGTCATCGCCCCAAACCGTAGCGGTCGGGCCGCTTCGCCCGGCGGTTGGCGAATCGCCCGGTTGTGCCGCCGGATCCGCCGATGAGCCACCAACGTTGCTCAAGCACCGCCTAAGCTGTGCCGAAGACAGGTTTCCATGCCGAGGTCCGATCCAGTCGTCGATGGCGACGTGGACGAGATGGCGTGTTCGCCGGTTGCGGCGATGGAACCAGAGATTCGGACCAATACACTTGACATCCTTATGAAATCGCCGTTACTACCGTTAGCCTGCGTTCTGACGGGCGGTTGGTTCACAAACGAGAGGTAGGTTTCCTTTGGCCAAGGAGCGCGTCGAGCGGGACGAAGAGGATCTCGTAAGGCTGTACCTCACCGACATCGGGCAGTACCCGCTGTTGACCAAGGAAGACGAAGTTCGCCTGGCTCAGGCCATCGAGCAAGGCAAGCAGGCTACCGAGGAACTCGAACTCGAACCCGACATGTCGGTTCAGCGCAAGCGGGAGCTGCGTCGCACCGTCCGGAAAGGTCGCGATGCCGAGCGCACGTTCGTCCAGTCGAACCTCCGGCTGGTCGTGTCGATCGCCAAGAAGTACCAGGCCTCCGGTCTGCCGCTGCTCGACCTGATCCAGGAGGGCAACCTGGGTTTGATGCACGCCGTCGAGAAATTCGACTGGCGCAAGGGATTCAAGTTCTCCACCTATGCCACCTGGTGGATCCGTCAGGCGATCACCCGCGGCATCGCCAACACGGGCCGCACCATCCGCCTTCCGGTTCACGCCGGCGACACGCTGGCCCGCCTGCAGAAGGCCCGGGCCCGCCTGGAGCTGAAGTTCGGTCGGCCGGCCACGCTGGCCGAGTTGTCGGCCGAGGTCGAGATGCCCGAGGAGAAGGTCACGGAGGCGCTGCGTTTCGCCGCCGAGCCGCTGTCGCTGTCGGAGCCTCTGCGGGAAGACGGCGACGCCGAACTCGGCGATGTCGTCGAAGACAGCTCGGCCGAGTCACCGTTCGAGGTGGCGGCCACGGCGCTGTTGCCCGACGAGATCTCGCGGCTGCTCGCCCCGCTCGATGAGCGGGAGCGGGAGATCCTCAAGCTGCGTTTCGGGCTCGACCGGGGCGAACCCCGCACGCTCGAGGAGGTGGGGGAGTACTTCAACCTCACCCGTGAGCGGATCCGTCAGATCGAGGCCCGGGCCATGTCGAAGCTGCGGCATCCGTCGTCCGACACGGGCGCCCGCGACCTCCTGGCCGTCTAGCAGCCCACGGCCGGCGGCCCGACGCTCCTCTGTCGTCGAGCCCAACGCAAGGTTTGGGTGAATTCGCGTCACTATGACACCGGATCAACCAAACCTCGTCTGGTATGTCGCCTACGGGTCGAATCTGTCGCGGGAGCGGTTCATGGCCTATCTCGTCGGGGGTGCCGGGCCGGGAGGCTCGGGGGTCCACATCGGGGCCAAGGATCCGGCGGTTCCGGTCGACGATCGTCCGATTCGAATCGACCGACGGCTGATCTTCACCGGACGTTCGAAACGCTGGGGTGGCGGCGTGTGCGCAGTGGTGCGCTCGTCTGATGTCGGGGATGCGGCCTGCCTCGGGCGGGCCTGGCTGATCACCGCTGACCAACTCCTCGACGTGTGGCGCCAGGAGAACGGTGGGCTCGGCACCGACCATCCGGCCGAGCCCTGGCGACAACTCGATCGGCAGGGTCATGTCGACAAGCCGACCGGACGGTACCGCCGCCTAGACAGCCTGGAGCCCATCGACGGGATCAGGGCCGTCACCATCACCTGCGGGCCGGAGATGGAGGCCGAGCGAAACCCGCCGACGGCCGCCTACCTGGCCATGGTGTCGGTGGGGCTGCAGGAAGCGTGGCAGCTGAACGTCGACGAGGCATCCCGCTACCTGGCGCGACACGCCGGGGATGTCATCGGACCTTGAACCGATCTCCCCGGCGTGCCGCTGCTCCTTTTGTTTGCCTCAGTTGTTCGTCGCTGCTCCCGGGTCTACGGGTCGACGAATATCACGCAGGTGTACTCCCCCTCCACCAGGTTGGTGATCGCCACCGTTTCAGGATTGCTGTCGTCGCCGAGGGTCCCGAGTTCGCCGCTGTTGAATCCGTCGGGCCCGGTGCACACAACCGACGTCGCCAATGTCACGCCGTCACCGGCCAGTGACTCGAAGCCGATCGTGATCTCCGAGAGCGGATCGTTGGAGAAGGCGACCCCTGTCGGCGTACCCGCACCACCACATTCGGCCGCGGCGGCCACGGCGTCCTGAGGTGCCACCGCCGATGGATCGTAGCCCGCCGGGGCTGCGGTCTCGGTGATCGTGTACGTGTCACCGACGACCAGGCCACCGGCGCACGCGGTGCCGGACGAATCGGTCACCACGGTGTCGACGAGGACGTCACCGGCATCGCGGATCTCGAACGTGGCGCCGGCCAGCGGCTGGGGCGAACCCAGCGTGGCGTGCTTCGTCGTCTTCGAGATCTGAATGGCGCCGGTCGAGTTGGTGAACGTGCACGTCACCGTCTCGCCCGCCGCCAGATCGATCGACCCGGGTCCGCCGCCGTTGTCGCACGTCGCCGAGTCGAGGTTCCAGCCGCTGGGCACCGTCTCGACCACTGCGTACGTTCCGGGTGCCAGGAAGCCGGAGTTGAACGGTGTCGCCCCGTCGGTGAGGCTGAAGTCGTCGTCCACCGCATCGGGGCCGCCCGACAGGTTGAAGTCGAACGACTGGGTGCTTCCGGACGGGTTCGTCACCTTGTCGACGATGATCTGGCTCTGCTTGACGTTCTCGAACGTGCAGGTGACGTCTTCACCCGGTGCGAGGTCGATGCTCGCCGGGTCGCTGCCGTCATCGCAGCTCGCCGAGGTCAGCGTCCAGCCGTCCGGTACCGTCTCGGCGACGTCATATATCCCGGTAATGAGATCGCCGAACGTGGTCGAATCGGTGCCGCCAACGGTCGTCAACGAGAAGTCGCCGAGTGTCGAACTGGTGAAGTCGAAGGTGTCGTCTCCACCGGTGGTGTTCTTGACCACGGTGATACTTCCCCGCTCCAGGGTGTTGGTGTAGGTGCACTCCACGACATCACCGGATGCGATGTCGAACGACGCAGTCCCGGACCCGACGTTGGTCACCACCGATGTCGTGCTGGTGGCGCAGTCGATGTCGGTCAAAGTGAAACCGTCAGCCGATGGATCGGTTTCGGTGACCGTGTAGGAACCGCTCAGCACGTCCAGAACGGTGAGCGATTCGCCGTCGCCCAACGAGAAGTTCGTCGGATCCTGTGCCGGCGGCACCGCCGGATCGGTCTCCAGATCACTGGTGAAGCCGAACGACGTCGCCGTCGGATCGGGTGACGGGTCGGTGACCTTGTTGATGATGACGGTGCCGCAGTTCGAGAGCGTGATCGCCTCCGGAGCGATGAAGTCCTTGAGCGCCGCCGTGAACGAGTCGGATGAGCGTGACTTCAGATACGCCGAGCCGAACGACTCGCACTTGGTGTCGTCGAAGATGGCATCGAGATTGACGGTGGCCTCGCCGAAGGTGCGGGGATCAAGCCCGGTCTCGCTCAACCCGCCCGTCTCGTCGGCGGGGATGAACGATGTGTTGATCGATCCGACAGCGCTACCGGAACCGTTCAGCGCGGTCCGCTCACCCCAGCACGGATACTTGTTGGAGGCCTCGCATGCTCCCTCGGCGGCTGACGTCAGCCACGTGTGCAGGAACAGCTGCGCCACCGTGCCGCCCTGAGCCAGTTCGTAGGTGATGAGCAGGTCGCCGGCGGTTCGAACCGGTGTCACCCCGTTGCCGGAGCAGTTCGAGCCGCCCGGATCAGCCGGATCGCATTTCTCCCGGTTGAACTCGAAGTCCATCAGCGTCGTACCCGACGGATCCTGGACGCGGGTCCAGAACAGATGGAGGAAGTTCTCCGAGCCGACCGTTTCCGTGAAGAGTCCGAACTGGCGGAGGTCGCTCTTATTTGGTGGCACGCCTCCCAACACCACCGATGGGACGGCGGTGTCCTCCTTCGAGCCCTGGCCAAAGGCGTCGTCATTCTGACCAGACGGTGTGTCGACCTGGGTGATGACGCCGGCTCGCAGATCCGAGCCGGGGCCGCCGGTCAACCAGTCGATCGACGGTGCGGCGTCGTCGACCCGAAGGTTGGCGTCGGTGTCAATCTCAAAGTTGCTCCCGGCCAGGCTCACCTCTTGATGGGCGGCCGTGGCGGGCGTCGAAAAAACAAGTGTTGCTGCCAACAAAATCAAAGCGGCGGCCGTCGCGACCGCCGAATACCTGGTGTTGCTGTTTGCGCTGACCGTTCGGACGCGCTTCAAGGGTCGCCAAAGGGCGCTCATCCTGCTCATGTGTCTGTTCCCTTCCACCGTCTGTCCCCCCTGGACAGAAACGTTGCAAAAACTAAACCAATCTAGCGATAACGATGTTGCAAAGAAACATTATTCGGGAACTTTGTGAGAGCCCGAACTATCGGTCGAGGTCGGGCCAGTACAACCGGGTTTCGAGCGGTCACCGAAACTCCGAACAGCGGCGGTGGCTGCGGGCTAGACTCGACACGTCCAAGCGCCCGTAGCTCAATTGGATAGAGTAGCTGGCTTCGAACCAGTTGGTTGGGGGTTCGAGTCCCTCCGGGCGTACGCCGGTCGTGCGGAGCACGACCTAACCGAGTTTGGCCATCGGCCAAACTCTTGGCTGCAGATGCTCACCTGGAGATCAGTCTGGATTCTGAGGTGCGGAGCAGCTCACCCAGGGTTTTGGCCTTTGGCCAAAACTCGTGGCTTGGCGCGATCACCTGAAGATCGGTCGGGATTCTGGGTGTACGTGTGAGCTGCGGAGCAGCTCGCCCAGAGTTTTGGCCTTTGGCCAAAACTCGTGGCTTGGCTCAGCTCAGCTCACGTCGGCGTCGAAGCGGGGGATGGCGTGTTGGCTCGACCAGCTCTGCACCGTGGAGCCGATCGGCCAGAATCCTCTCGGGCACAGCAGGTCGTCGATGAGGAATTCCATCGCCGGCCCGAACGTTGCCCGTACCTGACGGCCGTACTCCTTGGCCTCGTCGTAGGGCCGTAGATCGAAGCCGTGGTCGAGCAGGCGTTGGTAGAGCTCGTCAAAGAGGTGGGTGTTGTCGGCGTCGACCATCTCCTGGCGGTAGGTCGAGATGTCGTGGCCCTGGGTCGCCTCCCGGAAGATCGCCTCCGCCCGGCGCAGGAACCAGTAGCCGTACCCGTCGGTGGCGCCCTTGATGATCTGGGCGTGAACGGCGGCGTCGGCCAGGAGTCCCAGGGCCGTCACCCAGTTCTGACGCCGGTCGTGTGACCGGAACAGGATCAGGAGCGGCACGGTCGAGTGTGTCTCCAGGATCCCGGCCGCCCACTGCTCCCACTTCTCGAACTGCTCTTCGATCTTGCGGGGGTCGGCGTCGGGGGCCCACGCCATGACCAGATCGGTGGGTGTGATGCGTTCGGTTCCACCGGTGTCGAGCGTCATCAACATCCGCTCCCGGTCGGAGTACGCGGCGTAGAGCGCCGGCAGGTAGCCGATCACGAGCGCCACCGTGATCACGCCGAAGAACGCCTCGATGATGGCGCCGGCGCGGGGGATGGTGTCGCCCGGGACGATCTCGCCGAAGCCGACCGTGAAGTAGACGACACCCGAGTAGTACCACGAGTCGCCGAAGCTCTCGATGGTGGCGATGTCGTCGAGAACCGACCAGATGAGTGCGAATCCGGTGATCTGCAGCAGCGACCAGGTTGCCAGCAGCACGATGACGAGGAGTGGCGCGAACGCCGAGAGCACACGTTCCCGGACCGATGACTCCTCGGGCATGCGCCGGGCCAACGTTCGGATCGCGATGAACATCGACCGCCCGATCGCGTACGTCGGCCACCAGCGGGCGGGTGATGTCGAGGTCGACACCAGTGTGTTGACGAGATCGGCCACGGCACCGACGATCAGCAGGATTCCAGCGACGACAACGATGAGATCGAGCACGACTCAACGCTACCGGGCCAGACCACCCAGGCCCGCGAATCGGATCGGACATGTATCACGGCGGGTGTTCGGTCGTCTTCAATCCGAGAACGGGCGGCGCTGGGATCGTCCGTTCCGGCAACAACCGGAGGGAAATCGCGATGACAATCGCCTTGGACAATCAATCGGAGATGGTCGATCTGTCGACCCGGGTCCGGCAACGCATCAGCGTACGGGCGCCCTACTTCGATCTCAGAGACCTGGACGTCGCCGACGACGGTGCCGTTCGGGCGCTCGTGCCGGTGACGCCACCCGTACACCCGGAAACGGGCCTCATCGAGGCGGCACAAGCCGCCCGCCATCTGGCCATTCTCGGGTCTTGCGCCGTGGCCTTGCAACGGGACGACGACGATCGTCACCACTACCTGGCGACGAGGGCCCACTTTCTGCGCACGGCGAACATCACCGAAGCGGACCGGGTCGACACCACCGATGTGATGTCGGTCGACTTCCTCGTCGCCGAGGCGAGCGGAACGTGGATCGACCGCCGATCGGCTCGGGCCCTGGTCAAGCTGTATGGTCCCGACGGGGAGCTTTCGCACGCGCTCGACGTGCACTACACCGTGATGACGCCCCGCATGTTCAGCCGCCTCATGCCTCCCATCGATGTGGAGGCCTTGCGTGACGACTCGGCGGGCGGCGCCGTGTCCGCAGGCCTTTCAAACGGTGGCGTGGCCCGCTTCGACGTTCGCGATCTGGAGGTTGACGAGGGGTCGGGCGTGACGGTCGACTGTGGGCCGATCCCGATCGACATGTGCGCCGGCCACTTTCCCGACTATCCGGCTGCTCCCGTGGCTCTCGTTATGGGTCAACTGGCCCGAGCGGCCGGGGTGGCCCTGAACCGACACCTTGGATTCGGTGCCCTGACCCACTCGATCGACGAGGCCCGGGTGACCGCCACGAAGCTTGGTCGAGCCGGGCAGCGTCTCACGCTGCGAGCCCGCTACGACCGTCGAGTCGGCGGCGGGCACCTCCTGGTCGGAACGGCGCAGGCCGACGGCGAGACGATCGGCGAGATGGAGCTGACGCTGTCGACGACGTCGTTGCCGGAGTCGATCCCGTTCCCCGTCGGTGCGCTGGCCTGAGTCGACAACGGCCGACGGTTTCGGATTGCCGTCACTACGGTCGCAACATCGGTGGATGCAGCAGCTTGGCTGAGCCCCGCCGGTAGAGCTTGGCCGGGCGACCTCCCTGCCTGGTCGTCGTACCCCCGGTTTCAACGACGAAGCCGGGGGTTCTCGACACCTTGCGGTGAAAATTGCGAGGGTCGATCTCGGTGTCCCAGACGGCTTCGTAGACCTGTCTCAGCTCCCCGATCGTGAACTCGCCGGGGCAGAAGGCGGTGGCCAGCGGTGAGTACTCGAGCTTCGACCTTGCCCGCTCGACACCATCGGAGAGGATGCGATCGTGGTCGAAGGCCAGCGCGTCCTCAGCCGACAGGAGCCTGGTGACCGGGGTCCACGAGGCGTCGACGGCATCGGTGCCGGCCACCGGGTCGGCGGCGTCGGGGATCAGCGCCAGGTAGGCGATCGAGATGACCCGGCGGGGGTCGCGGTCGGGGTGGCCGTAGCTGGCGAGCTGTTCGAGGTGGATGCGGATACCGCTGAGTCCGGTCTCCTCGGCCAGTTCCCGTTCGGCGGCGTCGAGCAGGTCCTCGGTCGGCCGGACGAACCCGCCCGGCAACGAGGTTCGACCCCGGTGGGGGTCGGCTCCCCGCTCGATGGTCAGCACCTGTAATCGACTGTCACGCACGGTGAGCACCACGAGGTCGGTCGCCACCAGGATCTTCGTCGGTCGAGGCATTGTCGGGCGAGTCTAGCTCAACTGGATCTTATCGTCTAGTTGACGATTATAACGACTGATGTTATCGTCATAACGACGATAAATCACGAATGAGAAGGAGTCACCATGGCCGAGATCACTCGCCGTCCGTTCCTCAACCGCCTTCGGGCCGATCCGTCGGTTCACATTCAACACTCTCGCAACGGCGTGGTCCGCCACGAGGGAGCCGGGGTGGCGTTCTGGTATCGGCCCGTCACGGCGGCGCTGGTCGAGGTGCCGCTCGACGATCGTCAGCAGACCCTCCTCTTTCACGCCCGAACGTCGGACTTCCAGGACGTGACCGTGCAGGCCACCGTGACCTATCGGGTCGTCGATCCGGCTCGGGCGGCCACGAGGATCGCGTTCGACATCGACCCCGGCACCGGTCAGTGGACCGGTGACCCACTGGAGACCCTGAGCGATCTGCTGAGGGAGCTGGCTCAACAGCCGGCGATCGAGAAGGTGGCGCTGATGTCGGTGACCGAGGCGCTGGCCCGGGGGGTCGGACCGATCCGGGCCGACATCGCAGCCGCGCTGGCGGACGACGCACGTCTGACCGAACGTGGGCTGTCGGTCACCGATGTGCGAGTCGTTGCGGTGCGCGCTGATGCCGACCTCGAGCGGGCCCTGCAGACCGAGACCCGGGAGCGGGTGCAGCAGGAGGCCGACAAGGCGACGTTCGAGCGGCGGGCGCTGGCGGTCGAGAACGAGCGGGCCATCGCCGAGAACGAGCTGCAGAACCAGATCGAACTGGCGCGCCGGCAGGAGACGCTGGTCAATCAGGACGGTCAGAACGAGCGGCAGCGGGCGAGTCACGAGGCAGCGGCCAGCCGGATCCTGGTCGAGTCGGGTGCGGCCGAACAGCGGTTGAAGGACGAGGCCAAGGCCGACGGGATTCGCCAGGTGGGCGAGGCGCAAGCCGAGGTCGAGGAGGCGAAGATGCGGGCGCTGCAGTCGGTCGACCAGGGAGTGCTGATGGCGCTCGCCGCTCGTGATCTGGCCCGCAACGTGCCTCGCATTTCGAACCTCACCGTCACACCGGATCTCGTGGTTCCGATGCTCGCCCGGCTCGGTGAGACGATGAACGGTGCCGACGAGGAACCGTCGTGAGCCTACGGCCGAGGGCGGTGGTGGTGCGTCGGCGGACCGAGCTCGATGAACTCGTGGCCCGGCACGGCACCGTGCAGCAGGCCGACTTCGCCCTGCGGGAGCGTGATCGCTCGATCGACGAGCTGGCGGAACGGGCTCGAGCGCTCGAACGGGCGCTGACCTCGGTGCGCGGTGTGGTGCCGCTGGACTGGCGGCGGGCCGAGGTGGAACGGGCCGATCTGTCTCGTTTCGTGTTCGGCCCCGAGGACGTGATCGTGGTGGTCGGGCAGGACGGCCTGGTGGCCAATGTGGCCAAGTACCTGGACGGCCAGCCGGTGATCGGTGTCGATCCCGAGCCGGGCCACAACCCGGGGGTTCTGGTGTCTCACCGGCCCGACGTGGTTGGTGCGCTGTTGGGCGCGGTCGTGTCCGAGCAGGTGGCGGTGAGCGAGCGGACGCTGGTCGAGGCCGTGGCCGACGACGGACGGCGACTGCGGGCCCTCAACGAGGTGTTCGTCGGTCATGCCGGTCACCAATCGGCCCGCTACCGGATCGAGGTGTCGGACGGTGCCGGGGAACGCCAGTCGTCGTCGGGCCTGCTCGTCGGAACCGGCACGGGATCGACGGGGTGGCTGCGGTCGGTGTGGTTGGAGCGGCGCTCGGAGATGATGCTGCCCGACCCGTGTGACCCTTCGGTGGCGTGGTTCGTTCGTGAGGCGTGGCCGTCGCCCACGACCGGGGTCACGCTCACCGAGGGCGTGCTGTCGGCGGGCGAGCGGCTGGTGGTGGCGGCCGAGGGTGATCTGGTGTGCTTCGGCGACGGGATCGAGGCGGATCGGCTCGTGCTGACGTGGGGTCAGCGGCTGGAGGTCGCCCGATCGTCAACGGTGATGCGGCTGGTTGTCTGAACGGCTCCGGTGTCGACCTTCCGGCTTGCGCGTGTCAGCCGTCGGTTCAACGTAATAGCGAAATCGCTGGCGTGTCCACCGTTATTCGTCGGCCAGTTGGCGGAGGAGGTCGGTGGTGGTGACGATGCCGGCCAGCATGCCCTCGTCGTCCATCACCAGCAGTGAATGGGCCTGGCCGTCGGCCAGGAGTGCCGCGGCCTGTCGGATCGTCGTCTCCGCGGTTGCCACTCTGAGATCGGTCGACATGGCGTCGTCGAGGTTGAACTGGTAGTCGAGCATCTCGGCCATGTCGCGGTCGTCGAAGCCGTCGACGTCGTAGGCCAGCCGGAGCACGTCGACCGAGGAGATCATGCCGACGGGCTTGTCGCCGTCCATCACCGGGACGTGATGGAACGGCGCGTTCCGGAGGAGATGGTATGCCTCCGACACCGGCTGATCCCGATCGATGGTGACGGGATTGCTGGTGACAAGCGGTGCGATGGGGCTGTCCGGATTCATTGCCGCCTCCCAGGGGTGTGGCGTACGGTGTGCGGTGACGGGCGGGACATCGATTGGTCCCGTTCGTGCCTGCATCGTAAGGCCGTTGCCGTGGTGCCGCTGGGGCCCAAGGTCCCATCTCGGAAGGGTGTGTGGCGGTTTGGCGGAGGTGGACGGGAATCGAACCCGCCTACGAGGGATCACCCCGTACACCCGCTTTGAAGGCGGGGGAGCCCACCAGGCGCTCAGACACCTCCGAGGGGTAATGTAGCGGTTTTCGGGGCTTGAGAGTTGACTGAGGTGCCGATCTGGGAGCCATGTTGGCTCGGCCGGGTATCGATTCACACTTCGTATGTATCGGTGGAGGTGGTGTGACACCTGGTGCTACACTCGCGATATGCCGACGACGCGACCCCGACACGCCGTTACCGAAACAGAAGAGATTACGCGGGTGCTCGATGAGGCTGCATTGCATTGGCCCGGTGTCTCTCGAGCCAAACTGATTCACTATGTCTTGGCTGATTGGGCGGCCGGCGGGCGGTCTTCTGCGGCTCGTGCCGAGGCCCGCACGGAACTTGTCGGTTCGATGCCTGGCTCCGCCGAGTTGTATGACCGTGAGCAGGACTGGCCAGAGTGATTGTTGCCGACGCCAGTTGGGTCATCGCCCTCCGGGATCCAGAGGATTCGCATCACGAGGATGCCGCGGATTCGAATCGGAAGTTGGGAGGCGAAGCGGCGGTGCTGCCGGCCGTCACTTTCGCCGAGTGCCTTGTCGGTCCGGCAAAACTGGGTTTACTCGAAAAGGCGGCTAGAGACCTCCGAGCAGGGTTCGAGATACTCGAGGTTGACCGCGATGCTCCCGTGCGGTGGGCTTCGCTTCGGGCGTCGACGGGTCTACGCCTACCGGACGTCATCGTCCTCGACGCAGCACTACACCGGGAAGCTCGGGGCGTCGCGACATTTGATGATCGCTTAGCGGTAAGCGCGAGAGACAGGGGACTAGTCGTAATCGGGCTGGCTCAATAGCGAACCGTGCTCAGCCCTCGTCGTCGTGGCGGCGGATGCGAACGTCGTGGCCCATCTTTCCCGTTCGCTGCACGTAGATCGAGGCCGCGTCGTACGGCACGGTGGGAGCCCGACTGTCGATCGCCTGCGTCTGGCCGGTCTCGGCCGCGATGCGGGCCTTGGTCATGACCTCGAGACAGTGGTAGGCGTGCTCGGGGTGGACGAGGAGCGGCACATTGTCGAGGATGCAGTCGACGAGGTGCCGGAGGCCCGCGGTCCACGGCCACGCCGGGTCGACCTCCGGATAGAGCGTCCAACCCGGTTGGTCGGTTCGGCTGATCTCGTACCCGGCAGGCGCCCAGTCGTCGCCGAGCATCTGGGCCGTGCCGCGCTCACCGTACAGCTCGACGGCCGGGCCCCGGTAGTCGTACATCGTGAAGCCGGTCGTGACGGCGGCGAATCGGGCGTCACCGAAGTCGAGCAGGATCTGGTAGTTGTCGAACTCGTCGACCTCGATCGTCTCGCCGGCCACGACCCGGCTGGGAATGGCCGTGCCGGCAAAGGCCGTGACCCGGCGCACGCTGCCCATCAGCCCCACCAGCGACGTGATGTTGTACACCCCGAGATCGAACAGCGGACCGCCACCGGTGCGGTAGTACCACGCGCCCCAGGTCGGCCCGGACCATCCGTAGCGGGCCCGGGCCGAGAGGACGGTGCCGATCTCGGCCTCGTCGACCACCCGCTTCCACAGGGCCTGGTAGGTCGGGCTGAGCACCACATGGGGCGCGCACACCAGGTGCCGGTCGGTTCCGGCCGCCTCGGTGACGAGTGCCTTCGCTTCCGCCAGGTCGGTGGCGAGCGGCTTCTCGACCAGCACGTGTTTGCCGGCGGCGATCGCGTCGCGGGCGATGGGGCCGTGGGCGTCCATCGCCGTGATGATCAGCACCGCGTCGATATCTTCGCGTGCCAGCACCTCCCGGTGGTCGGTCGTGAACGGGAGATCCCGACGGAGGAACATGGCACCACGCGACGAACGGGATTCGATCGTGTCGCACAGCATGACCGGTTCGACGCGGCCCTCGAACGCCAGCTCGTTGATCAGCTTCGAATACGGTTCGAACACACTCCCGAGGCCGATGATCCCCAATCTGACGGGAGCCGGAGTACCCGCCATCACGTCGACTCGTCCCCGACGGCACCGACGTCGGCGAGTTCGTCGTGCCACACTTCAGCCCGATCACAGGTGTGGACGAAGGTCGCCGGCCAGTCCGGCTCGTGCCCGGCAGCGCCCCTCACCCGCTCGAGGGCCTTGCGCTTGTCGGCGCCGTGTATCACGAGCAGCACTGAGCGCGAGAGCCGCCGGATCGTGCCGAGGCCGACGGTGACGCCGTAGGCCGGCACCTCGTCGGTCGACCCGAGATTCGGGAACGTCACGGTGTTGTCCTGCCGGGTGCTCTCGGCCAGCTCGACGATCGACGACACCCCGTCGAGCGGGCTGCCCGGCCCGCAGAACGCCACGTGCCCGTCCGACGCCCCGCTGGCCACGAGGAAGAGATCGACGCCTCCGGCATCGGCGAGACGACGGTCGTACTCGGACGGGTCTCGAGGGTCCGGGAACCAGACGGCCGCCGCCGGAATCCGATGGGCGTCCGACAGGCCTGCGTTCACGAGCCCGCGAATCTCGACCTCGGCGAAACGGAGGCACGAGTGGGGTGCGTCGGCATCGATGGTCCGTAGCGGATCGGCGCCGGGCTCGAGGTAGTCGTCCATCATCGCAATGATGACGTGGGAGCAGTCGATGTCACGTTGCGCACAGTGTTTGGCCAGCGCCTCGAAGATCGGCTTGGGTGTCCGGCCACCGGGACAGCCGAGCAGGTAGCGTCGACCGGCGATACGAGCCTCCTGGATACCGTCGATGATCATCCGGGCGGCTTCATCGGCGAGCTGGACGACCGTGTCGAAGCGACGGAATCGAACGATGCCCATCTCGTCGCGGCTCATCTCCCCTCGGCTCATCCCTTCTCGGCTCCGGCCGTCATGCCCTGAACGAACCGTCGCTGGAGCAGGATGTACATGATCAGGACCGGGAGCGCGACGATGAGCGCGGCGGCGGCGATCAGTGACGGGTCGGCGCCGCGACGTTGACCGGCGAAGAACGACAGGGCCAGCGGTGCGGTCTGGGCGTCGGTGTTCTGGGGGATGAGCACGAGGGCCAGCAGGAAGTCGTTCCAGGCGAACAGGAACAACAGCGCGGCCAACGAGAGTGTCGCCGGGCGCAACACCGGGACGAGCACCCGCCACAGGATGGCCCAGGTGTCGGCGCCATCGATGCGGGCCGCCTCGATGATCGATCGCGGTTGCCCCTCGAACGCCGACCGCATCCAGAACGTCCCGAACGACACGCTGAAACCGATCTGGGGCAGGATGACGGCCCACAGCGAATCGACGAGCCCGAGATCACGGAAGCCGAAGAACAGCGGGATGATCAGCGCCTCGTAGGGGAGCAGCAGGCCGGTGATCAAGATGATGAACAGCGCGTTCTTGCCGTGGAAGCGCATCGTGGCGAACGCGTAGCCTGCGAGCAACGACAGCACCACGCTGGCCACGACGACGGTGGTGGCGACCACCGCGCTCGACATCAGCGCCGAGCCGAAGCCGCCACGTTCCCAGGCCAGCCGAAAGTTCTCGAACGAGATCGACGACGGGATCGTGAACCCGCTCACCCGCTGTCCCGGCTCGTTGAGCGCGAGCAACACGATCGACAGCAGCGGGTAGAGCGCGATCGCCGTGGCGACCCAGAGCACGGTGTGGACACTGCGCCGCTCGGCCCGACTCTCGATATCGCGCCCACTCACGTCAGCTCACCCCGTCGCCGGTACCACAGAATCAACATGTTGACGATCAGCAGCTCGATCATCAGCACCACGCCGATAGCCGCGCCGAGACCGACCTCACGGGTCTGGAACACCGATTTGAAGATGAAGACCGACGGCACCTCCGTCGTCGTGCCCGGGCCGCCTCGAGTGGTCACGAAGACCACGTCGAAGTTGCGCAGCGCGGCGGTGACGGTCAGCACGAGCGCAACGGTGATCTCGCCCCGGAGTCCCGGCAGTGTGATGTGGAGGAACTCCCGGAAGATGTTGGCCCCGTCGAGCTTGGCCGCCTCGAATCGGTCGGTCGGGATCTTCTGTACGCCGGCAAGGAACAGCACGAACACCAGGCCGAAGGTGACCCACGTCCCGATCAACCCCAGCGCCGGAAGCGCGAACGTGAAATCACCCAGCCAGGCTCGGCTGACGGCGTCGAGCCCGACCAGGTCCAGGGCCCGGTTCAGCGGGCCCGTCGGTGCGTAGATCCACCGCCAGGCGACGGCCACGACCACCAGCGGCAGGATCGTCGGGATGAACAGCACGGCCCGGAAGAAGGCCTGGAACCGCACCCGGACCCTCACCATCAGGCCCACGATCGTCAGGGCGAACCCGATCGGGAGGACGGCGTAGAACACGATCAGCACGACCGAGTGCCAGAGGGCGGCCCGGATCTGTTCGTCCTGGAACACCGTGAGGTAGTTGTCGACGCCGACCCATGTCTTGTCGGTGATGCCGTTCCACTCCTGGAACGACAGCACCACCGTCTGGGCGAGCGGGATCACCGCGAAGGCGATGAAGAACGCGAACGCCGGCAGCAGGTACAGGTACGCGATCGGTTGTGGGCCGTCGAGCCTGCGGCGCGGACGGACGCCGCGCCGCAGATCGGTGGGCGCCGACAGCTCGTCGACGCCCACCGGCTCACTCGGCAAAGAACTCGTCCCAGTCGGCCTGTATGTCGGTGAGGAACTGCTCGGCGGTGATCTGGTCGCCGAGCAACTCCTGGGTCTTTGCGGTCAAGGTGTCGAACATGGTGTCGGTGGTCCAGTCCGCATAGAGCGTCACGCCCTCGTCCTCGATCACCTCACCGGCCCCGGCGATGACGTCGGCGAGGAGGCCGTCGGCCTCGATGGCGGCGTCACGGGCGGGCACCCGGCCCACGGCGGCGAGCTCGGGGGCGAACTCCTCGCTCATCATCAGGTTGATGAAGGCGGCACCCAGATCGGGGTGCTCCGACTTGGAGGTGATGTGCCACGGCAGGGCGAGCGCCGCCGTGCCGCCGACGATGCCGCTCGGGCCGACGGGCATGGCGAAGTAGCCGACGTTGTCGCCCATCGTCTCGCTCAACGTCGCCGTGTTCCAGTTGCCGCCGATGAGGAACACGCCTTCACCCCCCGAGAACGCAGCGACCGAGTCGTCCCACCCGATGCCGTTGACACCCTCGGGGAAGTAGCCGGCGTCCCGCCACTCGACGAAGGTGTCGGCGGCCTGCTGCTCGGTGTCGGTGAGCACCGTCGATCCCGGTTCGCCGAAGACCCAGTCGCGGATCTCGGGCGCCGGGCGGTAGGCGGCCTGCACCATGCCGTAGACGTGCAGCGCCGGCCAGCCCTCGGCGTTGCCGAGCTGGATCGGGACTTCACCGGCGTCCTTGGCGTCGGCCAGAAGACCCTCGAACTCCTCGAAGGTTGCCGGCACCGTCCCGCCGATCGCCTCGAGCTTCTCCTTGTTGTAGTAGACGCCGACGAACTCGGCGACCGCCGAGATACCCCACAGCCGGCCCTGGCCGAAGTCGGTGCCGGACTCGTCGAAGCGGTACTGGTCGAGCGTGCCGGACCCGAAGGCCTCCTCCCACCCGTACTCCGCGGCGTAGTCGTCGAGCGGGATGATCAGATCACCCTGCACGAGCAGACCGTCGATCGTGTAGCCCTGGTTGCCGTGGGCCACGTCGGGCGGATCGTCGCTCTGGAGAATGCCCGGCGCGATCTGCATGTAGTCGTCGAAGGCTCGCAGCGTCACGTCGACGGTGACGTTGGGATACTGCTCGGTGAAGATCTCCGTGGCCCGCTCGAGGGTGGCTTCGTCGCCGGCCTCGGCCAGCACCGTCAGGGTGACGTCGCCGAGGTCCTCGAAGCCGTCGGTTTGGATGCCGTCGGCGGCGCCCTCGTCGGCACCGTCGTCGCCGTCACCTTCCCCGTCGTCGGCGCTCTCGTCGGCGCCGTCGTCGGAGCTGTCGCCGTCGTCAGTACTTGCCGCCTCGTCGGTGTCGGTCTGGGCGGCGCCGTCGTCGGCATCGCCGTCGTCACTCCCGCAGGCGGCGGCGGTCAGCGCCAAGGCGACGATCACCGCGACCATCGTCCACCATCTCGACCGGCGCCCTGATCGTTTCCACGTCTCAGTACTCACAGCTATCTCCCTTTCGCCGACGCTCGATATCCGCCGACACCGACATCCTCAGACACGAGTGGTACTCGCTCTGGTATGTTTTATCAGACCAGATGTCGCCACGTCAACGAGAATGAAACCAGTTGGCGGCTGTGGTATGCTCACGAATCGTGAGTGCGTTCGCTGTTCCCTCCGTCGATCCCGACGCACCGCAGTCGGCCGCTCTGCAGGCGTATCGCATCCTCGAACGAGCGGTGGGTGACCGCATCCTGGCGCCTGGAACCCGCCTGCCGTCCGAGCGGGAGCTGGCCCAGCAGCTCGGCGTCAGTCGATCGACGCTGCGAAATGTACTGGCGGCGCTGTCCGACGCCGATCTGGTCGAAGCCAGCCCACAACGAGGCTGGTTCGTGACCGACGGGCCGATCTCGGATCCGCCCAACGAGCTGATCAGCTTCACCGAGAGCGCCCGGCGTCGAGGCATCGTCGCGGGCGCCCGTGTGCTCGAAACATCCATCCGGTCGATCACGCTCGCTGAACAGGACGAGCTGAGGGCCGCACCCGGCACCGAGATACTCGAGGTCCACCGCCTCCGCACGCTCGACGGCACGCCGGTGTGTGTCGACACGACGTGCATCGTGGCCAGCCGGGTTCCGGGCCTGACCGAGGTCGACCTCAACGGTGTCTCGCTGTTCGAGGCCATGGGCAACACGACCGGAGGGCGGCCGGTCCGGTCCGACTACGTGCTCCACGCCGACGGGGCCGACGTACGCTGTGCCGAGCTGCTCGGCATCGAGGTCGGTGCGCCGGTGCTGGTCGGGCGCGAGCTGGCCTACGGCCAGGACGGCGAGCCCCTGCTCACCGCCCATCTCGTCTACCGGGCCGACGCCTACTCGTTTCGGGCCACCCTGTACGGGCACTGAGCCGGCGTCGATGAGTTGCCGATGAGCGATCCCGATCACGAACACGACCAGGTGCCGGCCGCTCGCCCACCTCGGCGCGCCACCCCGCGGCCCACCTACGACGTGCCGACCCGAATCGACGCCGGCCACGCCGACCGGCACCTGTGGGGCGACGACGAATCCGGGTTCGTCGTCGATCTCGTCTACCTCTCCTCCGAGAACCTCCACGTTCTCGACTTCTCGCTCCCGCCTGGCGGCCGGTTCGGCCACTCGCCGGACAACCCCACGATCTTCGCCGCCGACGAGCTGCTCTTCGTGCGTGACGGTTCGCTCATGCTGTCCGACCCGGAGACCGGTGAGCACCAGGTCGTCCACGCCGGCGAGGCGGTGTTCTTCGAGCGCGACACCTGGCACCACGGTCGGGCCGGCGGCGACACAGGCGTGCGTGTTCTCGAGTTCTTCGCGCCCACGCCGGCGGCCGGTGCGTCCAGTGCCTACGCCAAGCAGCAGCCCTACCTCACATCGACCGAGCACGTTGATCGACGGATCTTCGATCGGTGGCCCGCGAACGCAGCCGCCCTCACCGAGGCTCGACGACTCCACCCGCTGCGAGAACACGATCTCGCCCACGCCCATCGTGACGATCTCGAGATCGCCTTCTTCGCCGCCACCGAACACCTGACGGTGGCCCGCTGCCTGCTGCGAGCCGGCACGTCGTCGCCGCCCGAACGTCACCCCGGCGAAGAGTTTGTGCTGGTCCTGTCCGGCGAGCTGACGATCCGGACCCCGACCGCCGAGGCGGCCAACTGCCTGTTCCTCCACACCGGCGACGCCGCCGTACTCCCGCCGGATACGCCCCACTCCTATGTCGCCACCGGCAACGAGCCTGCGATCTGGATCACCGGCGTCGGCCCGGGTTGGCGCGACCCGGACGACATCTGGCCGAGCGGCGACACCGTGTCGTGAACCGGTTCGCCGTCGGTATCGACGTCGGCGGTACCAAGATCGCCGGTGCGATCGTCGACACCGACGGTTCCCCGGTGGCGACGGTGACCGCCCCAACGCCGCGAGGCCCCGGCGGTGCCGACCCCGGCGGCGTGGGCACCGCCAGGACGCTCGCCACGCTGTTCGACCGGGCGCACGCCATGGGCGCGTCGGTGACAGCGGCGGCCATCGGTGTGCCCGAGTACGTCGATCGGACCGGTCGTATCACGAGCGACCTCGTCCTCGACTGGGGGATCGACGACGCAACCGTCTGCCCGACTGCCATCGCCGAGGCGGTGCGTGAGGTCGATGTCACCTTCGGCTCGGACGTGCGGTACGCCGCGCTGGCCGAAAGCCACGTCGGGCGTGGTCGTGATGCCGGCAGTTTCCTCTACGTCACCGTCGGAACCGGTATCTCCCACGCCCTCGTCATCGACGGAGTGGTCTGGGAGGGACACCGGGGCGAGGCGATCGCCCTCGGCGAGCTGGCCGTGTGCGAGCCAACGCGACCCGAAGCGCCGGCCACCGTCGAGACGCAGGCGTCCGGCCTCGCGTTGGAGCACATCGCCGCCGAGCTCGGTGTGCCGGCCGACGACGCCACCGATCCCCGCATGGACGACGCCCGCCGACGGGCCGGGTCGGTGGTTGCTTCGGCCATCGTGTCGGCAATCCTGCTCGTCGACCCGGAGCTGGTCGTCGTCGGCGGTGGCCTCGGCACGGCCGACTCGGCGTTCTTCGACGAGCTCGAGCGGCAGGTTCGGTCGGCGGCTTCGAGTCGCCCGCGACCGCCCCCGGTGCAGCGTGCGCTACTCGGCAGCCGCGCCGGCGTTGTCGGTGCCGGGCTTGCCGCCCACGACCTCGCAGCCGGCATCTGACCGGCCCCGCTCAGCATTGCGCCGCCCGAGCGGGCGCCCAATCCTACGCCGGAATCAACCGAGCGGGCAGGTGCTCGCGGTGGGCGTGTGCCATCTCGGCGTACAGTGCTTCGGCCACCTCGATCGAGCGCACGAGCGGGTGCGCCGCCAAGGCCTGAACGGCCTCTCGATGGGTGCCGTTCCACGCCGCGTCGGCTGCCGCCTGCTGGTAGTTGCCGAGGTTCTCGACCAGGCCGAGTACGTGGGGCGGCAAGTCGGGCATCGGGATGGGTTCGACCCCGGCCCGGTCGCACCGGCCGAGCGTTTCGACCACGAGCGAATCGGGCAGGCACCCGATCGTGCCGGCGTTCGGAACGTTGACGGTCATCACCTCGGCCCGGTCGTTGAACACGGCGTCCATGCAGTCCAGTGCCAGTTCGAGCTCATGGATTCCGCCACGGGATCGGTTGGGATCGAGGGTCGGGTCGTCGGAGTGCGCCTGTTCCCGGTAGTGCTCCCAGTAGCCGGGCACCTCGGCGAGGATGTCCTCCGAGCGGGTGGTCGGTTTGGCCTGCAACTGCTCGAGGATCTCGCGCTCGAAGTAGTAGTACTGAAAGTAGCCACTCGGGATCGAACCCATGGTGGCGGCGAGGTGGAGCATCCGTCGGAGTTGGTCGGTGAGGCCGGCGTGGCGTTCGACGTCGTCCCACGCATCCTCGAGGAGCGGGATCATCGGCTTGCCGTCGTACTTGTGATGCACCGACCAGGAGCCGTGGTTGAGCCCGATGCTGGCGACGTCGACCTTGTCGGGGTCGAGGCCGAGCGCGGCGGCCAGCTCCCGTGGGTACTCGATCGGTCCCTCGCAGAGTGAGACGATGGGTATCTCGGAGTGGTCGGCCACCGCCTGCGAGACGATGTTCACAGGATTCGTGTAGTTGAAGACCATGGCCGACGGACACGCGGCGGCGATGTCGTCGAGAATGGGCTGCATCGCCGTGATCGAACGGAGAGCCATGAAGAACCCGCCCGGCCCCTGGGTTTCCTGGCCGATGACGCCGTGGTCGAGAGGGAGCCGTTCGTCGATCACCCGGGCCTCGAATCCGCCCGGCCGATAGCTGGTCAGCACGGCATCGGCGTCGGCGAGACCGGCGCGGCGGTCGGTGGTGGCGGTCACGTTGATGTCGAGCCCTCGGGCCGCCATCATCCGGCGTGAGATCGTCTCGATCAGCGCCAGCCGTTCCGGGTCGAGGTCGATGAGCACGATCTCGGACCCGTCGAAGTTCTCCCCCTGGTGGGCGAGGCTGGCCATGGTGCCTGCTGCCCTCGTCGAGCCACCGCCGATGTACGCCAACTTGATGCGGGCCATGAAGCCTCCCGAACTCGGAGCCGTCGCCAGGCGGCTCACCACTGGTATGGACTATCATACCAGTATGTCCTCTGATCAGACCAGTCCGGACCTTGCGATTGCGGTCGATGGCGGGAACACGAAGACGATTGCGGTCATCGTCACGACCGACCTCGAGGTGGTCGGCGTCGGGATCGGAGGTTGCACCGACATCTACAATGCGCAGTCACCGGCTGCAGCCTGCGCCGAGTTGTCGCGCGTCATCCGCAGCGCCCTGTCGGACGCCGGATGCGAAGCGGGCTCGCTCGACGCCGGTGTCTTCTCGCTCGCCGGCGCCGACTGGCCGGAGGATCATGAGCTGCTGGTCGATCACCTGTCGGGTGACTTCGATTTCGACCTCGACGGTCCCCCGCTGGTGGTCAACGATGCCATCGGCGGGCTGCGGGTGGGCGCGCCCGACTGGGAGGGCATGTCCGTGATCTGCGGTACCGGGAACGCGGTCGCCGCTCGTCGTCGAGACGGCACGGCGTTCCACGTCGGGTTCTGGCCCGACGTCGTTGGTGCGCCCCAGCTGAGCCGGGACGCACTCAACGCCGTCTACCGGGATCACCTCGATCTCGGCCCGCCTACGTCGCTCACCGGGCGGGCGCTCGAGGCCTATCAGTGTTCCGAGCCATTCGAGCTGCTCCACTTGTTCACCAGGCGCGGCGGGCTCGGGCCCACGGAACTCGTGAGAATGAGCCCGATCCTGCTCGACGAAGCCGACGCCGGCGATGCCGTCGCCCTTGACCTCGTGACCACGGCGGGGCGCAACCTCGGGCGGCAGGCCCGCGCCTGTGCCACTCAGGTCGGGCTGCCGGTGGCCGGCACCATCGTCGTGATGGGCGGTGGGGTCTTCCAGCACCCCACGTCGTTGCTGGAGGCGAATGTAATGGCCGAACTCGACGGCGCAATCCCGGTGCGCATGGCCTGTCCTCCGGTGGTGGGAGCGATGATGGCCGCCCTCGATCGCCTCGGCATCTGCTCCTCGGCCGATGCTCTGCACCGCTCGCTGAAGGCACGGATCGACGTGGTAGTACCCGAACTACTACCATAGTATGGTGGCTAGTATGAAGCTCAGCGTGAGTATCCCCGAAGAAGACGTCGAATTTCTCGACGAGTACACAGCGACACATGGAGTTCCTTCACGGTCGGCTGCGCTCCAGCGAGCCATTCGTCTTCTGCGAGCGTCGGAGCTAGCCGAATCCTATGCGGCAGCATTCGCCGAGTGGGATGAAGACCCCGACGCCGTCATCTGGGACGCCACAGCGGCCGATTCCTGAGATGCGTCGACGTGACATTCACCTCGTCAATCTCGATCCTGTCGTTGGCAATGAAGCGTCCAAAACACGACCGGGAGTCATAGTCAGCAATGACGGGGCCAACGCGACGGCGGTGCGACTCGGACGTGGCGTGGTGACGGTGGTACCGATCACCTCCAACGTCTCCCGAGTCTTTCAGTTTCAGGTGTTGTTGCCGAGCGAGGAAACCGGCCTGGACCGAGACTCCAAGGCGCAAGCCGAGCAGGTGCGCTCGGTCGCTATCGAACGAGTCGGCGCCAAGATCGGTAGCGTCCCGATCATCCTTATGTCCTCGCTGGACGAGGCCCTACGAGTCCACCTGGATCTCTAGATCATCAGCCGGCCTTGGTGTCGCCCTCACCGGTTTCCGCTCGCATCCCGATCGGGATCGACCGGCCCCGAGGTTTGGGCGATCCCGCGTCACTATGACACCAATATCCCCAAACTCTCGGTTCGGATCCGCCGAACCCGTCATCAAGTCTCCGAGACCATCGACGTGGCTGGTGACATGAGCCATGATGGAGTCATGTCTCGGGGAGTCCTGCTGGTGGGGTCGATGCCCTTCGCCGACGAGGCGAAGGCCATGAGGATCGCGCTGGAGAGCGTCGGCCCGCACCTGAGATCACTGCCCGACGGGGAGATCGGTGAGCGTACCGAGGCGTGCCCGGGCGGATCCCGATCGGCCTGGGTCCAGACGATCATGGACCGCTGCGAGGCCGACTCCCGGAACTGGGAGGTCAGCCGACTCACCCGGCGCAACGCCCGAGGGTACGCGGCCGACTACGAGTCGGGGCCGAAGCTGAAACCGAAGCACGGCCCTCGGGACGTGGTCGGATATCTCGACTTCGGCTGGGCCGAGGCGGCCAAGGGCAGCTACCCGACGTTCGTGCAACTGCGTGACGAGTTCGGACTCGACGATCTGAAGTTCCAGGTCGGGCTCCCCACCGGGCTCGGATCGACGTTCGCGATGATGGCGCCACTCAACGCCGTGCGCTACGCCGGTGCGTTCAGCCGGCGGATGGCGATCGAGGCCAACGAGATCGTCGGTTTCGTGGAGCCCGGCGATCTGGTGTTTCAGATCGAGGTTCCCGGCGAGCTGGCGCTGGCCTATCGTCTGCCCGATCCGCTGGTGAAGCTGGCGACACGGCCGGTCGTCTCGATGGTCCGTCAGATCGACGCCTCGGTGCCGGTCGGAGTTCATCTCTGCTTCGGAGATCTGAACAACGAGGCGTTGATCAAGGCGTCGTCGATCGACAAGGCCGTGGCCTTCGCCAACGCTTTGATCGCGGCCTGGCCGTCGTCGCACCACCTCGACTATGTGCACTTCCCACTGGCCGAGGCCGCCGATCCACCACGGCTCGACCGCGCCTACTACGAGCCCCTGGCCGGCCTCGAGATGTCCGGTGACACGAGGTTCGTCGCCGGATTCGTCCACCCGAAACGCACCGACGATGAGCTGCGAACCATCCTCGGCCACATCGAGTCGATACGAGGTGGACCGGTGGCCGTGGCGTCGTCGTGTGGGCTTGGTCGGGTCGACGAAGCGGCAGCACGGCGAGCCATCGATGCCGCCGGAGCGCTGTGCGCACCGGAGCCCGAGTAGCAGGGCGCCGATAGACGAGGAATACATCGGCCGGGCGGTCGTGTTTCCTTGTCGTGATCCTCCGTCTGTATCTCGCGGCCATCATGGGATTGATGGGCGTGCTCCAGCTGGCCGGCTGGCCCGTGTTTCTCGAGGCGGTCGAGAGCTACCGACTGCCCGGTGGACGGGTGGTGGCGGTGGCGCTGGCCGTCGCACTCATCGTCGGTGAGTTGGCCGCCGCCGTTCAGTTGCTGCGCGACCGCAGGGTCGGAGCGCTGCTCTCACTCGCCGTCATGGTCGTCTGGACCGTCATGGCCACCCAGGCGTTCGCCCGCGGTCTCGTGCTCGACAACTGCGGATGCTTCGGACGTCTCTGGCGCCAGGAGCTGCGGTGGTGGGTTCTGCTGGAGGACGCCTACCTGCTCGGCGCCTCCTGGTGGGCGTTGCGCCGCTATTCCGCCTCAACAGAAAGCAGAGACCGAGCATGGGTCAAACCGTCCCGAAAGTCGATCGAGATGAGGTCTTCCTCGAGCTGACAAAAAGCATCTGCCCTGTCTGCAAGGCGGTGCTCGACGCCGAGGTCAACGTCCGCGACAACAAGGTGTTCCTCCGCAAGCGATGCGGCGACCACGGCGAGTTCGAAGCGCTCCTGTACGGCGACGCCGACATGTACCTCGCGTCGCTTCGGTTCAACAAGCCCGGCACCTATCCGGCGGAGTATCAGACCGAGATCCGAGACGGCTGCCCGCTCGACTGCGGGCTGTGCCCCGACCACAAACAGCACGCCTGCGTCGGTCTCATCGAGGTCAACTCGGCGTGCAACCTCGACTGCCCGGTCTGTTTCGCCGACTCGGGCCATCAGCCCGACGGTTTCTCGCTGACCCACGAACAGGTGGCCGCCGGCCTCCGGACGTTCATCGAGAGCGAGGGCGGCGAGGCCGAGATGCTGATGCTGTCGGGCGGCGAACCGACGATCCACCCCCACATCCTCGACTTCATCGACATGGCCGGCGACGCCGGGGTCAAACATGTGATCGTCAACACCAACGGCATCAAGTTGGCGAACAACCTCGCCTTCTGCCGTGAGCTGGCGGCCCGCGGTGCCGGTATCTACCTGCAGTTCGACGGACTGGAGGAGGCGACCCACCTGGCGATGCGGGGCCGCGACCTCCGTCGGATCAAGCAGCAGGCCCTCGACAACTGCGCCGATGTCGGGCTCTCGGTGATGATCACCGCCGCCGTGGAAAAGGGTCTGAACGACCACGAGCTCGGCACGATCGTGCGGTTCGGGATCGGCCACCCCGCGGTTCGGGGTGTGGTGTTCCAGCCGGTGACCCACGCCGGGCGGATGATCGAGTTCGACCCGACCGACCGCATGACCAACTCCGACGTCATCCACGCCATGGCCGACCAGGCCCCCGAGTGGTTCCGGACCGACGACTTCTTCCCCGTGCCGTGTTGCTTCCCCACCTGCCGCAGCATCTCCTACTGCCTCGTCGACACCGACGAGGTGACGGGCGAGCAGCTGGTGGTTCCGCTCACCCGGCTCCTCGACCCGGCGCAACACCTCGACTATCTGACGAACCGGGTCTTCCCCGACCCGGAGCTGCGCGCCGCGCTGGAGAAGCTGTACTCGGCCTCGGCCTCGCCCGATCACGAGACCACGATCGCCCAGATCGAATGCGCCTCGTGCGGGATCGACATGCCCACGCTGATGCCGGAGATCGAGAACAAGCTGTTCATGATCACGATCCAGGACTTCCAGGATCCCTACACCCTCAACGTCAAGTCGCTGATGAAGTGCTGCGTCGAGCAGATCACCCCCGACGGACGACTCATCCCGTTCTGCGCCTACAACTCGGTCGGCTACCGGGAGGAGGTGCGGGAGCAACTGTCGGGGGCGACGATTCACACCTACGTGCCCAACGCCGCCGAGTTGGCCGACCAGCTCGTCACCACCGACTACGGGTCGCTCGCCCATCGCGACGACCCGGCGGTGGCTGCGGTCCCCGTCGAACTGGATACCTCCCGCCATCGGCCCCGGCAAACGACCAACGTCGGGAGGACGCTGCGGTGAGTTCGGGCGCCCCGAGCGAGCGAGCCCTGCGAGAACCGCTGCCCGGAGGACTTCAAGCCGATGAACTCAAGTCGTGTTGCGCCCGCCTCTACGAGTCGGACGTCGTGCGGTTGTTGCTGGGCGACAGCTATCACCCGGGTGGAGTCGAACTGACCCGTCGACTGGCCCGGATGGCCGGCGTGACCGCGGCCTCCGACGTGCTCGACGTCGCCAGCGGCCCGGGCACGACGGCGCTGCTGTTGGCACGCGAGTTGGGGGCGTCGGTGGTCGGCGTCGATCTTGGACCGGCGACCGTGCAGGGGGCATCGGCCAGGGCCGTCGAGGCCGACCTGGCCGAACGGGTCGGCTTCCGGGTCGGCGATGCCGAGAGCCTGCCGGTGCCCGACGCTTCCGCCGACGTCGTGATCTGCGAGTGCGCCTACTGCACCTTCCCCGACAAGGCCGCGGCCGCCTCCGAGATGGCCAGGGTGCTCCGGCCGGGCGGTCGGGTGGCGATCTCCGACGTGGTGCTCGATGTCGACCGCGTCGGTGACCGGCTCCGATCGTTGGCCGGGTGGGTCGCCTGCCTGGCCGACGCCCGCCCGATCGAAACCTACACGGCCCTGCTCGAAACCGCCGGCCTCCGAATACTGGTGACCGAACGACACGACGACGCCATGACCACCATGATCGACGCCATCGAAGCCCGCCTCACCGCGCTCCGGGTCCTCGGCCGGTTACCGGCCGGATTCGACGTCGACCAGGCCGGGGAACTGGTGGTCGAGGCCCGAGCCGCAGTCGCTGCCGGCGCCGCGGGCTACGCACTCCTCATCGCCGAGAAGTAGTCCGCCAGTCGCCGCGGTATGACTGCGCGTTCGCGGGTGATAACGGTCAAAAGTGGTCGAAATCACCCGCGAATGACAGGGGTTGGGGGAGGTGGCTGGTCTACCGGAGTGACGAGGCGATCAGGCTGATCGCTTCGTCGACGACCGGTTCGGTTGTCCGCTGGCTGAGGAAGGCCAGACGGATCCACAGTCGATCGTGGATCGTCGTGCTCGACACGTGGATCCGGCGGGAGTCGATCATCGTCTGAAGGATTGCCGCCGTGAGATCGTCGCCCTCGGTGGCCCGGAAGGCCACGATGGACAGTTCGGGTTCGGTGATCAGCTCGAGGCCGGGGAGTGCGATCAGTGCCGCGGTCGCCTGTTCGGTCAGGTCGAGCATCGAGTCGAGCGTGCGCCGGAAGGCGTCGACGCCGTGCACGTTGAGCGCCAGCCAAAGCGGCAGCCCTCGATTCGGTCGGGTCAGCTCCGGCCCCAGCTCCATGTAGTGCGGCAGATCGCCGTCGACGACGTCCTGCATGTACACGCCGCGGCCACCGTGGGCCTCGGCGAGCTGCCCGACGTCGCGCACCACGAGCCCGCCGACGCCGAACGGGAGGAACAACGATTTGTGGGCGTCGATGGTGATGGAGTCGGCCTGCTCGATGCCGTTCAATCGGCCCCGGCCCCGGTCGGTGAGCTGGAAGAAGCCGCCGTAGGCGGCGTCGACGTGCATCCAGGTGCCGTGGGCCCGAGCGATCTCGGCGCACCGATCGAGCGGGTCGATGGCGCCGGTGTCGGTGGTGCCCGCGGTCGCCGCCACCATCATCGGCCGCAGCCCGGCCGCCAGGTCGGACTCGATGGCGGTTTCGAGCGCGGCCGGATCCATGCGCAATCGGACGTCGGTTGGGATCAGCCGCACCCGGTCGGCTCCGATGCCGGCGATGCGGGCGCCCTTCGTCATCGAGTGGTGGGTACGTTCGGACGTGTACAGGACGCCGTCGTCGAATCGATCACCCAATTGGGAACGAGCGGTCACGACGGCGGTCAGGTTGGCGATCGAGCCGCCCGAGAGCAACAGACCACCGGCGTCGGGGCCGAGCCCGAACAGTGACGACGTCCACCGGATCACCGACTCCTCGATGGCCACCATGCCCGGCGCGGCGTGGGACCCGGCGGTGTACCGGTTGAGGACGGCGCCGAGATAGTGACCGAGCGCGGCGCTGTGCAGGGCGCCGCTCGGTATGTAGGACAGGAACCGTCCCGATGCGGTGTCGAACCCCGTGTCGACGGCCTGCCCGACGCGGTCGAGTAGCGACTCGATGTCGACGCCGGTCTCGCTCGGCGGCCGGAGGAGTCGGTCGAGGGCGGCGGCGTCGGGCGGGCCGTGGAAGGTCGGGGCGTCGGCTCGCTCGTCGATGAACCGCTGCACGAATGCCGACACCGCCCGTTCCAGCGCGGCCCGGTCTTCTGGTCCGGGTTCGATCGGGATGTGGTCGGCCATCGGCCGATCGTAGCGCCGGCCCGACTGCCGGGCGGAGCCCTATTGCAGCCGGACCAGATAGCCGTCGTCGTTCAGCACGAAGAATCCGAGGGCCGGGCAGGCGGCAGTCAAGCTGTCAGCCGCTTCGTCCAGTGCATCCGCCGCGGGATTGAAGTTGGCGTAGTCGAAGGGTTCGTCGGCCAGCACTCTGAGCAGCCGCCACAGTTCCTTGTGCTCGGGTGGCGCCATGTCGGCCAGTCGCTGGAGTCGGAGGAGGTAGGGTGAGTCCGATTGGCGAGTGGGCTCGAGGGAGATGAGGTCGTCGATCTCCGTGCAGTACTCATCCATGCCGAGCGGGGTGAACCGGCTGATCATGTAGACGAGCCTGGGCGGCAGCTGCTGGTTCCACTCGTCGGGCTCCAGGATCTCGAGGTCGAGGCCGATCCAGTTGGGATAGCCGTAGTCGGGATCGTATTCGGCCGTACCGTTGATGAGCACGCCGCTGTCGACCAGTCCGCCGTCGGAGGAGAACAGGTCGCTCAGATCCCGAAACAACTCGTCGATGGTTTCGCCCGACGCCTCCTCGCCGCTGTCGCCTGCGGGTTCGAAGATCTGCTCGACGACCTTGTCGCCGACCACACGGGCGTAGAGGCGACCCTCGAACGGGCAACCACCGCAGGCCACCGTGAGGACGTATTCATACGACGGCGGATGGGTGGCGGCCCATGTCGCCATCGCGTCCTCGAGCGAGCTCGACGAGAACGCCTGACCCGGTAGCCCTTCACGAACGTCGTGGATGATGAGGTGGGTTCCGCCGTCGACCTCGGCGAGCGACGGGTCGATCCGCACGTCCGACGGGTAGCCGGTTGTCTCGTCGTAGGTGGCGACGACCTCCCGTCCGTCGGCCAGCGCCTCCTCGATCCGGGTGAACACGCCTTCAACGGTCAGCGTCGGGCCGGACGCGTACGTCTGTCCGCCCCAGGTGACGACCTCACCAACGGCTCGTTCGGCCGGATCACATTCGCCGCAATCGTTCTGGACGACGAGCGTGTGGTCGTCGATGCCGGCCGCGGCCCAGCGCTGCCGGGCGGCTTGAAGGGCGGCCAGCGGCTCGTCGTCGCTCGGTTCAACGATGGCCGGTTCGCCGTCGACCGGTTCGCTGCCGACGGTCGCCGGCGGGTCGGTCGAAGAGAGGGTCTCGACGGCAGACTCCTCCGTCGCCCCGCATCCGGCGGTGAGCATGACGATCACGGCGACCAGTCCCGTTCTCACGGTCATCTTGTCCAACATCTGCACGCCCGATGTGTCGGATTCGCCACCGGATCACCTTAGTGCGGGTCGACCGGGATCAGAGAGCGACCAGCACCTTCGAGGTGACCGAGTCGACCCGCTCGTGCCAGTTCCGGTAGCGGGCACAGTCGAGGGGACCCTCGTAGTCGTCGAGCAGCGCTCGAGCGTAGGCGGCGGGGCGAACGACATCGGCCGCCAGGTCGGCCTCGGCTGGTCGGTCGGCCACTTCGGCCTGCAGCCGGTCCAGCGGTTCGACGATGCAGGCCAGCGCGGCCAGCGCCCACGGCCACGTGAGGTCGCCGCCGTGGAGCCCTTCCTTGCCGTACAGTTCCACGGCCGGGAAGGTTCGACGATCGGCCAGGACCTGCTCCGCCTTTCGGGCTGCGTCCAGCGCCGCGGAGATGCTCTGCCGGTACGAAGTCACGGCCCGGCGGTGGTCTCCGCACGCGGCCTGGTGTCGACCGAGTTGCTCGAGCCGGTAGGCCCGGGCGGCCATGTGCTGCTGGTCGGCCTCGAAATGCTCCACGAAGGGGATCTGATCGGGCGGGATGTCCCACTGGTGTTGGAGGAGCGTGAACAACACGTCGACTCGTTGAGCCAGGCCGTGGAAGCCGCCGAACGCGGCGGCCTCGATGGTGTTGACCAGCACGGTGAACGTGCGATCGGTGATGCCCACTCGGCCAACGAAGGCGCCGAGCCACTCGAGGGCGAGGAAGGGATTGCCCCGTGTGGCGGCGATATAGGAGATCGACACGGCGAGCCGCTCCAGGCGATGCCCGTCGAGATGACGGAGGCGTGGCCGCACGCAGCGGAGGAAGAGAGCGGTTTGCCCGGATACATCGGTGCCGTTGAGTGCGAGATTCTGTAGCACGGTCCCGGCGTCGACGAGGTCGTCGGGCGACAGCTTCTCGTTCAACAGCGCGGCCAGCAGCGGGTGGGTGACCGTCTCCGGCAGGCGGCAGGTGTCAGGCGACGCAACGTGAGGTGCAGGCACCGCCACCCGGTACCTGGCCGGCCGGGCGAGGGCGTGCACCTCCTCGTGCAGGGCGATCTCCATGAGCGCGGCCGCCCGGTTGCGGGCATTGCCGTTCGGCCGGGCCCGTGTCGCCCGTGCGGTCGGTGGGGCGGTCGACCGTTGCAGGTCCGGGTCGGCGTAGCCGCACAGGCTGTACCAGCGGGTGAGGGCGGCCACGGTCGGCGGACCGTACGGGCCATCGCAGCCTGACATCGCCCGGACGAACGCCCGAGCCACCACGTCGACCCGCCTGTCGGGAGCGATCCGGTCACGAAACCACGGTTCCCGAACGGGGTCGACGACGGGGCGCTCGGGCGCCGCGTCCAGCGGTCGGGGGTCGACGTCGCGGGCGATCTTCGCGATCCCGGCCCGGCAGGTGGCCCGGGGCGATGACTCGTGGCGGCCGCCCGAGATGTCGGCGCCGGAGTTCGAGGCGTAGGGGAGTGGTAGTCCGTCGAGGCCGTGGTACAGGCGGATCACCGAACGTTCCTCGTCGGTCAGCTCGGCGCGATCGAGCAACCGGAGCAGGTCACGTCGGACGACCCCCAGCGGGCGGTGGCCGATCACGGCTGGCTCGGCCCCCGGTGCCGATTGCTCCGCGGCCGGCCGGATGAAGAAGTAGCCGGCGACGGCCGGAGGGAGGAGGCGCGCCGGGCCGCGGTGGCCCATGATCGTTGCCCGCCAGTAGTTGAACAGGGCCTCACAATCCGGTCGGGACACGCCACGGTCCAGGGCCGTTTCTCCGGACCGTCGACGCGCCCGTGACGCTGCCGCCCCGGCTCCATTGCGTTCGAACCCCCGGATTTCGCGCACGTGTGTGCCTTTCGCCTGCGCCGACCATACATAATTTTCTTGTCTCACGTTGGCCGGCTCTCGACACCCAGTTTACGCGACGTCGGAAGGGCCGAGGTCGGGCCGGATACTGTCTGGAGGGAGCAGTCCGGACACGACGGCGCCGGCGGCGATCCGGCCCCGACCTACCGGTCGGGGCGACCCGGATCAGCCGTCAGCGTCGTGCTTCGTTCCGGGTGGTCGCCTGGAGCTCGTCAACGGGCAGGAGTGTCAGCGCCGGCGTGAACAATCCCCGTATGCCGAGGCTGACCGTCACCACGACCGACAGTGCCACGGCCCCCAGCACGAGGTACATCACGACGAGCTGAACGAGCACGGCATCCCGGGGGGCGACGCCGGCCAGCAGTAGGCCGGTCATGGCCCCGGGGAGGGCGATCAGGCCGACCACGTTGGTCCGCTCGATCTGCGGGATGAGGGCGAGCCGGGCGATCGGACCGCCCACCTGCTGCACGATCTGCATGGTCGACATTCCCGTGGCCATGAGTGCCTCGATCTGGCCCCGGTCCGACACGGCGGCGTCGACCGTGCGCTTCGCTCCGAGGACGAGCGCCGGGAGCGTGTTGCCGATGGTGATCCCGGCGATCACGATCAGGTTGACCGGCTCGTAGTCGATGATGCCGAGACCGAACACGATCAGGAGGCAAAGCCCCACGGTGGCCACCACGGCCAGGCCGGCGATGAGGGGGCCGTTCGGCAGTTGCGGGGCCCGCCGGTGGGCGACGATGGCCGTCACCCCGACCATGACCACCACCCACAGCCAGGCCAGCGCGAGCGCCTGCGATGACGTGACGATCAGGCCGAACAGCAGTCCGACGGCCACGAGTTGAGCGGCCGCCCTGGCCGACGCGACGATCAGCTGGCGGGTGATGCCGAGTCGCAGCCACCAACCCAGGGCCATGGTCAGCGCCACCAGAACCAGTGAGGCGGCGGCCTGCATCCACGACACGTCTTCGATCATCCCCCGACCGTATCCCGGTCAGGGTTCGGGCGGCGACGGTTCCGATTCTCCTTCGAGCTTTTGCGGGCTCCACGACCCGGTGACGGGTCGCGGAGCCGCAAAAGTCAGCTGTCGGACTTGGGCTTGGGGCCCTTGGATTTGCCCGCGTTGCCCTTGGACTGCCCCTGACCGGGGTTGTCATCGGCCTTCGGTGACCGGGCCGTCTCGGCCTTGGGCTTCTCGCCGTCGGAGTCATCGGGTTCGTCGGCGGGCTCGACTGGATCGTCGTTGGATTCGACAGGATCGTCGTCGGCCGCGTCATCGTCGTCGACGGTGCCAGGATCGGGCTTGCCGCAGTCGCTACGGGCCTCGTCTCGCATCGACCGGCCGCCCGGCTCCACCGCGGCTTCCGAGTTGTTCTTGTTCTTCGCCCGGGACGACACGTACTCGCCGTGGTTGGCGGCGTCCTCGCAGGAGACGAGATCGGATTCGTCCTCGACAACGCCAACGGCGCCGTCGGTCTCATCGGCCGTGGTCGACTGGTCCGTCGACTCGGTGCTCGACGGCGCCACGGTGGTCGGTGGCTGGGTTGTCGGTGGCTGGGTCGTGGTCGGTTCGATCGTGGTCGTGGGTTCGGCGAGCTCCTCGGATACGAGCGTCGTCGAGGACGGTTCGGCTCCGGCGACGATCTCGGTCGGGGGCGGGGGCTGCGTCACGGCGGACACCGTCACCGCCGCAGTACTCGTACCGACGACCGCGGCGATTGCCGCGAGCGACGCCTTGTGGGCTGCGATTCCGGCGAGTGAAGCTGGCATGACCATACGTTTGAACTCGGTCTCGTTTTGACTTGAGGAGTTGTCCGACTATCAACAATCGGTAACGGCCACCGGTTCCTCGATCTTGATCGGGATGGGCCGAATCACCTGTCTGGTATCAGCCGAACGGCATACGGGCAGCGGCCCTGGTCTCACATTCCAGACATCACGGCCAGTAAAGCGAACACGGCGGCGGGGATCATGCCGTGGGCAAGAACCAGTGTCCAGCGCCGACCCGGCGCCCGGAACCGGCTGATGAACACGGCACCTGCGCCGATGTGGACGACGGCTCCGGCGGCCAGGCCGGCCATGAGTCCGAATATCGCCGCTCCGAATTCGCACCACCCGTCGCCAGAGCAGTCGCCGGCGAGGATCTCGCGGAACAGCAGACTTGTCAACGATCCGGCGGGGATCGCCGCTGCCACCCCGACCGCGATGGAGGCGGCCACCAGCAGGGCGGGATGGCGCTCGTGCCATGGTTGGTCGATGTCGGCGATGTCGGCGATGTTGGTGACGCCGGCGAGGTAGGCGGTGGTGGGCTCCGGCGCGAAGGGAGGGGTACTGTCGATCATGTCGTTCATGGATTCAGGATCGGGCCCAGGCCGGTTCGCCGGTATCGGGTCAATCCCCCAAAGCTGGTTGGGGGCTCCGCACCGAGACCGGCGGCTATGGTCGTTGTGGGAGCACGAGGGCCCAACACCAACATTGGAGGATGTAATGAAACGAATGCTTGTCGCCCTGGCCGCCGGAGTCGGCGTTGTCGGACTGTCGGTGACCGCCGTGTCGGCTGAGCCGCTTCAACCGCGACCGGGTTGTGGGTACGGCGACACCAACCACGCCCATCAGGCGGCACCGGGTTTGGATCCGCTCAACCTGAGGCCAGGCAAGGGACTCGGCGACGAGAACCATCCTCACACCGCCCCGCCCGGGCAGGCCCCGGCCGGAGCCGGTGACCAGTCGAGTCCCCGTCGAGGCTGCAAGTAGCCGAAGAGCACCATCGAACGCGACAACGGCCGCCCCCCTGATTTGTCGGGAGGCGGCCGTCGTCATGTTCGACGGAATGAGTCGGTGGGACTACTCCATCATGTCGTGAGCGTGCATGTGGTGGTCTTCACCGTGGTCACGGTTCTCGAGTTTGAAGTTGCCCTTGCCCCGCTACGCCGTTCACATCTTCGAGGTGTTCATGGCATAGGTCAGGACCGAGGCGGCCACTGCGTCGGAGTTGACATCGAGCGCCTCGAGGCTCACGTTGTCGAACGTGTCGCAGGCCAGGTGGTAGCACTGGTCATATTGTTCGCCGGCTGTGCCACCCCAGATGGCCTCCTGCTCCGGGGTCTTGATGACCTCGGCGCCGGTGAACAGGCCACCGGCCGGGATGCCCTGGGCGATGAACGGACCGTAGTCGGAACGACCGGAGAAGTCGGTGCCGAGATACGGAATGTCCCGCGCCTCGTAGAAGCCTTCGAAGAACTTCTCGATCTCGGGCTGAACCGGCTCAGGTCCGGCACCGGCGCCGACACCGTCGGAGTCGTCACCGTCGTAGATGAAGTAGACGAAGTTCGGCGAACCGATCATGTCGAAGTTCAGGTAGAGGGCGATGTCGTCCAGTTCCTCCTGGCTGAGACCGGCCACGTATTGGGTCGAACCGATCAGGCCGGCCTCCTCGGCGCCCCACCACGCGAATCGCACGGTGTTGCGGGGCTTGACCTTGGCCATCTGCACCGCCGTCTCGAGGATGGCACCGCTACCGGTACCGTTGTCCTGAACACCGGGGCCCTGCAGCACCGAGTCGAGGTGGGCGCCGGCCATCACGACGTTGTCGTCGTTCTTGCCGGGCAGCTCGGCCAGCACGTTGTACTGCGTGGTCTCCACCGGAGGATCGACGTTGACCCGGGCGGTTGCACCGGCGGCCGACAGCGGTTCACCGGCGGCGAACGGCGGCGCCGGCCATCGGGATGCCGATGTTCGACGGCGAGCCGTCGGGCAGAGGCGGTGGCGTTGCCGCTGAGCGCACCGCTGCGCTGTGGCGTGTTGCCCTGGTTGATGATGATGATGGCCTCGGCTCCCGCCGCCTCGGCGTTGACCGCCTTCTCGGCGAAGAAGCAGGCGCCGCGCTGGGTGAGGGCGATGTCGTTGTCGCCCGACCAGTCGATGCCGGCAAAGTCGGCGGCTTCACAGCCGCTCGTTGACGTGGCCGGGTCGGCGGGCCAATCGGCGGTCCCGAGGGCCAGGTCGACCCCGATGACGTTGCCGGTGACGTCGCCGAAACCGGTGCCGCTGAAGGTGCCGGTCTCGTAGCTCGGCCGAAATCGGTGTCAGCTGATCCAGCTCGCCGAGGGCGACGAAGGTGAACGGGAAGCCGTTGAGTTCGACGTCGTAGCCGGCGTCTTCGAGAACCTCGACGACGTAGTCGACGGTGGCGTCATAGCCGGGTGTGCCGGCAGCTCGGTGCCGTCGTTGGCGTCGGCGATGTCCTGGAAGGCTGCCTGGTGTTCCCGAACCCCGTCGATGGTGACGCACTCGACCAGTTTGTCGATCGTGTTGTTGACTCGCTTGTCGCACGATGGCGACGCGGCGCCGGCAATGGTGGGTACCGCCACCACTCCGAGACACAGCAGTAGAGCGGCTCCGAATACGAGCCGCAGCTTGGTGATCATGAGTAACCATCTCACTTTCTCGTGTTTTGTAAAACGCCCCGCCGTTTACCGGCGTAACGCTAGTGTCTTCGTTCCGTCATAGTTGCATGCATCGACAACATTTGTCAGGGAGCGGGATCGGCGACTGGGCAGAATGCGCGTCGGGCCACCTTCTTCGGCGGGTACTCGCCTGCACAGATTGCACATCCTCGGGACCACCTCCACGAAGTCTCCATGAATCCCCCAAGACCCGAATCCGTCGATTTCTTAGTGTGATCAGCACATCAACCGTCCGACGTCCATCGGTCCCGGCCATCCGTCCAGCCATCGAAGGAGATCCGATGCCACTGATCGACCTCATCACCGCCTCGTCCAGCCCACTGCTCCTCCGAGACCTCTATCGCGACGGCGATCCCGGCCCCATCGTCGGAGCGCTGGCCCAGGTGCCGGAGCTGTGCGAGGTGACGCTGCCGTTCGTCGGCGCCGCGCTCGGTCCCTCGGCCGTGTCGTTCCGTCACAAGGAGATCGCCATCCTGCGCACCTCGGCCAACCTGGCCTGCCGTTTCTGCATCGACGCCCACACCGTCGTCGCCTTCGAGAGCGGACTCGACCAGCGGGAGGTTCGAGCACTGCGGGATTGTCCCGATCCCACGACCGATGTGTTCACCGACCCCGTCGAGGCCGCCTTGATCCGCTGGATCGACGCCGTCTCCACCGGCACCGGTGCCATCGACGGAGCGGTCAGCGAAGAGGCCCGGAGCCTGTTGGGCGATCACCGCCTCGTCGATCTGACGGTCACCGTCGGCGCCACGATGCTGCTCAACCGCCTCGCCACCGGCCTTCAACTGCCGACCTCCGATGAGACCCTCATCGGTCTGGCCAAGCGGGGCTACGAACCCTATGACCCCGGAACTCGAGTTGCGATCGGAGCTGCGTCATGAGCGCCCCCACCCCTGCCCCCGCCGGCCCCGTGGCCGAAGCGATTCAGGCGGGCACGATCCCCGGCCGGGTGTGGTTCTACTCGAACTACCACTGCAATCTGGCGTGCACCTACTGCTTCACCGAGTCGTCGCCGACCGTGGCCAAGCGGGCCATGGATCCCGAGCAGATCCTACGTCTGGCCACCGAGGCCCGGGATCTCGGCTACACCGACTTCGGTATCACCGGCGGTGAGCCGTTCCTGTTGCCGTACATGGTCGATCTGCTGAAGGACCTGGCCGCGCTGGGCCCGACGATCGTCATCTCCAACGGCACGGTGTTCGGCCCTCGGCGGTTCGCCAAGGCCACCGAGCTGGCCGGCCACGACGTGGCCATCCAGATCTCCCTCGACGCCGCCGAACCCGATCTCAACGACGAGATGCGGGGCGAGGAGAACTTCGCCAAGGTGATCGACCTGGTGCCCCGCCTGGTCGACGCCGGCGTGAAGGTCCGCATCGCCACCACCACGGAGGAAGGACGCCTCGACGCCTCCCAGCACGACGCGCTCTGCGCGCTGCACCGTACCTGGGGGATCAGCGACGAGGACCACATCGTCCGCCCCGTCATCCACCGGGGTCGGGCCGCGGAGTTCGACATGGGCACCGACTTGGCCTTCCACCAGTTCCCGGCGGAGCTGACGTTCTCGGTCGACGGGGCGTGGTGGGGTCCGTTCGGCCCGAGCTTCACCGACGGCAAGCTCGACACCGACATGTTGATCACCCGCACGATGGAGCCGGTGTCGACGCCTGCGGCTGCGCTGCTGCGCCTGGCCGACGGCCGCCCGCAGGGCGCCGACACCCAACTCGGCATCCGTTGAGTGTGATCGCTGCACGCACCCGGTCGGGTGCAGACGATCATTTCAGCGATCAACCAACCGGCGTCGGGTAGTATCCGCCCATGGAACTGCTGTTGACCGCCGAGGAGCTGCGGGTGCTGGCGTGCCTGGTGGAGAAGTCGTTCACCACGCCCGATCAGTATCCGCTGACCACGAACTCGCTCACCAACGCCTGCAATCAGAAGACGAGCCGGGAGCCGGTGGTCGACTATCCGAGTCAGTTGGTCGACCGCACGATGCTCGCCTTGCGTGACGCGGGCTGGGCCCGAAGCGTGCGGGGCGCCGGCAACCGGGCGTTCAAGCACAAGCACGTGATGGACGAGCGGCTCGGTGTGAGTGAGGCGGAACAGGCGGTACTGGCGGTCTTGGCGCTTGCGGGGGCCGCAGTCGGCGGGGGAGTTGTGCACACGGACGGAGCGCTACGGGGTGTTCGACGGGCGACCGCGACGAGGCGTTCGCCACGGTGGAGGAAACGTTGGCGGCCTTGGCTGGCCGGGAGTCACCGCTGGTCCGCAACATCGGCCGCGCCTCGGGCCAATCCCAGGACCGCTGGATCCAATTGATCGGCGACTTGGGCCCCGGCGCTGATCTGCCTGAAGCCGACCCTGTTGTCGGCACCTCAGCACATGTCGAGACAATGGGAGCACCGATTCTCGCCGACGTCCAATCCAGCCCATCGGCTGTGACACAAGCGACGACGCTGCCTCCGCCGGGACTGGATGTAATCGAGAGTTTGTCGGAGCGATTGGCTGCACTCGAGCAACGGGTCTCGGATCTGGAGGAGCTGTTGTAGCGAACGTCAGAGCAGGATCTGAACCCCGCGTGTGAGTGCCAGCATGGGAACGAGAAGGTAGAGAGTTTGCGTGATGCGTCCGGGCGAAAGCGACAGTCCGACCGCTGAGAGCATGACAGCGAAGCCTAGGACAGGGGCGACCGCATAGGTTGTGACGCAGAACACGAGTAGCGCCGGATGTCGTAGGCGAGCCGCCCGCCACCTATCGGGGGCGAGGAACGCGACCGCTATGGCGATCTCGATGACGATTGTCCATACGCTGAGCAGGGGAGACAGAAACGACAATGCGGCTGCAGATTCGAGTTGCTGGACTTCAGCGATCTCGCCCCGGCCGACCGCATCTATGAGCTCGCGATCACTTGCCAGCGCTTCAGCTGACACAGGACCCAATAGAAGAGTGATCGGATCAAAGCGCTCGTCAAAGAGCAACACAGTTCGAAACAGGCTGCCGTCCACATACGACGACGAAAGCAGCTTCCACCCCACAGCGACCCCGAACAGCGTACCTGTCAACCATCGAAGCTGTAGCTTGATCGATTCGCGGAAATCAGCGCGGGTCAGGGCAATTCCGACCGCAACGAGTTGGTAGCCGCCAAAGAAAACGTGGTCCTCAAAGGTCGACCAGTTGTACGCCGCGACAGCAAGGCAGCACGCACCGCTTATCCACCACGTCCACGGTGACGACCGCAGTGGGGTCATGTTGGCGACCGTCGCTGGGAGCATGGCCGCCACCATCCACAGCGAGTGAATGGTGCTGAGAACGGAGCCAAAGAGAATAAGTACTGCGAGTCCGCGGTCGGTGAGTTGATGCTCCCCCCAAGGCCGATCACCTGAGTTCGTCACGGAGTTGCCTCCGCCTCCGTGATCGTACGAACGACCACATCAGGGCCCTTGACACTAATGTTGACGAGACGCGCCTGCACTCGCAGAGCCGGGGCGCCACGTCCTGAGATTAGGTGACCATCGCCGCGAAAGGACCACTCCATCTCCGCAAGCTCCTCGGCACTCTCTCGTAGAGCGTCCCTGTCGGGCAGCGAACTCTGACGCTCAAGCGCCGGCACGATCTCTTCCGGTATGACGGCCGGCGCGGTTCCTTCGTCGGTGGTGACGGAGACGAGGACGGTTCGGTTGCCCCGGTGGTCGACTGATGAGAACATGCTGAAACCTGGCCCGGTCCAGGTCGTAGCGTCCTGTCGGCTTACGGCGACAGCGAATACCAGAGCCCCAATCAAAAGCATCATGGAAGGAGCTAGTTCTCTTCGCACGATCGTTCAGGAGGTTCTGGTGTCAATACGGCGATCGAGGTCTCTTCGGCCTTCGCTCAGTCCCCTTCGAGCGACTCACTCATGAAACTTCCGTTCGGATCAAAACGGAAGTTGGCGAAGTCCTTCCGGAAGTCTAGATGGACATCGACCTCGCCGCGGCGGTTCTTCTCAATTGAGAGAATGGCTCGCCGCCGGGCTTCGTCGAGTTGGGTGAGATCGAACTTCAGGTGCCGGTCCGAGGTTGCCGTCGCCTTGTTGTTCAGCACGATGGCGACGTCACACTCATGTCCAAGAGCATCGGATCCTCGAAGGTGCTCCATGCGAAGTCGATCGACGCCGATACCTGAGGAGGAGGCGGCGGACAGGGCCACAACCGCCACCTGATTTCGAATGGCCATCTCCTTCAGAATTTCCACTGCTTGGTAGACTCGCTCCTCGAGATTCGGCACGTCGGGGACGGGAAGCTTCTGCAGGTAGTCGACGACCAGTACGCTCCCGGGCTCGAGGTGCGTGATCGCGGACACTTCGAGCGCCTCCGGCGTCGTTCGTTGCGTCGACGCCCGAAGCAGCTGAAGCCGGGGTGAGTACGACTCGATCTGCTCGAGTGTGTGGTGGACCAGCGGCGAGACCGACACGGCGTACTCGAGGGTTGATAAGGCCCAGCATCAGGTCGCGAATGACGGCGCGAGCTTGGATACGTGTCGTGGGGTCAGCGTCGTCGGCCAATCCGGCCATCTCCTGAACCATCAGTCGGTACATCAGGGTCGCCTCGTCGTGCTCGAAACACGCGAACGTGACGTTTCGGCCGCTCAAACTCAGGTTGCGGGCCCACTGAAGTGCACAGATGGTCTTACCCGCACCGGGCTGCCCACCCAGAATGATCACCTCACCGGGAAGGAATCCGCCGTCGAGAACAGAGTCGAGCGGTTCGAAACCCGTTCCGGCCGGCGGTACACCAGACGTGCGAAAGGACTGATCTCGAAGTTGCCCGATCAGAGTCGAGACCCGGTGCGCTTCCTCGTGGACGGTGGAGAGTGCCGTCGCCCGACCGTCCCACCCTTCTCTGCTGCTTACCTCGGTCATCCGAATATCTGGGTAAAGCGGATAACGGCCGGTCCGAGGACTGCGATGAACAGCGCAGGTAGAATGCAAACTCCGAGCGGAAAGATCATCTTGACCGGCAGTTTGTTCGCCTGCTCCTCAGCGCGATACTTTCGTTTCTCCCTCATGTCAGCCGAGACGGTACGTAGAGATCTTGCCAGTGGCACACCCAGGCTCTCGGCCTGTCGCAGGTTGAGCATGACCGTTCGCAGGTCGTCGACCTTGGATCGCTCGGCAAGGCGTTCCATCGCGTCGGCCCTGCTCGTTCCCATGCGAATATCTTGGATCATCCGCCCGAACTCAGTGGCGAGCGAGTGATCTTCGCTGGCCACCAACCGGTCAATGGCGGCCTCGAACCCCAAGCCGGCCTCGACCGAGATGGTTATCTGATCCAGGACGTCCGGCAACATCACGGTGATCTCCTCAGCTCGCCGTTCGGCCTTGCTTTGAATGAGGAGATCCGGAACAAAGAAGGCGGCAAACATACTTGCAACCGTCACTGCGAACGAGCCGAACGTGAAGGTACTCAGTAGCCTCAAGCCGAGAAGGGCGCCGACCACCAACGGCAAGACAAGCTTGGCTCCGAGAACCTGTTCTGCGGTGATTCGACCAGTCAGGCCGGCCTTTGCCAGAGTGTTCGTCTTCGACTCGATCCACCCGACTGGAGTGAGATGCATCAGTCTGTTTCCGACCTTGCGCATCAGGGGTAGAACGAAACGCTCAGAGGCCGAGCGCTCCAGCAGCGCTTCACGCATCGTTGGGCGATAGTCCGCCAAGTTTTGACTGACTCGCTGGGTCATTTGCCGGTCGGCCGATATGGCCCACCATGCGATTGGGACTGAGCTGGAAAGCATAGCGGCAGCGATCCATACGGTCGTCGACATCGCGCTCTCCTTTCCTCTTGCTAGTAGTTGAAGTTTACGAGTTTTCGAATCCAGAAATGGCCTACCACCATTGCAACAAGAGCGCCGATGAGCATGGCCTGGCCTATCGCCGTCGTGAACATGAGCGACGTGTTTTCAGGCATTCTCCACCAAGCGAAGGCAAAGACGAAGAACGGAAGGATGATGAGTACCCAGCCGGAAGCCCGTCCTTCGGCCGAGATGGCCTTCACCATGCGGGCGATCCGACGTCGCTCACGGATTGTGTCAGCGATGGTGTCCAGCAGTTCGGTCAGGTCTCCACCGAGTTCACGATTGATGTCGACCGCTTTGGCCACCCACTCGAAGTCCTTGCTCTTCATCCGATGCGCGACAGACAACATCGCATCGGTCATGTCTCTGCCCACCTGCACCTCGAACCCGACCCGGCGAAACTGCTCGGCCGTTGGTGATGGTGCTTCCTGCGCAACGAGATCGATCGCCTGTGGGAAGCCGCGGCCGGCTCGAAGGCTTCCGCCGAGAATGCCGAGTGTGTCGGTCAGTTGTTCGGCGAACAGCTCCCGCTGTTTCGTCGCTCGTCGATTCAAGTATCCGAGGCTGCCGACTGCCGAAATGCCTGCAGCCAACGCTCCAAACCAAAATCCTCCGACCAACCAGGCGGCCAGTGTGCACACAACGGCGATAACGACCGTGATGAGAACAAACTCCCCCGGCCTCAGATGCAGCCCGGCTGCATCCAATGCCTTGTTGAGCTCACCCTCGGTGTCACGCCGTTCGATCAGCTGGTCGGCGGCCGAGGTCAGCCTGCCCTTGACGCCGGCTACCTGATCCGCTCGGGTTGCAGCCTCGAGGCGGACGTCGATCGCCGGACTGACTGCCAGCGCTCCCATCAGGATCATTGCGATGAACATCGCAAGAGCTCCGAGCGGTAGCAGGATCGGGGCCCCGAGCAATCCCGGCGTAGGGGTCGGCACGACTCCGAGCTGTGATTCAACCGGAACATTCAGAACACGAGCAGGTCCCTCCGGCGTTGTCGCCGCCGCCTCCCGCACTCCTTCCAGGACCACCTGCGCAAACGCCAGTGTGTTGTCGACGGCGACGGAGACCGTCACGCGAGCTGTCTGTTGATTGGGGCGGGGGAACGTCAGCTGATATCGACCGGCAAGCCGGTCGGCGATCCGCTCGTACGCCGTCTGCAGCTCGCCGCTGTCGGCTGCGACGTAGATGCCGTTGAGTTCTTCGACAGCGGCCTGAAGCTCGGTTCCGTCGGCTGATGGGCTGTCGATGAATACCGCATAGAGAGCGGAACCGGATTCCTCCAGCGCGGCGATGGCGTCCTGCTGGCCTGCCACCCCGCCGTCGTTGGCGCCATCGGACAGGACGACGACGTAGGGAAGAATCCCGCTGGTGTCGCTACCTTGTTTCGACGCCTCGACGAGACCGTCCCAGAGGGCGGTGTCTCCGCCGGCCTCCAGACTGTTGATGTTCGACCTGGCCAACGAGTGGTCCGCAGTGGGTTCATTGAGCACGGTGACCGTGTCGCCGAAGCCGATCACACCTACCCGGGAGTTGTCGGTCAAGCGATCGATCAGGGCGTTCGCGGCTCGCTTCGCCTCCGTCATGGCGCCCGAGGGAATCATGCTGCCGGAGGTGTCGAGAACGATGATCACGTCGACACCGCTGTTCACGCCATTCAGCTGGAAGTTGTCGATGGAGTCGCCGTTGTAGGCGACGCCGAAGACCGACCGATCGGGTAGCGGAGCGTCGCCCGTGCTGGGTACGGCGACGTCGAGCACGACGGTCTCCCCGTCGTCGATGACGTCGAGGATCTGGATCAGCGCGGCATCATCGTCGCTGGCCGACCCTTCGGATCCACCGCCCCCTTGTGCCGCTGCCTGGACGGGCGCCACGAGCAGCGCAAGAACAGCGGCTGCAAGAGACAGATACCAAACCCGCCATCTCATCTAGCGGATCCCCATGTGAGCGATCGGATCGGTCGCGAGACGAATCATCTCTTCCGGTAGCTGAATGCCCATCTGTCGCAGTTCATCGGAGAACATGGGTCGTATGCCCGTTGGCCGGATCTGGCCGATGTAGCGTCCGGATTCGTCGATTCCCGCTTCGTAGTCGAACTTGTAGAGCGTCGACATGGTAATCGTCTCGCCCTCCATCCCATTGATCTCGGCGATCTCGGTGATGCGGCGGGTTCCATCGCGCAGGCGGGACAGGTGTACGACAAGATCCAACGCGGAGGCCACCTGCTCCCGGATCGCTTTGGTCGGGAGTTCGAGGCCCGCCATCATCACCATGGTTTCAAGACGGGCCATGGCGTCGCGGGGGGTGTTGGCGTGGAGTGTCGAGAGCGATCCTTCGTGGCCCGTATTCATGGCCTGCAGCATGTCGATGGCCTCTCCACCACGTACCTCGCCGACGACGATGCGATCCGGTCGCATGCGCAGCGAGTTCCGGACCAGCTCGCGGATCGGAATCTGGCCCTTTCCCTCGACGTTGGCGGGGCGTGCCTCCAGTCGAATGACATGTCGTTGGTGAAGTTGGAGCTCGACCGCATCCTCGATCGTGACGATCCGCTCATCCGTGGGAATGTACGACGACACGACGTTCAGTAGCGTGGTCTTGCCGGTTCCGGTTCCGCCGCTGATCAGAATGTTGCGCTTTCCCCGCACGCAGATGTCGAGAAAGTCAGCCACCTGCTGATTCATCGTGCCGAAGTTGATCAGGTCGTTTGCGGTGTACGGATCAGCGGCGAACTTACGGATGGTCAGCATCGGGCCATCGACTGCCAGCGGTGGAATGACTGCATTCACACGGCTGCCGTCGGGCAGGCGGGCATCCACCAGGGGTGACGACTCGTCGATCCGGCGACCGACTGCAGTGACGATGCGCTCGATGATCTGTCGGAGGTGGGCCACGGTCAGAAAACGGCTGTCGGTCATGTACAGCTTGCCGGCCCGCTCAACGAAGATGGAGTCGGTGGAGTTGACCATGATCTCGGTCACGCTCTCATCGGCGAGTAGCGCCTCGATCGGGCCGAGCCCCATGACGTCGGCGCGAATGGACTCCACCAGACCGTGGCGCTCATGTGGTTCGAGCTGGGCGGCCTCGCCGGCCAGGATCTCATCGAGTTCGCGAACGACATACCCTCTCAGCTGATCCTCGGAGAGATTCGGGTCGAAGAGACGGCTTCCCAACCGCTTGAAAAGGGCCTCCTGAGCTCGGGATCGCAAGCTCGACAGAGGATCGTTGAAACGAGGTGACGTGTCTTCCAGGGAAGGGACGATCGCGATATCGGGGGGTGGAGGTCCACCATTGCCGTTCGAGTGGTCCGGTTGGCCCGAGCTCTTCAACAGGTCGGCGATATTCATCAGCGGTCTCCTCTCAAGCTGCGGAACACTGAACGTGACTTGTCTTCTTGATCAGGGGCGAAATACTGGGCGATCGACTCGAACTTGCGAGCGATGTTGCCACTGTCCTTTTCGATCGCCGGTGCCCCCTCGTTGGTGGAAACCGGGATCAGACGGTTACTGGGAATTTCGAACTTGATCTCCATGCCGATCGAACCCTCGACGTCTTCCGGCGACAGCCCGACCTTTGCGTTGGACCGGTTGAGGATCAGGCTGCGCCGCTGCGAGGTGAATCCGACCTGGTCGAGTACCTCGATCTGACGCCTGATGGCGAGAATCGCCGGTACGTCGGTTGTGGTTACGAACAGGAGATCAGTGGCCAGCTGCATGGCGACAAGAGTCGCGGGATCGATGCCGGCTCCGGTATCGATGACGACAAAGGGAAACTCCTCGGCGAGAGCCGAGACGGTGGACTTCAGATCATCGTTCTCAATCGCATCGGCCAAACCGAGATCATCGGGTGGTGGGAGCATCACGAGGCCGGAGTCGTGAGGGGCCAAAAACACCTTGAGAGCACTGCGCTCGTGGTTTGTGGCCTGGATGGCGTCCATGAGGGAGTGCTCGGGCTTGAGGCCAAGTGCGCTGGCGCAGTCACCGAATTGCAGATCGAGGTCGAGAAGCAGTACCTGCTTGGGGAGTCGCCGAGCAAGACCGATCGCAAGGTTCGTGGCGATGGTGGTCTTGCCGGTTCCGCCCTTAGGGCTGACGACGGCGATGACACGTCGACGGAGCTCCGGAGTTTCCTCCACCGTGAGACCGTGCCGATCTCGAGGCCAGCTCGAAAATCGGTTCCAGCTTGGTCATCAGCTGAGACGGAGGCAATTCAGATGGGAGAACCTCCCGGGCTCCCAGCCGGAGTAGGTCCATTCGAAACGTCAACGGTCGGATCCTGCATCAAGACGACGGTGGTCGTGGCCCGAAACCGCCGATCGACGTCGGCTACGACGTAGCGGGTGACCTCTCGGGGCAGGTCCGGACCGATGATCAGCAACTCCGGATTGGCGGCACACGAGTCCATTGAGACCTCAGCCGAATCACGCCACTGGTTCGACCAGACCCGACGTACTGCGGAACGCTTGCCGAATCCACTCACGAGCGACTGCTCGATGTCGGTGATCCCCGAAAGTAAGGTAATCCCGCTCACTGCTAGCCTCCGTCCTCGGGTGCGACCTCTGTCTCCTCTGCCTCGACGGCGTCCTCAGCGTTCTCGACAAGGTCTTCGAGAAGGTCGCCGTCGCTGGCATCGGATTCGTTGTAGATGTTGGTGCGTGTCTTGATGGCGTCCTGACTGTCTGGAACGGTTTCTCGATCGATGGCGAGCCAGACGAATCCCCACTCGGCGGTGAAGACCAGCCGCTCCGCGTCGTTGGGCGTGACGGCGAGCGTCACCAGGAGAACGTCGTCAGGCGCGGTGTTGATGCGTTGCGCCTCCTCGTCGTCGCCACCGATCGTCGCGAACTGGCGCGCTTCCTGCACCGCGGTGACGAGGACCCGGCGCAAGATGATGTCCGTCGTATTCGGCGTTGCACCGTCGACCTCATCGGCAATCGCCTGGGGTAGCGCGACCTCTTCGCCGTTGATCTCGACAACGGTTGCCGTCAAGTCGAATGGTTCGAAGGAGGCGAACACGGCGACGGTCTGACCCGGCTCCAGGAGCCCGCCGATGGCCCGTTGAGGATCGAGTTCCACCGTGATCTCCACCAGGTCGTCGGGGACCTGAACTCCGAGCTCGCGGTCGTTGAACTCGGCGACCTCGATGAAGCGGCTCTCGATGAGTTGCTCACCCGGTTGAAGATCAACCGCGGCCACTCGACCACGGAGTGCGGCCAGATTATCGACTGCATCATCGGGCCGTACCTTGATCGGTACCTCCTCGACGATGACCTGCTCCTCGATCTCCTCTCCGGGAGTGCCGCCGAGGATCAGCTCGGTGACCACATAGACCTCGATCAGCTCCTCGCCTTCGAGGGCACGCTCCTCGGCACCGGCCACGGAAGGCGACCAACGCCACAGTTCCAATCAAGGCCAGCAGCACCGCGGCGGCCAAACCAACAACACGTCTACTCATCGTCTCCCAATTTCATGTTCTTGTTCGGACTTCAGGCCCTTACGGGGTGCACCCCGCCGCATTGGTGGCATCGACTGCACAGATCGACACCACCTTGTTGCCGCCTGTCCCGGATCCACTTCCGCCGGGCACCCCGGAGACAAAACCGGGTTGCACCAGCAGGCGGAGAAATCGACTCGACTCGTTTCCGACGACCCTGAAGTCGAGAAGCTGGACTCGAGCGAGTCCGGCCAGATGGAACTTCGCATTGGCGCCCTGGCCCTCGACGAAGTTGAACAGCGGCAGCGTGAAGTATTGACCGCTGTCCCTCAGATCTCGAAGTTGCTGTTGGGCACCGGCGAGGTCGGCGCCGGTGTCGCCCTCGTAGCAGTGCGCGTCAACGCAACTCGTTACGACGTGATCCTCGAACTCGATCAGGCCCGGATAGCCGTCGATGATCCACTGGACCATGTCGTTGTGCGAGTTTCCGTCGCCGTCGAGGTCGATGGTGCCCCAGTTCCCATCCGTGCTACCACAGTCGTTCGGATGTTCCTTCGTGTACTCCACCACGATCTCGGTAGCGGTAGCGCTCGGGTTGCGGATCACGTACTCGAGATCGGCGTCTCCGGGCAGGCACAGGCCCATGGGGCGGAGTCCGGACGCTGCGCTCGGGTCACCCCACGCTGCCGTCGTCGACGAGCCCACGGCATAGTCACCGAGGCCGATCACCGGAGCGAACCACGTCTGCACGTTGTGTGATGCCGTCACCGTCACGTAGCCGTTCGAACCGGATAGCGGCTGCGGATCGCACAGATCCATCGTGGCGGCCGGTTCATTGTCGGTGACAAATGTGCCGGCAACTGTTGCGCAGCCGTCGAGTCCTTGCGCGTAGTCCTGAGCCGCAGCGAGCGCCGCTGCGTCGGAGGCCGGGATCAACGCTCGACGGATGCGCCATCCGTTGCCCAAATCGATCGTCAGTGCGGCCATGCCGAAGATCACGAGGAGTGACACCGCAACGAATGGCATGGCGGCTCCGGTGTCGGAAGACGTCAATCGGAAAAACAACCGGTTCATGCTGATGCCTCGCATCGGAAGACGGCGGTGCCATTGAGGGTGATGGGATAGTTCGGAGGCAAACGGGATGCTGATCACATGGTCGGTGCTGACCGACACGGTCACCTTCTCGCCGGGCCGGTCCTGGCAGGGTCCCGGGTTGACCGTGATCGTCGGCGGCCCCGACATCTGTATCCCGAACAAGGCGTCGTTGACTCGCGTGCCGACGTCGGCGACGGAACTGCCTTCGATGGATGCGAGTCTTGCGCCCTCACGGGCCGACGCCTCGATTGCCTGGGCCTTGGTGAAGGCGATTCCGAACTCGATGATGCCGAACAGCACCATGATCAAGACCGGCAGGATGACCGCGAACTCGGCCATGGATGCCCCGTTCTCACGCTCGAGGGGCCGCAGAAATGCAAAGGTGGAAGTGCCTGCTGGAGATTTGGACTTCGCTTGACTGGACATGTGGGGTCCCTCCTGCCAGATCTGTCGTGGCTCAGTCGTGATCAGACTGTACGAGCCGGGGCGAGTCGCCCGTCGACCATCCGGCAGTGATGAGGATAGCGGTATCGCAATTCGGAGCGAACGGGCAATTTACCCTCTGCGAGCCTTCTTCTTGTGGGCACAACGGGCCGCCTTTCGCTGGGTCCGCCCAACCGAACGCCCAGCCGCCGTTGGGCACGTGGCGCCCAGGGAGGACGGGCCTGCGCACCCCGGGAGTAAAGGCAAAAAGGTTCAGGGGGGTGGGGCCAGGTCGGAACCCAGGCCCCACCCCCCTGACGATCATTAGTTGACCGGGAACTTGCCCGCGATCTGGTTGAAGGTCGCGAGCAGGTTGGTGCCGAGAAGCTGGACGCCGGCCAGCACCACCAAGGCGATCAGGGCCACGAGCAGGCCGTACTCGGCCATTGCCGCTCCCTTGTCCTCCTTGGCCTTCTCGGCGAGACGGTGCATCAGCATCGACAGGTAAAGCATTGTGTTCTCCTCCTACGGATAACGGAGCCCGACGGACTCCTCCGATGCGGGCTTGTCGAACCGGTTTGGTTCGCCGCTAACAATGATCGGTGTTAGCATTTGCGATGCCATCACCCAAATTGGGTATACGGGTGATGCGCGGCATTTTTGCCTAGTGCCTGGCCGCGATGCGGCAACGTAGCCTTAGGTTGTCGAGAGTCCATGACCTCGTGGCGACCGCGGTTGGGGCGAGAGAAGAGGGACAAGCGGGTGCGTCGACTACTGGAGACAACGTCACGATTTGTATCGGCCGAGCCCGCCGATCCATCGGACACGCCGGTGTACGCCTCTCCTCCGGTCGGCAAGGCGTTCGTCGCCTTCACGGGAGCGATGATGGTGACGTTTGCCGGAACGATCCTCGAGATGCGACGTGACGGGTCCCTCTCGGACAGCGTCGACCAGATCGGCATGGTGGCGGCAACGACCTTTTTCCTCGCCGCCCTTGGTGTCATCCACAGGACGATCACGACGCGTTCGCCAACCCTGCTTCCGATTGCCGGCCTCTTCCTCCTCCCCAGCTCCGTCTGGTGCTGGCTGGTGCTGGTCAGGGGGGCGACCGCCGGCACATTCGTGTCGACGGTCGTTGTTCTCCTGGCCGTGGTGATAGCGGCCATTCTGTTGTTCGAGGGACTCTGGCGTGCTCGATGGCTTGGTGTATTTTGCGGTCTGGGTGCAGTGGGGCTGACGTTGACCGGAAGCCTGATCAACCACTCTCCAGAAGCTCGAACCACGCTGTCGCTGGGCCTGTTGGCGGGTCTGTCCGGCATCGCCGCCATGTACGGAACCCTGGTCGAGATTGAGTCGAGCGGTCGGCGATCCTTCGAGGAGCTGCTCGATGCCAAGCGAAAGATCGAGGCGGAGATCTCCCACACGGAGGACATGCTCCACGACCTCCGATCCGGTCTGCTGTCGATCGAGACGGCGATGGCGTCGCTGGACGACGATGTTGGTGGGCCCTTACGAACCGAGACGGCCCCGCCTCAGGATGCTGACCGCCAAGCACAAGCGGAACCCGCGGGAGTTCGACATGATCCCCGGGGTTCGAGACATGGTCAAGACGCGCCGAACGAGCGGCGTGACCATCGATCTGCGGGCACCGACGTCAGCGCAGATCATGGGCGAGGAGAGCGAGGTCATGGCCATCGTCGACAACCTGTTGTCGAACGCAATGCGCCACGGCGCCGATCCGGTGCACGTCGATATCGAGGAGCACGCCGGCCACGTGCAGGTGAGGGTCTCCGACTCCGGTGCAACCATCGATCCGAAGCAGACCACCAGCCTCTTCAAGCGGGGGTTCACGTCGCACAAGGATGGCGAAGGAATCGGCCTCGACCGGGCCCGTATGCTGGCCGAGCTGCACCATGGCTCGGTGGTCTATGAGCCGGGTGAGGATGGGAAAACGTCGTTCGTGCTCACGCTGCCCAACAGCGAAACCGCCGAGTCCACCGCTGATCCGAAGGTAGTGGCGTGGAGTCCAGTGGGTCGCACGTGAGTATCGCCGAGCCGACCGCCCAGCCGAAGCAGCTTCGCCACCTGGTGGTCGTCGACGATCACCCGCTGCTCGCATTCGGACTCAAGCATCAGCTCGAACGGGCGGGCATGATCGTCGACATCGTCGACCCGGTCGGGGGCAACGGATCTCGTCCAACAGATCTGCAGCTTTGAACCCGACCTCGTGCTTGTCGACCTCGACATGCCGTTCGAGAACGGCGGTGTTGGACTCACCGAGAAGCTGGTGGAGGCCGAGCAGACCGTTGCCGTGCTCACCGGCAGCACGGACCGCGGTCTCTGGGCCCGCTGCCTCGAAAACGGTGCCGTCGCCCTGCTCACCAAGGACGAGACCCTCGAGTCCCTGATCGCCGCCATCTCGAAGCTGCTGGCCGGCGATTTCCATCCGGCAGCACCATCGGCTGACCGTCATCAGCGAATACCGGGATCAACAGGCCGAGCGAGCCATGCGCCGGCGGGGTTTCGACAATCTCTCCGATCGCGAGAGCCAGGTGCTCGGCGGTCTCATGGAAGGCATGAGCCCGGCGGTCCTCGCCGAACGTGACTTCGTGTCGGTCCAGACCGTGCGCACCCAGATCAAGAACGTGCTGTCGAAGCTCGGTGTCAACTCCCAGCTCGCGGCAGTTGCTCGGGCCTACGAAGCTGGCTGGAACCCCAACGACCAACCTGAGTGATTCACCGGTCCTGCGCCCGGGTAGAACAACTTCACGGATTGGCAACATTTGGCCTGTTGAGCCAGCGGGGATCGAGTCGTATGATCGCAGACGTGGCAGTCGCAAACGCACGGGACCTCGCCCGACGCCTGCTGGCTGACGACCAGCCCCGACGGTGGAACCACGTGCAAGGCGTGGCGAAACGGGCCGAGCTGTTCGCCGGGCGCATCGCGCACTCGAAGGCCCTCGCTCAGGCCGCCTATCTCCACGACATCGGCTACGCCCCGTCGCTCGTCGATACCGGCTTCCACCAGATCGACGGCGCCCGCCATCTTCGCCGCGAGGGCTGGGACGAGGCGGTCGTCAACCTCGTCGCCCACCACTCGGGCGCACAGCAGCGGGGTGAGCTGGAGGGCTTGGATGAGATCTACGCCACCGAGTTCCCCTTCGACGAGTCACTACCTCACCGGGAACTTCACTTCTGCGACGTGACCACTGGGCTCGACGGCGGGCCCACCACGGTGCAGGCCCGGCTCGCCGATATGCGCCGCCGCCACCGGGACAATCCGAACATGATCGGATTCCTGGACGGCCACGGGAAGGCCATCGAGGACCTGGTGGCCGAGATCTGGTCGGCGCTCGACGGCGTCGGTCAAACCGACGCAGCGGACGAGTCAGGCCTCACCGTCCTCGGCTCCCTGACGCACCCGTTCGGCCAGGATCCGATGGGCGACCGAATCGGCCTCCCGTAGGTTGCCGCCGCTGGCCAAGAAGATCTCGTCGACGTCGGCTGAGGTGAATCCAACGGCCACCGTCCGCCCGCCCAGGGCGGCCGCCTGCAACCGCCGCCGCAGAACCAGAGCCAGCTCGATGCGGGTCACCGGCTGCAAACGGTGGGTGCGAACCACGAGGCCGGCCCGGCGACCAGCACCGCTCAGATCCCGGTGGGTGCCGACGACGACCGTGGCCCCAACACCGGCCAGACGTCGCAGCCACCGTGCCCGCAGCACCACCGGCATCCGGTCGATCTCGTCGCCGTAGACCACGTCGGCGACGGGCGGAGCATGCCAGCGATCTCGATACGGGCTACGGGGAAGTAGTGGAACGGCCCCGGAGTTCTCCGCCGCCATTCGGCCAGATGGGTCGACTTGCCCATGCCCTGGTCACCAATCACCTGGACCAGGGTCCGTGAGCCGGGCCGTGGCGGTGGCGCCAGCCCGCGGTCGACGAACCACGAACCGGTCGCCGGTTCGGTGGGATCATCCGACTCGGTGGCCGGGGTGAACGGGTTGGCCCCAAGCCCCACCCGGTGGTAGCGGTCGAAGGTTCCGGCCAGCGGATCAGCCGGCGAATCCGTAGGGCGGAGCGACGTCATCGCATCATCGAGTCATCGGAGGCAGGGGATGGGGCTGGTGGTACCAGCCGCTACCACCTGTCGGGATCACGACGAACTCCACGGCGGTCTTGCGGTCGATCCGCAGCTTCAAATCGGTGCGGGCCTCGATCGACCAGCGAACCCGGAACAGCGAACCGTCATAGGAGATCGGCGCGTCGGTCGGTACGTCGAGTGCCAAATCGCCGTAGAGGGATCCGTCGACGTTCACATCGAAGGCCTGGGCCGGTCCGGTCCAGCGGTCGCGGTCACCCCGTCCGTCGGTCTCCCATCGAAGCGTGACCCGGACCTCCCGGATCCGCTCGGTGGTCGGGTCGATGCCCTCCGCACCGGGCAGCGAAACCCGCCCCCGGACCTGCCCGCCGAGCTCGACGAACCAGTCGGCCAACTCGATGCGAGGTGTCGCCACTGTCATCTGTCGATCCCTCCGTCGCCGGCGAGGGCGGCGACGTCGAGCACGGGATGCACGGGCAGGTCGATCTTGGCCGCCGTCCGCTTGCCGAAGGGATGGCCCAGGCGCATCTTCAGCTCCCACCGGATGCGATTGTGGTCGAGCTCCATGCTGGGTCCGCCGGCATCGGCCGGGATCCTCACCGCGAACACCGCCTCGATGCCGTCGGCAGTCGCGGTTGCGGGGGCCGTCGTGTGGATCTCGACCAGGTCATGGGTCTCGGTGCGGGTGTCGGTGCCGACCGTGTACCGGACCCATTCCTCACACTCGAGCTCGGTCTCCACGTCGACTTGGCCGGTCAGCTTGTTTCGGGCTCGGGCCGAGACGGACCGCCGCCGGTACACAGCGGTCATGGTCCGACCGAGTTGGGGTGGCCACGGGGTGAACTCGATCGTTGCGTTCTCCCAGCCTGCCAGCCGCTCCGGCAGTGACGTCGAACCGGACGTCAACATCGACACCAGCAACAATCCGAGCGGGGCGAACAACGCCACGCCGAGCACCCGGGGAAGGAGGTAGCTCAGCCCTGATCCGCCCGTGTTCCACAGCAGAATGCCGACGACCGCGGCGACCACCGAGAACACCCCACCGGCGATGACGATCACCTTCGTCACGGTCGGCTTGGCCTCCACCACGTAGGAAACCATGGCCGGAGCCGGTCTGCCGTCATCCATGGCCAGCCACTCTAATTGCAGGGTCATGTCGTAGCACGCAGCAGGGGAGATGAGCAGGTGCGTAGGGCTGGGTGAACGCCAGCTTGGGGCGTTGGATTGCTCAGAGTTCGTCAGATCCTTTTTACCGGCCGCACCGGTATGTTGTCCCATTGATTGCAATGGCCGACGCTGGTGAACTGAACGTCGGTGCACTGTCGATGTCCGCCCCTGGCTGCCTGAATCCAACCAGCGGCGTCGGACGGCCTGTTGGAGGGCTAATGGCGCAACTAACCACGATGGAGCGGGTGACCGCTGGAGACAACCGCAGCCTGTCGAACAGCCAGGTTCGCTGGCTGTTCACGGTCACCTCATTCCTGGGATCGTTCCTGCTGTTTCTCATTCAGCCTATGGCAGCTCGAATCCTTCTTCCGGAGGTCGGGGGGAGTTCAGCATTGTGGAGTACTGCGTTGGCCTTCTTTCAGGTCGCGCTACTCGTCGGCTACGTGTTCGCCCACCTCTCGACCACTCGTCTCGACCACAAACGTCATCGGGTCGTCCAGGGAGCGGTCGTCAGCCTTCCCCTGCTTGTTCTTCCGGTTGCATTGCCCGATGGTTGGCATCCTCCGATGGACGTCCCGCCCTCGGCCTGGGTTCTGTTTGCGCTGCTCGTGATGGTGGGACTCCCCTTTTTTGCTCTGTCGACCGCCAGCCCCACGCTTCAGCGATGGTTGTCTTGGACGGATCATCCCGACGCTGAGGATCCATACTTCCTGTACTCCGCCGGAAATATTGGAAGCGTCCTGGCTTTGGTCGGCTATCCCGTCGTCATCGAGCCCCGCCTCGACTTGGCGCAACAGGGCCTCGTCTGGGCGCTGGCCTACGGGCTGTTCGTAATCGCCACGATTGCATGCGCGGTGGCTGTTCGCGTAGATGAGGTCAGTAGTCGAACCGTCGATGACACGGGCGTCACCTCTGTGTCGGGCCGTTTCCGCTGGTTCATCCTCAGCGCTTCGGCGGCAGCACTATTGGTCGCCATTACGCAGCTGCTGTCCGTCGACATAGCCCCGTTTCCGCTGCTTTGGGTTGTGCCACTCCTTCTCTACCTACTCACGTTTGTGTTCGCATTCAGGAGGGGCGGCCCCCCGTCGGCCAAGTTGCTACACCCAGTCGCGCTTTATCTCTCTCCACTGGTTGCCGTACTCGTCGTTCGTGGCGTGGCTGTAGCGGCGCCGCTCTTTCTCGTTGTTGGCGTAGTACTTGTCTGGTTCACGGCCATCGTTCAGGTGCTTCATATCCAGCTCGTCGAATCCAAGCCGCCACCGGAGCATTTGACAGTCTTCTTCGTGACGATATCGACCGGTGGGGCCGTAGGCGGAACTGCGGTCTCGCTACTGGCACCTGCACTTGCGGGCTTCGAGATCGAGATCCCTATCGCCTTGTTCCTAGCCGTTACTTCTTCTGGTCAGGCGAAGTAGCCCAATCATCCCGGGACTCGGGGCCGGTCATCCCCTACTTCCTAATGGCCGCACCGTTGTTGTTGACGCCCTTTGTGGGGCCTCGCAGCGTTGGTGCCCTTTTGCTGGGCCCGGCCGTCGTTGGCGTAGTCTTCATCGGCCGAAACGCTGTTGTGCCAGGGCTGGTTCTCGCCGTCGCCTTCTTGGCAGTCGCCGTCAGCCCTGGTGATCTCCTGTTCCGAGATCGGTCTTTTTACGCCACATACTCGGTTCTCGAAGATGAGGGTAAGCGCTCAATTGTCAGCGGCCGGACAAATCACGGTGATCAATATCTCGCTTCGCCTGGAGAGCCGGCTACATACTATGTTCGTGAAGGTCCCATCGGCGATCTTCTCGATCCGGCAGGTGGGCCCGACGCTACACCTGGCAACGTCGGCATCGTCGGCCTTGGTGCTGGCGGGCTCTCAGCTTACGGAGTATCAGGTCAGACGATCACCTACTTCGAGATCGACTCCCTTGTAGTGGATATCGCTCAGGACGACTCGTTGTTCACGTATCTCGAGGAGTCTGACGCCGACGTTCGTGTCGAGATTGGCGACGGTCGCGAATTGATTGAAGGCTCGACGGATCGCTTCGATCTTCTCGTCATCGACGCATTCAACTCTGATGCGATCCCGGTTCATCTCCTCACCGTCGAGGCGATGCAAGAATACGTAGATCATCTGGAGCCGGGTGGGCGTGTCGCCATTCATGTCTCGAATCGATTCCTCGACTTGGCTCCGGTTGTGGCGGCGACCGCTGAATCGGTCGATCTGGCCGTGCTGACTCGTAGGTTTGAGCCGAATGACGCCCAGCAGGACGGGGGAGCGCTTGGCTCCATCTGGATGGTCATGGCGCCGGAAGGCTCGACGATCGACGATTTACGGAATCAGGGATGGGTTGATCCGCCTGGCGATGGAGATGTCTGGACCGATGACTTTTCCAACGTCTTCGGCGCCATCGAGTGGGCCGGTATTGGATCCGAGGAATAGGCGACACCGCGGCCGGGGTCCGGTCTGCCGTCATCCATGGCCAGCCACTCCAGTAGGCAGGCAGTCGCCCAGTGACGGACCAGTGAGGGTCCTCTATCCCTTCGATTCCGGCGGCACCATGAGGAGTACGCCAGCCAACCCGAGAACCGACAGCAAGGCCGCCTCAGGGAGGCCCACGGAGCCCCAGAAGAAGTTTGCGGTGAGGCCGACGGCGAGAACCACGTAGCCGCCCGGGGAAACCGACCGGGTTGGCGGCGTTGGCTGTCACACGGTGTGGTTATTGTCGGTTGTATGGATTCGATTGATGCAATTGACGTCATTGACGGCGAAACGACGGCGGATGACGACTGTGAGGCGTGGTCCGATTCGGGGGATGGAGAGGTGCCGTTGGAGCGGTTGGAGGCCGAGTTGACGGCGCACGCGGCGGTGATCGCGGCGGCGACGTGTCGGTGGCTGGGTTGGTTGGCCGAGTATGACCGCAGACGGGGGTGGGCGGCGTGGGGGTGTAAGTCGGCGGCTCATTGGTTGTCGTTCGCCTGTGGGATGTCGCTGCGTACAGCCCGGGATCACGTGCGGGTGGCCCGGGGTTTGGAGGAACTACCGGTGGTGCGAGCGGCGTTTGGGGCCGGTCGGTTGTCGTTTTCGAAGGCTCGGGCATTGACCCGCCTGGAACGTCCGATCGATGAGGAGTCAATGGTCGAGCTGGCCCGCACGGCCACCGCGGCCCAGCTCGACCGGGTGGTGGCCGGGCACCGCCGCATCGACCGTCAAACCCCCGACGGCTCATTCAGCGGCAACGGTTCCGCGGAACCGCCAATCGATGACGGCGGCTGGTCGAAGCGCTGCTACCGGCAGCGTGATCTTCCCGGCGGAATGGTTGAGATCAGCCTGGTGGTACCTGTCGATGTGGCAACGATGATCGATACGGCGGTCGGCGCCCGAGTCGACGAGATCCTCGCCGGCCCCAAACCCGGGCCGAGTCCCGACGGGGACGCCGTCGCTGGGCGGTCGGTTCGGGAGCGGGTGGCCGAGCGGGGGTGGATGGCCGGCAGTGCGGGCCGACGCTGCGGTCGAGTTGCTGGGCGGTTCCGCGGAACCGGGTCAGGTCGAGCTCGACATCGACCTCACCATCACCGTGCCTGTTGACGGTGACCCCGCCGAGGTCGACCCGACCGCCACGGCCACCGTGGTGACCGGTGCCCGCCTGCCATCGGAGGTGACCCGACGCCATGGGTGTGATGGGACCGTCCGATTGACCGCCACCAACCACAGCATCGGCGACGGGCCGACACCGGTGATAGGGGTGGGGCGGCGCACCAAGGTCGTGCCCCGCTGGCTGCG
>CBDCGP010000023.1:0-14096 GCA_965216655.1 Acidimicrobiales bacterium
GCGGATCGGTCTGTCGGCCACGGTCGGCAACCCCGACGAGTTGTTGGTGTGGTTGTGCGGTTCGAGCGGTTCTGCTCGACGGATTGTGAACCCGCCAGCCGAGTCGGTGGCCGAGCCGGAGGTAGAGCTCGACTACGTCGGGACTCTCTCGAACGCGGCGATGGTGATCAGCCGGCTCCATCGGGGCGAAAAGCGGCTGGTGTTCGTCGACTCCCGACGGCGGGCCGAGGAGTTGGCCCACGCGCTCAGTGGGCTCGGTACGACGGCGTTCGTGTCTCACGGGTCGCTCGGGAGGGAGGAGCGGCGCCGGTCGGAGCAGGCGTTCGCCGAGGCGTCGAACTGTGTGATCGTGGCCACGTCCACGTTGGAGCTGGGGATCGATGTGGGTGACCTCGACCGGGTCATCCAGATCGACAGCCCGCCGACGGTGGCCGGGTTCCTGCAGCGGATCGGGCGGACCGGGCGGCGGACCGGGACGAGTCGGAACGCGCTGTTCCTGGCCACGAGCGACGAGTCGTTGCTGACGGCGGCCGGTCTGTTGCGGCTTTGGGCGTCGGGCTACGTGGAGCCAGCCGAGCCCCCCGCAATGCCGGCCCACCTGGTGGCCCAGCAGATTCTGGCTCTCACACTGCAGGAAGCCGACGAGGGATTGCCGATCACCGACTGGGCGACGTGGCTTGGCGACCCGGCGGTGCTCGGTGAGGCGGCGATGGCCCGGGCCAACGAGGTTGTGTCGCACCTCCTGGCCGAGGACTGGCTGTTCGCCGACGGCGGGGTGCTCGGACCCGGCAAGCGTGCGGAGGAGTCGATCGGGCGGCGGAACTTCCTGGAGTTGATGTCGGTGTTCGTGTCGGATCCGCTGGTATCGATCCGTCAGGGCCGTATGGAGATCGGTCAGGTGCCCGATCTCGCCATCACCGCCGCCATGGGGATGAAGCCCGGCCCGCCCAGGCTCCTGCTGGCCGGCCGGTCATGGCAGATCAACGACATCGACTGGAAGCGCCGGGTGGCACAGGTCGAACCGGCCGACGTGAAGGCCAGCGTCCGCTTCCCAGGACTGGCCCAACCGTTGAGCTACGAACTGTGCCAAGCGGTGGCCGCGGTACTGGGCGGGGCGGTGCTGGACCCGGTGTCGCTCAGCACCCGCGCCACCAGCAAGCTTGCGGAGCTCCGAGCGTCGATGTCCCGAGCGGCGCCAGGCCGGACGCTCCTGGTGCGTGACGCCGACGAGCTGCGGTGGTTCACCTTCGCCGGCCTCCGAGCCAACCTGGCACTGGCAGCCCGCCTCGACTCACTTCGCTCCCAGATCACCCAGCGGGACAACTTCTCCATCACCCTCGACGCCGGTATCGACCGCAAGGCGCTCGAGAACGCACGCTCCTCCCCCACCCCACCTGGGGCATTGGCGCACCTCGTGGAGGATGCGGCCGGTGCGCTGAAGCTGCAGGAAGCACTCCCGGAGCAACTGGTGCGAGAGATCATGCTCGACCGCCTCACCGACTCAAACGCAGTGGCTAGGACGGCCGCCGCCCCCATCGATTACGTGGAGGTCGTCGAGTGAGCGAGGGGAAATGATGACGGAACCCGAAACGTGCCGAGAAGCGGTTTGGCAGGCCATGACCAGGCTCGAACGGCGCCACGGTCGGCAGATCTTCGACCTCGACGAGATCGCGGCCGAGGTCATGACGACCTGGACGAGGTGGGAGCGCTCGACCGTGCGCACGCACGTGTCGAGCCACATGTGCCGAGACGCACCGGTCCACCAGTGGCCGGATCTGGAGCGGGTCGATCGCGGCCGATACCGACGGATCCCTCACGCTGAACTCGAAGCGGCTGGGGTTGTGGATTCGCTTTCGGTCTCCACCGCTGCGAGAGGCACGGAGACCGGTCACGAGTTCGAGGCCCGGGCTCGCCGCGTGCTCTCCGAGCTCTGGCAGGTCGACCTCCAACCGCGGGCTGTTCGCCTCGGCGGTGCGGTCGACAAGCGCTTCGACCTGGTCTCAACCGACGGAGCGATCGTCGGTGACGCCAAACGGTACAAATCACTCAAGACACCGGCTGCCAAATGGTCGACGATCGCGGAGTACGTGTGGCTCCTTCAACACGTCCCGGCGGGGGCCCGAACCTTCCTGGTCTTCGGTGGCGACATCGATGTGCCGATGAGGTGGTTGCACCGGTTCCGCCCGCTGGCCCGGCCGGTGACCTTCTACTACCTCGACGAGGAAGACGAGCTCCACCAGATCGCCGACGAAACAGGGGGATGAACTGTGCGACTCGAGGACATCAGCGCTGAGGCACACATCATCGGCATCGACCCCGTCGGGCCGGTCGAGATCCGCCAGGCCCGACAGATCGGGCCCGACGCGCTGGAGGTGACCTACAAGACCGCTGCAGGTCAGCTCGGCGAGCAGATCCTCTATCGATCAGCCGAACCACTACTCGAACTCGTCAACCCCGGTCGCACCTGGTCGTTCACCGCCGCCGGCGACGACTTCCGGCTCGCGGCCGAGGCCCGGAGAATCCAACTGGCGCACCTGTTCGACCCGATGTTGGCGGTATCGGTCAGCGCCATCGAGCCCCTCCCCCACCAGATCGAAGCGGTGTATGGCGACATGCTGCCCCGGACCCCTCTCCGGTTCCTCCTGGCCGACGATCCCGGCGCCGGCAAGACGATCATGGCCGGCCTCCTGATCAAGGAGCTCATGCTGCGCGGCGACGTCGAGCGATGTCTCGTCGTCGCCCCCGGCGGCCTGGTCATGCAGTGGCGAGAGGAGCTGTACGAGAAGTTCGACCTCCCGTTCGAGATCGTCACCAAGGACCACCTCGACTCGGCCGACTTCGGCGACGTGTTCCAGACCAAGCCGCTCCTGCTCGCCCGGATCGATCAACTGGCCCGCCGTGAGGAGCTGGCGCCCCGGCTTCGGGATGCCAGGTGGGATCTGGTCGTCGTCGACGAGGCCCACAGGATGTCGGCCCACTACAGCGGCGAGGTGAAGCGCACCAAGAAGTACCAGCTCGGCGAGGTCCTCGGCAGCAGTGCGCGCCACTTCCTCTTGATGACGGCGACCCCGCATGCGGGAAAGGAAGCAGACTTCCAGTTGTTCCTCGCGCTGCTCGACTCGGACCGCTTCCACGGTCAGTACCGAGACGGTGTCCACACGGCCGATGCCTCGGATCTCATGCGTCGAATGGTCAAGGAGGACCTCCTCCGCTTCGACGGCACACCGCTCTTCCCCGAGCGGCGGGCGAGCACCGTCAGCTACGAGCTGTCGACCGACGAGATGACCCTCTACGACGAGGTGACGGCGTACGTCAAAGAGGAGATGAACCGGGCCGACGAACTGACCAACGAAGGTGGACGCCGCAATACGGTCGGCTTCGCACTCACCAGCCTGCAGCGTCGCCTGGCGTCGTCACCCGAGGCCATCTACCAGTCGCTGCGCCGTAGAAAGGGGCGACTCGAGGCACAGGTGGTGGAGGAGCGTCAATCGGCTCGGATCGCCGCCCGGGAGCGGACGGCGAGCGAGCAACGGCTGACACGGCTGTTCGACGACGGCGCCACGGCCGCGGATTCGATGCCGGGTGTCATCGACCTCGACGCCCTCGACGATCTCGACCCCGACGAGCGGGAGGACCTCGAGACCGAGGTCACCGACGCCGCGACGGCGGCGAGGACCATCGCCGAGCTGGAACAGGAGATCCGGAGCCTCGAGAAGCTGGAGCAACTGGCCCACAACCTACGCGAGTCGGGCAACGATCGGAAGTGGAACGAGCTCGCCAACCTCCTCGAACGACCCGAGATGCATGACGAGCACGGAACCCGTCACAAGCTGATCGTTTTTACCGAACACCGAGACACCATGCGCTACCTCGAGGAGCGGCTCCAGGTACTGCTCGATCGAGACAAGGCGGTCGTGGCGATACATGGCGGCACCCACCGCGACGAACGGCGAGCCATCCAAGCCCGGTTCACGCAGGATCCGGACACTGTCATCCTCGTCGCCACCGACGCCGCGAGCGAGGGCATCAACCTTCAGCGGGCCCACCTGCTGATCAACTACGATCTCCCGTGGAACCCGAACAGGATCGAGCAGCGCTTCGGTCGCGTCCACCGCATCGGCCAGCGCGAGGTCTGCCACATGTGGAACCTGGTGGCCGAGGACACCCGTGAGGATCTCGTCTATGGCACCCTGCTCCGGAAGATCGAAGCGCAGAGGCAGGCCTACAAGGGTCGGGTCTACGACGTGCTCGGCGACGCGATCTCCGGCCGGGAACTGAGCGAGCTCTTCGTGGAGGCGATCCGGTACGGAAGCCAGCCCGACGTTCGAGCCCGCATCAATCGTGTGCTCGACGATGAGGTTGGCGAACGGGTCCGCAAGGCCATCAAGGAACCGGCCCTGGCTGCATCGGTGATCACCAACGAAGGCCATGAGGAGATTCGTCATCGGATGGAGGAGGCGGAGGCCCGGCGACTGCAGCCGCACCACCTCCGATCGTTCTTCCTCGCCGTTTTCGACCGGCTCGGGGGGCGCCTCCGAGAGCGAGAGCCTGGGCGCTATCAGGTCCTGAACGTCCCCGCCCGCATCCGAAGTCGCGACCGGCAGAGCGGGCGAGGGGAGCCCGTGCTTCACAGCTACGAGCGCATCACCTTCGATCGCGACTTGATGCGGTGCGATGGTCACCCCGACGCAGAGCTCGTGGCACCAGGCCATCCGCTGCTCGACATGGCCATCGAGGTGCTCGCCGCCGACGTGGGCGATGTCCTGCGGGAGGGAGCCGTGCTGGTCGATGAGCGAGACTCGTCGGGCACGCCGCGAGTGCTTGTCTTCATCGAGCACGACGTCGCCGATGCTCGGCCGAGCAGCTCGTCGGCGCACACCGTCGTGAGCCGACGGTTCGAGTACGTGGAGCTACCACTCGACGGGGAACCACGGGCCGGCGGGCTCGCTCCCTATCTCGACTACCGTCCGGCTGCGGTAGCAGAGCAGAGCGCCGTGCGGGATCTCCTCCAGTCGTCGTGGCTGGCGACACCGCTCGACCAGGTCGGTCGCGACTACGCGATCCAGTTCAGCGTCCCCGAGCACCTCGCCGACGTGACCCGAGCGGTTCAGGACAGGGTCACGCGCAATCGGGACGCGGTGCACCAACGACTGACCGCGGAAATCAGGCGGGTGACGGCCCGCGCCGAGAAGTTCGAGACCGAAGCTCGGGCAGGGCTGACACCGCAGATGAACGTCGACCGAGCTCGCCAGGAGGCCCGGGAGCTCACCGAGCGTCTCGAAGCCCGGACCGCCCAACTCGACCAGGAGGCGATGTTGCGATCGCTGCCGCCACGAGTGGTCGGCGGCGCTCTGATCGTTCCGGTCGGGCTTCTCGATGGACAGATCCACGACGCACACGGTCTGGCCGAAGCGCAGCACCAGAAGACTGTCGATGCGGTCGTCGCCGCCGAGATCCAAGCGGGTCGTCGACCTGTTTCGATTCGGAGCGGTCCTGGCGGGTCGGTTGGCTACGACCTGCACTCGATCGATCCCGAAGGCACGTACCGCTACTTCGCGGTCAAGGCCAAGCCCAGGGACGACGACACCAAGGTCATGCTCTCGCGCAACGAGCTACTCGTGGCATTGAACAAGAGCCACCGATTCGTTCTCGCCCTCGTCGACGTCGATGCGCCGCAAGGACCGGGCATCCGCTACCTTGTCGGCCCCGTGGGCGACACGAACGTGGCCTTTCCGGAGACGGGTCGCCTCTACGACTGGCACGACCTCTGGCAGCGCGGCGAGGATCGGCCGAGATGAGCGAGACAACCGTGGAGCAGATCGGGTCCTTCATCGCCCGTCTCCGCGACTTCTGCGACAAGTTGCCTGCCCACGGCGTGTCCATCGAGCCGACGTGGGAGCAACGCTTCGCCGAGGTCGAAGGTCGGCTGTTCGACGAACCCGAGATCTCCATCGCACTTCTCGGCGGGACCGGTGCAGGGAAGAGCACGCTGGTAAACGCGCTGGTCGAATGTCGACTGCTGCCGGTCAGCTCGATGCGAGCCTGCACCTCGGCGATCACCGAGGTGTCCTACCGCCAGGGCTCGTTCCGGGGCGAGGTTGAGTTCATCGACCGTGCAGCCTGGCAGCGAGAGCTCGGCCTGCTCGGCGCGGAGATCGCCGACGGTCGGGAAAACGATGACCTCGAAGCGAGCAAAGGACTCAACCCATCCTCCACGCCGACGATCGACGTGTCGAAGACGGCTGAGGACAAGCTCGTTGCTCTGTACGGCGCCGCGACCGCCGAACGTTTTCTCACCGACCTCGACCCTACTCACCTCGTCGAGAGCGACGAGCTTCGGTACGCGTTCGACAGGGGATCCCACGTCTTCGAGTCCACCGACGAGAAGCAGTTCCGGGAGACGATCAAACTCTTTCTCGACAGCGACCACAGCTATTGGCCGATCGTGAAACGGGTCCGGGTTCGGGGACCGTTCCCGCCGTTGCGTGAGGGCATCGTGTTGGTCGACCTTCCCGGTCTGAACGATCCGAACTCGGCTCGGGAAGCTGCAACGAGGAAGCACCTCGCCAAGAGCCAGTATGTGTGGGTGGTGTTCAACATGAAGCGGGCGCTCACCCGCGACGTGTTCGATTTCCTCCGTGAAGGCGAGCTTCTGCGGCGTCTCTACACCGACGGCCGGACCGATTCGCTCGTTCTGGTCGGAACAGCTTCCGATGACGTGGACGTCGACGCCGACATCGAACGGCTGCGGCTGGACGACGACGCCTCCGTACCCGAGATCGTCGCTGCTCGCTCCCGCGAAGTCACCGACGTCGTCCGGGATCAGCTCGATGAACTGGGTAGGCTCCTCGCCACGAACGCAAGAGAGGAAGAATCCCGGGCAGACGACCTTCGTCGCCAGCTTCGAACCGCACCGATTCACTGCGTCTCAGCCCGGGAGTACCAGAAGTGCATCGGCATCATGCGTCGCACGAATCACCTGTTGACCGAACGGTCGGACACCGGTGTGCCCGATCTGCAGGCCGCTGCGCAGGTGCTCGCCTCTGGACAAGGTCGCCAGGCACATCTGAACCGGTTGTTCGCCACGCTGTCTCTGACCCGGGAGGAGATCGTGCGGACGGTCGAGACCCATCAGAGCCGAGCGGCCGCCCAGCGAGATGCGACCGAGGCCCAGCTCGAGGGGGTGAAGGCGGCTGCGGCGCAGGCCGAACGGTTTCTCGACGAGCGCTCGGGGCGAGCGGTCGAACGGTTCGGCTCGGCCATCGATCAAGCCGAGAACCTGCTGAACGAACGTCTTCGAGTTGCGGTCCAGACCGCTGAGACCAACGTGGGGACCATCGGTCAACACTGGGGGCAGATGCACTGGAACACGATGCGCGCCACGGTTCGACGCAGTGGGCAATGGTCGACTGGTGGGACCCGCATCGACCTGGCTGAGCAGTTGGCCAAGCCACTCCTCGACAGCGTCGCTTTCGCCTGGGTCGACTTCTTCGGCGACCGGGCGCTTCGTGCGGTCGAGAACCTGGCCGAAGGGCTACAGGACGCGGCGACCGATTACATCGACCGGTTCGAGCTCTCGCTGCAGGCTGAGGCCGCCTTGGCGGAGGTCTTCCATCGGCACGGTCCGGCCACCGCAGCGGCAGCTCGACGATTGGTGGAGAAGCGACTGAGCGAACTCGACAAGGACGTGAAGGAGCGGCTGACAAGCGACCGACGCCGCCTCAACGACGACGTTCTCGAACAGGTCCGCCTCGCGATGAAGCCCGCCTTCGACGAAGCAGCAGAGATCCGCGGCAAAGGATCAGGGGCGAGGATGGTGGAGATCCTCGCGCACCACGCGGTGCGGGTCGCCGAGGAGATGTTCGCCGGCGTCCGAACCGAGATCGAGGAACTGCTCGTTGAGCTCACGGGCTTCCTCCAGGGACGAGCCGAGTCGGTCACGTTCGGCGTCGGCCAGGAAGCCCGCTCGATGAATCAGCTCGTGACGGATCGAGCCATCGAGGAGTTCGACCCCTCGGTGCACGGAACAGCTGCGGACAAACTCCGAGAACTCAGCGACCAAGCGCCCAGACTCTGACCAACCGTGGATGAATGAACTGCAAGTCCCCAGCTCACCACGACACAACCTTCCGGGCAGGATTACCTACTTCACGTTGCAGTAGTGTATATTTGCCGGCTTCTTACCCGGGACTAGCTAGGGTTTGCAGCTTCTGGGTGGAACCGCCCCGCTCGATTCCTAGTTCGCACGCGCTGAACGAATTCTTCAAGCGACGGATCCTCCCCCGACAGGCTGGAGGATCCGCGTGCACTTGGGGAGCTTAGGACCAACGGCGGTCCAGGCCGAAGGGTGGCTTAAGGCCAGAGCATCCGGGGGAGGTGCTGGGTGCTGCGTTTCCATCAAGGCAGTTTCCGACCGAACCCTGGTGATCGGCGATTCGAAGGCTCGCCGCGAGCAGGGCTACGTAGCCCACTTCGAGCCAGTGATAGTTGTGTCGGCCGTTGGATACGAGAGATTTCGAGAAGCTCTTGCGAGCAGCGACACCGGTCGCCCCGGCTCGATCGTTGAGACAGCAGAGGTCATCGCCGAGCGCTTGGGGAACGGTACAGTTCGTGTCACCTCGGCGGCCGACTCCACCACGCTTGAGTTCTTGCCAGCCGAATGGGATGCCTATCTCAGAGCGATCCGAGACAACGAGCTCCGCTTACGCGATCTTGTGGAAGCCTGAACTTGGTCAGGTCATCATCCGCTGATGCTCGAGTGCGTCTACTCGAGATTTGATCAGCTCTCGAGAATCGGACGGCGTCAAACTCGAAGTTGCGGCGAGTTCGTAGTTGATGACGAGAGACTGTACGAGCGCTTCATCATCGGTGAGGGTCACCAGCTGGCCGCCACCTTCTACCCAGCCGATCGTTGGCATGTGCTCGCTGGCGAAGTCAATCAGCACCAGCGTTGACGAGGTGACCAAACCGAGCGGGGTCTTGGCAAACGGCTGGACCTTGACGGTCATCACTGAAGAATCGATTAGCGAGAGTAGGTGACGAAGCTGTTCCTCTAGGATCTCCGGACCATCAAACTCTTGCATAAGCGCAGCCTCGCTCATGATGAGATCAACGTCGAGTGGATCAGATCCGACGAGGCGCTCCTGTCTACGCATGCGGACGTCGACGAAACGCCATCCCTCGTCTTGCCGAACATCAGGCGCAGCTGCAACAACTGCACTTGCATAGGAGCGAGTCTGGGCGAGACCCGTCACCAGACGACCCTCGAAGACGCGAACCCGACTCGCCCCTTGCTCTAGCCCAATGAACTCAACGAAGTGCTCGTACAGATCAACACTGAGTTGTTCCCACCAACCCGACAGCCGAGCGATCCGGAGTAGCTCACTGAGCTCAGTTGCATCGTCTTGATCAACTTGCAGTAGCGCCACGAGGTCGGGAAGTCTCAAGTCTGCCAGGACAGCGTGTGCATTCTCGATCTTCGAGTAGTACACGCGGGGACAGGCCCAAGCCCTTTGCTACCTGGGCGGCGGTGAGTCCGAGTTCCGTGCGGCGGTTGCGCACTCGGATGCCAAACTCTCGGCGAGCCGTGGTTGGCGACTGGGGCATTCGGGGTCCTCGACAGGCTGCGAGCCGATGCGACGATCGGCGTACCGTACCAGGTATGCGACACTGGTGGTGGTTCTTCGGGGCTGCTCCTAGTTGACGTAACCCTGGGAACGCCACCATACTTGCGGGTAGCCAGAGTTGTTTCAAGCTCTAACGAACGTCAGTGCCGACTTCCCTCTCGGGGGACGTAACACAAGGGGGACGGCCATGACATCACCAACCCGACAGCTTGTTTGTGGAGCCTTCGTCGGGAGGGTCCGGTCGATCGATCCGGATCGAGGTCCGCCACGCACAAGGGGCCGGCCTCGCCTGTCAGCAAACTGCCAGCCCCTTGCTCGCCGCAACGCTTCTCCCCGGTGGGGTGGCCGCGTCGACGTTCATGATGTGATCTCAATTGTAGATCCGCCTGGTCGGGATTGGAATGTGACGGTCGGCCCACGCGGTTCGGGGCCAGCCCGCAGACCCACCCTTGGCAGATACGACGCGCGCTGTCAGTGCAGAACGCTGCCAGAGGCCGGGTCCCGAGCAGCTCGGGCAGATTCAACGCGCAGCGTCGGTGCAGAACGCTGCCAGACGACGGCTGGAGCCGGCGCACCAACGGGCACGCCCGGCCCCGCGCAACCAACACCACCCAACGAGAGAAAGCGAGGCGCCAATGAGCGCACAGCTAGCCAGCAACCACACGTCCACCTGCCTTTCGGGCGGATCATCCACCGGGCGAGCGGGACCCGACAACCGTCGCCCGAGAACCGGTCGGGGACGAGCGCCGAGCCTTGGAAGCAGACGGCACCCGTCCCCTGTCAGCACACGAGCCCCGTTCAGAGCTCCTGCCGGACAACCCCGACTCTAGCCACTCGCGGCCGCACGGTCTGCCGAAGGCGACCCGTGCCACAGGTCGCCCAGGAAGGTGGCTGCCATGAGGAGCAGAGCATGGATGGCGGGTTTCGCAGCGGGCCTCCTGGGCTTCGCGGTCCCGGGTCACATCGTGGCCGACCTCAAGTTGCACGTGACCACCGGTCGCGGCCCGGCGCAGTCATCAGGCACAGGAGTCGCGGAGGTCTTCGTCAGCGACGAAACCAGCCCCCTACGTCGAAGACACGGACCACTGCTTCACACCAGCGGCCCTGGCCGACTTCGGCGTGATCGGCGGATTCGACACGGATAGCGCCGAGCCACCGCCGGGGGAGCGGACAGTGGATCGCGTCCCTCGTGGCCGTGGTCCAGCAGAGCCCGTGCCTGGTCGACCGCGACGGGTCGGTGTGTCCATCCGGCGACGCCGTCTACGACGTGACCGGTCACGCTGACGAGCGCGACTCGTCGCGGCCGGGTGGCAACCTGGCGTTGTCATTCGAGCGAGCCGAGCGGGTCGCAAGCGCGCTCGTCACCGGCGGCGTCGCAGCAGGCACGGTGCGGGGACGGGCCGACCTGGACCCGTCGCCGTCGCCAGTGCCCGACCAGCGGTCCGACGAGAAGCGGTGGTCGGATGACCGAAGGGTGGTGATCGTTCCACGCTGTTGACCAGTGGCGCTCGAACACAGCGCTCGAACACCCGAGTCGGATGCGGCCCCGAACCGGCGCAGTGGAACCCGGGTCCATCCCCCCGTGGACCCGGGTTCGATCAGTCGGCGGGCCTCACGAGAGCCCGCGGAAGACCGCGAACCGCACATCCATGCATTCAGTCGTGGGGTTGGGCCCAGGGGTGCCGTACTCATCGCCGAACGGGTGATCGCACCCGCCCGCGAACGAGTTGAGCTGTTCCCCGACGAGTCCGGGAACCACCGGACCGTGAGCGTGAACGACGAGGTGGACCTCGGTTCCCATGGCGTCCTCCAGCCCGGTGTTGGACTGGATCCCCGGGAGAGCATCGGGGAAGCCGACGATGTCTTCACCCTCGGCAAGGCGGGCGGTGATGTGGGCCGTGCCGTTCTCGCCCACAACCACCCCACCGGCGTAGCCGAGGTCGGACACGACCGCCGGGTTGGTGAGGTCCCACGGACCGCACTCGCCGGGGAAGAGGCATGCCTCTGGCTGGTTGAAGAGGATCCACCACAACGTGTACACACCGGGTTCGAGGTCCTCGGCGGCGACTCGGGCCTGGATGTCGTGCTCGCCTCTGACCAGAGTGGCCTCTCCGGCCGGTGCCGGTGGTTCGGTTCCGGTCGGCACCGTGAAGACGGTCGTCTCCGTCGTCACGCCCGGGATGGCGGCGGCTGAGGTAGCCAGAACGGCGGTCGCCATCAGGGCGATGCCGACCGCCGTCGCCAATCGGTTCGTTCGTCTCTTCATCTCGCGGGTCCTCCAGTCGGGTCGGCCGGTTGACCGACGGTCCAGCGAGCGTCGCCCGCCTCGGTTGCAGCTCGGTGACAGGTGCTGACCGGGGCTAGGGTCGAACCATGGGGGACGGGCGTTTGCCCTGTTCGAGGCGTTGCGGAGCTGCAACGACGGTCGTTCAGGCTGAAGGGTGATGGTCGACGCCGACGAACAGAGCGCCACGTCACTCCTCTTGCTCGGTCCGGTCTCGTTGCGTACATCTCGTGGCGAGATCGACCCCGGAGGTGTCCGCCTGCAACGGCTACTGGTTGCGCTGGCGATCGATCGTCCGGCCGAGGTCTCGAAGGATCGACTGATCGAACGGCTGTGGAGCGATCGGACGCCCCCACCGGGGGCCGAGGCGTCCCTGAGGACCTACGTGTCACGGCTCCGAAACCGGTTCGAGTCCGGCGGCCTGGCCGAGCCGCTCATCGCCACCACCGAGCGCGGCTACCGCCTGGAGCCACGCGATATCCGAGTCGACATCGACGAGTTCGCAAACCTGATCGAGACTGCCCGATCGACCACCACCGAGGACGGCCTGGCCCTCACGGAGCAGGCGATCGCGCTGTGGCGGGGCCAGCCGTTCGGGGTCGCCGGCGATGACGGCTGGGTCCAAGCCGAGTCGACGAGGCTCGCCGAGTTGCTGGTCGCCGCTCGGGAGCTACGCCTCTCCCATCTGGCGTCGTCGGGGGCGCACGACACCGTCATCGCCGAAGCCCGTCAGTTGGCAATCGACCACCCCTGGCGCGATGGCATCCGCTCGGCGTTGATCAGCTCGCTGCACCAAGCTGGACGGTCGGCTGAGGCACTCGCCGCCTACCAGGACTATCGACGGGAGCTGCTCACCGACTTGGGCCTCGAGCCGGGACCGGAGCTCCAGGACCTCGAGCGGCGCATCCTGGCCAACGACGAGGAGCTGATCCCCCGCCGACCACCGACGGTCCCGGGCTATGTCATCGCCGAACCGATCGGCCGGGGCGCCTACTCGACGGTGTGGCGAGCGCAGCAGACCTCGCTCGACCGCGAGGTGGCGATCAAGGAGATCCGACCGGAGCTCGCCGATCGTCCCGGCTTCGTGAGGCGCTTCGAGACCGAGGCCCAACTGGTGGCTCGGCTGGAGCACCCCAACGCCGTGCCGGTTCACGACTACTGGCGGGAACCGGGCGCTGCCTTCGTGGTCATGCGGCTCCTCCGGGGTGGTTCGTTGGCCGATCGGCTGGAGCGACGACCGCTGACCGGAGCGGAACTCCTCCAGCTGGCCGAGCAGGTCGGAGGGGCACTCCAAGCAGCACACGACCTCGGGATCGTCCACCGCGACGTGAAGCCGGGCAACGTGTTGCTCGACGAGGCCGGCAACTACAGCCTGGCCGACTTCGGGATCGCGGCCCTCGTCGATGCCGACCAGGTCGATGGGACCTCGTCGGTCGGGTCGCCCCGCTACGCCGCTCCCGAGCAGTTGCGAGGCGAGCCCGTCACCACGGCGGTCGACGTGTTCAGCCTCGGGGCGACGTTGCGGTCGGCCGCAGTGGCCGGAGGTCGCGCTTGCGTCGATCCAGAGCCGCTTGGCGTGGTGCTCGACAGGGCGGTCGCCGCCGACCCCCGGCACCGTCAGGCGACCGTGGCCACCCTCGTCGACGAGGTCGTCGCCGTGCTGGGTCGCAACGACGACCTGCCGGTGGCAGCGCCCGGTTCCCGGACGGCCATTCAGGTGGTGAGCCGCAACCCGTTCCGAGGGCTCCGGCCCTTCGAAGAGGTGGACGCCGGCATCTTCCGGGGCCGAGAGCAGATCGTCGAGCGGGTGGTGGCTCAGCTCGAGACCGAGCCCGTCGTGGCGATCGTTGGCGCTTCCGGATCGGGGAAGTCGAGCCTGGCTCGGGCCGGGGTCGTGCCCGCCCTCCAAGCCGGCCGCTCGGCTCCGCCGGCGCCAGTGGTGGCGGTCATGGTGCCCGGAGATGCACCGTTCGCCCGACTGACCGCCGCGCTCCGCTCGGTCACGGTCATTCCGCTGGCAGGGCCAACCGGCAACGCGACCCGTGCCGCCGGGATCGGCGGGGCCGGCAGTGCCGACGACACGCTGCGCGAGACGATCATTTCCGCGCTGCCCAGCGGTGGATCACTGGTGCTGGTCATCGACCAGTTCGAGGAGCTGTTCAGCCTCAGCTCAGCAGAAGATCGGG
>CBDCGP010000024.1:0-8640 GCA_965216655.1 Acidimicrobiales bacterium
ATTATCAAGAGACCGGCCCTGTCAATCGTCGCACGCCTGTCGCGGCGTTGAAAGGGTGAAAAAACCGGGCATCCGGGAAAGTCGGGCAACGCACGAGTGTCGATGCCGTGAGCGAGACCGCAACAAAGTTCCAGCGCCCGCGCCTGAAAGACGTCGCCCGCGTCGCCGGCGTCCACGTCTCCACCGTCTCGCGCGCGCTCAACGACAAGACCAGCCACCTCATCACCGAGGAGGTGCGCGCGCGCATCCGCGCGGTCTGCGACGAGCTCGGCTACGTCCCGAACCAGACCGCCTCGTCCTTGCGCACCAGCCGCACCCACACCATCGGCGTGGTCGTGCCCGACATCACCAATTTCGTGTTTCCGCCGATCATCCGCGGCATCGAGGATGGCCTGTCGGCGCCGGGTTATATCGCGATCACCGTCAACACCGACGGCAACGCCGAGCGCGAGGCCCGCATGATCGACATTTTGCTCGCGCGCAGCGTCGACGGGCTGATCATGGCGAATGTGCTGCACAATGACTCGCGCATTTCCGAGCTTGCCCGCCGCTCGGTCGAGCTGGTGACGGTCAACCGCCGCGTCGAGGACCCTGGCGTTGCCTCCGTGGTCAATGACGAGCAAGGCGGCATCCGCGCCATGCTGGGCCATCTCGTCGGCCTTGGCCATCGCCGCATCGCCCACATCGCCGGCCCGCAGGATGCCTCCACCGGGCGGCTCAGACTCGCCTGCTTTTGCGCCTCGCTCGGCGATTTCGGCCTCGCCGCCAGCGACTGCCCGATCGCCCACGCCACCGCCTTTTCCGAGGCCGAAGGCGAGCGCGCCGCGCGCGAGCTGCTCAGCCACGAGGCAAGCCCGGCCGACAGCCATGCTGGCCGCCAACGACCTTCTCGCCGTCGGCGCGATCGCGCAGGCGCGCCGCAGCGGCCTTGAGTGCCCGCGCGACATCTCGGTCACCGGCTTCAACGACATGCCGTTCGTCGACCGCATCGACCCGCCGCTGACCACGATCCGGGTCGCCCAGTACGACGCGGGACGGCGCGCCGCCGAGATCCTGATCGAGCGTCTGGGCGGCCAGAGCGAACCGCGCCACGACGTCCTTCCCGTCACGCTTGTGGTGCGCGCGTCCTCGGCCCCACCGCGGGCGTGAATCGGACCGCGGGTGGTCTCGCACCCATCGAAAACGCGCGAAAACGTGTTCGCGCGTGCGCGCCAGGAGCGTTGAGCCGTTTGGCGAACCCGCGCACACTCAGCGCCAGCACGATCGATCATCCCACAGGCATCGACCCGACATGGCCCTGCCCCGTTTCCTCCCCGCCATTTTGGCACTCGCGCTGACCGCCCCCGGCCTGATCGCCGCACTCGACGGCGCCAAGGCCAGCGCCACGTCGAGCAAGCGCGCCACCGCGGTTCTCGCCGGCGGCTGCTACTGGTCGCTCGAGGCCGATCTCGACCGCGTTCCCGGCGTCGTCGCAACGACCTCCGGCTACACCAGGGGCGAGCTGCTCTCAGGCGCTGAAAACCCGCTCGACCGCGCACCGACGGTCGCCCGCGAGGCGGTGCGGGTCGAATACGACCCCTCGCAGCTTGCCTATCGCGACCTTCTGGACGTGTTCTGGCGCGCCATCGACCCGACCGACGCCGAAGGCCAGTCCTGCGACCGCGGCCGCGGCTATACCACCGCGATCTACGTCGCAAACGCGGCCGAGCGCGAGATCGCCGAAGCGACCCGCGCCGAAATCGAGGCATCGGGCGTCCTCAAATATCCGGTGGTCACGCCGATCCTGGGCGCAGCCGGCTTTTCCGAGGCGAGTGCCACAAACCAGGACTTTTACGTGAAAAGCCCCGAGCGTTATCGCCGCAACCGGCTGTCGTGCCTGCGCGATTACCGCATCAAGAACATCTGGGGCGAGGAGGCCTTCCGCGGCGTGCCGGGAAGCTGATGGGACCGGGCGGAGACGAAAAAAGGGGGCGCGCAAGCCCCCTTTCTTCTTTGTTTGTCACAGTTTCGAACGAGCCCAAACCGGCTCGGCACCGTCCGTTCGGCCGAACCCCTAGACCGCCGTCACCGCCAGCGGCGCCAGTGCCTCGATGTCCGTGGTGACGTCGACGATCACCGGGCGGTTCTTGACGGCAAGCGCCTTGTCGATGCGCACCGGCCAGATCTCACCCGGCCTTTTCGACCCTGCATGCCGACCGCGCCAATTTCTTCGGCGATTCTGCGCAAAATTGGTCGTCGCTGATAGGTCCATAATCTCGCAGCGCCCTTCTCGGTGGCTGTTCGCCGCCATAGACGCGGTCGAAGCCGCGCTTCGACTGGTTGCCGGAGCTGTTGTTGTTGACCACGATCACCGCGTTCATGTTCCAGCGCACGGCGGTCTCGATCTCGCCGATATGGTACCAAAAGCCCGCATCGCCGGTGAAACACACCACCGGCCGGTTCGGCACCGCGCATTTCGCACCGAGCGCTGCGGGAAACGCCCAGCCCAGATGGCCGGCCGAGCGGATGTAGCTCTGGGTCGGAACCCTGAGATCGTACATCCCGCCCATCCACATGCCGCCATGGCCGGTGTCGACCACGACGAACGCGTCGTCCGGCAGGGTTTTCGACAGATCGTGGCAGATCCGCTCGGGCCGGATCGGCACCGCGTCCGAGGTGAACAACGGGTTGAACTCGTCGTACCACGCCTTGACGTAGCCCTGTGCGGTCTCAACCCAGCCCTTGCGCTTGGCCGCGGTTGCGGCGTCGGCGCGCTCGATCATCATCTCAAGCGTCACCTTGACGTCGCCCAGCATCGCCGCCTCGAGCATGTAGTTGCGCCCGAGCACCTCCGGATCGGTGTCGACCTGGATCACCCGGCTGCCCATCTTGGGGATGGTCCAGAAGTTGGTTGTCATGCCGCCGGTCTCTGAGCCGACGAAGAACACCAGATCGGCATCGAGCACGGTGCGGTTGGCCGATCCGCGCGAATACGTTCCGACCACGCCGACATTGAGCGGATGGACGCTTGGGATCGTGTCCTTGCCGTTGAGCGAGGTCGCGACCGGGATCTGGAGCTTTTCAGCCAGCGCCACCAGCTCCGCGCCGGCATCCGACCAGCGCGTGCCGCCGCCGGCGACGATCACCGGCTTGTCGGCCGATTGCAGCAGCGCGACCGCCTTGTCGACGCTCGCCGGATCGGGAGCGGTACGGAATGGCGGCACCTGGAAGAACAGCTCCTCCACATCGGCGTCGATCTCGGCCTCCTCAAGGTCGACCTGGCCCTCATTGCCCTTGAACTGGAGATGCACCGGGCCCGGCGAGCCCGTGACCGCGACCCGGAACGCCTGGCGCACCATGTCCGGGAACCGGGCGGCGGAATCGACCGTCGCGTTCATCTTGGTCACCGGCTCGAAGGCCGGAATGTCGTCGACCTCCTGATAGGCGCGCCGGAACTTGGTCGCCTGGTCGCGACCGCCGGTCAGCGCGATCACCGGCGACTTGGCGAGCCACGCATCGCGCAGCCCCGCCGCCAGGTTGAGCGCGCCGATCACCTGGGCCGCGCAGATCCCCGGCCGGCGCCCCGCGCGCGCATAGCCGTCGGCCATATAGGCCGCCGACTTCTCGCCGTGGCAATGCACGCGCCGGATCGAGGTCGATGCCTCAAGCTCGACCATGGTGCGCCGCAAAACGGCCGGCACATGGAAGACGTCGGTAACGCCGTAGCCGTCCATCAGGCGCGCCATGCACTGGGCGCCCGTCATCTTGTTGCTCATTCTTTTTTCCTCTTGGCGACGTGGCTATTTGATCGCGATCGGATTGACCGGAGAGCCGACGCCGCCAGTGAACGGAATGGTCGGCGCCACGAACAGGAATTCGTATCGCCCGTCCTCGGCGCAGTCTTCGGCCAGTTCCTTCAGGTTGAAGATCTCGCCCATGGTCATTCCCTGGATCGGGATGGTGATCCAGTGCCACGGCTGGTTGATGCCCTCGGTCCGGTTCGGCCTGACCTCGCAGCCCCAGGTGTCCGAGGCCAGCGCCGACAGCTCCGTGCGGTGGATCCACTCGATGGTCTCGAACGCGAGCCCCGGCGCATCGCCGCCCGGATAGCCGTCCCAGCTGCCTTTTCGGAAGCACTCTTCCATCTGTCCGGTGCGCACGATCACGAAGTCGCCCCTTCTTGACCTCAAGCCCCTGGGCCTTTGCGGTCTTGTCGAGATCCTCGCAGGTGATCGCATAGCCGTCCTCGAGCGGATCGCGGCCGAGCGCGCGCGCGACGTCCAGGAGCACCCCGCGTCCGACCATCTTGTCGCGGGTCTTCTCGATGCCGCATTTCTGCGCGCCGGCCGACGTCACCGTGCGGCAGTCATAGCCGTTCCACATGTAGTCCTCGTAGAACACGTGGCCGAGCCCGTCCCAGTGGGTCGCGCATTGCAGCGGCATGGTCACCATGTCGTCGGCGCCGCGAATGCCGCGCGAGTCGAGCACGCCCGAATAGGCATCGGTGCCGGTGCGGATCATGTTGCGGATCGGATTGGTGCGGCCCATCGAGGGATAGTTGGTTTTCGCGCCCTGCGGCCCGTTGTGGTCGAAGTTGATCGCCAGCGAGATCACCTTGCCCTTCTGAACGAGCTTTGCCGCGCCGATAATGTCCTCAGGCGTCGTGTTGTTGAGCGTGCCGATCTCGTCGTCCGGCCCCCACTTGCCCCAGTTCTTGTACTTCTCCGCCGCCTTGGCGATGTCTTCGCGGGTTACCGTGTAGTCACTCATCGGGGCATGTCCTTCCTTTGTTTTTCGAATGCCGGCCTTGCGGCCTGGCGGCTTGCATCTGCGCCCTGCCGCGCGTTAGCCGCAACGCCGCGCGACCGGCCGGGGCAGGGGCTCGCTGATTTGAAATGTCGCAAAGCCATTTGACTGTGAGGGCGTGACGGCGTGAAGTCTATTTTGCAACGGCGGCGCGAACAAGAACCGCCACCGGATCAGTATTCTGGGAGGACTGCCATGTCGGTTGAACCGGGCCCCGTCAGACGCGTCGTCGTCGGCGATGATGAAAAAGGCCGATCCACCATAATCTGGGACGGCCCGGGCCTGATGGCCGGCACCGGCATGGGTGGCGGGCGCATCCACACCGACTTCTGGATCTGGAATGAGGCCGGCCCGCCGCTGGGCGGGGCAAGCGACGCCGCCGAGCTCGGCTATGTGTTCCCCGGCCCGCCCCACGGCGGGCATCTGCGCATCGTCCAGGGCCGTGGCCGGCCGGCCGATTTCTCGCGCGCCAGCGATCCGGCAGCCGAGCCCCTGCACGATCCGGTGCCGGAGAACGATGGCCGCATCTGGAGCCGTGGCGGGCGCGACTCCTATTCCTCCCACATGCACAAGACCCAGACCATCGACTACGCGGTGCTGCTTGATGGCGGGCGCGAGCTCGAGCTCGACGACGAGACCGTGCGCCTTTACCCCGGCGACTTCGTGGTCGATGTCGGCGCCTGGCACCAGTGGCACACCCCGCCGGAAGGCTCGAGCATGTCGTTCGACATGTTCGCGGCCGAGTTCCCGGACGGCGCCGACGGCCTCCTTCAGGGCGACGACCCGGTGATGGCCGGCGCCGCCTCTTTGACGCTGGAAGGCGGCGTCAAGCCGCCGCGCCGCGTCGTCGTCGGCGACGTCGCGCGGGCCAAGCCGGCGCTGATTTCCGACGGCCCCTCGCCCGACAACCACCTCGACCCCGCCCGTCCGGGCTTCGTCGCCTCGCGCATGTGGCAGACCGAGACCGCGCCGGCGCCCTTGCGCCGCGAGACGCTTCACCTCGCCCACAGCCTCGTTGCCCCGAAGGGCGGCTCGCTGTTCCGGGCTCTGACAGTGCCGCCGGACTCAGCCTGGTCCGGCCGGGTTGGCGAAGCGCAGGTGCGCCGGTGGTTCGCCGCGATGAACGCGCCCGAGGCCTCGGCCTGGAGCGCCGAGGCGCCGCATCCTTACATGCAGAAATGGCCCGCGCTCGATTTCTACCTGATGGTCAAGGGCACCGGCGTCCTGGTGCTCGACACTGAGGAAGTGACCATGCGCCAGGGCGAGGTCGTGGTGGTGCGCGGCAACGCCCATGCCTGGTCGAACCGCACCGAGACCGCGTGCGTCATCGCCCAGTGCTCCCACGACGCGCGGTAAGTGCTTACGCGGACAGTCGAGAAGCCACCGTCGCCGCTAAAACGCCGAAAGCTCAGGCCGCCCCAAGCTGCCGCGCCATCCAGTCGGCCGACTGGGTGCGGTACTTGTAGATCCGGTTGTTGGCGACGTGGGTGCCGTCCTCGATCATGTTCATGACGACGGGCCCGCCGGCGGCCTTGGCGAGCTTTTCCGCCTCTTCCGGCGGCACCACCCGGTCGAGCCGGCCGCCGACGATATAGAGCGGGCAGCGGATCTGGCCAGCGCAGTCCTTCAGCGTCATCCGCCTGGCGAATTCGCGCGCCTCATCCTCGCTCTTGGAGAAGCTTCGCGCGGTGAACGCGCGCCGCGTGATGTCGGGGATGCGGTCGAAGATGGTCTCCCAGTCGAACGGACCGGTGAGTGAGATGCACGCCTTGATGCGCTGATCGAATGCTGCCACGCGCGGGGCGTAATAGCCGCCAAGGCTCACCCCCCAGATCCCGAGCCTTGAGGCATCGACGTCATCGCGCCCCTCCAGCCAGTCGATCACCGCAGCCACCGGCTTTTCGTATTCCGGGCAGATCGGCCGGTCGTATTCGCCCTCGCCCTGCCCCGGCCCGTCGAAGGTGAGCGTCGCCATGCCGCGCTCCAGGAACACCCGCTCATTGCTGTCCATCTCCTCCTTGGCCGAATCGAGCCCCATCGCCATCACCACCACCGGCGGGCGCGCCACGCCTTCGGGCTTTCTGAAATTCGCCTTCATGGTGATGCCGTCCCACGCAATCTCGACCCCGCTCGCCGGCGGGCCTCAACAGGGGCAGCGCATCGGTGCGGAATTTGACGGCCTTGTCATGCGCCGCGCGCATCTGGTCCTTGTCGTGGACGAACAGGAACTTGCCGAAATGGCAGCACACCGCCGCGGTGGTGAAGTGCTCGCCCGCGCTCAGGCGATGGCCTTCGGCGAGTGCCGCTTGCCCGAGCTCGCCATGGATCTCGCCGCGCGCGACCCAGGCCGCGCACCAGTCGTCCCAGCGGCTGACCTCGCCCGCCACATCGTTGAAATCGGGCAAGTGGCACGCCGTTCGAGACGAACCGGTAAGACCAGTGCGACACCGCCGAGGCGACGATTGCATCCTTCTGCGCCACGCCTTCCCCCATCTTGTCCGCCATAACCTGTCCTCGCTTGTTCGCGCCTGCGCCGCGCGCCGTTTTAAGGCCGGACTATGCGCAACAACGCGCCGCCTCGGCAACCGCCCAGAGCCGCGAACCGTCCAACCGCACTTGACCCGGCGCCGCCGCCCCATGCAATTGATCCCTCGAGCACAGCCCTGGAGAACTTGTGTCATGCTGGACAACGATTTCGGACTGACCGAAGAGCAGCGCCTGATGCGCGACAGTTGCCGCGCCTTCGTCGATGACGAGGTCACCCCCTTCATCCGCAACAACTGGAAGCTCGAATGGCAGATGGAGCCCGAAGGCCGCCTGCCGCGCGCGATCCTGGAAAGCGCCGACCGGCTTGGCATCCGCACCCTCGGCATCCCCGAAAGCTATGGCGGCACCGAACTGGCGCCCGAGATCGAGGTCCAGACCTTCGCTCTGATCGCCGAGGAGATCGCGCGCGGCGATTCCGGCCTTGCCGACAAGCTGGTGCAGAACTGGAAGGTCGGCGTCCTTTTGCGCCAGTTCGCGCCCGACCACATCAAGGACAAGTGGTTTCCCCGCGTGGTCGAGGACCCCGAATTCCTGTTCGCCCACTGCCTGACCGAGCCACGCGGCGCATCCGACCGCTGGCTGCCCTACAACGTCCCCGAGGCCGCCATGCAGACCCGCGCGGTCCGCGGCGACGGCGGCTGGATCATCAATGGCCGCAAGCAGTTCATCTCAAACGGCTATGACGCCGGGCTTTATGTCGTCTACGCCAACACCGACACCTCGAAAGGCATCCTGCACGGCACCACCAGCTTCGTCGTTCCGCGCCAAACGCAAGGCCTCACCGTCGCCAAGTGCAACGAGACCATGGGCTGCCGCTTCATGAACAACGGCGAGATCGTGTTTGAGGACATGTTCGTGCCCGACGACCACCTCCTGGTCGAAGGCAACGCCATGGCCCAGGCCTCGATCTATTTCCGCCCCGGCAAGATTATCCAGGGCGCCAAGAACCTCGGCGTCGGCGTTGCCGCCTTCGGAGCGTACCGCCGACTATGTCCAGAACTACGTCCAGGGCGGCAAGGTGCTGATCAAGCATCAGGTGGTGGCCCAGCGCCTCGGCGACATGGCGATGAAGCTGGAGGCCTGCCGCGCGCTGCTCCAGCACGCCTCGCGCGCCGTCGATGCCAACGACCCCAGCGCCGAGGTGCTGTGCAACATGGCCAAGTGCTTCATTTCCGAAGAAGTGCTCAAGGTCACCCAGCACGCACTGGAGCTGCATGGCGGCAATGGCGTGATGCTCGAATTCGGCATCGAGAAGCTCTACCGCGACGCCTCGATCTTCCTCCATATGGACGCGACCACCGACATTTC
>CBDCGP010000025.1:0-13428 GCA_965216655.1 Acidimicrobiales bacterium
TCCGTACCCGAGCCTGCTGCCGGGGTTCTGGAACCTCTACGTGCCCGGATTCGCCGATGACGCAGGGGCCAGGGCCTATTGCGAGCAGTTCGGTCTCGCCATACCCGACGCCTGTTTCGCAACACCCTTCGATCCCGACGCCCCGCCACGCGACGGCTGAGCGCAGCTCCGGAAGGAGCCGCACGAATGGGGCTGCGTGCCCCTCCAACGCGGTCGAAATGACCCGGTGGCATCGTCGGCCGATGCTGGCAGACTGTCCGACCGATGGCTTCGACGACAGCGGAATCGACACTGCGATTGCGGGTATGGCAGCGCCGGGCGCTCGATGCGTTCCTGGCCGAAAGCCGGGCCGATTTTCTCGCTGTGGCCACCCCGGGAGCCGGCAAGACGACCTTTGCCCTGACGGCCGCCCGGATGACCATGGCCAACCTGCCGGGCCGACTGGTGGTGGTCGCACCCACCCGGCATCTGAAGGAGCAGTGGGCCGACTCGGCGCAGCGTTTCGGGCTCCACCTCGTGACCGACTGGCAACCGGGCGACCTGGTGCCGGCCGACTCTCATGGGGTCGTCACCACCTATCAGCAGGTCGGGAGTAGCCCGGAACCGTTCTTCGCCCTCTCCCAGGGCGGGTTCGTCGTGCTCGACGAAATCCACCATGCCGGCGAGGACCGCACCTGGGGCGACGGGGTGCGGGTGGCGTTCGACGCCGCCGGTCGACGCCTGGCGCTGTCCGGCACGCCGTTCCGGTCCGATACCAACACCATTCCCTTCGTCCGCTACGACAACGACGTGGTCGTGCCCGACATCGAGTACGGCTACGGCGACGCGCTGGCCGACGGTCGCGTCGTCCGCCCGGTCTTCTTCCCGCGTTTCGGGGGGTTCATGGAATGGACCGCCCCCGACGGTGCCGTACTCGCGGCGTCGTTCGACGACGCACTGGCCCGAACCCAGGCCAACCAGCGCCTCCGGGCCGCGCTCAGTCTGGAGGGGGAGTGGTTGCCGACGGTCATCGGAAACGCCAACGAGCAGCTGCTGAAGATCCGCGACAGCCACCCCGACGCCGGGGGCCTGGTGATTGCCACGGACCAGGACCACGCCCGGGGTATCGCCGACCTTCTGCGTCGTCGCTTCGGGCAGAACCCGGTCGTGGCCACGAGTGAGGATCCCGACGCCTCGGCTCGCATCAGCCGGTTCGCGGAAGGCGGGGATCCGTGGATCGTCGCGGTCCGCATGGTGTCGGAAGGCGTCGACATTCCGAGGTTGCGGGTTGCCGTCTACGCCACCACCACGACCACGGAGTTGTTCTTCCGCCAGGCCGTCGGTCGAATCGTGCGCCACATCTCCGGGCGGGGCAGGCAGCGGGCGTACATGTTCATTCCCGACGATGTGCGACTGCGGCACTACGGCTACACCATCGCCGACTCCCGGCGGCACAGCCTCGACAAGAACACCCGTGACTCCGACGACGAACGATCCCAGGACCGTGACAACGATGATCAGATGTCGCTGTTCTCCGTACTGTCGGCCACGGCGACCGATGCCGACGCGGAGTTGGATGTGCTCAGCATCCACGATGAGCCGATCGCCGATGAGGAGGTCGAGGGGCAGCTGTCACTCGAGGCGTTGACGCTCGATCTCCGGCAACTGCCCCCTCCGGCCGTCGGTGCCACGCAGGGAGCCGCTCCGCTCGGTGGCCGGTTCGACCGAAACGAACGCGATCGGCTGCGGCGGGTGAACACCGACCTGACCAAGGAGCTGGTCGACCTCACCGGACGTCCGCACGCTCAGGTCAACGCCGAACTCAACCGCAGGGCCGGTGTCGTCAAGGTGTCGGAGGCCACGATCATCCAGCTCAATCGCCGGAGCAGGGCCGCCGAGGATTGGCTCCGCCAGGAGCACCGGCGGGCCCGATTCGCCCGCTTCACCTGACAGGTTTGGCTCGTCTACGACCCGGTTATGGGTCGCGGACCGACAAAACCTCGGCTGATATGGTGCTCGAACACCATGGTTGTAGGCTGAGATGCTGTGGAGGTGGGTAACGTGGGCTCCGAGCAACGGGCGTCGGTCCTGGCCGACGACGGGCCTGAGCCGTCCTCTCTGGTCGACACACCGATCTCGGTCAATCTCGAGACCGACGAGTTGCCGTTCCAGCAGCCCCATGGCGGCCCCATGCCGGTGGAGGCCGCCGGCGGTGGTTGGCGCACGGCCGTCGGCCGGATCGACAAATGGCCGCTGCTGTCGTTGGGCGTCGCCGCAGTCCTCGTCGTCGTCTTCGCCGCCTTCATCTCCCGTAACGGCCAGACCCTGGGCGATGATGTCGAGGAACAGGCCCTCGTCGAATTCGATCCGCCGGCTGAGGTGGACGTCTCCGACGAGTCGGCCGGCCGATCGACAGGAGCGGCCGGAACAGGCGACCAAACCGGGTTCTCGGGTCTGGTGATCGAACCCGATCGGCTGCTCACCGCCGCCGACGTCGACTGGACGGCCACCACCACGGTCACCACGGACACGCCTCCATCGACCGATGGAGACTCCGTGGACCGGACACCGTCCACGCAGCCCGACAGCGGCTCCTCGACAACCACGGTGCCCGTCGCTCCCGAAGAGCCGTGGGTGCGGCCCATCGGTCCCGGATCACCCGACGGTGGCGATCCGACCGTGGTGTCGGCCGGGCGGGTGACGCTGGAGGCGGAGGGGGCAGGTGACAAGATGCGCTACCGCTTCGTTGTCTACGTACAGGGCGACGACGGGTGGCAGCGCGTCGATCGCAGTCGTTGGCGATCCAAACCAAGTTGGAAGGTTGACCTCCGCCGCTACGAGGGTCGCACCATTCGTTGGACGGTGATCGGTCGCTCCGGACGCACGTTCACCGAGGAGAGCGATCCCCTCCACGTTCGTGTCGGCGACGGCGATGGTGGCGACGGTGATCGCGGCGACCGAGACGGTGGCGGCGATGACGAGGGTGATGATGAAGGTGATGACGACGACGATGATGACTGACGGTGGCGGAAGCGTCGGCAGCCTGATCGGCGGCATCCGGCTGGTCACCGCCGGCTGACGATTCGACGTCGGCTGGGGCGATTACGGTTCGGTCAGGCCGAGCCCGACGTCTGTCCGAACTGCCGTTTCTCGAACCGACGGCGGGCCAGCCACCCCATCGATGCCAGTGCGGCGGCGGCCTCCCGTTCGACCTCGATCGACCGACGGGTGGCATCCAATCGGGCCTGCCGCTCACTCTCCGCTATCGCCTGTTCGCGCTCGACACGGGCCCGCAGTTCTGCCATCTTGGCGTCGGTGACCATGCGAGCGGAGCGCTCGTCACGGAGCCGGTCGACGGTTCGTTGCCGCTCGAAGCGCTCCTCGGCCAACTCCCGCACCATCCGCTGCTGGCCGGCGGCCATGGCCGTCATGGCCCGCTGTGACTCCCGGGCGCGTGCCTCGGCCTCCGCCCGCTCCTCGTGGGCGCCGAGCAGACGATTGAGCAGGGCGCCGTCGACGATCTCGGCGACGGTGATCTCCTCGGTTGTCTGCTCGTAGATGCGAGGGGACGGGTCGTGTTGCCGGTCGTTGTGGGGGACCAATGCCTGGCCCTCGCCCGAGTCGCCGGTGACGGTGACGGCCGGTTCGGTGCCGGCCAGATCGAGCGCAGTGACCGTCCACCCGTGACGATTCACGAGTTCGTCGACCATGCCGGCCGGTACGACCCACGTCGGTCCCTCCGGCCGCGGCACCTTGGACGCCTCGGGGATCGCCCCGGTTCGGATCATTCGTTTCAGCAGGCCGACGTCAACGCCGACCCGGCCGGACAGTTCGCTGAGAGTTACAACCTCGGTCGTCATGGAGCCTCCACGGCGGTCGAGCACGCTCCGCCCAGAGCGCTCAGGTAGGCAAAGATCGGATGTCTACGACCGATAAAATACGACCGGTGGGGTCGTCGCGGGTGGATGGGTGGAGCCTGCTTGTCGACACAGGCCCCGTTCGGCCGCTCGGCCAGAGGATCCGCCAATTCTTACTTTTCCATTACGGTGTCCGTGCCCTGGGGGTCTTCGGAGCGCTCCATTGTCGAGTCGCTTCGAGAACTGTGCTACGCGTACTTCGTCGTCTCGGGAGGTGCCATGGGGTCGAGCGCGGTGGCGGTGCTTGTCAAACAAGACGTTGGTCCGTGCCCCATTCGCCAGGTGGCCGAGATGTTCGCCTGGCCGGCCTCGGACCCCTGTTCGTTCACCACCGGCGCCGCGTTCAAGGTCTCGGGCGGGCGGAGCACCTACCACCAGTACGACACCCCGGCGATTTTTGCCAGAGTTCGCTTCCTCGTCGCGACCCCGCCTCGACGGAGGCACATCACTTAAGCACAAAGAACAGTTGCCGTTCCGAAAGCCCCGATCACGCACGTGTGTCACGCTGGACCCATGAACTCCGAAACGACCTACGACAGGTTTTGGCAGCAGGGCTACCACCTTGCCAGTGGGCTCTTCGCCGACGGCGTGATCGACGAACTCGAGGTCGAGTTCGATCGGATCGTCGACCAGCTCCTGCGGAGCGGCGAGGATGTCAATGCCCGGTGGGAGTCGGCGGCATTACACGAGGCCCGACCGGCCTCTACCGTGGTCCATACCCACAACGTGCAGAACTACTCGGCGCGCTGGCTGGAAGCGCTTCAGACGCCGGCCTTTCTGGACGCGGTCGCCGACCTCATCGGCCCCGACATCGTGCTCCACCACACGAAGCTGTTCCAGAAGCCTCCGGGCGAAGGGGCGCCGTTTCCCATGCATCAGGACTGGCGCTATTTCCCAACCAGGGACGACTCGATGATCGCAGCGGTAGTCCACCTTTCCGATGCCACGGTTGATATGGGATGCATTCGCGTCCATCCGGCCAGCCACGCCATCGGTCGTCAGCCGTCGACGTCGGGCCGCCCTGCCTGGGACGATCAAGATGACTACCGGGCCTTCACCGATCAGTACTCGCTCGAGGAGGCACGCCCGATCGAGGCCGCCCGAGGAGACGTGCTGTTCTTCTCGTACCTGACCGTGCACGGCTCGGGTCCCAACACCGGCAATCACGTCCGCAAGACGGCCCTCATCCAGTTGCACGCAGGAACGGACCGGCTCGATCCCTCCAGTGAGCACCCGGTCAGCGGCATCGTGTTGCGCGGTTGGAACCACAACGCCACCCGGATGACCGTGGGCTGACCAGCATCGCAGAATCACAAAAACATCACGAATCCTCCGTTGCCCACAAGCCGCCCGCCGAGTGCTGTGGGATGCTCAACAGTGGACAACAAGCTCAAGGGGGCCCTGCGCATCGGAAGCGCACCGTTCGTCGGCGTCGCGCCATTTCGCGCCTCGTCGGCGGTCGACTCGACCGTTGAGCGAGCTCAGAAGGAGAGGAATCCATATGCGACCGTCGAAAAGCCACCTGCGACGATGGCTCGTCATTCTCGTCGCAATCGTCCTCACCGCATCAGCATGTGGTGGCGGCGACGATGAAAGCACTGATGTCGCCGCTGACGGCGAATCCGGCTCGGCCGAGAGCGACTCCTCATCATCGGAATCGTCGGGCGATGACTCGTCCTCCGATGAGGAGGCGGCCGATTCATCGGACGGAGGTGTCATCAAGTGGTTCGAGTTCTACTCCCCGGGGAACAGCACGCCCAACGTGGAGTGGATGGAGATGGTGGCCGGCATCTTCGCCGAGGAGAATCCTGGCTGGAGCGTCGAGTTCGAGTCGGCAGCGTTCGATCAGCTGGATCAGAAGTCCATTCTCGACCTCGAGACCGGCGTCGTCCACGACGTCGTCTTCAGCTCCCCCCAGCTCATGACCAAACACCAGGAGGCCGGAGACTACATCGACTTGACGCCGTTCATCAAGGAGACGTGGAGCGAGGAGCAGATCGCCGATCTCAGCTGGAGCGCCGGGTGGGAGGCCGCCGAGTTCGGTGAGGTTCAGCTCGCCGTGCCGACCGGCGTACACGTCCGCGGCAACCTGATCAACGACGAGGTCTTCGCCGCCGCTGGGCTGGATCCATCAACCGGACTGGCCGACCCGGAGGCGGTCACGGAGGCCGGCATCGCCATCAAGGAGGCGAACGCCGCGCCGTTTGGTCTCGGTGCCTTCCTCGGGAGCACCCGGGCCACCGTTGAGGTGACCTATGCTCCGCTCGTCTGGCACTACGGAGGGGATTTCTGGGAGGACGATCAGCCGGCGTTGGCAAGCGACGCCAGCATCCAGGCAGTCGAGTGGCTTTGGGACGCCGTGAACGAGCACGAGATCATTCCGCCCTTCGCCGTCGCCGCCGATGCCGACTATACTGCCCTGGCCCGCGACACGGTCATCAACGGCGATGTCGGACAGTCCACCGGATTCGGCAGCTACTGGATATCGGCGCTCGAAGACGCCGGCAAGATCAGCGGGTGCTTCCCGGCCACGGCGGACTGCGAAGCGGTTTCGGTCACACCGATTCCGGCTCCCGGATCGGCCGGAGCCGGATTCGCCAACGCCTGGAACCTCTCGATTCACGCCAACAGTGAGAACCCCGACATGGCGTGGGCGCTCATCGAGGTGGCGATGCGGCCCGAGAACGTTATCCAGTTTCCGGGCGGGGGCCTACCGCCGTGGCTGTCGGTCTACGAATCCGAGGACTACAGCTCGGACTTCTGGCAGACCTGGCGGGACATCGCCGAGAACGGACGAGGCGTTCCCAAGACGCCGTTCTACGCCGAGTTCGCCGACGCCGTCAGCGCCGCCCTGCAGGAGGCCATCAACGCCGACCGCGACGAGATCCCGGCGATCCTGGAGGCGGCCCAGGAGGAGTTCGTTGCGGCCTACCTGAACTAGGTCTCCCCAGGGCATCGGTAACGGCGGTGTCCAACCGTCCGGACCAGGGCGGCTCCGTCCTGGTCCGGACCAATCCGGCAATACGAAGGAGTGTCCGATGTCAACACAGCCAGGGACCCCCACCACCGCCTCGGCCCCGGTTCGGACTGAAGGCCGACCAAGGAGCAGGAGCCCCGTGGCCAGGATCCGGGCGGCGGCCGAACGACACTGGTTCCCCTACACGCTCATGGCTCCATCGATCCTGCTCCTGGTGGCCTTCCTCGTGCTCCCGTTCTTCTATCTCTTCTACTGGAGCATGTTCGACTACAAGATCGGTGTCTCCAACGAGTTGATCGGCACCGAGAACTACGCCACCCTGCTCGGCGAGGACCGGTTCTTCGAGAACATCCTGAACTCGCTGGTATACATCGCCGGCAATCTGGCCATCTCAGTCCCGATCGCCTACTTCGGGGCGTTGCTGGTGACGTCCGGCATGCGGGGTTCTGGTCTGCTGAGAACGTTCCTGCTGATCCCGTGGGTGCTGGCTCCGATCGTAACCGCGCTCCTGGCCAAGACGCTCATCAACCCATTCGACGGTCCGCTGATCGATGTGCTGGCCTTCCTCAACGGAGGCGAGCCGATCTACCCGACGACCACCGACCGGGGGGCGATGATCCTCTTGATCTCACACTCGGCCTGGCGGAGTTTTCCGCTCATCATGTTGATGTTGGCGGCCGGGATGACGTCGATCGATCCTCAGGTCTACGAGGCCGCGTCGGTCGACGGGGCAAGCCGGTGGCAACAATTTCGGCGCATCACACTGCCGCTGACGAAGGTGCCGCTGCTGTCGGGCGTAGTGGCCATCACGATCTTCACTCTGCACGACGCCGAGGGGGCGTTCGCCCTCACTGGTGGGGGCCCGGGCACGGCCACTGAAGTGATGGGAGTCCGCATCTTCAAGGAGGCGTTCGACAGCGCCAACCTCGGCGTCGGGGCTGCAGTCGGCGTGGCCTTGGTTCTGATCACCGTGGCCGTCCTGCTGTTTCAGAACGCCCTGTTGGGCCGGGACACGAAGGGAACCCGATGAAAAAAACCACGTACGTATTCAACATCATGGGCTTCGCCTTCGTGCTGGTCTTCATCATCTTCCCCCTCTACTGGGGGGTCCGTACCGCTATCACACCACAGGGCTTTCGTGGGTTCTGGCCGACCGAGGTGACGTTGGAGAACTTCAACTTCCTGTTCGAGAGCAACGGATTCATGACCAACATCAAGAACTCGCTCATCGTGTCGCTCACCTCTACCGCCCTGGTCCTGCCTATGGCGGTGGGAGCGGGCTACGCCCTGGCCCGCTTCAACTTTCCCGGGAAGCGGTTCAGCTTCATCGTTTTCCTGCTGCCGCTTGTTCCGGCCATCGCCGTCCTGGTTCCGTTGATCCTGTTCATGAACAACCTTGGTCTTCTGAACACCCTCACCGCTGTGGTCATCGGCAACACGGTGTTCACGTTGCCGTTCACCATCTGGATGCTCCGGGGCTTCTTCCTGGAGATGCCCATCGAGTTGGAGGAGGCGGCGCAACTCGACGGCGCCAGCCGGTTCCAGGCTCTGTACCGGGTGGTGCTCCCGCTCTCGGCCCCGGGCCTGATCGCCGTGTCGATTTTCGTGCTGATCTATTCGTGGAACAACTACCTATTCTCGTTCGCCTTCTCGTCGCGCCCGGATCTCCAGGTCGTGCCCGCCCGACTTCTCGGCTTCATCGATGCGTTCGGGATCAACTTCGCCGGTATGAACGCGGCCGGCCTCGTGGCCATGATGCCTCCGCTGATGTTCTTCCTGATCTTCCAGAAGTGGTTCGTGCAAGGAGTGCTCGAGGGCAGCCTGAAGTGACCCTGTCAGCCGAGGATGGTTGGGTTGAATGCTCGCCGCTGACTAAGCCGGTACCGACGCGGTGTCGTCCGGAAGTGCGTCCGGAACACCTCGTAGAAGTGGCTCAGGTTGGCCAAGCCGACCTCGGCCGCGATCCGTGCCACCGGCTTGTCGGACATGCGCAGCATTCCGGCCGCCGCCTCCATACGGAGGGTGTTGATCAGATCGACCGCTCTTATTCCGGTGCAGTCCTTGATCACCCGGCTGACGTGCTCCCGGCTCCGCCCAGCCAGGTGGGCCAGTCCGGACACCCCGTCGTGCATGGCCGCTGGGCTGTTGCGCCAGGACTCGATGGCATCAACCAGCCAGTCCGGCATCGGTGCCGCGGCCGGCACCGGTCCGTCGATCATCTCCAGGATTTCGAGCAGGAAGTGGTCGAGTCTCAATCGGGACTGACCGCCGTGGCCGAGCCGATCGGCCAGCTCGTTGATGCGGGCCCAGTCGTGGGTTGCCGGTCGGATCACTCTCGGCTCCGGACCGGACCAGGGGGACAGCCGGTTGGCGAAATACCTGTGCTCCAGGTCCTCCAGGAGGGCGGTGGGAAAAGCCAGGTTCATGATGGCGAAATCGTCGCTCGGGGCCCGGTAGCGGTGGAGATCGTCGGTCCGTATGAACACGACGTCCCCCTCCTGCACCATCTGATCGCGCCCGTTCAGCTCGTGGATGGCCCGCCCCTGCTCAACCCAGAACACCTCGACGAATCCCTCGTGGGTGTGCAGGTGAGTGGTGTAGCTCCGCCAGAACATACTGCCCGCACGATGGATGCGGTAGACGGGGTCGGTGTCGCCGGGATTGATCAGCTTGCCCGCCGTGGGCCGGTAGTCGACCAACGCCGAGATCTCGGTCCAGCTCGTGGTGCTCGGCTCGTGTGCGCTGTCGACCGTCATTGCCACTGTCTCCTGTCACATTGCCACCAAAAAATGCCTACTCAGGTCAAGAGTAGATCACGATGCCAGGTCATGCTCCAAGGGATAGGCAACGAGGAGAACAGAACGAGATGACCGGTAACACCGCCGAGATCAAAAAGCGCTACGACGAAGACGGGTACGTTGTCTTCCGGGACGTGTTGGACCCGGAATTGGTCGCAGCCGCCAACCGCCACATCGACTGGCTGCTGGCCCGCCATCCCCATCTTCGCCCGGACGAACTCAATCACGTCCTGGCTCGATCCGATCCGTTCTGGCACCGGCTGATCTCCGATCCCCGGCTCCTCGACTTGGCCGAAGTGTTCATCGGTCGCGACATCGCGCTGTTCGCCACTCACTACATCTGCAAGGAACCCCGATCCGGCCGGGCGGTTCCCTGGCATCAGGACGGCGGCTACTGGCCGATCGACCCGGTGGAGGTGGTCACCGCCTGGGTCGCGATCACACCGAGCGCAGCGGCGAACGGGGCGTTGCGGTTCGTGCCGGGCTCCCACAAGGAGTCGTTGATGGACATGGTCGAGTCCGGTCGGGACGAAACCCTGCCGCTCGAGATACCGGTCGAGGTCGATGAAAACGATGCCGTCACCATCGAACTCGAACCCGGTGACGTGTCCTTCCACCACCCCAATATCGTCCACGGGTCGGCCGCCAACACGTCGGACACTTGGCGGCGGGGGCTCACCATCCGCTACATCCCGACCACGACCCGCATCATGAAGGAGGAGAACGGCAGTCCGTTCCTGCTCCGGGGAGACGCTGTCCCGGGGGTCAACGACTACCTACCCGTGCCGAGGTTCGATCCCGCCGTGCAGCCGATGCTCGAGGTCTGACCGATGGTGGCCGGACCGACGACCCACCGCCTGGCCGATCGGCTACGGCATCGAGTCGCCCTGGTCGAATCAGCGGTGTACCGGAACCGGGTCCCGATAGGCTCCGTCGAGGTCCGAACTACTCCCGACGGCGCCGTCAAGCCGGCGGTTCCGGCCGGCGACAACCCGTCGAGCTGGGTGACCGTGCAGCCGGGCGACGCGTGGGGCGCCCCCCGGTCGCACTTCGCCATGCGAGCCAGATTCGACGTGCCGGACTCGTGGTCGGCCGACTCGCCCATCGCCCTGCTGCTCCCGCTTGGTGTGGCCGGCGACTTCAGCCACCCGGAGGCCTTGGTGCGGGTCGACGGAATCGTTCAGGGTGCCTGTGACCGGCACCATCAGGAGCTCATCCTGTCGGCGGAGTGTCGATCTCCGGGCCCTCATCAGCTGGACCTGGAGGGATGGACCGGCGGAGTGACGAAAGGGTGGGGCGCGGATCGGGTACCGGCCGGAACGTTGGTGCTCGGACCCTGCGGTGTTGCCGAGGTCGATCCGGCGGTCCGGCACTTCGTCGCCGTGGCCCGGGTGGTGCTGGGCGTGGCCGACGAGCTGTCGCCCGACGATCCCGTCCGGACCGGCCTTCTGGGCGCCCTTCGGCGAGCGGTGGCCACGCTCGACACCAGGGAGCCGCTGGGATCTCGGCTGGCCGCCAGCTTGCCGACCGCCCTGAAGAACCTCCAGGCTGATCTCGCTCAATTGCCCGATCCGCTGCCGGTGGAGATCACCGCGGTCGGCCACGCCCACATCGATGTCGCCTGGCTGTGGGACGTGGCCCAGACCAGGCAGAAGGCGGTGCGGACCTTCCACACCGCCGTCCGCCTCCTCGATCGGTACCCCGAGTACCACTTCACCCAGAGCCAACCCCAGCTCTACGACTTCGTCCGCCACGACGACCCCGCCCTGTTCTCCGCTATCGCCGACCACATCGCCGCGGACCGGTGGGAAGCCATCGGAGGCATGTGGGTCGAGGCCGACTGCAACCTGTCCGGTGCCGAGTCTCTGGTGCGACAGTTCCTGTACGGCCGGCGGTTCTTCGCCGAACACTTCGGGACCGAGGCCGAATCGGAGGTGCTATGGCTCCCCGACGTGTTCGGCTACGCGTGGAACCTGCCGCAGCTGATCAAAGGCGCCGGCCTGGAGTATTTTTTCACCATCAAGATCAGCTGGAACCAACACAATCGACTGCCGGTCGATACGTTCTGGTGGCGGGGTCTGGACGGCACGTCGGTGCTGACCCATTTCGGGACGACGCCGAGCACCACGCACCCGGAGTGGGCCACCTACAACGCCGAGGCCCGCCCCACCGACGCCATCGGCACTTGGCGCAACTTCCAGCAGAAGGAGATCGGAGCGCCGGACAGCACCGCACCGCTCCTGATGGCCTACGGCCACGGCGATGGCGGCGGCGGGCCGACGGCTGAGATGGTGGAGAACCTGGTCGAGTTGTCGTCGTTTCCGGGTGCACCCCGGGTGCGGATGGGCCGGGCCGGAGACTTCTTCCGGACGCTGGAGGAAACCGTGGGCGACGAGCTCCCGACATGGAACGGCGAGCTGTATCTCGAATATCACCGGGGCACCTACACCACCCAGGCTCGAACCAAGCGAGCGAACCGCAGGAGCGAGGTGCTGTTGCACGATACCGAGCTGCTGGCTGCCTGGGCTGCGCTCGTCTCGGGCCGCCCGTATCCCCATGAGGAACTGGAGGCCGCCTGGAAGCGGGTATGCCTCAACCAGTTCCACGACATCATTCCCGGTTCGTCCATCGCCGCCGTCTACCGGGACGCCGAGGACGACTACGAGGCCGTGGCCCGGGACGCCACCCGGCTCCGGTCCGAGGCGCTGGCGGAGCTGGCCCGGTGCCTCGATGCCAGGTCGGGGCTGTTGGTCGCCAACACCACGTCCTTTGCCCGCCACGATGTGGTCAGGATCGACGACGACGCCTTACCGGGTGACGATGTGGTCGGCCTTGTCGACAGCTTGGATCGGCCATTGCCGGTCCAGCCCGTCGACGGCGGCGTATTGGTCCAATTCGACTCGCTACCTCCCTACAGCCTGCAGACCGCCCGGTTCGTCGGCGACCCCGGACCGGGGCCGGGCCTCGGGGAGGTGTGGGCCGAGGTCGTCGACGATGGATACGCGCTGGAGAACGAATGGCTGCGAGTTGACCTCGACGGCTCGGGTGAGCTGCTTCGTGTCTACGACAAGGCGCACGGCCGAGAAGTGCTGGCCGAAGGCCGTCGGGGGAACGTGTTCCAAGCGTTCGAGGACCGTCCGATGGAGTTCGACGCCTGGGAGCTCGACATCGACTACGAGTCCCGGATGTGGGAGGCCGAACCGGCCCTGGCGATCTCCTGCCTCGAAGCGGGACCGCTCCGGGCCGCGGTGGCGGTGCGTCGGCGTCTGGGGGCCAGCACCATCAGTCAGCGCATCCAGCTCGAACGGCGTTCCCGACGGCTCGATTTCGTGACCGAGGTCGACTGGCAGGAGCGACACACGCTGCTGAAGGTGGCGTTCCCGGTGGCCGTCCTGGCCCCGACCGCCACCTTTGACATCCAGTGGGGGAACGTGGAACGACCGACGCATCGCAATACGTCGTGGGACTGGGCCCGGTTCGAAACCTGCGCCCACAAGTGGGTCGACCTCAGCGAAGGAGACTACGGCGTCAGCCTGCTGAACGACTGCAAGTACGGCCATGACGTCCACGACGATGTGCTGCGTCTCACCCTTCTTCGCTCACCGACGTTCCCCGACCCCGGGGCCGATCAGGGCCGCCACCGGTTCACCTACAGCCTGTACCCGCACCCCGGTGATTGGCGTCACGGTACAGCGGCCGCCGCCTACGGTCTCAACTTCGATCCTCTGGTTCACGTGGTCGCCTCGGATCAGGCGGC
>CBDCGP010000026.1:0-171829 GCA_965216655.1 Acidimicrobiales bacterium
TTCAGCCGCTCGGCCCGGGTGAATCGACCCCGGTCGACGGCCAGGCGGGCCAGTTCGGTCAACACGTAGTGGCTGCCGTGGTGGTCCTCGCCGCCGAACAAGTCGAGCGATTCCAGGTAGCACGCCTCGGCAACGTCGAGGTCGCCCAGGCGCTGATGGAGACGCCCCATCTCACCCAGCGTCGTTCCCAACGCCCAGGTCTCCCCGAACTCCCGAAACGTCGTGATGGCCCGGTAGCCGCGCTCGGCGGCGCCGGGGCCGTCGGCATCGGTCACCGCCAGCCCGAGCAGGAGCGAGTTCAAGATCATGGTGGTCATGTCGACCAGGGCCCGCCCGAACCGGTCATCAGATGAGACCATTTGATCGGCCTCGACCAGGAGTTGACGAGGCAGTCCGAAATCGGTCCAGTGGGTTTGGGCGAACAGGACGGCCAGGCGGATCAGACCGCGGTCGGGGTGGTCGTGGTCGTCGAAGATCCGCAGCGCCTCGAGTGAGTACTCGGTCACCGTCGAGCTTGGATGGGCCGCGGTGGCCATTCCCAGCCCCAGTACGACATTGGCCCACCCCATCGGATCGATGGTCCGATCGACGATGTCGAGCAGGCGGAGCAGCAATCGTTCCCCGGCCCTGGCGTCGGTGGTCAGGAACCACCAGCCCACCGGGTAGGCCAGGTCGCCGGCCAGGTCGGCCCGGCCGGTGTCGGCGATCCAGCTCAAGGCGGCCAGGATCTGGTCGGCTTCGGCGTCGAGCCGTTTCCGAGCCTCGGCGCGCGACGGATCACGGCGCCGGTGGGCCTCGGCCGCGAGCTCGGTGATCCAACCGACGTGGGCCCGTCGGGTCGCCGTCTCCTCCCCCCGATCGGCCAGTTCGGCCGCGGCGAACTGCCGGATCGGCTCCAGCATCCGGAAGCGGCTGCCGCCGTGCTCGACCGTGAGCAGCGAGGCGTCGTGGAGTTCGTCGACCGCCTCCAGCGCATCGATCCGGCCAAGATTGCAGTGCCCGAGCAGATCCTCCAACCCGGCGAGATCGAAGCTTCCGGCCATCACCGAGACCCGGTCGAACACCTCACGGGCATCGGGCGACAGCTGGTCGACACTCCAGGACACCACGGCTTCGAGGCTGCGATGGCGTCGATCACGCTGGGACCGGACCTGGCGCAACAGCCTGAGTTGGTCGTCGAGGCGCGCCGCGATGTCGTCGACCGACAACACGGAGGCTCGACCGGCCGCCAGTTCGATGGCGAGGGGCATCCCATCGAGGCGGCGGCAGATGTGCGCCACGACGGGGAGCAGGCCGTCGGACACGGCGAACCCGGGTCGGAGAGCCTGGGCCCGATCGACGAACAACGCCACCGACGGGGAACGACCCGTGGTGCCGAGATCGTCGGCGTCGTCGGGAACCTCCAACGGCGGTACGCCGACGATGACCTCGCCGGTGAGCCCGAGCGGCTGACGCGAAGTGACCAGAAACGATCCCTTGAGCTGAGCACGCAACACCTCGTCGACCACGGTGGTCACCGCGTCGATCAGGTGCTCGGCGTTGTCGATGACGACGAGGTCCGTGCTCGACGAGAGCCGGTCGATCAGTCGCACGGTCGGCGGTCGATGATCGTCGTCGTGGCCGGGCAGGACCGCCTCCGCCAGCCGGTCGCCCACCACCGCCGGGTCGTCAACTCGGGCCAGGTCGACGAAGGTCACGGTGCGGCCACCGAGGATCTCCCAGCCGACCGCCACCGCCGTTGTCGTCTTGCCGATGCCGCCCGGCCCGAGGAGCGTGACCAGCGGCTCCTCGCCGACCAGCCGCGACACCCGCTCGATCAGTTGCTCACGGCCGTGCAGCCGCCCCCGCAGGCGAGGGAGCGACGTCTGATCCCGTGATCGGAGTGGAGGGAAGGTCGACCGCAGCGCCGGTCCCGTCACCTGCCACAGCGTCAACGGCTCGGGAACGTCGCGGAGCCAGTGCGACCCCAACTCCCGCAGACCGAGGTCGGTCTCTGCCAGACCGCCTCGGGCCAGCTCGGCCGTGGCGCCGGACACCAGGATCTGCCCGCCCCGGGCGAGCTCGAGCATACGGGCGCAGCGGTTGACGGTGGGGCCCCGGTAGTCGCCGTTGTCGGTCGGCTCCAAGGCTCCGGTGTGGACGGCGGCCTTTGCCGCGACGCTCGCGGCGTCGAGCACGGGTTGGTCGGCCATCGCCGCGGCGGCGGTGGCGACGGCCCGCTCCGCCGTTTCGAACACGGCCATCAGCCCGTCGCCGGTCGACGTGCGCACCCGGCTCACGACGACTCCCCCGCCGTTGTCGACCGCTTCGCCCCACACCCGGTGGAGGTTCTCGATCTCGGCGGCGGTGTCGGCCGGGTCCGCCTCCCAGCGTCGAGTCGAACCCTCGACATCACACAGCAGGACGCTCAGCGTTCCCGCCGGCAGGGCGGGTTGCTGGGAGTCCCGGTCGCTCGGGGCGGCAACGGTCGGGTTCATCGTTCGGCCTGCGTCGGATGGGGCGTCCAGTCCGGGGTCGTGATCGAGGATGCGGCGTTCCAGGTCGGTGAGACCCGGTCCCGGTTCGAGGCCGAGGTGTTCGGCCAGCAGCTCCCGCGCCCGCTGGTAGGCCCGGAGGGCGTCGGCCTGCCGTCCGGCCCGGTAGAGGGCGAGCATCAACAGTTCCCAGCGTTTCTCCCGGAGCGGCTGGTCACGGGCCGCGGCCTCGAGGTCGCCGATCAGGTCGTGACGACGGCGGCCGGCGGCGTCGGGTTCCGCGTCCACGTCAGCCCCGGCTTTCATCCGGCGTTCGAGGAGCACGTCCTCGACGTCGTGGCGGAGCCCGTCGATCCGCAGGCGTTCGGCTTCGATCAACTCGCCCTGCATGCCGTCGAGGGTCGGCCCTCGCCAGTGCTCACGGGCCTGATCGAGCAGATCGATCGCGGTCGGGAGATCGTCACAGCCAAGGGCGTCCCGCAGCAGATTCTCGACGTCGTCGACGTCGATGGTGACGTCGACCAACCGGTAGCCGTTCACCGTCGTTTCGACGCAACCGGCCGAACGGCCGAGCGCTCGCCGCAGCCTCGACACCATGGCCTGCACCGCGTTGCGTGGGTCGGCGGTGCCGTGCTCACGATAGAGCTCGGCGGCCAGGCGTTCGGTCGACAACGACTCCGGCGACACCACTGCGAGCGTGGCGAGGCCGATGCGTTCCCGGCCACCGGCCGGCGTCAGATCACGGCCGTTGTCGTCGCGGACCTCGAGGGGTCCGAGGAGACCGATCTGCAGCATGGTTCAACGCTAACCCACACCGACGTGGTCGAACAGAGGCCACGGGACTCCGGTCAGCAACTCGTCAGTGCTCTGTCAGTGCGTTTCCACGCCCCGGATCAGCCGCTGTATTCCTGGGCCTGGTTGCGGACCGTCTTCTCCAAGGCCATCACGTGGTTGTAGATCTGCGACCGCTCCTTCATGAGCGCCGAGATCTTGTCACACGCGTGCATCACGGTGGTGTGGTCGCGGCCGCCGAACTCGCGGGCGATATGAGGAAAACTCAGATCGGTCAGCTCGCGGGTCACGTACATCGCCATCTGCCGGGCGATCACCAGCGGCCGCCGCCGTGACTTGCCGATCAGCTCGTCGATCGGGAAGCCGAACTGCTCGGCCGTGGCATCCAGGATCATGGACACGGTGATCGGGCGGGGTTGGCGGTCGGCGATGAAGTCGCCAAGCACCTGCTCGGCCAGTGCCTTGGTCATCGGCTCGCCGTTGAGGTTGGCGAAGGCGGTGACCTTGTTGAGCGCACCCTCCAGCTCGCGGATGTTGTTGACGATGTTGGCGGCGATGAACTCGCTGACGTCGTTTGGCAGGTAGTAGCCGTCGCGCTCGGATTTCTTGCGCAGGATCGCCATCCGGGTCTCGATGTCGGGCGGTTGGATATCGGTCAGCAGCCCCATCATGAACCGGCTGCGCAGGCGATCCTCCAGGGTGGGGATGGCGTCCGGTGGCCGGTCCGATGACAGCACGATCTGTGAGTTGGCGCCGTAGAGATCGTTGAAGGTGTGGAACAGCTCCTCCTGGAGGCGGTCCTTGCCCTCGATGAACTGGATGTCGTCGACGAGCAGCACGTCGATCTGGCGGTAGCGCCGTTTGAAGTCGTTGCCCGACGAGTTCTTGATCGAGTCGACGAACTCGTTCAGAAACGTCTCGGTCGACACGTACAGCACCTTCTTCTGCGGCTCCAGATCGTTGATGAAGTGCTGGATGGCGCGCAGAATGTGGGTCTTGCCCAGACCGGCCGACCCGTAGATGAACAGCGGGTTGTAGGAACCACCGGGCCGCTCGGCCACCGACAGGGCGGCGGCGATGGCGAACCGGTTCGACGGGCCGGTCACGAAGTTCTTGAAGGTGTACCGCTCCTCGGGGTCGTCGGAGCCGTTGTTGACGCCGGCCTGCAGGGTGTCGGCGGTTACCGCCGTGGCCGCCCCTCCCCCGTTGCCGGCCCCCCCGATCGGGCTCGTCTGAGCCGACGTGGATTCACCGTCGCCGGACACTGGTTCGCCGTCGGCGGACGGTTGCCCGTCGCGCAGATCGATGGTGGAGCCGTCGGCCCCGGCATCGTCGTCGAAGAGGGTGGGAACAGTGAGCTGGAAGTCGACGCCGACATCGTGGCCGGCGGCTTCGGTCACAGCGTCTTCGACCAGCGGTCGGTAACGCCGCCCCTGCAAGGCGGCGTCACGGATGATGCCGTTCGGCATGCCGAGGATGAGGCGGTTGGACTTGAGCTCAACCGGGCTCAGCTGGGCGAACGTCGACTGCCACACCCCCTCGGATACCTGGCTGCGTAACAGTTCGGACGCGGAGGTCCAGAGGTCTTGGGCGGCGGTCATCGGCGGAGTCCTGGTGGCGAAATCAAGAAGACGGAGGTGTCGCGTCCGCCGCACACAACCTGTGGATATCTCGTGGAAAAGGGTGAATTACCGCCCCGAATGTCGCTTGCTCGAGTCCACCGCCACTCCCTCCGACGCATGCAAATCATCTCCATGTGCGGCGTTTCTCCCCATTGTCCACATACTTGTCCACAGCCGGGGTCGAGGAGGAGAGAGGAAAAACTTTCAGGAAAGGCTGGCAAATGCCATCCCTGTAATTTAGGCTTCTTTCGGAGCTTGTGTTATCTTCACCCGACTTCCGTCTCCGGATCAAAATTGAAGACCGGATTCAGACGCCGGACATCGCTTCTGTTCGCCCGTCTGCCCCACTCCACTATTCCTAGCTGTGGATAGAGAACGCTAGCAGGCGCGCGCCGTCGTGCCCACCCCCCACTGTGGAAAAGCTTGGGACGACACCGGTGCCGCCGGCACCCCGTGGGCGGACCGCCCGATCGCCCGACAGCGCCGTCGGCCGTCAGCGACCGGCGCCCTCGAGCGTGCCAACGGTGAGCTCCTTGTCGGTGTCGCCGACCAGACACACCAGCTCCCGATCGCCCTGATCCCAGCCGGACGGAGTCGGCGTGAGCCACCAGAAGTCGAGATCCGACGTCTCCCATTCGAAGTCGACGAACCGCTCGAATCGCTGCCGGCACGAGGTGATGGCGACGTCATCGATCTCCTCGTCACCGGGATACTCGTCGTAGCTCTCATAGGCCGGTCCGACGTAGTAGGCCTCGAGGGCATGGGCCTCCGCGCACTCGATGCGATCGACGGAGCTGACCTCGCCGGTCCCGGTGGCGTCGACCTCGAACTGACCGAAGTCGGCGAAGCATTCACCTCGCTCGATCGAGGCGACGCCGATGCTGCTCGAAGTCTCCAGCAGGGCGCCGATCGCCAAGAGGGCAAGGAACAGCAGAACCACGAATCCGCCGACGCCGAGCAGCACCTTGGCGATCGTGCTCATCCCTCCCCCACCGGGCCGTGGTGCCGCCATCGGGGGGAGATTGGAATCGGATCCAGGCGGCGGAGGCGGCGCATCGCCGGGAGGCGGGGGCGGCGCAGAGCCGGGCGGTGGCGCGCTCAGATGGTGTGGCGGCGGTGCCGAACCGGGCGGGGGTGATCCGGCGGGGGTGTAGGTGGGCGTGTAGGTGGGTGTGTATGTCGGGGGTGGTGACCCGGGAGGGGGTGACCCGGCGGGTGTGTAGGTCGGCGGTGGGGACCCGGGAGGGGGTGATGTGGCCGGAGTGTAGGTCGGAGGCGCGGGCGTCGAACCGGGTGGCGGCGGTGGCGGCGCTGGAGTCGTCGTAGGAGGCGGGCCGGGCGGTGATGGTGGGGGGTTGGAAGGCTCCCCACCGTCCTGGGTCGATCCCCCGAGGTAATCGTCGCGGTCGTTGTCTTGGCCGCTGTGATAAGGATTGTCCGACATCGACGCCCTCCGTTGGTCAGCTGCCAAGTCTAGACGATCGACCCCTGTCGGGTTGGTGGTCGTCGCCGGGGCGTTCAACGGCCGTATCGTCGAACCCCGGGTGAACGCAACGCCCGAGCTGGTTGACGACCATCCCACCGGGCGGCTTTGATTGAGGAGGGGGGAGCGGCGTCCCATGTACGGACGCCGAACGCACCGCCACCGGCACCGAGGTGTCTTCGGCGGTGGTCGGCTGCGCCCCGAATATGTATCAACCTACGAAACGAGGCGTCAGGCGGCTATGAGCGGAAAACAAAATCACGCGACCAGGTTCCTCAGGCTCTTGGCGGTTCTCGTCGCCTTGGCGATGATGGCCGCAGCGTGCGGTGGCGACGACGGCGACGATGACGCCGATACTGGTGACACGACGGAAGACACCAGTGACACGACCGACGACGACGGCACTGGTGAAGATGAAGAGGATGCCGATGACGACTCGGGCGGTGACACCGACGGCGACGGTGACGAATCGTCGTACCTCTGCGAATCGCCCACAGGGGCGACCCCGGACGACGCAACCGACCCTCCCGATGACTTGGAACTACTTGCCGACGAGGCGACCGACTGTGACCCGGTCGCCGACCGACCGGCAGGTGGTGATCCGGCCATGGCCAATGCCATCCGCGCCAACCGACGAGCGTCGTACCCGGCCAACGTTCTCGGCAACTCGACGTCCTGTCGATCCATGGAGTCCTTCGAGGAGCCGATCCCCGGAACGCCGGCCTTCACCGTCACGGCTGACAACGGCGAAAGAGACATTTTCGCGCTCTACCGCCAAGGTGAGATTCTCACGGTGGCCGATCAAGGCCAAGTGGGGGAAGCGCTCCAAGCCTTGAATATCGATGTACTCGACGTGGGGACGGTGGCCGTCGACGGACTCCGCGAGACGTTCGCAGCGATCTACGAAATCGACGAGCCGGAGGATGAGATTCACCTCTTCCGCATCGAACAATCAGTCGATGACGAGCAGTTGGACGGCGAGGAGCGGCCTCAGCAGTTCGACTTCGATCCGTTGGTGGTATCACGAATCCTCACCGCCCAGGGCTTGCCGAGCTGGCCGAACTATGTGTTTTTCCGAACGCCTGGCTCCCAGCACTCGCCGGTGAACGAACCGGTCCCCGCCGACCCCGGTCGCCTGCGCCAACCCGCCACCAGTGGCGATGGCGAACCGGTCGGGGTTGTGGTGTTCGACAGCGACGCCCCGGCGACGTCACCGATGAAACTGTCGTCGGGACATATGACGTTCGTGTCCGGAGTCATCTCCCAGTTGACGTCGGCCGCCTCGATCGAGCCGATCGAGTTCCCCACCGGTTCCGACTTGAGCATGCTGTCCGACTGGGAGCTGCTGGTCACCGTGAACGCGGAAAAACACACGACCGATGTCGATGTCCTCAACTTGTCGCTCGGAGCCTACACCTGCCTCCGGAACGAGCCGACGGACGATCCTCCTGCGGTCGCCGACTACGATGTTCCGCCCGGTCTGGTTGCGGCGATGACCAAGCTTGCCGCCGACGATGTCGTGGTCGTCGCCGCTGCGGGTAACGACGGTCTCGACACGGCGGCGTTCTGGCCCGCCGCCTTCACCAGCGACTCGATCTTCAGCGATCGCGTCGTCGGTGTGATGGCGCTCGATGCGCAGGGCGCTGTCGCCGCCTGGTCGAACAAGCTTCCAGCCGCCGGCGCGGCCTGCGCCCTCGGCGCCGATGTGCGAAGCCACTACCCGTCAGGTGAGTACGAATACACGAGTGGTGACGTCGGTCTCTTCGACGGCGCCGCCATCTGGAGCGGCACGTCGTTCGCCACGCCCCACATCACGGCCCAACTCGTCGATCTACTCGCCGCCGGTGAGAGCAAGACGCAGGCTGTGGCCATGCTCAAGTCCAGCACCTGCTCCGCGTCATGAACACCACCTATACTCGCCCAATGACCGAGGTCGAGGAACTGGTCATCGGCGCGCGTGGTGGCGATGAGGCGGCATGGACGAAGTTGGTGCAGGAGTTCGAGGACCTCGTGTGGAGGGTGGCCCGCTCGTACCAGTTGAGTGACGCCGACGCCATGGACGCCTGCCAGTCCACCTGGCTGAAGGTGGCGACCAAACTCGACACGCTCAACGACCCGAAGCGGTTCGCCGGCTGGATTTCCACGATCGCCGACCGGGAGTCGGTCAATGTGATCCGCCGTCGCAACCGCGAGCAGCCACGGGAAGATCCGGAACAGCTGACGCGGGAACGTTCGGTCGACGACACCGACGAGGGGTTGTTGGTGGGCGAGCTGCGCGGTCGGGTGCGCAGAGCATTTCTTGCACTGTCGATCGAATGCCGCAACCTGCTGTCCCTCCTCACGATGGATCCCCCGCCGTCATACGCCACTGTCTCGGTGCAACTCGACATGCCGGTGGGCTCCATCGGTCCGACCCGTCAGCGATGCCTGACCAAACTCCGAGCGCTGCTCCAGCAAACGCCATGACCTCGCCGACCGACGATGAGCTGGAGTCCATGGTCGGCGAACTCCTCGGTGACAGTCGACCTCCGGCGGCGCTCTCGGCCTACGCCATCGACGTCTTCCACCTGCCTCGGCTCGAGGAGGAGCTGGCTGAACTCGTCTACAGCTCCATGGCCGATGACGCCCTCGCCGGTGTACGTTCGAGCTCGGCCGGTGCTGCACAGGCGATGCTGATGACGTTCAACCAGAGCGGTCTCACGCTTGACGTGGACTGGACACCGGGATCGACGATCGAACTCACCGGCCAGGTCGACGGAGCCGACGATGTTACGGTCACAGTGCACCGGGTGGCGGAGTCGATCACCATCCAGACCGACCGGCTTGGGGAGTTCCACGTTGGCGAGCTGACCGAAGGACCGGTGCGGATCACCTGTCGCGCCGGCGACGGACGGACGTTGCACACCGACTGGTTTCGCCTGTAGCCCGCCTGCTCAGCCGCCGCCCAGGCAGTCGATGCTCACCGGCGCTCCTCGCCGGTCCGCCTCGCTCTGCGCCGCGAAGACGGCGGCCGCGACGCTCGACCCGGCACGATGGCGACGATGGATTTCCTCGGCCACGCGTACTGTGTTGTCGCTGTCACGCAGCAAGCCTGCGGTGGCCACGACGGTGCGGGTTCCCATCGCCAGGAACACCGACGCCATCCCCAATGCCTCCCCCGGGGCGATCTCCCGCGTGGCGCCGACGTTACAGGCTGAGAGCACAAGGAGCTTCGGAGGTCGACGTAACCGCTGGAGATCGTAGGCGAAGAGCGGCCCATCGTTGAGGCGAAGACTCGAGAACAGCGGGTTCTCGGTCGCCACTGAGCCGTGGGCCACGACGTGGGCGATGTCGCATCCGTCCAGAGCGCCGCACACATCGGCGGCGGTGGCCGCCGGGCCGATCAGCGTTCGACAATCCCCGTAGACGTCGGCGACCCGTTGAACCTCCTCGGTGGCCAGTTCGATGTCCGGACCGCCAACCACGACCACGTCCGGGCGTTCACGATCGATCGTCGAGCGCCGTTGCGTGGCCAACCAGGAACTCGCCGATGGAGCAACGACCAGTGGTCGCCCGCGAGGCTGTGACAGGAGGCTCCACGGCAGACCCTCGAGGTCAGAAGACGGGATGATCACCAACTCGGTCTCGGCGGCATCGCCCGCACCGAGCTCCAACCCGATGGTTGCGAGCAGCGCATCGTCGAGTTCGGCAGCCCCACTCCGGATCGACCGGAGGAGCGTTTCGTTCGATGCGGAGGACGGCCGCACGGCCAAACGGCGCAGACGTTTCCGCAGGGCCAGGATCGATGCGTCGACGTCGCCGGCAGCACCCACGTCCACGAGCCGCGAGCGCGAGTCGGTGACGACGATGGCGACCCGACGGTCGCCGATGACCACAAACTCCACGAGTGTCCGACCACCAAGTTCCGCTCGCAGCGCCACGAGGTCGGCCAGGGGGATCGCCTGGTCGGCTCCGCCGCCGGATGTTCGCCGCATTCGCTCGACGACACGGTCCTGGGTCCGACGCTGTTGCGAACGGGCCGCGACGGCTGAACGGTCGTCGGCCTCCGCCTCCCGGATCCGATGGGAAATCCGCCGAAGTTCCTCGAGGTCTTCGGCCAGTTGATCGTCGTCGGGGGGCTGGACGGGCGGATAGCGCACGGCGCGAGCCCTGCTGCGCTCGGCCCAGGAGAAGATCCGCGGGATGCGTCGGGACCTGTACGCGAGATCGAGGCCGATGTCGAACAGTTCCGAGGCATGGACCCCTATCAGTGCCCGCACATCGAGTCCCCCGAGGGCGGCCTGATAGGTCGTCAGCAGCCGCACTCCGGCCGTCGCTGCTGCCGCGGCGCCCCGCCGATCGTCGCGGGCAAGGCGAACGAGCGCCGTTGCCAGCCAGGCCTGGAGCCGCATTTCGACCGGACCCTCGGCTCGGGCGGCGGCGATGCGGTCGAGCAGGTCGGCGGCTCGATCCACGTCACCCCACGCGAGGCTGACCCGACCGGCGACGAGGAATGCGTTACGGGCGGCGAAGACCTGGTTGGCCTCGTGAAGCGCCTCGGCCCGTGCGATCAGACGGTTGAGATCGTCGGGTTCCATGCTCCCGGTCAACCACCGGGCGTGCAGGAGCGTCGCTTCGGCCACTGCGGCCCACACCGGTCGGTCGTGGTCGACGAAGAGGCGGGTGGCGTGGGCGGCCGCGTCGTGGGCCCCCGCTCCGTCGCCGCACTCGAGCGCAACACCGGCCTCCATGAGATGGGCCTCGGCTGCTTCGAGCAGGTTGCCGTTCCCCGCCAACTCGTCGGCGGCGAACCGAGCGATCGGGCGAGCCTCCTGCGGGCATCCGGCGGCAATGAGTGCCTCGCACCGGTCCAACGACAGCTCCGGGCTCGGGCGGTCGAGCCGCTCGAGTTCGGTCGCCGCTTCGTCGAACAACTGGAGCCCGTGCGCCAGATCGCCGCTTCGAACCGCCACCCAACCCAGATTGTGAACCACGACTGCCCCTGCGCTCGAGAAATCGAGGGCCCGGTAGAGTTCCCGTGCTCGTTCGAGGTCGTGCTGTGCCCGCTTCAGATCGCCGATGTAGCCGAGCACGACGCCCCGGTTCGACCGCGTATGCGCCATGTGGCGCACATCGTCGGCCTGCTCGAAGATGGGTAGGCACTGGTTCATCAGCGCCAACGCCTCGTCGTAGTTGCCGAGCCGGTAGTGGATGCTCGAACGTTGAAACACCACCCGGGCCGCCTCGATTCCGTCCAGAGAACGCTCCGCCTCGTCGAAGGTGGCAAGCGCCTCGCTTGTTCTGCCGGTGAACGCCTCCACCACACCGAGGCTCATCAGCGACTCCCCGGTCAGCACCGGCGAACCGGCGCGCCGACCGAGGTCGACGGCTCTGCGGAGTGCGGCTTCGGCGCCCGACAGATCGCCGACAAGCCTCAGACTCGTTCCACGCACCCGTTCCAGTATCGACGCTGCGCCGAGATCGCCGTCGTCGAGCGCGGTTGCCAGCAGGGTCGTTGCCTCGTCGAACGCGCTCCGCGGATCGGCGTCGACCGAATCGACGAGGCGCCGAGCGCAATCACCCAGCGAGACGTCGTCGAGAGAAATTCTGTGTCACCTCCCTGTCCGACATCGGCAATGAAGCCGACAGCGGTCCGTCTCACGACCTGTTCCGTCGCCTGTGTCCGTCAGAGAAACTGTATCCCGGCTGGTCACGCCGTGGCCAGGAACCCGGGAGTGCCGATGGCGGGGTTGGGTAGCTGCCAGCCGGGTAGAGTTCGGTCATGAGCACCCCGACCGACCCGTCCGACAGCATGAACGCCAACCAGTTCGACGACGAGGGCCTACCAGGCATCGATGAGGCCTTTCCGCCCGAGAACTCGTGGGGTGTCGAGGACCCGGCGTTGCTCAACAGCGAGACCGCGCAGGACAACCTCACCACCCGGGTGGCCCGTGAAGGGGCCAGCGCCATCGAAGGTGCCGTCGACGCGCCGCCGCCGATCCTCATGGAACCGGCGGCCGGTGATCCGGCCGTCGAGGGTGATCTCGTCGACGACGAGGCCCAGGCGTTGGCGATGACCGGCGAAGGCGATCCCGATGCCGGACCGACCGCCGAGCAGGCGGCCATGCATATCATCGACGAGCCATCCGACGACCAGGTCGACTGACCGGGACCCACCCGACTCGACCGTCGCTTCTTTTGCGGCTCTACGACCCCTAAACGGGTCGTGGACGAGCAAATCCTCGGATAGGTCGGTGGCTCAGGGGACGACGACGACCGTGTCGCCTATGCGAGCCCAGTGGTACAGGGCCGCCGCCTGGTGATCGGCCTGGCGCACGCAGCCGGCCGACTGGTAGGTGCCGAGCTGGGCGGTCGACTGCATCGGCGCCCCGCTTGCGTACCGGGGGATGCTGTGGAAGCCGATGGCCAGGCTGCGGCCGTGGGCGAAACGGACCATGTGGTTCATCGTGATGCCGTCGTGTCCGGCCCACGCCTTCTCCGATTTCGAGTAGATCTGGTAGACGCCGGGGTTGGGCACGCCGGCCCTACCCGACACGAGGTAGGAGTCCCGGAGGGTGCCGCTCGCCTCCACGATCCACACCCGCTGGGCCGAGTCGTCGTAGACGATCCGCCGGCCCGAGCCCGAGTTGGGGGGAAGCGATGGAAACGGCGGCGGGACCGGCGGCGCAGTGCCGGTTCGGCGAACGAACTCGGCGCCCTCGGAGAACCACAGCAACATCTCGGTTCTCGACAGACCTGCGGCCGCTCGGGCCACCCAGTAACGGTGCCCCGCGGCGTCGGGCCTGCGGTCGAGCACGTTCGTGTAGAGGAGCGAGACGAAGGTGGCGTCGTCGACATCGCCGATCTTGCGTCGCCACTCGTCCGACGCCATGAACTCCTCGGCGACGTTGGACAGCGCGACGCCGTTGACATAACGGTCCACCCAGTACCGGTGGCCGGCCGGGTCGGGCTCCCGCTCGAACACGGCCAGGTAGAGCCGGGTGATCGATCCGGACACTCCGGGTGAGACGGCCGAAGCACTCGGTGTGACGACGGCAGCCTCGGCCTCCGCTGGCCCGGTCAGCGTGCCGGGCGTGACGACGAAGAGAATCAGGGCGAGAGCGGCGATACGGCGGAGCGACGTCATCGTCGTTCCGGTCGGCGGATGGCGTGCGGCTTTTAGCGCCTCAGCGGGTGAATGGCGACGCCCGGACCGGTGCCCATGAACCGATCGTGGCCGTCGTGCGTGTTGTAGTGGTGTATGCACGAGGCGGACCTCCAGCAGTTCATCGATGATCACTACGGCCGCCTGATCGGCGTGCTGCGGTTCCGCGGCTGCGCTCCTCACGATGCCGAGGAGCTGGCCCAGGAGGCCATGATCCGGCTGGTCGACAACTGGTCGGCGGTGCGATCGATGGGCAGCCCATGGAGCTGGCTGGTGCGGATCGCCGTGAACCTCTCGCACTCCCGGTGGCGTCGGGTACAGACGGTGCTCCGCCGACGTCACCTCATCGCCCCGACCGAGGTTCACTACGACCACCACGCGGTCGAAGCCCTGGCGCTGCTCGATGCGCTCACCGACCGCCAACGCCTCGCCGTGGTGCTCCGATACTATGCCGGGCTGTCGGTTCGGGAGGCGGCCGGGGTGATGGGGGTGGCCGAAGGCACCGTCAAGTCGCTCTGCTCGGCCGGGCTGGCCGCGGCCCGGGGTGATCTCGAGCAGCCCAGCCCGGAACCGGACCCATCGGAGATCACGTCATGACCGCAGATCTGGCAGAACTGCTGACCGAGGCCTCGGTGGAGGTCGACCGTCCACCGGAGACCGGCGAGTTGCGGAAAGCCGCGAGTCGAGGGCGTCGCAACCGGCGGCTGGCCGGCACGGCGGTGCTCGTGGCGATCGCAGGCGCCGTTGGTCTGTTCCTCACGTCCCTGCGTCAATCGGACACCGTCCAGCTCGACACCATCGACTCGGTCGACGAAGCCGACCAGATTCCGACACCCACCCCAACGTCGACCCCCGAACCCGGACCCGACGGCGACGGCGGTGCGGTTGGATCCGGATCGATCCTGGTTCCCGCCGGTTGGGAGCTCGACGGCATCATGTCGACCGGAATCTCACCTTCTGTCAGACCCCTCTACATCGAAACGCCGGAGGGGCCGCTGGGCCCGCTCGCCCAGGTCACCGTCAACCTCGGCCTCGACACGCTCGACTACGCCGACGGCCCCACCACCCATCGTGATGTTTCATCGCCGACTGGGCGCATCGTCCGGATCGGCTACGACGACAACCCCGAGAACCTGACGGCCATCTTCAGGATCGACGGGGGGAGCATTGCGATCGGCGCCGTCGGGATCCCCGAAGACGAACTGCTGGCCATCACCGACGCGATCATCGGCGCAACCGACAGCGGCGTCGAACTCGACGACGGGGCCTTACCGGATCCGTACCGGTTCGTCCGCCCGACCACCGACATCGGGCCCCGTATCACCATCTCCTACACGCTTCGGGCCGGCCCTGAAACCACGCTCGAGGTCAATTCGCAAGACCGAGAGGACGGTGAATACGCCGCCACGATGATGTTCCGACATCGCCCCGGCATCGTGGAGACCACCATCGGAGGCAACACGGTATGGCTGGTTCCCGGCTACCGGCAGGCGAATTGGCCGGGTGCGCTCGTCTTGACCGACGACCGGGTCCACATCTTCGAAGCCCCGCCGTGGGCCGCCGATTCCGAACCCATGGCGATCAACGAATTGCGGGCCATCGTCGAGGCCCTCGAACCGGTCGCCTTCGAAGATCTGCCGAAGAACCGACTCGACATCGAGGACCGGGCCACCCTGCTCGACCGGTGGATCGGCGACGTCGGCCTTCCCAACGGCACGGATCTCGCCTGGCTCTACGAGGGCCCGCCGATGGCGGTGGACGAGGCACAGAACGTTGCCATGGTGCTCTACTGTGCGTGGGTCCTGGACTGGGTCGAGACCGGGAATCCCGAGGCGATCGCCGTGCTGGACGAATCGCCCGACCACCTGGTGATCACCGATGTTGTCGACCAGATGACGTCCTTCGAGGCACCACCCGATCTGATCGAGTATCTGGCCGGTCAGTGGCGTTCGTACGCGGTCGACATGCGAACGGCTACCAACGAAACCGAGCGCCGGTCAACCGACGCATTCGGCCAGTGCTCCTGGCTCGATCCGGTCACCACGGGATCCGGGTAGCGCCGAACGCGGCGCACCCCGGATGCTACCGTGGGAGGTGTGAGCGGCGGGAACGGCACGAGCGACGATGGGCGGCACGATCCACCGTTCGCCGTCGGATCAACGTCCAGTAAACCGATAGCCGCGGCTCCGCGCCCAAGCGCGAGCAGAGTCGGAGCAGTCGTGGCGGCGGTTGCGGTGGCGATTGGCCTGGCCGTGGTCGGAGACCACACGCTGCGGGCCGACAGCGACGACATCACCGCACCGCCCGCCTCCGACCTCGTCACTGTGCCCGTCGACATCGACGTCACCGCCCGCCCCTACCAGGTGGTCGTCAGTGACCTGCAGATCCGCCCCGAACACGAGGCGGTCGTTGCGCCTCGTCCGGCCACCGAGACGCTCGTGGCTCGACAGCCTCGCAGTGAGCGCGACTGGTTGGCGGTCGCCCTCCTGACCACGGTTGTCGCCATGGTGGTGATCATTGCCGCGGGTCGGATCCTGTGGAAGCGCCTGCCGCTCTACGGGTCCGCACGTTGAGCGGCTCGAGTTGGGACCAAGCACCGTTAGCCGTAGCCTGAAAGGGACTTCGACGCGCTCGGTGTCAGGCGACACCTGAGGCTGCGTCGGAACGGTAGTTACACCGTATTATTCAGAAGCGACGAGCCCCCCGCTCGCCACCGTGGCCGAACGCTCACCACGCCGCACGAGCATCGCCCGAGAGCAGCGCCACAAGCGCCCCGCTCCCCACGGGATGGGTCGAGGTTGGGACCGTCTAAGATGCTGGAGAAGAGAATCCGTGTCAAAGCGCACCTTCCAACCGAACAACCTGCAGCGGGCCCGCAAACACGGCTTCCGCGCTCGTAAAGCCACCAGCGGCGGTCGCGCCGTGCTCAAGTCCCGCCGGGCCAAAGGTCGTAAGCGTCTGAGTGCGTGATCGCTTCGATCCGCCGTCGGCGAATCTTCGCCGAACTGCGCGACCGAGGTCACCGAGTGTCTCACGGAGCCGTCCGCCTCACCTATCTCGACCACGCGGCCACCGATATCCCGATGGAATCGACGCCGCAGGTCGCCTTCGCGCTCAGCCGCAGGTTCGGCTCGGCGGTCGAACGCAACCGGGCCCGCCGTCGGTTACGGGACGCCTTCGCCCGATCATGGGTCGACCATCACTCCACCACCACGCCAGCGCTCCGCCTCGACGGGGCGTTCTTGTTGTCGGGCCACCGCGGCCTGCTCTCCACGCCGTTCGCCCGACTCGTGGATGACATCACCACCTGCCTGACTCGATTGTCGGCGGCGCGGGCCGATGGGGCCACGGAGTCCACAACATGATGGCGTTGATCAAGAGAGCCCTGCTCGGGTTGATCCGGGCCTACCAATACACCGCCCCCGTCCGCACCCCCCGCTGCCGCTACCTGCCCACCTGTTCGGAGTATGCGGCCGAGGCCATCGAACGCTTCGGCCCACTGAAGGGCTCATGGCTGGCCCTCCGCCGCCTCGGTCGCTGCCATCCCTTGGGGTCCCACGGCCTTGACCCAGTACCGGTGCTCGACGACGGAACGTCGGCCCCCACCTCCCCATCCAATGAGGAACCCTCACCATGTTCGACACCCTGATAGACGTCAGCCTCGGATCGGTCGCCCGCCTCCTGGGCGTGTTCTACGAGCTGCCGCTGGTCGGTGGATCGATCGGCGTCGCCATCATCCTGTTGACGTTGACGGTGATGGTCGTGCTGATGCCGCTCACGCTGAAGGCGACCAAGTCGACCATCAAGATGACCCAGCTGCAGCCGAAGCTGCGCGAGCTGCAGAAGAAGTACAAGGACGACAAGCAACAGCAGCAGGCCGAGATGATGGCGCTCTATCAGGCCGAGGGCGTCAACCCCGTCGGCGGCTGCCTGCCGATGCTGGCCCAGCTGCCGGTGTTCCTCGTGCTGTTCAACGTGTTGCGGGGCCTGGCCCGTCGCGTATCCGACAAGCCGTTCTACGCCGCCGCCAACCAGGCCCGGGAGCTCACCGGTCGGGCCACCGAGATCAATCCCGAGTCGTTCGATCCGCAGTATCTCGACCACGACTCGCAGATGTACGTCGACCTCACCGACGGCCGCACGTCGATGGACTTCGGACCGTTCGACCTGGCCCTCAGCACCTGGGATGTCGTCCAGGCCAACTTCGTCACTTCACTCCCCTACCTGGTCCTGATCGCCTTCGTCGTCGGATCCAGCTACTACCAGCAGAAGCAGATCTCCGCCCGCCGGAATCCCAACGAGACGCTGACCCCGCAGCAGCAGACCCAGCAGCAACTGCTGAAGATTCTGCCGCTGATGTCGGGTGCGTGGAGCTTCGTGTTCCCGGCCGGCCTCGTGCTCTACTGGGCCACGTCGAACCTGTTCCGCATCGGTCAGCAGGCCTACATCACCCGGTCGCTCTACACCGGTGACGCCCCCGGGGCCCAGATGCTGAAGGACCAGGCGGAGCAGAAGAAGGCCGAGGCCGAAGAGGAAGACGAGGACGACGAGCAGGGCGACCGAGCCGACTCGTCTCCGAAGCCCAAAGCCGGGAAGGGCGGCTCGGCGAAGGGCGGCTCCGGCAAGGGGGGCAAAGGCGGCAAGTCCGCGGCGTCGAGCAACGGCAAGGGTGGTGGCGAGAAGGCCGCCGCGGCCGGAGCGAACCGATCCGCCGACGGTTCCCCCGACAGCAACGGTGACGGATCCGACGGGTCCGGCACCATCGATCGGGAGAAACAGTGGGCCGAGCGAAGGGCCCGCAAAGCAAAGATCCAAGCCCGCCGATCGGCCGCGTCCGAATCGGGTTCGACGGGATCGTCAGCGGCGTCGAGCCGCGTGACACCCAAGGGCACCAAACCATCGTCGTCGAGGAAGAACAGGCGGAAGCGGTAGGCCGCAAGCCGCCATCGACGTCGGTCCCGCCGACGTTCACCCGACGACAGCACGAGTAATGAAGAGGTATTGACAACGTGGAATGGGTCACGACAACGGCAAAGACACTTCCGGAGGCCATCGATCTCGCCCTCGACAACCTGGGGGTCGACGAGTCGGAAGCGGAAATCGTCGTTCTGGAGGAGCCGAGCAAGGGTTTGTTCGGCCGGGTACGAGGCACGGCACGGGTCGAGGCCAGGGTGAAGCCGAAAGCCATCCGGCCGAAGACCGAGCGAGGCCGCAACCGTCGAGGGCGAGGCGACAAGTCACGCGGTGATCGAAGCCGTCGTGGTCGCCCGAACGATCGCGGCGGGCGCTCGTCGAACAACGGCAACCGTGGTGGGTCGGGTGGCGCGAAACAGAAGGCCACCAAAGCGGCGACGCCGGCCAAGGCCGACACCGGCTCCGGCTCCGGCTCGGGCTCGGGCTCCGGCGGTAGCGGTCGCGGTGACAACGGCGGATCGGATTCGAGTGCCGGGGGCGGGGGTTCGTCCCGTCGTCGGCGCCGATCGAAGCGCTCGGGCTCGAACAGCGGCGGCAATGGCGGCAAGGCCCAGGACGCCAAGAACAACAAGAAGCACACCGCCGACAACAACAAAGAGGAGACACCGGTGGAAGAGGTTGCAGAACATCTACGGTCATTCCTCGGTGGACTCACCGAGGCGTTCGGGCTCGAGGGAGATGTCGACATCGACACGTCCGAAACCGATGTCATGGTGGCCACGGTGGAGGGGCAGCACGGCCTGATGGTCGGGCCGAAGGGTCGTACGCTCGACGCCATCCAGGAGCTGGCCCGGGTGTCGTCACAGCGGGCCGCGCCGAGCAACATCCGCATTCGGGTCGACGTCGGCGGCTATCGCAAGCAGCGAGCGGCCGCTCTCGGTGATTTCGCCAGGAAGGCGGCCGACAACGCCGTCGACAACGGCGTCGAGGTCGCCCTCGAGCCGATGTCGCCGGCCGACCGCAAGTCGATCCACGACGCCCTCGTCGAGGACGCCCGGGTCGAGACCCGCTCCGTCGGCACCGAGCCACGCCGCAAGGTCGTTGTCATCCCGGTCTCCTCCAACGGATCCGGGTCCGACGAAGAGGAATAGGGCAGGGTCTGTCCGGTAGCGGGGCGCTCATCGAGGTCCTCGAGGAGTCGAAACGCCTCGGGTTCCTCGGGCCCGGTCCCGTCTCCGATCACATCGATCATGCCGCTCGGTTTCTCGCGCCTCTCGATGAGCTGAGCGCCGAGTCCGACGGCGGCGGTTTACGTTTCGTCGATCTCGGCGCCGGCGGCGGGCTGCCCTGTCTTCCGATGCTGGTTGCTCGACCGACATGGCGGGCGGTTCTGGTCGATGCCATCCGGAAACGCTGCTCCTTTCTGGTCTGGGCGGCCGGTCGACTCCAGGTCGCCGATCGGATCGAAGTGTGGTGCGGTCGGGCGGAGGAGATCGGTCACGAGAGTCGGGCCCGGTTCCGCTTCGACGCCGTGGTGGCTCGGGGCTTCGGCCCGCCGGCGACGACGGTCGAATGCGGGGCACCGCTGCTGCGACCCGGTGGGCGGTTGGTGATCAGCGAGCCCCCCGAGGAACGGGAGTGGCCAGAGGGACCGCTGGCCGCCGTGGGGCTGACCCATGAGCCGGATGCGGTGCCGGGCCCCCGGTCCGGTGTCGTGGTCTTGCGTCGGACGGGCGAGATGGCCGACCGCTACCCTCGACGAACCAAGATCCAGCAGCGCACTCCCCTGTTCTGAGCGTGGGTGTGTTCGGGGGTTAATTCGGGGAGGGAGACGGGGAGGATCGCCCAGTTCGTAGTAGGTTTGATCCTGTGACCAAGACGGGTTCCACGGAAGCCAGTTCGAAGCCCGAAACGTCCGGTCAGGGCGGGGCTCGGCTGATCGCCGTCGCCAATCAGAAGGGCGGCGTCGGCAAAACCACCACCACGGTCAATCTCGGTGCGGCCGCGGCCGAGCAGGGTCATCGGGTGTTGATCATCGACCTCGACCCGCAGGGCAACGCCAGCACCGGGCTTGGAATCAACCCCCGTGCGCTGGAGCTGTCGATGTACGACGTGCTGCTGCGTGATGTGCCGCTCGACGATGCCATCGAGGCTGTGGCCGTTCGCAACCTGTTCCTGGCCCCCGCGAACCTGGAGCTGGCGGGCGCCGAGATCGAGCTCGTGCCGGCCTTCAGCCGGGAGATGCGACTCAAGAACGCGATCGCCAAGATCTCCGACGACTTCGACCTGATCCTGATCGACTGCCCGCCTTCGCTCGGACTGCTGACGGTCAACGCTCTGGCCGCCGCGGCCGAGGTGTTGGTGCCGATCCAGTGCGAATACTACGCCCTCGAAGGTTTGGGCCAGCTGCTACGCAATGTCGATCTGGTGCAACGTAACCTCAACGCCGATCTGCATCTCTCGCACATCGTGTTGGTGATGTTCGACGCCCGTACCAATCTGGCGTCGCAGGTGGCGGCCGAGGTGAAGGAACACTTCGGCGACCTGGTGTGCAAGACGGTCATTCCCCGCACGGTCCGGTTGTCGGAGGCCCCGAGTTTCGGCCAGCCGATCACGGTGTTCGACACGGCGTCGCGGGGAGCGAAGGCCTACCGCGATCTGGCCCGTGAGGTGGCCGGGGAGGCTGCGGGTGCTGTTTCGGGACAGACGGCGGCAGCGGGTTCAGCCGACGGATCCTGAGCCGGAGGTCGACGTGGCTTCCGGTTCAGAAGGCGTGCCCGACATCGATCTGACGTCGACCGATCTGGACTCGTTGCTCGCCGAGCCGACGCCCGAACCTGATCGAACGTATGTTCTAGAGAGTGTCGGTGTTGGGGAAGTCCCCGGGCATCAGGTCGAACCTGAACGGTCGACCCACTCCCCCGGCTCCCCCCAGCCCGAGGTCAGCGTCACCGGGTCCTCCGGCGGCCTTCTGCTCCACATTCCCGTCGACGCGATTCGACCGAACGAGTTCCAGCCTCGGCGACGGTTCGACGAGGCGGCGCTCGCCGCGCTGACCGACTCGATACGTGAGCTCGGCGTCCTCCAGCCGATCCTGGTCCGCCGGCTGGCGAAGGAACAGGCCGACCGCGATCCGGGCGTTCAGTTCGAGCTGGTGGCCGGCGAACGACGGTGGAGGGCGGCCCGCAGAGCTGGCCTGACGAAGGTGCCGGCGATCGTTCGCGACGTCTCGGATCTTCGGTCACTGGAGGAGGCGATCGTGGAGAACCTCCATCGGTCGGATCTGAATCCGCTCGAGGAGGCCGCCGCCTATCAGCAGCTGATCGACGAGTTCGGTCTCACGCAAGCGGACGTGGCGAAGCGTGTGGGCAAGAGCCGAAGCGCAGTGACCAACACACTGCGGCTCGTGCAGCTACCGGTTTCGGTACAGCGGCTGGTCATTGCCGGGGACCTCTCGGCCGGACACGCCCGAGCGGTCCTCGTGGTGCCGTCGTTCGACCAGCCTGATTTCGCCGAGCGGATTGTGGCCGGTCAACTGAGTGTTCGCCAGGCGGAGGAGATGGCGCAGACGTGGTCCGATTCCCGGCGCAAGCGCCGATCGGGTGATGGGGCCGGTTCTCCCAATGGGCGACCGGAGAATCGGTCGGCCGGTGCGTTGGAGGTTGAGAGCCGGCTCAGCGACCACCTCGACACCAGGGTCCGGGTGGACGAATCGGCTCGAGGGGGCCGGATTGTCGTCGACTTCGCCGACGACGACGACCTCTCGCGGATCTTCCAGTTGCTGCTCGGCGACTGAGTCCGTAGGCCGATGTTTCACGTGAAACGTCGCTCCTACCAAACAGCTGTACGAAGGTGCACAAGGATTTGCACAGGCTGTGGGCGAGCGTGACCGATCGTTCCTTCAGACCCGATGGCACCCGGCCGGCACCGTTCTAGACCCGAATGCCCGCTGTCCATCCCCTTCTATCCCCTCCGGATGGTATGTACTGGTATGAACTGGGTATATATCGGTGATTATCTGCTACGGATCGGGTATAGGTGGGTGTTCTTGGGTGTGAATCGGTCGTGGTTCGAACATCGAGGTGCGCCGACTCGTTGGTGTTCCGATTCGGTGGTGTCCTGGCTTGGCGTGCCGACCCTGGCCGGTGGACGGCCCGCTTTGTCGTCAGAGGCTCGAGCAGGCGCCGTAGATGGCCGGCACGGGGATGAGCTGGTGTGGGAAGCCATGAGCTGTTGCCGAACGGCCACAGCGGGCCTGTGAGCGCCGTGATCCGGGAGACAACGCCAACGCCGGGGCTCCTGCCCTGTTTGACCCTCCTTCGGCCCCAAGTTGACCCGAAGTCAACCCGAAGTCAACCCGAAGTCGCCCCACATCTCCCAGCAATCGACCCATACGAACCCGGATCTGGGTGAAGACCGAGGGTGATAGGCGGGTGTTCCGGGTATGAATCGGGTGTGTCTGGGTACAAAACGGGCCTAATCGGTGATCGTTTCGGCCGGGAGCAGGTCGAGGGCGAGTAGTACCGCAACCGTCTCCGACCGGTTCCAGCCCCGGGCCTGGCCGAGCCTGGTCAGCTTGTCGAACTCGGCGTCGGAGATCGACAGGCGAAGCCGACGGCGGCCCCGGGAGACCAGGCGGCCACCGGTGCCGGCATAGACCGCATCACCGTGCTTGCGGTAGGCCGACATCACCACATCGGCCGGGTTGATGCCAGTTTTGTCGACGGCCTCCGCGATCGGGATCGGAACCGACAACTCACGTCGTGTTCGCTGCACGCCGGGAACCACCGCACGATGCGGTGTGGCCACAGGCTCGTTGTTGGACTCGGTCACGTTGGGACCGCGATTCTCCGCTGGAGGGGCGGCTGTCTCGCTGCCGGACGGAGCGTCCGACGGCGACCGACCGCGACCCCGGGCCCCCTTGAAGTCGGACGGATCGGCAATCGAATTCAGACCCCGAGCCCTTCCCAACGTCTTGTCGCTCATCGGCCGCCCTCCAACAGTCGCTCGGCAAGAGCGATACGATCGTCGACTTCATCGGCCAGTGAGTAGAACTCTCGTGCTAGATCGGGGAGATTTGTTGGAATCTTGATCCGACCCTGGATCTGGTTGCGGACCGAGATCGTGGATGCCCACTCGGCGTACTCGTGGAGGAAGAGCCCGGCCTTTCGGGAGTCGTCGTAGGCTGCTCCGGCCTCGCGAATGACCGTCTGGAAGGGATCGGCCACCCCAGCCAGAATCTGCGCGATATCTCGCTGGGCCTCGGCTCGTTTGCGGGTGGCGCCGGCCGAGATCTTCATCAGCACCACGCCGAGTAGCAGGATGTCGGACTCGAGTTCGTCGAGTTCACCGGCGAGAACCCGCAAACCCTCGATGTTGTCGACACCGGCGCTGGTCGGAACCAGGAGGTACTTACCGGTCTGCATGGCCATGTCGGCCAGACGCGATGAGCCCGATGGAGGGAGGTCGAAAACGATTCGATCGAAGCGACCGGAGGCCATCAGCTTCTCGAAGGGGAGTGCGAAGGCCTCTGCCGGCCCACTGGCGGTCACGAGATGGTTCGACAACGTCTTGGTGTGCCGACCGGCGGCCACCACATCGAGGTTGTCACGCGCCTTCACCGTGACGAGATCGTCGCCATACATGATCGAATCCATCAGATGACGGCCGGCACCGTGTTGATCCGGGTCGAGACCGACCACCTTGGTGGCCGACGCCTGCATGTCGAGATCGGCGAGAAGAACCCGCTTACCCTCCGACGCCCAAATTCCACTCAGCTGGGTGGCCAAGGTGGTTTTACAGCTGCCGCCCTTTCCGATGCCGACGACGATCGAGTCGGGGATGGTGCGCATACGAAGTCCTCCACTCGGGGCGCAACCCCCTCCGACCAGCGTGCGTGGCCCTATACTAACCCGCTCAAAGGGGAAATGCGGGCAGGAACGGGGCTGTTGGCAGGAGAAAATGAGGACGGTCGGGTATGGCGCGGGTATAAACCGGGCAGCTCCGCCCGCCTACACCAACCGGCCGTCGTCGAGCGTCAGAACCTGGTCGGCTCGGTCGAAGGCGACCTTCCGGTGCGAGACGGCGATCACGGTGATGTCGGAGTCGGCCAGGTTGGACCAGAGCCGCAGCTCGGTCTCGACGTCGACGGCGCTCGACAGGTCGTCGAGCACGAGCAGCTCCGGCCGTTGCACGAGGGCGCGGGCTGCGGCGACCCGCTGCCGCTGACCTCCCGAGAGGCGCAGACCTCGCGGTCCGATCAGCGTGTCGACGCCATCGGTCATCTCGGCCACATCGCCGTCGACCGAAGCCACCGCCAAGGCCCACCACAGCGGATCATCGTCGTCGAGGCCGGGAGGCGAGTCGATCTCGGCACCCAACAGGATATTGTCCGACAACGAATCCGACAGCAGCTGAGGCACCTGCGACAGGAAGGCGGCCTGGGGCGGCACGAAGAACGCGGCGCGATCCTCCACCTCCACACCGTTCCACAGCACCCGGCCCGACGACTCCTCGGCCTGCCACGCCAGACCCAGGAGCGCCCGGAGCAGCGTGCTCTTCCCGGAACCGACCGGCCCGGTGATCACGGTGAACGAACCCCGGGGCACCGAGAACGACACATCGCGGATCCCGGCCTCATCGTCGCCGTAGATGGCGGTCAACCCGTCGACGTGCAGTTCCACCAGCGGAATCCGATCGGTCTGCGGTCGCTCGACCGCCCCGGCCTTCGCCACCGGGAGGTGGCGGTGACGGGCCACCCACTCCGGATCCTGACCGGCCACCAGCCACCGCATGCCGTTGAAAGCCACGGTGGCCTGATTGAACCGGGCGATGGTCCGGCCGATCATCCGAGGAAAGAACCCCAGCCAGCCGAGATAGACCGTGAACAGCACCAGCTCACCCAGGTCGAAGCGACCGGATGCGATGGCCCCCGCCGCCGTGATCAGCACGAGGCCCATGGCCACATCACCGGACCCGGTCGTGACCGACTGGAGCGCGTCATCGAACACCCGGTCCCGGGTTGCCGTGTAGCGGCGCACGTCGACGAGGCCGCGCAACCGGGCGAGCACGGGATCGACGGCGTCATTGACCTTCACGGTGGTGGCCCCGGCCATCACGTCACCCACCAGACCGGTCACCGCCGCAGTCGCCTCCCGATCGGCCCGGCGGTAGAACTTGATTCGGGTGTCGAGCATCTTCGTGATCACCGCCACAGCGGCCATGGGCACGAGCACCACCGCGGTGGCCACCGCGTCGATCGTCGCCATCACCCACAGCGCGATCACGGCGAACACGAAGGCACCGCTCACGTCGAGCCAGCCGTCGACGAACAGCGCCACATCCTCGGTGTCGTCACGAAAGCGGGTGACCGACTGACCGGCCGAGCCCACCGGCTGCCCGGCGTCGGTCCCACCCGAGGAGACCTGGCCGATCAACATGTTGCCCTGCATCAGCGACTTCATCAGATACCAGCTACGGGTGAACGTCACGGCACCCCAGTGGAGGATGGCCAGACGGGCGACCTCGGCCACGGCCAGGGCACCGGCCATCCAGTAGAGCCGTCGGGTGTCGCCACCGCTGAGGGCGTCGAAGGCCTCGCCCATGAGATAGCCGAGCAGGGCGGGGAAGGCGAAGAACAACACGAAGGTGATGTAGGAGATCCAGAACTCCCGACGACGTTCCTGACTGATCATCCACGCCAGCCGCCACACGGCGACATGGTCCTCCTGTTGGGGCTTGGCCGGTGCGGCGGTCACGAGGAAGCCTTCTCGGTCTCGAGTGCGAGGTCGAGGAGCCGGCGGTAGCGGCCGTCGGTGTCGGCCTCGAGATCGACCCGACGACCGTGTTCGAGAATCCGCCCCTCGTGCACGACGACGATGTCATCGACCTCTCGGAGCGTCGAGAGCCTGTGGGCGATGATGATCGCGGTCCGGCCTTCCAGCAGACGGGCCACGGCGATCTGAAGGCGGGCCTCGGTGTCCGGATCGACCCGGGCGGTCGCCTCGTCGAGTACGACCAGATCGGGTTTGCGGAGCCAGACCCGGGCCAGGGCGAGCAGCTGCGATTCACCGGCCGACAGCCCGGTTCCACCGCCGCCGAGCTGGGCGTGGATGCCCTCCCCGGACTCGCTCTCGTCGAGCAGTGTCTCGAGACCGACCTGACGGAGAGCGTCGGCCACTTCGGCGTCGGTGGGCTCGGCATCGAACAGGGTGACGTTGTCACGGATCGTGCCGTGGACGAGCTGTACCTCCTGGGGGATGAGCGCCACCCGGTGCCGGAGTTCGCCGAGTGGGATGTCGGTGATCGGGACCCCGCCCAGTCGAACGGTGCCGGCCGTGGTGTCGACCAACCGCAGCACGAGCCGTGACAGCGTGCTCTTGCCGCCGCCGGTCCGTCCGACGACGCCGATGGTGCGGCCGGCGGCCAGATCGAGATCGACCTCGGTCAGCACGGGCTGGCCGTCGCCGTAGTCGAAGTCGACGCCGTCGAAGCGAACCGACAGCGGACCCGGGGGAGGGGAGTGGGGGTCGGCCGGCTCGACGATCGAGGGTTGCTCGGCCCGGAGCTTCGCCACCCGCACCATGGCCGCGCTGGCCTTCTGCACCATCTCGATCCGGTCGACGATGTCCTCCATCGGCCGCCGGATGATCTGCACGTACTGGAACAGCACGAAGGCGGCGCCGAGGGTGATGGCGTCGATGGAGACCAACCAGCCACCGACGACGAGCGACAGCACCGCTCCTCCGGCCACGGTGCCCTGCAGGCCCCACCACAGCCGCATGAACGCGTGTTCCTCGTCGACGTGGTGGTGGAGGTTGACGGTTGCCTCGTCGACGAATCGACGGATGGCGTGCGCACCGGCGCCGTTGCTCCGCAGATCCTCGGCGGCGGTCAGGCGTTCCTCGATGCCGCCGTAGAGGCGGGCGGAGGAGCTCATGGTCCGCTCGGTTTCGGCGATGGCCCGGTCGCGGAGCAGGATCAGAACGAGACCGCCGGCGGTGGCGTAGAGCATCATCACGAGGCCCAGCCGCCAGTCGATGAAGGTGAGCACCACGAGCACGCCGAACACGGTCAAGCCGGCGGCGGCGATGTTGGCCAGCACCCGGCCGAGGAAGTCGCTGACGGAGGTGACGTCGCCGTCGATCCGCTGAATCAGCTCGCCGGGAGTGTGGGTGCGGTGGAACTCGTGGTCGAGGCCGAGCACGTGGCGGGTCAGGCTGAGTCGCAGATCGTTGGCGGTGCGCCAGGCGATGGTGTTGCCGTACCAGGTCGTGGCCACCGAGATGACCTGGGCCAGAACCGTGACCACCAGGAACGCCGCACCGTAGCGGATCACCGTTGCGGCTCCGGCGCCGTCGGCGACGTCGTCCACGATCCGCCCGACGAGCAGCGGACCGACCAGGGGCAACAGCGCGGTGGCCGTGACCGCGCCGGTCAACCCGACATAGCGGGCGGTCTCGGGCCGTACCAGGTCGACCAGGGCGCGCCAGTGGTTGTCGGACGGAGCTGACATCTCTCCAGTGTGGCTCAGCCGGCCGACCGTGTTCGGTGAATTACCGGGGCCGCACGCACTGGGCAACCTGATGGTTGGCCATGACGCCGAACAGGTGCCCGCCCTCGGATTCGAGCCGGTCCGGTTGGAAACGATGGCGGAGGGCCAGGCCTTCGCAGATGGCGGTGGCCATCACGCACAGGTCATCGAGGGTGTAGGGCTCGACCATCTTCAGGTCGTGCACCTCCAGCGCCCGTTGGAACAGTGAACGAAAGCTGTCGTGCACCACGTCGTATCCCCGGTTGATGGCGGCCACCAGGTCGTCACCCGGGTCCTTGATGCCCCAGAACTGCAAGAGGATGTAGTAATCCCAACGGGACACGAAGGCGGAGAAGTAGAAATCGCAGGCGAGTGGCACCCACTCATGGAGCGGGATCTCCGGCTGCAGGCTGTCGATGGCCGCGCCGAGGAGTCGTTGGTCGGCCCACTCCAGTGTCTCGGCGATGTGGAGTGCGAGACTTCGCCGGTACGCATCCTGGTTGGGCCAGATGTTGTAGGCGGCTCCGGTTGTCATCCCGGCGCTGTCGAGAACCTCTGTCAGGCGTATGTCGATGGTGTCTCGGAGGCCGCGCTCCACGATCAGTTGTCGCCCGACTTCCAGCAGCTTCCGCCTCGTGCGGTCCTTGGACGGTGTCACCGTTTCACCGGAAAATTCATCTTGCGCCGTAACATAATTCTCTTATACAGTAGGTTGGCGGCACTTCAGGCGGACGTGTCGCATCAAGGTCCTCGGTGACCAGACGCGAGAGTAATCACGCATTGTTGGAGGGAAGCTCTCGCGACTGGTGGGGGGTCGGCGCTGGGTGGCGTCGATCCCCCTACCGAATTCATGCCTTGTCGTCGAGATACTCGACCAGCCGGGCCATTGTCGCGTCGCCGGCCTTGGCCACGCTGCCTGCGTCGAAGGGCGGTTGCGGGTCGTACTCGATCATGAGCTGCATGGCCTTGGCCGCGTCGGTGTCGACGAGCAGTTCGGCAAGCCGCAACGCCATGTCGATCCCGGCCGAGACGCCGGCCGCCGTGATGATCCGATGGTCGAGTTGTTCGACGACCCGCTCGCCGGTGGGTTCGGCGCCCAACCGGCGAAGAATGTCGTAGGCGCCCCAGTGTGTGGTGGCGGTGAGTCCTTCGAGCAGGCCGGCGGCGCCGAGCACCAGCGATCCGGTACAGACCGACGTGGTGAACCGCGTGTGGGGATGCGCCGTCTTCACCCAGCTCACGAGCGGGTGGTCGTCCGCCTTGATGACGGCCCGGGTGCCGATGCCGCCGGGAACGACGATCACATCCGGGGCGGGGAGTTCCTCGTAGGTACGGTCGGTGGTCAGCCCGAGGAAGCCGTTCTCGGTTCGGACCTCACCTCTCGACTCGCCGACGAAGTGTACGGTGGCCCCAGGTAGGCGCTGAAGAACCTCGTAGGGGCCGATGCCGTCGAGGGCGGTGAGCCGGTCGAAGAGGGGGATCGCGATGTCCATGTGTCTGCGTCCGAATCTAATCGGTGGCGGGCTCGAAGCTGATGTCGCCCCGGTTGAGGCCGCGGGCGAGCAGGGCGATGGCCGTGATCCAGGTCAGACTGAGCAGCGCCGTGAGTGTAACGACGAACAGCAGCGGGCCCGGCCTCCAGGCCGCAACCAACAGGGCCAGGGCGGCCGCCACGAGCATCGCCACGGTCACCGGCCGATACACGGCGTTCAGTCTCTCGTAGTCGACGAGACGCGACATGATCACGGCTACGCCGACGAACATGGCCGCCGTGGATCCTCCGATCAGCCAGGCGGTTCCGACCGGCGTTTCGCTGTCGGCGGCATGAACCACCAGGTCGACCATACCGGCACCGGCCGCGGCGATGGCGAGGGTCGTCGGCAGGTGGGTGAGCACCCAGATGCCGTAGCTCGGTTGGGTGGTGACCGGCAGGCGGCGGCCGGTGAAGTCGAAGTACGTCCACCAGAACCCGAATCCGATGGTGAGGGCGGCCAGACCGACCGCCACCGTCTTGGCGTCAGGGTGGCCCTCGTTCACCTCGGACAGGCCTTCCACGACACCGACCACGACCTCACCCAACACGATGATCGAGAACAATCCGAACCGTTCGACCAGCGAATGGGTGGCGGAGGTGTCGAATCCCGTGCCGCGCATCGTGATCGACCCCGTCACCACGCCGATGCCGAGGATGATCAGCAGCCAGACGAGAACCCTGGGCCCGGCGTCGAGGAACGCGCTGGCCAGCATCACGATCGTGGCCACCGCCATCATGATGACGTAGCGGCCGGCGGTTGGGCGGTAGTCGTCGCTGTCGTGTCGCCACACGGTGAACCACAGCAGGGTGAACAGCCCGAACAGGATGGCGTAGACGATGGCGAACATGTCGCCGCCGCTCCCGGCGGCCTCTCCGGTGTAGACACCGAGCCACGCCAACAGCAGCATCTGAACGAAGATCGACAGCCGGCTGCGCACGTCCTCACGGGCGTGGAGTTCGTGATGCAACGTGCCGTTGAGCCAGGCGAGCCAGATCAGGCCGAAGATCACCGCGAATTCGTAGACGCCCTGCCACGACACGTGGGTGGCGAGATGGTGCGCGGCCCGGGCGATGACCACGACGTAGACGAGGTCGTAGAAGAGTTCGAGGAAGCTGACCTCGCGGTCGTCCCAGATCTCACCGTGGGGCCGGGGGCGCTGCCAGAGAAATCGGCGGAGCCACTGGTTGCCGGGTTGCCCCGACGGTTGCCGATCTCCAGCCGTAAGGTCTGTTGTCATTGTTCGACCACGCTCCCTGGGCCCCACAACTTGTATCAGTTGGCGAACACGGTATCGGCGCTCGCGCCGAAGCCGCTAGCTGCGGATGATGGTGGCGCCGGCCGACGGGGGAGTGGGGTAGAGGCGTAGCGGTGCGACCGCCGGTTGGTCGAGCGGGGCCACGTAGCGAGCCTGGAGGTCGGAGCAGAACCGCTCGACCTCCTCGGTGGCGACCAGGGCGATCGCTCCTCCGGCGAAGCCGCCTCCGGTCATACGCGCTCCGTAGCAGCCGCCGCACTCGAGCGCGGCCTCGACCGCGGCGTCGAGTGCCGGGCCCGAGACCTCGTAGTCGTCGCGGAGGCTGACGTGGCTGGCGGTCATCAGCCGGCCCAGCTCTCCCAGCTCGCCTGCTTCCATCGCCTCGACGGCGGCCAGCGTCCGGGTGTTCTCGGTGATCACATGACGGACACGACGGATGGCGACCGGATCCGTGAGCCGGTCGAGATCGGCGGGCGTCGCATCACGGAGCGAGTCCAGCTCGAGCGCCTCGGCGGCCGCCGCGCAGGTCGCCTGCCGGTCGGCGTACTCCGACTCGACGAGTTCTCGCCGAGTGCCGGTATCGAGTACCACGATGGTGGCCGACGGTGGGAAGGCCACGAAGCGGGTCGACAGATCCCGGCAGTCGATCAGGGTGGCGTGCCCGGCTTTCCCACCGGCCGACGCCAGCTGATCGAGCAGTCCGCTCGGGAGACCCATGACCTCGTTCTCGACCCGCTGACCGATGCGGGCCAACTCGGCCACGGTCAGCGTGCGCCCCGATCCGATCAGGTGGTTGAACAGGAGGGCGGCGGCCACTTCGATGGCGGCCGACGACGAGAGGGACGCCCCGGCGGGTATGTCGGTGGCGACGGCGCCGTCCCAGCCGGGCGGCGGGCCGTCACCGAGATGTTCCGTCAGAGCCCAGGCGACGCCGTGGAGGTAGCGGGCCCAGCCGTCGGTCGATCGTGGGTCATCCGCAATCAGGAACGTGCGGTGACCGAACCCCTCCGACTCGACCACAACCCGCCCGTCGGTTCGAGGCCGGGCGGCGATGGCGGTGGTGAAGGGAAGGGCGATCGGCAACACGAACCCATCGTTGTAGTCGGTGTGTTCGCCTATGACATTGACCCGCCCCGGTGCCTGAACCAGGACCGGGGCGGAGTCGTTGAAGGAGGTTGCGAAGGTGTCGGCCGCTCGTTGGGCGGCCGTGGCCTGCAAGCCGATGGCTACAGGCCGAGCTCGGCCATGAGAGCGGCCTTCGGCTTCGAGCCGACGATCGACTTGGTGACCTCACCATCCTCGAACACGAGCATGGTCGGAATGCTCATCACGCCGTAGCGCTGTGCGATGGAGGGGTTCTCGTCGACGTTGAGCTTGGTGACTTTGAGCTTGCCGACCTGCTCGTCGGCGATCTCATCGAGGATGGGAGCGATCATCTTACACGGCCCACACCACTCCGCCCAGAAGTCGACGACCACCGGCTCGGTGGTGCTCTTGACCACCTCGTCGAAGGTGGCCTCGGTCAGGGCGGTTACGTTTTCGGACATCACGGGTCCTCCGGATTGTTTCTTGAGGGAGAGGATGGGCTCTAGCGATGATAGAGCCCGCAGAATGGAACCATCCAAACGCCGGTTCTATTCCTGGCCCTCCGGGTCAGGAATCCTGGTCTTCCAGGAAGCGTTCGGCGTCGATGGCGGCCGCGCAGCCGGAACCGGCGGCCGTGATGGCCTGACGGTAGTAGTCGTCCTGCACGTCGCCGCAGGCGAACACACCTTCGACGTTGGTGCGGGTCGACGGGTGGTCGGCGACGAGGTAGCCGTTGTCCTTCATGGCCAGCTGGCCCTCGAAGATGGCCGTGTTCGGGCGGTGGCCGATGGCCACGAACATGCCGGTGACGTCCAGGTCGGACTGCTCACCGGTCTTGTTGTTCTCGACCACGAGACCTTCGAGTTTGGTGTCGCCCTTGAGCCCCTTGACTTCGGTGTCCCACAGGAACTTGATCTTCGGATTGGCGAAGGCCCGATCCTGCATGATCTTCGACGCCCGCAGCTCGTCGCGCCGGTGCACGATCGTGACCGTCGACGCGAACTTCGTGAGGAACGTTGCCTCCTCGATGGCCGAGTCGCCGCCGCCGATCACGGCGATGTCGTGGTCGCGGAAGAAGAATCCGTCGCAGGTGGCGCAGGTCGACACGCCGTGCCCGGTCAGCTCGGTCTCGTTGGGCAGCCCGAGCATGAGGGCCTCGGCGCCGGTGGAGACGATCACGGTCTTGGCCAGATAGGTGGGCTCGGCGGCGTCCGGGTCTCCGACCCAGATCTTGAACGGCCGTTCACCGAAGTCGACCCGGGAGGCCTTGACGGTTTCCATCTTGGCGCCGAACCGTTCGGCCTGGGCCTTGAAGTTCATCATGAGCTCGGGGCCCATGATGCCGTCGGGGAAACCGGGGTAGTTCTCGACCTCTGTGGTCAACATGAGCTGGCCGCCCGGCTGGTCACCCGTGGACGACGGTTCGCCCTCCAATACGAGCGGTTCGAGCGAGGCCCGGGCGGTGTAGATGGCGGCAGTCAGGCCGGCGGGGCCGCTGCCGAGGATGACGACATCGTGAAGCGAGGCGGACATGGTGCTCCTGTCTAACGATCTTTCTTACGCCAAGAGAAGATCCCGGCGGCCAAAAATATTCCCCCGAGCACATAGTGGGCCAGCCACGATTCGTTGGGTTCGACGAAGGGCAACAGCTCGCCCGACGTCACCACGAGTAGACGGAACAGCAGAAGCAGGGCGACGATGAGCAGCACGAAGCCGATGAGCCCGATGGCCGCCATGTAGACAACGGTGCGCGACGCCACCAGCGCGGGGCCGGTGGTCTTGTCGCGAACCTGGCCCACGTACTGCGTGATCGAACTGGTCACCTTGGCCGCCCAGTCCTCGGTGTCCGAATGGTCGATGAACGATTGGGTTTCAGAGTCGCCAGACATCACTCATTGATCGTATCGTCTGAGCGCTTCGGCCACCGCTGGATCAGGTCACTGCGTCCGTGGCGGTGTCGACTGCGGAGTCGGCTGCGCTCTTCGCTCGCTTGGCGGCCCGGTTCGCTCGACGGCGGGCGAGGAAGCCGAGGGTCTTGGCCGCCCCCTTCGCCTCCGATCGACGTTGGCGACGCTTGAGCTTCTTGTCGAGCTTGAGTTGAGCCAACTCGGCCTTCTTCGCCCGTTTCGCCGCCTTGCGTCTCCTGCGGCGAGACAGGTCGAGCGATTCCTCGGCTTCGGCCAGCGCTACCTCGAGGTTTTCACGGGCGTCACGTTCGCGCTCGAGCAGCTCGGTTTTGCTGTTCCAGTTCACGAGACCGAGCGTGGCGATCGACATGGTCTTGCGGATCTTTCCCATTGGTTCAACCTACCCGAGGCTGGGTCGACTAAAACCCGAGCACGGAACTCACCAGCTCACGGGCGGCGTTTTGGACCTGAGCGAGGTGGTCGGCTCCCTGGAAGCTCTCGGCGTAGATCTTGTAGACGTCCTCGGTTCCGGACGGTCGGGCCGCGAACCAGGCCGACTCGGTGGTCACCTTGAGACCACCGATGGCGGCACCGTTGCCCGGCGCCTCCGTGAGCACGGCCGTGATCGGCTCGCCGGCCAGCTCGTCGGCGGAGACCTGGCTGGGTGACAGCTTGGCCAGCACCGCCTTCTCCTCTCGGGAGGCCGGGGCGTCGATGCGGGCATAGGCGGGTTCGCCGTGGGTGTCGGTCAGTGACCGGTACAGCTCGCTGGGGCTGGAGCCGGTGACGGCCTGGATCTCGGCGGCCAGCAGGGAGAGGATGATGCCGTCCTTGTCGGTCGTCCACACCGTGCCGTCACGACGGAGAAACGACGCTCCGGCCGACTCCTCCCCGCCGAAGCCGATCGACGAATCGACGAGGCCGGACACGAACCACTTGAAGCCGACGGGCACCTCGACGAGCTCGCGCCCCAGCTCGGCCACGACCCGATCGATCATCGACGACGAGACCAGCGTCTTGCCCACCGCGGTCGTCGCCGGCCAGTCCGACCGGTGGGCGAACAGGTAGCCGATGGCCACGGCCAGGAAGTGGTTCGGGTTCATCAGCCCGGCGTCGGGGGTGACGATGCCGTGACGGTCGGCGTCGGCGTCATTACCGGTGGCGATGTCGAAGTCGTGGCGGGTCTCGATGAGTGACGCCATCGCGTGGGGCGACGAGCAGTCCATGCGGATCGCGCCGTCCCAGTCGAGGGTCATGAATCGCCAGGTGGGGTCGACCTCGGGATTGACCACGGTGAGGTCGAGCTGGTGCCGCTCGGCGATGCGGGCCCAGTAGTCGACCGCGGCGCCGCCCAGTGGATCGGCGCCGATCCGTATTCCGGCTGAGCGGATGGCGTCGAGGTCGAGCACGCTCGGCAGGTCGTCGACGTAGGCGGTGCAGAAGTCATGGGTGTCGGTGGTGTCGGCGGCGAGCGCATCGCTCAGCGGAATCCGCCGTACGGCTCGGTTGCCGGCGGCGAGCAGCTCGTTGGCCCGATTGGCGACCCAGGAGGTGATGTCGGTGTCGGCCGGCCCGCCGTGGGGTGGGTTGTACTTGAAGCCACCGTCGGAGGGCGGGTTGTGCGACGGCGTTACCACGATCCCGTCGGCGGTTCCGCCACCCCGGTTGTGACCGAGGATGGCGTGCGACAGTGCAGGCGTCGGGGTGTAGCGGCCGTCGACGTCGATGAGCACATCGACCGAGTTGGCGGCCAGGACCTCGAGGGCGGTGGCCCAGGCCGGTTCCGACAGCGCATGGGTGTCACGGCCGAGGAACAGCGGCCCGTCGATCGATTGACTGGCGCGGTGTTCGCAGATGGCCTGGGTTATTGCCGCGATGTGCGCATCGTTGAACGAGTTGTCGAGGCTCGAACCACGGTGGCCCGAGGTACCGAATGCCACCCGCTGGCCCACGTCGTCGACGTCGGCCACGTTGGTGTAGTAGGCCGACACCAGGTGCGGTACGTCGATCAGGTCATCGGTGGTGGCGCGCTGGCCCGCTCGGTCGTGAACCATGGTCTGGACACTACCTCATGCCCTCTGTTCGCAGAGAACTACGGGCAGGGTGTTGGCAGGGTGTGCAGCTCGATGTTGCGGGTGAACGTGCAGCCGTAGTTCGGATCGGCGACGGCGACCGGGTCGAGCATGGGATCCCCGGCGGGTCGAACACCGGTTTCGGCCCAGTTGATGAGGTCCGACATGCCCTCGATCATCTCGGCGTCGGTGAATCCACAGTGGCTCACGCCGCGCACCGCACGTTGGACGAGCAGATCGCTGTTGCCCTGCTCGGCTGCGGCCTTGGCGTACTCGACCTCGTTGTGGAACGGCACGAACAGATCACCCAGGTTGTGGATGGTCAATACCGGCATCCTCAAGTCGCCGGTGACCTCGGGCGGGTTGTTGCCGAGGCCATTCTTGCCTGCCCGGCCTTGCGGGTCGGCTGAGACCCGGGCGATCCCGGCGTTCAGCGCGGCTTCGACATCACTGATCGCGGGATCGAGGTCGACCTGATACACGACGTCGGTGTTGTCGAGCACGTTGCCGGGCCGTCCTGCGATCGTGCCGTCACCCAGTCCGAGCTCCCACAGGAAGTTGCCGAGGCCCGAGTCGGCGGGGATCGAGAACCAGAAGTTGAAGGCTTCGTCGAAGTTGGGCCGATCGCCGCCGCTGCGGAGCTCGACGAGCTGCTTGAACTGCTCACCCTCGGTGGTGAGTGGGAAGTCTTGGAAGAAGAACCAGGTGGCGGGGTCGACGTTCATTCCCAGGGCGTCCTTCATCTGAGGGACCTCATCGAAGAGGTAGTCGTCGTCGACCGGGAACTGTGACGAACCCAGCGCCAGCTGCTGACCGGCGAGGTTCACGTCGAGGAAGTAGTCGAACAACTCGAAGTCGCCGACCACACCGCACAGCGGCATGGCGCCCGAGTAGGTGTTGCCGTAGTTCTCGGCCATCACGGCGGCGATGTGACCACCCATCGAATAGCCGCCGATGTACACGTTGTCGGGCTTGCCGACCTTGCCGTTGAAGAATCGGGTCAGCGCGTGGGTGTCCTTCACACCCTGCGACACGTTGTAGCTGTTCTTCGAGTAGGTGGAGGCGGCCCAGGCGTAGCCCTCCTCGAGCATCCAGGCCCGGAATCCAGGATTGAATTCCGACTCGTTGAAGAACAAGCGGTCGCCTTCACCCCGGTAGCCGTGGGTCCACATGATGAGGTCGCCGTTCCAGTCGGCCGGCACCTCGATGCGGTAGCCGGCATTGTTGTGGATACCCCACATCTGCTCGGCGTCCTCGAAACCCTCGAGGGCATCGAACGGGAGGGACTCCTCATCGACGAACCACGGCGGCTTGGCCGCATCGGATGCCGTCGGCACGACGAGCACGGTGAGCAACAACATGGCAAAGGCGAGCGCATAACGCTTCATGGAACGGTCCTCCGGTAGATCCGCCGTCCGGACCGTCCCTCCGCCGTCCGTACGTGGAGCCCCATGCTAGGACAAACACCTCGCCATTGCGAACGCTGTGAGCCGAGCCGCGAGTTCTCCGCCGCCGATGGCACCTTCCAGCGCCCACGCTGACCCATGACTATTCAGTTTTCAAGTAGCTGGTTGCCCTCGTTTCGATTACGCCGCTTTGGGTGATCCTCTCACCGTTGGTGGCCCGATCCGATCGGGTCGGGTGGTGGCGTAGTGGCTGCCATCGGGGCAGCAGATGTCGACGGTGCGGTCATCGCTGTCGAGTTTGATCACCCACCCGCCTTCATGCACCGCATGATGATGCCGGTGACACAACGGAATGAGGTTGCACAGATCGGTTCTCCCACCGTGTTCCCACTCGTGCACATGGTGTAACTGGCACCAAGCGAGCGGCGCGTCACACCTGCCCACACACATGACCGGTAGATGGCCCGCACTGCGATCCATTGGGCGTCAGTAGCCGTGCGATACCGGCGGCCCACATTGATCGGCACCCCGAGGGCGTCGAGCACAACCCGCTGTAGCACCGCATCACAGGCCAACCGGAAAATCGACTCGGGGGCCAACGAGTGCCCGCCGGCGGTTTCCCGCACCGACCGGTCATGCGAGTTCCGGGTGAAGGTTTCCCAGTCGATGACCACCGAAATGTGGGGTCGACCAGAACCGCTGGCACCGGACACTCCGGTAAGGAGGTTGTAGGTGGCGTCGGCCGCCAACGACTGGTTCTTCGTGACGTCGCCCTGATTGGCCAGCCGGGTCAGTTCGGCTTCGACCGACCCGACAATCGCTTCATAACGTTCCGGGTCGAACTCACCATGCACATGACCCAGCCCCGTGCGTTCATCAAACCAATGCTTCCAGCTCGACCGAGCCCGCCTGTCCCTGGAGTCGTCGAGACCGTCATCACCGTTGATTGTTTCAACCACACGGCGGACATGGCGGGCGAACACATCAGCCGGCAGCGACACCGCAGCATCGATTAACGCCTGGCAATCCAACATCGCCAAGTCATCACCGGTCAGTCCCTTGGCCGCCAACACGATGGCATCAACCTGCCCAGCACCGATCCGTCCGGCCGAAACAGCGGCGGCAACCAGCGGTAGATCACCGAGCAGGCGGGCCCGGTCGACCTCCCGGCGAGCCGCCCGCCCACCAACCGCGTGCCCGTCACCCAACAACGTGCCATGCGCCCCACGACCCAAACCTTCGGCCGCCTGCGCATCAGCAGCCGCGCCGATCAACATCACCATGCGATCCAACGCCTGCTGGCCCGCACGAACGCCGGCCGTCAACACGACCAACCCATCCGGGCCACACGAACCAACGTCAACAGCTGACACCACCGACCCCAACGACCGGAACAGCTCAACAGCATCGGCAACAGATACCGAACTGTCGAAACCAGAATCCGCCACAGGAGCCGCCAATCGTCAACACAACAAAACAACAAGGTCACCCGTAGGTGAGAGAAGCGGCCCCGTTCCGCTGACAACACCACCCTACCACGAACAAACGATCGATGCAACAAACGTTCGATAACTTGTGCCCGAACTCGACCGGTGCGACACTTCCATCGATGAATGACGAAGCGGAGGGTCGGATTCGCACCGAGCGGGAGGGGCCACTGGTCACCGTCATCGTCGACCGGGAGGCCAAACGCAACGCCCTGTCACGTCACCTCCAAACCGAGCTCGCCGCCACCCTCGACGACCTCGCCGACGACGACACCATCGGCCTCGTCGTGCTCACCGGTGCCGGCGATCGGAGCTTCGTGTCGGGCGGCGACTTGAAGAAGCTGGTCGAGGTCCGAACCACACAAGATGCGGAAGAAATGGCCCGCCACGCCCGCGGCGTGCTCGACCGGGTACGACGCTTCCCCGCCCCCGTCATAGCCGCCCTCAACGGCGACGCCCTCGGCGGCGGAGCGGAGCTGGCGATGGCCTGCGATTTTCGGATCCCGGCCGCCCACGCCCGCATGGCGTTCGTGCAGGGCCGCCATGCCATCTCCACCGCCTGGGGTGGGGGAGTGGATCTGATGCAGCTCGTCGGCCGGTCGCGAGCGCTGCGACTGTTGACCACCTGTGAGTTCATCGACCACGACCACGGCATCACCATCGGCCTCTACGATCGTTGCGCCACCGATGATGAGAGCCTCGACGATGTGGTCGCCGGATTCGCCAAGTCGATGCTCGAGCAACCACCCCGGGTGCTCCGGACCTACAAGGCAATGGCGGTGGCCGCCCGGATGAACGCACAGCGCCCGGCCATGGAGAAGGCCGAGCTCGAGAACTTCGTGGCCGGCTGGGTCCACGACGACCACTGGGAGGCGCTCGACAGGATGTTCCGCCGTGGCTAGCCGGGGAGTCGGCCCCACCACCGACGGGCAGCCGGATGTCACACTGCCGTCAGGTATCAACGTCCCTCTCGTCGCCGAGCCCCCGCCAGGTGGACACGAGCACGCCGAGCTCCCACCGCCGCCCGGAACGTTTCCTTATACCAGGGGGATCTTCCCGACCGGTTACCGGGGCCGCCGGTGGACCATGCGCCAGTACTCCGGCTTCGGCACCGCCGAAGAGACGAATGAGCGCTACCGGTTCCTGCTCGACCAGGGTCAAACCGGCCTGTCAGTGGCCCTCGACCTGCCCACCCAGTGCGGCTACGATCCCGACGATCCGATGGCCCGAGCGGAGGTGGGCAAGGTCGGGGTCTCGCTGTTCTCGATCCGGGAGATGGAGGCCCTCTTCAAAGGCATCGACCTGTCGGGCATCTCCACGTCGTTCACCATCAACGGCACCGCCGCCATCATCTACGCCATGTACGTGGCCGCCGCCGACCGGATGGGCATATCCCGCAAAGCCCTCACCGGCACCATCCAGAACGACATCCTGAAGGAGTACGTGGCCCGCGGAACGTGGATCTTCCCGGTCAAACCGTCGATGCGCCTGGTGGCGGACACCGTGCTGTTCGCCAACGCCGAGACGCCCCGGTTCAACGCCATCTCGATCGCCGGCGCCCACGTACGCGACGCCGGCGCCACGGCCGTCGAGGAGATGGGCTACACGCTGGCCAACGGCCTCGCCTACGTCGAGGAGCTGCAGCGACGGGGCGGCGACCCCGACCATTTCGGCCGCCGCCTCTCGTTCTTCTTCTACGTGCACATGGACCTGTTCGAGGAGGTGGCCAAGTTCCGGGCCGGCCGCCGGCTGTGGGCCAAGCTGATGGCCGAGCGTTGCGGGGTCACCGATCCGAAGGCCCAACAGTTCCGATTCGGCGTGGTCTGCGGCGGGTCGTCGTTGACCGCGTCCCAGCCGCTCAACAACGTGGTGCGGGTCACCGTCGAGAACCTGGCCGCGGTGCTCGGTGGCGCCCAGTCGATCTTCACGTGCGCCTACGACGAGGCCTTCCAGATCCCCACCACCGAGTCGGCCGAGCTGGCGTTGCGGACCCAGCAGATCATCGCCGAGGAGTCGGGCGTGGCCGCCTCGGTCGACCCGCTCGGCGGCAGCTATCTCGTTGAGCAGCTCACCGACGCCATGGAGCACGAGATCATGGCGGTCATCACCGAGCTCGACGACTACGGCGGCGTCATCCCGGCCATCGAGGACGGCTACCTCCAGGCCAAGATCGCCCGCCGGGCCAAGGAGCGCAAGGAGCAGATCGACTCGGGGGAGCGGCCTGTCGTCGGGGTCAACACCTACGCCGACGACCGGCGGGCCGAGGTCGGCGAGACGTTCAGCCTCGACCCCGAGTCGAGCCGCCGCACGATCGAGAAACTGGAGCGGCTGCGGGCGGAACGGGATCAGGCGAGGGTCGACGAGGCGCTCGGTACGTTGGCCGAGGTCGCCCGGGTCGACGAAGAAAACCTGATGCCTCATATTGTCGAGTGCTGTCACTCCGAGGCCACGGTGGGGGAAATGGTGGCGGTACTCAAGGCCGAATGGGGAACCTTCGATGAGCCCATCCGATTCTGAGCCCGATCTGCGGCGCAAACGAATCCTGATCGCCAAGCCGGGTCTCGACGGTCACGACGTCGGCGCCAAGGTCATCGCCCTCGCGCTGCGCGACGCCGGGGCCGACGTGATCTACACCGGCCTGCGCCGCAGCCCCGACTACATCGTGCGGGTCGCCGTCGATGAGGGCGTCGATGCCGTCGGGCTGAGCATCCTGTCGGGTAGCCACCTCGATCTGGTGGCTCAGACCAGGGAAGCACTCCGGGCGGCCGACGTCGACGACGTGGTCCTGTTCGTCGGCGGCACGATCCCCGTCGACGACCATGAGCCGCTCAAGGAGCTGGGCGTGGCCGATGTGTTCACGTCCGAGGATCGGATCGACGACGTCGTCCGGAGGGTGGCCGGCCACCTGGTGGCGGCCAACCGGTGACCGTCACCGGTCGAGAGCGTCGTGACCTGGGGCGTCGACTCAACACGCTCACCGATGCGTCCGTGGCCGAGGTGCTGGCGGATCGGGGCGACGAACCGTTGCTGGCCACGCCCGGCAAGCGCGCCCGCCGGATCGGGTTCACCGGTCCGCCCGGGGTCGGCAAGAGCTCGCTTATCGGCGCGCTGGCCCGCCGTCGGGTCGAACAGGGCGTCAACCTTGCCGTGCTGTGTATCGATCCGACGAGCCCCATCTCCGGCGGCTCGATCCTCGGTGACCGGGTTCGAATCGACGGCGACCTCGACGTCTACGTGCGGTCGGTGCCGTCCCGCCGGGCCGGCGACGGCCTCACCGACAACCTCCCCGACCTCCTCGCCGCGCTCGAGGGCAGCGGGAGCGATGGCGGCGGCTTCGACGAGATCTGGGTCGAGACGGTCGGTGTCGGTCAGGCCGCCTACGGCGTCCGTCGCTGCGTCGACACGGTCGTCGTGCTGGTACTGCCCGGATCAGGCGACACCATCCAGGCCATGAAAGCCGGCATCCTCGAGGTCGGGGACATCCATGTCGTGACCAAAGGCGATCGCCCAGGGGCGGAGCAGATGGCGGCAGAGCTGGCCACGGTCGTCGAGCCGGTCCTCGTCACCTCAACGGTCGACGGCCACGGCCTCGACGAGCTTGCAGCGGCACTCGATCGGCCCACGCCTGCGGACGCGGATGCCGACCGGGCCCGCTACGACGTCGAACGGTTGCTGGACCGCCGCGTGCGGGAGCTGCTCGACCAACTGGACCCGGTCGACATGACGCTCGGCGAGGCGTACCGTTTCATCACCCGACAACTGGAGAGCGAGACCCTATGACATCCGTATGGGATCGAAAGGTAGATCTATGACAGCCCAAGGCTTCAATCTGGACGGCAAGGTCGTTCTCATCACCGGCGCGGCCCGCGGGCTCGGTCGAGCCTATTGCGAGGTGCTGGCCGCCAGCGGCGCTCGGGTCGTGGCGGGCGATATCGCGGATCGCACGGCCACCGTCGAGTCGGTCACCGCCGCCGGGGGAGAGGCGCTGGGCGTCGGATTGGATGTGACCGACCCCGAGTCGTGTCGAGCCGCGGTGGACGCCGCGGTCGACACGTTCGGCGGGCTCGACGGCGTGGTCAACAACGCCGCCCTCTACGCCACCTTGTCGATGTCGCCGTTCGAGAAGCTGTCGATGGAGGAGTGGCAGGCGGCGATGGACGTCAACGTCACCGGCGTGTTCAACGTCTGCCAGGCGGCGACCGGGGCGATGAAGGAGCGGGGCGGGGGCAGCATCGTCAACATCGCCTCGCTTGCCGCGGTCTACGGCATGGCCAACGCTCTGCACTACACCACGTCGAAGGCCGCGGTCATCGGGATGACCAGAGGCCTGGCCCGGGAACTCGGCCGCCACTGGATCCGGGTCAACGCCGTGGCCCCCTCCGCGGTCAAGACCGAGGGCACCCGAGAGTTCTTTGGCGCCGACGGCGACGACCGCGGCATGAGCCGCGCCCTCGACATCATCGCCTCCCAGCAGGCCCTGCGCCGTAACCTCGACCCGTCCGACGTGGCCGGCACGATCGTCTACCTGATATCGGACGCCTCCAAATTCGTCACCGCGCAGACCCTCATGGTCGACGGTGGGACCATCGCCACCTAGCCCCTTCGTTCCGCCCCAACGGCACGAACCACGAAAGGTGCCGCAATGACCACGAAGAACGTGGTGACAATCGGTGTGTACGGATTTGATTGCGCGTCGTTCATGCAGCGGTTACGCCAGGCGGACGTTCGTTTGCTGCTCGATGTACGGCAGCGTCGCGGCGTGCGCGGCGCCGAGTACGCCTGGGCGAATTCACGCCGTCTGCAGGCGGCCCTCCACGATGCTCAGATCGCCTACAAACACCACGTTGAGCTCGCGCCGACGACTGAGCTTCGCCACGTTCAATATGCTGAGGACGACCGTCAAGGGGTGGGGAAGCGGTCGCGGAGCGAACTCGCAGACGAGTATGCCAGCCGCTACATCACCGAGATCCTCGATTCCGTGGACCTGGCCCCTATCGTGTCGGCCCTGCCTTTGACTGGAGCTGCGGCATTGTTCTGCGTCGAGCGCGACCCCGAAGCCTGCCACCGTTCGTTGATCGCCCGGCGACTGGCTGATCAGTACGGTGTTGCGGTCGAACATTTGCGCCCCCTGTGACGTGAATCGCATCGTCGAAGGACGACCGTGACGCCGTCCGCGCAGACCCTCATGGTCGACAGCGGCACCATCGCCACGTGATGTCGTTGACGTCGTGCGAGGATCGGTGTGGGAACAACCTCAGTTTTCGGCGGGATATGGTCGCTGGTTCAACGTAATAGCGAATTGGTCCTCACGGTGATCCCGACGGGCCCGGTGGGTCCTCGATGAAGTACATCAGGCGGTACAACCGCTCCCACGCCTTACGTCAACCCCTCCCGGTTGTTGTTCGCTGGCGAAAACGGTCAGTTGTGGTTGATATGGCCCGCGAACGCGTAGGAGCCGCGTTGAGCATCTCGCCACCCCTGAGGCCGTTTGCGAGGCGCGGGATGGCTGAATCCTGTTTATCCGGCTGGCGATCGGGGCCTTCAGCTGACACCAGGCCCGCTCGAGCCGCAGCGAGCCCAATCCAGGGCTCTCGTCAGGGGCCTTCGGCATCGACTGGGATCTCGAGTTGCTCACCGGAGGTGATGTCGAACAGCGTCAAGGACCACGCCACGGCCTCGTCGTCCCATCGGATGGTCCGCACGAAGTATTCATCGTAGCCGGGTGGTCGGGCGGCCCGGAGGCCCTCGATCCTGCCATCGACGGTCTCCCGGCCCACCTGAATCCAGACCTCCTCACAGCTGTCGATCAGCGCCACCTGGTCGTCGGGCCCTCGGACGTAGTCGGGGGGTCGGCTGAAACTGGCGTTGCCGTCGATGACCGGTTCCGTCACGCCTTCACCCCCGCCTGCTGCGGTGCGCCACAGGCGGTAGGCGGCGCCTTCGCCTTCGCATCCGGTCGTGGCCGGGTCGGGCACCGCGTAGATGTCCCACTCGCCATCGGGACTTGCTCCGAGAATGATCCCCTGATCGGGAACCGGGCGCACGGAGGGCAGCGGTTCGGATCCGAACTCGACGTACCAGACCGACGGTGATGTCTCCCAGTCGTTGACCGTGTAGGCCACGGCGCCACCGTCGGGGGAGAATCGAGCACCGCGGGCGGCCAGGCCTGGTTGGCTGAGGTTGATGACGGCATCGTCGATGTTGACGCCGAGGGTCAGTTCGCTCCCGTTCCCGACGATGAGTGCCCGGTTGTCCGGGCTCACCGCCAGCTCCAGGACGGCCTGATCCGACGACGTTCCGAAGTCGTCGACCTCGCCCGTTCCGAGGTCGACGGCCCAGAACGTGCCGGTGTCGGTACCGACGAACACCAGCGGCCATCCGGTGGTGCCCGCGATCGCGGTGGGTCGACCCTGGACGGCGTTGTCGACGGCGGCATCGCCGGGCGGGAGCAGCGCCACCCGGTCACCGATTGCGTAGACCACGGTCCGGCCGGCCGTCGGATCCTCGAACGCCGCCAAGGTGTCGACTGGAACGTCGGTCATGACCTCGATGGCCGACGCCCCCGGTTCGACCACGCCGAGGTATCCGTTGCTGTTCACATGCAGCATCCCGTCGGCGCCGAACGCCAGATCGCCGATAAACACCTCCCGATCGAGGTCGGGGGGATCGGGAATGGGTATGTCGGTCACGTCGGAGATCGCGCCGTCGGCGGCCAGCGACCCGGTTCGGAAACGACATGGCACCCCATCACACCACTCGACCCAGGCGATCCGGCTGCCGTCGATCTCGAAATCCGATCCTGTGGTCGCGGTCTCGACGGTCACGTCGGACGGCAGGGCCGCTCGACGATCACTGCCATCGAGGGGGTCGATCCACACGGTCAACAGCGGGGCACCTTCGGAACCGGTGCCGCCACCGGGGGCGGCGTCGAGCACCAGGAGGCTCTCACCGTCATCGGTGAACCCGATGAACGAGCCGGTCCCGATTGCCACCGCCTCGGACGGATCGAGATAGTCGAACAGTCCCGACTCCTGTTGGTCATCGACGTCGGCGTCGTCGTCCGGAGTCGAGGTGGGCGTTTCCGACTGTTGCTCGTCGTGCTGGTGGGCCAGCCCGGTTTCGGTTCTCGAGTCCTCACCGAACTCACTGGCGGCCATCCAACCACCGACGAGCAGTACGGCGGCGACCGCGGCCAGGACCAAACGTCGAATCGGCCGGTGCCGTTGGCGGGCGGCGGCCGCCTCGTCGAGCCGGTGGACGACGGCATCGTCGTCGACGCCTACGGTCGTCCCGGTGAACCCCGACCCAACGCTGCGGTCGACGCTGCCGGCCAGCTCGGCCTCGAGCCGCTGCCAGAATCCATGCTGATGTTCATCGACCGGCAGATCGGCCAGACCTGCGGCCACCAGTTCGTCGATGTGATCCTCGGGGAACGTCATGAGAATCCCTCCCTTCGGTCGGAACCCGGTTTGGTCTGCAGCACGGCCCGCAGTTGGCGGCGGGCCCGGTTGAGGCGGCTGGCAACGGTGCCGGGTGCCAGGTCGAGCACGCGGGCCACCTCCTCGTATTTCATTCCTTCTCCGTCGACCAGCAGCACCACGGCGGCATGGTCGGGGGACAGGTCGGCGAGGGCCTGACGCAACGCCGAACGGTTCACGATCCGGTCGGCCATGCGATCCGTCGCCAGACCCACTGCGTTCTCGTCCAGCTCGACCTCGCAACGCCGACCGGCCGTGCGGAGGTGGTCGATGCACGTTCGATAGACGATGGAATACAGCCAAGTTCGGAAGGCGGATCGGCCGGCAAAGCTGTCGAGCCGCAGGAATGCCTTGAGGTACGCGTCCTGGAGCACGTCGTCCATCGTGACGGCACCGACAAGCCGCCCGGCCAACCGCCGCATCGCCTCGTCATGCTCTCGCAACAGGCGGGCAAAGGCCCGGTGGTCTCCGCCCAGGGCCATGCCGATTCTGTCACTGTCGGAAACCCCCATCGTCACCCTCCCCCTTGATGGCGCCATGTCCTTGAGTGGCGCCATGCCGCCGCAGCGTCCATCGTGTCTCATGTTTTCTATGACGGAGGGAAATCGCGATTTCTTCCATCGACGGTTACGCCGGCGAAGATTCTCATGTTGCTTGTATCTACAGCGCTGTTCGCCCCTCTTACCACGTAGGGAAGGTCAGAAAGGACGAACAGATGCCAGACAGCGTCACGCAGATTCTCAAATCGGGGCCGCCGGGGCTCAAGAAGAACATTGCGGTCCTCGGTGACGGCTTCGCCGAAGCCGACCAGGACGCCTACAACGACAAGGTCAACGAGCTGCTCATCGAGGGGGTGTTCGGCCACGACTACTTCTACGAGGACGCCCAGGCCTTCAACATCTACCGGGTCAACCTGATCTCCAACGAGTCCGGGGTCAGCCAGCGGGTCTACGACGAGATGGGCACCCCGAGCGACGGCTCGGACGACGTCATCGTGTCCACCACACTGAAGGACACCGCCCTCGGCTACATCTATTCCGGCTCATGGGCCCACTGCTGGCTCGAGAGCGGGGCCAACACCGGCGACCTCGTCAACGACGCCCTCTCCACCTGGGTGCCCGATTACGACCTCGTGCTCGTCATCCTCAACGAGAACAGTTTCGGCGGCTGTGGGGGCGGAGGCTTCCAGATCGTCACGCTCGGCTCGTCGTGGGCGGTGATGGCCCATGAGTTCGGGCACGGCACCGGCGGACTGGCCGACGAATACTGCAGGGCCGGCACCTACACCGGCGGCGAACCCGGCGCAGTCAACGTCACCAAGAACAGCAACCGCAACACCCTCAAGTGGAAGCACTTCGTCAAGCCGGCGACCCCGGTGCCATCGGGCATCAACGCCAATCCCGGCAACGGAATCTGCACCGGATGGACCGAAGGCGACCAGCCGATCGACTGGAGTTCGAGCCAGAGCGTCGGCCTGTTCGAGGGTGCCCGCTACAAGGATTCCGACATCTACCGACCGGTGATCAACTGCCGGATGCGAGGCAACTCCCCGCCTTTCTGCCCGGTGTGCTACACGGAACTCAAGACCAAGATGTACGAAGCCACCGGGCACAGTTTCCTCAAATGCTACGCCGGTGATTTCAACGGCGACGGCAAGGACGACCTCCTCGTCCACAACGGAAACTCCATCCTCATCTACCGCTCCGACGGAACCCAACTCGACCTGGTCTTCAGTGCGGTCGAGCGGGTTCCCGGCTCCTGGCAGTTCAAACCGGGCGACCAGTTCCACATCGGCGATTTCAACGGCGACGGCAAGGACGAAGTGGTCGTCTTCAACAGCACCAACTGGTCGAAGGAGTACCTCGGGCTTCTCGTCGACGACGGCAACGACGGACTGCGCCTTGTCGCACGATACGACGACGCCATGCCCGGCTGGCAGTTCGCGAAGAACGACCGGTTTTACGTCGCCGACTTCGACGGCAACGGCCGCGACGACCTGTTCGTTTTCAACGGCGACAACTGGTCGATCCCCTACCTCGGCATGCTCCGGTCGAACAGCACGAGCTTCTCCGTCATCCGCCGGTACGACGAGGTCATGCCCGGCTGGCAGATGCGCCCCGGCGACCGCCACCACATCGGCGATTTCACCGGCGACGGTCGCGAGGACCTGGTCGTGTTCAACGGTGACGACTGGTCGATCCCTTATCTCGGACTGCTCGCCTCCGCAGGCGGCTCGCTGGTCATGTCACGCCGGTTCGACGACAAGCTCCCCGGCTGGCAGATGCGCCCCGGCGATCGCCACTTCGTCGGCGACTTCGACGGCGATGGCAAGGCCGACCTGTACGTGTTCAACGGTGACGACTGGTCGATCTCGTATCTGGGCATGTTCAAATCGGCGAACAACTGGCTCCACCTGACCCAGCGCTACGACGGCAACGTGCCGGGCTGGCAGATGCGGCCGAACGATCAGCACTGGGTTGCCGACATCAACGGCAACGGCCGCAGCGACCTCTACGTCTACAACCACGAGGACTGGAGCCCGGAATACCTCGGAACGATGAAATCGACAGGGGTCGGACTGACGGCGAACTGGCGGGAGGACTGGGTGGGCGAGTGGAACCTCGGAACAAAGGACTCGTTCCAGGTCTGCGACTTCGAGGGAACCGGGGCCCAGCGCAACCTGTTCGTGCACAACAAGGAGTGGTTCGGCATCATGCGGGCCACCGGCAACCTCTCACTGCTCAAGATCTACTACAAGTGGATTCACAATTATCTGCACGGACGGAACTGGTAACAGGAGATCATCATGGCCAAGAACCAAGCATCGAACATCAGGAAGCCGGTCAAGCAGCGCGACGGCCGACCGCCGGTCGTCGACAACCCCGACAAGCCCGAGATGCAGGCGGTGAAGCCTCGCCGAATCGGTCGTAGAATCGTGACCATGGCGGCTGATCCCGAGCCGACCAAACCCAAGGGGAACCTCATGGATCCCATGCCGAAGAAGCGCCCCCGCACCTCGTCCGCCGCGGCGTCCGGCCCCGGCGACCAGGTTCCGATCGAAGGTGGCGACCAGTACGCCGCCGCACCCGGAAAGGGCTATGTCACGCTGCGCATCCGAGCCACCGGCGGTGAGCTCGAACTGCGCGCCGTCAATTTCGTCGAAGGTCCGTTGCGACAGGACGAAGCCGTGAGCCCGGGTCTGACCTATGAGGCGAGCTTCGGCCGTCGTCGGGTCGGCTTCGGCGACGTGCCCGAGTCGACCGAGTGGCGGTCGTTCCCCGATCCCGACGGAAGCGGCGAGCGCCGAGGCCACCACCACACCAAACGGGACAGCTTCCACTTCACCGTCCGAATTCCGGCCGAGGAGTTCGACGAGGCGTCGCTCGACGACCTCCGGGTCACGCTGTACCGCTGGCGGGGGAGGGGACCGGGCGAACACATCGCCATGTCCGATCTCGCCGCCGAACCCAAGGCCGCCGTCGAGACCATCGCCACGATGCGGGGGCTCTCGGTCGAGGAACTTCCGTCGGCCCTGCAGCAGGACCTGCGCACCACCATCGACAAGGCCACCTCCTGACGCGGGAGGTCGCCCGGTTTCACATTCGTGGTCGACGGCGTAGCAGTTCGAGGAAGTCGGCGGAACGCGACCCACCGCAATGCATAGGGGAGAGTAGACTGCGCTGCGGTGGTCGGACGTCTGGCAACAGTGCTGATCCTGCTCGGGGCGGTGGCAGGTTGTGGAGGTACGTCCGACGACGGCGTCGAGGCGGCGCCATCGTCATCCTCGGAAACAACAGCCACCAGCGAACCCACCAGCACAACGACGACGGCGCCCAGCACCACGACCACCACAGCCCCGACGACGACCACCACGACCGAGCCCGAGAAGACACCGCCGCCCGACATCGTGCGCGGGTTGCGGGTCTCCGAGATCGTGGCCGGAGACACCGAGAAGTTCGACGAACTGCTCGCACTGGCCGACGCCACCGTCGTCAACACGCTCGTGTTCGACACCAAGACCGAGGCCGGCGACGTGCTCTACGCCTCCGAGGTCGAACTGGCCAATGAGATCGGAGCGGTGCGCGACGTCTACGACCCGGCCGAGCTGATCGCCGAGGCCAGGGAGCACGACCTCTACACCATCACCAGGATCGTCACGTTCGAGGACGACCACTGGTCGGATGCCCGGCCGGCGTCGTCTCTGGAGGGAACCTGGATGAACGCCGCCGACCGGACAAACTGGTCATACCCCATCGACCTGGCCGTTGAATCATGCAAATTGGGATTCGACGAGATCCAGTTCGATTACGTGCGGTTTCCCGACGGCCTGGCCGCGCAGCGATCAACCGTTCCGGCCACCATGGAGGAGCGGACCGGATTCATCGCCGAGTTTCTCGAAACCGCTCGCTCCACCCTGGCCGACGAGGGCTGCGCCGTCTCCGCCGCGATCTTCGGCATCGTGACCGCCAGCGTTACCGACGAGGGCATCGGCCAGACCGTGGACTCGCTGTCGGACAAGGTCGACGCTCTGAGCCCGATGCTCTACCCGAGCCACTACGGCCCCGGCTGGATCGGGTTCGCCGATCCCAACGATCACCCCGGTCCCGTCATTGCCCACGCCCTCGACTCGGCGGCCGACGACATGGCGCCCGGAACCCGGATGCAACCCTGGATCCAGGCCTTCTATTACAACGGCTCGCAGATCCAGGCCCAGATCACCGAAGCGGAGGAACGAGGAGCGGGATGGATGCTGTGGAACGCCAGTGGCAACTATCGAGCCGATTGGCTGCCGGCGTCATGAGCAGCCGCTGGCTTGGTGCGCCGGGACCGGCACCGATCTTGATGCTGGCGCTGGCACTGACCCTGTCCGCCTGCGTGGCCGACGACCAGACGGCTGCAACGTTCGAGGCCGAATCCACGCTGCCACCGGTGACCGATGCATCGGCCGACGCCGACGCCGAGGGCGACGAGCAGGCTCCGGAATCGTCCGATACCGACGTCGAGTCGACGACAACGACCGAACCGACGACGACCACCGAGCCACTGCCCGAGCTGCAAGGGCTCGGCGTCGAACTCATTGCCGATGGGCTCGCCCAACCGGTCACCGTCGCCGCCCACGACGGCCGGATCTTCGTCACCGAACGAACCGGTGCCATCAAGGTCGTCGACGGGTCCGGCACGGTGACCGATCACGCCGACCTCACCGACCGCATCGGTTCCAACAGCATCGAGCAGGGTCTGCTCGGATTGGCCTTCGACGGCGACGACCTCTACGCCTACTGGACCGACCCCCAGGGCGACAGCGTGCTCGCCCGCTTCAACGACGGGGCGCGGGCCTTCGACGGCGACGACATGGACGTCCTCCTCACCGTCGACCAGCCGGCCGAACGCCACAATGCCGGCCACATCGTGATCGACGGCGACACCCTCTACCTCTCACTCGGCGACGGCGGTTCCGGCGGTGACACCGCCCAGGACACCACCAACCCGCTCGGCACCATCCTCAGGATGGACCTCGACGGCAACCCGGTGGCCGGCAACCACGCCGACCACATCTGGGTCTACGGCTTGCGCAACCCGTGGCGGTACTCGATCGACGGTGAGGTGATGTACATCGGCGACGTCGGTCAGGAGCAGTTCGAGGAGATCAACGTGGTCGCCCTCGCCGACGGCGCCGGTACCAACTTCGGTTGGATCGAGATGGAGGGCGACACCTGCTTCCGCTCCGGCTGCGACCCCGACCGCTACGAACTGCCGGTGCTCCAGTACTCGCACGAGGAGGGCTGCTCGATCACCGGCGGCCACGTCTACCGGGGGCAGGCGATCCCCGAGTTCAACGGCCACTACTTCTACGCCGACTGGTGCAAGGGCTGGGTTCGCAGCATGCGCTACGACCCGGCCACCGGCACGGTCAGCGGCCAGTTCGACTGGACCGACGACCTGGCCGCCCTCGGTCAGGTCACCAGCTTCGGTGTCGACGCCGACGGCGAGCTGCTGGCCGTCAACTGGGACGGCCAGCTCCACCGCATCATCGCCCGTCGGTAGAGCTCGTCGCTCATGTGCCGGCCCGGCCACCGGAACCGGTAGAGGACGGCGAGCCGAAAGTAGACGTGACACCGGGCCGCGGCCAGCCGCTCGGCGTCGAGTCGGCCGGGGTAGGCGGCGATCAACTGCTCACCCCATGGCGGTGCCATCATGGTCCCGGCCTGCAGTGTCCTCCACTCCAGGTGCGCCGCCAGATTGGCAACATCGTCCTCGGCGCACCCGCGGCCGAGACCGTCCAGGTCGATCAGCCCGACCCGTCTGCCGATCTCACCGCCCACTGCACTGGAGATCAGGATGTTCTTGTCGTGGAGATCGCCGTGCACCACCGCCGGTGTTCCTCCGATCAGCGGCGGCAGACAATCGGCACCGAACCGGAACCGTCCGAGCACCGCAGGCTCGGCCCGCTCGACGAGGCGCACCGAACGGGCCGGCGGATCGAGACGACGACGAGGTAGCCGGCCGGTTGTGTCGGGGTGCCGGTCCCCGGCCGATCCGATCGACCCGCAACGGTGCAGACCCGCCATCGCCTCGGCGACCAGCGGAAGCAGACCGGCGGCGGCGTTCGGCTCGGTGGCGATGATGTCGTGCAGCGACCGACCGTGGAGCGGCGACAGGGTCACCCGGCCATCGTGGTCGGCTGCCAGAACCTTCGGCACGTCGTAGCCGAACGCGGTGTCGGCGGCGAACCGGTGGGCGAGCAGCAACGAGTCGACCCGGCTCGGCCGCACCACCTTGATCCAGCGATCCTCGTTCCTGAGGACGGCCCGTCGCCCCACCCGGTAGCCGATCAACGCCGCCCCGCCATCGAGGGCAGCGGCCAACCCGGGCAGCCGCCGGTCACGCCGGGGCACCGCAGGCCACACCCGACCGGTCTCAGGCTCGAGCGACCCGTAGCGCCCTGCCGAGCTCACCGTCCAGGCCCGCTCGGGATGGGGGTGGCAGCGGGGCCACCGGTCCATCCACGCCGGTCTTGTCACCCGTTGCTCCCGTTATGACCGCCCTCCAGCACACGATGGGCGAGGTCGAGGAGCCGGTGGCTCGTGTCGATCCATTCACCCTCGAAGTGGCGGCTGACCAGCACCGCCTGATCGACGAGCCCGACCGCGGTGTACCAGGCCAGCTCCCGCTCCTCGACCATCCCGTTCCCGCCCGGACCCGGTCCGGCGGCGCGAACCGCCTCGACGACCGATCGGGCGAACCACACGGCGTTCGGTGACCAGCCCGGCCGCCGCACCTCGCCGGCCAGTGCGTGAGCCAGCAGCGTGCCGAGATCGACGGCGATCGGCCCGACGGCCACCCGCTCCAGGTCCACGAACCACAGCCGGGTGTCGTCGACCAGCACGTTCTTCGCGTGAAGATCCCCGTGGATGAACCCGTACCGCCCAGCGGGCAGACCCAGCGGCACCCGCCGCCCCAACAGCAACCCGATCGATCGAGCGGTGCCGGCCAGATCGGGGCACCGGGTCGCCAGACCCCGAAGCCCGGAGTGGACCCGCCACAGATCGTCGGCCGGGGTTCTCAGGCCGACGCCACCCGGCGGCGTGGCCGTGTGGAAACGCAGCAGGCAGTGGGCCAACCAACAGGGATCACCTCGCCCGGTACGAACGACGTCGACAAGCTGTCTGCCGCCGACGAACCGGTCGACCGACACCCGCCCGTCCTCCAGCACCCCGAGCGGCTCCGGGCAATCGACACCGGCTGATCGCAGCGCCCCGGCGACCCGAGCCAGCCGGTGGCCCCGGGCGTCGGTCGAATACCGGATCAGCAGCGGCACTGGACCATCGCCCGTGGCGGCGTCGACCCGGGCCACCATCCGCCGCTCCGGCTTGTAGCGGAGCACCTCGATCCGGCTGGCGCGTTTCATCCGCGGCACCAGCGGGGCGAGTGATCGTTTCAGCTTTCGGGGCGTGGTGTACCAGCGAAGCCGTCGCAGCCGGGCGTCGGTGGGGAAGCCGTAGACGACGGTGTGCGGATCGAGTCGGAACACCCCATGGCCCAGATCGGTTTCGGTGGGCCGGAATCGCACCGCCTTGTGGTGGATGCGGTCGACACGATCGACGTCGCCGCAGAACTGGGCGTAGCCCCGGGTCCAGGTGCCGTCGTCGAGGCCGAAGCGGTAGGCCACGATCGCGCTCGCGGGTGGCTTGTTCCGCACGTAGTCGGGCTTCGCAGTCACCACCGGGAGTCCGGCCGCGGTGAGGCGCGCCGCAAACGACTCGTCGATCAGGGGCGTCATCACACCGCCAGTCCGAGTCGTTGTCGGTTGCGCAGCGGGCGCAGGCGAACCACGTCATGCGGCGCCAGCTCGTCGAGGTCGCCGTGATGGACGACGAGGGTCGTCCTCCCCGCTGCAATGTTCGCGATCGCCCGGGCCACGACGCTGCGGGCCTCCGGATCGAGACCGGCCAACGGCTCGTCGAGCAGCAGGATCGATGCGTCCCGCACGGCGCCGCGGGCCAGCATCAGCCGCCGTGCCTGCCCACCGGACAGCGAGCTCCCGTTCTCGTCGAGCACGGTGTCGAGACCATCGGGCAGACGGTCGAGCACCGGGGTGAGCAGGGCGGCGGCCGCGGCGGCGGCGATCTCGTCGTCGCCGGCATCCGGTTTGCCGAAGGCGATGTTCTCCCGGATCGTTCCCCCGAACAACGAGAGGTTCTGCGGCACAAAGGCGATCCGGTCCCGGTAATCCGCCATCCGGTATGCGGCGATGTCGGTCCCGTCGACCAGGATCCGGCCGGCCGTCGGGTGCCGCAGCCGGAGCAGCAGCGACAGCATGGTCGACTTGCCGCTCCCGTTCTCACCGATCACCGCCCACCAGGGTGCCGGGCTCGATCCGCACCGACAGGCGATCGAGCGAGCAGCGACCGTCGGGGTAGACGTGGGTCACGTTGTCGAACTCGATTTGTCCCAACAGCGACGACGGCACCGGTAGGCCCTCGTCAGCCCGCTCGGTCGGGCGGTCGAGCAGATCCATGACCCGGCCGGCACAGGCCGTGGCCTTGGCGATCCGCGCCCCCTCCCCGGTCAGCTTCCGGATCGGCTTGTAGATCATCCGGGTGTAGGAGATCACCAGCACCAGCTCGCCGGGGCTGATGAGCCTGGCCTGCGTTCGTCGGGCCCCGACCAGCAGCACCAGGGCAACACCGCCCCCGGTGAGGAACTCGGTGAACCGGGCCATGCGGGCGGCGTGACGGGCGGCGGCCATCGTGGCCCGTTCGGCCGATCGGGCCCTGGGCCCTGAACTCATGCGCGGTGCGCTCCTCGGCGGCGAAGGCCTTGATGATGCCGATCTGACCGAGCGACTCGGCGACCCGGGCCGCGATCGCCCCCTCCTTACGCCGTTGTTTGCCCGCCGCCTCCCTTGATGGCCGACGACCCCCGCTCCACGCTGACCCACAAGAGGGGCAGCGGTATGACGGCGACGAGGAACAGCCGCCAGTCGACCAGCGCGAACGCCACCGAGCCGCCGACCAGGATCGACACCCTCGACAGCACGTTGAGCCAGCTCGGGAACAGGAGATCGCGGATCATGTTGACGTCGCCCATCACCCGGGTGAGCAGGTCGCCCGAGTACTCCCGCTGGTGCTCGGCCAGCTCCAGGCGTTGCAGATGCTCGAACACCTCACTGCGGATCCGCACCGTGGCTTTGCGGCTGACCCGGGCCACCGTCAACTCCAACCGTTCGGTGACCAGCCCGAGCAGAGCGGGTATGGCGAAGGCGATGAACGCGAATCCGATGATCGGCCCGAGACCGATGTCGGCAACCCCGGCGGCCCCGCCACCATCACCGGACGCCGCCGAGCCCGCCGCTCCGAGAGCGACCAGCCGGTCGATCACCCATGTGATCGGCCACGGTTTGGCCAGCTCCAGGCCGGTGACCGTCAGCGCCAGGAGCACAGCGGTGATGATCCGTCGCCGTTGTCCGGCCAGCGCCGGTCGAAAGGTGGCGAATGCCCGCCCGGAGATCGCTCGCCGGCAGCGTCAGGGGATGTCGCGATCGGAACCTCATCCGACCCCCAACGCCGGTTCCCGGTCGGCGAGGAGTGATTCGGACCGCCTGCATGGTTCTGGCGGCGACATGCGTCCACGTCAGCTCGCCGTGAGCGCGCCTCCGGCCGGCCCGGGCCAGGGCGGCACGCCGCTCGCCGTCGACCAGCAGTTCCGCCACAGCATCGGCGAGGGCCTCGTCGTCATCGGGATCGACGACCACGCCGGCGTCGCCCACCAGCTCGGGCACGTCGCCCTGACGGGTCGACACGATCGGCAACCCGGCGGCCAGGTAGTCGACGATCTTCAGCGGACAGAAGTAGAACGGCTCGACCGTCCGGTAGGGAGCCAGCCCGATCAGTCCACCGGCCAGCAGGCGTGCCGCCTTCCACGGTGGCTGTGGACCAGTCACCTCGATGCGGTCGGCCACGCCGAGACGACGGCCTTCGGCCATGACCGGGGCGATCCCGGCACCGCCGCCGATGATCCGGAGCCGCAGCGCGAATCCCCGTCGATCGAGGTCGGCCAGCAGCCGAGGCAGCCGATCGGCGCCGTGCCACGGCTTCGGATGGCCGACAAACACGAGCGCAGCGTGCCCGGGCCGGTGTCTGCGTCCCCGCTCCCCGGAGCCCGCCGGTTGTCGGAACCAGCGGGGTTCGAAGCCATTGGCCAGGTGAATCGTCGGTCCGGATCGGAAGCGCTGAACCCAGGCTCGTAACACGCCGGACACGGTGATGACCAGATCGGCGCCGACAAGCAACTCGGCTTCGATACCGGAGGCGGCGACCCCGCCGTCCGGCAGCGTCTCCGGGCGATGGTCTCGGGCCTCGTCGACCAGCGGAGCGTTGACCTCCAACACGAACGGCCGCCCCAGTCGCCGGGCCAGTTCGAGCCCGCCTCGATGGGCCAACGAATATCGTTCATAGACCAGGTCGACCTGATCCTCGATCGGCAGTTCGCCGTCGAGGTACGGTAGCGGCTGCACCGGTGCCGGGAATGGTCCCTCGGGCGGCCGGGCCGCCACCGTCGTGACGTCGTGCCCGAGACACGCCAGTCCGGCGGCCACACCTCGAAGATGCAGCGCCGCTCCCTTGGTCGAGCCCGGCGCGATTCCCCGGTCGGCGCAGATCTGCAGCACCCTCATGCGAACACGGCGATCAGTTCGTTGATCGTCTGCTCCCGGTCGAACAGACGTCGTTGCTTTAGTGGTCCGGCGGCGGCCATCGCCTCGAGCGTGTCGGTGTCGGTGAGCAGTCGGGCGATGGCGGCCGCCAGAGCGCCCGCCTCGGCGTTGTCGAGGATGACCCCCTCGAGGCCGTCGGTGATGATCTCGGGAATCCCGGCGACCGCGGGTCGATATCACCGGCAGCCCGGCCGCCAGCGCTTCGATCAGCACGGTTGGGAGGGCGTCCTGATTGCCGTCGGCGCCGATCCGGCACGGCGCGACCAGCAGCTCGGCCCGCAGCATCCACGCCGCCACCTGATCCTGACCGAGCGCTCCGGTGAACGTCCACCCGGTCGGCCACCCCACGCTCGGCGGCGAGCTTCTCCAACGCCGTCCGCTGGTCGCCGTCGCCGATCAGGACGACGTGGGGTGGGGGCGGCGGCTCGGCGGTCACCGCCGCCCCCCGATCCACAGGACGCGCCATTGCCGCCTCGCGAGCGGCGAGGCGGGCCACGGCCTCGATGAGCACGTCGAAGCCCTTCTTCTCGACCAACCGCCCGACCCCCCAGGACCAGGCCCGGGGTACGGGCATCGGAGGGTGGGGGGTCCTGGGGGTCGAGGCCGTTGTAGATCCGCAGCAGACGGACGTCAGTTCCGTCGAGGCGATGCGACAGGTAGTGGAGGTTGGCGTCGCACACCGTGACCACGGCTTCGGCCGCGGCGGCGATCGTGGCCGCCAGGGTCCAGTCGACCGTGTGCCGATAGATGTCCTTCGCGTGGGCGGTCACGGTGTAGGGGAGTCCGGTGAGGATGTGCACGATGTGAGCCGTGTGGGCGGCGACGGTCAGGAAGTGGGCGTGCAGGTGATCGACCCCGTCGTCGATTGCCCGGGCCGCGACCTCGATGGCGTTGATCAGCGTGCGGGCCCGCCGTTCGGGGGCCAGACGGTCACAGAAGGTCAGCACCTCGGGCAGCCGTTCGGTGGCGAGTCCGGGAAGGGCGGTGATCGTGTCGAGAAAGGTCGTGCGAGTCAACTCCGATGCGTAGTGGACACCACCTCGAACCTGAGCCACCGATGGATGGAACCGGCCTTCGGTGGCGTGGCGTAGCGAGAAGATCGTCGTCTGCACTCCCCGACGTTCGAGCCCGAGAATCTCGTTGAGGATGAACGTCTCCGACAGGCGCGGGTATTGCTTGAGGATGTAGCCAACGTGCCGCCCGGCTGGTATCCCGGTCATGACGGCACGCACGCAACGACGGCCGGGGGCGGTCCGGCCGGTGAGGATCTCGGCCACGTTGGTCACTCCGTCGAGGGCGAGCGGTCCCGGTCGACGCTCGGTGGTCAGGGCGCCGTCGACGAACTGCCGGACCCGGTCCGGTCCAAGACCATCGACGGGGCAGTGCTGAAATCCGACGAGTGGGACCAGCCGCTCCACCCGGATGGTCTGCTCCAGCCGCGGTGCTGAGCGGGGAACGAGCAGGGTGGGCACGGAACAGGCCATCTCCTCGACCACCGTGTTGTAGCCCGCCATCGACACCACCCCGACGGCGGAGGCCATCAACGTGAGGACGTGGCGATCGAATCGGACGACCTCGACCGATTGGAGGCGGGCCGCCCTCGTCAGGATCCGGGCCCGCCGATCGGCGGACAGCAGCGGGCCGGTCACCACGACCGATCGCAGGCCGCCGGCCGCACCCGCCTCCACCGCGTCGAGCCAGCGCCACAACAACGCGTGGCCGTCGCCACCACCGCCGGCGGTCACCAACAGAAACGGATCGGCGGTCACCGGTTCGGGCACAGCGGAAGCGACGTAGCCGGTGTGGGTCACCGGATGCCGCCGGCCGAGCCCGAGCTCGGCAGCAGTGGTCAGCACGTTCTCGTCCCCGTAGACGAGCACGTCGTCGTAGAGACCGAGCCACTCCCACACCCCACCGCGGGTCCACTCGGCCTGCACCCGCCCGGCGTCGTCGATGATGTCACGCAGGCCGAGCACGAGCCGGGGGCGTCGCGCCGCCGGTATCGCCGACAGGCGTTCGAACAGCGGGATCAACTCGCCCGCCATACCGATCGGGGCGTGGTCGACGACGATCACATCCGGTTCGAAGGCGAGCGTCGTGCCGGCAATGATTTCGCTCCGAAGCTGCCTCAAGGCACCGATGCCGCCCGAGAGGGTGCGAGGGCTGTAGCCGCCACCGGCGTCCTTCGTGGCGCACGGAAGTTTCACGGTGTCGACTCGATCCGGCAGCGGGAACGCATGGGCCTGGGGCGAGCCGGTGACGATCAGCACCTCGCAGGTGAGGTCTGCGTCGACGAGACCGGTGGCCACGTGGGTCGTTCGTCGGAGATGGCCCAAGCCATAGGTGTCGTGGCTGTAGAGCAAGAACCGTGTCGCCATAGTCCGCACTGTGGAGCCCGGGCGGGGGTCTTAACGGTAGGCGGAGGTCAAAAGAACCTTAAAGGCGGTTCGGGACTTCTCCCCTGAATCCAACATCCCGTTTGGACAAGCAGTCGACGTTTTCACTAAAGTATTTGCTGTTGCGGAGGAGTTCGGGGAACCGCAGCCCACCACGACTCGGCGGAAGGTTCTGCGTGCAAACCATCAATCGTGCTGCCCGCGCCGCAGCGGCCCGATATCGATCAGTGCCCGCCAGTGTGCTGCTTCCGCAGTTCTTTCTCGGCTTCGGTTGGCTTCGCTCCGCGGTGGCCCATGGCACGGATCTCTCCTGGTGGGCCGGTGAGGATCTCCTCGAATTCCTCGATTCCACCGAAACGCTCCGGCTCCCCGTCTACGAACCATTTGTCGAATACATCGTGCGGCCGCTACCGATCCTCGTGTCGGTGGTCGTCGTCATACTCCAGTTGCTCATCGGCCTCGCCCTGGTGGCCAATGTCCGTCCCGTTGGCTGGACGCTGCTCGGGATATTCCTCAACTTCAATTTCATCATGGCCGGGGCCGTCAACCCGTCGGTCTTCTACATCGTCATGGGCATGGCCGTCGTGCTGTGGATCATGCTCGACCGGATGACCCCCGAGCGGGCGTTCCGCCTCGCCACCCGGGCCACCACCGCCGCGGCGGTCACCGTGATCCTGTGCGCCCCGTTCACCACCACCCTCGATCCAGCCCACGTGATCGAGGACCCATCGCTTGTGCTGATACTCGTGAGCTCGCTGTTCGCCGTGTCGTGTTGGCTCACCTATTCGGAGCTGGCCGGCGAAGAAGGCGGGCCGAGTATCGCCGGGCCGCAACGCCCGAATTCGGCGCGGGCGGGCGCTTTGATGCTGCCCGACCCCAAGGTGCCGCGTCCGTCGCTGAGGGGCAACGGGGCCCGTCGAGGCTCGGAGAAGTCCACGTCGTTGGAAACCGATCTGCAGGAACTCCGGGCCGCTTCCCCGGCGGAGATCATGGAAGCAATGGACCGACCGATACCACGTCTGCCAAGTCAGGGAACCATGACCTATCACGAAGATGTCGACAGCGGATTCTCCATCACCGACCAGGCGGGCGCCCCGAACGACGCCGCTCCGTCTCCCGACAACCCACGCCTCATCGCCAACTTCGAGGTGAACGACGACCCTCCGCCGCTGCAGTGGTATTCGGTCCGCTGCCACTTCCGGATCGACGAGCGCCATTATGAGGAACGGATCACGGTGTGGCAGGCCGTCGGATTCGACGAGGCGATCGACCTGGCCGAAGCGGAGGCCGATGCGTATTCGGACGGCGAGTACCTCGGTTCGTGTGACTGCTTCCACTTGTCGGATGCCGGAATGCAGGCCTCGCAGGGGGCGGAGATCTATTCGCTCGTGCGGGCCTCCGACCTCGACCCCGACACCTACCTGCGCACCTTCTTCTTTACCGGATCCGAACGCTCCGCCGAAGTGTGAGTGTGAGCCGCAGAGCGGCTCACCACGAGTTTGGCTTCGCCAAACGTCGGCCCGTCCGATTGGCGGAGCGGCTCACCAGTACGATGGCCTTCCATGGCTGATAACGGTACCGATATCGACATCGCGCAGGAGCTGGCCGATTGGGTCGACGACCACTGGGATCCCGACCTCACGCTGGGTGAATGGTGGCAGCTGCTCGCCGACTCCGGTTACGCCCACCCGTCGCTGCCGGAGAACGCCGGCGGCAAGGGGTGGAGTCATGGCGATGCGGTCCGCGCCCAGAGGGTGCTCGCCGAGCGCAACGTCGTCGGTCCGCCACCGGGGCTCGGCACGATGCTCGCCGCCCCGACCATCGCCGCCCACGGATCGCAGGAGCAGATCGACCATTACATCCCCGAGATCCTCAACGGCCGCAAAGCATGGTGTCAGCTGTTCTCGGAGCCGGTGGCCGGCTCGGATCTGGCCGGCCTGCAGACCCGAGCCGCACGTGACGGCGACGAGTGGGTGGTCAGCGGGCAGAAGGTCTGGACCTCCCAGGGCCACTACGCCGACCTCGGCCTCCTGGTCGCCCGCACCGACCCCGAGTTGCCAAAACATCAGGGAATGTCGTACTTCGCCTTCGACATGGACCAACCCCAGGTCGATGTTCGACCACTCAAGGAGATGACCGGCCGTACCTTCTTCAGTGAGGTGTTCATCGACGGCGCCCGGGTGTCGGACAAGGCGATGATCGGGGCCCGGGGCGACGGCTGGCGGGTGGCCAACACCACACTCGCGGTGGAGCGGGCCACCATCGGAGCGGGCTCGGCCGGCTACGCCATCGCCGCACCGGGCCAGAAGGCCAACCAGTTCGGTCGCCGGGTCGGTGACATCGTCGAGGCCGCGTCGAAACGGAAGATCGGCGGCCACGCCCCGGGGGTCGGCATGAAACTGTACGGCCGGTGGACCGAGCTGGCCCGGTCACTTGATCGCACCGACGACCCCGTCCTCCGTCAGGAGATCATGGAGCTGTACTCGATCCTCCAGGTCAACCGCTGGAACCTGCAACGGGCGAGGGACAAGAGCCAGCGCACCGGAGGCGAACCGAACATCGCCAAGCTGTTCGACGGTGAGATCCACCGACGGTTCCGTGACCTGTCGCTGCGGATCGTGCAGGCCGACGGCATGCTGGCGGGCGCGTCGTCGGCCACCGACCCGGCGATCGCCGAGTTCGTGCTCCACGCCCAGGCCCCCGCCATCTACGGCGGCACCGATCAGATCCAGCGCAACATCATCGGCGAGCGGGTGCTTGGCCTACCCCGTGAGCCTGGCCCGGCTCGCGACACCCCGTTTTCGGAGCTGCCCAAGAACGCCTGATCAATGGTGCTGGGGGGTGCCGTCGGGTTCGGCCAGTGAGCAGGCGATGGCCCAGACGCCAAGACCGAGTTCGTTCCAGTCCTGCGCGGCGCCTCCGGGTCCGGTCGGCAGTTCCAGATCCTGGGTGCCCGGTACCTCGACGGGACGACGGATGTCCGCCCCGTCGTTGAAGGTGATGATGATCCGGGTGAAGACCTCGACCGCAGCCAGCCGCGCCTCCGGGGTGTCGGTCACCCCGAAGATCGACTCCTTCGGGCGGAGCTGCAGAAGCGTGAGCACGGTGTGGTACAGCTCGACGTAGGAAGCGGTGGTCTCCTCGTGCGCGGTCCGGGCGGCCAGCTTGAGTTGCTCGTTACCGGGACCGTCGTCGCCCGTCGCCGACAGGGCGGCCAGGATTGCGACCCGGACCTGAGCCGGGCGGTAGTGGAGGCTGGCTTCGACCGACGTGTGGGACGCCAGCCGGACGACCTCCTTCAACGCATCCCAGCGGCCCGCCTCGGTCGACAGGTCGGCGCTCTCGAGCGCCTCGCCGACGGTGGCCGCGATCTGCTCCTGCTGCGGCGTGGTCTCCGATGAGAACCACTGGTAGAGCGCGGCCGAGAGCACGTCGACCCGGTAGTCCTCCGGGTTGGCCCACAGCCGGTCGTACACCGACCCAGCGGAAACCCGATCATCTGTGTCGCGGCCCGCATTGAGTTCGTTGAGCGCCGCGGCCAGCGTCAGCTGGTCACCGGCGAGTTTCGGCCCGTCGCGCTCGAGAATGCGAAGCCCGGCGTCGATCAGCTCCATCGCCAGTTTCCGGCGGGTGCGTCGACGACGTCCCTGGAACGGCCGATCCTGTTGCAGCCACGGAACGTTCTCGTCGGGGTCCGACTCGGCCAAGGTGCTCATGCTATTGGTACTGCCACATCCGTTCTGCAAAATAGACTTGCGTAATCAATCTAGCAGCTTTATAGTCAAAGGCCGGAGGGAAGTTCTCCTCGGATCACTGGGTCTTCAGGGTCCGGTGAGAGCGACCAAGCGAGCCACTGCGGCTCGCTTGGCCGCGTACGGCGATCAGTCGCCGAGTTCGATGCGGACCCGCTTGTTACCCTTGCCCTTCGACTCGGTCTTGGTGACCGTGAAGGTGCCGACCTCCTTGGTCGAGGCAACGTGAGTGCCCCCGTCAGCCTGTTTGTCCAGGCCCACGATGTCGATCACCCGGATCTCGGTCACGAACTCGGGAATGAGGTTGACCTTGGTGCGGATCAGGTCGTCGTCGGCCAGCGCCTCCGCTCGGGGCAGGAAGCTCACCTCGATGGGACGGTCGGCGCCGATCTCGGCGTTGACCAGCTCGGTGATCCGCTCCGCGAAGCCGTCGGGCAGCGGATCGAACTCGAAGTCCATGCGAGCCTTCAGCGGTTCCATGTTGCCGCCGGTGACCGAGACACCCCACTCGTTCCAGATCACACCGCACAGAATGTGGAGCGCCGTGTGGGTTCGCATCAGCTGGTGGCGGCGGTCCCAGTCGATGACGCCGTCCACGGATGCACCGACCTCGGGCGGTGTGGCGCCGTCGCCCAGCGTGTGCCAGACGAGGGCGCCTTCCTTGCGCACGTTGACCACCGCTACACCGCCGAGCGTGCCCGTGTCGTGCGGCTGGCCGCCGCCGGTGGCGTAGAAGGCCGTCCGGTCGAGAGCGACGGCGGCCCCCGATCCCTCGTCGGGTCGGGTCTCCACCACCGTGGCGGTGAACTCGCGCTGATAGGCGTCGTGCAGGTAGAGCAGTTCTGTCTCGGGCATGGAGCCCATTCAAGCGGCAATCGAGGTTGTCGCGGTTCCGCGTCACCACGACACCCAGACGCGACAACCTCGCGCCGAAACACCTGCGCGCCGGTTATCCCGTCCGTTCGACCGGGCCGGATGGCGTAAGAAACTGGCGGATCAGCGGCTCGTAGTGTTCGAGCGGGTTGCTCCTGTACGACGCGTCGAAGGCGGTCTGATCGTAGAGGGCACAGAACTCGGCGGTGCGGTCGAAATGGGGCGAGTCGCGGAACTGCTCGCGGGCGTTGCCGTCGAGCCCGATGTGATCCCAGAAGTAGTAACCCTGGAACACGCCGTGTTTGGCCACCATGAAGTGGTTGGCCTCCGACACGAACGGCTTGAGGATCCCGGCCGCGATCGACGGGTGGTTGTAGGGAGCCAAGGTGTCGCCGATGTCGTGCAGCAGCGCGCACAGGATGTACTCGTCGTCACGGTTGTCGCGCTCGGCCCGGGTCGCGGTCTGCAGGCTGTGCTCCAGGCGGTCGACGGGGAAGCCGCCGTGGTCGGACTCGAGATCACGGAGCAGGCCGATGACCCGGTCGGCCACCATCGACTGCGTCACGGTGAGCTGGGGGATGATCATGGCCCAGTCGTCGGCCGTCGACTCTTCGAAGTTGGTGAACGCCGCTCGGCGTTGATCCGGGCTCGTGGACCGGGGCGACTGCGTGTCGGTCATCGCTTCATTATGCGCCGGCCTCCGGGGGTTTCGACGCGCCGGTCGACGTCGCCGTCGTGAGGCTCGGGTCGTTGAAGGCCAGCGCGGCCGTCGACGCGTACGCCCGCCATCGTTCGGCCTGGGCCGACCGCTGATCCGCGGTCTGCGGTCGGCCGTCGGCCGGTGTGGCCCGGTAGAGCCGCGATGACGTCTGCGGTGTGATCGGCAATCCGCCGACCACATCTCGAATGTGGGGAGCGAGCGCGTCGTTGGACACCAGCGAGAAGACGGTCGACCCCGCCTGCAGCCGCCACAGTTTCTGGTCGCCCCACGGATCGTTGACCAGCGGCACGTAGTAGCGGAGCACGGTGTGCGTCTTCTCGTAGCGACCGACGAGCTCCTCAAAATCGTCAACTGTGGCCTGCAACTGGTTGAGTGCCTGCTGGGTTGCGTTCGTGCTGCGCTCGATGCGGCCCCGATTCCACCACCAGGCACCGGCCACCGCGGCCAGGACGGTCAGCCAGGCGAGTGCCACCGTGGTGGTCGCCGACGTCTGCCCGATCAAACCGGTGAACAGGACGAGGCCGAGTACGGCGGCCGCTGTGATGAGGCCCTGCTTGCGCTGGTCCGCTGTCTCCTCCGACAACTCGGTCGTGTACTTGAGCGACTCGGCGTACATGGCGAAGCCACGCTCGATCTGGTGTTCCAGATCGACGAGGCGGGTGTGGTTGAGGGTCGACAGGGAACGAGCGAGGTTGGCCAGCCGAACCGGATCGTCGGAGTGCATCGCCACCTCGGTGACGCCGTCGTTGTTGCCGATCGGCTTGACCGTGGTGTGGTCGAGAGGGGCGCGGCGCTCGTCGTCTTCGTCATCGTCTTCGCCTCCGAGGAAGATTCCCCGCGGGATCGCGTCGGCCGATCCCTGCGCGCCCCCTCCGACGGTGACGGTGAAACCGTTGAGGAACCCAAGGGCGATCTCGGTGTTCGAGTTTCGCTGGCGGGCGAGGTTGATGGCGCGGCCGACGACGATCTCGAACTGGTGCATGTCCGACAGATGGCGGCGAAGTTCGAGCAGCAGACGTTGCCGAACCCTGGCGTGGGCCACGCTCCCGCCGGCCAGGTCGGCCACCTCGTCCTCCACGAAATCGAAGCTGGGCGGGAACCGGTGGAAAGCGTCGTGCAGATGATCCTCGGCGACCCCGATGTTGCCGGCCACCAGCTCGAGGTAGCAGGCCTCGAGGTGGGCCTCGGAGTGCCATTCCAGCCGGTTGAGGGCTTCACGGACCGACCGTTGCGCCCGCTCGAGTTCACCCATGTGGCGAAGGCATTTGGCCTGGACGAGATGCCCGAGCCCGGTCGCCGCTCCTCTTGGTTGACCGTGGTCGTGGACCCGTGTCGCCACCTCGATGTGGCGAAGCACGTCCCTCCAATCCGATCGGTTGGAGGCGGTGGTCATCAGCAGCCGGCCCAGCCAGTAGCGAGCCTTGCCGTCGAGCGGTCGCATCCGCACGACCCGGTTCAGGTGGAGTTTCATCACGCTGGCGGCTCGGAGATCGAAGGCCAGGCAGGCCTCGTTCCAGTCGTCGTTGGCCCGCTCGACGAGGCTCGCGGTTCCGCTTTCGGAGCGTGGGGCGGGCAGGCCCATCACCCATCGGTCGAGTTGGTTGATGCGGTGGTCGAGCCAGTGGTCGTCGAGCGAGACGACCAGCCGTTCGCCGAGCGCCACGAGCGCGCTGGTCTGCTGGGTCCGCCCGGTCTCGTTCAGCCATTTGACCAGGCGGTCGTGGATCACCTCGTACTGGAGGGCATCGGCCAGTTGATCGAGCGTGCCGATCGTGTGGCGCTCACGCAGCTTGTCGATGAATTTCGCGAGCACCGGGCCGGGTTCGACACCGCGGGGCGAGATCTGTTGGTAGATGATGACGTCGCGTCCGTTCCGGATGGCGGCCTCGTACTCCGCCTGGATCCTGGTGCGATGCTCGCCGGGGATCGTCGGCCCGGCCCGGCTGCCGAGAAGCAGGATCAGGAGGTCGGCCTCACCGGCTCGGGTGAGCGACTCGCTTACCGGTTTGACGGCGGCATCGGGGTCGAGGTTCTCCACGGTGACGGGCACGTCGAGACCGGAGGGCAGCCCCTGGAGGAGGCGTCGCAGATCCCCGAAGTCGTCGAGGGTCGACGACACGTACACCGACAGCGCCGGTGTCGGTACGGCCTGCGGAGCGTCGAGAAAGTCGCCGAAGTTGTCCACAATCCCCCCGATTCGGATCGTGGGCCAATCCTAGTCCGTCGACGCCGCCTCGACGAAAAACCCACCACCCTGCGTTCTGAGGTTCCCCGACGTTGGCGCATTCAAGCTGTGGGCGCGACGAGCCGGTTGAACCGTTCAGCCGGTGTGTCCCATTCAAGCGTCTTGCGGGGTCGTTCGTTGAGTAGTGCGGCTATGTCGTCGAGGTCGTGTTGGCTGTGTAGTGAGAGGTCGGTGCCTTTGGGTAGGAACTGGCGGGCGAGACCGTTCCAGTTCTCGTTGGTGGGTCGCTGCCAGGGCGATCTTGGATCGCAGAAGTACACCTTGATGTCGGTGGCCGTGGTGAACGTCTCGTGGCTGGCCATCTCGATGCCTTGATCCCAGGTCAAGGAACGAACCAAATCAGCGGGTAGACCGCGAACGGCTGTGGCGAGCCGGTCAGCGACGTGTTCGGCGTGCTTGGAGTCGATCTTGACGAGTTTGCCGAATCGGGTGACCCGTTCGACCAAGGTCGCCACTGCAGAGGCGCCGTCTTTGCCGATGATCAGATCCCCTTCCCAGTCACCAGGCACTAACCGCGTATCGACCTCTTCAGGCCGCTGAGCGATATTGACCATGTTCGGGATCCTCCCTGAAGCCGACCGTGACCGTGACCGGGGCCGGCGACGGTCACGCCCAGTCCGCAGACACATGGCAAGTTCTTTGCCCAGTTCACGCTTGGCGTGCACGAAAATGGCTTGATAGATCGATTCGTGCGACACCCACCATGATGGATCGTCGGGATGATCACGACGGAACCGGTTGGCGATCTGTTCCGGCGACCACTTCTTGGTCCGGATCAACCCAACGACCTCGTCCCACAGCCAAGCCCGGGTTTCGATCCAGGTCAGCCGGCACCGTCGAGCGTTCTCTTCTGCCTGGGCTTGGGCCCGGTGAGGCCGATATCGGTCACGACCGCCGTTACGGTCGATCTCACGGCCTACCGTGCCCCGGTGACGGCCGATTCGGCGAGCAATCTCCGCGTCGGTTTGTTTCTCAATGATCCCTTCGAAAATCGTTTCTCGTTCATCGATGGTCAAGTCACTGGCACGAACACTGGTTTTGCGGCACACCGGTACACCATGGTCGGCAATCACCCTGTCCAGCGAGCTTGTCGAAATCCCGGCCACAGCCGCCGCCTCGACATAGGTCGAACCCGACGCCACCGCAGCCAACGCCAACCGCTTCTTCGACCACGGAATCGGCGGCCTCCCAATCCTGCGAACCAACCCCATGACGACACCTCCATCAATCGATGTCGCGCACACCACCTGAACCCACCGTCGCTGACAACGTCGGGGAACCTCAGAACCAACAGGAAACACTCATACGCAATTGTGTTCGGAGACGGAGCTCCTCACCTGGAGTTTGGCTGGCGCCAAACTCGTGGCTGCGAGGTATTCGTGTGGGCCAAGGCGCTACTCGTATGCAATTGTGTTCGGAGACGGAGCTCCTCACCTGGAGTTTGGCTGGCGCCAAACTCGTGGCTGCGAGGTATTCGTGTGGGCCAAGGCGCTACTCGTATGCAATTGTGTTCGGAGACGGAGCTCCTCACCTGGAGTTTGGCTGGCGCCAAACTCGTGGCTGCGAGGTATTCGTGTGGGCCAAGGCGCTACTCGTATGCAATTGTGTTCGGAGACGGAGCTCCTCACCTGGAGTTTGGCTGGCGCCAAACTCGGGCCAAGGCGCTATTCATACGCAATAGCGTCGAGCACGTTCAGGCGGGCGGCCCTCGTGGCCGGGAAGAAGGCGGCGATCACCCCGAGGACGGCGCCGACGATGAGGTACACGACGAGGTTCACCCACGGGATCCCGACCTTGCTGATGAACGAGTCGGGGATGGCCACCACCGCGGCCCAGCCGAGCAACAGCCCCATGGCGATACCGAGCAGCGAACCGAACACCGCCACGATGACCGCCTCCCACCGCACCGCGGTTCGGAGCTGACGGCGGGTGGTGCCAACGGCCCGCAACAGGCCGATCTCCCGGATGCGCTCCAGGATCGACAGGGCCATGGTGTTGACGATGCTGAAGAACGCCACCACGAGACAAAGAACCAGGAGGCCGTTGATGACGATCTGGATCTGTCCGACCTGATCCTCGGTCTGCTCCTGGAACTCGGTGTTGTCCTGCACGGTGAGCTGGGCGAAATTCGACGTCACCTGCTCGACAGCGGCTCGACCGACCTCGGGGTCGACGCCGTCGGCGTAGGTCAGCCCGACGAACCCGACCTCGTCGACCACAAGATGGGGGCTGGTCAACTCCCGGTCGACCACGAACGGGGCGCCGACGAGTGTGTCCTCGTCATAGATCGCCTCCACGGTCAGATCCGTCGTGAACCCGTCCTCGAGCTCGATGGCCACGGTGTCGCCCAGGGCGAGGCCGAGTTCGTCGGCCCGTTCCTCCAGCACGCCGATACCGGCGGTGCCGAGCCCGTCCGGCCCGTCGACCGAGCCGTCGACGATTCCGATGTTGACCACGTTCGTACCGGTTGCGGTGTCGTAGGCCGAGATGGTCTGCACCTCGCCGTCGACCCTTGCCTCCACCGCGCTGAAGCCGGTGACATCGCCGACCTCCGGCATCGCGTTCAGCTGATCGACGACGACGCTCGAGAACGGCAGACCCTGCGCCTCCTCGAACACGAACAGATCCGCGGTGATCGCCTCCTCCAGAACCTCATCGAAGGTTCGCAGCAGCGACTCGGTCAACACGGCCACCCCGGTGATGAGGGCCAGGCCGATCATGAGGGCCGTGGCCGTGGCCGCGGTGCGCTGAGGATTGCGGCTGGCGTTGTCTCGAGCCAGACGGCCGGTGATCCCCTTGATCGCCTGGGCCGGCGCGCCGATGACGGCAGCCGCTCGACCGGCGAACAGGGCACTGAGCATGGCAACACCGACGAACGTGAGCGCCGCGCCGACCCCGATGGAGGCCAGACGGGGCGTGGTGCCGTCGATGTCGCCGAACATGCCGAACAGCAGGGCAAGCAGCCCCGGAATCAGCACCGCCGCACCGGCCAGAATTCGGAATCGCATCGATCGTTCCCGCTGTCCACCGTCGCGAACCGCCTCGAGCGGGGAGACGCGAGACGCCCGGATGGCAGGCAGCACCGCGGAGGTCACCGTCACGACGAGCCCGACAAGCACCACGACCAGCACGGTTCGGGGCAGGATCTGCAGTGGGCCGTCGGGGAACGAACCGCCGGCGGTGCTGAACAGCTGCTTGAGCAACCAGGCCACGCCGATACCGCCAAACAAGCCGATGATCGACGCCAGCACGCCGATGATCATGGCCTCGATCAGGACCATGCCCCGGATCTGGGAGCCGCTGGCCCCGATCGATCGGAGCAGGCCGAGTTGGCGGGTCCGCTGACCGACCAGGATGGCGAACGTGTTGTAGATGACGAAGATCGACACGAACAGCACCACCACGGCGAATCCGAGCAGCACGTTGCCGAAGATGTCGATGAAGGTGCCGAACTGCTCCTGCTGATCGGCGATCACCTCATCCGACGACAGCACCTCCAAGTCCTCCGGGAGGATCGCACCGATGGCGGCCAGGAGATCGTCGGTTTCGGTTCCGGATGTGGCGGTCACCACGATCGAATCGACCTGGTTGCCGTCGATGTTCAACACCCGCTGCGTCGTCGAGAGGTCGAACAGGTTGAAGTAGGCACCGCCGGTACCTCCGTCACCGAAGTCGATGATGCCGGACATCTCGAACTCCTCCGGTTCCCCGGTGGGGATGATGACGGTGATGGTGTCGCCGACGGCGAACCCACCGGCATCGGCCTGGGCCTGATCGACTGCAATCTGCTGGCCGACCGGCGCCTCGCCGTCGAGAAGAGTGAAGCTGGAGGCGGGGCTCGGCCCGGCCCACGATCCGGTGAAAACCGGGGGACCCGGCGGCCGGACGATCTCGCCCTCGGCGTCGGTGGTGTAGGTCTGCTCGAACGCGAAGAGGCCGCCCTCGGCATAGTCGACCTCGTCGAGCGCCGCCACCTCATCGACCAGGGAACCGTCGAATCGAACCAGGCTCTGGCTCGAGTTGAGTTCGGGTTCCACCGCCTGGATCTGGGCGTCGATGCCTGCGAACGCGTCCTCCGAAACCTGGTCGAAGATCGCCCGCAGGCTGTCGGCCAGCACGAACGATCCGGACACGAAGGCCACGCCGAGCGTGACCGAAATGAGTGTGAGGAGCAGTCGCCCGAGATTGGCGATGATGCCCCGTCGTACGAGTTTCAGCATCGATCGGCTCCGCTACTCGTGACCCGGGTCATCGCCCAGGTTACGGATGGTGTCGTAGATGCTGTCCGGCGTCGGCTCGAGCATCTCGTGCACGATCTGACCGTCGGCCAGGAACAGCACCTTGTCGGCGTAGGAGGCGCCGCGGGGATCGTGGGTGACCATCACGATGGTCTGGCCCAGTTGGTCGACGGCCGCCCGCATGAAGTCGAGGATCTCGGCCGAGGTCTTGGAGTCGAGGTTGCCGGTGGGCTCGTCGCCGTAGACGATCTCCGGTTTCGATGCCAGTGCCCGGGCCACGGCCACCCGCTGCTGCTGACCACCCGACAGCTCATTGGGGCGGTGGGTCACCCGGTCGGCCAGACCGACGGTGCTGATCACCTCGTCGACCCATGAGTGGTCGATGTCACGACCGCCCAGGTCCATGGGCAGGGTGATGTTCTCCCGGGCGTTGAGCGTGGGCACCAGATTATAGGCCTGGAAGATGAAGCCCACCCGGTTGCGGCGCAGCTCGGTCATCTGCTTGTCGTTGAGTGTGGACAGCGGCGTGTCGCCGATGAAGACCTCACCGCCGGTGAGCCGATCGAGCCCCGCCATGCAGTGCATCAGCGTGGACTTCCCGGAGCCGGAAGGACCCATGATGGCGGTGAACTTGCCCTTCTGGAAGCCGACGTCCACCTCGCGGAGGGCGTGGACGGCGGTTTGCCCGTAGCCGTACACCTTGCTTGCGCCTTTGGCCTGCGCGGCCATTTCCGACATGGTCATGATGAATCCTCAGTGCGGGTCGAGATGCGCGGCTTGACTACTGTGTATGTCCGGCCGGTCCAGGTTCCTGACAGCTCGAATTGTCCTCTTGACGACAGGGTATACACGATGACGAACACCCCACCCGTACTTGTCGATGCAACCAAATCGGTTGTCGTCGCCCGGCTCGACGACGGTGGTCCGAACGCCATCGGGTTCGACGCCATCGAGGGTCTGACCACGGCCATCGAGCAGGCTTCCGACGCGGGGATGCCGCTCGTGATCCTGGGTCGCGACGGCATGTTCTCGGCCGGTTTCGATCTCAAGGTGTTCCAGGCCGGCCTCGAGCAGTTCACCGAGCTCGTGACGGAGGGCGCTGAGTTGTTGAAGCGAATGGTCGAAGCACCGGTGCCGATCGTGATCGGGGCGGCCGGACATGCCGTGGCCATGGGTTCGCTGCTCCTGCTCGCCGCCGACTACCGCATGGGAGCCGACGGGGGCGCCGGAAAGCCGATCAAGATCGGACTCAACGAGGTGTCGATCTCGATGACCCTTCCCCATTTCGCGGTGACCCTGGCCGAGAGTCGCTTGTCGAAACGCCATTTCGTCCGGGCCACCATGCTGTCCGAACTCCACCAGCCGGCCGGAGCGTGCGACGTCGGCTTCCTCGACGAGGTGGTGTCGGCCGCCGAACTGGAGGCGGCAACGGTGGCCAAGGCCGAGGCCTTCTCGGAGCTGCCGAGAGGCGCGTTTTCGGGGACCAAGGCCCGAGCCAGAGGGGGGCTGGCCGCGGCCTTGGCCGACGCCATCGAACGCGACAAGGCCGACTTCGAGGTCGGTTCCTCCTGATTGCCGATCTCTGAACCGAAACCCGCGCTCAGCGCTCCTTTCGGTTCAGAGGTCGACCGAGCGACTGGCGCTTATTCGAGATCACCTCGGCTGCGGTCGAGCGTTGTGAGCTTGTCGGGGTTCACGACGCTGGTGATGCGGACGATGCGTCCATCGACGACCTCGGCCCCGCTCACCAGGTAGGCGCCGCGCCCGGTGAGCACCACCATGCCGGGGAAGCCACCAACGAGGGCCGGCTCGAACGACCAGCTCTCCGGGAACCGCTTCCACAGGTTGAGGAGGAGGCGCACGATCCTGTCGGGATGTCGCACGGGGTTTCGTGCCGCCCGCCGGTTCGGTCCGCCATCGCTGATGTAGACGGCGTCGGGGGCGAGACACCGGACGGCGCCTGCTTCGTCACCGGTTGCCAGCGCCACCATGAATCGCTGCACGACCTCCGTCGCTGCTCGGGTCTCATCTCGGCGGGCGGCTTCGGCGGCGTGAACCTTCCTCCGGGCCCGGCTGGCGAGTTGACGACATGACTCGGCGGTCCGGTCCATCGTCGCCGCGATGTTGGCGTAGCGGTCGCCGAACACGTCGGCCATCAGGAACGCGGCCCGCTCGTCGGGGGTCAACGACTCCAACATGATGAGGAAGGCCGACGTCATCGAGTCGGAGAGCTCGGCCACGTCGGCCGGGTCGGCCGCCCGCTCGACCAGCGGAGTCGGAAGCCATGGGCCGACGTAGCGCTCCTCTTCACGTTTGCGCCGACGGAGCCGGTCGATGGCGAGCCGGGAGGTCACGGTGTTGAGCCAGGCGTCGGGATTGTCGATGGTCGTCCGGTCAGTGCGGTTCCAGCGCAACCAGGCCTCCTGGACGACATCGTCGGCGTCGGCGAACGAGCCGAGGATACGGTAGGCACGACCGTTGAGCCGTGCCCGCGCCGCCTCGAACACCTCATCCTCCGACACCTCATCCTGGGGCCGAGCCCTCATGTCCTCACCATGACACGGCGGGCGGCCTCGAATCCAGCTTTTGACCCGCTCACGATCGACGCATCCGCGAGCAACGGTCGCCCGACCCAGTCGCCCGCGGCGTACAGGCCCCGCTCGGCCAGTTCGAGTCCGGACGGGCGCTCGATCCCGACCTGCGGGCTGCCCCAGGTCACGGTCGGGGCGGCCAGGAACCGGTTGATGAGCCGATCACCGACCGGGGGGAGCCCCGCCCGGGCGGCGTGTTCTTCGAGGGCGGCCCGGTTGTCGACCGCCGGAGTGTCGTCGTCGGCAGCGAGATAGCGCATGATCGAGTACAGACTCTGACCGTCGGGAGCGAGGTCGGCCACCGGCGCGTGCATCGACAGATACAGCGGGCTGTCGGCCGACAGAAGGAACGAGACGTCACCGCTCCGGCCGCCGACGTCGAGGCACGCCGCCCGTTGGGCAGGCCCCGCCCGCTCGATCCAGCCGGCCGGGTCGTCGCCCAACAGGTTGACGGCCAGCTGTGGTCCGCCGGCGGCCAGGATGACCGCTGAGGCGGCCAGTGGTCCGGCGGCGGTGCCGACGGCCCAGCGATCCCCGTATCGATCGAGCGAGGTGGCACCGCGACCATCGAGCAGGGTGACGCCGGCCAGCCCCGCCGCACCGACCAGCCCGTCGATCAGCGACTGCCATCCGCCGTGGAGATACACGACGCCGCCGTCGAGCCCGAGCTGGTTGAGAACAACGGCCGCCGGCAGTTCCTCCGGCTGGGCGGCATAGGTCACCAGTCGAGCCACGGTCAGCACGAAGCGGCGCAGGTCGGATCGGGCCCGCTCGTCGGTCAACCACTCGTCGAGCGTGATGTCGCCGGCCTTGTCGGCGGCTCCGCTGAGATCGTTGAACCAACGTCCGAGCTTGATCTTGGACCGGGTGCTCAGAAGTCGGGTGGCGAGGATCGACCCCGGGGTGAGCGGCAGCCGGGCGATCTCGCCGTCCCACAGCACGCGATAGCTCGAGAGTTCGGGCGCCACGCCCTTCGGATGTACGCCCAGCGATTCGAGGACCGCCCAGCCCCCGCCGCCCCGGTAGAGGGCATGGGCTCCGTCATTGAGCACGAACCCGTCCCGTTCGACGCTGCGGGCCCGGCCGCCGAACGATCGCCGGTCTGCCAACCCGACGGAGGCTCCCGCCCTGGCCGCGGTGGCGGCGGCGACGAGGCCCGCCAGACCGCCACCGATCACGACGACATCGAAGGCGGCCGGGGCCTGCTGCTCGATGCCACCTGGATCCTGAATCTGCTTGTGAACGCCGTTGTCGGTCTTCATTGTCGAACCTCTCTTTTTGGCCTGTCGACGAACGGGGCGGCCAAAACGTGACAGACCCGTGTGGAATCGAGTGGGCCGAACGGGATCGGGCAGTGGCCGGGCCTATCCTGGCGGGCCTGAAACCAGCGATCCCGCAGCGTGGGCGGGAGAAAGTAGCCGGGTATGAAGCGTCTTCTTGTTCTCCTTGTCAGCCTTGGGCTGCTGGCTGCCGCCTGCGGTTCCGACAGTGCCGAGACCGATACGGGCGCAGGCGACGACACCGATGTGGTGGCCAGTGAGGCGGTCGACGAAGACACCGACGAGCCGGCCGGCGAAGAAGACGACTCGGAGGCCGACGATTCAACGGGCGCCGACGGTGATGGAGACGCCGAAGCCGCCGGCGATGATTCGTCCGATGGCGATGGTGATGGTGGCGGCGAGGCACTCAGTGCGTCGGAACTCGACGATCTACTGGCCGCCACCGCCGAGCAGACGAGCGGGCGGTTCGAAGCGACCATGGAGATGACGGGCGCGCCGGCATCGGAGCTGTCCGTACCCCTGACCGTCGCGTTCAGCGGCTCGTTCGACAACGCCGCCGATGCTTCCGACATCCTGATCGACATGAGCGGCATCGTCGAGGCGGCCCTCGCCGCCGAGGGCGAGGGCGCCGACGATCCCGAGGCCGCGGCCGGCCTCGCCATGATGTCGAGCTTCTTCTCCGAACCCATGCAGATGAGGACGATCGGTGATCGCTCCTGGGTCAAGTGGGGAATGCTCGCCATGTTCGGTGCCGGCGACAAGTGGCTGGAGGGAGAGGCCGAGGACGGCAGCGTCACCCAGGACTTCGGCTTCGACGCCAACGGGCCGGGAGACCTGCTCGGTGATCTCGCCGACAGCGGACACAGCGTCGAGCTGGTGGGCGAGGACGAGATCCGCGGTGTCACGGCCGCCCACTACCGGACCGAACTCGACCCTGAGGCCATGACCCCCGAGCAGCGGGCCGCGTTCGGCGACGACCTGCCCGAGAAGGGCACCTACGTGCTTCACGTCTGGGTGGCCGACGACCTCGTGCACCGGTTCCAGGTTGAAATCACCAACCTGGAGCAGACGGCCGAGAACGATCTCGAGTCGATGAACATGGTCTACGATCTGTTCGACCACGGCGCCGACGTCGAAATCACGGCGCCGTCGCCCGACGAGGTCGTCACCGAGGCCGAACTCGGCTTCGATCTGGACGACCTCAACCCCACCGACGGCTGAGTCGGTACGCAACGGGCCCGGCAGTCGGCCCATCTCCGAGCCGGACTCGCCCGGACTCGGACGAAGCGCTACCTTTGGCCGGGTCGCCCTCGCGGACGACCCAGGCCGGGTTTGACTGACGACGAGCGACCGAGTTCTCTCGAAGCCCCCTCGAACCAGGAGCGCGCCCATGGTCACCGTCGACCCCCGTTTGTTGAGCACCGTCCGCTACCGAGGCATCGGACCGACCAGAGGCGGTCGGGTGGTGGCGGTGGCCGCCGATCCGGTCAAGCAGAACCTTTACTACTTCGGCGCGGTGGCCGGTGGGGTGTGGCGCTCGGATGACGCAGGCCTCTACTGGGAGCCGATCTCCGACGGCCAGCTGACGGCCTCATCGATCGGCGCGCTCGCCGTTGCCCCGTCCGACGGGAACGTGATCTATGCGGGGACCGGCGAGGCCACCATCCGCATCGACGTCACCCACGGCGACGGGGTCTACAAGTCGACCGACGGCGGCAAGAACTGGGCTCACATCGGCCTGGACGATTCCCGCCACATCGGCGAGATCGTCGTCCATCCCGACGACCCCGACACCGTGTATGTCGCCGCCCTCGGGCACGCCTTCCGTGACTCGGAGGAGCGTGGCCTCTACCGATCGAACGATGGCGGCATCACCTGGGAGCGGGTGCTCCACGTGAGTGACCGGGCCGGTGCCATCGACGTGGCGATCGACCCCAACAACCCCCGCATCCTGTTCGCCACCATCTGGCAGGCTCGCCGCACGTTCTGGTCGATGGACTCCGGCGGCCCCGACTCGGGCCTCTACCGCAGCCTCGACGGCGGCGACACCTGGGAGGAGCTGAGTGCCGGTCGCCCCGACAACGGGCTGCCCGACGGCACCCTGGGCAAGATCGGTGTGGCCGTCTCACCGGCCCGACCGGGACGGGTGTGGGCCATCGTGGAGGCGGAGAAACGCAAGCGTGGTCTCTATCGATCCGACGACAACGGGGACTCCTGGACCAAGGTCTGCTCGAAACCCGATCTCAGCTGGCGTCCGTGGTACTACATGCACGTCGTGGCCCACCCCACCGAAGCCGACGAGGTGTTCGTCCTCAACCAGAAGGCGTGGCGGTCGATCGACGGCGGCGAGAACTTCGACGAGTTCGTCACCCCACACGGCGACAACCACGCTCTCTGGATCGACCCGGACAACCCCGACCGCATGATCGGGGCCGACGACGGCGGGGCCTGGGTGTCGCTCAACGCCGGCTCGTCGTGGTCGTCGATCTACAACCAGATGACCGCACAGTTCTACCACGTCGCCGTCGACGACCAGTACCCGTACAAGGTCTACGGCACCCAGCAGGACAACTCGTCGGTCGCGGTTCCGTCACGCACCGGGCGGGGCGCCATCAACTGGGGCGACTGCCACGTGGCCGGCACCGGCGAGAGCGGCTACATCGCCCCGAAGCCAGACGACCCGAACATCGTGTTCGTCGGCGCCATCGGCTCGTCACCCGGTGGCGGTGAATGCCTGCAGCGCTACGACCACCGCACCGGCCAGGTCCAGCTCATCAACTCCTGGCCCGAGACGTATTCGTCGGGCCTCGGTGCCGAGGTCCGCTTTCAGTGGACCTACCCGATCGTATTCTCCCCCCACGATCCCGATGTGCTCTACATCTGTGGCAACAAGGTGTTCCGCTCGACCGATCAGGGCCACTCCTGGGAGGCGATCAGCGACGATCTGACCCACGCCGATCCCACCACGATGGGCGACTCCGGCCCGTTGACGAAGGACGGCGCCGGTGCCGAGATGTACGCCACCGTCTTCGCGTTCATGGCGTCGGCGTACTCCGACGGCGTGTTGATGGCGGGCTCCGATGACGGCCTGGTCCACGTGACCGACGACGGGGGAACGACGTGGCGCAACGTCACCCCGTCGGACGTCGAGAAGTTCTCCCAGGTCACGTCGATCACCGAGTCACCCCACACGGAGGGCACCGTGTTCATGACGGTGGCCCGGCACAAGATGGGCGACTACACGCCCTACGTCTACCGCACCACCGACCTGGGGGAGACGTGGGAGCGGATCGACGGGGCCGGTTCCGACGAGGGACTGCCCGACGGAGAGTTCTGCCGGATCGTGCGGGAGGATCCCGATTGTGCCGACCTGCTCTACGTCGGCACCGAACTGGGGTTACACGCGTCGTTCGACGGGGGCGCCAACTGGCAGTCGTTGCAGCTCAACCTGCCGGTCTCGCCCGTCTACGACCTCGTGGTCCGCCACGGTGATCTCATCGTGGCCACCCACGGCCGGTCGTTCTGGATCCTCGACGACGTCACCCAGCTCCATCAGGCCGCCGAGTCCGCCGAGGAGATTCTGGCGTCCGACGCCCACTTGTTCAAACCGGCCGACACGGTACGCACCCCGCCGGACCTGTTCGCCGGTTTCTGGGGCACGGTGGGTGGCAAAAACTACCACGTCACGATCGGACAGAACGCCACCTTCTATCTCGACGAGGCCGACACCGGCCACAAGACCAAGCGGGTCATCGACGCCGGCACCGACATCCATGAAGGGGTGCGCATCACCTACTGGCTGAGTGAGGACGCGGCGGCGGCCGACGATCCGGTGCGGTTGACCGTGCTCGACGGCGACGGCAATGAGATCTACACGACCCACAGCGACATTCCCGACGACGCCGAGGATCGCCACGGCCTGTATCTCACGGCCGACGTTGGCATGAACAGCTTCTTGTGGCCGATGCGCCACGACCCTGGTCCGAAACTTGTCGACGCCACGTTCCACCCTGCGCCATCCGGTCCGCTGGTGCCGCCCGGCACGTATCAGGTGCGGCTCGACGTGGGTGACTCGTCGATGACCCAGGAGTTGCAGTTGGTTCGTCATCCCGAGATCACCACCAGCGACGCCGACTTCGCCGAGCAGCGTGATCTCCTCCGACAGATCCAGGCCAAGATGACCGAGGTGGTGGAGGCGATCAACCGCATCCGCCGGCTGAAGAAGCAGCTGGAGTCGGTGGGGGAGCGGCCCGCGGTGGCCGCCGATGATGACCTGGCCGCCACGATCGAGGCGTTGACCGTCAAACTGTCGGCGATCGAGAACAGCCTCATTCAGGTGGAGCTGACGTCGCCCGGTGACACGCTCAACAACCCGCCCAGACTCTACGAGACGCTCAACGACCTGGTCGCCGTGGTGGCCTCCGCCGACACCCGCCCCACAACCCAGTCCTACTCGGTGTTCAACAAACTGTGCGGTCTGGTCGACCCGCAGCTGTCGTCGGTCGAGGCGCTGATCGACAGCGACATCGCCGCCCTGAACTCGGCGCTGGCGGAACACACCGCCATCATCGACGCATAACCCCCCTCCCCACCACCCAAATTCTCAACCCAGGTGACGGTGGGTGTCGCCTCAATTGCTCAGAACGGGAACGGGTGGCCTGTTCTGTGCCACCATACGGGACGTGGACGTTGCCTGGGGGACACTCACCATGGGGCTGGCCGGCGGCCTGGCGTTGTTTCTGATCGGGATGGCCGAGGTGACCGACGCCCTCAAAGCCCTCGGTGACGACAGGCTCCGGTGGGCGCTGGCCCGGCTGTCGTCCAACCGGCTTCTCGGCGCCACCACCGGCGGGGTCGTGACCGCTGTCATCCAATCGTCGTCGGTCACCACGGTGTTGACCGTTGGCTTCGTGAGCGCCGGGCTGTTGTCGCTCACCCAGGCGGCCTCGGTCATCATTGGCGCGAACCTCGGCACGACGGTGACGGCTCAGGTGATCGCCCTCAAGGTCACCGACTACGCGCTTGCACTGCTCGCAATCGGGGCGCTGCTCGGGGTGTCGGTCAAACGTCGTCGGATCCGGTACCTGGGTTCGGCTGTCGCCGGTCTCGGCTTTGTGTTCCTCGGTATGGACATCATGAGCGACGCCATGTCACCACTCCGGTCCTACGATCCGTTCCTCCGGCTGATGTCCGACGCCACCAACCCCTTGACGGCCCTCGCCATCGGGGCGGCGTTCACCGGACTGGTTCAGTCTTCCAGCGCCACGACCGGGATAGTGGTGGTGATGGCGGCCGACGGGTTGATCAGTCTCGAAACGGCCATCGCCATCATCCTCGGCGCCAACATCGGGACCTGTGTAACGGCGTTGCTCGCTGCGATCGGCAAGGGATCGGAGGCGTTCCGGACCGCCGCTGTCCATGTGGCGGTGAATGTGATCGGTGCGTCGATCGCGGTGTTCTTCATCCCACAGATCGCAGCCGCGGTCGAAGCCATCAGCTCGAGCAGTGCCAATGCCTCACCCCGTCAGATCGCCAACGCCCACACGTTGTTCAACCTGGCGAACACGGCGGCCTTTCTTGTTTTCCTCACGCCGTTGGTGGCCCTCGTGCGACGCCTTGTGCCCGACCGGGCCGGCCGCATCGCCGGGGAAGGGCAGGCGGCTTTCCTCGATGACGACCTGATCGACACTCCCGTGCTCGCACTCGAAATGGTGCACAAGGAGGTTATGCGGATGGCGCTGAAGGCCAGGGAATTGCTGGCCGCCGCCGTGCCGGCCGCCATCGATGGGCGCCGCGCCGACCTCGACGAGCTGGTCGAACGGGAGCAGAAAATCGACGAGTTGCATGCCCAGATACTCGACTACCTCGGCGCCGTCGGTCAGCGGCGCCTTGGATCCGATCTGCGTGACGATCTTCTGGCGATGCTGGCTGCAGCCAACGCGGTTGAACAGCTGAGCGACACGATCGAGGGTCAGGTCATCAACAAGGGCTACCAGCGGTTGGAGACGATGGTGGAGGTGAGCGACTCGACGAGGGCGCATCTCGACGATCTCCACGCCGCCGCGCTCGACACGCTCGATCTGTCGCTCGTTGCGATCGGGGAGCGGAGCTGGAAGCTGACCAGACGGGTGCTGGCCACCAAGTCCGACTTCCGTGACCTCGAGGCCCAGACCAGGCGGCATTTGGCCGAGCGGTTGACCGCCCCCGAAGGTGGACGGGTCGAAGCCTACTCGTTCGAGATCGAGCTGATGGAGGCGCTCGATCTCGTGCACCGCAACTGTCGTCGCATCGTGCGCGCCCTCAACCTCCCCGACACCCAAATTCGCAGCTGAGTTGACACTGGGTGTCACCTCAGCTGCTCAGAACGGATTTGGGGAGGGTGTCCAGAATCGGATTCGCCGTTCGACGGATGGGTGTCAGCAAAACAACTACTCTCTGATTCAGGAGGACACCCAATGCGCTACATGCTTCTTCTCTATTCCGCTCCCGACTCCGGTCCCGAGCCCGGCAGCCCCGAGGAGGCGGCCGAGATGCCTCAGTGGTTCGCGGTAACCGAGGAAATGGAGAAGGCCGGCGTGCTGCTCGGCGGTGAACCGCTGCACGGCGGCGACTCCGCCACCACTGTGCGCGTTCGCGACGGCGGAACCGTCACCACCGACGGCCCGTTCGCCGAAACCAAGGAGATACTCGGCGGCTTCTACATGCTCGACGTCGCCTCGATCGACGAGGCGATCGAATGGGCCGCCAAGCTGCCGAATGCCCCCTACGGTTCGATCGAGGTCCGGCCGATCATGGAGTTGCCGCCCATGGATGACGCCTGACCGGGCCCTGAGACCAGGCCGTCCGCTGTAGGTCATCCACCATGCAACAGTCGATCGTCGCCCAGGTCTTCGCCGGCGAATGGCCCCGTCTGGTGGCCACGTTGATGCGGGAGCTGGGCGACATCGACCTGGCCGAGGATGCGGCCCAGCAGGCGTTCACCGAGGCGGCCGCGTCGTGGGGTCCGGACTCCACCCCGGACCGTCCCGGTGCCTGGCTGCTGACGACCGCCCGCCGCCGGGCGATCGACGTCATCCGCCGCAAGTCGACGCTGCGTGACAAGGTGGGCCGGCCGGTGCCCGAAGTGGAAGCCGCCGACAGCGAGGCGGACACGTCCGCCCAGCCGGCCCCCAACCAGCTGCTCGATGACCAGCTCGCGCTCATCTTCGGCTGTTGCCATCCGGCGCTCAACCGGGAGGCTCAGATCGCGTTGACGCTGCGGAGCGTGTGTGGTCTCTCGACCCGCCAGATCGCCGCCGCCTTTCTCGTGCCTGAAGCGACGATGGCCAAGCGGCTCGTCCGAGCCAAGGACAAGGTGCGTAAGGCGGGCATCCCGTTCACCGTGCCGCCCCGGGAACGGCTGACCGAGCGGCTCGACGCCGTGCTCGCCGTCGTCTACCTCATCTACACCGAAGGTCACTCGGCCAGCGACGGCCCGGCGCTCATTCGCGGCAGCCTGTGCGACGAGGCCCGTTGGCTGGCCGATCTGGTGGCCGACCTGCTGCCGGATCAAGCGGAGGCCTGGGGGTTGAGCGCGCTCATCAACCTGACCGACGCCCGGCGTTCGACCCGGGTCGACGACGCCGGTCATGTCGTGTTGCTCGCCGACCAGGATCGGTCGCGCTGGGACACCGAGCTGATCGAGGCCGGGCGCCGCCGGTTGCACCATGCGGATGCGTTGGACGACGACGGGCCCTACCAGCTCCAGGCCGCCATCGCCTTGGTTCACGCCATCGCGCCGTCGGACGCCGAGACGCGCTGGTGGACGATCGTCGCGCTCTACGATCACCTGCTGCGGTTCGAGCCCACACCGGTGGTGGGCCTGAACCGGGCGGCGGCGGTGTCGAAGGCGTTCGGCCCGGCGGCCGGGTTACGGGCACTCGACACCTTGGCCGACGACGAACGGTCGGCAGCGGAACTCGACGCCTACCGCTACTACCACGCCGCCCGGGCCGACATGCTTCTCCGACTGGATCGGGCCGACGAGGCCGCAGACTGCTACCGGCGGGCCCTCGATCTCACCACCAACGATTCCGAACGCCGGTTCCTCGTCCGCCGCCTCGCCGACTGCGAGGAGCGGTAGACAGAACGGATGATCCAACGCCTCCGGGCCATGTCGATCGTGGAGGCCACCACCTACCTCGCCCTCCTCATAGCCACGGTCTACAAGTACGCGGCCGGTGGTGACCGGGGCGTCGAAATTCTCGGGCCGGTCCACGGTGTGTTCTATCTGGCCTTCGCCGCCCTCGTACTCGTTCACCGCCGGGATCTCAGGTGGCCGCCCCGCAAGACGGTGATGGCGATCGTGCTCGGCTCGCTGCCGTTCGGCGGATTCTGGGTGGAGCGCCGGTGGCTGGCACCGCTGGCTCGCCGCGATTAGTGTCGATCCGGCGACACCCCTCCACCAGGAAGAAGACCATGCGACGACTATTCGTGCTGGCGGCTGCGCTCGTCATCGGCCTATTCACCCCCGTTGTCTCCGCCTCCGCCCAGGCGGCGTTCCCCGACGTGATCCAGCTGCCTGGCGGGTTCTTCCCCGAGGGCATCGCCGTCGGTCGGGGCCACGACGTCTACGCCGGGTCGCTGTCGACCGGAGGGATCTGGAAGGGTGACCTCCGCACGGGTGACGGGGAGATTCTCGTGCCGGGGGCGCCGGGTACGCTGTCGGTCGGCCTCGACTTCGACGACCGCTCGGGCAATCTGTTCGTGGCCGGAGGACCGGGTGGAACCGGCACCGTCTACGACGGGGAGACCGGTGCGCTGGTGGCCCAGCTCGACCTGGCCGCCGGGTTCATCAATGATGTGTTCGTCACGCGCGATGCCGCCTACTTCACCAATTCGTTCGCACCCGAGCTGTACGTGGTGCCGCTCGACGCCAAGGGTGACGTCGCCGGACCGGTGGCCACACTCCCGCTCAGCGGCGACTTCGTCTTCGTCCCGGGCGACTTCAACGCCAATGGGGTCGTCGCCACGCCCGATGGTTCGACCCTGATCGTGGCCGGATCGGCGGCCCAGGAGCTGTACACGGTCGACCCGACCACCGGCGAGGCGACGGTGATCGACCTCGGTGGGGCTGCGGTTCGGGGCGACGGCCTGGTGCTGATCGGTCGGACGCTGTACGTCAACGAGGGTGGTATCAATCAGATCACCGTCATCGATCTCTCGGGCGACCTGTCGTCGGGCACGATCGTCGACGATTTGACCAGCGACGCCTACAACGTGCCGACCACCTCAGCCGCCTTCGGCTCGTCCTTGTACTCGGTCAACGCCAAGTTCGGCACCCCACCGCTGCCGTCGACCCCCTACGAGATCGTGCGCGTCACCCGCTGACCCACCTCCACCCCCGAAGGGGGGAGGTCGATGGTGGGGGGAGTGGGGTTGGGGTTGGTGCCGAGGCGGGAGGCCGGGTTGGCGAGGTCGTCGCCCGGCCGCACCGTGATCGTCGACAGCGAGTCCAACGTCATGCAGTCGGCCAGGATGTTGTGGAAGCGGTTCAGCGGTTCCTCGAACCGGCCGATCAGCGGACCGGGGGGCGGCGCTCCATGGGTGAGCCCCCGCTGGGATCGCTGCACGATGTCGATGTCCTCGCCGTTGACCTCGAGCCAGAACTTCCGGGTCGGCTCGAACGCCGCCTCGTCGACGTCCATCGACGACTCCGGCAACAGGAACGTGCACGTCTCGGCCGTAACGCCCGGCGCCACCGGATCGAGCCGCATCACAAACACATGATTGGGCAGCACCGACAGCAGCACGTTCGGGAAGATGGCCACGAACCGACCGCTCACCGAGTCCGACGCGTCCAGTCCGTCCAGCGGCGGGAGCGCCAGCCAGTCGTCGCGCTCGTCGCCCGACACCGGCGTGGTCGTCTGACCGCAGTACTGCCCCGGCCCCTGGTAGCGGTAGTGGTCGGCCACCCGTGACACCTTGGCCAGCTCCGGATGCACCCACGTGAGGTGGTAGTACTCCTGGAAGTTCTCCGAGATGAGCTTCCAGTTGGCGTTGATGGTGATCGTCTGTTCCTCCCGCTTGCCCCATTCGTCGAAGCGGTACCCGGCCATCCGATCGGGCAGGTCGCCGAGCCACACGTCGAGGGGCGGTGTGGCCTCATCGAGGCAGGCGAACAGCAGCGGACCCCACGTCTCGACCCGCACCGGCAACAGCGAGTAGTCGGCTTTGTCGAACGACGCCCGGGGGATCTGGTCGACGTAGGGGGCCGCCCGCAGCGAGCCGTCGAGCGCGTAGGCCCACCGGTGATACGGGCAGCGGATCGTGTTGGCGACCTCACAGTCGACATCGGTCAGCTCGGTGCCACGGTGTCGGCAGGCGTTGAGGAAGCCGTGCAGCTCGCCGGTGGAGCCGTTGCGGGTGATGACGATCGATCGGCTTCCGAGCTGCCGCACGAGTAATCGTCCCGGTCGGGCCACGTCGGCGGCCACGCCGACGCAGACCCAGGCCCGTTCGAACACCTGCCGCTGCTCGATCCCGAAGAACCCAGGGTCTGTGTAACACGCAGGATCGAGTCCGAGGCACTGATCGAGCGGCAGGCGCGATCCCGACCATGCCGCCTCGTTCCGCCAATCGAAGCCGATACCGCGGTCGATCCCGTCAACGCGGTCAGCTTCGCCACCATTGCCACCATCGCCAACAGCAACATGAGCCGTCATCGCTCAAGCGTGCCTGTAGGTTCGATGGACTGTCAAGCCCCCTCGTCCGGGCGAGCGCCCTCCCAGTCGGCGGCCAGTACCTCGGCCGCTGCGAGATCGGTTCCGTACGTGATCTTGATGTTGGCGTGCTCTCCCTCGATCACGCCAACGTCCAGGTCGCTGAAGCGGTTGACGACCTCGGCGGTGTCGACCCCCTGGAACCCTGCGGCCGCCGCCGCGTCGTGAGCGTGCAGCAGTGTTCGGGCGTCGAAGACCTGCGGCGTCTGCACCCAGACGTGGTCGGTCGAGTCGACGAACCGACGGCGATCGAGGGCGTAGAGCGTGTCGGTCACCGCAAGTCCGGGGATGACGGCGCCCCGGTCGGCCGCCCCGACCAACAACCGATGTAGGAGATCGGCGCTCATGAACGGGCGGGCGCCGTCGTGGACAGCCACCACGTCGAGCTCGCCGGCCTCGATCTCCGACCGTAGCGCTGCCACCCCGGCATACTCCGAGTCGTGGCGGGTCTCACCCCCGAGGATTGCGCGGACCGTCACCCCGAGCCGGGACTCACCGACCTCAGCCACCACGCGCTCGATTCGCCCGGCGTCCTCGGCGCGATGGACGAGCACCAGGTCGCTAACCGACTCGCACGCCACCGTCGTCTCCACCGAGTAGTCGAGAATGTCTCGACCCCGCACCGACAGGTACACCTTGTTGACCCCTGCCCCCATGCGCGACCCAACGCCTCCGGCCAGGACCACCACGGCGGCCCGCAGCTCACCCGCCGTCGTCGACCCTGTGCGCTCCGGTACCACGGCCTCAGAGTACAGGCCCGTTGCACGCCCGCTCGACGCCGAGGATGTCGCGCTTTCGCGTCACTGTGACACCGAAGCGCGACAACCTCCGACAACCCGGTTGGTTGAGCGGTCGGTCTCATCATGTAACGGCCGTAGCCGAATGGAGCCCATGACCGCACTCCCAATCCGACCTGGGCTGAAACATCTGATCGTCGTGATGGCGATTCTGTCGTCGGTGATCGCCGCGCCGACTTCGGCGGCGTCGGCCGCCTCCTTCGATGTCATCGACAGCCAGCGTGTTCTGTCCGCGCCGTCGTTCAATCCGCTCGTCACCGACGTGATCGAGTTCACCGATACCGACGCGGTGACGGTGGCCGGCGACCTCTGGCACGGTCCCGCATTCTCGGGCAACGGGAACTGGGCCGCCTACCGAGCTGAAACCGACAGTGGCGCTCGCCTGTTCCGGGTCAACGTCGACAACGGCCGGACAAGAATCGTGTCGGGGAATCTGGCCGGGTCCGGGCCGGCGATTTCGTCGGACGGCTCGAAGATCGCGTTCTTTGCCGTCGACCCGGCGACGTCGGTCTACGCGGCGTACCGATGGGACGGCTCGACAGACTCGGTTGCGAGGCTCAGCGGAGCAGGCAACACGGTGGCGATCGGCCAGCGGTTTCCAGTGGCCATCTCCGACGACGGCCGACGGGTGGCGTGGGCCGAAGGCTCGCCGTCGGCTACGAGCCTCGTGGTCTGGACGGCAGGCACCTCGATCCGGATTGCATTCGACGGAGGCCCGTTCTGGATGTCGGGCAACGGCCGCTACCTGGCCTACAAGGTCAACGGCTCCACGGTGCGCCGGGATCTCGACACCGCCACCACGGCGGCGGCCGGCGGCCTCGGCCGACCGACCGATGACGGCTCGCACATCGTCGACACCGGCTACTACTATGCCAACGGGGTCGATTACGGCTGGGCCGCCCTCGTGACCGCGGAGAACGGTGACGAGATCCTCGTCCAGTCCCCCCAGTCCAGCGCCGATCCGGTGGCTCGCATCTCCGGTGACGGCTCGACGATGACGATGCGCCCCGGCAACCTTCTTGTCGACCTCGATAGCCGCACCGTGCGCACGGTCACCGGGGAGGATCAGATCATGGTCGGCCTCTCCGACGACGGCCGACGGGGCCTGGCGCTCGACGGCATCGGTGGGGCCACGACCCGGCTGCGGATCGTCGACTACGACCTCGAACGACCGCCGCCGGCCCTCGTTTCGGAACTCTCCGAACCTCAGCTGTCCGACCAGATCGCACGGCTGTACCGGGCGGTTTTTCTACGGGAGGGCGCGCCCGCCGACCTGGCGTACTGGTCCCGCCAACGGGCGCTCGGGGCGTCGATCGTGGAGGTGGCGGGGGAGTTCGTGGCCGCCCCCGAGTTCGTGAACCGCTACGGCCAACTCGGTGATGGTGACTTCGTCAGGCTCGTCTACCGCAACGTCCTGGACCGCGAGCCCGACGACGGTGGTCTTGCGTTCTGGACGGGCCAGCTGGCCGCCGGGATGTCGCGGGCGGAGATGGTGGTGGGCTTCAGCGACTCGGCAGAGCTGATCAACAAGCTGGACACGGCGCCGTTGTCGACAGCGGAGGCCGCCCAGATCTGGCGCCTCTACCAGGCGTTCTTTCTGCGCTCAGCCGATCAGAGCGGCTTCGACTACTGGTACATCCGGTACTGGAATGGGACGGCGCTGACCGCGGTGTCGGACGCGTTCGCTGGATCGCAGGAATTCGTGAACCGGTATGGCACCTTGAGCGACGAGCAGTTCATCGCGCAGGTGTATCGCAACGTGTTGAATCGGGAGCCCGATGGTGCGGGCCGCGCGTTCTGGTTGGCACAACTGGCGGGCGGTATGACCAGAGGCGAGATGATGATCGGATTCTCCGACTCGCCCGAGTTCATCCGTGGAACCGACACCTTGCCGCCGGCACCCTGAGTGTCCGGCGAGCGTCGGTAGCATGCGGGCGTGGCCGAACGCGAACCGCTCCGTCTGATCATGGGCCCGGCGTTGGGTCTGGCCGCTCCGGTGGCCGAGAGGGTCGTCGGCATGGCGGCGGCCGACTCGGCGACCGGAACGGCTCTCGTTGATCGACGCCGTCTCGCCGAGGCGCTCGAACGGTTCGACCGCCATCACCCGGCGATCGACGTCATCGTGTTTCTGACGGCCGACGATGATCCCGCTGATCCGGCGATCGCCCGACTCGTTGAGGCACTCGACGCCGAACACGCGGCTGCGATCAGGCGCGTCCCGGCCGTCAACGCGGCCAAACGGGTGCGCGACGGTGTGGTCGTCGAAGCGGTCGACCGGGCCACGCTCAACCTCCTGCGAACACCGGAGATCGTCGACCGCCGAGCGCTCGTCGGTGCCCTGTCCGCACTCGGCACGCACCCCGAAGGCGACACCGTCAACCCAACGCGTCTCGTCGCCGACGCCGGCGGGGCCGTGGCCGTCGTCGACTGCTGATCGGTCGATGGCCGGTGCGCTAGCCAGACTCCATCAGTTTCTTCAGATCCTCGAGCTGGCCTGAGTCGGTGCGCTTCATCATCAACCGCAGCAACGGCGCGAACAGTGACCAGACGCCGGTGGTGGCGCAGTCGGCGGCGAGGTGGACTCGAGCCGTCCCGTCGGCCACCGGCTCCATCCGGTATCGATAGTCGGCCGTCACGCCACCCTGGACCGATCGCAAGGTGAGCGACCGCGTCGACTCATCGATGGCGGCGATCGTCGCCGGGCGGTCCTTGCCCCGGGCCCGGAACAGCAACTCGGTGCCGACCTCGTTCGGACCGTTGGCGGTCATCGAGTCGATGCCTCGCATCCATTCCGCCGCCCTCGTCCAGTCGGTGAGGGTCTTCCACACATCGTCGGCCGATCGGTTGATCGTCGTTTCCACATCGAATGCTTGGGCCATGACCAGAACCCTACAGAAGGCCGCCCGGGGCGTCTTGTACGGATTTCAGGTGCCGTCCGGAGGGTCGGGAACGAAACCCGGCTCGGGATCGACGCCCACGTAGGCCTCACGCCGCCGAGCCACATAGACCGTCGGGCTGACTCCGGTGTGACGCTTGAAATCCCGGCTCATGTGCGCCTGGTCGTACCAGCCGTGACGAACGGCCAGATCCGACCACACCACATCAGCGGGCGATCCGTTGAGCTCCTCGAGCACCCGGCGGACCCGAAGCAGCCGGCTCAACGCCCGCGGACTCAGCCCGACAAGGCGGGCGAACTCCTCGTCGAGGTGGCCGTGCGACAGTCCGACGGCGGAGGCCACGTCGGCAATCGGTCGCAGCGGATCGGCCTCGACCATCGCCACCGCCCGCCCGATCCGTTCAAGGGCCGGGTCATCGCCGAAGCCCGGTGCGCAGTGTTCGACGACGAACGCCTCCGTGGCCGCCAACAATGCCGACGGGTCGTCGCCTCGGTCGATGCCGTCGATCACCATGGCGCGCAGTTCCACGGCCGGCGACCACCACGACTCCAGGTCGACCACCCGACCCGATACATCCGACGGCGCCAGGCCGAGGACCGGGCGGCACCCGATCGGCGTGGTAACGATGCCTACGGCGTGCGTCTCCCCGGTCGGCGCGTTGATCATGGGCTCGTCGTGTGGCCCCACCAGGAAGCCGGTCGTGGCCAGGAACTCCTCGCCCCGCCCGTTGGCCGCCTGCTGGCGTATCGGATCACCCAACACCACGGCGGCCACCGTCGAGCCGGTTGGCGCCACCTGCTCCCGCCGGTAGGAGACGACACCTCTGGCGTACCACACCGATTCGACCAGGGAGCCCAGCTCACCCGACGGCACGATCCGGCGGAAATCGAACTGCTCCATCGACCGGTCGGCCTCGGTGGGCGGCATGGTGCGAGTGTAAGGCCAGCGCCCAACCACGACGACAATCCGGTGTCGTTGGCCGACGCTTCGGTCCGTCTTACCTAAACTTGAACCATGCGCTCGGAGGATCACGGGGTTGGGTAGGGTTTGAGTCAATGATGATTCCGTTTGTCATCGCCGCGGTTCTGGCCGTCGTGTTCCTCGGCATGTGGCTCGCGGCGCAGTCGAAGGTGGGCTCGCTGACGGCCGAACGGGATGACGTACAGGCGAGCCTCGACCGGGTAAACGGCGAACTGGCGGTGCGCGACGGTGAACTCGCCGAGGCCAAATCCCAGATCGGAACCCTGGAGGCCAAGAAGACCTCGCTCGACAACGAGCTCACCAACACCAAGGCCCGCCTCGACGACGCCAGCGACGCACTCCGAAAACGAACCGAGCTGGCCGATGCCCAGGCGCTCCAGATCGATTCGCTGAGCGCCGAGCGCGATGAGCTGCGCCAGAAGATCAACGACTCCGAGGAGCGCATCGCCACACTGGCCGCCCGGCCCGGCGTGGTGGTGGGCGACATGGCGGCGGCCGACGGCGAGGCGGCATCGGGTGCGAGCGCCGAAGTGTTGTGGAGCCTGGAGCTGGCTCGCAGCGAACGGCAGTGGCGCACCAGCGTCGCCATCGACCCGATGGGAGAGACGAGCCCGTTCGAGACCACGACCGATCCCGTCCGGGAGGCGGTCGAGACCGAGGCCGCGGCGCTGCGGGAGGACGTCGGCGCGCTGATATCGGTCGACTGGCAGGCGCCGCCGATCGAATCGGTGTCGAGGCGGTTGATGATCGTGCGGGTGGCCCAGGAGATGCTGGCCACTGCGGCTCGGGTTCCCGGTGCCGCCCGGCTGCAGGTCACCCACGACGACGAGACCGGCGAGCTGAAGATGGAGTTCGTCTCGGCCGACGACAGCGGCGAGGTCGTCAACCTCATCCCACCGCAGATCTCGAGCGATCTGATCGACGTCCGCAACGACACCGGTCTTTCGGTCACCGTCAAGGCCGAGTAGGGCCCTCACCGGCCACGGGCGGGTAGATTCTTCAGCCATGGCCGAGAACGACCCGCCGGTTTCATCGCTGGCCCCCGAACGGTTCCCCGATCTCCCCGCGGTCGCCGGGGTCCGCCTGGCCACCCACGCCGGTGGTCTCCGCTACAAGGGCCGACCAGATCTGATGCTGGCCGAGCTCTCGCCGGGCACCACGGTCGCCGGGGTGTTCACCCGGTCGCTGTGCCCGTCGGCCGCCGTCGACCATTGCCGCCGCATCATCGGGCGGGGTACGGCTCGGGCTGTCGTCTGCAACGCCGGCAACGCCAACGCCTTCACCGGATCGGCCGGAGCAGCGTCGGCCGAGCTGACGGCGAGGCTCGTGGCCACCGAACTGGGGGTCGAGGCAGACGACGTCCATCTCGCCTCGACCGGGGTGATCGGCGAACCCATGGACGACGCCGCGCTCACCGCCGCGCTCACCCACCTCGCCCCTGCTCTCACCGACTCAGGGCCGACGGCCTGGGCCGCCGCGGCCGACGCCATCCGCACCACCGACACCTATCCCAAGGGTTCGTCGGCTCCGATCGCCGGGTCGACGGCCTCCGTGGTGGGCATCGCCAAGGGTTCGGGCATGATCGCCCCCGACATGGCCACGATGCTCGCCTTCGTGTTCACCGACGCCGCCGTGCCTGCCGCTACGGCCCAACGTTGCCTGAGCGCCGCAGTCGGTCGGAGTTTCAACCGCATCACCGTCGACTCCGACACGTCGACCAGCGACACCGTGCTCCTCTTCGCCACCGGTGCCGCCGCTGGATCGTCTGGTGACGTAGACGTCGACGAAGCCGCCTTGCAAACCGCCGTCGACACCGTGTGCCTCGATCTCGCCCACCAGATCGTGCGCGACGGCGAGGGCGCCACCACGTTCGTCGCCGTCACCGTGACCGGCGCGGCCGACGATCACGCCGCCGAAGTCATCGCCCGGGCCATCGCCGATTCACCGCTGGTGAAAACGGCGCTGGCCGCGTCGGACGCCAACTGGGGTCGCATCGTGATGGCGGTCGGAAAATCCGGTCAGGCCGCCGACCGGGACCGCCTCGCCATCTGGATCGGTGACGAACAGGTGGCGGCCGAGGGCGTCAAACTCGAGCGCTACTCCGAAGCCAGGGCAACCGAACATCTGAAGGGTGACGACGTATCACTCCGGGTCGACGTCGGCGTCGGCGGCGGATCGGCCACCGTGTGGACCTGTGATCTGACCCACGGCTACATCGACATCAACGCCGGCTACCGGTCCTGAACCAAACACCATCATGAGCACCATCGACCTCTCCGACTACGACCTCGAACGGCTTCGATCCGACGTGACGGAGCTGTTCGATCTCCCGGCCGCGACTCTGGCCGCGGTGCAGGGCGTGCACGACACCGTCGAAACGATCGTGATCGGCACCATCCGGGCGCTCTGGTGGCCCACCCTCGTCGTCACGGCCGTTCCCGCGATTCCGCTGGTGATCTGGTTGATCATCGGCGATCTGCTTGCCTGACGCCGACGAGTACCCGGCCTATTTGAGCTGGGTGGTGTGGCGAGGTGCCAGCTCGATCCAGGTCTGACCGGGGCGCAGCACGATCGGATTTCCGTCGCGGTCGACGAAGCGGACCGGTTCGTTGGCCGTGGCCCGCTCCCAGAATCCGTCGGTCCACGTGCCGTTGGTGAACACGAGCGCCCGCAGCCGCCCGACGGTGTGGGCCTCCGGTGACTGGGTGTCGATGGCGTTCGGCGTGTAGTCGACCACCATCACGATCACGTTCTCCGCCCCGATGGCCCGGCCGGTCGAGTCGACGTGGGCGGTGCCGTTCTGGCTGCGCCGCCAGACCTCCGCCCCGGCGTCCCATCGCCATCGAACCGAGGCCCGCCCGAACTCGATGGCGACACCACCGGGTCGTGGAGCGCCCACGGTGGGGTTCGGACCGGTGGTGAACATGACCGGCGGCGGGCCGGCTCCGGCCGGAGCATGTTTCCACAGCCCGGCCGGGCCGGCCATCAGGTTGTGGGGGACCCTCCGTTTCGAGTCCCGCCAGTACTCGTTGACCTTGAGGGCGTTGACGTTGACGACCGGCGCGTCGCGGAGTGCATTGAGCACGCCGGGATTGGCTCCCGAGGCGGCCAGCAGCGGCCGGTTGTAGGGGGCGAGCACATCAAAATCCGACACCCGCACCGAGCGGACCGGACCGACCACCGGAGGCGTCTGACTGTGGAACACCCCGATCAGGCGGGTCAGATTGCCCTCGACCATCTCCTCGTAGACAACGTCGGCCCGGTTCAGGCCGACCTGGGGACGGCCGCCGTCGACGTTGTCGATCTTGACCGCCAGCGCCGGCCGGTTGACGGTGGACGGACCGTACTGCCCGGTGAGCGGATGGCGGACCGGGAACAGCCCAGCCAGCCTGGCCCGATAGGCGTCGGATTCGAGCACCTCCTCGATCAACTCGATGGTGGGTGTTGACGAGGGCCGCCCCAACCAGGGTTCGATGTCGGCGTCGGTCGGAATGGTCTTGAGCAGCGTGACCCACAGCAGCGACATCCGGTTCGAGACGCTGGTCCTACGGACGTTCTCCGTCGACTCGGAGAACGCCAGCACCATGGCCCCGCGGGCCATGCCGCGGTTCAGTCGATCGACCCAGTAGGCCGAACCGCCTTCGTCGGCCCGGCGGCCGAGCACGTTGCGATAGATCCGGTCGACGAACTCGGTGTTCGACAGCCGGCCGTAGCGATTCCGGAACTCGGTCGAGGTGGTGAAGATCTCGGCCACGGTGTCGAGGTCCGATCCGGAGCGCACGGTCCTGACCCAGTAGGCAAGGCCGTCGGGATCGGGGGAGCGCAGGAAGACCGCCCGGTAGAGGCGGATGGTCGGATCGTACGCCCCACCGGCCTCGCGCGAGCCGATGAACGCCTCGATGACCTCGGCCGGTGAGGTACCGGAGCCGACGGCAGTGGCCCAATAGTTCAGCCCGCCGGCATCGGCTCGGCGTCCGAGGAGGTCCCGGTAGATCCGGTCGACCATGGCGTCGGGCGCCACCTGATCGGCGCTGAGTCGAGTGGCGGCGTCGGCCGGTTCCGCCGAGGAAACGGCCACCGAAACGGCGAGCATCGACACGGCGAGCACGATCGAGGCGAGTACCGCCGTTTTGGGGGTGTGGACCCTTGTTAGGGTTGTGGAACGTGAGACCATGTGTTGTCTTCCATCGATTGACGGCCGTCGGGAGTTCGGCTCCCCATCGGGCCGATCGGTCCAACATTGAGCCTCCGCCGGGAATCCGAGCGGTGATGATCTGACGAAAGACTGACCATGGGTGTGGCATCACGCAGATCGGGTCGAGACCGGCTGTTGAACCTCGGTCTCGAACTCGCCGAACGGCGGGCGCCGGATCGGCTGATCCGCTTGGCGATGCGGGCGGCCGTGAACCGCCGCCTGGCCACCGAGGACGGTCGTCCATCGACCGATCGGGCCCGCTGGTTGTCCGAGTGGTCGCAAGGACCGATCGCGCTGGTCCCCGACGAGGCCAACCGTCAACATTATGAGGTCCCGCCGGAGTTCTTCGAGCTGATCCTCGGACCCCGGCTGAAGTACTCGTCCGCGTTGTGGGATGTGGGTGACGGCAACGACACGTTGGCCGCAGCCGAGGAGCGGATGCTCGACCTCACCATCACCCAGGCGGGCATCACCGATGGCATGCGGGTGCTCGATCTGGGTTGCGGTTGGGGTTCGCTGTCGCTGCGGATCGCCGAACGCTTCCCGTCGACGACGGTGGTCGCCGTGTCGAACTCGAAGCCGCAGGGCGAGTTCATCCGGCGTCGGGCTGCTGACCACGGCGACGGTCCACTGCACAGCATCGAACATCGAGTGGCCGACGTCAACGCCCTCGACCGTGCCGGCCTTGATGCCGCAGTCGGCGGCGGTGCTGGTGCCGGTTTCGATCGGATCGTCACCGTCGAGATGCTCGAGCACGTACGCAACCACCAGCGCCTGTTCGGGCAGTTGGCCCGTCTGCTCAGCGAGGATGGTGCCCTGTACCTGCACGTGTTCGCCCATCGGAACCTGTTCTGGCCCTTCACCGACGACGGCGCCGCCAGCTGGATGGCCCGGCACTTCTTCACCGGTGGGCTCATGCCGTCGCACGACCTCTTCGACGAGATTCTCAGCGACGAGAACTCGGAGTCGGTCGGTGGGCCGCGCCTTCGGGTGGACCGGCAGTGGTGGTTCAACGGCACTCACTATGCTCGCACCCTCGATGCCTGGCTCGCCCTCCTCGACCGGAATCATGAGGCGGTGAGGGAGACGTTGCTACCGGTCTACGGCGCCGACACGGACCGTTGGGTCCAACGGTGGCGGATGTTCATGATGGCCTGCTCGGAGCTGTTCGGCTACGCCGAGGGCACCGAGTGGGGGGTGTCGCACCAGCTGCTGGTCAGGTCCTGACCGCCCGGCGCCTACGACGGCTGCGACGGATCCTCCGGCCAGTCGTGTTTCGGGTAGCGGCCGGCCATGTCCTTGCGGACCTCCGACCACGATCCCGACCAGAACCCCGGCATATCCCGGGTGGTCTGGATCGGCCGTTGGGCCGGCGACAGCAACTCGACGACAACCGGTTCGCCGGCCACCTCGGGATGGCGGGTGACACCGAAGAAGTCCTGAGCCCGTGACGAGACCGTGGGGCCCTCGGTGCGGTAATCGATCGGCAGTCGGCGGCCGCCGGGCAGCTCCAGGTGTGACGGCGCGAGCTGCTCCACCTCGGCTCGCAGCGTCGGATCGAGCGAGCGCTCCAGCATCCGGTTGGGGTCGAGGCGGTTGATCTCGTCGACCGACGTGGCAGCCAGCAGCGTCGGTCCGAGCCAGGAGTCGAGCGTCGCCAGCAGCCCTTCGTCGGACCAGTCGGGCCACGGCTCGCCGAACCGGGCCCTCATCGCCATCACCCGGTAGCGGAGTCCGTTGCCCCGCGCCCGCTGCGCCGATGCCCGATTGCCCTCAGGCCGTGTCGCCCCGCTTCTCTTACCCTTCCGCTTCTTCTTGTTCGATTTGGTCGACTTGTTCCGGTTCTTGGTGGCACCCTTCGGACTCGACGGTGCCGTCGACGCGGTCGCCCCACCGCCCCAGTCGAGCAACTCGACGTTGCGCCGGATCAGCTCGCCGAGCACATCGGCTGCCTCCGGGCCCGGTTCGGCGCGGCGTGTGGCCTCGGCCAGGATGACGCCGCCGATACGGGAAACCCGATGTTCCATGATGCGACCGTCGTCGGCCACGAGTTCGACCTGGGTCTCGATCTGGCGCTCGAAGCGGTCGAAGACGTCGACCTGATCGAGGGCTCCGGCCAGGCGGATGCGGGCGTCGGACCGTTTGCCGTCGAGGTCGGCGGCCACGAGGAACTGTTCGTTCGACAGCGGATCGCTGTCGGGCACCCAGGCGGTGGTGCCGGTGCGGAGTTGGAACCGGCCGCGACTGCCCCTGGCCACCGCCAGCCGGTCGGGGAAGGCCAGCGCCAGCACGCGGCCGACCCGCCCGGCGTCGACGGCGGCTGTCGAGCTCACGCCCGAGCGCCGGGCCAGGTCGTCGGCGGTGCGCATCACCCGCCGCAGGGCCCGGCGATCGATGGCGAGATCGTGGCGGTCGGGGCTGTGGCCGGCCACGAGCTGTACTCTCAGCCCGAGGCCGGCGGGGGCGTTCGGCCGGTTGCCGGCCAGCGGATCCCGCTCGTCGAGCAGAGCAGCCACCATGCAGGCCAGCCGCTGATCGGCGTCGGTCTCGGCCTCCAGAATCATGCGGGCCAGGCGGGGATGGGCGGGGATGTTCACCATCCGATGACCCAGCTCGTTGAGGAGGCCGCTGTCGTCGAGCGCACCGAGATCGGCCAGCAGCTCCTCGGCCTCGGCCCACACCTTCGGCGGCGGATGATCGAGGAGAAACAACGAGTCCGGACTTCGAAGCCCCCACGCCCGCAGCTCCAGAGCCAAGCCGGTGAGGTCGACCTGGGTGATCTCCGCCGCCCGCTGCCGGTCCCGCCCGGCATGCTCCATTTTCGACCACAGCCGATAGGCGATGCCGGGTTCGGTTCGCCCCGCCCGCCCCGCCCGCTGGTCGGCCGACGCCTGGGAAACCGACACGGTCTGCAGCCGGGTCATCCCGGTTCGGGTGTCGAACCGGGGTTTGCGGGCCAGCCCGGAGTCGACCACGATCCTGACCCCCTCGACGGTCAGGCTGGTCTCGGCGATGTCGGTCGACAGCACCACCTTGCGGCGCATCTGTGGCCGCAGCGCCGCGTCCTGCTCGTCGAGCGACAGGCCGCCGTGCAGCCGGTGGACCTCGGCCGGTGTGTCGCGATCGGCCAGCTCGTCGGCCACGGCGTTGATCTCCCCGACGCCCGGTAGGAACACGAGCACGTCACCGACCTCATCGTCGAGCGCCCGGTTGATCACGGTGGCGGTGTGGTTGGCGAGATCCCGTCGGCTGTGGCGGATCCGACGCTGCCGCCGTCCACCACCGGGTGCTTTCGCCGGGCTGTAGCGCACGTCGATTGGATGCTCTCGACTGGCCGACGTGATGACCGGAACCGGGCGGTCGAGATGGTCCGACAGGGAGGCGGCGATGTGGTCGGCGTCGATCGTGGCCGACATCAGCAGAACCCGGAGGTCGGGGCGTAGCGACTGGGCCACGTCGAGGGTCAGGGCCAAGCCGAGATCGGTCTGCAGGTTTCGTTCGTGGAACTCGTCGAACAGGATGGCGCCGACGCCGGACAGTTCCGGGTCGTTCTGCAGGCGCCGGGTCAGGATCCCCTCGGTCACCACCTCGATCCGGGTGTCGGCGCTGGTGGCCCGATCGTCGCGGGTGGTGTAGCCCACGGTTCGGCCCACCCTCTCGTCGAGGAGTGACGCCATCCGGTGAGCAGCGGCCCTGGTGGCCAGCCGCCGGGGCTCGAGCACCAGGATCCGGCGACCGTCGAGCCATGGCTCATCGACGAGCCGGAGCGGCACGATGGTCGTCTTGCCCGACCCGGGAGGAGCGACCAGCACCGCCACCCGGTCACCGACGAGCGCGGCCCGCACATCGGGCACGACCTCCTCGACGGGCAGCGGCTCGGACATCTCGACCACGGCCTCAGGGTATTGGACCTCGGCGCGGGCCCGCTCTCGGGCCGTCAAGCGCCTTTGTTCCATCCGAGGAGGGTGTCGAGAGCAGCACCGCCGAGTTCGCTCAGCTCACGTGATTGGTGAAGACGGGTGAGCAGTTTCCGTTCGCTTCTGCTGAGGTCAGCGGTCGTCCTATCGTTCGGGCCGAGCAGACGGGCAAGTGAGTCGAAGTCGCGGAGGTGCTTTGCCCGGCTTGCTCGTGTCTGTGAAGTGATCCTGGTGACGGCGGCTGCCTTTCCGATCAGGGCACCAACCAACTCCGGGCGACGAATCTCGGCCGATCCGCTGCCGGCTTCGACGGTCACGATGCCGCGGCGCCGAAACGCTTGGGTCGTGCCAGGCGCTTCGACGGTTCGACCGAGTCCGATGTCGAGCTGCGCTCGCTCTCCGACGTTGTCCGGGGCGAGCACGTCGAAGACGGCCGCGCCTCGGCGATAACGGTGCGCCGCTCCGTGCGGGTTTGGTAGATCCTGCCCGAATCCTGCCGAGAGAAGTGCTTGGTGAACCCGTGCCAGCCCATCAGGCTCGGCCCTGAGATCCACAACGACATCGATGTCGATCGTCGGGCGGACCTCGGTCGCCTGACGTTCGACTTCGTGGAGGAAGACCATCTGACCGCCGACAAGCAGCCAGTTGTCGCCAAGGGTCGGAGCAAGTTCGAGCAGCGCAGCCCACGACTCGGACTGACCTCGTGCCAGCGGTGGAAGCTGGACAACTGTCTCAGTCATAGGATGCCACCAGGTGTTCGGCCGCCGCCCAGTGGCGAGGATCGCCTGAGTCCATCAGATCGAGCGCAACCGCTGCCGCTGGGGCCACCAAATTATCTTCCCCCGATTTGAAGGCGGCGTCTCGCACCTCCGGCCAAATAACGTCTGGCACGACCCGCAGGACAACCGACCCGAGAGGATCCTCGACCGCTGCCACCAACGAGTGGAGAATCTCGCGCAGCTCATGCGAGACGTAGAGATCGATCTCCGCCCCCTCAATTGAGAGGAGTTCGCCATGGACGATCGCGGCGGCCACACCGCTTTGCAGGGCGCCCCTCCTTCGGAGATGATCAGCGTCGGCCGAACTCATCGAAAACCTGTGTACATCGCCGCGGTTCCGGTACCGGCTGACGTTCAGGAGATCCACTTCTCCCGCGCGTATGACCTGCCAGACTCGCTTTGCTCCGAGCGGCCGGCCGCGGCGGTTGGTGAGATGTTGCCGAGCGAGCACTGCATCGCGAGGCACCGCCCATGCATTGCCGAACCGCACACCAGGAAGATCTCCAGCAGCCACCAGCTGCCGGACGCGCTCGGACGACACACCCAGGAGCTCCGAGGCATCCGCTAACGAAACAAGTTCTACCGCCATGGCAGTAATATATTGGATTATTCCAATATTTACAACAGCAGCCCGACTGTGAGGTGTGAATGGGCTCGCTAACTATGAGCTGAGGCGGGGTACTGGCAAATACCGGTCGCGTACCTCCGGGGGGAGGTCGAGAGTGGTTGGCAGTGATCGGGGCGTATCAAATCGTGATTTGTTGCGTCTTATCGGTTGACGGGTTCTGTACGCATCGCCACCACCGGGAGGGAACCGTGATCGTCGCCTACACAATCGCACCCCGTATCGACCGCCTCACCGTTGTCGTCCTCAGTCCGGGGCCGGAGCCGCCGGACGACGTCGTGCACCTCGATGTGGTGCTCGACGGCGACAACCAGGCCGTTCCGGTGGCCAAGGAGATCGTCGACAACTGGTTCACGACCGTGCCGCACTCGGCCAGCGTCGCCCGCCGTTGGCACAAACTCCGGGGAAGGCTCGGCGCCATACCCGAGATCAGCTACGCCAAGACCACCGTCGAGGGCCTCGAGCCGGGCACCGCCTACCGCATCGCCGTCAAACGAGGCGAGGAGACCCTGGCCGAATGCTTCGGAACCACCCTGCCCGGCCCGGACACGGCAACGGCCCAGCTGATGTTCGGCTCGTGCCACGGCGTCTCGGCCAGCAAGGTCAAGGCCGGGCACCGGGCCTCGTTCCTCGGCTCCGCCCACGGACGGCTCCGGGCCGGCAACGCCAAGCCGCTCTATCAACTGTGGCTCGGCGACCAGCTCTATGTCGACGATCCGTGGAAGCACGGCTGGAAGCCCACGATCGACCCGCACCGGGAGATCATCACCCGCTACCGGGTCGCCCTCGGCCTGACGCCACATCCGAGCGCGCTGCCCAAGATTCTGTCGCTCGGGTCCAACCATTTCATCCCCGACGATCACGAGTTCTGGAACAACTACCCGCGGGCGAGCCTGGCCACGCTGCCGGTCCACACGACCTCTCGGGTCGCGGCCCAGGTGAAGCGATACTTCTTCAACCACAAGGAGGATCCGCATCCGTTCCATCACGGCAGTTGGGGGCGAACCGCCGGAGCCGCCTTCATGGCGTTCCAGTCCGCCGATTCCCGGGGCTTCGAGGAGTTCGATCCCAAGGCCTCGCCCGATGCCGTGCAGACGATCGACTTCGCCGACGCCACCGTGGCCATGGTCGACACCCGCTGGCACCGCACGATGTCGCTGCGCAACGTGTCGGGCCGCGCCCGATTCCTGCGGAAGGACGACTTCGACCGCCTGACCAAGGTGCTGGAGCGGGATCACCTGGTCGTGCTCGGGCTGGCCAAGCCGATCATCGGCGCATTGTCGCCCAACGGGTGGTTCAACGAATCGCTCGAGGTCGGCCCCGAAGACTACCGGTCCCAGTATCGGAAACTGTGGCGGATCCTGACGCAGCGGGCGGAGCGGAACCTGCCGACCGTAGTGCTCGCCGGCGACGTCCACCACCACACCGCCCGCACGGCGCTCGATGGCAAGCTGGCGGAGTTCGTGTGCTCGCCGATGGCGTTGATCGACTCGCTCGACTACCTCGAGTTCCAGACCATCGAGGACGCGGTGCCCGTGGCGGCGGCCGACACCCAGCCGGAGGCCGCCGCCACCCCCGCTCCGGAGGAGACGAAGCCGAAGGTCAGCTTCAACATCAAGTCGCACAACGGGTTCTCGAAAGCGCTCGGACGGCTCAAGGAGGGCAAGAAGCTGGCGAGCCAGGTGGCCAACAACGCCCAAGCCCTCGCCCTTCGCCGGGACCGCAAGCCGCTACGGCATCGGGATTCGGCTCGCCGCCATCCGTGGATCGACGCCGAGGGCAAGATCCGCTACGCCGACGGTTCCCAGCTCTTCCCCCGGGTCACGGGCCCGGATCACGTGATTCCGAACGTCGGATGCTCCGGCCTGGCCTCACTCGATCTGGACGTCGGCGGCGACCGACCGGTGATCCGTTATCGGGCCGAACTCGACAACACGGGAATTTCCGACCACGTTCCCCGCCGGGTCGACATCACCCTCCGCTGGAACGGCCACCGCTGGGACGACTGATCCCGCCGACGAAGCACTGGATTCTGCGGCTACTACAACTAGATCCTGCGGCGGACGCCGGTGAGGAACTTCAGGAAGTCGTACCAGAACACACCGCCGAACGACACGGCGACCGCGGTGACCACCATGCCCAGTAACTCGACCGGATCCGGCACACCGCGCCAGGCCTGCCAGTCGGTCGACACCAGGGGAACCCCGATGTCGTCGAGGGCGCGCAGTTCATCGAGCTGCTCGTCGACCTTCGCCGCCGCCTCACTACACGCCGCCACGTCCGCCGCCCCACCGTCGGCGGTGCCTCCACCGCAGCCGTTGGCCAGCAGCGACTCGCTGTAGGCGTCGAGCGTGGCCCGGGCGTCGGCATCGTTGATCAGCGCCCCGGCCAGGCCGACTGCGTTGATGTTGAACAGCAGTGCCATGGCGAACCCCATCACACCGAGGACGTACTTGACGTTGCGCCGGTACGACAGCGACAGCTGCGCCATCTGCCCGTCGAACCACGTGCCCGCGTTGGCCACGAACTGGTCGACGCTCCGGGCCCGGTCCATCGCCGTGCTCGCCAGGTAGTCGCCGAGGGGTGTTCCCTGCCACTCCGCGGCCAGCCGGCGCACTCCCTCGGTGGCGTCGGTCTCGAGGCGCCCGTCGCCCGGGCCGGCCCCGTCGGACTGGTCGGTATCGTCGGGTAGCCGATCCTTGGCCAGCTCCCACAACGCCGAACCGAACGTCCGCCCGTCGACCCACCACACCTTGGTTCTTCGACCCTGATCCCGCACGTAGTCGAGGCCGCTGATCGATGCCGACGCCAGCAGCGCCGCCGTGCGGGCCGCCGATGTGAGGTACCGACCGGTCATCGTGGCGTCCTGCACGAGCCTCAGCTGCTCGCCGATCGGAAGGTCGAACAGCCACTGTGCCAGCTCGGCCGACGTCGGCACGGCGGCATCGTTGGCCAGCAGGTAGGCGTTGACGAGGCGATAGCCGCCGGGGCTGCGCAGCAGCTTGACGGACTTACCAAGGCCGGGGTCCTGGTCGAGGTAGCGCTGCTGGTCATTGGTCATCCGGCCGAGACGACGGGCCTCGTCTCGGTTGCCGCCGGTCAAAACCTCCATCACCGACGCCGTGATCGGCAGATGGCGAGCGAGGAGGTCGGCCTTGGACTCGAGCGGCAGCCTCACCAGCCACTGCGCCACCTGCATGCGGCCGTCGTCGGTCCCCGCCAGATGGTGGGGCACGAGGCGGCGCCGAACATCCGGTTCCTGGAGCGGCGGGTAGATGATCTCGACGTTGCCGTACTCGCCGTAGAGTTCCCGGGCCAGGGTCATCAGCTGCTCGTCGTCGATCTTCTCGAGCCACCACCGGAGCTTGGCCTCCCGGGAACGCAGCTGGAGCCGGGCGGGCAGCACCGCCCGGTCGTAGACCCGGTCGAACGCCCGGCGGGCGGCCGCCCGCTGATCGGCCGGAACCAGGTCCTTGCCGGTCACGATCCACTCGATCAGCTTCATCCGATCGACCGCGGACAGAGCGCCGCCGACCACCCGAGGCCGGAAGTCGAGGCCTCCCAACCAGCTGGGCAGGATCGACTTGACGATGAACCCGACACCCAGATCGGGCTTCTTCTCCGACTTGTCCGACAGCAGCCCGGCCAGGCCTCCCCACAATGCCTTGGCCCGGGTGTTCAGCAGTCGTGACAGGATTTCGTTGAGGCCGTCGGCGATGGTGGCCACCACGAAGAAGACAACCGCCAGTCCGACACCGACCTCGAGGTAGGTGCTGTTCAACGTACCCCCCTTGGAGTGTCCGGCAACATCATTGCACACGCGTTGATCGTCGACGGCGAGCCTTGCGTGATTTTGCGTGCTGTACACGCACGATCGCGCAGACCGCCGAACCGGATCCGCTCAGGCCGGGGAATCGACCGCGTCCGGCGCCAAACGGTGGTAGAGGAACTGATTGATCGAACCACCGAAGGGTGGCTCTGCAGCGAGGAGCGCAACGATCTGGTCGACCTCGTGTTCCAGGCCGGGTCGAACATGATCCTTCAGCCGCGACCCGAGATCCTCGTCGGTCCCCTCGAGCTCATTGCATGAGATGCGGCCGGATCGCAGGGATTCGGCCAGCGAGGGCCAGCGGGTGGTGAGCACCGCCCACTTACCAACCAGACGGGGATCGACCCACGGGTCGGACTCGAACATCAAACGCAGTTCGTCGAAGACCTCGGACTCGAATCGAAGACGATTGGCGAGCCGCTTGATCGCCCTCGGGTTGTTGGGAAGGTAGTCGACGGCGAGCTTCTCCGCCGCCCGGTAGGTCTCCGACTCCTCCGTGTTGCGCTCGATCACACGGCCGATGATGTCGGGATCGAGACCGCTCTCGGCCGCCGCGGCCCGGAACCTGTCGGCATCGAACGTTCCACCCTCCTGGCTGCGGTCGACGAGCGAGTAGAGTCGCTCCACTATCGTCCGCTTGCGACGGTCGTCCAACCAGACGCCGACTCCGTTCAGCGGTCGGAGCAGGGCCGCCACCCACGCCACCTCCCGATTCTGCCGCCGCTCGTCAATCCTTCTGGACGATGCGGCCTGCGATTGGGCCGTGATGAGACGCAGCAAATCCGACCCGGCGGCTTTGTCCAACTCCGGAATGTCGATCTGGATCTGGACCATCTTCTCCATGTAGGCCCGACCCCACCAGCCGTTCGCGCTGTACTGATGAGCCATGGGTCCGGCCTCCGCAGCCTGAGCGTTCACGCAAGGAGGTGCAACGCCACCGACACTGCTGACGGCGTCTGATTCACCGACCCCGTTGGCCGAGGGTCGGTGCGAATGGGCCGTCCACCGGGCGTAGTCCTTGTATTTGATCTCGACCGTGGAGGCGATCTTGGCCATGTCGGCCAGGTAGATGACGAAAACGCCGGGATGGTCGAGCAGTTGGTTGGCCACCTCGCAGATATCGATGGCGCTCGGTGGTCGGCTCCGTTCGAGGTCGTCCACGAAGATCACCATGTTCCTCGCCAGCGGAACCCCGGCTTGGTTGAGCAGCCTGCCAAGATCGTCGCGGGCCTCGTTCAAGGCGCCGTCCTGGGCTTCGGACCGGGGCGACGCGATGAACGCTGCCGCGGAGCGGGCCGGATCGAGATATCTGCTGGCCGCGGCGAGCACGGCCAACACCAGCGTTGCCCACGCGCCACCCTGGGCGGCGGCGCCGGCGGCCGACTCGTCCCCGTCGCGGGTCTGGGCCGTGGCATCGCCGTCGGTCGAGTCGACGATCCCATCGGTGGTGACACGAACCCATCCGTAGGCGACCGTGAGGGCGATGAACAGGCCGAGTCCGGTGACCCACAGCTTGCGCCAGTACCGCTGACGGGCCGTCAACATGGTCTTCGGCAGCATCTGGAGGAAACGCTGCCACGGCCGACGGTAGGCATTCACCTCACGACCGATGTGGGCGGTGAGCGCCGCTCCGAGATCATCGGCGCTGTCGTGAAGCCACGCGTTGAACCAGGAGACGATGGGAACGAGGCGGTCCTCACGGTTTCTCTTGAGCCTTGTTTCGACCATCCGGCCAAGTGAGGTCTTGCCCGAACCCCACGGTCCGTTGATCGCGATCGACAGGGGCGTCGTCGTCCGGGGGTTCTCGATCAGCTGGACCACGGCGTCGACGTAGGGGCTGAAGTTCATCACGTCGAACTCCGGATCGTCGATCGGTATGTCGGCCAGCATGTCCAGTGTCGGTCGGTCGGGGGACGGCTGAGTGGGAGCCGCACCGAGTTCGATCACGAGCTCCCGGTAGGCGCCGTTCGCTTCGAGCGCGCTCCGCACGTGGTCGTGGAAGGAGGCGAGGTGCACGAGTGTGTCGCGGGTGTGGATCACCTGACCTTCTGCCCGGTTGCCGGCGAGATGGCGCACCGTGGCCAGGATGTCGGCCAGCGGATACGGGACGCCCTCGTCACCACTGAAGTCGACCGTACCAAGCAGGCCGCCGGCGTAGTCGGGGTGGAGGTCGGCCAGCTCGGCGGCGAACCGGCTCGGTGTGACCGCTGTCGCCAACCCGATGCGATCGATGACATGGCGGACGCTGGGTGAGAACTCCTCGAGGTCGATCGACTGGGTCGGCGCTTGTTCGAGATGTTCGACTGCGATTCCTCGGTCGAAGCCGAGCTCGTCGAGTCGGCCGCCCAGGACGTTGGATCGACCCGTCTCGATCGAATCGAGAATCGCAAGCGCAAGGTCGGCCGCGCTGGGTGGTCCGTCATCGACCTGATATCGCGGGAGGTGCTGGTCAATGGCCTCGACCAGATCGGCGTGAAATTTCGGCGGATTGCCGGAGTCGGCGAAGCGACTGTCGAGTTCGGCCGGGATGTCGCCGGGGTCGGCGGCCAAGTCGAGAATCCGCGTCCACGCGGCCAGGTCGACTCCTGCCGCCCGGAACGCCTCTGCGACACCGTCGTCGATGGACATCAGCGCCCACAGCATGGTCGAACGGGTGGCCACTCTCGTCCGGGTGACCCTCTGCGCTGCTCGGAGCAGGTTGAGCCGGTGGGCCAGCCGCCCTGCGGTCAGGGCCGGTTCACCCTTGAGCAGTTGTTCCACCGGATCGTCACTTGGTGGTGTCGACGCCATCGTCATGTACTCCTGGAACCCGCCACGGTCGTGGTTCGCCCGGTACTGAAGTGACGCCGTTGTGTGCGGTACTGATACATGACGAGGCACTCCCGGTCGTCGACGGAACCGGATCCGGCCGCGTGGGGTAGAACAGTATGAATGGCCTCACGCACCGACCGCTCCGACCACGAGCTGATCGTGGCGGCAATCGAGGGTGACATCGCGTCGTTCGGGCAACTCGTCGCCCGATACCAGCAGGACGCGATCCGTATCGCCGCCGTGGCCCTCGGAACGGCAACCGATGCCGATGACGTGGCCCAGGACGCGTTCGTGAAGATCCACCGGGCGCTCCCCGGTTTCGACCTGACCTCCGCGTTCCGACCGTGGCTCTACCGGATCGTGGTCAACACCGCCCGCAGCCGCCAGCGGACCGGTCGCCGGCAACGGGACCTGCGGTTGCGTTTCGCCGCCGCCCAACCGGCACAGGCGACCGTGCCCGACGACAGCCCCGCCGACATCGCCGTCCACCTCGACCAACGCCGCAAGATGGTGGAGGCCATCAACCGGCTCAGCGCGGACGACCGGCTGATCCTCACCTACCGCTGGTACGAGCAGCTCTCCGAGGCCGAGATGGCCGAAGCGCTCGACTGCCCGCCCGGCACGGTCAAGTCCCGCCTCAGCCGGGCCATGCAACGACTTCGCACCGAGATGACCGGCACGCCCGACGTCACCGAGATGGGAGAACGATGAACGATCTGCAGGAAGCCTTCGTCGACGTGATCGAACACCTCGATCTACCGGCCACCGACCTCGTTGCCGGCGTACTGGACAGCCTCGAATCCGCCGAACCGTCCGACGCTCCCGGGGGCGAGCTGCGGCCCGATGCGGATGGCCGTCGTCTGGCACCGGCGCTCGCAGCCGCCCTGGCCGTGGCCGTTGTCGCGTTGGTCGCCGTCGCCACGCCGGTCGGCCAAGCCGTCGCCGACTGGTTCGGTATCGGAGCCACGGCGTTCGAGGTCGACACCGATCCGGATCGACGGAGCCCATCGACCACGGAGTCGAGTTCACTCGGGATCGACCTCGGGGAACAGGTGGTCCCTACCCCTTCGATCGTTCCCATCGAGTCCCTGGGTCCGGCCGACGCCGTCTTCGACGATCCGCGCCGCGGTCGCACCTTCGTCTGGGGCGACGGGCCGGGCGCACCCCTGCGGTTGTCGGCACGATCGATCACCACCTCGACCTTGGCCATCAAGTCTCTGGCCGCCGAGGAGGACGTGGAGTTCGTCACGATCGTCGCTCCCAATGAGCCGTTCGTCGACCGACCGCTACCCGGCGTGTGGATCGGCGCCCCGCACACCCTGTCGTATCCGGTCGAGGGGCTCGACCTCGAGCTCACGGTTGACGCCGGACCGGTGCTGATCTGGGTCGACGGCGACGTGGAGCTCCGCCTGGAGGGAACGGCCGGCCAGGCCGAGGCGATGACGCTCGCCGCCGAAACCGTGGAGGGAACCGAACTGCTGCCGGCGGGGTAGTCGATGTATGGCACTCACGCTCGAACAATCCGACAAGACCTCGACGATCACCACCGGCGAGGTGGTCCGACGGCCATGGCGGCCGGGGCGAACGCTGCTGTTGCTTGTCGTGCCGATCATCGTCGTCGGGGTGGCTGCCTTTGTCGGGGCCCGACCGTTGTGGTCAGCCGACGACCACGATAACGCCACCCACGATCACGCCACCCACGATCACGCCACCCAAGATCACACCGCCTACGAGACCCAGTCCGCCGCGGTCGAGCCGCCCCTGCCGGGCGTGCAGCCGGCGGGGACCTTCGACCCCGCGATCTCGGTGTCGAACTACGACGCCTCCGTGACCGCCGCCATCGTCGACGACGCGCTGGTCTTCACCACGCTTGGAGGGCCGATCAATCAACACTGGACCGACCTGCCACCCGGCTTCGAGCTGCGGGCGATATCGACCGACGGGACGAAGGCCGCTCTCGTCGGACACCAAACCGCCGGTGACGGTTCGGTTCTGAGCAGCGACATCCTGATCGCGGATCGGTCGACCAAAGACACCACCGTCACCACCCACCACTTCGACGGACTGGTCGAGCCCGAGGCGTTCGCCACCGATGGCGGCTCGCTGTTCGTCATCGACCACCAGGCCGCCGTCGAGCCCGGCGGCTACCGGATCCGCCCCCTCGACCTCGAGACCGGCGAGCTGGCCGAGATGCTCGGACCCACCAAGGTGCCGCTCATCGAGGACATGAACGGCAGCGGACGCCGGCAGACCTGGGGCTTCGACGCCGGACGCCTCTATACCCTCTACATCCGCCAGACCGAGCACATACACGCCTCCGGTCACCCGGGCAGCGACGGGTTCGTACACATCCTGGACCTCGACGAGGAGTGGGCGTTCTGCCTCGATCTGCCGTCGACGTTCGGCAAGGGCGACCTGAACACCACGGCGCTGGCTGTCGGTTCGACGACCCTGGCCGTTCTCGACCTGACGGCCGGCGAGGCCGGCCAGCTGGCCTATGCATCGATCGAGGATCGAGCGGTGACCGACGTGATCGATCTCCCGCTCTCGTTCCGCCAGGTCATGAAGGCGATGCTGGTCGACGCCGCCGCGCAACCGGGACGCCCTGCCGGCTGGCAGCCGACCGTGCACCTGGCGATGGCCGGTACGACGGTGGCGGTCGGCGTCGGGGAAACGGTGGCCTGGTTCGACGGCGCAACGCTCGAACCGCTGGCCGGCGATCCCGACGCCGCCTACCGGGACCGGGTCGAGCTGCCCGGGCCGCTGTTCGGGCTGACGACCGTGCCCGGCAACGGCGTGTTGGCCTGGTCCGTCGGCGGCCAGGGCCCGACGCAGCTGAGCGTACCGCCCCGGCCCATCGGCTAGCGGCTCGGGCGCTCACCGGATCGGCAACGTAGGTTTCAGACGCGAACCAGGAGCGCCACCTCATAGCCGTCGCTCACCGAACCGCTGACGGTGGCGAGCTGATCCTCCCAACCATCGGAGAACACCCCGTCTGAGGAGAGCGACAGTTGAGCCAGATTGGACAGGCTGTCGCCGTAGCGGTCGTCGGCGTAGACATCCTCGCAGTCGGCCTGGGGCAACGCCAGCTGTGACGTCTTGATCGCCGCGCCACCGGCCGACGCCGCATCGACAGTGTCATAGACCTCGAAATGGCAGTGCGGCCAGCGGCCCGGATAGCAGCCGGGGAAGACCGTTTCGAACGTCAACCGTCCGGCGTCGTCGGCCACCTGCACACCCCGCAGGAAGTTCTGGTCGGCGATCTCGTAGATCGAGTACTGCCCGTCTGCCGTGCAGTGCCACAGATAGACGGCCGCTCCCGGTAGCGGCGAGCCGGTCTCGGCGTCGACCACCGTGAGGGTCATGGCCGTCGGGACGCCCTCGGCCGTGCCGCTCAGCGAGCCGATGCTGGTGGTGATGTCCGGCCGAACGACTCCGTCCTCGGTCAACAGATTCGGACCGTTGGAGCCGTCGGCCGGGAAGGGTCCGGCGGTCTCATCGGGGATCTCCTCGCCGCCGCTCGTCTCGGATGTGGTTGTGTCCGCCATCGACGGGTCACCGTCCGAACAGGCGGCCACAACGCCGGCCACCGTCAACCCACCCATCAGCCGCAAGGCTCTGCGGCGGCCGATCAGGCCGGGAACGTCCCGCCGCAGCCCGCCGAAATCGTCGTTGGTGATGTCGTTCATGACGACCACTACAGCGCATGATCGACAGGATCGGACGTCGGCGGGGTGTACAGACTGCGTTTTGTGCCACTAGCATCAGGACCGACAAGCTTGTCTTGCCGTGGCGGGGTGGACCCACAACTGATCGGAGCTGTGCAATGCGGAAACGATTTCTCGCAGCGCTTGCCGCGCTGTCCTTTCTCGGCGTCTTCGTCGCCGTGCCTCAATCGCAGGCCGCGGTGACCGCCGACGAGCTCGCCGCCATCTGCGACGAACTCTATGGCGACTACATAGATCCCCCCACCGGCGAGCCGCTCGCCGGCTGCCAGTGGGACATGGCCATCATCGGCGCCAACAACGACACGTTCTCCCGGGCCACGGGCGACGGCGTGCTCGTCGGTGTGCTCGACAGCGGTATCGACTTCACCCATCCTGACCTGGCCCCGAACATCAACACCGAGTTGTCCTGTTCGTTCCTGACCGACGAGGATCCGTTCGCTCTGCCGGCCGAGATCTCCAACGGTGATTGCGACAACAAGGACGCCGTTCAGGACCTCAACGGTCACGGCACCCACGTGGCCACCACGATTGCGGCGCCGATCAACGGAATCGGCATCGCCGGTGTGGCCCCCGACGCCACCATCGTCGGTCTCAAGGTCTGCTCGGCCCACGGATTCTGCTTCGCCGAACCGGTGGCCGACGCCATCCGCTACGCGGGCGACGTCGGACTCGACGTGGTCAACATGAGCCTGTTCGCCGACCCGTACCTCTTCTACTGCAAGAACGACGCCGATCAGCGCGAGATGTTCAACATGATGGCCGAGGCCGTCCGCTACGCCCAGCAGCAGGGCGTGCTCGTGGTGGCCTCCGCCGGCAATGAGGCCAACAACCTCCGCCATCCGGGCATCGACGACATCAGCCCCGACTTCCCCGAGGGGGCAGCCGAGGTTCGTGATGTGACCAACGCCTGCCGGGTTGCACCCAACGAGATACCCGGTGTCGTATCGGTGATGGCGACGGGGCCGATCGGCTATCCCGGCTACGGCCTGAACATCGCCGACTACTCGACCGTCGGCGGCACGCTCGCCGCTCCCGGCGGTGACTACTTCCAGGCCACCGGCACCGTGCAGGACGCCATCCTGGCCGGTCTGACCTCCACCAGCGACCCGGTCGACGGCCTGTGGCAGGTCTTCGATCCGCTGAGCGGCGTGTTCCCCGGCATCACCGCCGAACAAGCCGGCGGCCGCTACGCCTACCTCAACGGCACGTCGATGGCATCACCCCACGCCGCCGGCGTGGCGGCCCTGATCATCGAGCAGCATCCCGAACTGGAAGCCGGGAGCCGTCGCCGCCGCCCTCAAGCGAACGTCGACCGAGCAACCGTGTCCAGCCGACTGGGCGCCGCTCAACGACGACGATGAGCGCGACAAGTGCCGCGGCGGCAAGGGTCACAACGACTTCTTCGGCCACGGCCTGGTGAGCGCCTCGGCGGCCACCGGAGGCTGATCGCCCACTCCGGAGTCCGCTCCGGAACAACCGCCCGAAAAACCGCAGAATACGTCCAACGGCGCACCAGGCCGGCTGCTCGATGATGTCGGCCGGGTGGCGCCGTCGGCGCGTCCGGCTGCGGGCCGCGAGCGATTGTCGCTACAGCACGGCCCACGTCCGGCCGATCACCAACCCATGGAACTGTCGACCATCAGCGCCGGCGAGCATGCACTCGAGCAGCTCCGCCGCCGCCGTGACCAGGGCGAGCCACTACCGTCCCGCCGACGGCGCGCCACTGAGTCTGTCCGGAATCAGGTTGGTCGGAGCCGATCTCTCCCGTCTCGATCTCACCGGCGCCGACCTGTCGCACGCCCAGCTCCTCCGTTGCGACCTGTCGGAGAGTCGCCTCGTCGGCGCCAACCTGTCCGACGCACTGCTGCACGACGTCGATCTCACCGGGGCCGAACTCCTCGGCGCCGACCTGACGGGCGCCGACCTGACCAACAGCACGCTGGACCGGGCCGGGCTCGGTCAGGTGACGGCGCCCGGCACCATGTTCTTCGGTGTGACCGCCAAGGCCGCCACGTTCACCGGTGCGGACCTGCGCGACAGTGACTTCCGGGTCGCGAACCTACATTCGAGCCGCATGCTGACGGCCACCCTCACCAACGCCGACTTCTCGTCGGCCAACCTGACCTCGGTCGACCTGACGGGGACCGAACTGGCCGCCGCCACGTTCCGCCAAGCCGACCTCCGTGAGAGCCGCCTCAAAGACGTATCCGGCTACTGTTCCGCCGATTGGATCGGGGCCGACATCCAGCACGTCGACTTCACCGGGGCCTGGTTGCTGCGGCGCCACATTCAGGATGAGAACTACCTGCACGAGTTCCGCACACAGTCCGCCGGTCACGAGCGGCTGTACCAACTGTGGAAGCTGACGTCCGACTGCGGCCGCTCTCTGTGGAGATGGTCGCTGTGGACCGCGATGATCGCCCTCGTGTACGCCGCGGCCTATACCCAGGTTGCCATCGATTGGGGTGAGGAACCCACGATGTTCTCGCCCGTCTACTACTCGGTCGTCACGTTCACCACGCTCGGCTACGGCGACGTCCTGCCCGGTTCGACCGCCGCCCAGCTGCTGGCCATGTCCGAGGTGGTCCTGGGCTACTTCAGCCTGGGCGGGATGATGAGCATCCTGTCCGACAAGATGGCCCGGCGCGCCGGATGAAGAGGAGAGACGACACACGATGGTTTTGAGGCTCCGGAGGAAGAAGACCGGCGCCAGGAACGAACTGCAGTCGGTTCTGGGTCGACACGAGATCCCCACCTTCCCCGGTGTGGTGATGAGGACCATCGACACGTTGCGTCGACCGGAGTCCTCGGCCGCCGATGTTGCCGCGGTGCTCAGCACCGACCCGGGCCTGACCGTACGCCTGCTCAAGCTCGTGAACTCCGCCGGATTCTCGCCGGCCCGACCGGTGACCAACGTCAACCAGGCGGTCGCGGTGGCCGGCTACGGAACGGTCGAGTCGCTGGTGCTGTCGGCCGGCGTGACCACTGCATTGCCCCACCAGCGGTTCGAGGGATTCGATCATGTCAGATTCTGGCGAACGTCGAGTTTCCGGGCGACCCTTGCCCGAAAGTTGGCCACCGAGTACGACCTGGCCGCTGCCGGATTGAGTTTCACCGCCGGCCTGCTGCAGGACATGGCCATTCCCCTCCTGGCCGCAGCCAGGGAGGAGTACCGCCCGGTGCTGGTCGCCTGGCATGCCGGCGAGGCCGACCTGATCGAACTGGAACAGGAACGGTTCGGTTGGGGACATGACCAGGTGGGTCAGTGGCTGTGCCAGGAGTGGGAGCTTCCCGTGTCGCTCGGCGCCGCCATAGCCGGGCATCACGGGCGAGGCGAAGAACCGGCTCCAGCGGCGGTGCAACTGGTTTCGTCGATCCGGGAGGTCGCGATCGGCGGTGGCGACGGTGCTGATGGTCTCTTCGAGGGGATACCCGAACGGGCGGCCGGTGAGTTCGGCTACGACGCCACCCGGGTGCAGCTGCTCACCGCCGACGCCGAGACGGAGGCGACCGAACTGGCCCGGATCCTGATCTAGGTCGTCTCGACCAAAACCCGGAAGGGCGCACCTTGCCCGCATCCGCCGTGGTGCGAGTAGGTGCGCCCGTTCCAATCTGATCGGATGGACGAAGGCCGAGTTGAGAGTTTCGCGAACTGTTCGGTTTGGGCGGAAGTTTGGAGAGCGGTGAACGGTTGGCCTGTTCATGCGTCTCATCAGGCTTCGACCGACCGTCCTTGTCGTCGTCTTCGCCCTTTTGGCGGCGGCGTGCACGTCGGACACCGCAACGGAATCGGCCGACGGAGCATCCGGCGACGATCCTGCGACCACCGAATCAACGGCAACCGGGTCGGACACGTCCGACGACACCGACGTGACCGCCGACGAGGACGAGTCCGGCGACGAGGATCCCGAACCGGCCGCCCCTGACCTCGCCGCTGGACAATTCAACGCCCCCGACACGTTCGGCGACCCCCCTCCCATACCCGCCGACTACGACCCGGCGCTCGACGACGCCCTTGGCCGGGTGTTCGGTGACTCGCTGTCCGCGGCCGGGTTCGCCTCGACCGAACGAGAGGCCCTCCAGGCGATCCAGGACTCCGGCGACCCGCGCCTCGCCTGGTACGTCGCCGACCTTCTTCGGTTCTTCGGTGCGTCGCAGCAGTCACTCGTTGATGCCGCCGAGGGGCTGACCGGGCTCGAGTTGTCCGACGTCAACCCCTGGGGCGATCTGACCAACCACCTGATCGCCTGGGACGTGCCGGCCCCGCCAGGCTACGTCGAGCACAAGGCCACGTTGTTCACCACGGTCGTCCCCGAGTGGGATCCGTTCTTCGAGGACGATTCGGAAGTCGACTACCGCCTGTGGTCGTGGGGAGGGGTCGGCATCGACGACCGCCCCTTCGACCAGACGAACCTGCCGTGCGGCTGCATCCCCGCCGTCGACAATCCCGATGTGACCGACGCCGCCGGCGGGGACTGGTACGACGACGACCGCATCGTGTTCGGCGTCGAGATCAACGGCGAGGCCCGCGCCTACCCCCGCAACATCATGGAGATCCGGGAGATGGTCAACGACACCCTCGGTGGACGGGACATCGGCATGCCCTACTGCACCCTCTGCGGGGCGGCCCAGGTCTACTTCACCGACAACCTGCCCGAGGGCGTCGAGCGGCCGGTGCTGCGAACCTCGGGGTTGCTGACCAGATCGAACAAGGTGATGTACGACGTCAACACCTTCAGCGTGTTCGACACGTTCCTCGGCACCGCGGTCACCGGCCCGCTGGCCGACCTCGGATTGACACTCGAGCAGACGTCGGTTGTCACCACGACCTGGGGCGACTGGAAGGCCGAGCACCCCGACACCACCATCCTCGCCGAGTCGGTTGCCCTCGGCCGTGACTCGGATCTGCTCAGTACCCGCGACGCCGAAGGCCCGATCTTCCCGGTGGGTGACGTCGACCCCCGGCTTCCGGTGCAGGAGCCGATCCTCGGCGTGACCACGGGTGACGGTACGCCCGTGGCCTTCCCGGCCGACGCCGCCCGCCGGACCCTCGCCGACGGGGGAACCGTCGAGTTCGACGGCATCACCGTGGAGCTGTTCGGCGGTGGTATCCGAGCGCTCGACGCCGACGGCAACGAGGTCGGCTCCCACCAGGCTTTCTGGTTCGCCTGGTCGCAGTTCCACCCCGATACCGAGGTCTGGACCGTCGAGTCCTGAGTCGCTTCGCTCAGCCCCAGTCGACGAGTAGTGAGGTCGGCCCCCGGAAGGTGATGTTGCGCGAGTACTCGAGTTTCTGACCCTCGACCAAACGCAGGTCGGGCAGCCGTTCGGCGAGGAGGTCGGTCATGACCTGGGTCTCGAACTTGGCGAACTTGGCGCCGAGGCAATAGTGCACCCCCTTGCCGAAGGCGATGTGCTTGTTGGCGTTGGGGCGGTGAATGTCGAACTCCCCGGGGTCGGTCCAGATGTCGTCCTGGCGGTGGGCCGAGGCGAAGTTGAGGAAGATCGGGGTGCCGGCCGGGATCTCGATGCCGCGTATCTTCGTGTCTCTCGTGGTCACCCGCCGCCATGAGATCTGGCTCGACTCGAAGCGGAGCACTTCCTCGATCGCATTGGGTAGCAGCGAACGGTCGGCGCAGATCTCGGCCCACACGTCACGGCGAGGCAGCAGGCACAGCAGCGTGTTGCAGATCAGCGATGTCACCGCCTCGTGGCCGGCGAACGACAGCCCGTAGATGATCGACTCGACCTCCCGGTACGTGAGATCGTCGGGGTTCTCCTCCTGCGCGGTGATGAGTTCGGAGGCGAGGTCGTCGCCCCGGTTGTCGCGCTTCGACGCGGTGAAGTCCCGGCAGTAGCGCCAGTAGGCCAGCATCTGCTCGGCGATCACCACCTGTTCCTCCTCGGTCGGTTGCCCCCAGGAGAACACCTTGCGGTCGCCGCACCACTGCTTGAGCAGCTCGTCGTCGGACTCGGGAAAGCCGATGAAACGGAACACGGTCTCGCCCGGCAGGGGAAAGGCGAACGCAGTGACGAACTCGGCCGGCGGCCCGGCGGCGATCATGGCGTCGATCAGCTCGGCGCCCCGGCGCCGCATGAACGGCTCGAGCGACTGGATCCGCCGGTTGGAGAATCCCTGCCGGGTGTACTTGCGGATCACGCCGTGGTCGGGTTCGGGGCGGTTCGACATCACGGCGACCGGGTCGAAGTCTTCGGCGGCCAGGATCGCCTGAGCCTCAGGAGCCAACGGGAACACCGGGTCCTGCACGTTCACCGAGGCGAAGGTCTCGTGGTCGGTGAAGATGGCCTCGAGGTCGGCCATCTCGGTGACCACCACATAGCCGAGTGACTCCGCGAAGAAGACGCCGTGGTCTTCGCGCAGGTCGACGGCGATCGGATACGGGTCGTCGAGGTAGGCCTCGTTGAGCGGGCTCCACGTGTGGTGGACCGGGCAACCCGACGGTGGCCCTGCTGCCACCGGCCGCTCCTGGTGATAGCTGGTGTCCCCCATTTACGGTCTCCTTTCCGTGTTGTTCGTCCGCTGACCGCTGAAGCCGAGTTCGAATGCGCCGAGCGGTCCGAAGTCGAATCGGAACTCGTCGCCCGGGCGGATGTCGATCGGCCGGGTGAAGCTCCCGGCGAGGATGATGTGGCCGGCTTCCAGGCCAAGCCCGTGTTCCGAGTAGCGGCGGGCCAGCCAGGCGATCCCTCTGGCCGGGTGATCGAGCACCGCCGCGGCGACCCCGGTCTCGGTGACCACACCGTTGCGGTAGGCAAGCGCCGCCACCCAGCGGAGGTCGATCTCTCGGGGTCCGACCGCTTGACCGCCCGTGACGATCCCGGCATTGGCGGCGTTGTCGGCGATCGTGTCGACGACGGTTCTCGTTCGGCCGCTGTCGGGATCGGTGCGGAATGATCGGGCGGCGATGAGCTCGACCGCCGGCACCACGTACTCGGTGGCGTCGAGTACTTGGTCAACGGTGACGTCGGCCCCGGCGAGGTCGGTGGCGAGCCGGAAGGCCAACTCGACCTCGACCTTGGGGTCGCAGAAGTCGCCGGCGGCCAGGATCGAATCGGGCGGGAACACCATGGCGTCGGTGAGGAACCCGGAGTCGGGGGTGTCGATCCTCATGGCCTGTTGCATCGCCTTTGACGTGAGCCCGATCTTGTGGCCGACCAGTTGCTCGCCCCGGTCGAGGCGCAGCTGCCGCCACGCCGCCTGCACGGCGTAGGCGTCGTCGATGGTCATGGCCGGATACACCGAGGTGGTCTGGCGAATCTGGGTGCGGGTGCGTTCGGCCTTGTCGAGCAGTTCGGCCTCGGCGGTCAACACCGCGGCGGTCGGTGTGCCGGTCACGACGCCTCCTCCAGCCCGACTACGGGGTCGGCGCGACCGGCCAGGTCGAGGACGGCGGGACCTCCCAATTCGAGGCCGGCCAGTTCATCGAGTTCGGCCAGCAGGCGGCGAAGCCGGTCGGTTCCGAACTCGGTCTCGATGGCCGCGTAGATGGCTTCGGATCGGGGGCCGATGTCGGCGACCACTCGGGCTCCGGAGCGGCTGATGACGATCAGCGATCGCCGTTGGTCTCGATCCGACGCTGTCCGCTCGATCAGGCCACGGCCTTCGAGGTTCGAGAGGATCCGCGACAGGCTCGGCCCGAGCAGGAACGTGCGATCGGCCAGCGTCGTGGCGTCGATCGGCCCGTCGGCGGCATCGAGGGCCCGCAGCGCCCGCCACTGTTGTTCGCTCAGGTCGTGGTCGGCCAGCATCGGTCGGAAGAGTCGCATGGCTGCTTCGCGGGCTCGCATCAGCGCCATCGGCAGGGAGGAGTCGAACGGCCGGATGGTCATCGGGGCTCCGGAGGTTGTCGGTCGGCTCGAGGGTCGTCGGCTGGGAACTCGTCGACAACCGTGTTCCGCAGGGTGCCGATCTCCGGCACCGAAATCTCGACGACGTCACCCGGTTCGAGCCAGGTCGGAGGATCGAGTCGGGCGCCGGCGCCGGTCGGGGTGCCGGTGAAGATCACGTCGCCGGCCTCCAGTGCAGTGAAGGTGGAGAGATAGTGGATCTGGTACTCGATGCTGTACTTCATGGTGGCGGGGGTGTCGTGCTGGCGGAGTTCGCCGTTGACCCGGGTGGAGAGTTTCAGATCGGTAAACGGCCCGATCTCGTCGATGGGTACGAGCCACGGCCCCAACGACCCCGACGACTCCCAGTTCTTCCCCTGCGTCACGTTGAACTTGGCGTGGCGCACCCAGTCGCGGATGGTGCCCTCGTTGCCGAGTGTGAGTCCGGCAATGTGGTCACGGGCCTGCTCAATCTCGATCCGTCGGCCACCCCTTCCGATGACCACCACGATCTCCCCCTCGTAGTCGAGCTGTCGGCTTTCCGGCGGACGGATGAGTGGCTGGTCGTGACCGGTGAGCGACTCGGGAAAGCGGACGAACACCGACGGATACGAGGCGTCGGTCGGATCGGTGTATTCGGCGCTGCGGCCGCCGTAGTTGACACCGATGCAGAAGATCCGGCCGGGCCGGGGAAGGAGCCGTTCGAACACGACATCGTCGATCGGGTGGTCGGCCGGCTCATCCAGAGAGGGCCGGGCGTCGTCGAGCCGTCCCGAGTCGATCAGCCGGCCGAGATCGGCGATGTCCGGTAGCCGGCCGGTGAGATCGATGACGCCGGAGCCATCGGCCGACACCAGACCGAAGCAGGACTGGGTGGACGATGACGACGTGCGGTAGGAGAGGAGTTTCATCGGTTTCGCCGGGAGTCGTGGGAAGAATGAGGGTCAGGACTTGCGAATTTTCCTGAACGTGTTAATTATGAACATGTTAAACATCATGGTAAACACAGTGCTTCGACAGCACAAGCGCCGGGAGAAACCCGATGGCTGGATCCAACAGCACCTTTGATGAGAACGTCGTCGCCGCCGATCGGTACCTGGCCGGCTACCGACGGGAGCCGCTCCGGCATCTGATCGGTGGCGAGGCGGTGCCCAGCTCGTCGGGCGAGACGTTCGACAACCACACACCGATCGATGGTGCTTTGATCGGCGAGGTGGCCGCCGGTGACTCCGCCGACATCGACCGGGCGGCGAAGACGGCGGCCGAGGCCTTCGACACCTGGAGCCGCACGCCGGGGCACCGAACGCCGCAGGATCCTGCACCAGGTCGCCGACGCCATCGACGACCGGGCCCACGAGATCGCCGTCACCGAGTGCGTCGACACCGGTCAGACGATGCGCTTCATGGCCGCGGCCGCCGCCCGGGGAGCGGCCAACTTCCGGTACTTCGCCGACCAGGCACCGGGCGCGGCCGACGGGCTCTCGCTGCCCACCGACGACCACCTCAACTACACAACCCGGACCCCGCTCGGCCCGGTCGGGGTCATCACACCGTGGAATACACCGTTCATGCTGTCGACCTGGAAGATTGCGCCGGCGCTGGCCGCCGGGTGCACGGTGGTTCACAAGCCGGCCGAGTGGAGTCCGCTGACTGCCGGCCTGCTGGCCGAGATCGCCCTGGATGCCGGCCTGCCCGCCGGGGCGCTCAACGTGGTCCACGGTCTGGGGGAGTCGGCCGGCCGGAGCCTGACCGAACACCCGACGATCAAGGCGATCGCGTTCGTCGGCGAGTCGAGCACCGGATCACTCATCCAGGCCCAGGGCGCCCCGACGCTCAAGCGGCTCCACTTCGAACTGGGCGGCAAGAACCCCGTGATCGTGTTCGACGACGCCGACCTCGACCGCGCCCTCGACGCCGTGACGTTCATGATCTACAGCCTCAACGGTGAGCGCTGCACCAGCTCGTCGCGGGTGTTGATCCAGTCGTCGATCTACGACGACTTCACCGCCCGGATCGCCGAACGGATGGCCTCCATCCCTGTCGGCCACCCGCTCGACCCCGATGCCGTCATCGGCCCACTCATCCATCCCGACCATCACGCCAAGGTCACCGGCTACCGCGACATCGCCGCCGGCGAGGGCGCCACAGTCGTCGAGGGCGCGCCGTACGCCGACGCCGCGCCCGGGGGCAACTGGGTCACCCCGATGCTGTTCACCGGAGCGTCGTCGTCGATGCGGATCGCCCAGGAGGAGATCTTCGGACCGGCACTCACCGCCATTCCCTTCGACGACGAGGCCGATGCCGTGGCCATCGCCAACGACATCGACTACGGGTTGGCCGGGTATCTGTGGACTCGTGACGTCGGCCGGGCCCATCGGGTGGCCGGACAGCTCGAGGCCGGCATGATCTGGATCAACTCCCAGAACGTGCGCCACCTGCCAACGCCATTCGGTGGGATGAAGGCGTCCGGCATAGGCCGCGACGGCGGCGACTGGAGTTTCGACTTCTACATGGAGACCAAGAACATCTCGGTGGCGCTCGACTCCCACCACATCCCCAACCTCGGCGCAGTGAAGTGAGACAGTGAAATGACCGTGGGATCATGAGCCTCTACTACGTGCAGAAGTTTCTCTACGAACTCAATCGGAACGAGCGGCTCCAGGGCGAGTACCGGGCCGATCGGCGGGCCGCCGTCGACGTGGACGACTACGAGTTGACCGACGAGGAGGTCGAGGCGCTCGTCGCTCCCGACATCGGCCTGCTGTTCCATTTCGGGGTCAACGGTCAGATCCTGATGCACTTCGCCGCCTTCCACCAGATCGAGTGGGCCGACTACCTCCAGCGGATGCGCGACGGCATCGAGCGGCACGGTCCGGTCCGCGAGGGCGTCTACGCCATGACCGGTTACGAGGGGGTCGACGCCCACACGGCCAGACTCGGCCAACGGGGCGCAGCCGAGAAAGGAACGGTTCGATGAGCCTTGTCTATGCCGGGGTGTGCAGCCATGCGCCGGGTATCACTGGGCGGGCCGACCAGGCCGACCCCGAAGCCCGCGATGCGCTGTATGCGGCCTACGCCGAACAACGTCGTCAGATCATCGACAGCGGAGCCGAAGCGCTCGTGGTGATTGCGGCGGAGCATTTCGCCAACTTCTTCATGGACAACATGCCGGCCTTCGCCGTCGGTATGGCCGACTTCTACGACGGCCCTATCGAAGACCCGGGCTGGCTCAAGATCCCGAAGTTCCGGGCCCCTGGACATCGCGACCTGTCACAGCGGCTGATCACCGAGATCATGCAGACGGTCGACGTGGCCTACGCCGAGGAGTGGAAGTTCGATCATGGGATCGCCGTTCCGCTGAACTTCCTCACCCCGGATTTCGATCTGCCGGTGATCCCGGCCAACATCAACTGTCAGGGGCCGCCGCTGACCCCGCTGCATCGAGCCCATGCGTTCGGTGAGGCGATCCGCCGGGCGGCCGACGCCCAGCCGGAGAAGATCGCCCTGGTCGGAACCGGAGGCATCTCCCACTGGCCGGCCACCCCCGACAGCGGCAAGATCAACGAGGCGTGGGATCAGGAGTTTCTCGATCGGTGGACCCGGAACGACCGGGAGGCGCTGCTGTCGTACGACGACGCCTCGGTCTACGCCGAGGCCGGCCAGGGCGGATTCGAGATCCGCACCTTCGTCGCCGTCAGCGGGGCGGCCGCCGGCTCGCCCGGGGTCGTCGACTTCTACACGCCGATTCCGATCTTCAGTGTCGGCTGCACCGTGGCCCACTACGACTTGGCGGCCTGACACGTCGTCGGCACCGTTCCGACGGTGTAGCGGCGCCCGGCCGCTGCTGCGCTGACCCCTGCGTCATCGTGATCGACGGCGGCCAGTATGGCGTCGATCTCGTCGTCGGTACGGCTCGGGTCGTGGTGGAACAACGACAGGTGGCCCACACCGTGGCGAGCGGCCAACTCGATGGCGTACTCGACCGACGAGTGTCCGAGAAATCCTTTGGCCGCCATCTCGTCCTCCACGTGCTGGGAGTCGTGGAACAGCAGATCGACACCGGCGACGAGATCACCGGGTTCGTCGGTCGCCTCGACCTGCGAGTGGTCGGGGATGTAGGCCATCGCCGTGTTGGTCTCACGGTCGGTGATCCGGTAGCCGAAGGTCCGACCGCCCTTGTGGGTCACATCCGCGGCCAGCACGTCGAATCCGGCAAGGTGATGTTTCCCCGCTTCGAGTGAATGGAACCGCCAGCGGCCGCGGAGTTGGTCTGGCGTGATCGGGAAGTGCGGCGGCCCGACGGCGCGGGCCAGCAGTTCGCAGGGATCGACACCGTCACACTGGGCCGGGAGATAGAGGTCCACCTCTGCCTCAGGATGATCGACGACCCGGCAGAATGGCAGCCCATGGGTGTGGTCCCAGTGGAGGTGGCTCAGCAGAATGGCGCCTCGAAACGGCTCACCATCGGTGAGATCGGCGAGACGACGTAGGCCCGTTCCCGCGTCGAGTATCAGGGTCGGGTGGTCGCCGCCTCGGGCGACGGCCACCGAGCTGGTGTCACCGCCGTACCGGGCGAACTCGGCGCCGGTGGCCGGCGTCGACCCCCGGCAGCCGAGAACGGTGACCTCCATTCAGGTCTCTTCCCGCCGGTGGCCGGCGGCCACCTCGACGAGGGCTTCAGGGTCGAGTGCGTCGAGTGGGATGGCCGCCACTCGGGCCGGGGTCGATGCGGTGACCGTCGAGGTTCTGTTCCCTCCCTCGAGAACGGCCCGTTCACCGACAATCGCCCCCGGCCCGATCTCCGCCACCACCTCACCGTCGACGTCGACCGAGAACATTCCGTCGAGCACCAGATACAGCTCGTCGCCGGGTTCGCCCTGACGGGTGAGCGCCGTGCCCTCGGGGAGCTGCCGGATGTCGGGCTCCGATGCCATCACCTGACCCGACAGGGCCCGCTCGACCTTCGGCTCGGCCTCGGCCACCGGTATCGGTCGCTCGACACCGTGCCACGGGGACTGGTCATGCTCGTGGGTCTTGATCCAGTCGGCCCAGTTCACGAACCCGTTCTTGGCCGCCAAGTCTCCGTTGTGATCGTAGATCCAGTGCCGGGGGAACGCCGCCGCCCCGACCACCTCGAAGCGGGAGGAACCGTCGGTGTCGATCTCCAGCGCGAGCGTCGTCCACGTGGTGGGCGCCGTGATGCGCACGTAGGGAGGCCGGTCGATGCGATGGGGAAGCGGTGCCCCCGTGCGGCACCCGACCGACTGCACGAACCGGGCCGTCGATCCGGAGATCTCGGGTTCGAGCTGCAGCACCGGATAGCCGACGCCGGGCAGGGTGATCCGGGCCCGGCCGATCCCGCCGCTGGTCGATCCGACCACACACGACCGCAGTATCCGGCGCCCGTGATCTCATCACCGTCCACATCGATCCAGGCCGCCAATCGGTTGGCCGCCCGCAGCCGGTCGTTGGCCTGGAGGTCGTCGAGCACCTCATCATCGACCCGCTCCGGGGGCGCAACGTCGTAGTGCCCGATGCCCATGTCGACCGGCACCCGGAACATCCCGGTGATGGCCTCAGAGGGAATCCAGCTCACCGACGTGACCACCGACTCGATCCGTCTCTTCGTGGGCGCTGCGGTCATGGCTGTGCTCCTAGCTGTGGTTGCCGCTTTTGCCGCGGACGATGGTCACGCCGAACGCTTCGAACAGTGAGTCGCAGTCGGTCCACGGAAGGTCGGCGAACGGAGCCAGCGGCACGACGAAGTTGCCGGTGTGACTGTCGAGCGCCGCTCCGGCAGCGCCCGTGTGGATCTGGGCGTGGTGGGCGTTGAGCGGCACTGCCTGGTTGGCGGCCAGGTCGACGCAGCCTGTGGCGACGAAGCCCGTCGGAGTTTCCCGGCCGCCGATGACCAGAGCGTGCGGATGCAGGGGGGTTTCCTCGTGCTCGTGCTCGTCGCCGGCGGCAGCGCCGGCTGCGAGCAACACGACGGCAAGAGTGGCGGCGATGAATGACAGTGACTTGCGCATTGGTCTGGGGGTCCTTCCCTTGGTTGATCACGTCGCCCGGCGCTTCCAACTGTCGTCGATCAGCGAGTCGACGTCGCTGGTGCAGTCCTCATGAAGGAGGTGTGGGAATCCCCACCCTCCTAGGTCGGTCCGCACCCTGTCGGCGCCGCCAGGGTCATGGGAGACTTCGGCCATGGAGATCTCGGTTTTTCTCGCCGACGACAACCTGCTTGTCCGCGAGGGGGTCAAGGCGCTGATGGAGCTGTCGGACGACCTCGTCGTGGTCGGGGTGGCGCAGGACTTCGACGAGCTGGTGGCCGGTGCGAGCGAAACCGAACCGCAGGTGATCGTCACCGACATACGCATGCCGCCCGACTTCAGGCGAGAGGGCATCGAGGCGGCGAAGCTCGTGCGTAAACGCCATCCGGGAACCGGCGTGGTGATCCTGTCGCAGTACGACGATCCCGAGTACGCCATCTCACTCCTGTCCGACGGGGCTGCCGGCTACGCCTATCTGTTGAAGGACCGGGTGGCCGAGGGGGACCAGCTGGTGCGGGCGGTTCGTGAGGTGGCGACCGGCGGGTCGATGCTCGATCCCCGCATCGTGGAGTCGCTCACCAGGCCCATGACCTCTGACGGTCTGCTCGACGCCGGCGAGGAGCAGCTGCTCGATATGGTGGCCGAGGGCAAGCCGATCAAGGCCATCGCCGTGGCGCTCGGCACGACCCCGGCCGACGTCGACCACCGGATCGAGACACTGTTCGTGAAGCTGGCCGAGGGTCTGAGCGGCGGCAACCACTCGGCCCTCGAACGGCTGCGCACCCTCCAGCGGGCCATCGCCCAGCGGGAGGAGCAGGGCGAGGAGTTGTCACGCCTGCTGCCCGGCGGGGTGGCCGAGAAGCTCCGTCGGGAGGGCCGCCGCATCGGCGAGACCGAGGAGCTCGAGGTGACTGTGCTGATGTCGGACATCCGTGGCTACTCCGGCATTGCCGAGCGGGTCGACCCCACTGCCCTGGCCGGTCAGCTCAGCCGGCACCGGGCCGAGATGAATCGTGCCATCATTGATCATGGGGGAACGGTCATGCAGTTCGTGGGTGACGCCGTGATGGCGGTGTTCGGCGCGCCGACCCCGATGGCGGATCATCCGGCCAGGGCGGTGGCCGCGGCGATCGCCATGCACGAGGCCCAAGACAAGGTCAACGCCGAATGGGACGGCAACGGCCTCGAGGCGTTCGGTCTCGGCATCGGCGTGTCGACCGGTCCGGTGGCCGCCGCCCTGCTCGGCTCGGAGGAGCGGCTCGAGTACTCGGTGGTCGGCGACACCGTCAACCTCACCCAGCGGCTGCAGCAGCGGGGCGACCCCGGCGAGACGGTGTTGAGCGAGCCGACGTTCGTGCAGCTGGCGGCGCCTCCCACCTGTGAGTGCCTGGAGCCGGCCGTGGTCAAGGGCAGGGTCGCGCCGGTCGCCGCCTACCGCTTTCCTCCGAGGCCATCATGACGAGGACCGTGTCGTCATGAGCAAGCAGCGTCAGCGGACCGTATTGCGAGCGATGGCTGTCGGCGGTGTCGTTGTCTGCCTGGCCGGAGTCGTGTTGGTGGTGGTGGCTCGCGGCTGGTCGGGGATGCTGGGCAGCGTTACACCGTACGCCCTGGTTGTCTCCCTCGGCATAGGGGCGATCGTCTGGCCGGCGTCCGCCGAGCAGCCCGGCAATCGGCTGCTCTGGATACTCGTGGTGAGTTCGGTGGGCAGCGTCTACGGCCTCGAGGAGGGAATTCGGCTCCTCCTCGATCCGGCCGGGCCCATCCGAACCGCGGTCAACGAGACCGTCCCGGCATCGATGCCGCCGGGTCTGGCGTGGTTCCACGCCGTCTCGATCGCCATTTCCAGCGCATCCAGCACGCTGCTCACGGGCTTCGCCGTTCTCCTCTTCCCCGACGGACGACTGCCTTCCCGACGATGGCGACCGGTGGCCCTCTTCATGGCCGCCGGAATCGTGGTCGCCATGGTCTTTGCGGTGGCTCACTGGCATCCCGCAAATTTGATCGTGCCCGACGAGCAGGCGACGTTCCAGATCGGTTCTCTCCTGCAAACCGCCGGAACACTGCTGGCACTTGCCGGACTGCTGAGTCGCTATCGACGGGTCAGCGCAACCGAACGATCCCGCATTAAATGGGTGCTCTGGGGTCTCGGCGTCTTCCTGGTGGTGACGTTCCTCGGTTTTCAGACGGGATCGCCGCCCGTGACGATCACCGGGTTCGGGGTGTTGTTTGCCGCCTACGGCATCGGGATCGTTCGCCACAACCTGTTCGACGTCAACGTCGTCATCTCCCGCACCCTCACCTACGCGGTGCTGGCCGCGGTGATCGGTGCGATCTACGTGGGTGTTGTGGTTGGAATCGGCTCGCTGTTGGGGTCGGGCGACGAACCGAATCCGGTACTTGCCATCGGTGCCACCGCCCTGGTCTCGGTCGCCTTCCAACCCGCTCGCCTCAGACTGCAACGGTTGGCCAATCGCCTCGTCTTCGGCCGCCGGGCCACCCCGTACGAGGTGCTGTCGGATTTCTCCCGACGGGTCGCGGTCACCTCCGACTCGTTGCTCGTCGACGCCGCTCGATCGCTGGTCGATGCCACCCGGGCGCGCCGGGTGACCGTTATCGTCAACGTCGGCGCCAGTAGCCTCGAGGCGTTCCAAACCGTCGAAGCCGCGGCCTGGCCTCCCGTCGACCCGGTGGACGGACAGCGAGACGAGGCGCTTTCCGCCGGACTCGAGATCACATCGGTCCCGATCGTCGACGGAGACGCCCACCTCGGATCGCTCGAGCTCCACCTGCCCCCCGGCGAATCGTTGCTCGACGACGAGCGCCGCCTCGTCGATCAGCTTGCCGCGGGGATGAGTCTGGCGCTCAGCAACCAGGCGTTGACCGAGCGTCTGGCCGCCAGGATCGAGGAGCTCCGGGAGTCCCGTCGTCGGCTCGTGGCCGTGCAGGATGACACTCGTCGTCGACTCGAACGGGATCTGCACGACGGCGTGCAACAACAACTGGTGGCGCTCAAGGTCAAACTCGGACTCTGCCGTGGACTGGCCGAGACGGCGGATGACCCCGCCCTCCGTGACCAGCTCGCCAAGATGGTCGGTCAAGCCGACGAGGCGGTCGAATCCCTACGCGAGTTCGCTCGCGGTGTCTACCCACCGCTGCTGGAGGCTGAGGGATTGGAAGCGGCCATCGGAGCGAGGCTCCGGCGGTCGGCCATCCCGATCGAGATAGGAGCCGAAGGGCTCGGCCGCTATCCCCAGGAGGTCGAATCATCGGTGTATTTCTGTGTGCTCGAAGCACTCGGTGCCGTCGGTGACCGCCGGACCCCCACACCGGTGCGAGTCCAGTTGTCGCAGCGCAACGGCAGCCTGACATTCGAGGTTCGCGACCGTGGCGTCACCGCTGACCGGTTGTCACCGGGCGTGATCTCATCGGCCGCCCTCCAACGGATCGGCGATCGCCTCGATGCACTGTCGGGCACGCTCCACATCAGCTGCGACCCGGACGACGGCACGATCCTGTCCGGCGTCGTCCCGGTGGGAGGAACCCGGTGACCGCGGTGACTACGACGGTCACCGATGCCCGCCTCCGAGCGGCCCAGCGTTGGTTCGTCGCGGCGGGCGTGTCCGTCTCCTCGGTGAGTCTGGTGCTGCTGGCCATCGGTGGCCTTTCCGGGATCCTTCGTTCGTTCTCCATCGGCTACCTCGCCATCGCCTCAGTCGGTGTGATCGTCTGGGTCGGCTCCAGCAGCCAGCCGGGCAACCGGCTGTTGTGGATGCTGAGCGTATGGGTGTTCATCATGAGCCTGTACCCGCTTGCGTTGCTGGTCCAACAGCGACTCGATCCCGCTGCACCACTCGCATTCGATCCCGAAACCCAGGTACCCGCCGACCTGGATCCGCCGATCGCCCACATAGAAGGTCTGATCGCATCGGTTGGAACACTGGCTATGTTCAGTCTTCTCACGTTGGGGTTCCTACTGTTTCCCGACGGCCGCCTGCCGTCGGCTCGATGGCGGTGGGTGGCGGTCGTTCTGCTCGCCGGCCTGGCCGCATCAACGACGATCAACTACGTGGTGATGCATCCAACGAGTACTGTTCTTCCGTTCGACCACCCGCTCTTCCACCTGACCACTCCGTTCATTCTCGGTGGTCCCGTGATCTCGATCGCCGGCCTGATCGCCAAATACCGACGCTCCAACCGTGATGGGCGCGACCGCATCCGGTGGATCTTCGTGGCCGGCATCGTAGCCGTTCCCACGATGATCACCGGAATGATCAGCGAGTTCAACGTGCTGATCGACCTCGGCATCCTCATCATCGCCACCGGCTACGGGATCGCCATCGTGCGCCATCGGCTGTTCGACGTCAATGTCGTCATTTCCCGGACGCTGCTGTTCGCCGCCCTGGTGGGGTTCATCACCCTCGTCTACGCCGGGTTCGTTGCCGGGTTGGGGACCGCGGCCGGAGGATCCAGTCTCGGTTGGTCGATCGTGGCCACTGCGGTGGTGGCGGTGGTGTTCGAGCCGGCGCGTCACCGGTTGCAGCGATGGGTTAACCGTCTGGTCTACGGGCAGCGGGCCACGCCGTATGAGGTGCTGGCCGACCTCACCGGCCGGCTGGCCCGAACGGAGCGGGAGGAGGGGCTGCTCGACCGGATGGCGACCCGGGTGGCTGAAGGAACCGGCGCTGACCGGGTGGCGGTGTGGGCGGCTACGCCTTCCGGGTTCGAGCCGGTTGCCTGCGAACCGCCCGACCCGGACCCACCGTGCCTGGTGCCGTCGCAACTCGTCTGGACGATCTCCCCGGCGTGGCGGTACCGATCGACCACGACGGCGACACCCTGGGCGCCATCACCGTCGAGTCCCGCCGAGGTGAGGCACTCACCACCACCGAACGACGCTTGATCGACGACCTGACCGGCTCGGCCGGGTTGATCATGCGCCGCCGTCGTCTCGACGACGAGCTCGAGCAGAAGGCCGAGGAGCTGGCCGAATCCCGCCGCCGGCTCGTCGGCGCCCAGGACGACGAACGCCGCCGGCTCGAACACGAACTCAATCGCGGTCCCCAACAGCAGGTGGTGGCCCTCCGGGTGCAGTTGGACATGGCCGAGCAGCTCGCCCGATCGCAAGGGGTCGACCAGATCGCCGATCTCCTCACCCAGATGGCGAGCGAAACTCAGGACGCCATCGATCAGATCCGAGCATTGGCCCTCGGCATCTATCCACCCCTGCTCGAAGCCGAAGGACTGGCTGTGGCGGTCACCAATTTGGCGGAGCAGATACCGGTTCCGGTCACCGTGGAAGAGACGCTGGCCGAACGTCTTCCCCTCGATCTCGAGGCCGCCGCCTACTTCTGCGTCTCCGAAGCGGTTACCAACGCCATCAAACATGGCACCCCGCCGATCTCCATTCGCCTGTCGGGCGACCATGGCGAGCTCCAGTTCGAGGTCGGCGACACCGGCCCCGGTTTCGATCAGGCCACCGTGACCCGGGGCTCAGGGCTCGACAACCTCAACGACCGCCTCGACGCTCTCGACGGAACCATCATCATCGATTCGGCACCCGGACGTCCGACGATCGTCAGAGGTGTGCTGCCAATCGATTCGCGATTGCCGGCAGGTTGACGACGGCGCGTCGCCGCAATCCTGATTCTGCGTGTACGTAACCTCGCTGAGCGCCGCCCGGCACACGCAGAATCGGGTGTCGTCGCCCTATGCCCGTTCGAACCCGCCGAAGTCGAAGATCACGGGAACCGATTTCGGCGACGATCACACAGGCCGAGCATGGACCGACGCTACCCGTCCGTTGCGGCCTCCGCGGCGGCCCATGCTTTCAACAGGCTGACGGGACCGAAATCGGACTTGGACACGAAGGCGATGGCACCGGCGTCGAGAGCCTGCTGCTGGTACTCGTCGGCGTCGTAGGTCGACAGCACGATGATGCGGGCGTCGGGCGCCGTCGTACGAATCCGGCGGGTGGCCTCGATGCCGTCCATGCCGGGCATCATGATGTCCATGAGCACGAGGTCGGGTGTCAGCTCGTCGAATCGTTGCACTGCCTCGCCACCGTTCAGCGCCTCACCCACCACCTCGAATCCGTCGGTGAAGTCGACCACCATCCGGGCGGTGGCCCGAAAGGTGTCCTGATCGTCGACGATCAGGACGGAGGAGGTTCGGGTCATGATGTTCACGCTTTCATTATGAAGCGCCGTCGTTGGCAGCATAAGGGAGAATACCCATCGATGTCAGTGTGGTTTTCCACACTGTTCACCCGGTGCCCGGCTGCTCGCTACCGTGAGGTCTCCGACAGATACAGCAGAACCGCCCGCACCCGCCGGTTGGTCTCCCGTTCGGGCAGCAGATCGAGTTTGGTGAAGATCGAGTTGATGTGTTTCTCCACCGCCCGTTCCGAGAGGTGGAGGTTTGCCGCGATGGCATTGTTGGAGCTGCCCCCGGCCAGCTCCTCCATCACCTCCCGCTCACGTGGCGTGAGACGGTCGACCTTGGACTCGGTCTGGTTGAGCCGCCCCGCCACCAGCGCGTCCACCACGCGGGGATCGATCTTCGACTCGCCGACGGCCACCCGCTCCACGGCATCGGCCAGCGCCCCGGCGTCGCCTACGCGTTCCTTGAGGAGGTAGGCCAAGCCCTCGCTGCCGTTCTCCAGCAGCCGGAGGGCGTACTCGGGTTCGACGTATTGGCTCAGCACCACCACGCCGACGGACGGATAGGTGGCCCGGATGTGGCGGGCCGCCCGGATGCCCTCGTCGGTGCCGGTCGGCGGCATGCGGATGTCGGTCACGACCACGTCGGGCTGGTGCTCGTCGACGGCGGCGACGAGTGAGTCGTGGTCCTCGGCGGCGGCGACCACCTCGTAGCCCTCGTGTTCGAGCACCATTCGGACCCCTTCACGCAGGATGTAGGCGTCGTCGGCCAGCACGATCCGTCGGCTCATGGTCGTCAACCCTAGTCTCCGGCGTCGGCGGTCACGCCCCGTTCTAGCGGCTCTAGACCGCGCTTTCGGTGGGCTGGAGCCGCCGGTTGGGTGGGGCGGCAGCCCGCGGCCCGTTCCGGCGGCTGTGGGCCGCGGTTTTGGTGGGTTGGGGTCGCCGGTTCGCCCCGGTGAGGGTCAGGCCGAGGCCTTTCGGCCGGTAAAGGCGATGAGGTGGCTCAGGGGATCGTCGGCCGGGGCATCGAGGGCGGGACCGAAACCCTTGTCGGGACCACGGTTGTCGTCGGTGATGATCGAGGTCGCAATGTCGAGCACGTAGGCTGCGACGCCCTCGGGCACGTCGAGCTCGGCTCCCTTGACCTGGGCGATGTCCCAGGCGTGCACGAGGAACTCGAGGCTGAGGATCCCGGCGGGAACGACCGCCGGTGCGGTGCCCGGTCCGAACGGAACCTCACCCTCCACACCCCGTTCACGCCAGGCGGCGAGCGCGGACTCGACGGCACCGGCCACGTAGTCCTCGGCGGAGGAGGTGTCGCTGCCGTCGTCGAACTCTGCGCCGGCGGGGGTGCCGACGGCCACCATGCTGTTGCGGAGATGGACGACGAGCTCGTGGGTATTGAACTCCGCGCACGGTGTGGGGCGCTCGGCGTCGTCGGGGCCGAGGCTCAGCAGCTGCTGCCGGCAGATCGCCCAGGTCGCCTCCGCCACCGTCAGATGGTTCTTCTCCTCCGGATCGATGAGCCACGGTTCGAGCCCGGCCTCGCCCTCGGCGGCGGCTTTCACCAGACGGTCGAGGTGCTGATTCCAGCCGTCGAAATGGCGCTCCGCCCACACGCCGGTGAGGCCCTCGTGGGTGAGGCGCACCCGGGTTCGGCCACCCTCGGGCTCCAGCTCCACGATCAGGGTCGTGGAACCCGGCGGAACCTCGTCGCTGTCGAGCCAGCCCCAGCTGTAGACGACACGTTTGCCGGGTTCGATCTCGGTCACCTGACCGACGGCCGCGTGGCCGGGCACGCACAGGATGCGATAGTCGCCGCCGACTCTCAGGTCGACCGAGGCCGACACCGCAAACCAGCGGCGTAGCCGTTCGGGTTCGGTGAGGAGGGCGAATGTCTCCTCGGCGTTGGTGTCGAGCACACGCTCGATCACGATCGGTTCGTTCATGGGGTCACCTCGGATCGGTATGCGGGATTCTCGGTCGAGTGGCCGCGGTCGCGGACCACTTGGCGGGCTGCGGTTTCCAGGTCGTCGAGCTCGTTGACGAGGAACAGCTCGATCTGGGCTCGGGCCTCGGACAGGCCATCGGGGTTCAGACGGTGGAGCCGTCTGCGACCGACCTTACGTTCGAGCACGACGCCGGTCTCCTTCAGCACCTTCAGATGCTGGGAGACGGCGGGGCGGGTGATGTTCAACGGCGCGGCGATGTCGTTGACCGACGCCTCACCGAGCTCGGCAATGCGGGCCACGATCCGGCGACGGGTCGGCTGGGAGATCGCCTCCAGTGCGTCCATGGCCAAAACGTTAGCTGCAACTTACCTATTCGACAACTGCCGATGCTACAGACCAACGCCAACGGCGAAGGCGGCGAGAAACGTGGCCGCTCCGGTGAAGGTCGTCACCACCAGCCCGACAGCCCTCGTCGCGCCGAGGTCGGACCGGGCTTTCCCCGGCGCGCAGCGGGCCGTGCAGCTCGTCGTAGTGGTAGCCGGCCCAGACCAGCAGACCGCCGCCGAACAGCACCTGGGCGAAGCCGATCAGCGTCAGGGCCGGATGCCACTCCGTCGGCAGTCCTGACGAACAGCAGCCCGGCCACGATCGTGGCGATGGCGGTGCGCTCCCAGGCCAGCGCCGTGCGCTCGTGTTGGAGCATGGTGTCGTGGACGCGAGCCGGCTGCTGACTCGCCCGGGCGGTGAACCGTGTGGGGTGGCTCACCCGCCGGAGCCGCCGAACGCGAACAGCACCGCGGCGGCCACCGATACCAGTCCGACGCCGATACCCATCAGCAGCGGGAGGCGCGATGGCGGTAGGGGCTCCTCCAATCGCATCGCCTTCTCGATGATCGCCCATCGCCGGTAGGCGGTGGCCGCCGTCAGGAAGCTGAGCGCCAGCAGCCCGAGCCCCAGGGCCTCCTCACCGGGGAAGTCATCGAGGATCGTGACTGCACCCAGACCGCCGGCGGCCAAGGGCCAGCGCCGTGCGGATCCAGGCCAGGAAGGTGCGCTCGTTGGCCAGCGTGAACCTGTAGTCGGGATCCTTGCCCACCTCGCGGGGATCACCCACGAACACCTTCGCACGAAACTGGGGCGGCAAGATCGACTGCAGATCATCGGGCGAACGGGCCATCGGTTTCGAGTGTAGGTCCTACGGCTACATTGATTGGCAGCTGAAAAACAGCAGAAGCGATTGGGGATCGTGAAACACCGGCGGTGGTGGATCAGAGAGGCGAAGTCCAGAGTCATGCTGTGCTGTTGGCGCGTACGGCCAACGGTGACCAGGCCGCGTTCCACCGCTTCTACCTCGAGACCGAGCCGTTCCTGCGACGCTATATATCGGTACGGGTTGCCGCCTCGGAGGTCGACGACGTGATGGCCGAGACCTACCTCCGTGTCTACCGGTCGGCCGACCGGTTTCGCGATGAGGGCCGTCCGGCGGCGGCCTGGCTCGTCACCATCGCCCGGAACCTGCTGGCCTCGCATCACCGCACGAAGGCCCGCCGGGCGGCGCACGGGCCGATCAACTCCGGCGACGCTCGGTTGAGCGGCGAGGTCGATGACGAGCTGCTGGACCGCTCGGGCGACGCCGAGTTGTTGGAGGCGCTGGCCGAACTGAAGCCGCGCCAGCGTCGGGTGCTCGAGCTGCGGTTCTTCGATGAGCGGACGGTGGCCGAGTGCGCGTCAGAGATGACGATGTCCGACCAGGGGGTTCGGGCCTTGACGTACCGGGCGCTGCAGGCGCTGCGGTCCCGACTGGGCGACGACTTCCTGATCGGCGGTCTCCCCGTCGACTCACCGGGGGACCGCCGATGAGTGGCCTGCGGGACAGCGGTGGCGAACCGTTCCAGGCTCGACTGACGGTGAACGTCGGATCCGGTGACCACGACCTGGCGATCGAACTCCCGGCTGCGGCCTCCGGTAGCGATCTGTACCGTCTCCTTGGATCCCCCGGGAGTGGTCTCGGTCTCGACCGGACACCCCCGCTGCTGACCAACGAACGAACCGGTCTGGCCCTCCGCCACGACGAGCCGCTGGTCGACACCGACCTGCTCACCGGCGACCGGCTCGTCTCGGTCGTCGAGCCCCGCCCACCGCCCTCGCTCGGCCTGCGGTTGCTCACCGGCCCAGGCCGGGACCGCAGCCTCGTTGTGCCCGAGGCCGACGTTCCGGTCGTGATCGGCCGGGCGCTTGACGCAGGCTTCGACGACCGGTCGGTGTCACGCCACCACGCCCGCCTCGACCTGGCCGCCGAGGGTGTGTCGGTGTGTGACCTCGGCTCGACCAACGGCACGATCGTCAACGGCGTCAGACTGGCCGCGGATCGGCCTGCCGCGATCGGGCCGGGCGACGTGGTGGAGGTCGGCGATGTGAGCTTCGCGATGACGTCGGTGCCGCCCGGACGCCGCCCGCCCCCCGACGACAACACGCCCTTTCGGCGTCGCGGCACCCGACTGGAGTACCACCCGGCACCACGCGCCGCCGATCCCCGGCCTCCGTCTGCCGTGACGCTACCCCAGCCGCCGTCGGCGCCTCCGTCACGGCGCTTTCCGATGGGGGCCGCCGTGCTGCCGGTCGTGATGGGCGCCGTTATGGCGGTGATCTTCTCACCTGTGTTCGCGGTGTTCATGGCGATGAGCCCGCTGATGATCATCTGGACCCACGTCGACGATCGCCGAAGCGGCCGTCGGGCGTTCGCCGCCGAGCGGGCGGCCTTTCTCGACGAACTCGAGGCCCAACGCCTGGTGGTTGCCGACACCGCCGATCGGATCGCGGCGTGGCGGCGCCGTCGCACGCCGAGGCTCGACCAGATCGCCCGGTGGGTGCGGTGCGGGGCGACGCAGCTGTGGGCGCGCCGGGCCCGACATGACGACTTTCTGACCGTGGCGGTTGGAACCGCCGATCGTGTGTCGTCGATCGAGATCGCCATGCCCGAGCACGGAGCGTCCGAGTTGGTGGCGGCCGCCCAGGATGTTGCCGACGAGGTTGGGGTCGAGCCGGCGGCACCGGTGGTCGTCGATCTCGGGCGGCATCCGGTCGTCGGCATCACCGGAGGCGCCGCGGCGACGGGCGTCGCCCGAGCGATGGTGGCCCAGCTCGTGGGTCTGCGGTCTCCCGGTGACCTGCAGATCGTGGTGCTCGCCCCGGAGCGAGCAGCCGAGTGGGCATGGACCACCTGGTTACCCCACACCGGGCGCGGTGCCGGTAAACGGGCCATCGCTGCCGACGATGCAGAGGCCCTCACGCTGTTCTCCGAACTCGAGGCCGTTGTCGAGCAACGGGTCGCGGCGCGTGGCGATCGGATCGGCGGCGGAGGCGAGGTGGCCATACCTCGTATCGTCGTCGTGGTCCATCCTCCGGTCGGATTGTCGCCCGCCGCGGTGTCCCGTTTCCTCGAGGCCGCGCCGAGCGTCGGTGTGTCCGTCGTGTTCATCACCGAGAACGTTCGGGGACTACCGGCGGAGGCGACCGTGCACGTCGACGTGCCCATTGCCGCCGGTGCCCCGGCAGTGGTCCATCGCTTGGCCGAGGGATCGACGGTGACCGACCTCGAGCCGTGGTCCCTGGACGTGGATGAGGCGATGACCATGGCCCGCGACTTGGCGCCGCTGGTCGACGTGACGATGTCCGACGCCGAGGGTGGCATCCCGACGACGGTGACGTTGCCGGACCTGCACGATGGCGACACGGCTGCGCTGTTCGAAGGCGCAGCCATCGGCCGGCGGTGGGCCGCCGACGAGACGGGGCTCGTAGCGACCCTCGGTGGCGGTTCCGACGGCCCCATCGTGGTCGACCTCCAAGCCGACGGGCCGCACGCCCTCGTGGCCGGCACCACCGGATCGGGCAAGAGCGAGTTGCTCCAGACGATGATCGCCGACCTCGCCGCCCGGTATCCGCCGACGCATCTCAATTTCATCCTCATCGACTACAAGGGTGGATCGGCGTTCCGGGAGTGTGAGCGTCTGCCTCACACCGTGGGGTTCGTCACCGATCTCGACGAGCACCTTGCCGCTCGAGCGCTCATCTCGCTGCGGGCTGAGCTGCGGCATCGGGAGCGGGTGCTGGCCGAACTCGAGGTGGGTGATCTGGCCGCCATGCGGGCCCGCTTCCGCCACAGCGTCAACGCCGATCTGGTCCTTCCGTCACTGGTGATCGTGATCGACGAGTTCGCCGCACTTCGCTCCGAGGTGCCCGACTTCGTCGACGGGCTCGTCGATGTGGCCCAACGGGGTCGGAGCATGGGGGTGCACATGATCCTGGCCACCCAGAAACCGGCCGGCGTGGTCACGCCGCAGATCGACGCCAACACCAACATCCGGGTGGCGCTGCGGGTGGCGTCCGAGGCCGACAGCCGTGATCTGATCGGTGTCATCGACGCGGCCCACATCCACCACGACCTACCCGGCCGGGCGCTGCTCAAGATCGGTGGTGGGTCGTTGGTGACGCCGTTCCAGTCGGCCTACGTCGGCGGCCGAAGCGCGGCTGCGGAGTCGGCTCCCCGATCTGGTCTGGCCACGCTCGGCTACGGTATGCGGCCCGGTCCATTTCGTGCCGTCGGTGAGGTCGAGCCCGGCAGCATCGATCGGGGCTCTTTCGAGGACGAGACCGACCTGGGAGCGATCGTGGAAGCGGCCCGGGAGGCATGGGCAGCAGCGTCGGACGGGCGGGCTCTCCGTCGTCCGTGGCTGCCGCCGCTTGCTCCGGTCATCGACGCTGATCTCGTTGATGAGGCAGCCGGCCTGGACGTCGCAATCGGCCTGGCCGACCTGCCCGACGCCCAGACCCAGGTTCCGTACACAATCGATCTGGCGCTCGTGGGCCACGCCGTGGTCTACGGGGCATCCGGATCAGGCAAGACGACGCTGCTGCGAACACTGGCCTGCTCGATCTCATTGGCCGCGGCCGCGGGCGGCCAAGACGTTGTGCTCTACGGCATCGACTTCGGCGGTGGGCTGCGGGCCGTCGAGGCACTGCCAACGGTGGCGGGCGTCGTGGCCGGATCCGAGCCCGAGCGGCTGCAACTGCTGTTGTCGATGCTGGAGGCCGAGGTGGCCGAGCGACTGCAGTCGGGTCCAACACGTGGCGGTCCGGTGGCCGAGCGTCCATCGATCGTGTTGATGATCGACGGCTTCGGGCCGTTCTGGGATGTTCTCGAGGGGTTCGACTTCGGGCGGCAGGCCGACCGGTTCGCCCGACTCCTCAGCCAGGCTCCCTCGGCCGGTGTCCACGTGGTGATGACGGCCGATCAGCGGTCGGCCGTGCCGTTCAACTGTCAAGGATCGATCGGGCTGCGGTTGTTGCAACGTCTCGCTGCGGCCGACGAGTACCGGACGCTGGGCCTGACGTCGACGCCGAACCCGGACTCGATGCCTCCCGGACGAACGTGGGTCGTCGACGGGCCGGAGGTGCAGGTGGCGTTCGTCGACGAGTCGGGCGTGGCTGCCGTGGGAGACCGTCTACGGGCTCGGGGAGTCACCGGGGTCGGAGCGCCGGTTCGCCCGCTGGCCGATGTCGTACGCCTTCATGAGGTGAGGCCGGCCGATGCGCTCACGTCGGTCGCAGTCGGCCTCGGTCCGGCCCATGATGAAGTATCGATTGATCTGCACGATCAGCCGACGTTGCTGGTGGCCGGTGCGGCCGGGTCGGGCCGGTCGACCGCGTTGCACACGCTCGGCGCCCAACTGGCCACCCTGATCGAGGACCGCAGGGTCGTCGTCCCGAAGCGAACGAGCGTCCTCGCCGCCGAGGACGCGCCGTTCACGTCGATCGTCGCCGTTGGCGTCGTCGACGCGCTCGTTTCCCTGGCCGACGAGGTGGAGGAGCGGGCCCGGACCGGATTCGACCGCCCGATGGTGGTGGCCGTCGACGATGTCGATCTGTTCTTCGACGACAACCGGGCATCGGCTGCACTCAACACGTTGGTACTCGAGAGCCGTGACGCCGGGGTCGTGGTGTTGATGGCGACGTCGGCGTTCCGGGCGGCAACGGCCTACGAGATGTGGATCCGGGCGATGCGTAACAACGGCCATGGCTTGGTGCTGCAGCCCGACGGTGACAAGGAGGAGGACTTGTTCGACGTGCGGTTCCCACGAGGCTCGGCGCTGCGGTTCCCCGCCGGTCGGGGATACCTGATTGCCCGGTCGACCGTTCGGGCCGTGCAGGTTGCCACATCGTTGCCGTCCCACGGCTCGGTGTCGGGGGGCGCGGGTAGGATGAGGAAATGAGCCACGTCGACGAGGCTGTACTCGACCTCACGGTTGAGGAGGCCTCTTTCCTAGCCGACGTTCTTGGTGTCGCTCCGCCGCCCGGCCTGGTCGACCCTGATGACGACTCCGTCGTTCTCATCGACGAGGGTGGGCGATCGCTGCCAGGTTCGACGGTCACCAAGGTGGCTGCCGTGGTGGCGCCCGGGCTGATCGAACGGCGTCTTGTCGACGGCGAGGGCACCGTGGCCGCTCCCGTCGCCGACCTCTTGACCGTCGTCGGGTCGCCGCATCTCGTGGCTCGCGCCGCCTACGAATCCGGTGGTGACGTGGAGGTTCGAGCCTTCACGGCCCGGCCGGAGATGGCTGTCGAGCAGCGTCGGTTGGCCAACGGCCTGGTGCGGTTCGCCCCATTCGACCCGTCCGACCTCGTGGCTCGCATCGTCGAGTTCGCGGTTCCGGGTGTCTCCCTGCCAGACGACACCGATGCCGCTGTCGACGACACGCTGACCATCGAGTGCACCGGCGCCGTTATCGAGGCGCTCTTCGCCACGGATCCCGCCGCCGTCGATTCGGTGGCGGCGATCCTCGAGGCCGACGGGCTGGATTCACAGGCAGCCGAGGTACTCGCCGGCGCCGTTTCCTCGGTCCGTTCGACGGGGTCGGTCACCTTGCTCCTCCGTCCGGTCGACGACGAAATCCACGGTATCGAGCTCACGTGGATGGACGCCGCCGAACACGGCCTGTGGCTCACCGAGCCCGCATCGACCGCCGGCCATCGCCTGCTCGAACGAGTGTCGATTCAACAACTGGCAGCGCGGTTGACGCGCCTTCTGCCATCAGGCTAACTTTGTTACCGGATCATCCGGGAACCTGAATTCGGCACGTAGACGCCGCACCTTGGCCCTTGGGTAAATATTCCATCCACTGGCCAAGGTTCGAAACTCGTCTGTAAGGTCGAACGCAGTTAGCCCGGCGTCTGCGGCGGAACTTCGTAGCGCTGAGGGTGATGAAGAGGGAAATTGCGGGGGGAGCCAGCGGCGGCACTCTCCGTTCAAGTCAAGGCGAAAGACTGAACAAGATGCGTGAATCGAAGAGTGTGCTCCGGCTGGGTCGGCGGCGTCGGATGGTTTTCTTACTATTCGCGATGCTGCCGAGCTTTGTCGCGTTTACGGGCCTGGCCCCGACCCCGGCGGCCGCGGCGGTCCCGGACACGGCCATTGTTGTGGACAGCGGCGGAGCCGACGACTACCAGAACCCGAACCGGACCGACCTCAGTCAGATGGGCTTTGCCGTGAACGGTGACGGTTCGATCTCCGTTATCTACTCGGTTGACGACACCGATCTCCTCGACCCGAATGCTGGCGGCGAAGAGGTGCAGGCCTGTTCGCTGTACGACACCAATGGCAACGGCGATGTCGACTATGCGTTGTGCCACACCTGGTCGGGTGGTGTACAGACCGGTCCAGATCTGTACTCATGCGGCGACAACTTCGACGACAAATGCATCCAGCCCAGCCTCATCCAAGACCCGGACCTCACCTGTACGGAGGACTTTGCCGCACCTGATCCCTTCGATGGCGTGATCAACGTCGACGGCGTACTCCACAACGATGCCGGCACCCAGATCGCACCATCGCCAACGGAAGATGTTTTGGTCGACTGCACGATTCCTCTGTCCGACCTCGGTGGTGGCATGGCGACACTTCTCAACGTCTGCACGTATCCTTCGGGGCCGCCTAACTCCGATGCCAAAGACTGCGTCGTCTCGCCGGGTGATGGGTTCCTGGTGATCGAGAAGCAGACAACCAACGGCGAAGACGACACGTTCGACTTCCTGATTGACGGCGGTTCAGCGGCCGGAGGTGAAGACGTTTCGCTCACGACTACGGGTGGTGCCGCGGCCAGCAATCCCGTGCCGGTGGCCAACGGAAACCACTCTATAGCCGAAGTCCCGGATCCTGAATGGGTGCTCGATGATGCAGTCTGTGACAACGGCGACGACCCGTCCTCAATCACGGTCAACGCCGGCCAGACCGTCACGTGTACCTTCACCAATAGCCCGGCCAACGGCTCGTTGACGTTGATCAAGAACGTCGACAATCTCGGAGAGTCCGGCCCGGGCTACCTCGGCGTGTCCGACTTCCCCCTGAGCGTCGACGGTGAGTCCGTCACGTCAGGCCAGACTGTCGTTGTTCTTGTCGGCGATCACACGATCGCAGAAACACCTCAGACCGGATACACCGTGGGTCAGTGGGTCTGCGATGACCCCGCGGCGACAACCGGTGTCGCCGGAGAAGCGTCCACGGTTGTCAACGTGCCGGCGGGCGTCGATGTCACCTGTGAAATCACCAACACGCTGGATGCCAACGCCGCTCTGGGCATCACCAAGACGATTACCGCAGTCGACGCTGGTGGCGACGGCGACCTCAACGCCGTCGGCGACGTCATCGAGTACGAGATCGTCGCCACGAACAACGGCAACGTCACCCTGAACAACGTCACGGTGTCGGACCCGCTCCTGCAGGGACCGGGCGGCACGTTCAGCTGCGATCCCGCCACGCCGACGAACCTGGCGCCGGGCGCATCGACCACCTGCACCGGCACCTACACAATCGATCAGGACGACCTCGATTCCAACGGCACGGCCGAGCCCGACGACGTCCTCGCCGGCCAGCTCGACAACACGGCGACCGCCGACTCCGACGACACCGATCCGGTGACCGCGTTGGCCGACGAGCCCATCATCCAGAACGCCGTCTTGTCAATCGAGAAGTCGGTGACATCCACCGATCCAACGGGCAACAACGTGCTCGACGAGCCTGGTGACATTGTCAACTACGAGATCGTCGTCACCAATGACGGCACAGTCACCCTGACCAACGTTCAGGTGACCGACCCGCTGCTGGGCACGCTCGACTGCACACCCGCGCTCGGCTCGTCGCTTGCCCCCGGTGCGTCGATGACCTGTACCGGGTCGTACCCCATAACCCAGGCCGACCTCGACAACAACGGTGGTGGCGATGGCGACATCGACAACACGGCCACCGCGACTTCGGGCGAGGCTGGCCCGGTCGAAGCCTCGGCTGAAGCGCCACTGGCTGCGACACCGAGCCTGGCGATCACCAAGACCGTCCCGGAGGGCGGCGTCGATGCAGCCGGCGACGGCGTGCTGAACGCGGCCGGCGACATCGTGACCTACGACATTGTCGTGACCAACAACGGCAACACGACGCTTACCAACGTCACCGTTGCCGACGAACTGCTCGACGGCGCCGGCGGCACGCTCACCTGTGATCCGACCGAACCGGTGGCCTCGCTGGCGCCCGGCGCGTCGATCGACTGTGAAGGGTCCTACACCCTCACTCAGGAAGACCTGAACTCGAACGCCACGGTCGAGCCCGCAAACACAACCGCCGGCTTGCTGGAGAACACCGCCGAGGCCGACGCGGACGAAGCCGACCCGGTCACTGCCAGTGCGAGTGTCCCAGTCGATTCCAACGCGGCCATGGGGATCGTGAAGACCGCTGTGTCGGTCACGAGTCCTGATGATTCGGTGTTGATTGCCGCTGGATGGTGATGCTTTGGTGGTCGACGAGGCCGGCGACGTCATCGCCTACTCGATTGAGGTCACGAACACCGGCACCGTCACATTGACAGGCGTCACGCTCGTCGACGATCTGATCGACGGTCCGATCGTGTGTGACCCGGTCCAACCGTCCACTCTGCAGCCTGGCGAGTCCATGACCTGCACCGGTTCGTATGAGGTCGACCAAGCCGACATCGACGGCAACGGCGGCGGCGACGGCCAGATCAACAACACTGCAACCGCCGACTCGGATCAGACCGGCGAGGAGCAGGATTCGGCGCTCGTTCCGATCGCCCAAGCACCGGCGCTTTCAATAGACAAGGAGGCGACCGACATCGACTCCGGCGGCAATGGCACACTCGACGCCGCCGGTGACCTCGTTGAGTACACCATCACGGTGACCAACGAGGGCCAACCAGACGCTGACCGATGTCACCGTCGTCGATCCGTTACTACCCGATCTGACCTGTGTACCTGCTTCAGGGGCGACGCTTGCCCCCAACGAGGGCATGATCTGTACCGGCACCTACGAGTTGACCCAGGCGGACATCGACTCGAACGCTACCGTCGAGCCGAATGACGTCGACCCCGGTTTGCTCGACAACACGGCGACGGCATCCTCGAATCAGACGCCTGACGCGACGGCGAGCGAGCAGGTTCCCGTCACCCAGAACCCGGTTCTTCAGATCGTGAAGACGGCGACGTCGGTGACGAGTCCTGATGCCTCGGTTTTGGTTGCGGCTGATGGTGACGTGCTAGTGGTTGATGAGGCCGGGGATGTGATTGCCTATTCGATGCTTGTCACGAACACCGGCAACCAGACCTTGACCGGCGTGACCGTGGTCGATCCGTTGTTGGGGACCCTCGACTGCGGTGGCTTCGACGGGGAGCTGAGCCCCGGTGAAGATGTCACGTGCACTGGTTCGTACACCGTTCAGCAGTCGGACATCGACAACAACGGTATCGACAGTGCCGGCAATCCTGATGATGACGGAGATGTCGACAACACGGCCACGGCCGATTCGAACGAGAGCGCGCCCGACGATGATTCGGCCGTCGTTCCGCTCGCCCAGGCGCCCGATATTGCGATCGAGAAGGTTGCCTCCGCGGTTGTGAACTCGGATGGCTCCGACGGTGGTGGTGTGGTCGATGAGGCTGGTGATCGGATCGACTACACGATCACGGTGACCAACACCGGCAATCAGTCGTTGACGAATGTGGTGGTGAACGACCCGCTGTTGGGTGGTGTGCTCACCGGTCCTGATTCGGGTGACACTGATGCCGACGATGAGTTGGATGTCGATGAGGTGTGGGTCTACACGGCGTCATACACGGTGACTCAGGCTGACATCGATGCCGGGGGGAATCTCGATATTGACGGCGAGCCTGGCAACGACGTGTTCCAGAATGAGGCGTGCGTCGATTCGGATCAGACCGATGGTCTCGATTGTGATACCGAGGACGTCCCGGTCGATGAGAACCCGGCGCTTCAGATTGTGAAGACGGCGACGTCGGTGACGAGTCCTGATGGTTCGGCGTTGGTTGCCGCTGATGGTGACGTGCTTGTGGTTGATGAGGCCGATGATGTGATCGCCTACTCGTTGGTTGTCACCAACACCGGTAATCAGACCCTGACGAATGTTCAGGTGGTCGATTCGTTGTTGGGCACCCTTGAGTGTGACCCGGCGCTGGGTTCGTCGTTGTTGCCTGGTGGCATGATGACTTGCACCGGTTCCTACACCGTCACCCAGGATGACATTGATGACAATGGTGACGGCGATGGTGACATCGACAACTTGGCGACGGCCACGTCGAATGAGTCCGCCCCGGATGATGACACCGAGGAGGTTCCGCTCACCCAGGCTCCGGATGTTGCGATCGAAAAGGTTGCCTCCGCGGTTGTGAACTCGGATGGCTCCGACGGTGGTGGTGTGGTCGATGAGGCTGGTGATCGGATCGACTACACGATCACGGTGACCAACACCGGTAACCAGTCGTTGACGAATGTGGTGGTGAACGACCCGCTGTTGGGTGGTGTGCTCACCGGTCCTGATTCGGGTGACACCGATACCGACAACGAACTGGATCTTGACGAGGTCTGGATCTACACGGGTTCTTACACCGTGACCCAGGCTGACATCGATGCCGGGGGGAATCTCGATATCGATCCGGAAGGCGAAGGCAACGACGTCATTCACAACGAGGCGTGTGTCACCACCTTCGAAGAGGCCGAGGACTGCGATGATGAGGATGTCCCGGTCGAAGAGGATCCAGAGCTGACGATCGTGAAGACGGCGGTGTCGGTGACGAATCCCGATACGACAACGAGCGAGACCTTGCAGGTCGACGAGGCCGGGGATGTGATCAACTACTCGATGCTGGTCACCAACACCGGCAATCAGACGTTGACGAATGTACAGGTTTCGGATCCGTTGTTGGGCACCCTCGACTGCGAACCGGCGTTGGGCGCGACCCTGCTGCCCGGTGACACGATGACCTGCACCGGTTCCTACACGGTGTTGCAGTCCGACATCGATGACAACGGCGATGGCGATGGCGACATCGACAACTTGGCGACGGCAACGTCGAACGAGTCCGCCCCCGACGATGACACCGCTGAGGTGCCGCTGGTTCAGGCTCCGTCGGCCGCGGTGATCAAGACCACCGACGTCGAGTCGTACTCGGCGGTCGGTGATGTGATCGACTACACGATCGAGGTGATCAACAACGGCAACAAGTCGCTGTCGATCGCGGAGATCGAGGCGTCGTTGAGCGACGACCTCAATGGTGTCGATGTCACCCCCGATCTCGACGGTCCATTCACCGACTCCGCCGGTACGACGCCGGTTGGCGACGGTGACACCTTGGCCCCGGGAGATTCGTGGTACTACACGTACTCCTACACCATCGTGGCGGGTGATCTGGACGCTCAGGACTCGGTCACCAATGTGGTGTGCGTGAATGTCGATGGTGGCGACGAGGAGTGCTCGGAGGTCGAGACGCCGTCTGCCGGTTTGGACATTGTGAAGACGGTCGTGTCCATTGGTGGTGAAACTGATGGGCTTGCCGACACTGCTGGTGAGTTCATCGAATACCAAGTTGTCGTGACCAATACCGGGGCCATCGATTTGACGCCGTCAGTATCGGACGTGTTGACCCACGCTGGTGTAGACGATCCGCAGGATCTGGGTACTCCAACCGAATCCGTCGAGCCTGCTGATGGTGTGTTGTCGCCTGCGGAGACGTGGACATACACCTTCTCCTATGAGTTGACCCAGGGTGACATCGATGACGGCCGCGACATTGTCAATGAGGCTTGTGCGTTGAACGTCGACCCGGCGGTAGCCGAGGTTTGCGATGATGTCACCACGCCAATCGACCAGAACCCGATCCTGCAGATCGAGAAGACGGTTGAGTCGATTGACAGCACCGATGGGGTCGAGGGTATGACCGTCGTCGATGCGAAAGGTGACAAGATCAACTACGAGATCCTGGTCACCAACGGCGGCAATGTCACGTTGACAAACATCGTGGTCACCGATGATCTGGTCGCCGACCTGACGTGTCCTGAAACCACATTGGCGCCAGGAGACTCGATGACGTGTACGGCTTCGTACACAGTGACCCAGTCCGATATCGACAACGACGGCATCGATGCAACAGGAGCAATCGATGGCGACGGCGATATCGACAACACCGCCGTTGCTGATTCCGACGAGACCGGCCCGGTCGACGACTCGGCCGACGTGGAGGTTGTTCGGGCGCCGGCGATGGAGATCGTCAAGACGGCGGTGAACGCCGACGGCACGCCTCGCATCGATCCGGTCGATGAGGCCGGCGACGAGATCGAGTACTCGATCACGGTGACCAACATCGGGAACACGACGTTGACCGGTGTGTCGGTGTCGGACCCGTTGTTGCCGGGTGCGGATTTGACTTGCCCTCCGACCGACATCCTCAACCCGGGTGATTCGCTCACCTGTGCCGGAACCTACACCGTGACTCAGGAGGACCTGGACTCGAACGGAACGCTCGAGCCCGACAATGAGCTCGCCGGTCAGATAGACAATACGGCTACGGCGACGTCGAACGAGACCGGTCCGGAGATGGCGTCGGAGGACGTGCCGTTGGTGCAGGCTCCGGCTGCGTCGGTGGTGAAGTCGACTGATGTTGAGTCGTATTCGGCGGTTGGTGATGTGATCGATTACTCGATTGCGCTGACCAATGATGGGAATGTGTCGTTGTCGGCGGCTGATATTGCGGCGTCGCTGTCTGATGAGTTGAACGGTGTGGATGTGACTGGTGATGTTGCTGGTCCGTTCACCGATGTTGATGGGACGACGCCGGTTGGTGCCGGTGAGACGTTGGCGCCTGGTGGTACGTGGTATTACAAGTATTCCTACACCATCGTTGAGGCTGATCTTGGTGATCAGGCGACGGTCACGAATGTGGTCTGTGTCGACGCTGACGGTGATGGGGAGCCGAGCTGCTCGCCGGTTGAGACTCCGTCGGCCGGTCTGGCGATCGACAAGGTGGTGCTGTCCATTGACGGCGATGAGAACGGTCAGGCCGATAGCGCCGGTGACATCATCCTGTATGAGGTCGTGGTCACCAACACCGGTGCGATTGACCTGATGCCGTCGGTGTCGGATGTGCTGACCCAGTCTGGTCTCTCCGAGCCGCAGGCGATTGGAAATCCCGTCGAGTCACAAGGTCCCGACGGTTTGTTGGAGCCCACGGAGACGTGGACCTACACGTTCACCTATGAGTTGAGTCAGGCCGACATCGACGATGGCGGGGATCTTGTGAACGAGGCGTGTGCTTCGAGCGATGATCCTGCTGTGGCCGAGGTGTGTGACGACGTCACCACCGAAGTGGTCCAGAACCCCGCCGTGGACATCACGAAGACCGCATCGTCGATCACCAGCACCGATGGTGAACCCGGTGAGACGTCGGTCGATGCTGCCGGTGACAAGATCAACTACACGATCACGGTCAAGAACATCGGCAATGTGACGCTAACCGGCATCGTGGTGTCGGACCCGCTGCTCGACGAACCAGTGGACTGTCCGCTTAACACGTTGGCGCCGGGAGAGTCCATGACCTGTACCGGCATCTACACGGTGACTCAGGACGACATCGACAACGGTGGAAACATCGATCTCGATGTTCCCGCCAATGACGACAACGACGCTTTCCGCAACGAGGCGTGTGTCGCCACCGAGCAGGGCGCAGAGGATTGCGACACCGAGGATGTTCCGGTCGATGAGGAACCGGCGATGACGATCCTGAAAGAGTTCGTGTCGATCACGAGCACCGATGGTGAACCCGATGAGACGTCGGTTGACGCTGCCGGTGACGTGATCAACTATCGGATCACGGTTACCAATACGGGTAACCAGACACTCAACAACGTGACGGTGGATGATCCGCTGATCGGTGACCTGACATGCGATCCGGCTGACAATCCCCTCACACTGCTGCCCGGCGACGACGTCGTCTGCACCGGGTCGTACACGGTGACGCAGGATGACATCGACGACGACGGTGGAGGCGATGGCGACATCGACAACATCGCCACCGGAGATTCCGATGAGACCGACCCGGTCGACGACACCGAAGACGTTCCCGTCGACTACGAGCCGGCGATCAGCTTGGACAAGCTGGTGTCGAGGATCGACAGCACCGATGGTGAGCAGTTCACGACGACGGTCGACGCGGCCGGCGATGTGATCGTCTACGAGTTCGTGGTCGCAAACATCGGCAACACCACGCTGACCAACGTCACGGTCACCGATCCGTTGCTGGATGATCCTGTGGATTGTCCGACGACGACGCTGCTGGTCAACCAGTCGATGTCCTGTTTCGGTGAGTACACCGTCACGCAGGACGACATCGACACCCAGGGTGGCGGTGATGGCGATATCGACAACACCGCCGTCGCCGACTCGGAAGAGACCGAGCCCGTCGACGATTCCGAAGAGGTTCCGGTCGACTACGAGCCTGCGCTGGAGATCGTCAAGACAGCGTCGTCGATCACCAGCACCGACGGGGCCGTCGGCGAAACGTCGGTCGATGCCGCAGGTGATCAGATCAACTACACGATCACGGTTGAGAACACCGGCAACGTCACGTTGACCAACGTGGTGGTTGACGATCCGTTGATTGACGATGCCGGCCCGCTGTCCGGTCCGGCGTCGGGTGACGACGACGGTGACGGCGATCTCGATGTGGGCGAAACGTGGGTCTATGAGGCCTCGTACACGGTCACCCAGGACGACCTGGACGCCGGTGGAAACATCGATCTCGATGGCGATGGCAACAACGACGCCATCAACAACGAGGCGTGTGTCGACACCGATCAGACGCCGGAAGCCTGTGACGAAGACGATGTCACCGTCGATCAGGAGCCGGCTCACGAATTGGAGAAGACCTTCGCCGAGGACGAGGTGGGAGTTGGTGAGACGAGTTCGTTCACGCTCGAGTACACCAATACCGGCAACGTCACGCTGACCGACATCGAGATCACCGACGACGTGCAACCGTTGCTGCAGGTCCAGGAGCCGTACACGACCGGTGGTGATGCCGCCGTGGACTGCCCCGACCCCGACAGCAACCCGCAGACTGTTACCTGCGAGGTCGCCGAGTTGGCGCCGGGCGAGTCGGTGACCATCACCGTCGACTTCCTGGCGCTGCCACTGGCCAACGAGATCGTTGGCGACAACGGTGAAACGTCCGGTGCGAACTACGTCTTCTACTTCGAAAACGGGTACGTGCTCTACGGATCGACCCAGTCGGGCGACGCAACGCTCGTCGATCCGGCGGGCAACGAAACCGATGCCGATGTCGAAGGCCGCAACCAGGACATCTACTTCAACGTTCCGTTCGGCGGCGACGGCTTCCAGCTGCACCTGTCATGCTCGGAGGTCTTCATCGACGGCTTCGGCGACACGGGACCGACGGCAGCGGATGACCCCGAGTGGCGGATCCTGGCCTACGAGGTGCTGAGGTTCAACACCAACGGGCTGTTCAAGGACTGCGGTCAGGTCTTCGCCCCGTTCGAGGTGGAGAACAGCGCCACGGCCACGGCCACGCCGCCTGCCGGCACCACGCTCGATCCGGCCACGGCCTCCGACACGGTGACGATCATCAACATCGCACCGATCGAGGTCACCCGGGAACGGGTGCGGCGCGGTGACGTGGAGATCCAATACTTCAACACCAGCCAAGCCGATATCTCGCTCGACATCATTCGTGTCGAGTGGTCGGACGGCGATGTGCTGGAGAGCGCGTCGTACCAGGACGGTGTCGATCTCAACCTGTCCGGTGGTTCGCCGGCTCAGGCCGACATCAGTACGATCCTGGACGCACGAAGCAAGGATTGGCTGAAGTTGAGCTTTGCGTCGGGTGGCTTGCCGGACGATCTGTCCATCACGATCGTCACCGAAACCAACGCCACCTTCACCTACGTGTACGGCAGTTAGCCCTCTGACCAACGAAGCGGTGAGCCGTGATCTCCATGGCTCACCGCTATCGTTCGTCGAAGATCTTGTTTCAATCGCCACCCGGTGGATGCCGGGCCGGCCGAGCAAAACCACCGAGCAATACAGAGAGAAGAGCGGGAATCATGGATCGAGAACGTCCCCTTATACAACAGCGACCAAACCAGGATGCGCAGTACGGCGCGCCGCAACCGCAACATCGTCCCGGGCAGCCTCAGCCGCCGCACCAACAGCCGCCCGGTACGCCACAGCCACAACACCGGCCGCAGCCGCAGAGGTCCCGCTGGCTTGTGCCTGTTGTCGCGCTACTGGCCCTGGCCGTTCTGGCGGCTGCCGCGTGGTATTTCCTACTGCGGGACAGCACCGACGACACCGGCGCGGAGGCCACCGGAGGTAGCGACGAGACCCCCGAGGTCGTCGTGATCGACGAGTCGGAAGTCGACGTGGTGCAGAATCCGTCGTTGAGTGCAACGGCCACCGGAGATGGCGTGCGTGTCGAGAACGACGGCAACGTCACGATGCACGACATCACGGTCACCCAGGATGACCAGGAGCTGTGCACCATCGAGACGCTGAGCCCCGGTGATGGTTCGGACTGTGCCGGAGCATCGGCCGGTGCCGTCGTTGCCGGGCTTGGTCCGCAGGACCAACCGGTCGAGATCACGGTCGGCTAGCCCCCTCGCCGAAGTCCCACCAACCGAGGAACGAACAGGTTCGGTGACAACCGCTGAATCGGGCACGGTTCCGCCATCACCGGTTGCGGTTCTCAACCACGACTTCATCGAGGGCGGGTTGCTCCACTCGTATCCGGCGGTGCCGTCGGAGGAGATCCACGAGTCCGACGTGATGGTCGCGCACGCCTACGGCCTGAGAACGCAAACGCCACGGGTTCCCTACATCACGGTATGGCGCGACAGCGCTCGCGGTACGGCCGGACAACGGCCGGCTGACGATCCCCGACCGAGCGAGATCCTGCTGACCGCCATCTTCGGCACCGAGCCCTGGATCGCGCCGACCGGCTTGGTCGAGGCGGCGACACAGCGAATGTTTCGACCCGAGGCCGTGGTGCAGGCCAAGTGGGAACTGGATCCCGCCCGGGGCTCGTACGACTTGGTCCGCTTCGGCGTGGAGATACGGGTTGCGTACGCCGGCGGCGATCCCGACGCAGGCTTTCGCTCGACGAACTTCGCCGCCGAGCTCGATGCGGTCGACTTCGAACGGGTCGAGGTCATCGCTCCGGAGGCGGCCAACGACTCGATGTCGTTCGACGTTGCGGCGAGCGTGCCGCAGCGCCGCAATCGGAATCAGCCGACGATCGAGCCAACGATCACGTTGGCCACACAAGGTAGCGCCCAGCCCATCCCGCCCTGGCTGATGCATTAGTCCCGGCCATGAGGTTTCGTCGGTCTACGACCCCCAAACGGGTCGTAGAACCACAAAGCTGCGATCGCAGGGCGGGGCCGTTCGTAAGAAACTTCTGGTGCCTCTAGGCCATCCGCCCCTGATCGGCTAGACTCGCTCGCACTGCTGATTGATCGGGGTCGGTCACGCAGGCACTGCAGCTCGAAGAGGCTGCAGGATCAGGCGATGCAGGCGATCAGAAGGGGCGGTTTTGCGGTTTTCGGCGGTTTCGCGATGGGTTGACCCCCGACGCGAACGAGGTTTGCGGACAAGACGATGAGTGAGCTGCGCGCCGTCTCGGCGGCGCCGTCAGCACCGGAGGAGAGTGTGGCGCCGCTCCGTCCCGGAGGTCGGCGGCGCCGGGTTGGCCTGGCCGCCCTCGGTGGGCTGTTCATCGTCCTCGCCGCACTGCTCGGGGCATCTCTCGTCAGCTCGCTTCGTTCGTCCACCGCCGTGCTCGTCATGCAATCGAGCCTGGCGCCCGGTGAGGTGCTCGCCGCGGGCGATCTCGTCGTGGCCGAGCTCGGCGCCGACGGCCTGGGTCAGCTCTCGTTCGTCTCCGCCGCCGAGCAGGACTCGGTGGTCGGGCTCACCGCCCTCGGTCCGGTGCCGGCCGGGTCACTGGTGTCGCCCGCGATGTTCGGTGATCGCGGCGACCTCATACCGGCGGATCACTCGGTCATCGGCGTCGTCCTCGACCGGGGCGCGCTGCCGGCCGGGGTGGTCCAGCCGGGCGACGAGGTCGAACTGATAGCGGCGGCCGATTCCGCCCGCATCGCCATCGACGCGGAAACGCCATCGGCCACCGTCGTCGGTCGGGCGACGGTGTGGATGGTCGAACCGGCGCTCGACCTCGAACGCGGCACATCGGTCAGCGTGGTCGTCGCCTCCGACCTCGTCCCCGCCGTCGCCCAGGCCGCGGCCGACAACCGGCTTCGACTCGGGCTGGTAGGTCGATGATCACCGGGGTGGTCGGGGCCTGCGGTGGGGCAGGGGCGACCAACCTGGGCCTGCTCCTGTCGGCGGCGGTCGGCGGGCATGATGATCACGAAGCCGAGGCCGTCTTCGTCGAAGCCGACCGGGCCGGTGGCGTGGTGGGCGCCCGATTCGACCTCGGAACGGAACGTGGCGTGGCCTCGTGGATCTCGGGGCTGGCCGCCGACGCCGCCCTGCCGGTCGACCGATTCGGCAAGCTCATTGCCTCCGGTGTACGGGTGCTGCCCGGTCCGGTCGGCTGGTCCGACGCCGAACGGGTGCTGGGCCGCCAGTCGGTCGAACTCCTGTCAGCCGCCATGAGTGCGGATGGCGATCGCCGATGGGTTGTCGATCTCGGGCGCGGTGGTTCGGCGCTGAACCCGGTGGCCGCCATCGCCGACGCCATGGTGGTGGTCTGCCCCGGGATGCCGGAATATGTGGTGCGGCTGCCGTCGCTCGTGGCGTGGGCCCGGCCGGCGGCCTGCACTGTCGTTCTGACCGGACGGTCACCGTGGCCGTCCGAGGAGGTCCGTCGGCACTGCAGCGCCGATCACCTCATCGAGGCGCCCGACCTGGCCGTCTCGGCCGGTGAGATCGCCGGGCTGATCGAAGGTCGGCGGCGGCGTCGCAGCCGAGCTTGGATCTCCGTGCTTGCCTGCCGAGACGCGGTGGCGACGGCGACGGCCACCACGAGCGCCGACGCCCCTTCCGCCACCGCCACCACCGGAGAGATGGAACGGACCGGGTCGTGAGCGCTTCACCTCAGCCGCAGGCGGTGGGTGCTCGGGAGCCGGCGGCCGCTGCTGCCGGGTCTCCGACCCGCGACGAACGACGGGCGGCGTTCGACGCCGCTGTTGATCTGTTGCGAGGCACGCAGAATCCGTCGAGTTCATCCGCCCGCGAGGCCATGGTGGTCAAGGCTGTCTCCGATCTCGTCACCAACCGCCTCAATCCCGCTCGCCTCGACGTCGGCCGCCCACTGCTCGACGCCGCCGCCGTCCGCGACCTGTGCCGGTGGGTCATCGACGAGATGTACGGGCTCGGTCCGATCGAGGAACTGCTGCGGGATCCGTCGGTCGAGGAGATCGCCGTCACCCGCTGGGATCTGGCCTTCGTCTACCGGTCCGACGGCTCGGTCACCGAGCTGCGAGAGCGGCTGTGGGCATCGTCTGAGGCTCTGGTCGACTGGCTCGGCCGCCTGGCCCGCACCAAGTCGAGAACGGAGCGGGCGTTCAACAGCCAGTCACCTCTACTGGTGCTCGACCTCGGTGGTGGCCTCCGGCTCGAGGCCCACCGCGACTTCTCGCAGAACACCGGGTTCACCCTGCGTCGCAACACACTGAAGAAGGCTTCGCTCGACGAACTCTCGGCCGGGGGGATGATGCCACCCGTTGTGGCCCAGTTCCTGGCCGCCACCATGCGGTGTCGATCCCTGCGAACCGTCTTCGCCGGGGGCACCGGCGAGGGCAAGACCACGCTGGTGCGCGCCTGCCTGGCCGAACTCGACCGCCTGGTGCGGGTGGTCACGATCGAGGACACGGCCGAACTCGACTTCTTCGACGAGGTCGAGCACCCCAACGTCGAGTCGTGGGAGGCCCGGGTAGCCAACGCCGAGGGTGTTGGTGGCGTGTCGCTGGGCGATCTCGTGCGCCACGCCCTCCGAGCGCGGCCCGACTGGCTGATCGTGGGGGAGTGCCGCGATCATGACGCCGCGGTTCCCATGCTCGGAGCCATGACCCATGGCCAGTCGTCGCTCACCACGGTCCACGCCCAATCGGCCCGCGACGCGCTCGGCAAGCTCGCTCTGTATCTGATGGAGGGTGGAATGGACGATGTGGTGGCCTACACCCAGCTGGCGATGGCCGTCGACTTCGTCGTCCACGTTCAGCGCAGTTCCGAGAGCGGGCAGCGGCAGATCAGCGAGATCATCGAAGTCACCCCGGTCGAGGGACGGCGCACGGGCCACAACGTGGTGTGGTCGGTGCGGGGCGCCGTCCCGTCGACCATGTCGATGGAACGGGCCCGGAAGCTGCAGGAGGTCGGTTTCGACCATCGCCGCCTCGGCGGTCTGGCCCAGATAAACGGGTCGCGATGACGGCTCTGTTCGGGGCGGCGGTCGGGTTGATGGCCTCGTTTGGCGTTGTCCTCGTAGCGGCAGCCGTCATCGGTTACGGTCTGCCGACGATCGGCTCCGACGCCGCCGGCCCCGAGCGGAACCGGAAGTCCTCGCTTGATCGATCCGCCCTGCTGGTCGGTGTCGTCGGCGGTCTCACCGGATGGCTGGTCACCGGACTCGTGGCGATCGGGTTCCTGATTCTCGGCGGGGCAATCGCCCTTCCGCTGTTTCGTCAGGCCCGGCTCGAACGGTCGCGGCTGGTCGACCGGACCGAAGCGTTGGCGGCGTGGGCCGAATCGCTGCGCGACTACGTGAAATCCCACGCCGGATTGCGGCAGGCGGTCGTGGCCGGCCTGCCGGCCGTCGACGAGGTCATCATGCCCGAGGTCGAAGCACTGGCCCAAGACCTCGAGCAGGAGACACCGGCACTCGCGCTCGGTCGGTTCGCCGACCGTCTCGCCGATCCGGTGGGCGACCTTCTGGCCACGGCACTCACCGTCGCCCTCGGAGAGTCCGGCGCCCGCGATGTCCCCGGCCTCCTCGGGCAGCTGGCCGCCGACGCACGGGAGGAGGTGTCGGGCGTTCGCCGGGTGTCGGTGGCCCACGAGAAGGCGTTCGGCACGGCCCGGGCCATGGCCGTGGTCGTCGCCGCCACCGCCGTCGGGATGTTCGTGGTCAACGGCGATTATCTGCGGGTTTATCGCACCGGTGCCGGGCAGATCGTGCTGATGATCGTGGCCGTGGTGGTTCTCCTCGCCGTCCGGGGCCTGGTCCGCATGGCCCGCCCGGTACAGCCGCTTCGGGTGCTCACTGCGGCATCGCAACGGTCGGAGGTGGCCCGGCGATGATGGTGCTGATCGGTGCATTGATCGGTGTCCTGTGCGCAGCCGGAGTCCTGCTTGTCGTCCGTGGGATGGTCGGCGTCGCCCCACCGTTGCACGTGTTCGCCGCCGGTCTCGACGCACCCCGCAGCGAGGAGGCTGATCGTTGGGCCTGGCTCGCCGGCCAGGGCCCCGACCTCGACGCCTGCCTCGAACTGGTTGGTCTGTCCCGGGCCGACTGGCGATTCCAACGGCTCCAGTTCATCGCCGCCGTTGGCGGATTCGCCGCAACGTTCGTGGCCCTGCTCGTCATGGTGGGCTTTGTGGCCGCGTGGACGATCGTCCCCGCCATCATCGTCGGCTCGGCGGCCGGGTGGTGGTTGTCGTGGGCTCACCTTCGGGAGCGGGCCGACGACGTTCGTCAGGAGGCGTCGGCCACGGTCGCTGTTTTCCTCACGCTCGTGCAGGCCCTCATGGCCGCCGGTGCCGGGCCGAACGGTGCGATGAGCGCCGCCGTGCTCGCTGGAGAAGGACGCGTCTTCGCGCTGATGCGCGACGCCATGATGACGGCTCAGCTGAACAACACCGAACCGTGGGTCGGGCTGGGAGATCTGGGGCGTCGTCTGGGAATCGCCGATCTGGTCGGTCTGTCGGCCTCGTTGCGCCAGGCGTCGGAGGGAGCGAGCGTCGGCGACTCGCTGAAGGCCAAGGCGTCTTCGCTCCGCGATCGGGATCGGTACCGACGTGAAGCCGAGATGGTCGCTCGCAGCGAATCGATGTCGTTGCCGCTGGTGGGAATGGCGCTGGCCTTCGTCGTGCTCATCGGCTATCCGGCGGTGGCGTTGCTACTGGCCACCTGATGATTCCCGCAACCGATGGGCAGAACCAAACAGGAAGGAAGTCACGTGTTGAAGTATGAGGTTCAGATCCAGACTTGGTGGCAGCGGGCTCGTGCCCGCGTCGCCGAAGAGGAGGGCGCAAGCCTGGTCGAGACGCTGGTGTGGGCCGGCGCCATCGCGGTCGCTGCAGTGGCGATCGTGGCGTTGATCCAGACCTGGGGCGTCGGCAAGGTGAATGCCCTCCCGTGATCGTCGCCGCGGTGCTGCGGCTCTGATCCCGAACGGGTTCGCCGATGAGCGGTTCGCCGATGAACGGGGTTCGGCGGTGGTGACCGGTGTGCTTGCCGTTGGCGTGCTGATCGTGTTGACCCTGTCGGTGGTTCAGGGCCTGTTGGTGATGCATGTCCGATCGATTGCATCGTCGGCCGCTCAGGACGGCGCGCTCGCGGCCAGCCGCCGGGGGGCGTCGATGGCCGAGGGTGTGGCGGCGGCCGACGAAACCTTGCGGCTCGCCGCGGCCGGGCCCCTGCAGAGTTGGACGGTGGCACCGTCGAGAGCGGGCGACCGCGTCCAGATCACCGTGCGCGGTGAGGTGGTGTCGGTCGTCGGCTTCGGCAACGTGGGGGTGTCGGTGACGAGGGGCATGAGGGCCGAGGAGTTCCGACCGCAGGGAGCGACACCGTGAGCGACGGGCGACGCATGGATGGAAGTAATTTTGTCGACGAGCAGGGGTCGACGCTGGTCGAACTGCCACTGCTCGTGATCGTGTTCATGCTGCTTCTCTGGCTTGGCTACGGGGGGATTCGGCTGGTGGCGGTCGACGGCGATGTTCAGGCCGCGGCCTGGGCGGCGGCCCGCGCCGCGTCGGGGTCGTATTCGGCCGCAGCGGGCGCAGCCGAGGCACGAGCGGTGGCCGTCGACATGTTGTCGTCCGACCAGTCGCAGCGGTGCGCGTCGGTCACCGTGAACGCATCAGGCTCCTGGGCCCCCGGAGGTCAGGTCTCGGTGACCGTGACGTGTGCGGTGTCGATGGCCGAGGTGACCGGGGTGGGGTTTGCGGGCACGAAGACGTTCCAGGCCACGGCGTCGGAGCAGGTCGAAGCGGTGAGGGGCGGGCGGTGAGCGGGCACGGGGCCAGACGGCGGATTGTCGCCTCCGACGACTCCGGCTCCATTCTGCCGATGACGCTGGTCATCGTGGCCGGGCTGGCGGTGGTGGTCCTGTCGTTCATCGGAGCGCAGGAGGGTTGGGCGGTTCGCCGGAATGCGCAGTTGGCGGCGGAGGCGGCCGCTCGAGCCGGCGCCCAGGTCACGCCGGAGGAATGGAGAGGCGCGCAGACGACACCGGCCGCAGCGGGATCGCAGGCGCAGACGGTGCTGAACGCCCAGGGGTACAGCGGGACGGTCAGGGTGTCGTCGACCGAGGTGGTGGTCACGGTTGTGGCGCCGATCCAGCACACGTTTCCCATGCCATGGCTGCCGGCGGAGGCGAGGGCCAGCGCAACGGCGCAGTTGATACGAGGCGTCGATGGAACGCAGGAGTAGTGGAGCAGCAGGAGTGACAGGAGTGACCGAGCGATCGATGGATGGTAGGAATGGGAGCACGATGTCGATGCCGGCGATGATCGGGCGGGCCGTCGGTTCGCTGCTGATGTTGGTGGTGCTGGTCGCTTTGGTGGCGGGCGTGCCGTGGCTGCTGGTGGTGGTTGGCGGCTGGCCGCTGCCGACCGGCTGGCCGGACTGGTCGCAGGTGTGGCTCGATCTTCGGCAATTGAACATCGACCAGCGCTGGGTGATCGGCGTGCTGGCCGGAGGTGCGTGGCTGCTGTGGGGCCAGATCATCTGGTCGCTGTTGTTCGAGGCGATCAACATGGTTCGAGTCGGCCGGGGTTTGGCGGCTCGACCGGCACCGTTCACCCTGCCCGTGGTATCGATGCTCGTGTCGAAGCTGGTGGCCGGCGCGCTGTCGCTCACCCTGCTCACGTCCTCGTCGGCGTCGGCCGCCTCGGCCGCGTCGGCCGGGCTTTCACCGGCGGATCTGGCGCCTGCGGCGACAGCCGACGACCTCGTCGATGGAGTCGGAATCCCGGACGAAGATGTGTGGCCCGGCGATTCGGGTCCGGTTGACGCTGAGGTTGATTCGCCGGAAGCCTCGGTGGTTGTCGGACCGACCGAGACGGCGTGGGATGTAGCGGCTCGGGTGTTCGGTGACGGCGAACGGGTCGATGAACTGCTCCGCCTCAACGATGTGTCGGCCCTCGACGTCGGGCCGGGCACGGTGCTGCGGCTTCCCCCCGGCGTCGCTGCTCCGGGTGAGGCTTCACCGGTAACGGTCGCCGAGGGCGATCACTTCTGGGAGCTGGCCCGCAACAAGCTCACCGACTCGTGGGGTCGGGCACCTACCGATGAGGAGCTCACACCGTACTGGGCCGAGATGCTTGCGCTCAACGATGATCGGTTGTTGCCGCCGGGCGACCCCGATCTGATCTATCCCGGCCAGGAACTGTTGTACCCACCGGTGCCGGAGGTTTCCGGCGTCGACTCGGCGCCGGCGCCACCACCCGATGGTGAGACGGCAGGGCCGTTGGCGAAGGCATCACCGCCGTCGACCGCCCAGGCACCGACGCCTCGGACGGCGGAGTCGACGACGCCCCCGGTCTCCGTGCCGTCTACGCCCGTCTCCACACCCTCCGTGCCGTCGACGCCTTCGACTTCGGTTTCGGGTTCCTCATCGCCCGCCGCCGTACCCTCCGAGCCCGGCGAGTCGACCGCCGACGGGGATCACACCGACCATAGGGATGTACCGATCGGGCTGGTGGCCGTCAGTGGCATCGGCCTCGTCACCGCCGCCGTCGGTGGCATCATCACCAGGAACAAGGCCCGTCGCATCGGCGGTCGTCGCCCCGGCACGGCGCCTCGTTTCCAGATCTCGGAGTCGGCTGAGCGGTTGATAACCGAGACCGCCGACGGCGATTCACTGGCCGACCTCGATCGGGCCCTGCGCCATCTCGGCGCCACCTTGACCGCCGAGGATCTGGCCATGCCGTATCTGGTCGGTGTACTGGTCGGTGAATCCGACATCCGACTGCTTCTCGCCACCCCCCACAAGACCCCGCCGGCACCGTTCACCGTCGAGCGTGACGGAATGGTGTGGTCGATCGACCGCCCCGTTCTGACGCCGGACAGCCACGGAGCCCTCAACCCCTACCCCACGCTGACATCGGTCGGCTACACCGATTCGGCCCGGCTTCTTCTCGACATCGAATACGTCGGATCGGTGAACCTGACGGGAGGTTTCGCCGACGTGGTCGACGCCATGGGCACCATGGCTCTCCAGCTGGCGACCAGCCCGCTGGCCGACACGATCGACGTCGTCTGCGTCGGATTCGGGGAGGAACTGGCCGAGTTCGAGCGGATCTCGGTCGTTCCAACCACCGATGGGATCGCCTCCGTTGTTCGTGAGCACGCTGCCGCCGCCGCCCGCCTGACCGCGGCCACGAGCAACACGGGCCCGGCGGGTCGTGCGCAAGGAGTGGGCGACTGGACGCCGTTGATCGTATTCGATCCGCTCACCGAGCTAGCCGGCGACTCAGCCGAGCTCCTCGGTCTTGTCGAGAAATCGCCGTCCGCCGGCGTGTCGGCGGTGCTGAACTCGGTCGACGGGGCGGCCCTGACCATGGAGCTGAGCGACGATCGAATCGTCATTCCCTCCTACGGTGTCGACCTCAGCCGACGGCCGCTGACCCGAGGCGAACGCACGGACCTGTCATCGGCGGTGGCGGCGGCCAAGACGCCGGTCGATGCGGTTCAGCCCGATCTGCTCTCGACCATCGGCGCGCCGACGGTCGACAACGGCGGCGGGCCGTCCACGTCGTCCATGTCGTCCATGTCGTCCACACCGTCCGAGGGTGACGACCGGTACGACTACATTGTTCGGCTGCTGGGCCCGCTTCGAGTCGATGACCGCCAGGGCGAGTCGGTCCAGTTCGCTCGATCGGCGACCCCCGAGTTCCTGGCGTACCTCGTCCACCACCGCAACGGCGTCGACGTCGAACATGTCATGAGCACGCTGTGGCCGTCGACCACCGCTCGTCGCACCTGGATCGCCAACGTCTACGCCGACGCCGCCCGCAGCCTCGAAACCGCGGACTCCGGCGGCGGTGTCGCCCTCACCCCGCGTCCCGGGGCCGACGACGAGTACCGCCTCGCCGGCGCCGTGACCAGCGATGTGGAGCAGTTCCGGGCGCTCGTCACGGCTGCCATCGACCTGCCGGTCGAGGACGCGGTCGAGCTGCTGACCGATGCGTTGGCCCTGGTCGAGGGGATCCCGTACACCAACATCACGTCCCGCTGGCCGATCACCGAGGGCCACTGGCAGGACGCCACGATCCTGGTCGACGAGGCCGCTCGGTGTGTGGCGGTGCTGGCGCTGGATCAGTTCGACGACCCGGTCCTCGCCGACTGGGCGACCGCCCGCGGTCTCCTGGCCAGCCCCCATTCCGTCGAACTGCATCGTCTCCGGCTCCGGTCGGCAATCGCGCTCGACGGCAAGGGACCCGACGGCGGAGGATTGTCACCCGACGCCGTCTTCCAGCACTATCAGGCGGTCGTCATGGCCGACGATCACCGACCGGAGGCGGTGTCACAACTCGACCCGGAACTGGTCGACTTGTACGAGTCGTATCGTCGATCCCGGCCGAAGGCCGACACGTTGGAGCGCCAGCACTAGAGCCAGTTGAGGGCCAACGCCAGCACGATCATCGTCGCACCGCCCGCAAGGAGCAGTATCGCCGTCACCATCAGGGCGCGCCGGCGGCCGACGGTCGGAGACTCCGCCGTCGACCGCGAGTCAACGGTGCTCCGCGGTTTGCGAGGTGACACGACGGTGGGCAGATCGAGCGACGGGTCACGGTCCGGGAGCTCGGCCCCGGGCCCGGTCGGTTCAACCTCCGGGCCGATGGCGTCGGCCAGTATCCGGCCGACGTCGGCTCGTTCTCCCGCGTCTACGGTCGGCCGGCGGCGGCGCACCGCACCGATCATGGATGCCTCGAGATCGACTGCGGATGTGTCCACCATCGGCCTGGCCGAGGCTGGTGACGCCTCGACCGCCGGCTCGTCGGCGACGACCACCGGGGTGGGTGGTAGTCCCTGGTCGGTCTGAACCCGTTGCAGCCGTCGGGCCAGGGCCAGGGCCGAGGCCGGTCGGGCACCGGGATCGCGGGCCAGGCCGTCGGCCACCACGGCCGCCACCGCGGCGGGAACACCGGCCGAGAGTTGCGGCCGGTCGGGCTCCGACAGGATCTTGCGCATCACCGCCGCCGGGGTCTCGGCGTAGTAGGCGTGCAGCCCCTGAATCAACCGGTAGATGGTCATCGCCAGCGAATAGATGTCGCTGGCCGGGGTGGGCCGCTCGTCGTCGAGCACCTCCGGGGCCGTGTAGCCGAAGGTGACCGCCATCGTGTCGGTCCGGGTCGGTGGACCGTCGATCGTCGACGAGATGCCGAAGTCGGCCAGCAGCGGATGCTCCGGGGTGACGCCCACGAACACGTTGCCGGGCTTGACGTCGCGGTGCACCACTCCGGCCCGATGGACGGTCTCCAGCGCCGAGCACAGTTTGACGCCGACATCGACCGCTGCGGCCCACGTCAATGGGCCGTTCTCATCGATGAGCTGGCCGTAGGTGCCCCGATCGAACAGCGGCAGCACGAGATACGGGCGGTCATCAGGGGTGAAGCCGGACTCGAGAACGGTGACGATGTGGGGATGGCTGCCGATGCGGCCGATGGCCTCGATCTCCCGCTGAAAGGCGGTCCGTCGAGATCCGGTCGTCGCCTCGAGGTCGAGCACCTTGATCGCCACGGCCCGCCTGTGGCGCAGATCGGTGGCCCGGTAGACCGTGCTCGATCCGCCGGATCCGATGCGCACCACATCGTCGTATCCCGCGATCCGCCCGACGCCGTCCATGATCTGATCCTAGTGCCATGGGTGACGACCGGCAGCCGACCTCACACGAGTGGCCACCACCCTCCTACCATTGGTTCGATGACTGGACATCGGGCGAAGCTCGGCCGGGGCAACATGCCCACGGCCGATGTTGATGTCGATGAGCAGTTGGTCCGCCGGCTGCTCGAGAGTGCGGCGACGGACGACGGCCTCGATCCGGCGCTGGCGTCGGCCGACCTCGAGCTGCTGACCAACGGCTGGGACAACATCCTGTTCCGCCTGGGCGCCGATCTAGTGGTGCGACTGCCACGCCGACAGGAGGCGGTCGAGCTGGTGGTCAACGAGCAGCGTTGGCTTCCGGAGCTGGCACCCCGTCTGCCCGTCGCCGTTCCGGTGCCCGTGTTCACCGGTGGACCGTCGAAGGTGTTCGATCGGCCGTGGTCGATCGTTCCGTGGTTCGACGGGGAGCCACTCGGCGACCACCCGCTTCCCGATGTTCCGGTCTCGACCGCAGACCGGCTGGCCGGCGATCTGGCCGACTTCCTCCACGAGCTTCACCGGCCCGCCCCGCCTGATGCGCCGGCCAACCCGTACCGCGGTGTACCGCTCACGACGCGGGCGGAACGTACGGTTGCCCATCTCAGCCCCGGCTCGGCGGCAATGGATGCCGTCGGGTCGAGCAAGGAGGCCGGCCGGCTCCGGGCACTGTGGGCTCGGGCCCTCGACCAGCCTCCGTGGACCGGCGGTGACCGCTGGCTGCACGGAGACCTCCACCCGCTCAACCTGATCTGGCGAAATCAACGGCTGGTCGCCGTGATCGACTTCGGCGACATCTGCGGCGGCGATCCGGCCACCGATCTCGCGGTCGCGTGGTACGTGTTCCCCGACCCCGTTCAGCGACAGCATTTCCAGAACCTGGCCCGGATCGACGGCCGGCCGGTCGACGCCGCCACCTGGCATCGGGCGGCCGGATGGGCGCTGTCGGTGGCCTGCGCCATTGCCGCGGGCTCCGCCGACCATCCGGTGCTCGACCGCTTGAGCCGACGCACCCTCCAGGCGCTGGCCGAGTGACCAGCCGGTTCCTTTTGCCGGTCCACGTCCCGGCAACGGGTCGTGGACCCACGAAACCTCATGGTTCCTTCATCTAGATCCGGTCCAGAAAGTCCCCGATGTGGCCGATCGCCTCATTCAGGTGCTCCCGCCCGCCGGGACCGCCGTAGTAGTGGGTCGCACCCTGGATCTCGTGCAGCCACCGCCGGTCGTGGGGCACGGCCTCGAACAGACGATGGGTGTGGGACGGTGTGCAGGCATCGTCGGCGGTGTTGCCGATCACCAGGACCGGTTCGGCCACATCGGCTGCCGAGGAGAGTGCATCACCTCTCGCGGTGTCGTAACCCCACTGTGACAACCAGCTACGCAGCGTCGAGAACCGGGCAAGGCCGACCGGACCGTCGTTGACCACCCGCGGTTCGCCGAGGTAGCACCAGTTGGGCCGGCGGTCGCTGGGGTCGATCGACGGGTCGAGCCAGCGGGGGTCGGCCATGGTGCCCTGCACGACGAAGGCCAGCTCCGGACCAACCGTGTCCTGGGCGGCCCGCCTGCGATCCAACTCGCCCTGCACCCATCCGGTGATGCGGCGGTTGCGGGCAACCTGGGCCGCCCGGTAGGTGGTCAGGAACTCGTCGGTGTAGGGAGGCCGGTTCGGGTTGGCCGGATCGTACAGGTTGAGTGACGGCTCACGATCGAATGGCCGGGACTCATCGACGATCGAAGGGTCGATCCATTCGGTGAGTGTGCCGTGGCGGCTGACGTGGGCGGCCAGCATCATCACCGCGGCGGCCGGTGGCAACTGATCCGGGTCGACCTCGTAGTGGTCTCCGGCCGGGGTGTCGCCGATTCCCTGGCCGCGGTTGGCGACGGCCTGGTAGTACATCGACAGTGAACCGCCACCCGACCAACCCGCCAGAATGACCTGCTCGTAGCCCCAGCGCTGCCGGGCGTCGACGACGACCCGCCCGAGGTCGGCCACCACCTTCTCCATGATCAGCGCCGAGTCGGTGCCCCGATAGCGGGAGTTGGCCCAGATCACGTGATGCCCGGCCCGCGCCAGTCCGGTCACGATCGGCAGGTACATGCCGCCGCCGGTCGGGTGCATGAACACGATGACCGTCGGTGAGGAACGCCGGGTGGGACGCACCAGGTGGCAGTCGAGTCCGATGATGTCGCCCCCTCCGCCGTAGGTGTCACTGAAGGCGGCGGATTCCCGATGGACGACCACGTAGGCCTGCCGTTCGCACCCTTCGGGTGTGCCCGGGATCCTGGCCGTCATTCGGGGTAGGGCACGGGCGGGTCGGAGTAGCTCGCGCTGCTCCTGATCACGTCGTCGGGAAGCTCGAGCATCCTTCGATACATCCGCTCGGGGTAACCCAGATGTGGTTTGTCAGGATCGTACGGCGGCTGCGGCAGCGGGGATGCCTCGGCGTTGACGGTGAACGGTTCGGGATTGCGGAAACGATCCAGCTCCTCGGCGTCGATGCCGGCGAGGCCGACCACCTCCGGGTCGATCCAGTGGTCGCCGTCGATTCCGACTTCCGACGTCGCCACCTCCAGAACCATGCCCTCCGGGCCGCCGAAATAGATGGACTGGCAGATGCCGTGGTCGATGTGGCCGATCACGTTCACCCCCTTCGACCGGATACGGTCGCGCATCGCCAGCAGCTCCTCGACGGTGTCGACGTTGAAGGCGAGGTGTTGCATCGTGCCGGGTGCCGACGGTTGCTCGGCCGTGCCGGAGTGGCTGACACCGATCTGCGGTTCGATGTCGGCGTTGCCCGGCAGTTGCACGAAGGCGATGGAGCAGTGGTCGTTGAGCCGGCAGAACGCGTGCCACGCCCCCTCGACCCCGTGCATCCAGAACAACCCGACCAGCTCGGCCCCCAGCACGTCGCTGAAGAACTCGATCTGAGCTTTGATGTCCCGCGTGCTGATGGCCAGATGATGAACGGCGTTGATCCGAATAGCCATGGAGCCAGACTACATTTTTCTCGCTCGCCACTACAGCCGGGTACATTGGCCGATCGTGACCGACTTCGCCCGACGGCTGGCCGGCGTTCTCGCCGGTCGGAGCGACTTGTTGTTCGGAGTGCCCGGTGGAGGTCCGAATCTGGATCTGGTCGGAGCAGCGACCGAGGCCGGGATGAGGTTCGTGCTGGCCCACGGCGAGACGGCGGCCGCCATCATGGCCTCGACCTACGGCTTGTCGACCGGCGGTCCAACCGCCGCCGTGGTGACGCGGGGGCCGGGCGTCACGTCGGTCGCGAACGGCGCGGCCCAGGCCACCCTCGACCGGTACCCGCTGGTCGTGATCAGCGACTGCGTCACGGCGGCCCAGGCGCCGCGGATCTCCCACCAACGTTTCGACCAGCGGGCTGTGTTCGAGCCCATCACCGTGGCCTCGATCACGGCGACGGCCGACACCGACCCGGATCGCCTCGACGAGGTCGTCGACCGAGCCGCCCACTGGCCGTCCGGTGCCGTCCACCTCGACTACGATCCCGGTGCCGTCGCGGCCGAGTCCACCGTCGACCACTTCCTGCCACCGGCCGCACCGCGGGTTGCCGATCGGATCGGCCCGGCGGCGGAGTTGCTGGCGGCCAGTCGGCGACCGGTGGTCATCGTCGGGATGGAGGCCGCCTGGCTCGATCATCGGTCGTCGCTCACCGGTTCCGGCCCGCCGATCCGCACGATCCTCGAGGATCTGGGATGCCCGGTACTCACCACCTACCAGGCGATCGGTCTGGTCGACAGCGAGGGCTCGCTCAACGCCGGGCTCTACACCAACGGCGCACTGGAGCAGCCGGTTCTCGACGAGGCCGATCTCATCGTCACGATCGGACTCGACACGGTGGAGCCGATTCCCACGGCATGGCATCAGACCGTACCGGTCATCACCATCTCGGCGGCCGCCCCGATGGACGGTTTCATCCCGGCCGACGTGGCCCTCACCGGCGACCCGGCCACGCTGGCCCACCAGCTCGTGTCGGCGGCCCGACAGCAGGGTTGGGACCACACGTGGCCCACCGAGGCGGCCGCCGCCATGAGGGTCGACGCCCGACGTGCGCTGCGGCCGCCCCATCCATTGCCGTTCGGCCCGGTGGCGCTGGTCGACGCGCTCCTCGACGGCCTCCACCGCCGCCGCGGCGACGCCGGAGCCGGTGCCGAGCCCACGCCGATCACGACGGTCGACGCCGGCGCCCACTTCCTGGCCGTCATGCCGCGGTGGCCGGTGGCGCAGCCCTTCGACCTGTTGATCAGCAACGGGTTGGCGACGATGGGCTTCGCGGTGCCGGCCGCCATCGGGGCGGCGCTCGCCAACCCCGGTCGACCGGTGCTGGCCCTTTGCGGCGATGGCGGACTGTCGATGACGATGGCCGAGCTCGAGACGATCGCCCGCCTGGAGCTTCCGATCACGGTGGTCGTCTTCAACGACTCGGCGCTCAGCCTCATCGCCGTGAAGCAGCGGCCCGGCCACGGCGGAGACTCGGCAATTCGATATCGCACAACCGATTTCGCTACCATCGGTCGTGCGAGCGGCCTCGAAGGGATCGTGGTCGAGAGCGCCGGCGGTGCCGACGGTGCCGACGAAGTCAGACGTCTGATGTCGGAGTCGTGGACCAAACCCCGTTTGATCGACGCCCGAATCGATCCCGGCGACTACCGGCATCTGATCGCCGCCACCCGCGGCTGACTCGCTCGATCAACCAACCCGAAGGGGGTTCCAACCGATGGTGCAAGTAGCCCGATTCCTCGACATCGCCGAGGGTCTGCAACCGAAGCAGTTCAGCGTCGGCTCGAAGGAGCAGATCGATTCGATCAGCGATCTCGACGAGACCTACAAGCAGCTCATGGACAAGCCGATCGCCTGCGTCATGGCGGTGATGGGTGGCGACGGTCGCCCGAACCTCACCCCCATGTGGTTCGACTACGAGGGTGACAAGGTGCTGGTCAACGTCGCCGACCATCGCAGGAAGACGGCTTGGATTCGGAACAACCCGGAGATCAGCATCCTGATTATGAACCCCGAGAACATGTATCACTGGATGAGCCTGAAGGCCACCGTCGAGAGCGAGATCAGCGAGGACGATCCGGAGGAGGGCGCCAGGGTCACCGAGCAGCTGAACAGGATCTGGCGAAAGTACAACCCCGACGGGGGCGACGAGTACGTTCTCCGGGATCCGTCGGGCGACGAGCGGCGGGTTCTGTTCGAGTGTCGTGTCGACAGGATCGCCACCTTTGGCCAGCCCTGATCCCAGGCCTCTGCGGATAGCGGTCGTCGGCGGGTCGATCGGGGGGCTGACCGCCGCCTGCCTGCTGGCCGATTCCGGCCACGATGTCACCGTGTTCGAGCGGTCCAGCACCGAGCTCGAACAGCGGGGGGCCGGCATCGGCTTTCTCGAGGCGACCTATCGCTATCTGGTGGAGCGGGCAGCGCTGTCGATCGACGAGATCAGCATCGCCACCGACCGCATCCGGTACCTGGACCGCGGCGGCGCGGTGGTGCACGACATGGAGCACCGATACCTGTTCTCGTCGTGGAACACCGTCTACCGTTGCCTGCTCACCCACTGGACGACGAACCACGGCGCCGAACGCTATCGGCTCGGTCACGAGATGACCGGATTCGACCCCGGACCTGACTCGGTCGTCGTGGTGTTCGCCGACCGTTCGTCGGAGCCCGGCGATCTCCTCGTGTGCGCGGACGGGGTCGGATCGACGGCTCGGTCGATCCTGCTCCCGGAGGCGCAGGCAGCGTATGCCGGCTACGTGGCGTGGCGCGGCATGGTGCCCGAGTCGGAACTGCCTCCGCACGTGGCCGACCTGCTCACCGATGCCGTCACCTACCACGTCTATGCCAACAGCCACATCCTCGTCTACCCGATCCCGGGTCTCGACGGGTCCGTCGTCGAGGGCGAGCGCCTCATCAACTTCGTGTGGTACCGCAACTATCTCGACGGTCCGGATGTCGACGACCTGTTGACCGATCGAAACGGGGTTCGTCGCGATCTCTCAGTGCCGCCGGGGGCCGTGGCGTTGCACCATGACGCCGAGGTTCGGGCTCACGCCGCCGCTCGGCTGCCACCGTTGATCAGCGAGGTGGTGGCGTCAACCGAAGACCTGTTCCTCCAGGTCGTCTACGATATCGATGTGGACCGGATGGCGTTTGGAAGGGTTTGCCTGTTGGGGGACGCCGCGTTCGCAGCGCGCCCCCACGCCGCGGCCGGTTCGGCCAAGGCGGCCGATGATGCCTGGGCGTTGGATCGGGCGCTGCAGGGTGTCAACCGTGACGGGGTGTCCGACGCCCTGTCGACCTGGGAGATCGATCAGCTGGCCCTCGGTCGCAACCTGTTGGCTCGAACCCGCGACGTCGGAAGCCGTTCGCAGGTCACCAACACCTGGCGACCGGACGACCCGGATCTGATCTTCGGGTTGCACGCCCCGGGTCGTTGACGATGGCGCTGATCGAAGTGCGCGACTATCACTACGATCCGGATCGTATGGACGCGTACCGGGCATGGGCGGCAGAGGCGGGACCGTGGCTCCGCGACCGATGGAACGTATCGGGCTTCTGGGTCGACTCCGGCCAGGACGGTCAACTGTTCGGGGCGGACCCCCAGCCGTCACCGCACGGCCCGGCGAACGTGACCTGGATCATCCGTTGGGCCGACAGAGAGCAGCGGGACGAAGCCTGGGAAGCGTTGTGGAAGGATGACGGATGGAACGACCTTTGGCGCCGTCATCCCGGCTTCGAGGGGTACCGCCAGCTGTCGGTTCGCTTTCTCGACGAGGTGTGATGTCGAGGTTGCCGGGTGGGCCGGCGTGACACCGGCCACGGGAGCCACCGGTCCCGGCGACGTATCCATCGACTCTCACAGACCGCGACTCGTTGCGTTCGAGGTAGGTCATGCGAGCGAGGTTGCGTCGTGGGCGACGTCGCCGGAGGAGGCTTTGGCGTGGTGCTCGTTCGTCGGCCACCCCGTTCCCCCCGAGGTCGTGGCCGGCTGGGGTACCGAGGCCGGATGCTCGGCGTTCACGTTGATGGACGGTTCCGAGATGGTGGGTTACGGCGAGCTGTGGGTGCCCGACGACGAATCGGAGGTCGAGCTGGCTCGTTTGATCGTGGCACCGCACCGGCGCAACCGAGGCTACGGGCGTCAACTCGCCGAGGCACTCGTCGACGAAGCGTCGGCGATCGCCGGCGATGTCTTCCTGCGGGTCCGGCCGGAGAACCTGGGGGCCCAGCGTGTGTACAGCACAGCGGGCTTCCAGCGGGTGGACGCTGACCTCGAGGCGGAGTGGAACGCCGAGCAGCCCGTCGACTACGTGTGGATGCGGGCTATCGAGCCTGGTGGTACGGTCCGACCATGAACGCTCGACGGGAAACCGCAAGCCGAATGGCCGATGCCGCAGCGGCGATGCTCGACGGGCTTGGTGCCGATCAGCGGGAGAAGGCCACCTGGCCGTTCCCGGCGAGCGACGAGCGTGAACTGTGGTTCTACACCCCGACCGACCACGGTGGACTGCCGCTGGCCGCCATGTCGTCGGGTCAACATCGGCTGGTTCACCGGCTCCTGTCGACCGGGTTGTCGACCGCCGGGTACGTGACCGCCTCCACGATCATCGGCCTCGAGAACGTGCTCGACTTCACGGAGGGCTGGACCTCGTCGTTCGACCGGGAGCGCGGACGGGATCCGCTGCTGTACTGGATCGCCGTGTTCGGGGAGCCCGGCTCCGATGCCTGGGGATGGCGGTTCGGCGGTCATCACCTCTCGATCAGCCACACGATCATCGACGGCGAGGTCATGGCATCGACCCCGCTGTTCTTCGGCTCCGACCCGGCATCGGCTCCGCTGCTCGGCCCGCACCCGCTGCGTCCGTTGGCCGGCGTGGAGGACGTCGGCCGCGAACTCGTCCGGTCGCTGCCGTCCGAGCAGCTGGCCACCGCTCTGGTGGCGGCCGTCGCCCCCACCGACATCATCGGCGGCAACCGGTCGGTGCTGCGAGACGGCGACGAGATGCTCGGCCTGCCCGACATCTGGCGCGGCCGCTTCGAACAGGAGCTCGACGCGCGCCTGCAGACCATGCAACGGGCGGCCGAGAACCACATCGGTCTGACCTCCGATCACCTCGACGCGCTTCGATTCACAACCCGACCCAAGGGCGTTCCCGCCGCGGAACTGTCGGCGGCCAACCGCTCCACGCTACGAGCACTCCTCGATCTCTACCTCGACCGCCTCCCCGACGGGTTGGCCGACGACGAGAAGGCCAAGTTCGACGGTGACGCCATCGGGTCGCTGTCCTTCCTCTGGGCGGGCTCGACCGAACCGGGCGAGCCCCACTACTACCGCATCCAGGGTGCCGATCTGCTCGTCGAATACGACAACACCCAGCGGGGCGTCAACCACGTACATGCCGTTTGGCGCGATCTCCGCCGTGACTTCGGTCGGGACGCCCTGGCCGAGCACTACGCCGGCGGGCACACCCACGGCTGAGCGGTAGTGTTTTGACATGGCGCCCGACGAAGACCCGGTCGAACCCGAGACGATCGAGGACCTCCGCAAGTCGTTCTGGTACGGCTCCCGGTCGAACCTGAGTTTCAAGTTCCTCAAGGATCTGTCGGACACCGAGTTCGGGGACTTCCTCGATGAACTACTCGCAGAGGTCGCAGCGACGGTGAACTCAGGCGATCCGACGGGCGTGATCGATGCCGCGTATCGCTGGCAGATCCAGGCCTACGCCGGCCACCTCGGTGACCCCGACGACTTCCCCCACCGCTTCGACGACGTTCCCATCAATCCTCTGCCCAAGCCACTCGGGGAGTGCCGGGTCACGCTGCTCACGTCGAGTGGGCACTTCGTCGCCGGCGACGACCCCGAACCGTTCGGCGTCGAGAACATGACCCAGGCCGAGGCCGAGGACCGGATCAGCGAGTTTCTCAAAGAAGCGCCGACCCTGTCGTCGATTCCGGTTGATGTCGACCCGTCCGATCTGCACGTCCGCCACGGCGGCTATCCGACCGACGCCGTCCGGTCCGATCATCAGGTGGGCCTTCCGATCGGGCATCTCGCCGACCTCACCTCCGAGGGTGTCATCCGCTCACTCAACCCGATCGCCTACTCGTTCGTCGGCGCCGCCTCGCAGGTCCGCCTCAAGAAGAAGCAGGCACCGGAGTGGGCCGACCAGCTGAGGAACGACGGGCAGACCGACGTCGTCCTTCTCATACCCCTGTGACCCGTCTGCCACGTGTCCGTGGGGCACGTTCAGCGAGCCATCGAGGAGGCCGGCATCCCGACCGTTAGCGTCTACGTGCGATCGTTCGGCCACATTCCAGAACTCATGGGCCTGTCACGCAGCCTCGTCACCCGCCACCCGATGGGTCGACCGCTCGGGGCACCCGGAGACTCCGGGCGGCAGCGAGCCGTCGTCGAAGCGGCACTCGCCCTTCTCGACTCGGCGACCCAGGTGGTCACCGAGTTCGACGAGCCGTACCGCACACCCCCGATCGCCTGAC
>CBDCGP010000027.1:0-44580 GCA_965216655.1 Acidimicrobiales bacterium
GCGCCAGCGCTTCGACCGCGTGGTGGTCGTAGTGAACGTCGGTCGGGGCGATGAGGTGACGTCGGCGGAGCACCGTCTGTACCCGACGCCATCGGGAGTGCGAGAGGTTCACGGCGATCCGCACCAGCCAGCTCCATGGGCTGCCCATCGATCGCACCGCGGACCAGTTGTCGACCAGCCGGATCATGGCCTCCTGGGCCAGCTCCTCGGCATCGTGAGGAGCGCAGCCGCGGAACCGCAGCACGCCGATCAGGCGGCCGTAGTGATCATCGATGAACTGCTGGAGGTCCGCCTCGTGCATACACCACTACAACACGCACGACGGCCACGATCGGTTCATGGGCACCGGTCCGGGCGTCGCCATTCACCCGCTGAGGCACTAAAAGCCGCGCGTCATCCGCCGACCGGAACGGCGATGACGTCGCTCCGCCGTATCGCCGCTCTCGCCCTGATTCTCTTCGTCGTCACGACCGGCCCGCTGACCAGGCCGGCGAAGGCCGAGGCTGCCGTCGTCACACCGTCTACTTCGGCCGTCTCACCCGGAGTGTCCGGATCGATCACCCGGCTCTACCTGGCCGTGTTCGAGCGGGAGCCCGACCCGGCCGGCCACCGGTACTGGGTGGACCGCTATGTCAACGGCGTGGCGCTGTCCACCGTCGCCGAGGAGTTCATGGCGTCGGACGAGTGGCGACGCAAGGTCGGCGATGTCGACGACGCCACCTTCGTCTCGCTCCTCTACACGAACGTGCTCGACCGCAGGCCCGACGCCGCGGGGCACCGCTACTGGGTGGCACGAGCGGCCGCAGGTCTGACGAGAACCGAGATGTTGTTGTGGTTCTCCGAGGGCGCCGAGTTCGTTCGCCGAACCGGTACTGCGCCGCCGATCCCACCGCCGTTTCCGACGCTTCCCCCCAACTCGGGCTCGGGGCGGCGGATCGTCTACGACGACTCGGCCCAGCGGGTGTGGATCGTGGAGGCGAGCGGCACCCTCCGGGACTCCTACCTGGTGTCGGGTCGGGCCGGTGTGCCCAACCCCGGCGTCTACCAGATCTACTCGAAATCGGAGAAGGCGTGGGCCGGACACGACGGCATCACGATGAACCACATGGTCCGCTTCGCCCACGGCCGCAGCCTGGCCATCGGCTTCCACAGCATCCCCCGGTACGCCAACGGGGTGCCGATGCAGTTGACCGCCCAGCTCGGGACCTACCAGTCGGCCGGCTGCGTGCGCCAGGCCGATCACGAGGCGGCGGCCCTGTACCACTGGGCTCGCATAGGCGACACGGTCGTCGTCGTCCCCTGAGCCACCGACCTACCCGAGGATTTGCTCGTCCACGACCCGTTTAGGGGTCGCAGAGCAACAAAAGAAGCGACGGTCGAGTCGGGTGGGTCCCGGTCAGTCGACCTGGTCGTCGGATGGCTCGTCGACAACACGCATGGCCGCCTGCTCGGCGGTGGGTCCGGCATCAGGGTCGCCTTCGCCGATGATGGCCAACGCCTGAGCCTCGTCGTCGATGAGATCACCCTCGACGGCCGGATCACCGGCCGCCGGTTCCATGAGGATCGGCGGCGGCGCGTCGACGGCACCTTCGATGGCGCTGGCCCCTTCACGGGCCACCCGGGTGGTGAGGTTGTCCTGCGCGGTCTCGCTGTTGAGCAACGCCGGGTCCTCGACACCCCACGAGTTCTCGGGCGGAAAGGCCTCATCGATGCCTGGTAGGCCCTCGTCGTCGAACTGGTTGGCGTTCATGCTGTCGGACGGGTCGGTCGGGGTGCTCATGACCGAACTCTACCCGGCTGGCAGCTACCCAACCCGCCATCGGCACTCCCGGGTTCCTGGCCACGGCGTGACCAGCCGGGATACAGTTTCTCTGACGGACACAGGCGACGGAACAGGTCGTGAGACGGACCGCTGTCGGCTTCATTGCCGATGTCGGACAGGGAGGTGACACAGAATTTCTCTCGACGACGTCTCGCTGGGTGATTGCGCTCGGCGCCTCGTCGATTCGGTCGACGCCGATCCGCGGAGCGCGTTCGACGAGGCAACGACCCTGCTGGCAACCGCGCTCGACGACGGCGATCTCGGCGCAGCGTCGATACTGGAACGGGTGCGTGGAACGAGTCTGAGGCTTGTCGGCGATCTGTCGGGCGCCGAAGCCGCACTCCGAAGATCCGTCGACCTCGGTCGGCGCGCCGGTTCGCCGGTGCTGACCGGGGAGTCGCTGATGAGTCTCGGTGTGGTGGAGGCGTTCACCGGCAGAACAAGCGAGGCGCTGGCCACCTTCGACGAGGCGGAGCATTCTCTGGACGGAATCGAGGCGGCCCGGGTGGTGTTTCAACGTTCGAGCATCCACTACCGGCTCGGCAACTACGACGAGGCGTTGGCGCTGATGAACCAGTGCCTTCCCATCTTCGAGCAGGCCGACGATGTGCGCCACATGGCGCATACGCGGTCGAACCGGGGCGTCGTGCTCGGCTACATCGGCGATCTGAAGCGGGCACGGCACGACCTCGAACGAGCACGGGGACTCTACCGGGCCCTCGATTTCTCGAGCGCAGGAGCAGTCGTGGTTCACAATCTGGGCTGGGTGGCGGTTCGAAGCGGCGATCTGGCGCACGGGCTCCGGCTGTTCGACGAAGCGGCGACCGAACTCGAGCGGCTCGACCGCCCGAGCCCAGAGCTGTCGTTGGACCGGTGCGAGGCACTCATTGCCGCCGGATGCCCGCAGGAGGCTCGCCCGATCGCTCGGTTCGCCGCCAACGAGTTGGCGGGGAACGGCAATCTGCTCGAAGCAGCCGAGGCCCATCTCATGGAGGCCGGTGTTGCGCTCGAGTGCGGCGACGGAGCCGGGGCCCACGACGCGGCCGCCCACGCCACCCGTCTCTTCGTCGACCACGACCGACCGGTGTGGGCCGCAGTGGCCGAAGCGACGCTCCTGCACGCCCGGTGGTTGACCGGGAGCATGGAACCCGACGATCTCAACCGTCTGGTCGCACGGGCCGAGGCGCTTCACGAGGCCAACCAGGTTTTCGCCGCCCGCAACGCATTCCTCGTCGCTGGTCGGGTCAGCCTCGCCTGGGGGGACGTGGATCGAGCCGCCGACCTGCTCGACCGCATCGCCGCCGCCCGAGCCGAGGGTCCGGTCGAAATGCGGCTCCAGGCCTGGCTGGCAACGGCGCTCGTTCGCCTCGCCCGCGACGATCGGCGGGGCGCCGCGGCAGCAGCGACGGCCGGAGTGCGGCTGCTGACGACCTATCAGGCCGCCCTCGGGGGACTCGATGTGCGGGCACTGATAGGGGTTCATGCCTCGGAACTGTTCGACATCGGCCTCGATCTCGCGTACAGGTCCCGACGCATCCCGCGGATCTTCTCCTGGGCCGAGCGCAGCAGGGCTCGCGCCGTGCGCTACCCGCCCGTCCAACCCCCCGACGACGATCAACTGGCCGAAGACCTCGAGGAGCTTCGGCGGATTTCCCACCGGATCCGGGAGGCGGAGGCCGACGACCGTTCAGCCGTCGCGGCCCGTTCGCAACAGCGTCGGACCCAGGACCGTGTCGTCGAGCGAATGCGGCGAACATCCGGCGGCGGAGCCGACCAGGCGATCCCCCTGGCCGACCTCGTGGCGCTGCGAGCGGAACTCGGTGATCGCACGCTCGTGGAGTTTGTGGTGATCGGCGACCGTCGGGTCGCCATCGTCGTCACCGACTCGCGCTCGCGGCTCGTGGACGTGGGTGCTGCCGGCGACGTCAACGCATCGATCCTGGCCCTGCGGAAACGTCTGCGCCGTTTGGCCGTGCGGCCGCCGTCCGCGTCGAACGAGACCCTCCTCCGGTCGATCCGGAGTGGGGCGGCCGAACTCGACGATGCGCTGCTCGCAACCATCGGGTTGGAGTTCGGTGCGGGCGATGCCGCCGAGACCGAGTTGGTGATCATCCCGTCTTCTGACCTCGAGGGTCTGCCGTGGAGCCTCCTGTCACAGCCTCGCGGGCGACCACTGGTCGTTGCCCCATCGGCGAGTTCCTGGTTGGCCACGCAACAGCGCTCGACGATCGATCGGGAACGCCCGGACGTGGTCGTGGTTGGCGGTCCGGACATCGAACTGGCCACCGAGGAGGTTCAACGGGTCGCCGACGTCTACGGGGATTGTCGAACGCTGATCGGCCCGGCGGCCACCGCCGCCGATGTGTGCGGCGCTCTGGACGGATGCGACATCGCCCACGTCGTGGCCCACGGCTCAGTGGCGACCGAGAACCCGCTGTTCTCGAGTCTTCGCCTGAACGATGGGCCGCTCTTCGCCTACGATCTCCAGCGGTTGCGTCGACCTCCGAAGCTCCTTGTGCTCTCGGCCTGCAACGTCGGCGCCACGCAGGAGATCGCCCCGGGGGAGGCAATGGGGATGGCGTCGGTCTTCCTGGCGATGGGAACCCGCACCGTCGTGGCCACCGCCGGCTTGCTGCGCGACAGCGACAACACGATCCGTGTGGCCGAGGAAATCCATCGCCGTCATCGGGCCGGGTCGAGCGTCGCGGCCGCCGTCTACGCGGCCCAGAACGAGGCGGACCGGCGAGGAGCGCCGGTGAGTATCGACTGCCTGGGCGGCGGCTGAGCGGGCGGGCTACAGGCCAAACCAGTCGGTGTGCAACGTCCGTCCGTCGCCAGTGCGACAGGTGATCCGCACCGGTCCTTCGGTCAGCTCGCCAACGTGGAACTCGCCCAGCCCGTCGGTCGCGATGGTGAACGACTCCGTCACCCGGTGCACGGTGACCGTCACATCGTCGGCTCCGTCGACCTGGCCGGTGAGATCGATCGACGATCCCGGTGTCCAGTCCACGTCGAGCGTGAGACCGCTCTGGTTGAACGTCATCAGCATCGCCTGTGCGGCACCGGCCGAGCTCGAACGGACACCGGCGAGGGCGTCATCGGCCATGGAGCTGTAGACGAGCTCGGCCAGCTCCTCCTCGAGCCGAGGCAGGTGGAACACGTCGATGGCGTAGGCCGAGAGCGCCGCCGGAGGTCGACTGTCACCGAGGAGTTCGCCGACCATGGACTCCAGTTCATCGTCGGTCGGCGAGGTCATGGCGTTTGCTGGAGCAGCGCTCGGAGTTTGCTCAGACATCGCTGACGGGTCGGACCGATGGAGCCCACCGGCATGTCGAGTTGCACCGAGACGGTGGCGTATGACGGTGGGGGATCCAACGTGAGGAGGGACAGCAGGTTGCGGCATTCGATCGACAGTGCAAGAAACGCTCTGCGCACCCGACCGCGCAGCTCGCCCGCCAGCAACGCCTCGTCCGTGTCGTCAACCGAACGTTCCCGCATCAGCTGTTCCGGATCTTCCCGTGGCTGCTCCCGGTTGCGGCGGCGGATCACATTGACCGACTCCCGGTCGGCGATCGTGGAAATCCAGCCGGCGAACCGCTTCGGGTCGTTGAGCGTGTCGAGTTTGGTCGCCACCTTCAGCCAGGTGGTCTGGCAGGCGTCCATGGCGTCGGCGTCACTCAACTGGTACGAGCGGGCCACCCTCCACACGAGGTCCTCGAACTCCTGCACCAACTTCGTCCATGCCGCCTCATCGCCACCACGCGCGCCGATGACCAGTTCCTCGACCTCGGTCATTGGGCGAGTATAGGTGGTGTTCATGACGCGGAGCAGGTGCTGGACTTGAGCATGGCCACAGCCTGCGTCTTGCTCTCACCGGCGGCGAGTAGATCGACGAGTTGGGCCGTGATGTGGGGCGTGGCGAACGACGTGCCGCTCCAGATGGCGGCGCCGTCGAAGAGACCGACGTCACCACTCGTGTATTCGTACTCACCTGACGGGTAGTGGCTTCGCACATCGGCGCCGAGGGCGCAGGCCGCGCCGGCGGCTGGAAGCTTGTTCGACCAGGCGGCGACAGCGCCCTGCGCATCGAGCGCCATCACACCGACGACGCGATCGCTGAAGATCGAGTCGCTGGTGAAGGCGGCGGGCCAGAACGCCGCCGTGTCGAGACCGTCGTTACCCGCAGCGGCGACGACCACGACATCGTCGGCGGCAAGCTTGGTCATCGCCGCAACCAGACCGGGCGGAACATCGTAGTCGGCGACCGCAGGAGGATCGTCCGTCGGCTCGTTCCGGAGGCAGGTGTAGGCTCCGAGCGACAAGTTGAGGACATCGACATCGGTCGTGTGTTTTTCCGCGTTCACGGTGACCAGCAGCTCCCAGTCGGACAGCATGCTCAAGTCGGAACCGGTGGGGAACTCGATCGGCTCGATCGAGGCGGCCGACGTCAACTGGGAGATGACTCCGGACACGAACGTCATGTGTCCCGACGACAGTTTCATCGGTGACGTCGCCGGGGCGTCGCTGTCGAACACCACAACCCCGACCGGTTCGCCATCGCCACTGGTGGCGGGTTGGCGCAGGCGACCGGGGTCGGCGGGGACCGGTTCGTTCACCGGCGAGTGCTGGGAGCCAGGCGTTCGGAAAAACACATAGTTCGGCCAGCTCGGCAAGCCCTGGGCGGTGAGGATTCGTGATACCACCAACGGATCGAAGTCGAACTGCTGAGGCCGCTCCTCGCCGTCCAACTGCTCGTCATCGACTGATTGTTCGATGCGGAAGAGGTGAATCTCATCCTCCGGCTCGTCGATTTCGTAGATCGCTGCGAACGTCTCGCGGAGTCCGTCGACGGCCACCGTCCCCACGTCGAGTACATCGATATTCAAGGCTTGGAGCGCTTCCCCCACTTGGCCTTGATCGGCCACCGTGAGAATCTCACCTTGGCGGTAGAGCGCGAAAATGTCTCTTTCGCCGTTGTCAGCCGTGACGGTGAAGGCCGGCGTTCCGGGGATCGGCTCCTCGAAGGACTCCATGGATCGACAGGACGTCGAGTTGCCGAGAACGTTGGCCGGGTACGACGCTCGTCGGTTGGCGCGGATGGCATTGGCCATGGCCGGATCACCACCTGCCGGTCGGTCGGCGACCGGGTCACAGTCGGTCGCCTCGTCGGCAAGTAGTTCCAAGTCATCGGGAGGGTCGGTTGCGTCGTCCGGGGTCGCCCCTGTGGGCGATTCGCAGAGGTACGACGATTCGTCACCGTCGCCGTCGGTGTCACCGCCCGAGTCGTCATCGGCATCCTCTTCATCTTCACCAGTGCCGTCGTCGTCGGTCGTGTCACTGGTGTCTTCCGTCGTGTCACCAGTATCGGCGTCATCGTCGCCGTCGTCGCCACCGCACGCTGCGGCCATCATCGCCAAGGCGACGAGAACCGCCAAGAGCCTGAGGAACCTGGTCGCGTGATTTTGTTTTCCGCTCATAGCCGCCTGACGCCTCGTTTCGTAGGTTGATACATATTCGGGGCGCAGCCGACCACCGCCGAAGACACCTCGGTGCCGGTGGCGGTGCGTTCGGCGTCCGTACATGGGACGCCGCTCCCCCCTCCTCAATCAAAGCCGCCCGGTGGGATGGTCGTCAACCAGCTCGGGCGTTGCGTTCACCCGGGGTTCGACGATACGGCCGTTGAACGCCCCGGCGACGACCACCAACCCGACAGGGGTCGATCGTCTAGACTTGGCAGCTGACCAACGGAGGGCGTCGATGTCGGACAATCCTTATCACAGCGGCCAAGACAACGACCGCGACGATTACCTCGGGGGATCGACCCAGGACGGTGGGGAGCCTTCCAACCCCCCACCATCACCGCCCGGCCCGCCTCCTACGACGACTCCAGCGCCGCCACCGCCGCCACCCGGTTCGACGCCCGCGCCTCCGACCTACACTCCGGCCACATCACCCCCTCCCGGGTCCCCACCGCCGACCTACACACCCGCCGGGTCACCCCCTCCCGGGTCACCACCCCCGACATACACACCCACCTACACGCCCACCTACACCCCCGCCGGATCACCCCCGCCCGGTTCGGCACCGCCGCCCGACCATCTGAGCGCGCCTCCGCCCGGCTCTGCGACGCCTCCGCCTCCCGGCGATGCGCCGCCTCCGCCCCCTGGATCCGGTTCCAATCTCCCACCGATGGCGGCACCACGGCCCGGCGGCGGAGGGATGAGCACGATCGCCAAGGTGCTGCTCGGCGTCGGCGGATTCGTGGTTCTGCTGTTCCTTGCCCTCTTGGCGATCGGCGCCCTGCTGGAGACGTCGGGCAGCATCGGCGTCGCCTCGATCGAGCGAGGGGAGTGCTTCGCCGACTTCGGTCAGTTCGAGGTCGATGCCACCGGGACCGGCGAGGTCAGCGCCGTGGACCGCATCGAGTGCGCGGAGGCCCATGCGCTCGAGGCCTACTACGTCGGACCGGCCTATGAGAGCTACGACGAGTATCCCGGTGACGAGGAGATCGACGACGTCGCCATCACCTCGTGCCGGCAGCGATTCGAGCGGTTCGTCGACTTCGAATGGGAGACGTCGGATCTCGACTTCTGGTGGCTCACGCCGACTCCGTCCGGCTGGGATCAGGGCGATCGGGAGCTGGTGTGTCTGGTCGGTGACACCGACAAGGAGCTCACCGTTGGCACGCTCGAGGGCGCCGGTCGCTGACCGCCGACGGAACGTTCGGGCGGTCGGGCGGTCCGCCCACGGGGTGGCGGCGGCATCGGTGTCGTCCCAAGCTTTTCCACAGTGGGGGGTGGGCACGACGGCGCGCGCCTGCTAGCGTTCTCTATCCACAGCTAGGAATAGTGGAGTGGGGCAGACGGGCGAACAGAAGCGATGTCCGGCGTCTGAATCCGGTCTTCAATTTTGATCCGGAGACGGAAGTCGGGTGAAGATAACACAAGCTCCGAAAGAAGCCTAAATTACAGGGATGGCATTTGCCAGCCTTTCCCGAAAGTTTTTCCTCTCTCCTCCTCGACCCCGGCTGTGGACAAGTATGTGGACAATGGGGAGAAACGCCGCACATGGAGATGATTTGCATGCGTCGGAGGGAGTGGCGGTGGACTCGAGCAAGCGACATTCGGCGCGGTAATTCACCCTTTTCCACGAGATATCCACAGGTTGTGTGCGGCGGACGCGACACCTCCGTCTTCTTGATTTCGCCACCAGGACTCCGCCGATGACCGCCGCCCAAGACCTCTGGACCTCCGCGTCCGAACTGTTACGCAGCCAGGTATCCGAGGGGGTGTGGCAGTCGACGTTCGCCCAGCTGAGCCCGGTGGAACTCAAGTCCAACCGGCTCATCCTCGGCATGCCGAACGGCATCATCCGCGACCGCCTCGACGGGCGCTACCGACCGCTGGTCGAAGACGCCGTGACCGAAGCCGCCGGCCACGATGTCGGCGTCGACTTCCAGCTCACCGTTCCCACCCTCTTCGACGACGATGCCGGGGCCGACGGCTCCACCATCGATCTGCGCGACGGGCAACCGTCCGCCGACGGCGAACCAGTGGCCGGCGACGGTGAATCCACGTCGGCTCAGACGAGCCCGATCGGGGGAGCCGGCAACGGGGGAGGGGCCGCCACGGCGGTCACCGCCGACACCCTGCAGGCCGGCGTCAACAACGGCTCCGACGACCCCGAAGAGCGCTACACCTTCAAGAACTTCGTGACCGGCCCGTCGAACCGGTTCGCCATCGCCGCCGCCCTGTCGGTGGCCGAGCGGCCGGGCGGCTCCTACAACCCGCTGTTCATCTACGGTTCGGCCGGTCTGGGCAAGACCCACATTCTGCGCGCCATCCAGCACTTCATCAACGATCTGGAGCCTCAGAAGAAGGTGCTCTACGTGTCGACCGAGACGTTCCTGAACGAGTTCGTCGACTCGATCAAGAACTCGTCGGGCAACGACTTCAAACGGCGCTACCGCCAGATCGACGTGCTCCTCGTCGACGACATCCAGTTCATCGAGGGCAAGGACCGGCTCCAGGAGGAGCTGTTCCACACCTTCAACGATCTCTACGGCGCCAACTCCCAGATCGTGCTGTCATCCGACCGACCGCCCGACGCCATCCCCACCCTGGAGGACCGCCTCCGCAGCCGGTTCATGATGGGTCTGCTGACCGACATCCAGCCGCCCGACATCGAGACCCGGATGGCGATCCTGCGCAAGAAGTCCGAGCGCGACGGCTACTACCTGCCCAACGACGTGAGCGAGTTCATCGCCGCCAACATCGTCAACAACATCCGTGAGTTGGAGGGTGCGCTCAACAAGGTCACCGCCTTCGCCAACCTCAACGGGGAGCCGATGACCAAGGCGCTGGCCGAGCAGGTGCTGGGTGACTTCATCGCCGACCGTCAGCCCCGCCCGATCACGGTCTCCATGATCCTCGATGCCACGGCCGAGCAGTTCGGGTTCCCGATCGACGAGCTTATCGGCAAGTCCCGGCGGCGCCCGCTGGTGATCGCCCGGCAGATGGCGATGTACGTGACCCGCGAGCTGACCGATCTGAGTTTTCCTCATATCGCCCGCGAGTTCGGCGGCCGCGACCACACCACCGTGATGCACGCGTGTGACAAGATCTCGGCGCTCATGAAGGAGCGGTCGCAGATCTACAACCACGTGATGGCCTTGGAGAAGACGGTCCGCAACCAGGCCCAGGAATACAGCGGCTGATCCGGGGCGTGGAAACGCACTGACAGAGCAGAACTGACGAGTTGCTGACCGGAGTCCCGTGGCCTCTGTTCGACCACGTCGGTGTGGGTTAGCGTTGAACCATGCTGCAGATCGGTCTCCTCGGACCCCTCGAGGTCCGCGACGACAACGGCCGCGATCTGACGCCGGCCGGTGGCCGGGAACGCATCGGCCTCGCCACGCTCGCGGTGGTGTCACCCGAGTCGTTGTCGACCGAACGCCTGGCCGCCGAGCTCTATCGTGAGCAGGGAACGGCCGATCCCCGCAACGCGGTTCAGGCCATGGTGTCGAGGCTGCGACGGGCGCTCGGCCGGTCGGCCGGTTGCGTCGAAACGACCGTGAACGGCTACCGGTTGGTCGACGTCACCATCGATGTCGACGACGTCGAGAATCTGCTGCGGGACGCGGTGGGCTGCGACGATCTACCGGCGGCGATCGATCTGCTCGATCAGGCCCGTGAGCGCTGGCGAGGGCCGACCCTCGACGGCCTGCAGGGCGAGTTGATCGAAGCCGAACGCCTGCGGATCGACGGGCTCCGCCACGACGTCGAGGACGTGCTCCTCGAACGCCGGGTCCGAGCCGACGCTCAATCGGATGCGGAATCCGAGGCCGACGGCCGTCGCCACGACCTCATCGGCGACCTCGAGGCCGCGGCCCGAGACCAGCCGCTTCGGGAGAAACGCTGGGAACTGTTGATGCTCGCCCTCTACCGCGCCGGACGGCAGGCCGACGCCCTCCGGGCCTACCAGCGGGCCCGGGCGCTGCTGGCCGAACACCTCGGCCTCGAACCGGGGCCCAGTCTCACCGACCTGGAACGCCGCATCCTCGAGCACGACCCCGAGCTGGACGCCTCGACCGACGCCGCCGGGACCACGCACGCCGCTGTTGCCGCCCAGAGCGACCCGGACTCGCGGCAACCCGCCCTGCCGGCGGGAACGCTGAGCATTCTCCTCTGCGACGTCGAGGGTTCGACTCGACGCTGGGAGAAGGATCCGGCCGACACCGCCGCCGAGATCGAGAACCTCCACCGGGTGTGGGGTGAAGCGGTCGACAACGGCGGTGGTGCCGTCGTGAGCCGGGTCCGCACGTCGACCGGCGACGGGTTGATGGCCGTGTTCGAAACGGCGGAGCAGGCCGTGGCCACCGCCGCTGCGGCGATGGCCGGTCAACCCGGGCTCGACACGGCGAAGGTCGCGGCGAAGGCCGCCGTCCACACCGGGGCCCTCGAGCCGACCGACGACGGCGACTACCGGGGCCCCGTCGTGAACCGCTGCGCCCGTGTACTCGAACTCGCCCGGGGCGGCCAGATCCTGGTGTCCGGCGCCACGGCCGAACTGGCCCGAGGCAACCTGGCCGAGACCGACATCGGCCTGCGGGAGTTGGGTTCGCACTGGCTCCGCGACGTTCCCGAACCGTTGACCCTGTGGCAGGTGACGGGACCGGCGCTGCGGTCGGGCTTCCCCCCGCTGGCCTCCCGCGACCAGACGTCGCTCCCGCGCCTGCGGGGGCGGCTGCACGGCCGTGAACAACTGATCGAGCGGGTGTCCCGGCTGGTCGGCGAGGAGCCGCTGGTCACGCTCCTCGGGCCGGGCGGCATCGGCAAGACGACCGCGGCGGTGGCGGTCGGCTGGGAGATCCTCGGCGGCCGCACCGTGACGTTCGTCGACCTGGCCCGGGTCGACGACCCGGCGGTGGTGGGCGACCGGCTGGCCGAGGCGGTCCTGCCCGGCCACGAGGACGATCATCGCCCGCCGACAGTACGGCTGATCGACCGGCTGTCGTCGAGCACGGACCTCGTCGTCATCGACAATGCCGAGCATCTGATCGACGCGGTGACCGTCGTGGTCGACGAGGTGTTGCGTGCTCAGCTCAAGGGTTCGTTTCTGGTCACCTCGCGTCAGCCTCTCGGGCTCACCGGCGAGGTCATCGTCGGCGTCCCACCGTTGGAGGTTCCCGACGACGCCGACGATCTCGGCACCACGGGTCGTTCCCCGTCGGTGGCGTTGTTCGTCGAGCGGGCCCAAGCGCTCCGACCGGGGTTCGCCGTGTCCGACGGCCTGCTCCCCGTGGTGGCCCACATCTGCCGCCGCCTCGACGGGATGCCCCTCGCCATCGAACTCGCAGCCGGTCGGGCCTCCGTGTTGTCGGTCGACGACATCGCGGCGCGCCTCGACGACCAGCTGAGGTTGTTACGCCAGGTCCGATCTCAGCGTGATCGGCGCCATCGCAGCCTCGAAGCCGTGGTCTCCTGGAGTGTCGACCAGCTGTCGCCCGATGCCCGGGAGGTGTTCGACCGGGTCTCGGTGATGGCAGGCAGCTTCGATCTCGACGGGTTGGAGGATCTGCTCGAGCACTGCGATCTCGGCCGGATCGATGCGCTGGAGGCCGTAGACGAACTCCACGGCGCCTCGCTGGTCACGGTCGAACATGGCGGTAGCCGTTTCCGGATGCTGGAGCCGATCCGGCAGTTCGCCGCGGCCGAACTGGCCGATCGGGGGCAGGAGACGACCACCAGACGGGCCCACGTCGGTTGGATCACCGAGCTCGCGGCCGAGGCCCACCGGCGTCGTGACCCGTCGCGGGCCGAGGCTCGGAAACGGCTCGACGCCGAAGCCGACCAGATCCTGGCCGCCTTGAGCTGGATCGCCGACACCGGCCGGGCCGACCTGGCCGGCGACCTGGCCTACCCGGTGGGCTGGTGGTTCCTGACCACCGACGCCAGGGCCGGGGAACGATTGCTGCTCCGCCTGCTCGACATCGTCGATCGGACGATCGATCCGATGGGGTGGGCCAATGTCGTACTGGGGCTGGGAATGGCCACCGCGGCCCATCCCAGCTCGACGGTGACCGAGTACTCACTCGAGGCGCTGCGGATCTTCGACGACCACGACCACCCCGACCGCGGCCTGATCCGCCTGGCCGTCCTGTTCGCCCAGACCCACTGGACCGATTTCGGGCTGCCTCGTCAACTCCTGGTCGAGGCCGATGAGATGGTCTCACCCGACGACCGGTTCGGGCGGGCCCTGGTCGACATGACCACCATGATCCTGAACTCGCTCCTGCTCGGGCTGGCGGTGACCGATGCCGACGGTCCCGGCGCCGCCGAGCGCGGCTACCGGGCCATCACGACGTTTCGGGAGTTCGGGGAGACCTGGGCGTTGGGAACGACGCTGGGTGAGATGGGGCGTCTCCATCAGCGCCTGGGCGACCTCGATGTTGCCGAGGCGTGCTACCTGGAATCGCTCGACTTGTTCGGCGGCGAGGACCACCACGGCAGCCACTACGTGTTGACCGAATTGGCCCGCCTGGCCGTCGACCGGGGTCGATTCACCCGGGCCGACCAGCTGAACACCGAGGCCCTGCGAATAGCCCGCAAGGACGGCCATCACGGCTGCGTCGCGGTGGCCCTGGCCGGTATGGCCTACGCAGCCGATGCTCGGGGCGAGGTCGACAAGGCGGCGGACTTCTACCGACAGGCCCTCGACCTGTCCCAGGACGTGGTTGTCGAGTTCGGCCGGCCCGAATGGGAACAGGCACTCGAGCGGCTCGAAGGCCGTTCGTAGACTCACCCTCGTCAGCGGTCCGTCAGCGGTCCGTGGGTACGCCGCCAGCGACTCCTCAGTGCGGCCTCGGATGATGAGCACACCGACCGGACGGACCGGTTCGGTGGCAGCAGAGTCACACACCGAGGAGGACGCAGCCATGTTCAGGAAAGTGGGAGCCGTCGTGTACCGACGGCGTCGTTGGGTGGTGGCCGCATGGTTTGCCATCGCCGTCATTGGAATGGTTGCCCAGGGCCCGTTGGCCGAGCGGGTGACCGCCGAGTTCACCGGTAGTGAACGAATCGAGTCGGCCCGGGTGCTCGACCGGTTGAACGAGACCGCCCCCACCGGGGGCGACATCGCCATTGTCATCGACGGGATCACAGTAACTTCAGACACTGCCGACGGCCCGCCGGCCGAGGTCGCCGACACGCTCGCCGCCCTGGCCGCAGTGGACGGTGTCATCTCCGTCGTCGACCCGTGGAACGCCGGACCGATCGGGCCGCAGCTCACCGCCACCGACGGCGAGGCGGCGCTGGTGGTCGTCAGCTACGTCAACGGGCTGGAGCCCGAGGCCGAGCACGAGCTGGCCGACGCCGTGGCCGAACTGGCCCACGAGCTCGACGGCACGGCCACCGAGGCCGGAACCGTGACCGAGGTGCTGGTCGGCGGCGAGCCGGTCGTGCTGCAGGAGTTCGAGACCCAGGCCGAGGCCGACCTGCTACGGGGTGAGGCCATCGCCATCCCCATCGCCCTCATCGCCATGGTCTTCATCTTCGGCGGCCTCCGGGCGGCGGGCATGCCGTTGGCCGTGGCCGCGTCCGGATTCCTCACCGCCGGCATAGCACTGCTCGGCGCGACCTTCGTGCTCGACTCGGTCTCGGTGTTCGCCATCAACGTCGTGTCGATGTTGGGGCTCGGGCTCGGTATCGACTACGGCCTGCTGTTGGTGTCCCGCTTCCGGGAGGAACGCGCCGGCGGCGCAACCGTCGGCGGCGCGGTGGAGACGACTGTGGCCACCGCCGGTGTGACCGTCGTGTTCAGCGCCCTCACCGTGGCCGTGGCGATGAGCGGCATGTTCGTGTTCCAGGATCCGACGATGACGAGCTTCGGCGTCGGCGGTCTGGCCGCCGTCATCTTCTCGATGGTGGCGTCGCTGACGCTGCTGCCGGCCCTGCTCGGCATGTTCGGAGCCCGCATCCGCCCGGCCAAGGTCCAGGCCGCCGGTACCGGGGCCTTCTACCGGCTGTCGCGCCGGGTCCAACGGTTCGCCCTTCCCATCCTGTTGGTGGTGGGCAGCGGCCTGGCCCTCCTGGCCACGCCGTTCCTCGATGCCAACCTGGAGAACGGCGACGCCCGCAGCCTGCCCCGCTCGTCGGAGGCCCGGGCCGCGGCGCTGACCCTGGCCGACCGCTTCCCCAGCCGGGGGGCCGAGCCGATCGTGGTCATCGCCGACGTCGACGCGACAAGCGCCGAGGCGGAGGCCTGGGTCGGCGAGCTGGCGTCGCTCGACGGGGTGGCCGGGATCTCCGCCCGAGTCGGATTCCCGGCCGGCACGACCGTGGTCGACGTCGTCCCCGAAGGAACCTCCCAGGGCGACAACGCCATGGCCGTGGTCGACACGATCCGCGAGCTCGGAGCCGATGCCGATTTCACCGTCGAGGTCGGTGGCCTGGCCGCTTCGACCATGGACGCCCGGGACATGATCGGCAGCCGTATTCCGTGGGCCATCGGCGTGGTGGTCGCCGCCACCCTGCTGCTGCTGTTCCTGATGACCGGGTCGATCGCCATCCCGATCAAGGCCGTGATCATGAACGTGTTGAGCCTGGGCGCCAGCTTCGGCGCCCTGGTGTGGGTGTTCCAGGACGGCAACCTGTCCGGCATCCTGGGCTTCGACCCGGTCGGCTCGATCGACCTGTGGCTCCCGACGATCATCTTCCTGTTCGCCTTCGGCCTGTCGATGGACTACGAGGTGTTCCTCCTTGGCCGCATCAAGGAGATCCACGACCGGACCGGCGACAACGATCTGTCGGTCTCGATGGGCCTGCAGAAGACGGGTCGGATCATCACCTCGGCGGCGTTCCTGATCGTGGTGGTGTTCGCCGGCTTCGCCGCCGGCGAGACACTGACCATCAAGCAGCTCGGGATCGGTTTGGCCCTGGCGGTGATCGTGGATGCCACGATCGTCCGGTCGCTGCTGGTGCCGGCGACCATGAAGTTGCTCGGCGAGTGGAACTGGTGGGCTCCGGCCCCTTTGCGTCGGTTCCACGACCGCTTCGGACTGGCCGAGCCGGTTGAGGCCGAACCCGTCGAGCCGGGCGCGGCGGAGTGGGGCGGTTTCGTCACCGATGCCGACGATCGGGAGTTGGTCGATATCCGCTGACGACCGGCTGCCACCGGGAGGCCGGGGCGGGGTCGGCATCACGCCACCCCCGACCCGGCCTTCGCCGCGCTCGCCCAAAGGCTTGCCAGATGAATTCAACAAGTGTAGAGTTATAACTCAACGAGTGTTGAGTATCCAGCGGCACCCGGGAGGTGATGACTCGTGTTGGCCATGATCGTCAAGGAGTTCCGTCAGGTGCGGCGCGACCGGCGAACGGTGGCATTGATGGTCGTACTCCCGATCATGATGCTGATCGTGTTCGGCTACGCCGCCCGGTTCGACGTGACCGAGCTCGAGGTGGCCGTCATCGGCCCGGGGGCGGACGAGATGGCGGGCCAATTGCCCGACTTCTTCCGAACGTCGGTGATAGACACCGGCGGGGATCGGGGCGCCGCCGTGGACCTGCTGCGCAACGCCGAGGTCGACGCGGCCCTGGTCACGGCCGGAGCCACCGACGGTGGTTCACCGGAAATCCTGATCGACGGCAGTGAGCTGTTCTCCGCTCAATCGGTGCTGCGACGGCTGCCGGACGGCGTCCAGTCCGACGTGCTGTTCAACCCGGACCTCGAAACGTCGGCCATCATGGTGCCGTCGCTCATCGGGCTCATCATGTTGTTCGTCGGCATGGTGATCACCAGCCTCGGTGTGGTGCGGGAGCGGGAGCAGGGCACGCTCGAACAGCTGGCGGTCATGCCGCTCCGTCCGTCCGATGTCGCCATCGGGAAGATCGCCCCCTACTTCGCCATCGCCTTGTTCGACATGGTCCTGGTCACGGTGGTCGGCACCTTGCTGTTCGACGTGCCGTTCCGCGGCTCGGTGGTCATGTTCGCCGTCTTCGTCGTGGTGTTCCTGTTCGTCGTGTTGGGAATGGGAGTGATGGTCTCCACCCTGTCCCAGAGCCAGGGCGAGGCCATCCAGCTGGCGCTGATGCTGCTCCTGCCCCAGGTGATGTTGTCGGGCATGATCTTCCCGCTCGAGTCGATGGCGGCCAGCGTGCGCTGGATCGGCTACATCCTTCCGCTCACCTGGTTCATCGAGGCGATGCGCAATATCTTTCTCCGTGGCTCCGACACGGCCACGTTGCTGCCCCAGCTCGGCGTTCTGTCGTTGATGGCCGTGGTGGTTTTCGGCGTATCGGTTCTGCGGTTCCGGCGGGACCTGACGCCGAGCAAGGCATCGACAACGGCAGAGGTGGTTTCGGCGTGACATGGACCGTTGACGACCTTGGTGCCCGCTACGGCCACCGCACCGTGCTGGCCGGAATCTCCCTGCGCATCGAGCCCGGTCGCAACCTGGCCGTCATCGGCGGCGACGGCGCCGGTAAATCCACCTTGCTGAAAGCGCTGGCCGGGCTCGACGTCTCCCAGACCGGCTCACTCGATCTGCCGCCCGCCCGGCGGATCGCCTATGTCCCGGGCGGGGGAGGGGTGTTCAACGATCTGACCGTTGACGAGAACGTGGAGTTCATCGGCCGCACCTACGGCCTGGCCTCGACCACAAGGAGGGAACGGGCGGCCCCCCTCCTGACGGCCGCCGAGCTCGATCGGTTCGGCGACCGGCTCGCCGGGTCGCTGTCGGGCGGGCAGCGGCGGAAGCTGGCCGCGGTGCTGGCTCTCCTGCCGGAACCGGCGATGCTGATTCTCGACGAGGTGACCACGGGCGTCGACCCGGTGAGCCGCCTCGAGCTGTGGCGCATGATCAGCGGGGCGATGGCCCGCGGGGCGGCCGTGGTGTCAGCCACCACCTACCTCGACGAGGCCGAACGGGCCGATCAGGTGGTGCTGCTGCACGACGGGCGAATGCTGGCCAACGGCTCACCGGATGACATCGTCGCAACCGCCCCCGGTGGGCTCATCGACGTCGACGCCCCTCTCGACCCGCCCCGCGCCTGGCGGGTCGGCCGGCGCTGGCGCCAGTGGCAGCCCGGTGGTGATGGTGGGATCGTCCGGCTGGCCGACGCCGCCGTCGTCCTGGAGCTGGCGGCCACCGAAGAAGCCCGACTGGAAGGGGCCAGGCGATGAGCCTTCTGGCGGCCCGATCGATCACCAAGCAGTTCGGGTCGTTCACGGCGGTCGACTCGGTCGATCTCGACATCGAGCCCGGTGAGATCGTGGGCCTGCTCGGGGCCAACGGCGCGGGTAAGACCACGCTGATCAAGATCGCCCTCGGTCTCCTGGATCCCACGTCGGGATCCGTCACCGTGTTCGGTCGAGCCATCGACCGGACCCTACGGCGGCGACTCGGGTACGTCCCCCAGAACCTCGGCCTGTACAAGGATCTGACCAGCTCGGAGAACCTGAGGTTCCGGGCCGCGGCCTACGGCGTGGATTCGGAGGCCCTTGCCGGCCGAACCGGTCCGGACGATCACGCGGCACCAACCCCGCCGACGGCGATCGTCGGTTCGCTCCCGCTGGGCGACCAGCGCCGACTCGCCTTCACGGCGGCCACGATGTCGGATCCCGAACTGCTGATACTCGACGAACCGACGTCTGGCGTTTCTCCGCTGGCTCGAAGCCGGCTGTGGGATGGCATCCACCGGAAGGCCGACGATGGGGTCGGCGTTCTGGTGTCCACCCACTACATCGACGAGGCCGAGCAGGCCGACCGGTTGGTGATCCTGTCGCGCGGTCGGGTTGTGGCCACCGGCTCGGTGGCCGACATCGTGGCCGATCGAGCGACCACGGCCGTCGACACCGAACGCTGGGCCGAGGCGTTCCGAACGTTGGATCACGACGGTCGCCCGCTCCGGTTGTCGGGGAGGACGATACGGGTGCTCGGAGAACGTCCCGAGCACATCGCGGCCGAGCTCGGAGCCGCCGGGATTCACGGCCGTATCCGCTCCACGCCCGCCACACTGGAGGAAGTGCTGATCGAACTGGACACTCCACTGGTCACCGGCCGATGACGCCGGTCGGCTCCGACGGGCAGCCTGCGACCGCAGCGGCAAAGGACCGTCCGGTCGGGCGTCGCCCCGGCGATCCCGACGACACGAGAGAGGACATCCTCCGGGCGGCCCGTGATCGGTTCGGCGCAGTCGGGTTCGAGCGGGCCACCATCCGCTCGATCGCCGAAGGAGCCGACGTCGATCCGGCCCTCATCATCCACCACTTCGGGTCGAAGCAGGGCTTGTTCGCCGCCGCCCATGAGCTGCCCTTCGACCCCAAGGTCCTGATCGACCAGGTCATCGCCCTCCCGGCGGACCAGCGGGCCAGGGCGCTGAGCCACGCGTTTCTGTCGAACGTACTCGGCTCGGGTTCACCGGCCGGATCGCTGATGCGGGCCGCGGCCACGAACGAGGCGGCGGCCCTGATGATGCGCGAGTTCGTGTCCGACGTGTTCCTGTCACGAGCCGACCGACTGGCTCCCGGTCCGGATGCCACGCTTCGGGTCGCTCTGGCCGGGAGCCACCTGGTCGGTCTGGTCTTTGCCCGGATGATCATCGGCATCGAGCCGCTGACCGAGGCGGCCATCGACGAACTCGCCGAGCGAGTGGCCCCCGCCGTCGACCACCATCTTCGAGGCAACGTGAGCCCGCCCCAGCTCTGAATCTGTGGACAGTCAGTGGAAAACTCGGCCGGGTTCTGTGGATTGTCACGATCGCGCCTGATCGGCGATGATTGCAGCCAGGGCGCCGGGTCGGGAGAACATCGGCCAGTGACCGGTCGGCAAATCGATCCAGGTGACATCGACAACGTTGTGGATTTCGCTGGGTATATGTCCAGCGGCCACCAGCTCCCGCAGCTGGGCGGATGGGATCGAGGTGCAGATAACCGTGGCGGGCACCTCGAGGCGGGCATTGTTGACGACCTTCACCACCGATCGGGCCACACCGGCGGGTTCGGGCACGGCACGGTCCCGGAACTCGTTCAGCATTGCCGCGTCCAGGCCATCGAGCGCGTTCTCGGCCTCCTGCCAGGAACTCCACTCGGGGAGCGGGATGATCTCCGCATCGGCCGGCGGCTCGACCGTGACCGTGGCCATCGAGACGCCGTTCAACAGCGGACCGGTGTCGACGTAGATCACCCGGTCGATCAGGTGGGGTCGGCTGTCAACGGCTCCCTGCACGACAGGGCCGGCCCCGCTGTGCCCGACCACCACGACGGTCCCGGCACCACCGTCGACGAGTCGATCGACGAGGGCGACGACATGATCGATCTGATCATCGAGGGTGATGGCGCCGACCTCGGCCTCCGGCATCCCGTCGAGTCCCCGGGGAGAAACGGCATGGACCGCCAGCTCGTCGGTCGGGAGCCGCTCGACGACCTCATCCCAGGCCCACGCCCCGAGCCAGAATCCGGGAACGAGCACCAGGTGTCACTCTCTGATTTTCACTCATGGATTGGATGCTACGACCGGGGCGGATGTCACCATGGTGTCACCAATTGAGCAGCATATTCTGATCACATGAACCGGACCGACCGTCTCTATGCCATCGGCGAGGAACTTCGGGCGACGCGGCCGGCGGGGAGTGACGGCCGCGGATCTGGCCGGGCGGTTCGAGGTGAGCATCCGCACGGTCAAGCGCGACGTCTCGGCCCTCCAGCAGTCGGGGATGCCGATCTGGGCGCAGAGCGGGGTGGGCGGAGGCTACTTCCTGGCCGAAACCGCTGACCTGCCGCCGATCAACTTCACGCCAACCCAGGCGGCCGCCGTCTCGCTGGCGCTGGCCGCGCTGCCCGACGGCAGTCCGTTTGCCGCCGACATCAGGGCCGCGTCGGCCAAAATCCTCGACGTCCTGTCCGACACGGATCGGGCCAAGGCCACGAGCCTGGCCCGACGGTTGTGGGTCATGAGCCCTGAGACGAACTCCACGAATCGACGGCGTGATACGCCATGCGATCGAGACCTCGCTCGCCGAGCAACGGGCGCTGTCGATCGTCTACAGAGCGGCCGACGAGACCCTGACCCGAAGTGAGCGTCGAGCCGATCATCCTGGCCGCGGCGGGCGCCTGGTATCTGGTTGCCCACTGTCGGCTACGCGAAGGGATTCGCTGGTTCCGGATCGACCGCATCCAGGAGGCCAACCTCACGAACCAGCGCTACGAAGCCCGTCCGGTGTCCGATATCGGCGAACCGCCCGACGCCGCACGCCCGGCGCTCTTACCCAACCGGGCATCAGGTTGACGGCCTGGGACGTTGGCCTCTACCAGGCCGCTGATTCGTCGGGCTTCGATGAGAGAACACAGCAGGAACACGCACTCGGAGGTCCTCATGCAAGCCGAACCGGCCGCGGCACCAACGCTCGACGGCAACAGACCGGTCACCCGCCTGGTGCTGCCGACGGTCGACGGGGCACTCCACGACCACTCGACCCTCCTCGGCGCGCTGCTCGCCGAGCGCTGGGGGGTACCGATCGATCTCGTGCACGTCACCTCGTCGATCGCGTCGGCCGACGAGAGTCTGGCCCACCTCGCCGAGCTGCTGCACGATCACCATCCCGCCGTCGAAATCCGGCCGGTCCACCTCTACGGCGACGATCCCGCTGTGGCCATCGCCGGCCACGTCGGACCGGGTGACCTCGTCATCATGGCGACGGAGAACATCGACGCATGGCGGGTCAAGGGATCGACCGCCGAAGCCCTCCTCGACCGGGTGGGGGGACCCGTGCTCCTCATCGGCCCGAACGTGACTCTCCAACACCTCCGGGAGCGCGGCATCGAGGGCGAGGTGATCGTCGGCGTCGACGGATCGGCCGCGGCCGAAGCCGGCGTTCCGACAGCCCTGGCCTTCGCCGCCTCGCTCGACCACGGGATGTGGCTCATTCGGGTCACGGCCGAACCGGAACCGGGTGACCCGCTTCACCCCGAGATGGGTCGGGCCCTGCAGCGGTTGGCCGAGGCGTGTGACTCGAAGTCGTTCACCCGATGGGAGATCGTGCATGGCAACGACACGGCACGCACACTCGAGGCCGTCGCCGACCGCCACGACGCGGCGTTTCTCGTGGTCAGCCGTCGGCCCCGATCGAGCCCGGATCGCCGGTCCATGGCCAGCGTGGCCGCGGGTCTGGTCGCCCTCGCCCACCGTCCGGTGCTGGTGCTGACTGCACCGCCGGTCGCTGCCGTCGGGCCCGGCTGATCAGGCCGATGACCACACCGGAGTCAGCCGATGCGGGCCGAGCCCGGGCCTCCACCGCGACGTCACGCCGGGTGATGCTCGCCCTCCGGTTCGCCTGGACGAGCGCGTCCTGCTTCGTGGTGGTCAGTGTGTTGGTGGGGCTGTCGGCCCTCCCGGCCGTCGTCTTCTACCGGTGGCATCTCGGCCTCGACTTCTCGCCGGAGTTTCTTCGCCTGTTCCTGCTGGCCGCCGCGCTGCTCCCGGCCTACATCCTGTTCGCCCTGCTCTACATGACGCTGTCGGCGGAGACGACCCGCCTGCTCGGTTGGCGGCCGCCCCGCCGGGCGGAGCTCCGGATTGAGGACCTCCCGTCGGAACTGTTGGACTGGGCCCGCTATGCGATCATGAGCCACTTCGTCCACGTGATCGCCGGGATCGTGTTCCGGTCGACGCCGATCTGGGTGTGGTACATGCGACGCAACGGGGCGACGATCGGCCGGCACGTCTGGATAAACAGCCTGCAGGTCGGCGACGACTGCCTCCTCGAGTTCGGCGACGGGGTGGTGATCGGCGCCGGGGTCCATCTGTCGGGCCACACGGTCGAGCGGGGTCGAGTGCTCCTGGCGCCGATCGTGCTCGGGCCGGGGACGACCGTCGGTGTCGGCGCCCACGTCGGAATCGGGGTCGAGACCGGCGAGGGCACACAGATCGGCGCGATGTCGGTCGTCCCGAAGTACGCCAAACTGGAATCGCACACGACCTACGTCGGGATCCCGGCCCGACCCCTCCACCGAGGAGAAGAGCCAGGCGTGGCCGACCCGTGATCGACGACCAGCACCACCGACTGCGAGACCTGGTCCCACCCGGTGTCGACACGATCGTTCTCGTGCCCTGGTCTCGACGGAACGGCCGAGCTGTTCTACCGGCAGATTCCGCTGCTGGCCGAGCAGTTCAACGTGGTCGCCTTTCCCCTGCCCGACCGGGCGACGGCCACGATGGACGACCTGGCCGACGACCTGGCCTCGCTGATCGACGAGGTGGCCGGCGACAGAGCGCTCCTGCTCGGCGAATCGTTCGGCGGGGCGCTATCGCTGCACGTCGCCCTCCGCCACCCGGAGGCCGTCAAGGGACTCGTCATCGTGAACTCGTTCCCCTATCTCGAAAACCGTCTTCAGTTGGCCGTCGCCCCTCGGCTCCTCCGGTTCGTCCCGTGGGGTTCCATGCCGATCGTGCGGCGCCTGACCGAACACCGGATCCACAGTGCCCACACCCTCGACGAGGACCTGGCCGAGTTCCGGCGCCGAACAAAGTTGATCGATCGAGACGGCTACATCCGCAGACTCCAACTGGTGGCCGAACACGACGTCCGAGCCGACCTCGACCGCATCGCCGTGCCGACCCTGTTCGTCGCCGGCACCGACGACCGGTTGGTTCCGTCGGCCCGATGGGCGAACTACATGGGGGAGCGGGTGCCCCGGGCCGAAGTCGTCGTTCTCGACGGCTACGGCCACTGCCTCCTGATAAACCACGATCTCGACATGGGGGAACTGGTGGCCGGCTGGTGGCAACGGAACCTATGAGCCATCCGACCAACAATCTGTGGATAAAACGTGGAAAACATCGGTTGCGTCTCCGGATCGATGGTGGACGGCGCTGGTCGAGGCTGAGGACGAGTCCTGGATAACCACGGTCTCAAAAGGGGATGACCGGAGGGCGGTCCACAACACGCCGAATTACATGACTGTGAGATCAGGACAAGATCGACCACCCTATGGACAACGATCAGCCTCACGACCAGCGCAAACGCGCGTCCGTCCACAATCCACAGCACTACTACCCCTACCACCATTTTGAAAACGGAGAGGAGAAGAAATGAGTGGGCGGTTGAGGACGGCCGTATCGCTGCTCGGCACACTGGGACCGGCAACGACATCAACGAGTCGCCGTCGTCACATCAGGTTAGAGTAGTGCCACTGTTCCATTGCCTGGCTCTTCGGTAGGCGGTCCCCGCCCGGCCTCATCGCTCGAGGTCAACAACCGCTGGGCCCGACCCGCTGAGCCTCTAAGGAGATCGGTGCATGAAATTTCGTTGCGAACGTGACGTCATTGTCGAAGCCCTCGGCATCGCCGGTCGGGCCGTCACCGGCCGCGGCGGGATGCCGGGGTTGTCCGGCGTGCGGGCAGAACTCGCCGGTGACCGGCTGACCCTCACCGGGTCCGATCTCGATCTGACGATCTCGGTGAACGTCACCGTTGCCGGTGAAGCCGACGGTGTCGTCGTCGTTCCCGCCCGTCTGGTCACCGACATCGTTCGGGCGCTGCCGCCCGGAGCCGTTCAGTTCGCCGCCGAGGAGGAGGCGCTTTCGATCAGCGCCGGCCGGTCCGATTTCAGTATCCGCCTGATCACCGGCGACGAGTTCCCCAAGATGAGCGAGCTCGGCGAGGAGTCGGTGCAGCTGTCGAGCGAGCAGCTGACCCAGGCGCTCAAGCAGGTTGTGCTGGCCGCCTCGACCGACGACTCCCGGCCGGTACTCACCGGCGTGCTGCTCGCCGCGGAGGCAGATGGCCTTCGCCTCGTCTCCACCGACTCGTTCCGCTTGGCCTGGCGAGACGTGGCCGGCGCGTCGGTTCTGCCCGAAGGTCAGAGCGTGTTGATCCCGTCGCGGGCGCTCGGCGAACTCAACCGAGTGCTCGGCCAGGGCGACACCGTCGATCTGAAGCTGGGGGAGCGGGAGGCGTCGTTCGAGGTGGGAGACGTCACCTTGGTCACGCGGCTGATCGAGGGCAACTTCCCCGACTACCGGGTCCTCGTGCCCGAGTCGCACCCGAACGTGTTGACCGTCAATCGGTCCGAACTCATGGACGCCCTGCGCCGGGTGAAGCTGCTGGCCCGCGAGTCAACGCCGATACGGCTGGAGATCAGTGACGGCGCGGTCGAACTGGTGGCCATCACCCAGGACGTCGGCACCGCCCGGGAGAGCGTGGAAGCCCAGCACATCGGGTCGGAACTGACGATCGCGTTCAACCCCGACTTCCTGCTCGACGGCATCGATGTGGCGCCGGGCGAGGAGGTCACATTGTCGACCATCGACGAGTTGAAGCCGGCGATCGTGCGCAGCGCCGATTCCGACGAGTTCCTGTACCTGATCATGCCGGTGCGGGTTTCGTAGATGAGGGTGAACTGACGGGTGCGCATCACCCGTCTCTGGCTCCACGATTTCCGAAGCTACGAAGCGCTCGAAGTCGGTCTCGAACCGGGGCTGACGGCCATCATCGGTCCCAACGGCATCGGCAAGACCAACCTCCTGGAGGCCCTCGGTGTGCTGGCGACGCTGAAGTCGTTCCGCGGTTCACCGACCGAGTCGATGGTCCGCCGGGGAGCCGACGTGGCCGTGGTTCGGGCCGAGGGCATTCGAGACGACCGACCGGTACTCATCGAGCTGGAGCTCGGTCGGGGCCGAACGCGCGCGCAGGTGAATCGTCAACGATTGAAACGGGGTCGTGATCTGTTGGGCGCGTTACGGATCTCGGTCTTCGCGCCCGACGATCTGGCGCTGATCAAGGAGGGTCCGTCCATCCGAAGGGACTACCTCGACGACGCACTGGTCGCCCTCAACCCGGCGGCCGATGCCATGTTCCGCGACTTCGACCGCATCCTGAAGCAGCGAAACGCGCTGCTGCGGCAGAGTCAGGGCACGCCACCGGACCGCCTGGACGAGTCGACCGAGGTGACGCTCAACGTGTGGGACGACAAGTTCGATTCGGTCGGCACGATGCTGGCCGTCGAACGGGAGTCGCTGGTGCAACGGCTCTCGCCGCTGGTCCAGGAGTCCTACGATCTCCTCGCCGGCGCATCCCAGCCGGTCGACGCATCCTATGTACGATCGTGGGGTGACGCGCCGCTGGCGGAGGCGGTGGCGGAGGCCCGCGGTGTCGACCTGCGGCGCGGCATCACCACCGTCGGACCGCACCGCGACGAGCTGGACCTCAGATTGAACGGCCTGGCCGCACGAACCGAGGCTTCGCAGGGCGAGCAACGCACGCTGGCTCTGGCGCTGCGGCTGGCCGCCCACCGGTTGGTGACCGACACCATCGGGGAGCCGCCGTTGTTGCTGCTCGACGATGTGCTGTCGGAGCTCGATGTCGGTCGGGCCGACGCCCTCTTGGCGAATCTGCCACCGGGGCAGACCGTCATCACCAGCGCTACCGAACTGCCGGAGCGCACGAACCCTGACCGGGTTTTGCGCTACGACGGAGCAACCTTCACCGATCGCGGCTGAGACGTCTCGCTGTCCACAGGTTGCCCACAGGCTCACAACGTTGACGAGGGTCGTTTGTGACCGGCGAAGCATTTTGCCCACGCAGACGTCGGCACGACGAAGTTACCATTGGTCGGGATATTTTCGGTTCACGAGCGGAACGCCCGTTTCCTGTAGTACGCTCCGTGACTGAATCTGTACCACTTCCGACCGAGGGTCTCCGACTCGACGGTCGGAGGCAGGCCGGCCACGGTCTGTCATTCCGCCGATTCGCCTGAGCACCGTCCACCACGGTGCGACAAACAACAGTGCTTGTACGAGGGGGTCAACTCACATCGTCGCATCTCCAAGACGCGGGGCGACGTGTGCGCAAGAACTGACGCCCGAATTTCTATACCCGAGTCCATTTCCGATGCTCCGAAACCGGGGCGTCCCTCGACCTTGGAGGGGAAATGACTGTCGGTGAAGAAGATTATCCGCCGCCGCTGCCAAAACACAGACGACCACTCTCCGAGCCGCCCACACCGGGCGTGAGCGGGGAGGAACCGGGCTCTCACGGGGACTATGTCGCGCCCTGGTTCGATCCGGCCACCGGTGGAGCCGCCGTCCCATGCCGCCGAACGCCCCGATGCCGCCGAACGCCCCGATGCGGGGATCGACCGTGCCCGACGCGATCGGGCCCGAGTCGACACAGCGTCACACGACGCCGTCTCCGACCGGACAGTATCCCGCGATCGACCAGACCGGCCGGGTGCCTTCGTCCGGTGATCACGACGCCGCGATGGGGCGTCCTCGCATGCCCGGCGGCCCGGCCTACGACCCACCATCGACGGCCGACCACATGCCGCCGGTCGGCGGGGCACCCACCGGGCAGGGACCGGCCGTCGACCCGGCGGGAGGAGCCTCCTACCGGCACGGCCGCGCCGCTCCACCTGCCTCACGGCGACCGTTCGACGTTCTGCGATCTGGCCCGCTTCCGGTGGTGGGCGCGGTCGTGGCCCTGATTGCCGCCGCCGGACTGATCGGCTGGCTTTTCCGGGGAACCGGTGGCGGGCAGGAGATCACGATCGGGGACTCCGCCGATCAGGATCAAATCGATGACGCCGAGGATGCCGGGGACGCGGCCGCAGATCTCCCACCGCTGAGTCCGGCGGCGCTTCCGGCTGCCAACGAGGACGGTCTCGTCGGGCTCGAGTTGGCCTTGATCGACCCCTACACCGGCACGGGTTCGACCGGTTCGGTCGAGCTCTATCTCAATGCGTTGACCGGGCAGGTCTGTCACCTGTTCGAGTCACCGGCGCTCGAGGGTCGCTACAACGCGTACATTCACGAGGCCGAATTCCCGCAGGCCGGCCCGATCGTGGTCGACCTCGGTGAGGTGGCCAATTCGGTGCCCCTGTGCGTCAACGCCAGTCCGATCGATCTCTCCCGGGCGTTGGCCAGCGGTGAGACGTTCTATGTTGCCGCCCACGCCGGCGACCGGGAGATCGTGCTGCGGGCGCAGCTGTCGGCGGCGTCGACCGTGTTCGACAACCGCGATGCCGCACTCGTCGCCAATCAGGAGGCCGCGCAGGCTGACACCGACGGCAACGGCGACGGCGACGGTCTCTTCGGGTCCGCCGATGATGGCGCCTATCTGGTGGTCGAGTCGGGCCGGGTCAGCTTCGAGGGCATGGTGCCCGACGAGCAGACCGCCGACGATCTGCGGGCGGCCTTCATCCAACTGTCGGGCATGGGTGTCGAGGTCGTCGACAACCTCACCGTCCAGGCGGGGTCTCCGGCCCCGAGTGGCAAGGTGATCGTTGCCGATGCGCTGCTGTTCGGTTCCGGTCAGGACCAGATCAGTGGCGACCCGGCGGTCCTCGCCACCTTGGCCGATCTCATGACCGTCAACCCGACATGGACGATGACGATCACCGGTCACACCGACGACGTCGGGCCGTACACGTTCAACATCGAGCTGTCGCTGCGCAGGGCCAACAACCTCCGAACCCGTCTGGGTGAGCTGGGGGTGCCGGCCGAACGCATTCGGGTGCAGGGAGCCGGGCCCGAGCAGCCGATTGGCGACAATTCAACCGAGGAAGGCCGGTCCCAGAACCGGCGGATCGAGATAAGCATCAACTCGTAGGGCAGGTTCGAAATGCAGGTTCGCAGTCAGCCGCAGACCCCAGGACATCAGCCGCAAACACCAGGACGTTTTCCTGTCATGGACACTCAAAACACCATTGACCAGCGCCGTGCACCGCAGACCGACCGGTCTCGCAACATTCGGCTCGGATTCGAGGCCGCATTGATCGCGTTGTGCGGGTATCTCATCGGCGTCGCCGGCATCCCGCCGCTGTTCGACGCTCCCGGCGGTCCCCGGGGTGACCAGGTCGTCACGTCGTCGGCGCTCGACTCGGGCGGCGATGGCGAAGCGGTCGCCGCACCGTCGGTCGATGCCTCCGCCAACCCGACGCCGGGAGCCGGGGTGTCGGTCAACATCGGTCGGGCCAACTGGAGCACCGGCTACTTCCAGGCCGCCGTGTTCAAGGCGCTGCTCGAGGAACTCGGCTACTCGGTCAGCGATCCGGGAGCCAACGAACAGGGCCCGACGGAAGCGTACCGGTCGATGGCCGACGGCACGATCGAGTTCTGGACGAACTCGTGGCTGCCCAACCACCAGGTGTACATCGACGAGGAGTTCGGCGACGGGTCGACCGTCAGTGAACATGTGACGTCGCTCGGCAACCTCTTGCCCGCCGCCGGGTTGGAGGGCATCGTGGTCACCCGCTCGGTGGCCGAGGAGAACGGGATCACGTCGCTCGATCAGATCAACTCGGACCCGGCGCTCGTCGAGCTGTTCGATGCCGACGGTAACGGTCAGGCCGACGTCTACGGTTGCCCCGACGACTGGGGTTGTTTCAAGATCCTCAACGAGCTGATCGAGTTCAACGGCTGGGCCAACATCGAGCAGATCACCGATGACTACGATGCGATGGTCGATCAGACCGTCACTCAGGTGGATGGTGGAACTCCCGTTCTGCAATACACCTGGAGCCCGTCGGGTTACCTCACGAGGCTGCGACCTGGTGACAACGTCGTCTGGCTGAGCATCGGTGGCCAGGAGATGATGCTCGACGGCTCGATCACGCCCGAGTACGACTTCAGGGACGGCGAGCCGCCAAACCTCGGGGCGGCCTGCACCGGCGATCCGTGCTGGCTCGGCTGGCCGGCGGCCGACATCAAGGTGACGGCCCGCAACGACTTCCTCGAGGCCAACCCGTCGGCCCGGGTGCTGTTCGAGCAGGTGCAACTGAAGGTGCTCGACGTGGCGCTGGCCAACGTGAAATACGACACCGGCGAGCAGGCGTCCGAGGATCTCGCCCGTCACGCTCAGGACTGGATCACGGAGAACCGCCCGACGGTGGATCAGTGGCTGGCCGAGGCGCGAGCTGCGGGCTGAGTATCACCTCATCCGAACCTCTGCAGAGACATCAAGTGAGCGCCGGCGGGACGGTCTGAACGTCTCTCCGGCGCTCACTCGATTTTTCATCAGTCCGCACTGAAAGGTTGTTCGATCGCCCGCAAACAGTTTGGTCCCTCCCGTTGTCGGGAGCAAGGTGGGAACGGGTAACGAACGGCCAAGAGATGGCCAAGTCGTAGGTGATTCTTCCCGGTCGTTGTCGCACCGGCCACCCCTGGTTCAGCGCCAAAAACAACCTGAGCGTCGGACGGATCGGATGTCCGCCCGACGCTCGAGGCTCTCCCTCAGTCCGCACTGGGAGAAGTGACGCCGACTGTTTCGTCGATGTCGCCATCCGACGATCGGGTCAGCGTCGGTGTCGGCCGGGGCAGGGTGCACCCGGCCTGACAGCTAGGGTTGGTGCGCCGTTCGCCCCGTGCCGAGGCAGACCGAATAGCCGCCGTGGGTTCCGGGCACATGCCCGGGCGTTGCCTCCGTGATGTGATGCTGTGCGTAGTCCGAGTTCCCGGGTCCGCCGGAGTCGTTGCACGGACCGGCATTGTGAGCCGACGCCGGCATCATCCACATGATGACGCTGACGCCGGCGACGCCGAAAAGCGCCAAGAGTCTACGCATTCGTTCTTTCCCCTTCTGGTATGGATCGTCGAACTCGACGGGGGAGCTCGACAAGCTCCCCGCTCCACTATCCCGCGTGGCCAATCGCCGGGTTCCTAAGGGTTGTTTAAATGAACCCTAAATGCACCGTGGGCCAACGTACTGTCAGCTACCGCGCTGTGGTCGCGCCGTCGTAGATCGTGACCAGGTCATAGCCTCGTTCGACGGCGGCGTGAATCGAGACGACGAAACCGTGGAGGTTCCGTGTTCGTTGCTCCCTGGCGGGGATTCCGGTGCTTGCGGGCTCGGCGAGGGCTGCTCGGAGCTCCCGATTGGTGGACCAGCCGTAGTAGGGGTGGGCATCGGCGACGAGCGTCGCGATCGGTCGTCTGACCAGGTTGGCGATGAGCGGCGTTCCGAGCACGGCTCCCACGTTGTCGGTGAGATCCGAGCGGAAACGCCCCGCGTCGTCATCGGCGTGACGCAGCGAGTGCCAGTGGTAAGAGCGCTGGCGGATGACGGCGCTGATGTAGTGGGAGATCTCCGGTTCGGTGGTCACCGGCTTCTTGGCCGCGATCGTCTGGGCGACGAGCGTTTGGATGCCGCTCCAGTTGGCTCTCACGTTGGGAGGCAGACGCTCACGGTCGGATCGATCGAGATCAGACAGCGGAAGCCCGGGCTCTGCCAGTTCGAGCGCGATCTCCCGGAGGTGTGCGGCTCGTAGTTCGAGTGCGAACATCATGACGCTCGCCGGTCGGGTTGGAGGCGGGTCCTTGGGCTCGCACTGTCGGGTTCGGCCAGAATGTAGCAGCTGACCGGTGCGGTCATTCCCCGCCATGTCGCTGTGCGACAGACGAGGGACAAGGTCGGGAACAGGAGGGAGGTCGGTCCGGCGAGCCGGTCCCGGAAGGGCGCAACCCGGTCGACGTGGCGCTCGATGCAGACGCCGGCCGCGTCGTCGAGGGCGGCTTGGTCGCCACGGATGACGGACTGGACGAGGTGCGGGAGGCCGACGAACGCCACGTCGGGCGGTGTGCGGGGATGGTGGAGATGCTGGTGGAAGCGAATGACGGCCGCCTGGGCGGCGCTGTCTCGCCCGGCGATGAGGTGGATGAGGGTGTCGATCAGATCCTGGCGGTAGGCGTGAGGGTCACGGTCGCGGATCGGGTGGCGAGGCCGCTGGTCAAGGAGGTCGGCGTAGCGGCGGAGGGCGTCGACGTCGGTAGCGACCCCGGCCCGGGCGAGCGTGCGGAGGGTGCTGTGCCTGTGCACGTCGGCCGCCGGGTGGTGGTCGATGGTCTCGCCGATGATCCGGGAGACGGCCGCCCGCAGTTGGGCGAGGGTGTCGTCATCGCCGAACGCCCAGGCGTAACACACTCCTTGATACTGGGCGTCGAGTGCGGTGCCGAGGTTGAACTCGGCCGTTGATCCGGCTGCCATCCGCTCGCGGGCACGATGCAGAGCCGGTGCCCACTCGTCGGTCGACAGCCGGCGCAGGTACTGCTCGTCAACGGTGTGTAGGTAGTCTCGCATCCTGTCGCCTTGCGTTTGTCAGCGTGGTCCAGCTTCCGATGTCGGGGGACGGAGTGGGGCCGGACTGAGGTCGATGGGTGGCCGGCCTTTGGTGGCGGAGACGCCGGCTATTCCTGATAGAGGAACTGCGGGTTCTCCGCCCGGCTGTGTTTTCTGACGTACATCTTGGGGGGCAGGCTGCCGTGCTCTATATGCGTCGCACCGCTGTCCATCAGCAGGATGTGGAGGCCGCCTGTCAGCTGGAGCGGGTCGGCTGGTGCAGAGGTCACGAGCCATCCGTCTGTGAACCGGGTAGCTGTCCAGACCCGATCGTCGTTTCCGATCAGTCCGCCACTCGTTGCGATTCGTTGAGCTTGGTTAAGGGCATCTTGTTCGTTCATGTACCTTCTCGATCCTGAGTCATCCGGCGAGCGGCTTTCCGTCGACGTCGTAGTAGACAACCCAGCTCTGGCTGATGTCATCAGCGTAATCCGGAGGCCAGGGACCTACTTGATTGATCTGTCCGTCGGCCCAGACCGTTCGGCCGTCGAGGTTGACCGCGTTGTATGCGTGGGCACCTCCGGACTTCCAGCTGCTGACGACAACGGCCGACGAGCCCGGTCCCAGGTCGTCGAGCTGGGCAGCAACGTCGTTGATGTCCGGGATCGGCCGGAAGCTGCCACCGGCCCAATCGGTAACCAAGTCGGCTGGAAGTCCACCGGCGTATGGGTCGAGATGGGATGCTGCCGTTGCATCTTGTCCACGCCATCGTGCTTCGACTGCTCGTGCGCAGTCGATGCAGTTGTTGTTGCGGCCCGGCACCGTTGGGCCGGTCGAATTGATGTCCGAGATCCAAGAGCTCGGGTCTGATGAGGGTTCCGTACCCAGTTGTGTCGGCTGATCCCACTCATTCCACCAGTCCTCGGCCTGACGAGCGGTCGCCAGATCGGGCAAGGTGATATCCGCGCCGACGGGGGCGTCGACGGTCGCCGATTCAGAATCCGGTGTGACGGCAGACGGCTCGCGTGGCGGAAGTGACGGCTCGGGGTCGACCGCCGACGAGCTGATGGTCGGGGGTGGGTCGTCGTCGAACCATCCTCCGAACACGTCGTCGAGCCAGCCCTTGACGCTGCCGCCCGTTCCGGAGCCCGTCGGGCCGGCAGCCGCCCCGTCGATCCCGTCGGCCGCCCGCACGAGGTCGGGGTCGACGACGTCACCCAGCTGGGCCGCGGCCCGAGCGGCGTTGTCGGTGAGACCGAGTCCCGACGCCGCTCCGGCGGTGCCGATCTCGAGGGCGACTTCGCCCGTCATACGGCCGAACCACCGGGAGGGATCCTCTTTGAACGTCTCCCAATCGACGAAGCCGACGACCAGCGAACCGGCCGTGCTGAGACCTTCGTGTTCGGCCAAGGACCCGGTGGCCATCACGTCGCCCAGTTCCATGTAGAACGCCCGACTGGCCGGGTTCAGGCTCTCCAGCTGGTCGGCGGTGACCGCCAGCTGACCGGCGAGCTGGTAGCCGCGATGTTCACCGGTCTCGGCGAATCGGCGCATCTCGAGCGTCCACCCCACCGAGCCCGGAACCAGCGTCGATCCGACGTAGGCGAACTCGGCGGTACCGGACGTGAAGTCCCACAACCCGAGCCCGAACGACTGGTAGCGGTCCATCAGCTCACCGGGGTCGCTGAACATCACCCGATAGTGCTCGAACGACCCTGGCTGCAGGCTCGAGATCTCCCGTCCCCCTTCCGCCAGCTCGCCGAGGAATGATCGCCACCCGTCGTTGCCGAACACGTCGGTGGTGAAGAATCGGCCGACGGCGCCGCCCACCCGGGCGGTCACGTCGACCGTACCCGACGGGTCGAGCCAACCGCTGGTGCCGTCGATCAAGGATCCGATACCGATGTCGGGGATGGTCCCCATCAGGTCGCTGAACAGTCCTCGGGTCGGGTCGGTGATGAGGTCGCCGGCATCGAGGTCGATCAGCCCGAGGGCGTGGTCCCACGCCGATGCCGTTCCCACGTCGAACAGGCTGCGTCCGGTGGTGAATGCCGGCCATCCCCGACCGCCGATGAAGTCGATGATGAGCGAGAGTGCAGCCAGTGCCGTCAGACCGAGTGCGGCCTCCGACGCTGCTTCGGATTGACCGAAACAGTCGGTGAACGCCGCACAGTTGTCGGCGGCCGCCGGACCTGCCGTCAACCCGGCGATCCCGAGAGCCGCTGCGCCCACCGCGAACAACACCGCCGCCATCCGAGACACCCGCAGCAGCGGGCGACGGCGGTCAGGCGTGCCCTGCGCGCTCATGCCGGGACCAGCGATCGAGGCTGCCTGGCGCGTTGCCCGCCACCGCCACCGTCGTCGGAGGGTCGGCCCGGGAAGATGACGAACGACACGACAACACCGGCCATGACCACGAACGCCATCGCCCGATAGGAGCCGATCGCATCGTTGGTCAGCAGCGTTCTGTAGAGTGCGGCGCCGAACCACATGCCGCCGAGCCGCACGACGACCGGGACACGATCGGCGATGGTCTTCCACCGGTCCAGCAACCCGAACCGGATCGAGCCCGACCGCAGCAGCCTCACTCCCAGGAACACCGTGAAGGCGATCAGCCAGAGGAACCTGGTCTCGAGGATGCCGGCCATCACCAACGAGGCGGTGAGCGCGCTGGTCACGTCCGACAGCAGGCGGGCTATCGGCGAGGTGGTGCTGGAGTGTGCCATCGGCGCTGCGGACACCGTGATGTGCCGATGACCCCGGGCTTCCATGGACGCAAGGCGCGCCCCCAACCGGGGCACGTAGATGAACAGCGCATTCAGCATCTGCCGGGCGAGGGTGGCGGCCACCCCGGCCGCAACGAGCTGCGAGGTCTGACCCTGAAACACCTGGATCGCATCCGGTGTGGGCGGCAGCCCCCGCCACAGGAAGTACGGTCGCATCAGCGTGGGGGCCATCGCCGCCCACGTTCGCAATCCGAGCCACGACACCAGCACGACCACCGGCGTGGCCACCAGCCAGGCCAGATCGCCGGGCACCCGCCTCCACCGGCCGATGCCGAGCGCGATGTTCTTCCCCAGACGTGGGATGACCACAACGGCGACCGCCAGGAGCAGATAGGAGATGATCAGCGGTACCCGGGCCCGGATCACCTGCTCGACCACCGGTTCGGCACTGAAGTACGTGAATGCCGTCCAGGTCCGATTGCCGGCGAAGAAGTCTCCGACGGTGAAGGCGCCGAGACCGACCAGCCCGAGCTGACCCGAGAATGCGCCGAGCGCGATCAGCGACGCCATCAGCAGCAGCGACTCGCTGTAGACGTCTCTGAAACCCAGGCCGAACGCACCGGCCGCCAGGTAGCCGATGGCGACGACGATCATCGACACCACCGCCACCGGAGGGATCAGTGCGAGGTGATGCCCATCACCGGCAACGCCGCGGGTCGAGGGGAACCGTCGCTGCATGCGCAGGGGACCGGTCACCCACAGGATCTCGGCGGCCCTGGTGATCGGGTCCGGCGTCACGCGTCTCCTCCGTGGCCGGGTGGGGGTCGGAGTAGACGGGTGGCGGTCAGGCCGAGTGCCGTGCCGTAGGCGATGTGGCCGACGACGGACACCTGGGTCAGCTCGGCGATCGATCGGGGATCGAGCCATCCCGGGTAGAGGGCGAGCATGAACGCTTCCAGGCCGAGGGCGAACACGATGCCCCACCACCAGCTCCGCCGGCCGAACCAGATGGTGTAGGCCGCGCCGAAGGCCACGCCGTTGAGCAGGTGGTAGCCGATCCCGGCCGCGGTCACCAGGAGCCCTTCCCGGGTCTCGCCGAGGAGCGCCTGTCCGAACAGGGGGAGCGCCTCGAACGGTGACAGGCTGAGCCCGCCGAGTTGCACGAGTATCCAGCGGGAGGCATCGTAGGCGGCGGTGCCGACGAGACCGACGATCACGCCGCGACCGGCCACGGCGGCGAGGTCGCGTTGGGCGGACGGGGCGCCCAGCGTGACGACCGCCACCGCCAAGGAGGCCGCAAACCCGAGCCCCGCCAGTGCCAACCACAACGGCGATCCGGTGAGAATATGCACCACGAGCGCGGCCCCCGACACGCAACACGCGGCCCCGGCGACGAGGCGAACCGCGCCGGGTGGCCGGCTCGGATGACCTGCGATGCCGGCCTCGTCCCTTGCCGTTGTCGGCGTGTCGGTCACGGCAGACTCACCTCGAAGAGCTGTTGAGCCGAGGTCGTTCCGGCAGTGCCGTCGATGGTGTAGGCGACCGTGACGTCCAGCAGAAGTTCCGATCCCGTGATCGACTCCGGCACCCGGAAGCGAGGCCCGTCGGTGGACGGTGAGCGCTCCACATCTTCCCTGAGATCGTCGAACGAACGCCCCGCCGGGTCGGTTTCGCTCTCGGGCTCGCTGCCTGGTTGGTCGCCGGCTTCGCCCGTCGATTCCGCCGGGGATTCGCCGACTGCGGTGGTCAGCGTGAAACGGGCGGTCACCTCGTCGATCCGAACGTCGCAGCAGGGTCGACTGACGTCCCAGTCGTCGAACTGGAACGTCAGGTCCGACGTGCCCTCGGGCAGCCAGTTCCCGTCCTGATCCTTGGCCGACCAGACTGCGGAGTCGAGCGAGCCGGCCACCAGAACCGCCTCGCCGACCGGCATCGGGATGCGGAGGCTGAACGGCTGGGCCACCTCCGCCGTGGGGCGGTAGAGGGCGAGCGGGTAGCCGGCGGCCAGGGTGCCGTCGAGCAGCGACATGGTCTGAGGTCGTCCGTCGCCCTCCACGGTCACGGCCACGTCGGATGCCGATTCCGGTACGGCGACCACGAGGGTCGAGCCGTCGTCGCCGCCGACCCAGCGGGGTAGCGGCCGTTCGGACCCATCGATGAGGATGGCGCCGCGGGGATCGACGAAGCCGTCGGCCGCGGCGATGAGCCCGATCACCAGGTCGTGACCGGGTGGGGCGGTGAACGACCGGGCGCCGGAACCGGCTTGATCGACGCGCACCAGGTCGTCGAACTCGATTCGATATCGGTCGGTCACGAGCACGCCACTGCCTCCGCCACCCGGATCCTGCCCGGGCGACAGGTCGATCCGATAGTCGAGAACCGTTGTGAAGTCGGTGGCCACCGGAGGTCGATCGAGCGTGTCGATGTCCGGCGGTTGACGTCCGTCGGGTCGGAACAGGGTGGCGCCCTCCGGAACGGCTCGCAGATTGGTGGACTGGGCGGAGGTCTCCACGAAGCGGACCGATCCGAAGTGCGTCCCTTCGTCGTAGGAAACCCTGATCGGAGCCCAGACCTCGGCTGGGTCGCTCGAGGTCGACCGGGCGGGACCGCACCAGACGTCGGAAGCGGTCACCGGCAGGTCGTGGATGAGGTCGGGGCCCTGAACCAGGAAGCAGGCCGCATCGTCGCTTGCGTTGATGCCGGTGTCGTCACTCGATGTCTGGTTGACGAACGTGGCGAGCGCCGCCTCGAGTAGTGGTTCGACATCGACCAGCAGCCGGCCATCCGACAGCCGCGGTCCGGTCGTCGGATACACCGGAGCTCCCGGCTCAGCGGGGCGCACGTTGTCGGGGCGGTTGAGCTCGCGGCGGTCGGCGTCGGTCGTGCCTCGAATCGGTCCGACCTCGCCGACGGCCACGCCATCGGCGACCTGGTAGTTGCTGTCGACCAGCAGCCATGGTGTCTCGTCGGTCGAGACACCGAGCCAGACCGGGCCGCAGACGACGGTGGGCTGGAAATCGCCGGGAGCGAAGAAGCAGCGGGAGTCGCCGCTGACCGTTCCACCGTCGGATGCCACCGTGTCGACCATCGTGGATTCGGCGAGGATCAGCATCTCGTCGGCGTTGGCGATCTCGAGGCCGTTGTAGGCGATGTCGACCCGCCCGGCCGTCGACCAGAGGTAGAAGCCGATGCCGGCCGCGGCCAGCAGGCCGATGACCGTGATGGCGAGGTGGAGTCGGCTGCGATCGGGCTGCCCGGTGGTGGACGTGTCAGGCGTCGTGGGTTCGACCGACCTTGGCGGGGTGGCAGCCGCGTCGGGATCCGGCCAACTCGCCGCCGAGTCGGCCGAAGGTCGCCTGTTCAGTTCCGCCAGATTCTCCAACCCGAGGCGCTCCGCCGGAACCGGCTCGGAGAAACTCAAGATGTCTCGCCCCACTTGCTCGACATCCTAGTCGAAGGCCCTGCCTGCCTGCCTCCGGAGTTCGACCGTACGACGAGTGTCGATTGCGAAACATATTACATTTTGACATACTGATCGTATGTCAAAGCAGATCACGGTGAGGATACCTGATGACCTGGCTGCCTGGCTCGACGAGGCCGAGTCCAAGACCGACGTGGTGACCGCGGCGCTGCGAGATGCCCGTCATAGGGAGATGGCCGAGCGCATCGAACGGGCCTACGAGCGGGCGCCGGCCGATACACCGGACGAGTGGGGAGATCCGGCGGCATTCAGCGACGCCAACCGCGAGATCATGTGGTCCGACGATGAGAGGTGACGTGTACCTGGCTACGGCGGGAACGAAGACGAGGCCCGTGGTCGAGATCAGCGCCCCGTTGATCGATCGTCCCCTCATCGCACACCTCACCACGATCGATCGTGCCGTGCCGACACAGGTCGAGGTGCTCGACATCACCGCGGCGGGTGTCGACCGGCAATGCTGGATCAATTTGCTGGCCGTCGAGACGTTCGATCGTGATCGACTTGGCTCGCCGATCGGGCGGATCGACCCGGAGACGTTGTGGCAAACGTGCCAGGCCCTCGCCGTGGCCACCGGCTGCGATTGGTAGTCAGGTTTCGTCGGACCACGTTCGTCGACCGACGACTTACCATGCGATGATGGTGAGGCGATGATGGCGAGGCCGACGAAGCTGTCACACCGGCGCCTGTCGGCCAATGCGCTCGGATCGCTCTACATGGTCATCGGATCGCTGGGGTACGTGATCAACGACGCCCTCATACGGGCCGCCACCGACGTCGGGCTCAACGTCTACCAGGCCCTGTTCATCCGCGGTATCGCCATGTCGAGCCTCTTCGCCGCCTGGGCCGTCGGGCGACGGCACGAAGCAACGCGACCCCTCGACCGCCGTCACGTCCTCAACCGCCCCGTCGTCACCAGGGTCGCGGCCGAGGTCGTCGGCACGGCGCTGTTCTTCGCCGCGCTCGTCAACCTCGACTTCGCCAACGCCCAGACGATCCTCATGGTCGTTCCCTTCGCCGTCACCGTCGTGGCCGCCGTCTTCCTCGGGGAACACGTCACCACCGCCCATTACCTCGCGGTCGCCCTCGGGTTCGCCGGGGTCATCGCCGTTATGCGGCCGACGCCCGGCGACTTCTCCCTGTGGTCGCTCGTGGTGGTGGCCAGCGCCGTCGCCCTCGTGGTGCGGGAGGTCGCCACCCGCAACGTCGCCGCCGACGCCCCCGCCCTCCCGATCGCCCTCTTCACCGCCGTCGCCATCACCACGATGACCGGCACGCTCACCGCACTCACGGCGTGGAATCCGGTCACGCCCCGAGCGCTCCTCTACCTGGCCTTCGCGTGCGGTTTCCTCATGATCGGCTACGTGTTCATCATCCAGACGGTGCGGGTCGGCGACCTCAGCGTCTCCGCTCCGTTCCGGTACTCGACGCTCGTCGGCGCCGTGGTGATCGGATCCCTCGCCTTCGACGAAACGCCTGACGCCTTCACCCTCATCGGCTGTGCGCTGATCCTCGTGGCCGGTATCTGGTCGACCCGGATCGACCGCCGCCTGGCCCGCACCCCGACCTCGGCTCAGCCTGGCGCGGTATCGTTGACCGAGTAGAGCCCGCTGATCGTGGGCGAGGACAGGAGTCCCGACGAGATGGTCGACAACGGCGAAGACGACGTGCGGGCCATCGTGAATCCGAAACGGTCGGAGGCGGCCGATGAGCTCGCCGACCATGTCGATGTGGACGCCGACGTCATCGAGCCGCCCACCCCCGACGAGATCTCCGAAGCGGCGGAAGGCGCGGTGGCGGACGGAGCCGATGCCGTGGCGGCGATCGGCGGTGACGGCACACAGCGTACGGTGGCCGAAGCCGTGGCCGGCACCGATGCCGACCTCGCCGTCGTACCCGGCGGCACCGTCAACCTTCTCGCCCGGGTCCTCGGGGTGGAAACCATCGCGGATGCCGCCGAGGCGATCGACGAGGGCAGCGTGCGGAGGCTCGACCTCGGCCGCTGTGGTGATCAGACCTTCATCCTCAACTCGACGTCCGGCTACGACGCCGCCGTCATCGAGGCCACCGACGATCGGGTCAAGCGATTCGGCCGTCTCGGTTACGCCCTCGTCGGCGTGGTCAAGCTGGTCGTGAGTCGACCCCGACCCTGCACCGTCACCGTCGACGGCCAGACGGTCCACGAGGGCGACGCAATCACCGTGTTGGTCCTCAACGTCGGCGAACGGGGTTCGGCATCGTTCAAGATCGCACCCGACGCCGAACCCGACGACGGCGTGCTCGACGTCGTGGTGATCAAGGGCGGTCGCCGGTCATACGTCCGGACCATGTGGGCTCGCGTGCGCGGTCGGCTGCCGGCCTCCGGCGACGCCGTCTTCACCCAAGGAACCGACGTTGCCATCGCCTGGAGCGAACCGGTGCCGGTGCAATGCGACGGCGACGCCATCGCCGCAGCCGCCGAGATCGACTGCACGATCGATCCCAGCGCCGTGCGGGTCCGCACGCTGGAGCCCTGACCACAGAGGAGCCGCGAGCTCGTCAGCCGGTGACGGTCACCCCGACCGACTCCATCTCCGCCAGCGCATCGGCGAGGGAGCCATCGAGGTCGATGGCCCGGCATCCGTCGAGCATCACGGTCACGGCGTAGCCCAGCTTGGCCCCGTCGACCGCCGAGTACCGCACACAGAAGTCCGTGGCCAAGCCCATCATCACCAATGACTCGACGCCCCGCGATCGGAGGTACCCGTCGAGTCCGGTCGGGGTCGTCTGGTCGTTCTCGAAGAACGCGGAATACGAGTCGACGGCCTGACGGAATCCCTTGCGTACGATCATGTCGGCTCGGTCGGCCGCCAGATCCGGATGGAAGGCCGCCCCCGGCGACCCCTGCACGCAGTGCGTCGGCCACATCACCTGCGGGCCGTACGACGCCTCGATCACCGAGTACGGATCCTGCCCGGGGTTGTTGACCGCGAACGATATGTGGTCGGCCGGGTGCCAATCCTGGGTGAGCACCCGAACGCCGAACCCATCGGTGTCGGACAACAGGTCGTTGGCCACCGGCACGACCGCATCGCCGTCGGCCACCTCCAGCGCCCCGCCGGGGCAGAAGTCGTTCTGCATGTCGATCACGATCAGGGCACACGTGGCCGCCGATTCGCCGCTCATGGGTCCGACCCTACCCCAAGTGGTTGCGGGGCGCGCCGTCAGGTGCAGGGTCCCGACTTGGCGGCGATGAGGATGGAGCTGTCCTGCAGCCAGCCCGTGACGCCGCCCGAGGTGATCCGGAACCAGCGCTGCGGGTTACCGGCGAAGGTGACCGTCCTGGTCTCCTGTACGGCGTAGGTGCCGGGGGCGGCCCGCCCGGCCTCCAACCCGAACGTATCGGTGTCCTCATAGAGGGTGACCAGCGGATTCTCGATGACGATCTCACAGCCGGATCCGTTGCTGGAAGTGGGGGAGATGTCGTCGCCTCCCGGCGAACCCGACGGCTCGTCGCTGCTGCCACCGGTCGCCCCACCGGCATCGGTGTCGGAGCCGCCACCGGTGATCACCGGGCTTGCGGGCACCGTGGAGGTATCGGAGCCACCCGCGGAGAACACCTCGTCCCACCACCAGGGCGACGACGAGCCGACGAGCAGCGCCAGTACGACGCCGACGATGATCGGCTGCATAAGCGACGAACGCTGTTTGGCCTGCTGGGACATGGCTCGGCTCCCTTCGGAACAACTACCAGGTAGACGCACACGGCCCGGCCGGTGATACATGCCTGGGCGGAGTTGATCAGCCGGTGGGGCGCGCCCGACTCGACGACCGTCGACCTGTTCGCCCCTTCCCCTCGACGCCCGCTACGGTATCGAGATCCTCGGCCCGCCCCGACTCCGCTACCCGTCTGATTCCCGGTCGAGACGCGCGACGAACTCGGCCCGGTCGGCCGTCCAGACGACCGGGCCGATCTGGTCGTCGCCGAGCAGCACGATCTCCTCGTCGGTCAAATACACCTCGAACACCTCACTCGAGCCCCCGAACGCGTCGCTGCCGAGCCCGGCCTCGTCGACCGGCAACCGGTTCCAGCCATCGGCCGTGTCCCACCAGAGCGCGGCCACGTCGACATCGCCGCGGGCCCACCCGAAGGCCACCCGCCGACCGTCAATGTCGAGGACCTCCCGGACCCGGGCATCGTCGGGCATGGCCACCGGTTCGCCGACCACGCCGTCGGTAGACAACGGAACCAGCTGCTCATCGTCGCGCCCGCCGACAACCGCCAGCAGTTCACCATCGACCTCGTGGCAGCCGCTGACCGGTTGGGACGCAAGGCCCTCGGCCACCGCCGTCCAGGCGAGCCCGTCGCTGCTCGTCAACAAGATGTCGGGCTCGTCGTCGGCGACCAGCACGGCGACGAACCGATCGCCGACCCGGGCAAGGCAGCCGACCCACGCGTCGAACGACTCGGCCCGGGCGACACCGAACGATCCGGTTGTCAGCGAACCATCGGGCGCCACGACCTTCGGCACCAGCTCGGCCTGTTCGGGATTGAAGTCGAAGGTGGCGACAACTGCGCCGCCATCGCCCGTGTCGGTGGCGACCAGCGGAAGTGACCGGACGAACGGATCAGCGGCAGGGTGGTTCTCGGCCAACCATTGGCCCTCGGACGCACTCCACACGTTGAGCGGATCCCGGCCGAACGTGGTGCCGACCGTGAACAGCCACGCCGACGGGCCCGAGCGAGTCATGACCATCCTGGAACGCCCTCCGGCGGCCCGCACCTCCATGTCGGTCCACTCGCGGCCGTCGGTGGAGGTCCAGACCTGCATCTGCTCGATACCCGGATCGGTGGTGGGCCGCTGCACCATCGTGGCCAGCACGATGTCGGTGTCGCCGGCGCCGATCCGAGTGGTACTGACCGTCCAGTCGCTGCGTTCGGACCACTGCCCTGAGAACCTCCGCCACGAACCGTCGACCCAGGCCTGCATGGAGAGACCGTGGCCGAGCACCACCCGGTCGGCCGTGACGGTCGCGCCGGTGACCTGTTGCCCCGCCCGGTTCTGGTCGGCCAGGTAGCCGAGCTGGGACCACGTACGTCCCCCGTCGGTCGACTCGAGGACGTGGCGGGTGTAGGCGGACCAGGTCCAGGTCACGAGACGGTCACCATCGGCATCGACACCGCCCAGGCCCTCACCCTCGGTGCCGAACCGATCGGCCGTGTCGACCGTGACGGCCACCGACGACCAGCCTGCATCGGTACCCGGCTCATAGTCGTCGATGCGGTAGACCAACGGATCGCCCTCCTCGAACGTTGTGCCGCCCACCACCACCAGACCGCCGTCGGAGGTGGTGGAAACGCCGCTCAGCACAACGCCGTCGTCGATGCCCGGTGGCACCCGCCACGTCGGCGTCAACGTATCCCGGTCGATCTCCCAGAAACCGGTGACGTGGTCGCCTGAACCCGGCGTGAAGCCGCGCCCCACCACGATCAGATCCCCGCCGGACCCCATCTCGGCGATGCCACGCAACACCGCCTCCTCGCTACCCGGCGGAGCTTCGATCTCGACGGCCGACCACTCACCGCCGTTTTCGACCCACACCACCGAGACCGTTCCTTCGTCGGTTTCGAAAACGCCGATGGCGGCACTGCCGGCGGCACTCAGCACGTAGACTTCGCCGCGCTCGCCACCCGGCAACTCGACGGCCGGGAACTCGTCTCCGGTCTGTTCCCAGATCGCCGGGCGGCGCACACCGTCGAGATTCTCCCACCCCGCGACCACCAACGACCCATCCGGGCGGTACTCGACATCGTAGGCACCCGACACAGGCGCCCCGGACGGAAGGTCGATCACCTCGTGGTCGCCGCTGTCGGGCACCATGACGACCCGGGCGGTCTGTCGTCGCTCGTCGAAATCGACGTGGTCGCCGACGAGCGTGATCAGCCCTTGGCCGTCGCTGGTGACGTCCCACATCGCGAACTGCCGCCCGCTCGGGTTGAGGGCTTCGGGGTGATACGTGGTGAACAGCG
>CBDCGP010000028.1:0-25124 GCA_965216655.1 Acidimicrobiales bacterium
TGCAGAGTCTAGCGAGTGGCTCTCCGACAAAACCAAGCATGCAGACATCCAAGAACTCGCTATCTCAGAATGGGGAGATCTAGAGGGCGAGCTTGATGAGCTCGAACGGGTGAAGCTGCTTACTGGATACCTTAGACGCAAGCAGTTTGAGGCCAAGCTCTCTGCGGTGACGATGGCGAAGGTCTTGTTTGGAGGCGACAAGCAAGAAAAGAGAGTCAGCGCAGACGAGATGATGAGCATGATGGGGGCCACATGGCAGTAAAGCTTTCTGATGTTTTGGTCTTTATTGGGGCAGATGACAGTCGCCTTGAAAAGGATCTAGACGGTTCGAAAAAGAAAACAAAGAGTTGGGCAGGCGCACTGGGCGGTACGGCCACGAAGGTATTGGGTGGCGTTGTTGTTGGCGCTGCCACGACCGCTGCGGCAGCAGTAGCTTCTGTGGGCATTGCTGCGCTCAACGTGTCGAAAGAGACAGAGAAGGCAGCGGCAGACATGGCTGCGTCTCTCGGCTTGCCAACAGAGGAAGCGGAGAAGTTTGCAGAGGTTGCCAAGCAGGTATATGGAAACAACTTCGCTGATAGTATTGCCGACGCCGGCAAATCAATTACGGAAGTCACACGTCAACTTGGCTTTGCCGCCGATGATCCGAGTTTGCAACGCATTACTGAGAAAGCGCTTGCGTTGCGTGACACGTTTGGCAAGGATGTCAACGAAAGCGTCTCTACTGCCAAAAGCTTGATGGAAAACTTTGGGTTGAGCGCTGATGAAGCGTTTGATCTGATAGCGTCTGGTTTCCAGCAAGGACTTAATCGATCCGACGACTTTTTGGAGACGATAAACGAGTACTCTGTGCAGTTCGGGAATGGTGGGGCCAGCGCAGAGGAGTTTTTCAGCATCATGCAGAGTGGTCTGCAAGGCGGTATGCTGGGCACAGATAAGGCGGCGGACGCATTCAAAGAGTTTAGAGTTCGCATTTTGGATGGCAGCAAGACTACAGAAAATGCATTGGCGCAGATAGGACTGAGCGCTGATGAGGTGACAAATGCCATTGACAGTGGTGCTATGTCTGTAGCCGATGCCTGGAATTTGGTTGTTGGGCGTCTTAAGGACGTGGAGGATCAGAGTGTGCTGATGCAGGCAGGGGTTGGGCTGATAGGCACACAGTTTGAGGATTTGGGCCAGGATGCAGTTCTGTCGATGGAGATCACCGCTGATGCCTTCAAAAACGCAGAGGGAGCAGCAGATTCTCTCAATAAGCGATACGACACCTTTGGTTCAGCAGTAAGTGCGATATGGCGTCGTCTGGTTGTCTCTGTCACGCCACTTACTGACAAAATCCTGGACATGGCAAATGCAGCGATACCTCATCTGATGGGCGCCTTTGACACATTTGACAAGCAGGTGCTGCCTGGGCTTCTCGCCTTTGGTGCCACTGTAGCGACGGTGGTTGCTAGTGTGATGCGCTTCTTTGAGAATCTTGGGCAGAACGTTGACACCTTTGGCACGGGAAGGTTCGCATTTTTTAAGGAGTGGACTGACACAAATTTGCCTTTGCTACGTGACTTGGTTCAGAACATACTGGGTGCTATCCAGGTGTTCTGGGAGAAAAATGGGAAAGCGATTACAACCATTGTCACAACAACGTTTAACACCATTTTCACGATTGTTGACACGGTGCTAAAGACAACCCTTGATCTGATAACACTCGTGTTGCAAATCTTGAATGGAGACTTCGAGTCTGCGGGAAAGACACTTGTCAACATTGTGTCCCGCATTTGGAGCACAATTCAGCAGATCATCGACACGGTGCTGAACAACACGGTTGAGCTGATCCTAGGGATCGACTGGGCAGGGCTAGGGGCCAGTATGATCAAGGGCATTGCAAGAGGCATAATAGGTGCAGGCTCTTTTCTCACGAGTGCAGCAGTCGAAGCTGCTCGAAATGCCTTTGATGCAGCAAAGGGCTGGCTTGGCATTCAGTCTCCATCTAAGCGAGCTGCGACAGAAATTGGACAACCCTTCGCAGAGGGCGTAGGGAAGGGAATCCAAACAAAGCTTCGTGACGTGGCCACAGATGTACAAATTGGACTCCGTGAGCTCATTGGTGAAATTCCACAGCCGGCACTTGCCTCTGCCAGCGTTGGGCAGAGATCTGCGCCCAGCATCACTGTGAACCAGACATTCAATGGGCGAGCTGATAGCGAACAGGTTCGCGAAGCTGCCGCCGCCGGCATCCTTGACTCAATGCGCAACATAGGGATAGCATAGATGAGCTACAAGCTGGTCGCTTTCGACAATTTAGTCCTGCCAACCTACAATAGGGAGTCAGGCGTTAACGCTGCTCCTCCGCTTCAGGGCTACATCGAAACGGCTGGCGGGGGCTTTGACAGCTTCGGATCTGGTGTAGCTCCCGCAAGCACACCGTTCCCAGTGACAATGCGGGTCGTTTCCTCCGAGGAAACTGACGCTGGCCAGAAGGCGGCCATCGATGCGCTGCGTTCAAAAATTCGCACCCGGGGGCGGCTCATCAGGACAGGCGTTGCAGACTTTACGCAGCATTGGGTGACTGCTCGCTTGGTTGAAGTTCAACAACGCACACTCTATAATAGTCCTGGGGTTCAGGTTTTAAACTTTATTTGGGAAGCTTCTACTGAGTGGGTGGAAACGAACGCAGATGTAACTGAAACCATGACGGGAAGCCCCTACGCCTTTGGTGTGGAGAACGCTGGCAATCGTCCAGTTCGCAACGCCATTATTACTGTCAGCGCAGATGACGCTGCGCTAACAGCCGTCGCCCTCTCGACAACGAATGGGACGGCATTGAGCTGGACTGGTACCGTTGCTGCGGGCGACTCATTAGTTTTCGACTGCGGCGCAAAGAGTGTAAAGAATGATGGCGTGAATGCGTATAGCGGATTGACATACGACAGTGGGCACACGATTGATGATTGGCTTCGCATAGCAGGAAGTATGGACATAACGATCACGTACACCGGTGGCGGTAGCTCACCCACTGCGACTGCTGACTTTGACGACGGGTGGTACTGATGTCTACACGAAAGAGTTTTTCTAACAGGACAAACAGATGACAATAACGAGGCTATGGCAGGCTAATGCTGAGCTACAGGATGTGCTGTCTGAGTTTACGACTAGGTCGAGCTCAAACTTTACAACGTCGGGCACGGAGGCAAAGACTGGATCGCAGGCATTTCGCACGATTAACAGCAACTATGCAAGCCTTGTGCTTGATGCAGCTACCGCTCAGATGCGCATGGGCCTGTTTATTAACCACAATGGAACTAATGTCGCCGACGAGCCGAGCATTGTTCGGTTTCGTGATGGTTCGACAACCGTCGTAGATCTTCGCTGGGATGGAGACAACAGCACCTTTCAACTTTTTGTGGGAAGCACAGAGCAAGATAGTGCCATCAGCGCTACCTTTGCCAACACAAGCACTTGGTACCATATAGGTATTGACATGAAGATTCATGCCAGCACGGGCTGGGTGCATGTTTACCTGGATGGTGTTGAGGTTGTTTCCTACACAGGAAACACAACTGGTGGCTCGACAGAGATTGACACAATAGAGGTTGGGAGCCCACGAACCAGCAATAACTGGAACTCATACGTTTATTATGACGACCTCTATATTGACGATACGGTCGGAGAAGCTACAACCGCTGTGGTGCCGGATCTCAGATTTCTTTCCGTTACGCCCAACGGAAACGGGAATAGCTCAGATTGGGACGGAAGTGATGGCAACAGTACAGACAACTATTTGCTGGTGGATGAAACACCCCCAGATGATGACACGACCTACGTTGAGACAGACACGTCTGGGCTGAACGACGACTACACGCTGAGCGATATTACGTTGCCCACGGGGTATAGTGTGGCTGCCACCATCGTCTTTGCTATTGCAAAGAAACTCAATGCCGCCGGCACCACAGATTTAAAGCTTGAAACACGAACAACGGTAAGTGCCACAGAGTACTTCGTTTCCTCATCAGCGTTCACGCTGGGCACAGACTATGCGCTTTTTTGGGACAGACGAACTGTACGCCCAGACAGTGGGGCCTGGGATGAAACGACGGTGAATGCGCTTGAGATGGGAGTTATCTCTGACTAATGACAGAGACCATACGTTCTACCAGGAGTGGTGCCTATGTTGAGCTGACACCACCGACGGAGACCATTCGTGCCACTAGGAGTGGTGCCTACGTTGAGCTCGTCAGGGATGCCGGTATTCGCACCACCAGGAGTGGTGCCTATATTGAGCTTGCCAGCGTTTTTGAGAGTGGTACACCAACCGCATACGCTCATGCCTTCAGCCCCTACGGGATTCGTGTTTCAGCGACCTATGCCGGAGGGCTAAATGACCATTTTGGCTTTACCTGGCAGTACAGTCTGGATGGTGTTTCTGGGTGGACCACCTTCGCCACAACCAATAGCACAACTCTCTTTGCAACCCACTTTCCGCTATCCCCGACGAGTTCGTACTACTATCGTGTCTTTGCGTTCAAATATGCAGCGGGCACAATCTCTAACGTTGTCACTGCGACAACGCTAGAGGAGCGTTCTAGCACAGACGTTGCACGTCTATGGATCGATGTGTACGACAGCAACAACACACTACTAGGGCCAGGACCACTCACTGAAATAGTCAGTTGGCGCAACGTAAGAAGGCTGAGCAGGGCGGGTGAGTTCTCTGTTCAGTTCCCTGCGACATATTTACGCTTGCACGAGATCCAGAGCGACGGAGCAGCACTCCTGGCTAACGACAGGTATTTCCACTGCTACGGGATACTGGATGGTGCCGTGACATTGCTGGGCGCAGGTTGGGTAAAAAAAATTGAACTGCGCCATGAGGGCGGCGCTCCGCCCACTATCGTGGGGAGTGGACCAGATCTACTGGGCGAGCTTCGCAAGGCAACAGTTTTTAGTGGAACAAAGCCCTGGCAGCACAGTATTGAGAATAGCACTGACGCACCTGACGCTCTTGTAACAACCTTTGCTGTGACTCCTGCCATGCCTGCGAACTGGACCATCACCGGTGGCTCTACGACCGGCACCAGCGTCACGGCTAAGTTTGTTCACGCCACAATCCTTGGTGCGCTGATCGACGTGGGAACCAAAATAAGTGAACATTTCCGGGCGGGCACGACCAACAATGGTCGAAACATTGTCTGGATAGGTCCGAGGTCAAGCTTTTCAGACTCGGGGGTTCGTGCGGAGCTGCATGTCGATCCAGTTGCAGCAGAAAGCCATGGTGAGATCTGCCTGCTCACTCGCATTGCAGAGGTGGAAGATAGCTGGGATCTCAACACAAAGGTCTTTCCTTTTGGGGCAGGGCAGGGCCACGATCGGCTTGACCTGGCAGCAGTGACGCACTGGCCAGATGGCGACCGCCTTCGCTCTGATATTGTTTCAATATCAGGGGATGGCACCACCATATCCATAACAACATCACAGGCTCACGAGCTCTCTGTTGCAGAGTCGGTGAAAGTAGATGGCACAGACAACTACGACGGAACGTATACAGTTGCAACGGTACCTACTTCGACTACGCTTACCTGCTTGAGTGCTACGACAGGAGCCACCAGCACAGGATTTATCTATGGAAGCTTTCTGCACACGCTGGATAGTGAAAGCTACTACTGCGATCTGACAGAGAACTCGTTAGAGAACCAGACCGCTCGCACCAGCCATGGACGCCACAGCAAGGCGGTGCAGTTTAAAGAAGTTTCGCCCATCTCTAATAGCGATGCAGATGTCAGCGAGGCAGCAAACAGTCTGCTCAAGGCGTCCTATGCTTGGCTGAGAGAGCGCAGTACCCCTGCCTTTTTCTATCGTCTTAGCGTGGCTAAGCTTACCCTGCTCTTGTTGCCTGGGCAGACAATACGTGTTGTCGCTAGAGGCTTTGTAGACGATGAGCAATATGTCAACATCGATAGAGACCTGTCCATACTAGAGACGACTACACAAATAAACGCCGCCGGCGTGCGCACAACAGATCTGATGGTCTCAACGGTCGAGCGTTGGCCAACGACGAGCGAGGAGCAGGCAGCACAAGAGTTTCACCAGTCATCAGTGTACCAGAGCCTGGCGCAGCTTGCGCCAAGCATTGACACGGTGTCGTACAGGGAGCACGTCGACGACGATAAGGGCCCTACCCTGTACTTTTTTCTTGGCGATGAGACTACTGTTGTCAACCAGGTAGTTGTACGCTTTAGGACTGACAAGCTTCGCTCGACAGTCAAGAGCGTTGGCGGAGAGTCGGCAACCACGTCAAGTGGCGGAGGCTCAACACCAACGAGTACATCAGGAGGCGCCAGTACACCGACAAGCACGTCAGGAGGCGCCAGTACACCGACAAGCACGTCAGGAGGCGCCAGCACACCAACCACAACGAGCTATGCCCCTGTGACGAACCACTCACACGCACTCAACGTTACCGATCAGAGTCCAGAGGTGGGGCACCAGCTGTACTATGACGAAACAGTGGGGCTGAATGCTAATCTTGGGGCTGACGATGTTGGTGGCTCAACAAACCTTGTCACGCTGCCATTGACGCACGATCATGATGTGACCATCGCAGCACACACTCATGATGTAACCATTGCAGCACACACGCATGATGTGTCCATCGCAGGGCACACGCATGATGTAACTATCGCGAACCACGATCATAGTGTCACTGCGTCAGTGTCGACAGTCTATGGCATCTATGAAGATCCTGGCACAGCCTATGGTCCAACAGATATAGAATTTTCGGTAAACAGTGGAGCGTGGCGCTCTGACTATACTGCCATATCGGGTGCCAGTGGATGGTACCTGCTCGACATCACAGATGAGGTGGCCGGCGTTGCATCGAGACCTCTTTTTGCTGCGAACAGCATTGAAGCTAGAGTCAAGAGCGCCAGTCAAGCGGGAAACAGAGCGCAGATCACGGTCCAAATCGAGCGACGTGTTGTTATCCAGAGTATTTCAACATTATAGGAGTAAAAAATTGCAATCAGGAACGCTTTGCGACAGCCAGATTAAAGCACTTATCAAGAGCGTAGGGCTTGTCGTGCCTTACGATCTCTCGCTGGTCAATCCGGCCAGCGTCGATCTGCGTGTTGGGGAACTCGCCAGAGTGGAGCGTGCGTACGAGGGTAGCCCAGGGCCTCTGGATGAGCTCTGGGGTGATCCTTTCCAGCTTGACGACGGGTATCTTTTAGGACATATGGAGTCTATTCTGCTCGACACGCTAGAATACGTGTACATTCCGAAAGAGCTCATGGCAGAAATGTGGCTCAAGAGCTCAGCGGGAAGGGAGGGAGGCGACATGTACAAGGCTGGATACATCGATCCAGGCTTTGAAGGAACACTCACATTCCGCTACAGAAACGACATGAGACGCCCCATTCTGATTAAAACAGGTATGCGCCTTGCACAGCTAGTGCTGCGCACGATGGCGAAGGTCCCAAACCGACCCTACAACCTCACAGGACGCTATGTGGGGCAGACGGGACCAACACCTGCAAGAAGCTAAAAAATAGCTCTAAAACGCCCAGCTTTGGAGAAAATCTGATCCAGCAGGTCCTTTGCCTCCTCCTTCGACGAGCATTGTATTGAATAGGATGGCTGCACGTGACACTCCGCACGCCCTAAAGGAACGGCGGCTTCTTGGCTAGAACAGTGTGAGTTGCACACTGCTTAACCAAGCTACAGAGGATATCCCCTGGCCAGTGTCCTGGCGTCTACGCATGAGCCGCAGATTATGCGGCATACGATGCTTATAGCCACACCATACCACATATTGCCACACAATGCAAGCAGTTCTGGTATCGGCTAAAGCCCGAGATAAAACCGCCTATCTACACGGGCTTAAGCCACGATAGTTTGCGGCGGGTTCAATTTCTATCACTCACCCACCGCCAAGACACGATGTGATCACCCCACATGATTCCAAAACGATTAATCTTCAACACTTCACCATCTACTAGTATCTCTTTCATTCATGACCTCCTACTATATAGCCCTGCTCTTTTAGTTCCTCTGTAATGCGCACTGCTTCATCAGCATAGTACGTCGCCACCAGTGGATCACCAAGATTTCTAACTACCATCTCCGCCCAGCCGGACGGACTTGCGTTGCGAGGGGTTCTCCCTCCATCAACGACCATCCTGCTAAACCTGGACGCATCCCCGTCCAGGTACGCCCGTATATCACCCATGTGACTCCTGATGAGCCACATGACCACTGACGCCTTAGCTCTCTCTATGTCGACCATGTACGCCCGCATTCTCTGCACTCATTCCAACTATTTTGGCTGTCGATGTCAGTTGATTCACAGTATGGACACATATGACTCATCCTCCTACATAATCTCTATATAAACACGTGTGACTCGGATACGCTTGGGCCCTATCCGCTTTTCTACCTGCTCTGTCCGTCTATACTTCCCGAAAAAAGCGCCGGCACTGGCGTACCCGCCGGCACGCAGCGTTGCCCCTTTGAACAAGCGCTCATCCCGCTCGTCCATCCTCTCTGCCAAGCTTCTCACTAAGCGATCACTACCCTTTGGCAAATCCTCTCTAGCAATTTTTTCATAAGAGCCTCTATTCTTTTTCCCACTCAGCGCCTCCTTTTTTGAGATGGTGTGCAGGCCGGTGCTCTCGAGGACGAAGGCACGCCATCCCTCGTCATTCTGTGGCAAGCCGGCGGCAGCTAGCATGCCGTGCGAGGCAGGGAAGCTTCCGCCAAGCCCCGCAGAACGAAACTCATTATAAATGAATGCTCCCGGCGATCTACCCTGTTTCCCATATCTTTTTTGGGCCATCGCCATAAGCAGATCCTTCCATTCCCCCGGATCTACTCCACGAGAACGCAGAACGTCAGAGGGGGTCATCGTTTCTCTTTTTTTACCCATCCTGAACCTCCTCATCGACCGTGATAAGATCTAGCGGGGAACGCCCCACTGCATTGGCGATGGCGTTCAAGGTCGCACTCTTAAAAGTATGCGAACCCAAAGAATTGAAAAAAGCCGTCGTTCCTATCCGTTCCTCACCACTACACGAAGCGAGATATGTCGCTAGTGCAGTGATATTTTTGTACCCTGCCAGCTTCGCCCAGAGGCGAATCTTATCCCCATCCAACCTTACAAGTTTTCTGCCCATATTGCATGCCTCCCACTTTTCACAATATTACAAAATGCTGACAACCGATCATCGCCAGATGTGTGTTGCAGTAACTGCAACACACACACCCTAAAATACACCATTTTACAACGCATTGTCAACAGATATTGTGCAAATTCGTATGAAAATCGGTCAAATGACGTAGGGAAAATACGTCATTTGACCGAGGCGCACTACGGTTTTGCGTGGTATAATAGGGGTGTAGTAGAAAAAAGTATTCCAACTGAATCGTTTTCATGAAAGGAAAACAGTATCATGACAAAGAATGAACTGATTGCAATCAAAATGGCAGAAACATCGGCATTCGTAAGTGTGGCAAGCGACAAGGGTGTCTCGAAAGAGATGTTCGAGCTGATGCAGAAGCTGCAAGAAGCAATCAACGCAGTTGAAATGCAGGTAGTTGCGGAAGACAGCAACTAACGACGAAACAGGGGACTTCGGTCCCCTGTCTGGCGGTAAATATCCGTCACTGATGAGTCGAATCTACATGAAAAGGAAAACAGTATTATGACAAAGAACGAACTGATTGCAATCAAAATGGCAGAAACGTCGGCATTTGTAAGTGTCGCAAGTGACAAAGGTGTCTCGAAAGAGATGTTCGAGCTGATGCAGAAGTTACAAGAAGTAATCAACGCAGTTGAAATGCAAGTGGTTGCGGAAGACAGCAACTAACGACGAAACAGGGGACTTCGGTCCCCTGTCTGGCGGTAAATATCCGCCACTGACGAGTCGAAGTTGAAATGAAAGGAACAAATAATGAATGAATGGGAAGCAGTATCTAGTCTAAATCCTAGCAATGGCCGGACATCCTGGACGACCTGGGGAACTGGGAGCACGAAGGACGAAGCACTAGAAAATGCTCTTACGAGCATCAATGAGCAGTACCCCAGCAAAAAAGACTTCTTTCATAACACGTTGGTAACAAATCTGCGAGTGAAGAAACACAAAAAGCGCAGTAGATAACGACGAAACAGGGAACTCCGGTTCCCTGTCTGGCGGTAAATATCCGTCACTGATGAGTCGAATCTACATGAAAAGGAAAACAGTATTATGAATATTTGGGAAGAAATTCAGATTATAAGGACAGTCCAAGAGGATGACGACTGGGAACTGTTAGATAGCACACAATACGAAAGTATTGATGATCAGACAGTACTTGACAGCGAGGGGATGGAACAGAATGATGATGAGGAGTTTACTTCGTCGTTCTGGAACTAACAAAAAAGCGGAGAGAGAAGTGACAAACTTCTCTCTCCGCTTTTTTGATCATGAAAGGAGACAGCAAAAAAAGGTACCCAAACTTTAAAATACCGCTGGTGGCCGGCAGGAGGGAGGAGAAGGGTGTCATCGATGCACCAAAGAAAAACTCCCCTCCCTCTGCTACCCATTTTCCCGTTTTACCCAACGATCCGTCTACAACGGTTCCAGCTTAGCACATTACATAGGCCGTGTCAACCCCTCTTACAAAAATTAAGTAGACGCTCGACTTGCTCAGCATTCACCATGGCGGTGGTGAATGCCCACAATGTGATGCCAAGCTCATTGCACCTGTTGAGCTTCTCCCAGTCTCTCTGCTGCCCCTTCACACTGCTATGTCCAGACACTTTCATAAACTGCCCGCCATGGATCTCAACGCCGATGCGCTGACCGGCATTGTACCGATCCAGGTGCCAGCCACGCTCTGTGTCAAAAAGTACGCCCACCTCCCAAAAGTCATGAGCACCACCCACATGCAGCCATATGTCATCGAACTGGCGTTCCAACCGCTCCGCCGCCAGCCGGCGGATCTTTGCTTCAACGCTAGTTCGTCCTTCATGGACAGTCTGCTCGATCTGGTGGATGTTGGCGTTGTACACATCGTCGCTAACATCCACGCCAAACAGCTTAGGCATTGTTCATCTCAGCAGAAACATGCTCAATGTACCTGTTTACAATGTACCTGCCCATCTCTCTTTCTGAGAGGTGCCAGTTGTCTCGTCCATCGTCTAAACTCTCTACAAAATTCTGTAGAGACTCTCTTATTTGCTCTACCGCAGCCGCTCCGGACGAAGCATCTCTGGTCTCACCGTTGAGGAGGCTCACTCTCTGCGCTGCCTCCTCTCGTGAATTATAGTCACTGTCCGAATGCCACCCTCCCGAGGGAGAATAAAATCCCACCGTAAACAGGCCAGGTTCAGAAATCTTATACGTCCACATCATTCACCTCCCTTCTTAGAATGGAATCTCTCTGGCTTCAGGCACGCTAATATTTGATAGTGGTGCCTGTTGCTGTGGTGCCTGTTGCTGTGGTGCCTGTTGCTGTGGTGCCTGTTGCTGTGGTGCCTGTTGCTGTGGTGCCTGCTGTGGTGCTTGCTGTGGTGCCTGTTGCTGTGGTGCCTGGTCGGTGCCGGATGCTGCTCTTATAGATATCGTCAGCTTGCCCTGGTAGCTCGACACTGCACTCTCTAGGTGGACCACCTGCCCCACCCATTCTGATACGTTGACACCAAACAAATTGATCAACGTCTGTGTCTGCGTTCTATTCAAGATCAGATCCTCTGGAATCTCTTCAAACGAGCAGACGGGCTTTGTCTCACCAGTCTGCTCAAAGGTCTGCTCATACACTGAGGATATCGTACACACATATCCCCTGCCCTGCGGTATGTCACTGCCCTTTAACCACCGGGATCTTGTATATTTCGTTGGATCAAACATCATCTGTCTTCCCTTCTGCTTCTGACTCTTGCTGAGCTGCCAGAGCCCTACTTTTTGATTCAATCATCTGCCTGTTGGCTTCCATCAAGAAGCCATGGTGTCGCATAGCTGCTGCCTCCGCCGCTTCTGGGGTAGAAAAGGCCACCCGGGAGACCCTGCCAAGCCTGCCACTCCCAGGAAACGTTACCCGGTAGCGCCAGCTTGGCCGGTCGTAGATCACATCAACGACAAAGCCGATACTATCGGCGGCACACGACCTAGCATCCCTCTCAACACGCTCGTTGACAGACGCTAAGGCGTGCTCTAGCTCCTTGGCTTTCTGGCGTTCCCCATGCAGATCTACCTGCGCCTCCTGAAGATCATGGCGCAGCATGTAGCGCTCCCGCAGGAGCGCACGATTCTGATCTAGCACAGAATCCAACTTCTCACGCAGTACCTCCGCATCGATTGATGGACGCCCTGCGCCTACATCTTTATTCACGTTCTACCTCCTTTCATAGGTACACACACAGTCTATCAGACGTACGTGCAAACGTCAACGTATTTCATCTTAAAATTTTGAGCCAAACCAAAAAAAGCCTTGACAACCACGAGGGCGAAGTGGTAGGCTGAGCACCGTATTCCGCATAGTCATTTAACAAAAAAAACAGGAGGTATACATGAGAGACAAAGCGATGTACATCCGTGTGTCAAATGAGGAAAAAAAGCTGTTCCGGCGCTTAGCCAGGGACTACCGACTCGGCTCGTCGTCGGAAGTTATTCGTCTAGCCATGGCGTACATAGACGAACACCGGCCTGTCCTGGCCAGGAAAATTGTGCCCTCTAGCAGCAGGCAGATTCACAGGGAAGAATTAAACAGGAATGGAGAAGTTGAATTATGAGCTCGACAGAGAGGGGTGCAAGCACACAAGTGGAGCAGACGAAACCGCTGGGTTCTGCGGACATCCACCCACTTATTGATGCAGGACTTAGCCTCGTGCCAGTTTCACACGAAAACAAGAGGCCGCTGGTCCCGTGGAAGAAATTCCAAAGCCAGTTGCCGGAGTACCCTGACGTGAGCAGATGGCTACACGAGGGCTTCTCCGCCATGGCCCTGGTCTGTGGAAAAGTTTCCGGTGGCGTTGAAGTCATCGACATCGACGCCAACGAAGCGGCTGGCTATCCAGCGGAGAAGCTCTGGGTGCCACTTCAGGCCAAGCTACGTAACCTGCTTGACAGACACGATATACCTGTGTGGAGAACGGGGGGAGGTGGGTTCCAGTTCGCCTACCGGTGCCCCACCATATCCGGGAATCAGAAGCTTGCCTGGGTGCCGGACGACACCCAACATCAAGGGCGATCCATCGCCATTGAGACAAGGGGGAATGGGGGATATGCCATTATCCCCCCATCGACTCATCCCGCAGGCACTACGTATGAGCTCATCTCTGGCGACCTGCGCTCGATTCCCATTATATCAGAAATCGAACGCATGTCAATACTTGATGCTGCACGTTCACTAAATCTCGTTGACATAGACCCGTCACCGTCCGTCAAGGCAATGACAACAACGGCAAATGGAGCGGAGGACACTACGTCGGCACCCCCCGCTGCGCCCCGTGAGAGCGTCATACGGGCATACAATAAAAAAAACGACATAGGGGACATCCTACGTTATTACGGCTATACAGATAGCCACAGTGGCCGGCTTAGCCGGCCAGGGCAGAAAGAGAGTGCCGGCGTGACCATTGATGAAAAGGAAAACGTTTCTTATCACTGGTCGTCGAACGATCCATTGCATAGCAGCAACACAGCTGGCAATCCCAGGCCGCAGGACCCCTTTAACGTTTACATGGAGTACGAGCATCACGGGGATGTCACAGCAGCGGTGCGAGCGGCGGCTGAGCAGCTTGACATGAAGGGGGTGGCTCCGCAAGAGGAGCTTGTTTGGCCGGAGGGCAAAAAAACACAGGGCATTTTCTCTGGCATCAATCCACTGAGTTATCGTGCGCAGGATGGTGGCATAGGGGATGCGCTCTCTGATGCCTGCAAGGACGACTGGATCTACTTTCATGGGTACAACAGGTGGCACCAGTGGTCTGGCACCCACTGGGAGCTCGACAAGAAAAGAGACATAGAGGAAACAGTGAATGATCTGCTGGACTGGATGAACAGGGGTGCTGCCACCTTTTTGCAGAAAATTGAAGAGTCCAGCGCACGGGGGGAAGTGACCAAAAAAGATCTGGAACAACAGGCCCATGCACGCAAAATGCACAACGCAGCAAAATACTCAAAAAGCAGGGCATCCTCTGTGCTAGAGAGATTCAAGAACCAACAAGCGAGAGCGTCAGAGGATATCGGTCAGGAAAATCTGCTCAACCTGAAGAATGGCATTCTGGACCTCGAGACGCTTTCCCTGCTTCCACACGACAGACGCAAGCTGTTCACGTACTGTCTACCCTACGAATATGATGAGCAAGCCACCTGCCCCACCTGGGAGAAGGCGATCAAAGAAATTCTTATCAAGCCAGGAACAGACGAGACTGATGAGCAGCTTGTCCACTTCATACAAGAGTACATGTTCTACACGCTCACAAACGACACCAGATACGAAAAGATGGTCTGGCTGTATGGGGAAGGTGGGGCCGGGAAATCGACAATCGTCGAGACCATGCAGGCACTACTTGGCGACGAATCTCTGGTGACGGTTGTCGACTTCAGCCAGCTTGGACACAGTGGGAACTATTCGCTAAGCGAGATGCCCGGCAAGAGGATGATATTTTCCACAGAAGGGGATGGCGCAGAGGCGCTCAAGGAGGGAATCATCAAGCAGCTTGTCAGTGGCGAGACAATCAACGCTCGTCCCATCTATGGGAGAGATTTCCAGTTCAAACCAACTGCGAAACTGTGGTGGTCTATGAACGACCGGCCCTCAATTAGCGACAAGAGTGATGGCATGTGGCGCAGGATGACAGTGATTCCATTTAGTAAAAAGCTCAGCAGTGATGTTGTGGACATCGACATGAAGGATAAGCTGCGCAAGGAGCTGCCTGGGATACTGAATTGGGCTATCGTTGGAGGAAAGAGACTCCGCAAGGCGAGACAATTTACGCAGTCAGACACATCCAACGCTGCCAAGCAGGCTTATAGAGAGGAGGAAAACCCTGTGCTGCAATGGGTGAACACATGCTGCGAAATTACACCCTGGCCGGAAGCTCGACCTACGATGCTTTATGAGGCGTTCGATCTTTGGTGCCAAAGGACAGGAAATGCTCGCACGTCAAATCGCAAGTTTTTTCGGGAGCTTTCTAGGCTCGACATCCCTTACGTCATGAATGACGGGAAGCGATATTCACTACGCATAATAAAAGACAACGACACGAACGACACATTCTAAGTTCCATCCGTGCAACGATCCGTATCATAAGTTCCGTCCGTATCGGTGCGGACGGAACTCATGGTAACGTATGGTAGTTTTTCGTTACCATCCGTTGCTTTTGTGTAGTTCTCTCTCGTGTAACTAGTACATTTTTCCGTAGAACATATAGAACGGACGGTATTTTACTATAAACATGATTAATTAAAACATATATTAAGAACAGCTTAATATATGTGCATATTAAGTACAAAAGTAAGTATAAAAGTAAGTGTACTGTAAAGTAAGTTATATAGAAGTATAGGGGGGGTCGTTTTGGCGTACGTTGCGTCCGTCCAGCGTATTCATTCGTTGGTGCCAAAGTGATGTCATGCGCTGTGTTTTCTATTTCTTTGTTCTTGATTTTTGAGGAGGTTTTTTATGAATAATTTTGATGGAGTTGAGCGTGAAAGAGTTGTGAGAGAGACGGTTGAGCGACACCGGCAAGAGATTCTACGTCGTAGCGCTTGGCGGAAGGTGGAGAAAATGCTTTCCCGCCCACTGCTAAGCCATGAGGCAGCGGAGTTGGAAATGCTGGCCAGGGATTATGGTTTTAAGCTTCTCTGGCAAAGCAAGTCCATCCAGGTGGACGGTCCGGCCACTTCGTGGCATGCAACACGCAGGGATGCCCAGGTCGAGCTAAAAAGATTGGAGAGTGTCCCATGAATGCAGCGATAGTCTACCAGGATGAGCGATCTGTGGCTGTGTACTTCCAGTATGATCCAGCAAGAAAAGAGAGCGTGAAGGCGCTGTATGGGACGCAGTGGAGCAAGAGCCAGAGGTGCTGGTTGGTTCCACTGGCAAGACTAGGGGAACTGATGAAGATATTTATGCCCTATGTCGAAATCGACTATGAGGTTCTTTGTGCTCGGGATCGTCAGATTGCGAGGATGTTTCGACAGTATCGAGTCATGGGTGTTGTTTTCTGGGAGGTGAACGGCCGGCTGAGAAGTAACAATGCTCAGCTGGACGAGTACTATGCGAAGAGGGGCACGGCGCTCCATGTCCAGGTAGGTAGAGCCGGCGGGCTCTTGCTGGACGACGTGGAGCGCCGTGGCGGGCTTCCCTCGGCGACAATGGCTCGTGGGTCCAGGATGGATAAAAGCCTTAGTGGTGCGCCAGGAGCTTTGCCAGGGAGAGTTCTGTTATCGTGTGTTGAGCCGAAAAGGGGGTAGTGGTGAGCAGACGTGTGGTAGGGTTGACATCATCGAAGGTTGAAAGGTCTCTCCGCCGAGCCGGTCGGCCGGTGGGGGCGGATTGGATTGCTCACGACATTTTTGGGGAATGCGCTGAGAAGCAAGTTGCGAGCATAGAGCGGATTCTTTCGGCAATGGTAAAGGTTTCATCGAAGGTTCGTCGTGTTGTGTTGTATGAGATTGAGAGAGAGAGAGGTGTAACTAGTGAGTAGGGCAACGAGGAGAATGTTGGGGAGTATAGAGCTTCGTATACAGGAGCTTGAGGAGGGCCAAGCTGATCTGGTGCCGGTCGTGGATGAAGTTTTTTTTCTGCGGGGCTTGATTATTTCAGGTTTATCAGATAGAGAGCGTCGTGTGTATGACGCTATATCTAGAAACCCCTGGACAACGAGCTTTGAGCTTGCACGAAAGATGGATACAAGCACGTCTAATGTGTGCAATTTCTTAAAGTCACTTCTGTGGCATGGACTGGTAGAGCGACGGTACAACGAGGGTGGGTTTTTTGAGTGGTCTGTAAAAAGACCTTTGGAAGAATAAGATGGTGAGTTGTAATTGAGCAGAAGTAGCAAGGGAGTGGATATGGACAACTTAGTAAAGGCATTAAGTACGAAACAAACATTGTTCTTTGTGTTGGTGCTTGCGTTGATTGCGCAGATGCCCCATGCACAGCATGTGTTTTCGTTAGCAGGGCAAGATCGCACGTGGTTTGGGTGGGTGCAATCATGGTTTGGTGCAATTGCACTTGAGCTTGCTGTGCTTGTGTTTGTGATGCGTAGCAATGTGCGTGTGTCGTGGGGATTTGCACTGTTTAGCGTGTGCATCAATCTCATGTACTACTACGATGCAATTGCAATTTATTTAGCCCCACTCCTGCTTGCACCGGGGCTACCCATTGCAATTGCGCTCTATTCGCACGAGTTTGCAAATGACGAAGGCACGGATGAGCAGGACTCTGGTTTGCACGTTGTGCAGGAAAGCGTGCAAGTTGCAAAGCTTGCAATGCATGAGGTTTCACGTGAAACTGTCAGTCCGGTGCAGGAAAGTGTGCAAGTAGATGACTGGGTGGCGCACGCAATGACGTTGCGTGTGCAAGGTGCAAGCAACAAGGAAATTGCATTGGCTGTAGGGAAGCATCAAAGTACGGTTAGTCGACGGTTGAGGGGTGTCGACGGGTGCGTCGGGGTATCAGTGACGCACCCGCCACAGCAATAAGAAATAGATCTGTCGTCTGGACAGACGTGTCTATTTTAGGCGTGTCTGTCCAGCTAGTCAAGAAAAGGTGGGCATTATGTTTTGGTTTTTACCTTGGGTGGGAGCGTTGGTCGTCAGTGTAGCGACAGTGAACCCATTAGCAATAATTATCGTTGCAATACTTCATGCTTTCCTTGGTCCTGCTGTACGTGGGTTAGAGGATCAGGTGAGAGAGGTTCCTGGCCAGGAACCCTACGAGTTTGGAGGTGGGTGCTTTGACCGCCTGGTCACGCTGGCAACATGGTTGGTGTTTTTGGTGGGAGCGCTGTTTGTAGCTTCGCTCATAATTTTGGCAATGAGGGGTGAACTATGAGCAGGGAGGTAGAGAGAACGTCTGAGTGGGTCTCTGCGACGGCGAGAGAAAACGCTTGGGCGGGTATAGGAGCTGGAATTGTCGTACAGGTATTTCAGGGCTTCGCTGACGCTTTTTTTTCCTATCCGTTGAGCGAGCGGAGTGTTCTGTATTCTGTGTTGTGTGGCTTTGGTGTCTTTGGTCTGCTGTGCCTTGTACGTTTTACGATGGACGAGTGGCGACTGGTGTGGGACGCCAGGGATCGTGCTGTGGCTGTGTCGATGATTGCTGAGCTTGAGGCGACGGTCGCCGAGCTCCGATCGGAGCTCAAGCGGGTGCATCGTGAGGTGCGGGGTCAGGAGTTCCGGCTTGCAGCAGGGTCGGCTCGTGAGGTGGTGCAGGCAGAGCTTGAGGACGACGACCGGCTCCGGTCGTCGATCGACGAGGTACTGTCTCGATGGGAGCAGGGGGTTAGTTATAGCAGGGATTCTTGTGCGATGAGCAAGGCCGAGTGGGCGACAGCGATGCTCTTTCTCCACGATGCGGGAGTTGTAGAGAAAGGCGGGCTGGGGGGTAGGCAGTGGGTTTTTTGCGACGGAGTGGACGCTGTCCATGCTAGAGTGCTTGTTCACGAGCAGTTTGAGCGTCGACTGGCAGGGAGCGCTACAAATTTTGTGGCGCCTTAATGTTTGTTTTATTTGTCGTCGCCCGTCGTCGGACGACAGGGCGACACTCGTGTGAGGGCGATGGGCGACGACAATTTGAGAGGGGGGGGTATCTATGTTGCTGTTGATGGTTATTGTTGTGGTGCCTATTCTTGTCGTGTTTGTTGGGAATATGCTGAGGGTTGGTGTTTTGAGTGCATTAATGGTCCCGCCTACCGCCATGCTAATAGCGGTTGTCTGGGCGCAGTTTTTTGAGCTCGACGGGGGAGTGCAGGGATTAGGTCTGTTGATGTGCTTAGTGGCGTGTGGTATTTACTATGCGCTGGCCCATACGTCGGAGCGGATTGACGTTGGGTGGAGACGAAGGCAGAGAGCAAATGTATTGCGGGCAATTCGTGAGCAAAAGACTAAGCGTTACAGAATGGAGGTAGAGTGATGAGGTGGCTATTGCTATTTTTAGTTCTTTCTGTGGTGGCGGTAGGATGCTACGATCCTGTAGCATTAGAGGAGGCGAGATCGTCAAGGGCCAGAGCCCAGGCTGAGCTTGTGCGCCACGAGCAAGAGACTGCACGCTTTGAAGTCTTGGCAAAAGCTGGTAAGCCAATATACTGGCCGTTCCTTGTTTCGCTTTTAGTGGTGTTGCTGGTGGTGTACATGAACCACCGTGCGATGTTAGCGCAGGTGGCAATGTTAACTGGCCAGAATCCTGGCCAGGTGCGTCTCTTGCCTGGCGATGCAGGGTTCGAGCGAGCGTTGTTCTCTATGGCTAGAGAACGGGGGGTGAGACCCCAGCGTGACAGGCGTGGGAATTATTATATCGAGGGCGAGCGGGTAAGGGCGCTCATAGAGGAGTAAAAGAAAAGATGCACATCAGAGCGATGTGCATCTTTTCTTTTACTCCTCTATGGACTCTTGGGGGAACATGGCATTCCATCCCATGTTGCTTTTACGCATTATCTCCTCCTTTTACCCTTTCGCATTTTTAATCCACGCTGCGGAACTTATTATTTGACCAAGCAAGGTATATTCTCTGCTTTTTTGAACAATAACTTCATTTTCTTGAATTGATACTGTTCCTACCAGTATCAAATAGTGGTATGTGTCAAACTCTAGGAATTCGGTAATGAAGTCTTCAAGAGTATTTTCTGTTACTGGTTTGCCTGAATCTAGCAAAAATATTTCTTTGTCACTTATGCTGTCTATATCTGATATGTCTATACCAGATACTTTAAGATCAGATATCTTGTATATTTCTGCCCAAGTTTTGCTTGTGAATGGGCTTGTCTGGATCTTGCTTATTCCCCGCTCAAAGGTCACTTGTACTTTTTTCATGTCGCTTTCCTTTTTACGATCCATGCTGTGGAATCGATAACTTGTCCGAGCAGTGTATACTCTGCTGTCTTTTGGACAATGACTTCGCTGGCATCGATAGTTATTTCTGCACGAAGTTGCAGAATGCTGTACTCATCTCGTTTTATTTGCTCGATGTGTACGTTCCTTAAAATCTTGTACGGTATAGGCTTTCCAAGAAAAGCAAACAGTCCTTTTTCGTCAAGGCGTGCTATGTCACTTTTCTCAGCAATTATTGCCCATGTTCTACTTGCGTATGGGTGTGATTTTTCTGTTGAATAGCCTTGTTCAGCTATAATTGAGATTGTTTTCATGATGCCTCTCTTTTCACGATCCATGCTGATTGGCGTTCTTTGCCATTAGCAAATGAATCCCTACTTTTTTGGACGACAGTCTCGTGGTTGTTTATGATGACATAGCCACTTGCTGTCACAATTCTCATGTCACTATTTTGCTCCTCTGTATTTTTTTTATTGAGGAGGTCTCGTTCATCGATGTTTCTCCCTGTAAGGGAGTAGAGATCAGTTTGTTCCTTGATGTGCTTCTTGTTTACGATGATAGCCCAGATGACGTACGTCATCTGGGGGGACACCCCAGATTCAAGTGTTACAGAAGCTTTCATGCCGCCCCCATTTCTGATACCCATGCGTCGGTGCGTATCATTTTTTTTCGCAAAATACGTTGGGATAGCGAATCCCGAAAGAGAGAAGCATTCGAACTGCCACAGGTCTTGCAGTGGGGCGACATATACATCAATTTCTGCTCCTTCCAGAATTTCAAAGTCACCATCCTTGTCGGTCTGTTCTGCCCATTTCTTTGCTGCTTCCTTAGCACTTTTTGCTTGTATTTGGGTGGCAAGGTCAAGGAAGAAGGTTTCCATATTTTGTACGGGAGGAAGGACTGATGGGTGATCACTGACTTTCCAGACTAACCAATTGCCGTCTTTAACTGTACTCAAGATTTAATCCTCCTGCTCTATCTGCTCAAGTCAGTAGATTTTTACTGACTTGAACAAAATATTATTCAACTATCCAGGCACCCCTGCGAACGCCATGGGTGCTTGAATCATCACAGAATCGATATACGATGACTTCATCATCTTCCACAGTGACAGTTCCTTCTGTCACTTGGATTTCCAGTACACCATCCTCCTCGTAGAATATGTTGACATCCTCCATATCTTTCTTTGTGATTCGCTTCCCTTCGTAGAAAACGAGATCTTTGTCTGACATGTCTTTTACATCTTCTGTCTTTGCAATCATCGCTATTCTTGAGAAGAACGAAGGTTTGTATGGTACAGGAACGCTGCCTGTTTTTAGGATTACTTTTACTTTTTTCATTCTTCATCCTCCTGCATCCTCTTGCATTTGGCTACATACGATCTGTATGGGACATATAAAGAGCGTATCTGGTCAATTCTTGGTTCAATGCTTCTCCGCATCTGCTTAAAGAACCAATCAGACTCCGCTTGCATTACTAGGGGGTACAGCTTTAACTCAGACGCATACCGCTTTCTCCATTTTTCCCGTTCAGTGGCCTCTTCGACCACATCCTCGGGCAGGTCAGTAATAGACAAAGTTTTCTCTATTGCAGCTAGCGCAATGCTCGCACCCAATTCTTCGAAACAGGCACGAATTGTTTCGTCACTTATTTTGCGTCTTTTCATGAGTTTTCTTCCCCTTCCAACAATTCCATGTGTGTAATTTTACGAGCAGGTATGATGACGGTCCCTTCTTCATTTTCGACCCTGTAGTGTTCCCCATCGTCTCCGATGTGGAATAAATTCCCTATGAACTCTTGCCCATCTTCAGTCCTAACAAGTCTTGGACCATGCCCCCAGATAGTCATATGGGGGTATAGGGTCTTTACCAGATCGTTGGCGATTCTGGCTTCAACTTCTGTGTCAAGATTGTATTTGGACAATTCGTCAATTATGAGGTCGAGCAATTTATCCTCTGTCATGATTTTTCCTCTCTATTCTGCATTACATATTCTTCCAGCAAATTTCTTATTCCATCCGACTCCATCCGATCTAAGAGACCAATGATCATGACCGTCTTGTTGTTTAAGCAACCTAATTCGAAAGAGAAATACTCTCCCTTTTCATCTTGCACGGTAATGCTTTTAGCGGCGAACTCTTTTTCGTTTTCGTTGTAGTACGCCCAGTTAGTTTCACCTATTATCTTGTATATCATTTTTCACTCCTCTCTCTCGGCCAACGCTCATTAGCCCATCTTTTGAACCTATCCATGTACCAGGTATATTTAAAATCATCATCATACAACATCCACTCACCGGTGTCTGTGCGCCAGCGACTGCCTATGGCGCCATCGGGAAGCGAAGTGAGAAGTTTCACTCCTCTTGCAGTTTTCTCCCCATCATATGTTTCTTCGTGTTGCGTGAATGGACGCAGTACGTTCTCCACATAATCCTCAAACTCTGCTGGTGTCTGGAACACTCCCTTGGACAAAATGTGAGATATTCTGCAAAAAGATGTTTTGTTTTTGCAGGTGTACACCCGTTGCCTAAGTTCCGCAGGCCAAGCAAATTGAGTTTCGTCAATGAGAATGTGTGCATCCTCGTAGTCTTTGGCTTTCGCAAACCCTGGATCCAACACTGGAACATCAGGGATGTCTGATGCTGGCATGCTGTCTAGAAGGAAGTTATAGACAGCACTTTTTTCCCTACGCAGACTTTTTTTAATGTCATGCACTTTTTCTAGATATTCATCTAGAATATATTCAGAGGAGTTGTCCTTGCAGTAAAGTGCAGATTTTGTCTCTTGTTGCAATATCTCTATCTCTTTGTAAATAGCGGTAGAGATGAGATCTTCCGCCCATTTTTTTGCAATGTAGGGAGTAATGGGGAATTTCTCTACTCCCTCTAATATCCAGTCCAAATTTTTTTTATTGTGCCTTACTGTGTACATTCTGTATTCCTTTCAACATTGTTGACGAAATTCTGCAAAGACTGCTTTATCTTTTCTGCTTTAATTTCTCCATTTAGGTAAGAAACACGCTCTGCTGCCGCCATCTTTGAATTAAAATCAAAATCAGAGTGCCATTCTCCGGATGGAGAATAAAATCCCACCGTAAACAGACCAGGTTCAGTCAGTTTATATACCCACATTTTGTTTCCTTTCATGTACAAACTTCTGATTCCCTGCGCCGCAGTTCCATTTCCTTGGTCTTTCAGCCAGTTCCACACTTCGTTTGAACAAACAAGGGTTCTGCGTTTTAGTGGATTCCTGGCTAATGCGTTGAGTCTTGCTCCACCGTGCGTGTGGCGAAGTAGAGAGTCTGGATCTGGTTCCTGGTACTGCTCTGGCGAAGTCGCCTCGAACCATTGCCTGAATAGGCTTGCTACATTTTTGTAGTTCTTGTCAGAGACTGGTCTGTTGTATATGTCTGTTACAAAGACCTCCATGTCTGTTGAGTCTGCGCCTATGTGGCTTGGCGCTAGAATGAGCATGCTTTCGTTCTCTTTGCTGAGCTCTTTGGTGAGCTCTTTCCATTTTTTGTCCATCTCTGCTGCTAAGTCCTTCATGTTAATATCCTTTCTGACAATAGGGTCCACCCAGGCTTTGGGGTGGACGTTCATCGAACTTCGTGATTCTCATCGTACCATGACTAGGGCATGATGTCAATGGCTAGTTTCGACGAATTTTCTTGGATGTGACGTAGTATGCATGGTATTGTTCGCCTAGGGACGGGTTTGTCAGTTTTTTTTGCAAAAGGGGGATTTATGTGTGGATGTTGACTTGGTTTCTTTTTTTTTGGCTTGCGTCAAGTGTTTTTGTGAGTGTGATAGTGTTTTTGTTGCTCCTATATAATTATAGGGAATAGAGTTCTCTGCCTATCCTTAAGATTGCTTATGTCACCTTGTCAAACTAGAATTAGGGGATCGTGGCGGTGGTAGTTGTGGTGAATGATGGGGGGGGGAGTGGTGGAGATTGTTGATTTGTATGTCAGCTTAGCACCAGATATACGTATGGTTTGCTATGCTGTGGTAGGTGTTCTGGTGATATTTCAGTCTGCCAAGAATAGAGTTAATAAGCATTGGCTGGCATCAGTCATCCATGGGTTGACAGGTGTTTTTATGTTGTTGAGCTTTCATTTTGCTTGGACGAGGGATCCTGGTATTGCATTGTACTATACAACACCTATTGTTTTTTTCTGGGCAGTTGCTTGTATCTACTATGCAATTAGGGGATAGATGGAGACGTGGTTTTTTGCGATATCACTGGGTTTTTCAATAGTGCTTTTTGGGATTTCTGTGTTGGGGCTTCAGCGTGGCTGGTTTCGTGTGTCCACCGACGCTGATAGGAAAATTGCGGATTTAGAGAGGCAGATAGCGTGGTTGACAGATGAGCGCAACCAGCTTATTTCGAAGATCTTGCTTTTAGAGCGCAGTGAGCGTGAGTTGAAGGACACGATTCGTTCGTTGCGTGAAGCATCTGCAACATCGTCTGAGGATAATCGTGATTCGCTGGTGCTAGGGATATGGCCTGCCTCTAATCTGGACGTAAATGCAGAGCGAGGTGCTGTGTTTGATGCGGGTTTGTCGTACAGAGCGCTTATGGGTGATAGTGTGACAAGGGTTTCGATTTTGAGGGAGTTGCGGACAAGCAAGGTTCGTGTAGTGGAGATAGGTGCCCATGGTGATGAGAATGGGATCTTTATCAATGGGCGTAATCTTAGCGCAGGATGGTGGTATAATGCTTTGCGTGGGCGTGGTGTGGAAGTGGCAATTCTGCTGGCATGCTCAAGTGATTCGAGTGTGGCTGATGCGTTCAAAAGGGCTGGCGTTGACAGTGTGATAGCAATTGATGGTGAGATATCAGATGACGCTGCGGTTGACTTTGCAGAGAGTTTTTATCAATTATGGGGGGGTGGGGTGTCTGTGGAGAATGCTGTAGCAGAGTCACGCCTTGTTCTTGACTTAGATGCGGCAGATCGTGTGGTATTAAGGTAGTGTTGTCCTGGCATGACAATTGTGTTAGGATTGTTCTGTAGAGGAGTATTGCTGTGGCACGTAAGGCGAAGCATCCATGTGGGCACCCTGGCTGTGTCAAGCTGATAAGCAGTGGGGGGCTTT